>JBKBQD010000001.1:0-768547 GCA_046292875.1 Fimbriimonadaceae bacterium
TCGGCGGCATGGACTTCTCAAACTTCTTTCTCGTGATCAAAGAAGGCCAGCCGGCTGGACCCTACGACACGGTCAAGGCGGCGAATGACGCCGGCGCAGTGGCGCTTCGCTATGGGCTGTTCCTGAACGCGATGATCAACTTCCTGGTGGTGGCGTTTGCCCTCTTTTTCGTGGTCAAAGCAGTCAATAAACTGCGCACGCTGGCGGAGCGCGACAAGAAGGCAGCGGAAGAAGCAGCGCCGCCGCCGCCCACTCCAGAGGACGTGGTGTTGCTCACCGAGATTCGCGACTTGTTGAAGCAGCGATCCTAACGTCGGCGCGGATTGCGCCACAATCTGAGTTCGTCCAATGAGTCTCGAACCCACCCGCAAGCGCGTTTTATCTGGCGTTCAGCCGACCGGAAAGCTGCATATCGGCAACTACATTGGCGCTTTGACCCAATGGCGGGAACTCCAAGACGAATTCGAAAACTTCTATTGCGTCGTTGACCTCCATGCGCTGACCATTCCAGACGTTGTGCGGCCGGAGGAGCTTCGAGCCAAGACGCGCGAGATCGCGGCCATCTATATCGCCTCGGGCATTGACCCCCGAAAGTCCGCGATCTTTATCCAATCAATGGTGACGGAGCATGCCTATCTGAGCTGGATCCTCACATGCGCGACCCCGCTCGGTTGGCTCGAGCGCATGACTCAGTTCAAGGACAAAGCGCAAAAGCAGGAGAGTGTCGGTGCGGGGCTTCTGTGTTACCCGGCCCTGATGGCGGCGGATATTCTGCTCTATGACGCGGCTCTCGTTCCGGTTGGCAATGACCAAAAGCAGCATTTGGAATACACACGCGATTTGGCCATTCGATTCAATGCCATGTTCGGGGAAACCTTTGTCGTTCCCGAGGCGATGATCCGCACCGCGGGCGCACGCATCATGGGACTGGACGACCCAACGGCCAAGATGAGCAAGAGCGCAGGCGAAGAGCGTGCCGGACACTCGATTGGCATCCTCGATCCACCGGCGAAGTTGAAGAAGGCGATTATGTCGGCCAAGACCGACAGCGGCCAAGAAGTCCGCTTTGACCATGCCGGACCTGGCGTGAAAAACCTGCTGACCATCTATCAGGTGCTCTCCGGCGAGTCGCAGCCGGCAATTGAGGCGCGGTTCGAAGGCAAAGGGTATGGCTTTCTCAAAAAGTCGGTGCTGGAGGTCGTCGTCGAGACGCTAAGTCCGATCCAAGCCCGGGTCCATGAACTGCTCGATCAGCCCGATGAACTCGACGCCATCCTCGTCAATGGGGCTGAGCGTGCCCGCGCGATCGCCGGAGCCACGATGGCTCGAGTGGCGGAGCGCCTGGGAATTGCGGCTGATCGAAACTTGCCTTAGGCTAAAACGGGGGGATTGCCGCTCCAATCGGTGACCTCGTCGTTCGAAAGCCTTGGGCGTAGCGCCGACTGGCGGCAACGTGCAGGTATCCGACTACTCTGCTGGCCGTGGTGTGACGTGGGACTGTCGCTCAATTCATAATGACAGCATGATTCGCTTCGGAATCACAGTCGTTGCGGCCGGTCTCTTGTTGAGTGTTGCTGCGGCACAATCCGACCTCATTCCTCGCCCGGTCACCACATTTGATGGTCGATCTTGGTCCGGCATTGACGTCGACGTGGACAAGGACGCCGACATTAAGAAGAAGTTCCGAACGACACGCGGCGCGGTGGTTCCTGAAGCGCTCTTGATCGTTTCCGCCGATGATACGATCCGAGTCGATGCGCTTCTTGATGGCCGTGGCGCAAACGCAGTGGTTCGGGCCATCCGCGTGAAGTATGAGGGGCGACGGCCCACGCTGCGAGACTTTGAGCGCGAACTTGATGAGCGTCCCGTACATTACTTTCCCCGTGTGCGACATGAGCCGTGGCACATTGCGGCCTTTGAAAAGGAGGGCATTCTGGCACTGGTAATGGGGGACCGGGCTGTTCCCGATCGGATCGAGTCGGTCCTGCTCATGAATCCTGAGCGCATCGTCGCCGTCTTAAGGCGCTACGATACGAACATCACCCCAGTCACCGACGTGATTGATCCCGGGGAGCGATGGGATCGGGTCCTCGAATACGGTCGCATCGATGCCGCCATTCGCATTAGCGCCAACAACCGACCCGGTGAGCTCGACCGAGGCACGATCAATCGCATTGAGCGCGATGCCGAGGACGATATGCGCTATTCGCGTGGCGGAGGCTCCATTCGATATGAGCGCAACGCACGGGGCTCGTACAACATCTCGGTCTCGGACGACGGATTTGGCGACAATGGCGAAGCGGGATTTCGAGTCACGGCGACCATCCAAGGCGAAACGCCATACGGCTCGATTTCGGAAAGCGCATTTTCCTTCCGCAAGTTTCGAGACGACTATCGTCGCCGCATCATGGATCTGATTCGGGAGGTCCAGCGCGACGTCGAAAACAAAGTGCGGGACAAGATTCGGAGCCTTGCGCCTCCACCCATCGAAACGCTCCGGCTTGAAGCGGAGCAGCAACTCTGGAAGGATGCCACGGGAAGGCGGTAGCTACGCGGCGCTTCGCGCGTTGAGCTGAAAGAGGGGCCGCGACTGTGCCGCTCGCCAGAAATAGACCAGTACCGCCAGCTCCGCCATGGCTCCAACGGTCGTGGCGACCGTTCCGATGACGACGCCCGGCCATTTGAGCGCGAGACCCAGGCTCAACATTCCAAAGAGGGTGCCCAGCCCAACGCTGATGGCAACCAGGCGCGAACCGGTCTTGCGGTGGGCGGTGAGCATGCCGCGCACGTACGACATGAGCGCATTCAAGATCGGCAGCATGAACGCCGTCCAATAGGCGACGTGGGCAACGCGGGCAATCTCGGGATCGGTCTTGAGCACGGTGGTGAAGAGCCACTCATCGAGCCGCAGACCTGCGGCAACGAGCATCACGATGGAAGAGAGGCCGCCAACGGCAAAGCAGAATGACCGCAGCGTTGCAGCGGCGGCACGCTCGCTCAGCGCGATCACCACTTCAGGCAGTGCAAAGGTGATCGCCCGATGAAGGAAGACGACGCCAAAGGCGACTTGCCACGCCGCCATGGCAAGAACGGGCGATGACGTCCTCGCCAACGTCGCGCTGATGAGCGGCGTGCCCATCATCATGACCATCGTCGCTGCTGTCAACGGCCAGTGGAAGCGTGCGGCGCTGCCGAGCGTCGGGACCAGGGCACCGGGCTCAGGACTTGGCAAGGCACGCATGACTCGGCGTCCAACCAGGTAAATGAACAGCGACTCAAAGATGACCGAGGCGACCACGGCGGCGGTCGCGACGGTCACCCCCGTGAGCGGCGACCATGTCATGAGGGCCCAGGCCGAGAGCGCGAGTGACACGACGCGCACCCCGGTGCCGACGCCAATCTGGCGTGTATGCCCAGCGCGAATCAGGACGCCCTGCAGAAACCTCCGCCAGCCGATGAATCCGGACCAAGGGATCATCACGACCATGGCCCAGCGTCCGGCTTCCACAACATCTTGCGGGGCGCGAATCACCGAGCGAGTCAGCCAGTCGTAAATCGGAGTCAGGGCCACGGCCGCATGGACGACCGTCACCAGAACGATGATGAGCACGGTGAACTTGGAGAGAACGCGAAAGGCCGCACTGTTGCGAACCAGAGTCGTCCCGGTCGAAAGCAAGTCAATGACGGGGCTTTCAATCCAGAGCGCGAGGGACATGACGAGCAGCATCGCGGCCGTGTTGACTTCGGCGTCCGGCATACGCGAAATCACCGCGATGGCGAACGGAGCTTCAACCGCCATGAGCAGCCAGGAAAGCGCGAGAGGCCAGTAAAGTCGAAGGATGTCGCGGCTATGGACAGCGGCCGCCGGATCATCGCTCTTCCCTGCTTCCGTTCCGACGTTCAATCCAAGCGAAAGGGTACCGCAGGTCACCAGACCATCGAAGGCGGCGTATCATGGTGGAGCAATGGACAGCGGCGCGAAATTAAGCCGAAAGCGATTTCTCGAACTGGCAGGGCTCGGCGTAACCGGAACCATGCTTCCCTGGTCGGTACACCGCGAGCGCCTTCCACTCGCTCTGGCGGGAGCGATCCAACAGGCCCAGGAACAAGGCGTCGAAATTACGGATGGCGACGTGCGGTCATTCCTCAAAATCGTCGGGTTGGAGTTCACGGATGCCGAGGTCACGCAGGCCTTGGCCGCGGTTCGGGCACAGCCGCGCTTGCTGACTCAAATGCGGCGCGACCCCATCACTTACCTCACGGTCCCGCCGACCCCCTTCCAACCCTGGACAGAGCCGCTCGAGTCGGAGTCCGAAACTGAGGTCACTGTCGATTACACCGGAGTCTCAAAGCCCTCTACAGACGAAGACATTGCGTTTCTGTCGATTCGCGAACTCGGCGCGCTTCTTCGGACCAAGCAGATCTCTCCCGTCGAGTTGACCCGGCTCTATTTGGACCGGCTTACCCGCTACGGGAGTGAACTGCTTTGCGTCGTGAATCTGACCGAAGAGCTCGCGCTCAAGCAAGCCGCACAGGCCGAAGCAGAACTGTCGCGAGGCGATGACCGCGGCCCGTTGCATGGGATCCCTTATGGCCTGAAAGACCTGTTCGCCGTCGAGGGGTATCCCACAACGTGGGGAGCCGCGCCGTTTCGCGATCAGGTCCTTCACCATAACGCCACGACCTACGATCGCCTGACGGAAGCTGGCGCCATCTTGTTGGCCAAGCTGAGCCTGGGCGCGCTGGCAGAAGGCGACGTTTGGTTTGAGGGTCGCACGAAGAACCCGTGGAACACAGCCCAGGGTTCTTCAGGCTCCTCTGCCGGATCTGGTTGTGCGACGGCGGCGGCGCTCTGCGCGTTTACCATTGGCACCGAGACGCTTGGCTCGATCATCTCACCCAGTTTTCAATGCCGCGTCACTGGACTGCGGCCAACGTTCGGACGCACGAGCCGCTATGGAGCGATGCCGGTATCTTGGTCCATGGACAAGGTGGGGCCAATGTGCCGGAACATTGAGGACTGCGCGCTCGTGTTCGCCGCGATCATTGGTTCCGACCCCTTGGACTCCACGACGGTGGATCGTCCCTTCCACTGGATTCCCACCGCCTCCATCAACGACCTGCGCGTGGGTTACCTTGTCGGTTCCAATGCGCCCGAGGACATTCCGGCATTCATGGAGCCCATTGTTGCGTTGGGCATTGAGCCGAAGCGGGTGACGATTCCCGCCACACCCCCAGGGCTGGATCGCATCCTGATGTGCGAGGGTGCGGCGGCATTCGACGACATCGTTCGCGACGGCAGGATCAACGAAATCGAAAACAGCAACTGGCCGCGCAACTATCGCGCTGCGCGGTTCTTTTCTGCGGTGGACTACCTCCAGGCCCAGCGACTCCGCCGTCAAGCGATGGACGCCTATCAGGCGGCAACCGAGAACTTCGACGTCATTGTCGCGAGCAACCGGGGCGATAGTGGCCTGGTGCTGACAAACTACACCGGCCACCCCCAAGCCATCATTCCCCAGGGGGTAACGGAATCTGGCGCTCCTCGAAGTCTCTCTTTCTTTGGTCGGCTCTTTGGAGAGGAGCCGATCCTGCGCTTAGCCAAAGCCGTCCAGGATCGCGGGAACTTCCATCGCCTTCGTCCGGACCTTTCAGGGTTGCGATAGACAAAAAGCGGCCCGTACCGTTTGGGTACGGGCCGGATGAAGGCTCTGGTTAGCCGTTGACCCTAGTGGTGATGGTGCCCTTCATCTTCCTTTTCGGGAAGATCAGCAATCGCCGCTTCGGTCGTGAGCAAGAGTCCGCTGATCGAGGCCGCGTTCTGCAAGGTGGTCCGGACGACCTTGGTGGGGTCGATCACACCGGCCTTGATCAGGTCCTCGTAGGTCAAGGTAGCGGCATTGAAGCCGAAACCAGCTTTGCCACCGCGCACCTTCTCGACGACGACGGACCCTTCGACGCCTGCGTTCTCCGCAATCGTTCGAATCGGCGCCTCAAGGGCCTTGCGGACGATGTTGGCTCCGATGAGTTCGTCGCCTTCGAGTTTCAGACCATCGAGCGCACTCGTTGCCTGAAGCAGTGCCACGCCGCCGCCAGCGACTACGCCCTCTTCGAGCGCGGCTCGCGTCGAGGCAAGGGCATCTTCGATTCGGGCCTTCTTCTCTTTGAGCGCCGTTTCCGTCGCCGCACCGACCTTGACGACGGCGACGCCCCCGCTCAGCTTGGCGAGACGCTCTTGCAGCTTCTCCTTGTCGTAGCTCGAGTCCGTCGTTTCAATCTGCCGCTTGATTTGGCTGATCCGACCCGCAATGGCGTCCTTCGCGCCCTTGCCGCCGACAATGGTCGTATCGTCCTTGGTGATGACAACCCGCTGCGCTGTGCCGAGCATCTCCAAGGTCACGTTTTCAAGCTTGGTGCCGAGATCATCGCTGATGAACTGACCGCCTGTGAGGATCGCCATA
Organism: Fimbriimonadaceae bacterium; assembly: GCA_046292875.1. GTDB lineage: Bacteria > Armatimonadota > Fimbriimonadia > Fimbriimonadales > Fimbriimonadaceae > JBKBQD01. Next base: position 6,462 of record JBKBQD010000001.1, read on the forward strand.
TCCTCGAGCATCGCCTTGCGCCGATCCCCAAATCCCGGCGCCTTGACGGCGGCGATCGGCAGGTTGCCCCGGATCCGGTTCAACACGAGCGTGGCGAGGCACTCGCCCTCCACGTCTTCGGCCACGATGACGAAGGGCCTTCCGGCGCGGAGCACCTTCTCAAGCAGAGGGATCAGGTCCTGGACGGTGCCGATCTTTTTCTCATAGAAGAGAATCATCGGGTCCTCAAAGACCGCTTCCATGCGGGTCGGATCCGTCACAAAATAGGGGCTGAGGTAGCCCTTGTCAAATTGCATCCCCTCGACGATTTCGTAGCTGGTTTCGGTGCTCTTGCTTTCCTCAACCGTGACGACGCCATCCTTGCCAACAACATCGATGACCTTGGCGACCAGCGCACCGATCTCAGGGTCATTGGCGCTGACCGTGGCGACCTGCTGGGCGGCATCAAGGCCCTTGATCGGCTTGCTCTTGCTCTTGACCTCCTCGACCACGGCGTCCGTCGCCTTCTCGATGCCGGACTTGATCAGTGTCGCATTTGAGCCTGCGGCCACGTTGCGAATGCCTTCCTTGAAAATTGCTTGCGCGAGGACCGTCGCGGTCGTGGTGCCGTCGCCCGCAAGATCGTTGGTCTTACTGCTGACCTCGCGGATCAACTGGGCGCCCATGTTCTCGAAGCGGTTCTCGACTTCGATCTCCTTGGCGATAGTCACGCCGTCATTGATCACGGTCGGCGAGCCGAACTTCTTTTCCAACACGACATTGCGGCCGCGAGGTCCAAGCGTCACCTTGACCGCGTTCGCAAGCTTGTCGACACCTGCTTCGAGCAGTTTGCGCGCCTCTGCGCCGTACTTGAGATCCTTGGCTGCCATCTACTTCTTGCCCTTCCCTGCCTTCACAGGCTCCTTCTTGGCGGTAGCATCGCCCGCCACCACCGCCAGAACGTCGTCCGCGCGGAGGATCACATACTCCTCGCCTTCGACGGTAACTTCGGTTCCACCGTACTTGCCGTAAAGCACGGTGTCGCCAACTTGAACGTCAACCGGCGCAAGTTGACCGCTATCCAGTCGCTTGCCGGGTCCGACAGCAAGCACCTTGCCACGCTGCGGCTTCTCTTGGGCTGAGTCGGGCAAGAGAATGCCGCCGACCGAGACTTCTTCCTTTTGCGCCGCTTCGACCACGATCCGATCATGAAGGGGGGTGAGTTTCATGGTGTGTTTCTCCAAAACGTCTTTTCTGGTTTGCGCCGAAGCAGGTCCTTACCTGACGGCATTGGCAGTATACCGCCGAGACTGCTAATCGGATCAAGAGGCTAAGCGATTTGGACGTCGTGCGGCCCGCTTTGGATGTATCCAATGACGGCAGCCGCTTCACCGGAAGCATTGAGCCGCTGAACGACGGCTTCTGCGACGTCCTTTCCGCACACAAGCACCATGCCGATGCCCATGTTAAAGGTGCGGTACATCTCTTGGTCCGGCACATTTCCGGCGTCTTGAATCAGACGAAAGATGGGCAGGGGCGTCCAGGAGCGGCGCTCAATCACGGCCTGGCAGTCCGATGGCAAGGCGCGCGGCACGTTGTCATAGAGGCCACCGCCAGTTATGTGCGCGATTGCGCGGATGGACTCAAAATCGGCGAGCAAGGGGTAAACCGAGCGGAAATAGCAGTGGTGTGGCTTGAGCAGCGCCTCGGCGATCGAACCCCCGAGTTCGGGCAACGCATCGCGAACGGAATACCCACCAATCTCAAAGAGGGCCCGCCGGGCAAGCGAAAACCCGTTCGTGTGCAGACCGTCGCTAGCGATGCCGACGAGGGCATCTCCTGCCTGAACTTTCGCGCGCGGAAGCTTTGATGCGTAATCGACAATGCCGATGATCGCGCCCACAATGTCAATCTCTTCATCGACATAGACGCCGGGCATTTCTGCCGTTTCTCCCCCGATCAGGACACATCCAACGGCAGCACACGCTTCTGCCGCGCCTTTTACGACCGCTGCGAAAACCTCTTGTTGCAGGCGCGACGTCGCAAAGTAGTCAAGGAAGAAGAGCGGCCGCGCGCCTTGGCAAAGAATGTCGTTGACACAATGGTTCACGATGTCCGCACCGAGGTGATCGAACACCCCGGCCATCTGAGCGACTTTCGTCTTTGTGCCAACGCCGTCGATGCTGGCGACGAGCGTCGGGCGATCCATCTCGGGGAAAGAAGCGTCAAAAAGCCCCCCAAAAGAACCGATGCCACCGATCGTTCGCTCGTTGTGCGTTGCACGAATGGCATCGGATATGGACCGCAGAGCCCGACCCGCGGCGTCAATATCGACCCCCGCGTCGCGATAAGAGAGGGCGTCTTCGGGCATGGTGAGAATGTACCCGCAGGTGGTTACGGGTACCATGCGAGGGTCGCGAGCCGGTAGCTCAGTCGGTAGAGCAACGCCCTTTTAAGGCGTGGGTCCTGGGTTCGAGTCCCAGCCGGCTCACACGGTTTCCACGAGAGCATCATGTCGAAGCCGGGCAATGTCCAGCGGTTCCGCGAACAGTACCGACGGTTCGCGTTTGTCGCCTGCGCTGCCCTCATCGTTCTCATCAGCATCGCGATGCTGGTTCCCTTTTTGGGGGCATTTCTTTGGGCAGCGGTCATCAGCGTGCTGCTCAGTCCCATCCATCGCCGACTCTTGCAGCGATTCTCGCCCAATGCCAGCGCCGCTTTGGCCACCCTGATCGCGATCGTGGTAATCGGAGTGCCGCTGGCCGTTATCGGCTCTTTGGTCGTGCTGCAGGCCGGTCGCGTGGTTTCGGATATGAAGGCCAAGTCCGAGGCGCCGGTCGGAAGTTCTACCGTTGCCCAGATCCTTGAGAGGGTGGATGAAAGCATCAAGCCCATTTCGGAGCGAATCGGCGCCGACGGATTTTCCACCACACTCTTCTACAAAGAAAACCGGGAGGACGTGGTGCGCTATCTCTCCGGCTGGGTGGCCAAGGCTGCGGCGGGACTGATCCAAGGATTGTTGATGATCGTGATTGCGCTGATCACCATGTACTACTTGATGCGCGACGGCTGGCGACTCCGGGAACCGACTCTCGAACTGCTGCCGCTCCCGCGCGAGCAGTCAGAAATGGTTCTGCAGCGAATGTACGACACCATCCACGCCGTCTTTATCGGGGTGGTGTTGGTGGCGATCCTCCAGGGCGTGGTTGCCGCTGTCGGTTATGCCATCGTCGGCTTGCCGAACTGGACCCTTTGGGGACTGATCACCACCATTGCCTGTGTTATCCCCCTTGTCGGAGCGCCAGCCGTTTACATTCCCGCGACGCTCTATCTGCTGGCGAACGGCAAGAACTGGCAAGCGTTCTTGATCCTTGGGCTGGGTATTGCCATTAGCCAGTTCGACAACTTCTTTCGTCCGGCGGTGATCAGCGCACGGATCAAGCAGCATGAACTACCGCTATTCTTTAGCCTGATGGGCGGCGCGGTGGTGATGGGGCCGATCGGACTCATTGGCGGTCCCGTGGTTCTGGTGCTCGCCCTTGCGGTGATTGACGTCATTCGATTTCGGCTCAAACTTGCAGCAGAAGAAGACGCCGCCACCCTTGCTTCGGAGTCCCCAACATGATCGAACCCATTCATACCGACGCCGCTCCAACGCCAGGAGGTCACTACTCACAGGCAGTTCGGCACAATGGATTGGTCTATGTTGCCGGGCTGTTGCCCGTCCGAGCGAGTGGCGAACGTGAACTGGGGGACATTGACCAGCAGTTCGCCGTCATTGTCGAGAGCCTCAGGGCGATCCTTGGCGCGGCCGGCTCGGACTTGAGCCATGTGTTGCGGGCGACCATCTATGTGACGTCAATCGAGAGCTGGCCAACCGTCAACCGCGCCTTTGCCGAGGCCTTTGGAGAGCATCGTCCGGCCCGCACCGTAGTTCCAGTGTCCGAATTGCATTACGGCTTTGCCGTAGAGGTGGATGTGATTGCCGTATGTCGTCCCTGATGGTCACGCTGGACGAAATCCGCGTTGCGGCCGACCGGATTTCGGGAGTCGCACACCGCACGCCGGTGATGACTTGCAGCGCCATCTCAGAGCGAGCTGGCGCGGCCCTTTTGTTTAAGTGCGAAAACTTCCAGCGGGTCGGAGCGTTCAAGTTCCGCGGCGCATATAACGCGATGCGCAAACTCAAAGACAGCGGCCACACAGGCGGAGTGTTGACGTATTCGTCCGGGAACCATGCGCAGGCCGTTGCGCTCGCGGGGCGCATCCTCGACATGCCGTGCGTCATTGTCATGCCCTTCGACGCCCCCGAAGTCAAACGAAAGGCGACGGAAGCGTATGGGGGCGAGGTCGTGCTCTATGATCGAGAGGAAGAGACCCGAGAAGCGCTTGGTCGCAAGTTGGCCGCCGAGCGTGGATTGGTGGTGGTTCCGCCCTATGACCATCCCGATGTCATTGCAGGCCAAGGCACGGTTGCCTTGGAGCTGCTCGAAGAAACAACGAACCTGGATGTGCTCTATGTCTGTCTCGGCGGTGGCGGCCTGCTTTCTGGCTGCGCAGTCGCGGCGAAGAGTCTGCGCCCGGACATCACGGTTGTTGGCGTTGAGCCTGAGGCTGCTGATGATGGCGCACGATCATTTCGAACGGGAGTTCTCCACAGCGTTTCAAACCCGGACACAGTGGCAGACGGTGCAAGGACTCCTTCCCTTGGCGAGTATACGTTTCCGTTGATTCGTCAATTTGTCGATGATGTGATCACGGTCTCGGACGCTCAAATCCTCGCAGCAATGTGCCTCTTGATGGAGCGCGCGAAGTTGGTCGTCGAGCCAACCGGTGCCCTCTCCCTGGCTGGCGCACTGAGCGACTCCACGCGGTGTCAGGGGCGTGTCGGAGTCGTCATCAGCGGCGGCAACGTGGATCTGTCCGCAGTCTCCGGACTGCTGAGTTAACGGCCGTCTTCGGCGAAAATCCCCATGCCACGGAACTTCGCGTACCGTGCTTCCCGGAGGTCTGGTCCCGATACGGGAAGCAATTCATCCAAAGCGGAGGCAATGGCGGAACGGATCGTCTCTGCTGTCGCGTCAATATCGCGATGCGCACCTCCCTTCGGTTCCTGCAATACTTGGTCGACCAAGCCCAGCTCCAAAGCCGACTGCGCCGTCAATCGCAGGGCAGCGGCGGCCTGAGGGCCTTTCTCCGGCTGGCGCCATAGAATGGCTGCGCAGCCCTCGGGCGGAATCACCGAGTAGATGGCGTGTTCGAGCATCACAACGCGGTTTGCCACGGCAATGCCGATGGCGCCACCGCTGCCGCCTTCACCCACGATGACCGAGACGACGGGCACTTCCAGTTCGAACATTTTGAGCATCGAGGCGGCAATGGCTTCGCTGATGCCTCGGGATTCGCTTTCCACGCCAGGGTCAGCGGCCGGGGTGTCGACAAAGGTCACCACCGGCAGGCCAAATCGGTTTGCCAACTCGAACAAGCGAATGGCTTTTCGGTATCCCTCCGGCTTTGCCATACCAAAGTTGCGCAGCTGCCGCTCTTGAATGTTGCGCCCCTTTTGGTGCCCGACGACCACGCAGGGCTGATCGCCAAGTGTTCCGACCCCGCCGACAATCGCCTTATCAGCCCCGAATGCGCGGTCTCCCTCCAATTCAACGAAGCCGCGAAAGATTTCACCGACGAGGTCGAGGGTGTAGGGTCGCTTGTCTGCCCTCGCTACGAGCACCTTCTCCCAAGGGCCTAATCGGCTGTACATCACTTCGATGTAGCCATCACGGCGACGTTCGAACTCGGTGAGTTTGGCTTCGATTTCCTGGCGCTGTGCTGCGTTGGTCGCGGCTCGCGCCAACTCGCGCAGCTTGGCCATGCCCTCTTCCAATTCGATAAGAGGGCGCTCCCATTCTCGCCAGCTATTGGCCATAAAGCCTCCATCCCAGGGTGCGGACCAATGTTGACAAGACGCCGCGCAACTCTTTGCGGGGAACGATGCGATCAATCATGCCATGGGCGTGAACATACTCCGCCGTCTGGAATCCGTCCGGGACTTTGCCGACCTGGGCCTGTTTGCTCACGCGAGCCCCAGCGAATCCGACGAGCGCCTTTGGCTCGGCCAAGATCACATCGGCAATGCTGGCGTAACTGGCGAGCACTCCCGCCATCGTGGGATCCGTAAAAACGCAGATGAACGGGGTACCCGTCCGACGGCAGCGTTCCACAGCGGCAGTTGTTTTTGCCATTTGCATCAGGGAGAGCAGGCCTTCCTGCATGCGGGCGCCGCCAGAGGCGCAGAAAACGATCGCGGCAATCCGCTCGTCGCTGGCTCGCTCCAAAGTTCGGGTGACCTTCTCGCCTGCTACCGAACCCATCGAGCCTCCCATGAAGGCAAAGTCGGCGACAGCGACGCTGACCCGCAGTTGGTCAAGGGACGCCAAGCCATCGACGACCCCATCTTGCAAGCCAGTTTTCTGGATGGCTGAGGTGAGTTTGCCGTGATATTCGGGGAATGAAAGGGAGTCTACTGACCGAAGTCCGGCGTCGCGCTCTTCAAAGGAGTCTTCGTCAAAGGTGAAGCGAATGCGGTCGGCCGCACTCAGGCGGTGATGATGGCCACAGGAAGGGCATACCCGTTGATTCTCCTCGAACTCGGCGGCAAAGAGCGTTTTCTTGCAGCCAGCACACTGGACAAACGGGGTGCCGGCAGAGGGTTTGTTTCCCGAGCCGAACCTCATCGCTCGGCAAGGATACCCGTCCATCCCGCGGCGTAGAATGGCGGTATGGGCGAGCGCGATGGTCGACGAATCGTAGGTGTCGAAACGGAGTTCGGCTGTCTCGTTGACGATGAAACACTTGGCCGACCCGAGCAAGCCGTCGAACTCATCAAAGACTGCGTCTTTTTCGATCACCGCATGGGGGTGCTTGACGAGCAGTCCCGAGACGATGTGTTCGAGCCGGCCCAGTGCGGAGGATTTCTCCTCAATGGCGGCCGCCTCTACATCGATTCCGTGGGATCGCACCTCGAATATGCCACGGCCGAGTGCATTCAGCTCACCGATCTCATTGCCAATGACCGTGCCGGTCGGCGCATGATCGTTCGAGCGCTCAAAGACATGGGGCTGAACGATGCGGTCCGCATCTACAACAACAGCGTCGACCACTTCGGCGGCCACACCTTCGGATGCCACGAAAACTATCACTCACGGATTGACGAAGAGTTCTTTGCCCACCGGGCGCAGCGGATGTATGGCTTCCTGATGACGCGGCAAATTTTCGCTGGAGTTGGACGTGTGGGTGGACACATTCTCGGAGCAGGTGGGTTGCGGCCCAGCTATCAGGACATGGTTGAAAACCCGGTCGACTACATCTGGGTCAGCCACGTTTACAGCGTCGCTCCTGACCCCTCGGTTCCCTTTCAGCTGTCTCAGCGAGCTGACCATATCCTCAAGACTGTTGCGAGCCGCGTGCGCTTCAATCGTGCCGTAATCAACCCTCGCTGGGAGCACTTCTACTCATCGAACGGAATGACCCGGCTTCACTTGCTGTTTGGCGAAGCCAATCAAAACGAGTACGCCTACGCGCTCAAGGTCGGCACCACGATGCTCGTGATACGGCTCGCAGAGGATGACGCGATTCCAGAAAGGTGGACGCTCAAACACCCGATCCTGGCCCTCAGGCAGGTAAGCCGGGACCAGTCGTTTCGCTGGAATGTCGTCCTTGAAGACGGCACGACGATTGGCGCCATCGAACTCCAGCACCAATACTTGGCCTTAGCTCAGCGGTTCAAAGGCGAGTCGGATCAAACGGACTGGATTCTGCGCGAGTGGGAGTCCACACTGGACGGTTTGGAATCTGATCCCATGGCCATGGGTGACCGCATCGACTGGGTGGCCAAGCGGCGGATCGTGGAGCGCTACATGGAGGATGCAAACGTTGGGTGGGACGACGATTCGCTGCATTCTGTGGACCTTGAGTATCACAACATCGACCCCGAGCAGAGTCTCTTTTATGCCTTGCAGGATGCAGGCGAGGCAAGGCGCATGGTTGATGACCTCGACATCGTGGACGCCACCACTCAGCCCCCCAGCGATACCCGAGCCTTTGGCCGCAGTCGGCTCATTGAGTCCGTGATGAACCAGCCCTCCACGCGGAGCTACGTCTTCGATTGGAGCGGCGCAAGCATCGAAAGAAAGGGATACTTCGACCTTTCCGACCCGTACGACTCGTATCGGGACATCGCGTAGACTTTGCACGTGGGAAAGAAGATCGCGATCATTGGCGCGGGCAGTGTCGGCTTCACCCGGAACATGGTTCGGGACATCCTCAGCGTGCCGGAACTGTCAGATTCCGACATCGCCTTAATGGACATCGACGAGCGCAATCTCGACATGATCGAGCGGCTGCTGCGCAAGGACGTTGAGGCTAACGGTGTGGCCGCCAGCATCGAAGCAACGATCAACCAACGGGAGGCCGTGCGAGATGCCGACTTCGTCTTCTGTTTTGTTCGTGTCGGAGGACTTGAAGCCTTCGAACAGGACGTGGAGATCCCACTAACCTATGGCGTGGATCAGTGCGTGGGTGACACGCTCGGTCCCGGCGGCGTTTTCTATGCCCAGCGTGGCATCCCTGTCCTCCTCAATCTGTGCCGTGACATACGAGAAGTCGCCAAGCCGGACTGCCTGCTTCTCAACTACTCCAACCCCATGGCGATGCTGACTTGGGCGTGCGCCAAGTACGGCGGCGTGAAGGTGGTCGGTCTTTGCCATGGCGTGATTCACGGCCACGCGATGATCGCGGATTGTTTTGGGTTACCCAAGTCGGAAGTCGACGTGATTTGCGCTGGAATCAACCACCAGACATGGTTTGTTCAGATTCGTCACAACGGCAGCGACCTAACCGGAGAGCTGCTGGCTGCGATGGAGCGACATCCCACGTACTCAGTGACGGAGAAAGTACGTATCGACATGCTCCGGCGATTCGGCTACTTCAGCACCGAATCGAACGGTCATTTGAGTGAGTATGTGCCGTGGTATCGGAAGCGCGCCCAAGAGATTCCTGAATGGATCGACATGAGCTTCTGGATTCATGGTGAGACAGGCGGCTATCTTCGTGCCTGTCGTGAAAGTCGCCATTGGTTCGAAACGGAATTCCCTGAATGGATGGAAGGGGATCCGTATCGCTACGGGGCCGATCAGCGAGGCAACGAACACGGTTCCTATATTCTCGAAGGTTTGGTAACCGGGCGAACCTATCGGGGGCATTTCAATGTGGTGAATCACGGCTGTATCGAGAACTTGCCGCCCGATTGCGTGATCGAAGCGCCGGGGTATGTCGATGGAAATGGCATCTCCATGCCACGTGTGGGCCCGCTGCCGTTGGGATGCGCCGCGGTTTGCAACGCCTCGGTGTCCGTGCAGCGGCTGGCGGTCGAAGCCGCTGTGACGGGTGACGACACGCTGCTCCGTCAAGCTGTCCTTCTCGATCCGCTCACCGCGGCCGTGTGCCGTCCCGATGAAGTTTGGCAAATGGTGGATGACATGCTGATCGCCCTCGCTCCTTGGTTGCCCCAGTACGGACCGGCGATCGACCAGGCGCGAATTCGCCGCGAAAATGGTCCGCCGCCGCCGCGGTCCGGATACCGTGGCGCCGCCCGCAAGGAGCCGATCGTCAGCTGAACTCTGGGTAGATGTCCTTGCGACAAGAGAAATATGGCCGCTTCAGCGCGCCGAATACAAGGCGCTTGACGTGTCCATCCGCCCAAAGAGTGGTCGATCCTCCGCGATGCAGGGCATTGAAATGCTCTTCATACAGTGGCGGGTCTTTGGGAGGGCTGGCATACCAATCTGCCGGCTGCAGAAAGTTGCATGCGGGTGCACTGAACTTGTGCTCCCACAACACAAGGGTTTGCGCGGGCATGTCGATCTCAGATTCCGACGCGCCCAATGACACGACAAAACCCTCTGGTGTTGACTCGACCCGACGCGTCCCAGGGCCAAACTCGTTCCCTTCCGCCATGGGGTTGGTCGTGTAGTAGGCCGAAGGCTTGACGGGTGAGAAGTGGTTGTAGGCCACCGCAAGCTGCCAGCTGCCAGGCATGCTGGGGCATCGCTTGACGTCGTGACTCTTCATGTAGGGGTCAAGCAATCCGGGCTGAACGGGGTTTCGTGCGGGCTCCAGGACCGTCCCAAAGTAGCCAGCTTCGACCTCGCCGGTGTTATTGCTGTCATAGCCAAGCCACATCATTTGCGGGTTATAGCCAGGCCCCTGATAGACTCGGATGCTCAGGGGGGTCCACACGTCGTCAGCGTCCATGCGATAGAGCCCAAAGGCAAGGCCGAACTGGCGGAAGTTGCTGATGCACACTGCCTGCTTGGCCGAGGCTTTGGCTTGGGCGAACACCGGGAACAAAATGGCGGCCAAGATGGCGATAATCGCGATAACGACAAGCAGTTCAATGAGCGTGAATCCGCGCTGATTGGAATACATGGACAGTTCCCCCTGACTACCCGACGAATGGGGCCCCGGTGCGTTACATTCCGGGTTGTATCAGACGAACGATCGCCGTCCATCTGCCATACTCAGTACCCATGAACCTGCCGGCTCCAGACGAACGTTTCAGACTTTCGTCGGCAGACGCGAACGAGCTGGCAGGACAGTTTGGAACGCCGCTCTATGTGCTGAGCGAGGCAACCATCGCCGATCGCGTGGGTCAGTTCCATCGCGCGGTGCAGACCCATTACCCAAACGCGCGGATCACCTATGCGTCAAAAGCCAACGGCTTACTGGCGTTACTCCACTTTGTGTATCATCGCGGCTGCTCCGTCGATGTCGCCAGTGAAGGTGAGCTGCGGGCCTCCCTAGTCGCCGGGGTACCGGCCGCAGCCTGCACGCTTCACGGCAACTTCAAGAAAGTGACTGAGCTTCGCTATGCCCTCAGCGTTGGCATTGGCCGCATCGTCGTTGATTCCTATGACGAGATGAACGCGCTTGGCGCACTCAAGAAGGAGACTTCCCTGCCGGGTCTTCTGCTCCGACTCAATCCGCCCGTCGATCCACAAACTCATCAGAAGATTGCGACCGCCACGCCAGACTCGAAGTTTGGCGTCGGCATGGAGTCAGGAGAGGCAGAAGCCTGTGTGCGCTATGCCGCAGAGCATGACCTGCCTCTTATCGGCTACCACTGCCACGTCGGTTCCCAGCTGATGGACGCCCGTTCTCAAGTTGCTGCCTGCCGGGCGATGGTGCGCTTCGGCCTGGAGATGCTAGACAAGTACCGAGTCCCATTTCGCGTGCTGGACCTTGGCGGTGGTCTCGGCGTTCGGTACCTGGCCGGAGACGTGCCGCAATCCATCGACGACTTCGTCCGAAGCATTGCCGCCGCGCTGAGTGACGCCTTGGGGGACCACAAGCCAGAGCCAACGCTCGTGATGGAGCCGGGCCGGGCCATCGTGGGCGAAGCCGGACTGACCCTCTATGAGGTGGGCCCCATCAAACGCGCCACCCGTCGCGACGGGACAGCGGTGACCCTCGTTGCGGTGGACGGAGGGCTGAGCGACAACCCCAGGCCGGGACTTTACGGTGGAAAGTATGAGGTTGCCGTCGACCCGGGCGTAGATACGATGGAAGCGATGGTGGTGGGGCGTCACTGTGAAACCGATGTCTTGATCGAGTCGGCGCGTATTCCAAGAGATCTCGCACCAGGCGATGTGCTCCAAGTCCTGACAACCGGCGCCTACAGCGAGAGCATGGCAAGCAACTACAACCGATTTCCCAAACCGGCGACGGTATGGATCGACGCACAAGGCTCCCCGAGTCTCGTTGCTCAGCGGGAACGGTTCGAAGCCCTAGTGGAACGGGAACTCGTGGGATGCAATCAGGGGGTGGCTTGTTGAATCTCGGACCTGAGTTCTTCCCGATGATCCTGGCCATCCTTTGCGGGTTAACGTTCCATGAGTACGCCCACGCCAAAGTGGCAGCGCTTGCTGGAGACCCCACGCCTGCCTATTACGGCCGTGTGACCTTGAATCCCCTTGCCCACCTGGATCCGCTTGGCACGCTCATGATCGTGATCACCGTCGCTTCGGGCTTTGGAATCGGGTGGGGCAAACCTGTCTTGGTCGATCCCTCTAAAATGCGCAATCCTCGGTGGGATCACTTTTGGTCCGTTGCCGCTGGTCCGCTGAGCAACCTCATCCAAGCAGGTGTCTGGGCCATCGTGCTTCGCGTCATGATGATCAGCGGCGCGTTGCCGTCGGACACTCCATGGGCCGTACTCAGCGGCGTGGAAAAGGGCTTCTTGCCCATGTTGCTGGTCTTTCTCATCTATTTTAATATTGTTCTTTGTTTGTTTAACCTCATTCCTTTTGGTCCCTTGGATGGGCACTGGATGGTAGGAGCCTTCATGCCCGACAACGTTCGGTTTGCCTGGTATCGCTTCAACCGCGAGATCGGAACGTTCTTGCTGATTGGCTGGGTGATTTACGGGCAGATCAACCCTTCTCTCAGTCTTTGGAACCTGCTTCGCATCCCCTTGCGCTTCTTGTTCAACTTCTTCATGGGGTCCCCCCCAAGTCCTTAGGGCGATGCTGTCGAACGTACGATTTATCTATTTCGACCTTGACGATACGCTTTGCGGCTATTGGGATGCCTCAAAGGCAGCGTTGAGGCGCACCTTTGAAGAGCATCCCGTCGCCACGCATTCCCTCGAAGAATTGCTGGATGCCTGGGCTCGCGAGTTTCGGGTTTTTGCAAAAGAGGTGAAGAGGCCCGAGTGGTACTCCATCTACTTGCAGGATGGAGGCGTGACGCGGACCGAACAAATGCGGCGCGTGCTGCGTGGTCTGGGCATCGACCAAGAAGAACTGGCGCAGCGCATGTCTGACTTCTATGGCCGACATCGGAATGAGTCTCTGATGCTATTCCCTGACGCGGTGGCGGTGCTGGATGAGCTGAAGCAAAGGGGTTTCGGGTTGGGATTGATGACCAACGGGCCAGCCGACGTTCAGCGCGCTGAAATCGCCACCCTGGGCATCGGCCACTACTTTGATCCCGTTTTGATCGAGGGCGAAGTGGGAGAGGGCAAGCCGCTCCGGTCCGCCTTTGCGCGCGCCGAACGCCTTGCCGACAGCGATCCTGGCGAGCTGCTTTTCGTCGGGAACAGCTACCGACATGACATCTTGCCCGCCATTACGTTTGGTTGGCACTCCGTATGGATTCGGCGCGCAGGCGACGTTGCTCCGAGCTTGCGCGGGGAAACGGCCAAGCCGGAAGAAAGGCGTCCGGAGGATCCATCGCCTGACTATGAGATCAATGAGTTGAGCGAACTGCTCGCGCTGCTTCCGCCGGTTGTGCCACGAAGGTAACGCTTAGTTGATTTGAACGAGCGTATAGGCCTCGACGATGTCGCCTTCGGCAAAGTCGCTCCAGCCTTCAAACTGGATACCGCAGTCCATCCCTTGGCCGACTTCACGAACGTCGTCCTTCAGATGCTTGAGGCTGTCGATTTTCCCTTCATAGACCGTTTCGTTTCCACGACGGACGCGAACCAAGGCTCCGCGTGTTATCTTGCCGTCGCTGACATTGGAACCCGCCACAATGCCTTTGCGGCTCAGCTCAAAGCGAACTCGGATCTCGGCGGTACCCAAGTATTCTTCTTCATACTTCGGTGCCAGCATGCCCTTTACGGCAGCCTCGATGTCTTCGATCAGCTCGTAGATAATCGTATAGGTGCGAATCTCAACCCCGCGCCTTTCCGCTTCCTTTTTCGCTCCGGGCTCGGGCTTGACATTGAAGCCGACACAAATGGCGCTCGCCGCTCGGGCAAGCAGGATATCGCTCTCGGTAATCGAGCCAACGCCGCTGTGGATAATTTTGACGTCGACTTCGTCGTTCTCGATCTTTTCGATCATCCCACGCACGGCTTCCACTGAGCCCTGCACGTCGGCCTTTACCACCAGGTTGAGTTCCTTTGAGTCCTCTTCTGAAAGGCGTCGTCGCAAGTCGCTGAGCGACATCGCGCGCTGCGGTTTTTCAAGCGAAGCAATTCGAGTCTGATCGGCTCGCTCCTCAGCAATCTCCCGCGCGGACCGCTCGTCCTTCATGAACTCGACACGATCGCCGGCGCCAGGCACATCACTCAACCCGAGCACCTCGACCGGCGTGGATGGACCTGCTTCGCTGACACGCTCACCCAAATAGTTGGCCATGGACCTGACGCGTCCGTAGGTTGAGCCAACGACCAAGGCATCGCCAACACGAAGCGTGCCGTTCTGGACAAGGATGGTCGCGACCGGACCGCGGCCCTTCTCAAGCTTTGCCTCGATAACCACCCCTTCGAGCGCCCCTTTGGGATCCGACTGAAGCTGCATGACCTCGGCCTGAAGCAAGATCATTTCCAGCAGGTGAGGTACGCCCTCACCTGTAATCGCGGACACCGGGCACACGATGACTTCGCCGCCGTAGGCCTCAGGGATCACATTCTGTTCGGGCAACTTTTGCAGCACTCGATCTACGTTCGCGTTCGGACGGTCGATCTTGTTGACCGCCACGATCATCGGCACACTGGCGTTGTGGATGTGGCTGATCGCCTCAATGGTTTGGGGCATGATGCCGTCGTCCGCTGCGACGACCAAGATGGCGATATCCGTCACCTGAGCTCCGCGAGCGCGCATCGAGGTGAACGCAGCGTGGCCGGGTGTATCAAGAAAGGTAATGACGCCTTCGGGCAGTTCGACCTGATAGGCGCCGATGTGCTGGGTGATGCCCCCGTGCTCTTTGTCGGCCACGTTGGCCTTGCGGATGTAGTCGAGCAGCGAGGTCTTCCCGTGGTCAACGTGTCCCATGATCGTGACGACGGGTGGACGGACGGTCGTCGTTTCAGCCGCTTTCTTCTTCGGTTTCGGTGCTGACTTTGTTTGTCCCGGTTCGGTCCATTGAGGCTGAAATCCGAGCTTTGCCACCAGGGCCTCGGCGACGTCCTGTTTCAGCACGGCGGTTACGGGCGCCATCACCTTGAGCTCCGAGACGAGTTTCTTCTGGATCTCTGCCTGGGGAACGTTGAGCGCGGCGGCGAGGTCGCGAGGCGTCGGATTCGGTTTGAGCGGGACCGTTTTTGAGCCTCGAACCCCGTCCAGTTCCGACTCGATAAGTTCGAGGATTTCCGGATCAGCTTCGAAGCCCGTGCCGTCGTGCGAAACCCCGAGATCTTCCAACACGGTCCATACATGGGCCGGCGTCACGGAGTACTTCTTCGCTAGCGGCGCGATTTCAGTCGTCATTCCCTGCTCTTTTACTCGATTTGATGATGCCATGATTCTGAATCGTCCTCAACTGCTCTTCCGTCAGGCGCGCACGAAGAGCTCTGGCCAGTCGGTCTCCTTTTGCCAGACCCTGCACGCAGGCAGCGTTGTCGCAAACGTAGGCGCCACGACCTTCCTTGACACCCACTACCACTCTTCCAGCCTGTAGGCACATTCGCACCAGCGAGGCTTGCTCGCGCTGTGCCCGGCAAACCACACAGGTACGGATGGGGGTGTGGCCGTGCGTTTTAGTTTCCGCCTCCGCGTGCTTCTTCCGCAGCCTGCGATTCGCTGCGGATGTCGATCTTCCACTCCGTCAACTTGGCGGCAAGGCGTACGTTCTGGCCCCCCTTGCCAATGGCCAACGACAGTTGCGTATCAGGGACGACCACATAGGCGTGGTTTTCTTCCTCTCCACGATCGTTCTCGCGTGTCGAAAGCTTGATCGAGTTCACCTTTGCGGGACTAAGTGCGTTGGTGATGTAGGTCACTGGGTCTTCGCTGAAGGGGACGATGTCGATTTTCTCATCGTGGAGCTCCTCCACGATCGCTTGGACGCGGGCGCCGCGCTGGCCGACACAGGCGCCAACCGGGTCGATACGCTCGTCCGTCGAGATCACCGCGATCTTCGTACGGTGCCCGGGTTCGCGGGCAACGCCTTTGATCTGGACGATCCCTTGGGCGATTTCCGGCACTTCAACCTCAAAGAGGCGCCGCACCAGGTTGGGGTGCGATCGGCTCACGATGACGCGAAAGCGACGCTCACCCTCTTCCACCTTCCAAACGTAGACCCGAATCCGAGCGTTCGGGCGATAGCGATCGCGCTCTTCCGTTGGCACCTGCTCGCGCTTGGGAAGCTCGGCTTCGACCTTGTTGATCTGAACAAAAATGCTGTTGCCCTCGCGACGGGTCACTACACCCGACACGACGTTCTCCTTCATTTCGTTGAAGAAGTCACTGGAGTGCCGCTTTTCCGCCTCGCGCAGTTTTTGGTTGAGAACTTGTTTGAACGTCTGCGCCGCGATCCGGCCGAAGCGATTGGGATCAACCGCCACGGGAACGAAGTCGCCGATCTCAATATCGTCTTTGCGTTTGCGCGCCTCGGTGATCGACATCTGATACGAGGGCTCGGTGACCATGCCGACGACCTCTTTTTCAATAAAGGCCGTGAGACCTTTCTGTGGATCGAGAGTCACCACGACGCTCACTTCCCCAGGAGCGCCGACAAACTTTTTATACGAAACGGCCAAGGCTTCTTCCAGTTCTGCCTTTAGATGTTCAATCGGGATATCACGCTCCCGAGCCATCTGATTGAGGTCCTGAAGAATGTCCATATGGCCGCCTTTTCAAGGTTCGCGAACAAAAAAGGACGGCGAGCCGCCGCCCAGTTAAGGCTTCGCAAACTATCGCCGAGTATAGCACATGGCGACGGTTCTCAGGGACCTTTCCCAACCTGTCGGACCGTCGGCAGAACGGCTATATTCTCGCCGTGCAACTCCGTGCCACCGAGCTCCACGAAGGGTGGATGCTTCATGTGCCGACGCCCGAAAAACAGAGCGTCCTCGTACCCGCCATTGTTCCCGGCCACGTTCACGCTGACCTAGTGGCAGCGGGCATCATCGGTGACCCATTCTATCGCTGCCAAGAGGCGGGGTGTCAATGGGTGGATCGTGCCAACTGGACCTATTCCATGTCCTTCAACTGGCAGCCGGATCCCGAATTGCCGACGAGGATGCTCCGTTTCGATGGCCTGGATACCTATGCCGAGGTTTGGCTCAATGGTGAACTTCTCGGTGAAACCGCCAACATGTTTCTTCCTTTTGAAACGGATGTCTCGGATCGCCTTTGTGCGGGCCAGAACACCCTGGAAGTTCGATTTCAATCGGCGGTGGAGTTAGGCGAACACCTTCGCCGCAAATACTTCGCAAAGGAAAGCCTCCCCGACGATCTGATGAACTTCGACGAGCGGGCCTTTGTGCGGAAGGCCCAGTATATGTTCGGGTGGGACTGGGGCCCTCGATTGGTTTCCTGCGGAATTTGGCGACCGGTGACGCTCGTCGAGTACGCGGGTCGAATCACCTCTTTTAACCCCAAAGCAGATCTCGTTGATGGGAGGGGTGTCCTGACCATCGAGGCAACGGGGACAGACCCAAAAGCGACCGTGACCTACCAGGTGTCCGCACCAAATGGGCAGACATGGACCGCGCGCGGTCCAAAGGCAACCGTCATCGTGGATGAACCTGAACTCTGGTGGCCCTCAGGGTTCGGCGCGCAGCCGCTATACGAGGTCGAAGTCGCCTTGGAACGTGACGGCAGACTCCTCGACCGTCAAGTCAAGCGTGTTGGATTTCGCACCGTTGAGCTAAGGCGCGAGCCGGACCATTTTGGCGAGTCGTTCGAGTTTGAGGTCAATGGTCAAGCGATCTGGTGTCGGGGCGCAAACTGGATTCCTGACCACTCGTTCCCGAGTTTGGTGACAAAGGAGCGCTACCAAGAGCAGCTTCGCCGCGCTGTCGCCATGAATATGAATATGATTCGCGTTTGGGGAGGTGGCATCTATGAGCACGAGGCGTTTTACGATGCAGCCGACGAACTGGGCCTCCTTGTCTGGCAGGACTTCCCCTTTGCCTGCTCCTATGTCCCTGAGGATCTAGTGTTTCAACAAGAGGTCCGTCAGGAGGCGGAACACCAGGTCCGTCGTCTGAGACATCGCGCATCGCTGGCGATCTGGTGCGGCAACAACGAGAACAGCACGATGTGGGACGGCAAATGGGGGGGCGCAGAGCGCAATCCCCCAAGGTTTTACGGCCAGCCCATTTGGGACGAGGTGCTCCCGGATGTGATTGCGCGACTCGATTCGGGCCGGCCCTACATCCCGACCAGCCCCGTGGGTCCTGAAGGTGATGCGAACGGGGGTGGCGTCGGCGACCAGCACTACTGGGACGCTTGGCATGGACGCGGGGACTGGATCCACTACCAGGACTCCAAGGCGCGCTTCAGTTCGGAGTTCGGATTCGCTTCGTCGATGTCCATGGAAGCGTGGGATCACTGTCTTGCTCCAGAGGACAGCGGCGTCGCAACGACGACGGTGCAGTGGCATGACAAGACGCGGAAAGGATATGAAACCTACCTCGGCTTCATCGCCCTGCACTATCCGCCGCTCCAAGATCTCGAGGACCTTGTCTACTTCTCCCAACTCAACCAGCGTGATGCGATGCGGTTTGCCATAGAAGGCTATCGCGCGGAGGAGTTCTGCAAAGGGACGCTCATCTGGCAATTCAACGACTGCTGGCCTGTGCAGTCGTGGGCGCTGATGGACCATCTGTCCGTCTGGAAAGCCGCTGCGTTTGAGGTCCGTCGCCTCTACCGTCACGTCCTGCCCTGCATTCGCCGATCGGGCGATCGTGTGGACGTCGTGGTGGCCAATGACGGACCGACAGCATATCGATCACGGCTGGAGATCGGATGGATTTCCTTGGACGGCACCCGCTCCGAGATCGCAGCCTGTCCTTTAGAGCTTGCGCAGAATGAGCGCAAGTCGGTTTGGACGGGGCAGATCGGCGCTGACCAGCGACACCAAGGAGCACTCACCGTACGGCTGCAGGGTGAGGACGAAGTGATTCGACTGCTGGCAGAGCCGAAGGACATTGCGTTCCCTCGCGCTAACATCGATGTCGAGATCACGCCTGCGGAACTCGTTTTGAAGTCGCCGACTCCTGTCTTTGACCTTCTCATCGATTCCAATGTGGGGCAGCAGGCGTTCAGTGACAACTTCGTGTCATTCGTCGGCGAGCGACGTGTGCCGCTCTCCCAAAGCGTTGAGTGGGTCCGTGGTCGATCGCTCGGCAACCGACGTGCCCTGTAGAGGCAGGATGAACCCTCGGTCCGGCGAAGAAACAACTCAATGACTTTTGGACTTACCGCCGCGGTTGCCTGGCTCTCGTTGGCCTCCCCAAATCCGGATCTTGCGCTGGTCAACGCGCGGATCGAGATCGGCGACGGAACGCGCATCGAGCGAGGTTTTGTGACGATTCGCGAAGGCAAGATCGTGCAAGTCGGCCCTGGGGCGTTTACCGATACGGCTCGAGAAGTGGTCGACCTGCGTGGACTCACGATCTATCCGGGCTTTATCGACGGAGCAACGACCGACGCCCTGCGATTGCCTGCTCTGCCTCAAGGAACGCCACGTCCGAACACCGACACGGCTCCGGCCACCATGATGGATTCTGTACCCCGGTTGGTTCGGCCAGAGTTGCGTGCCGAAGAGCACCTGGAAGCCACCGAGAGCACCCTGAAGGAGCGGCAGCGCACGGGCTTTCTCTTTGGCCATGTGGTTCCCTCGAGCGGCCTCTTTCGCGGATCGACGGCCGTCATTCGCTACGGTACGGGAGACCTCAAAGAACAGGTCGTACGCGCTGGTTTGGGCCAGTCGTTGGCACCGACATTTGCCGCTGGCGGTCCTGGCGGCGGAGGTGGCGGCGGACAAGGCGGCGCGGGCTATCCCGGCAGCCTTCTGGGTGCCTACGCGACGATCCGACAGACTCTGATCGACGCCGAGGCCTATCAGGGCACGTCCAACGGTGAGGGCGTCAACGCAACGCTTGCGGCTCTTCGGCCGGTGCTAAGCGGCGAGGTGCCGGTGATCTTTCGTACCAATAGCGTTCAGGACTTCGTCCGGGCCCAGAACTTGGCGGACGAGTTCGGTTTGCGGGTGATTCCGATCGGGGCCAGGGACGCTGCGCGCGCGCTGACCCACGTGAAGAAGATGCCGCCGGTCTTGATCAATCTTGCCTTTGGTACGGAACCTGATCTTTCCGACAAGGCCTTGGCCGATCAGGAAGCGAACTTCATTCCGGCAGGGGTCATTCGCGCACGGCACGAGGCGTGGCTTGAGCGCGCCATGACGCCGATCTTTCTGGCCAAGGCTGGAGTGCCGTTTGGGTTCACCACGGAGTCAACGACGCCCAGCGAAGTGCGCAAGAACTTGAAACGGCTCGTCGATTGGGGCCTTGACCCCCGAGATGTCGTTCGAGCGCTCACATCGGCGCCGGCTGAAATCCTTGGGATTGCCGATCTCGTCGGCACGGTGCGTCCAGGTTTGTTTGCTGACTTTGTGATCGTTGACGGCAACATTTGGAATCCCGACGCAAGAATCAGCGGGATCGTCTTGCAGGGCGCCTATCAAGCGTTCGAGGAGGAAAAGTAAGTGAAGCGATTGCTCTTGGTCGTCACCGCCCTGTGCTCCGTGCTTGCGGCGGGTCAGCAGCCCTTTGAGACGGAAAAGGATCGCATGCCTTCGATTCGTACGAACGGCACGTGCGTCATCGTGGGTGGAACCATTCTCACCGCAACCGGAGAACGCATCGAAGACGGCCGCATCTTGGTTGTAAACGGGAAGATCGCGGCCATCGGCAAGACAGTGCCTGATCTGCCCGGCGCAGTTGTCATCGATGCAAGGGGCAAGGTCATCACGCCGGGAATTGTGGATGCGCACATTCACCGTGGCTCGGACAGCACGAATGAGGGCACCGACAGCATCACCGCCGAGGTGCGCATTTTTGACGTGCTGAATCTCTCGAATCGGAACGTCTACCACGCCGTCGCCAGTGGAGAAACCTCAGGCTTGATCCTGCACGGCAGTGCAAACAGTGTAGGTGGGCAAAGCCAGGTCGTGAAGCTCAAGTACGACCGCCCGGCGCACGAAGCCATCATTGCCGACGCGCCCCGCATGATCAAGTTCGCCCTCGGTGAAAACGTCACACGCTCGGGCAACGCACAAAGCACCCGCTTCCCCAAAACTCGCATGGGGGTACAGGCGCTCTACCGGCGAGCGTTTACCGAAGCAAGGGAGTACCAGCAAGCGTGGGCGAAGTACGACGCGGAAAAGGCAGCGAACCCCAGTGCAAAGCCTCCCCGTCGCGACCTGAGGCTGGAGACGCTCAAGGACATCCTCGAGCGGAAGATCTGGGTGCAGTGTCACTCATATCGAGCCGACGAAATGCTGATGATGGTGCGGTTGAGCCAGGAGTTCGGCTTCAAGATCGGCGCCCTTCAGCATGCGCTCGAAGCCTATAAAATTGCTCCGGAACTGGCCGAGGCCGGCGTGCCCGTCTCCATCTTCATCGACAACTGGTCCTTTAAGCTTGAGGGATACGACGCAATACCCTTTACGGCTGCACTCTGTACCGAGGCGGGCGTGCTGGTTTCCATCAACACGGACGGCACTTCAGGAACCACGGCGATCGCCCAGGATGCCGCGAAAGCGATGCGCTATGGCGGCATGAACGAAGACCAAGTGCTGCAAATGCTGACGATCAATCCCGCGAAGCAGCTGGGAATTGACCATCGGACGGGCTCGCTCGAAGTCGGCAAGGACGCCGACATCGTCATTTGGGATGGGCATCCGCTGAGCGTGTATTCGCGGTGCGCCATGACCCTGATCGATGGCGAGGTTTTCTTCACGCGACGAGACGCCCATGACGTTGACCGACTTTCCACGATCAAGCCGCGTCTTGAACCTCCCTCGCCGCCAAAGTTCGATGGTAACGCGCTTGTTCAACAGGTCGGTTCGCGGAAACTGATCGCGATCCAGGGGGCCAAGCTTGTTCCGGTTTCCGGACCTGCTATTGAACGAGGGAACTTGGTCATCCGCGATGGCCGCATCGCAGCCGTGGGCGCGAATGCCGCGATCCCAAGCGACGCCTTTATCATTGACGGCGCCGGTTTGACGATCTATCCGGGATTCATCGACGCCGGTTCCACGATGGGCCTGTCTGAGATCTCGCCGATTGGTCAAAGCAACGACAACCGCGAACTCGGAGCGATGCAGCCAGACCTTCTGGCGCTCGCCGCGATCCAACAAGCCAGCGCACATTTTGCGCCCGCTCGGTACAACGGGATCACGACGGCGCTCACGGGCCCGGTCGGCGGCACGATTTCGGGCCAGTCGGCTGTGCTGCGGCTCGACGGCTACACCAGCGAGGCGATGGGAGTTCTCAGTCCGGCATCGCTCATGGTCAACCTCGGCCCAGGATTTACCTTTGGTGAGTTCGACATCTGCTGTGGCGACGCAACGGTGGATGAGCTGATGGCCGCATTGGGCTACCACACGCATGACGACGATTGCGATGAGTTGCACTCACACTCGCAGCGAGGTCAAGGCGCCGGACAGCAGGCGACGCCTGGCAACATCACGGAGTACCTAGACAAGGCAAAGGAATACTTCGATGCGCGACGTTCGCAGCCCGAAAAGACCCCACTCAACCTCGGCTATGAAGCCATGCGGCCCTACCTGCTCGATCGCAAGCCCATTCATGCGAATGTGCGAAGCGTTGAGCAGATTCGCAGTGCGGTCAACCTGGCTGAGAAGTACGATCTCAATTTGGTCCTGGTGAATGCGCCCGACGCATGGAAGGTCGCCCGAATGCTCGCCGAAAAGGACATCCCGGTCATCTTGACCCCAGCTGGATACAGTACGCTCGGGGCGAATATTCCCGTTCAGGAGTTCGACCCATATGACACGCCGTACGCGGTAGCCACGCTGCTGCATCGCGCGGGGGTCCGGTTTGGCTTCAAGAGCAACGACAACGCGATGGCGATGAACCTCCCCTTCCGAGCGGCGATGCACTGCGCTTATGGGTTGCCGCGCGAGGCGATGATTCGCTCGCTAACGCTCACGTCAGCAGAGATTCTTGGCATCGCCGACCGGTATGGCAGCCTCGATCCGGGCAAAGTCGCGAACCTCGTGATTGCCCAAGGGGATCCATTTGATTTCGATGGCAAAGTGCTATCGGTCTTTATTGACGGCAAACCGATGCCCATGACGAGTCGCCACACGGAACTGTACGACACGTTCAGAGCCCGTCTTTCGGAATCACGATCATCGCGCTAAAATAGGGGGCGGGGTATTTTCCCGCCTCTGCAATGCCAAGCCCGCCGTCGATTCGCCCTCGCGTGGAGTGGCGGATTGAGCTACCGTTGCTTCTTGCAATCTTTTTGGATTTGGCGGGCTTTGGCATGGTCATTCCTGACCTGCAATTGCGAGCGCAATCCCTTGGCGCAGATGGATGGCAAATCGGCGGTCTCATCTCGTCCATGTTCCTGGTGCAAATCGTGGCTTCGCCACTATGGGGACGCCTGAGCGACCGCGTCGGAAGGAAACCGGTCCTCATCGTCTGCGGCCTGATCAGTGCCGGGAGTATGTTTGCCTACGCCTTCTCGGACAGTTTGTGGCTGATACTTGCGTCGCGGTGCTTGGCGGGCTTGGCCGCAGCCAATGTCGTTGTCGCGCAAGCCTACATCGGTGATGTGACGGACCAGAACAGCCGCACCGCCGCGATGGGGCGCATCGGCGCCGCGATCACGCTGGGACTCATTGCCGGACCCGCCATTGGCGGGTTCCTAGCATTGGCCGGCGGTGCGTTTCTCCTGGGAACGACGGCCGGGGTTGTCGCCTTGATGGGCGTCATCTGGATTCTGATTGGCGTTCCGTATCGCCGTCCCATCGATAGTGCTGAAGCGCGGGCCAAGAAGACCTTCCGCTTTGAAGTACTCAAAGACTTCCCCGCACTCCGACCGCTCTTTGCCATTGCGGCGGCAGGGTGGTTCGCCTTGGCATGTCTTGAGGGGACCTTCGGACGGTTGATCGCGGTGATTTTTGGCTACACACCGGAGCAAGTTGCCGCGGGTTGGGCCTCACGCGACTTTGGCATTGTCTTCAGTTTCGAATCGGCACTTACGGTCCTCGTCCAAGCCGTTGCCTTGACTTGGATCACGGCGCGTATCTCGCCGTTGCCGTTATTGCGCCTCGGCTATTTGCTGCAAGGCGTGGGATTGGCGCTCACCCCGCTGGCGACAGGCATGACGAGCCTTATCGGCATCACGACGATTTATGCGCTTGGCGTTGCGGTGGCAAACCCGACCATCAACGCGCTGTGCTCGGAGATCGTGCCGAGCACCCGCCAAGGCGAGATGTTTGGCTTGCTGCAGTCAGCCAGGTCCACTGGGTTCCTCTTGGGGCCGGCCACCGGGGGCGCGCTCTTTGACTTCCTTCCCGCTCTTCCCTATTGGATCGCTGGGTTGGTTTCCCTTGGCGCTGCCCTTCTGGTGCGTCGTCATGCGGTCGCGAGCCGTCAGGCCTCGGCCCGCAACGTTAGCGTCTCGTAGCGATGCCGTGCAACCGCAGCCCGGCGAAAGGTGACACCGCTTCGAACTCAAACCCATCGAAAGTCAGCGGTTTATCAAAGGCGAACACTGCCGCGCACGGACCACCTGGGTCACGTTCGGCCACGTAAGGATAGCGAATGTCGTTCAGTGCGCGAACCTGTCGCCCGTACTGAATGGGCGCCTCCCAGATGACCTTTCCGTTGAGAACGCCCCGGACCATGGCGACAGTCTCACCCTCGTCACACGTAAAGCCAGTCGATGCGCCGAGCACGATCTCACGGGCGAGAAGAGGCGACTCGAGGCGTACCTTCAGGGTTTTTGGCCCGCCGTCGGGCCAAAGCGTGCTGCCAAGGTTGACACGCGTGAGATTGCGAAACACCCAATCACCGGTCTGCAGAGTGGGGGCGTCGGGTTGTTCAGCAGTCACCAACTGGCGCCCTGCCTGAGCCAAAACGGCGCGGGGACCCAGGAAAAATCGCCGTACAAAGACTTCAATGGGATCGTAGGGCAATCGCGAAGGCAGCTCTTCCCTGCCGCTCCACGCGTAATCGAGCGCCAAGATCATCGCCGAGAACTGAAACAGGTCGCGGGTCAGGTTGGCCAGATTGGATTCATAGCCCGCCCACGTGGTTTGCAGGTACCCCGCCTGCGCATCGATCGCCGCATGAGTCAATCCGCGGATGTTTTCGGGTCGGTACCACCCTGCTGCCACCGGCCGCATTCCTAGGCGCTTCCACAGATCGAGCGATGCCCGGAAGCCCGCCGGATTGGGGTCGGCACGGTAGTGCCAGTCGGCTATCCACGCTTGAGGCGGAAGGGCAGCGCGACGGGCCTCGGCGTCCGCCAGTGTGTCGCCATGGGTGGCGTCAATCGCCTCGCCTGGGGCGAGCATCATGTCCGACCAGAACATGGGCTCGACGCCTTGATCGCGCGCATAGGACGAAAGCCAGCCCACGTGAGCCTGCCACAATTCCGTGATGAGGGCTGGCTCATCCGGGCCCCCGCGCAGATTGACTTCATCCAAACCGAAATGAATCGTCTTGGGTCGGAGCACGTCGAGCGCCTCGTCCCAGATGCTCTGGATCGCCTGCCGCGCTTCGGTGTTGCGGGGATCGATGGCAAATGGCGTCTCAACGTTCCATGCCAGTTGTCGGTTTTGGCCGTTCTCGAAAAGCCAGCCCATATGCCCCCAGCTTTGGATCAGCGGAATCGGCTCGACGCGAAAATCGTTGCGGAGCATTTCAAATTCGGCCACCAAGTCGTCCAGCGGCATCGTCATCGCGGTATGAATGCGAGGCTGGCTCCGCCATGCGGTTCGCTCGCACTGCAAAACGGCGTGGTTGATCTTGTAGAGGCTGAGGACGTGGCCAAACAAGCGTCGGTGAAGCTCGAGCGCCGTCGGGCCCACAAACAGATGCACGCCCCGCCAATCAAGGGATGGGGAGTCCTTCAGGGTGCCCGTCGGCAGGGTCAGGGTTCCTTGCGAAGGGTGGGCCAGCAGCGCCAAAGTCCGTTGTGCGTGTGCCATGCCGAGCGGCGTTCTGGCCCTTAGCACGACGTCGTTTGACGTTGGCCCAATGCGAATCTCGTAGCCCTCGGGATGTGAGATCTCTGGCGTGATCTCCTGTTGCCACGATTGCGACCTGGGTGAGGCGTCGATATCCCAAAGCAATCGCAGCAGGCGGGAGAACTCGGCGAATCGTGAGTCTCCCTCGCCAGACAAGGCGATCGGCACGCGGAGTCGCTGGTCGAGTCGCGATTCCTTGGGCTTGGGAATAACGTCTTCCATGCGGCGGGGAGGCGCTTTCACAACCGTTGCATCGACAAACCGTCCGGGGACTTCTCGCGTATCCCCAAGACTGCCGCGAGGCTCTGCGACCCGCCAGCGAACAGTCCGCGAAACCTCCGAGTTCGGTGGAATGACGACATCGACTTCCCCCAGCCAGAGGACTTGGCGCGGCCGGGCCCAGGGCTGGTCGTAGCCATCCGCGTCAAAGAGGATGACCTGCTTGGAGTCTGCCTCGGCAGTCAGCTGCCCCAACGGGCCAGCGAATCGCACCGTTGCCCCTGGCGTGCCGATGCGGCGCGTTTGGTAGTCGTTGGCTGCCATGGGTTGGGGTCCCCGCCGGGAAGGCCGACCGTCGATGGTCACTCGGGTCAAGTCGGTCGCCGGTGCCCAAACCATCCCGTGACAGATTTCAGCACGGAGTTCATGGTCGCCGGTCCACTTTAGCGAGACAGTGTGGGTGACCTCATCGCCGACTCTTTCAACCGTTACGCGACTTCGCACAGGGGCGCCCTCGGACCCGTACTCCACAATAACTCGCGTTGGGCTGCGCTCGATTTCTCGGCTTGTGGCCGATTGGCTGTTGAGATATCCCTTTGACCAATCGGGTTCATAGACTTGAAACCACGACCCCCGGACCCAAGGCGTCTCGGCCACTGCGATCTGCAAACCTCCATTGGCGCGAAAACTCCAATCCCAGGAGGCCTCCATTGGAGCCGCGACGGCGAGCAGGACCTCGATCACAGTCTATTGGACGTCACGACCGAATCCGTCGGTTCGAGTGCAGCGAAGTATCATGATCGGCGTGTCTGAGGGCCCGCTGCAACGTTTTCCGTGGCTGCCGAGAGTGCTTCCTTGGGCGCTCGTCCTGTTCGCGTTGGGCTTTCGACTCATGGGCATCGGATGGGGATTGCCAACGGCCGACCGCTATCACAGCCTCCATCCCGACGAAGAAGTGATCCTGCGTTATTCGCAGCAAATCAACCCTGCCGGACTCGACTTCGACCCCGGCTTCTACAACTACGGCACGCTTTACTTGACCCTGCTCAAGGTGACTTCAGACGTCGTGACGGCGTATGGCGGCGGTCCCGATCCGCGACAACCGGCGTCGGTAGCAGCGTATGTGGCAAGGCTTCATATGGGTGGCCGCGTGCTGAGCGCAGTGGCAGGAGCGGCGATGGTGCTCTTTGTGTTCTGGATTTGCCGTCGGTGGCTCGATTTCTGGCCTTCCATTGCAGGAGCAGCCGCGGTAGCGGTGGCGCCAGGACTCGTCGTGCACTCTCGGTTTCAAACGGTCGACGTCGTTGCTGCGTTCTTCTTGGTTGTGAGCGCCTACTTCTCACTGCGTTTGATTCCGGACGCGAACAGGGAGGAAGCGCACCCCGCTCGGCTGGCACTCCTCTCTGGCCTTTTCGCCGGATTGAGCGCGGGAGTGAAGTACACCGGCGTGCTCGTCATGCTGTGCCTCTTCGCAGTTGTCTTCTATCGTCCGAGACCGGAGCGCCTGAGGCTGATCGTCACCGGCGGCGCTGCGGCGTTGATCGCCTTTGTGCTCACGACGCCGGGGATTCTCACTAATACGGGCAAGTTCCTGGAGGACTTTCGGTATGAGATGGCACACACGTCAACGGGTCATGGGCTCATCTTCACGAATACCCTCCCGGGGTATCTTTTTCACTTGGAGAACTTGACCGTCGCCATGGGGCCGATCCTGGCGGCGATGGGGCTTGTCGGCTTGATCGGCGGCATCTGGAAGCGGCAGCCTTGGGCCGTTGCTCTCGGACTCTTCTTCTTGGCGTACTTCGTCCTGATCGGCCGAGCAGAGGTCAAGTTCCTCCGCTACGTGTTTCCATTGATTCCGGTGCTCGCCGTCGGGTTCGCTTATGCGATGCAAGCCGCTCACCGACGAGGCGGCGTCGCTCGCCTTGGCGTCGTCATTGGCATTTTTGGACTCTTTGGAGTGGACCCCGGCGGTGGGCTGCGATCGGCGGCAACGATGACGGGATGGATGGCAGGTGAGGATCCCCGCGACGTTGCCGGAAAACGCCTCCGTGACCTTGCGGCTGAACGACCGATCCGTGTCGGGCTGGCATCGGATCCCTGGTTCTACACCCCAACACTTTATCCTGAAGTCGGGGCGATGCGACCGTTTTATTCCAGTGCCCTCCGCGCACGCAATCCAGAGTATCGCCAGCCGCTCGACTTTATGACGGCGGCTCGCCGACCGGAGGTTGTTCTTTACTTGCCCCCGCTCATCGACGATCGCTACTCATGGGATGTCCGCCTCTTGGAAGAAATTGCGCCAGATTACGTCGTGATCAGCAGCTTCGAAGCCGTCGATCCAGCGCGCCTTGCCGATGCGACGAACCTGACGGGTCCCGAAAAGCTGCAGGTCGATCGCGCGAAAGCCTTTCGGGATCGGCTGACCCAAGATTATGAGGTCGCCTATCGGGATGGAGGCGGAGGTCCTGCGATTCACGATATGCACTACATTCGTCCCGAGATATGGACATGGGTCCGCAAGACGACTCGCTAAGTGATGCCATCGAGATGTATTTGGGCTTTCTCGCCGTTCAGCGAGGGGTGAGCCCACACACGCTTGAGGCCTATCGTCGCGATCTGGAACATTTGAGGAAGAGTTTGCATGACCTTGGTGTGACCCATTGGGAGACTCTGCCCAACCGATTCTTCGAGCGTTATCAAACGCAGTTGGCCGATCGATTTGCTGCGAGCACCGTGGAGCGAAAGATGAGCTCGGTTCGAGGCTTCCTGCGCTATCTTCAGCGTAAAGGTCTTGCCGTCGAAGCCCCACGTGCCGATCCCGCCAAAAAGCCCAAACGGCTGCCTAAAGCAATCTCCGAAGCGGAAATCCACGCCATCCTCAGCGCGCCAAACCTGTCGAGCCCCGTTGGGATTCGCGACCGAACCCTGCTGGAACTCCTTTACGGCACGGGAATGCGCATCACAGAAGCGGTTTCCCTTGAAACTCGCGCGATTATGCGGGACGAGGCCGCTGTGCGGGTCGTCGGGAAGAGGTCCAAGGTGCGATGGATTCCCCTCCCTTCGGGCACGATGGAATGGATCGATCGATACCTGGCTGACGCGCGGCCGGCTTTGGCAAAGACGCCGCGTCCCGAGTTTCTGCTTTCGGATCGCGGACTCGCTTTGCGACGACAAAACGCGCTGAAGCTCGTGGCAAAGTACGCGCGTCTGGGCGATGTTCGCATGGACGTAACCCCTCACACCCTGCGTCATTCTTACGCCGTTCATTTGCTGCAGCGGGGTGCCGACCTCCGGGCAGTCCAAGAACTCCTTGGGCACTCCAGCATCGCCACCACCCAGGTGTACACGCAATTGGAATTGGAAGCCCTGGAACGAGCCTATCAGCGCGCCCATCCGCGGGCGTAAAGTACATTGGGAAGTCATGCAAGGCCGTGGTCGCGCGTGGAAGGTATTGGCGATCTTGATCGTGTTTGCCGCTGGGCTCGTCCTCTACGGCAACTGGACCTT
The DNA here is from genome assembly GCA_046292875.1 of Fimbriimonadaceae bacterium. Taxonomy (GTDB): domain Bacteria; phylum Armatimonadota; class Fimbriimonadia; order Fimbriimonadales; family Fimbriimonadaceae; genus JBKBQD01. The sequence goes on from JBKBQD010000001.1 coordinate 36,198, forward strand.
GCAGCGACAGATCGCCATCGCCACGGGCCCGGTCAATGACACGCAGCGACAGTTCATCGTCGAGGCGGCTGATCGGCCCGAGATCGAATCGTTCTTTAGGAAGAACCTCAAGCGCGAACAGAAGCTGGCCTTTGCCCGGAACCTCGGCGAGCATGCCGTGCCCGAAGGCGTCAAAGTCATCGTCAAGCTGCTGACCGAATTCGATCCGGAAGTACGCCGTACCCTGACCGACTCGCTGGTTCGATTGGCCCAGACTCAAGGCGAGGCTCTCCGTCCGGAACTGGACAAGGGTTCCAGCTTCCAGCGACTGGCAGTGTTCGAAGCGCTTCGTTCGTTGGGACCTGAAGGCGCGCGCATCGCGGCCGTCGGACTTGCCGAAGCCGGAACGCGCAACAATGCCGCCGCGTTCTTGGTCGAGCAGGGGGCGGTCGGCGAGCCCTACCTGCTTCGTGCGCTTGACGGTGAGACGCCTGAGGAGCGCATTCTCGCGGCGGAATCCCTGGCAAAACTTCGGAGTCGAGCCGCGGTCTCAAAGCTGCTGGCCGTAAGCGAGCGAGCCGAAACGGAAGGGGAGCGTGATGCAGCGTTCGCTGCGCTGGCGACGATCGCCGATCCGAGCCTTGCCCCATTGCTTACGGCGCGCCTGAACGACGCGAGAGCCCCTCGCCCCTTGCTCGCACAGGCGGCGATTGGCTTGGGTCGGACGAAGGACGCGGAGGGCGTGCGCAGACTGTGGCAAATCGCGCTGGGAGATGACCTGTTCCTTCGCGAAGCTGCTATCGAGGGATTGCGGGAAGCCGGAGACGCTTCGCTAGAGTTGGCCCCGCCAGACGCGGGAGCGCTCAAGATTGCGGTTGCAGGCGGCATCGAGTCCAACTTGGCCAATGAAACACTTCGAAATGGATTGGCAGCTCAAGGGCGCCTTCAGGAAGAGGCGCTCAAGGCCGTCGTCGGGCGCCCCGCATTTGTCGGGGATCTGACCGCGGTCCTTCGTTCTCCTCGTGCATCGGGCACAGTCATTGCCCTCGCCGTGGACGCGCTCCACTCGACGGAGGAGGGCCGCTACCTCCTTGAATCGGGTTCGTGGCCGTCTGATGCGGTCGGCTTCATCAAGCGCCGTCAATCTCAGTCACCGGCAAGGACCTGATCAAAAAAGCGACGAACTAGTGAGCCATGTCGCGTCGTCGCCGCCTCTCCGTCTCCGCTCATCAAAGGTACCTGCAGAGGGAAGATGGTTCGCCGTTCTTTTACCTTGGCGACACCGCCTGGGAACTCTTCCATCGTTTGAGTCGCGAAGAAGCAGACCGCTACCTTCAGGACCGAGCAGCAAAGGGATTCACGGCCATCCAAGGCGTCGTTCTTGCCGAGATTGATGGGCTGTCCACACCCAATGCAGAGGGGCATTTGCCTCTCGTCGACCGTGATCCCAGCCAGCCAAACGAGCCCTACTTCTCCCTCGTCGACCATGTCGTCCGGCGCTGCAACGAGCTCGGCATGTTTTGCGCGATGTTGCCGACATGGGGCGACAAATGGACGAATGCCTGGGGCCAGAACAACGTGATCTTTGATGCAGAAAGCGCCCATGACTTCGGTCGGTTTTTGGCCATGCGGTACCAAGATGCCGACATCATCTGGGTTCTGGGAGGCGATCGCCCCATCGACACGCAGGAACATCGCGACGTCATCCGCTCCATGGCGAGGGGTATTCGTTCCGTTGTTGGCAACGCGCACCTGATCACCTTTCATCCCAAGGGCGGCCGTTCGTCTTGCGATGAGTGGCCCGACGAGGATTGGCTCGATTTTCATATGCTGCAATCCGGCCACTGCGGAGTCGAGGTGCCGAACTACGATATGGTAGCCAAGGACTACGCCCACTCACCCACCAAGCCATGTATGGACGGAGAGCCTCGCTATGAGGACCACCCTATCATGACGCCCGAATGGAAGACAACGCCGCAACGGTTCGGTGCTTGGGACGCGCGCAAGGCCGCCTACCATAGTCTCTTCTCCGGGGCGCATGGACACACGTATGGGTGTCATGACATCTGGCAGATGTGGGATCACCATCGCGAGATGATCAATCGACCATGCAGGCCGTGGCATGAGGCGCTTTCCTTGCCTGGAGCCTCCCAGATGCGCCACGCCAAAAATCTCCTGCTGTCACGTCCATATTTCACTCGTGTTCCCGACAATCGTATCGTCCTTGACTCGTTTGCAGGCGGCAAGGTAATCGGCACACGCGACTCCGAAGGATCGTTTTTGATGGTCTACTTGCCCGAAGGAGGCTACGTCGATGTCGACCAGACCGGGCTCACCGGTCCGGACGTCCACGCATGGTGGTTTGATCCCCGGACCGGCGATGCGCTCGATCTCGGTGCGATGACTCGCGATGGCAGCCAGGGTTACGAGTCACCGAATGCAGGCGTTGGGAGCGATTGGATCTTGGTTGTCGACGACGCGAGTCGGGATTTTCCGCCTCCAGGCACGATGGCATGAGAGTAGGCGTGCTGGGACTCGGCGCGATGGGAAGTCGCATGGCGGCCCGACTGGCAGCGGCGGGGCATGACGTATGTGGCTATGACCCTCACCCAAACTCGGCGGCGTCCGAAATTGAGTTGATGACCGACGAGATTGAAACCGTTCGACGTGCGGAAACGGTCCTTCTCAGCCTTCCAAACCAGAACGTGCAAGCGGATGTCGTCGAGAAAATCCTCGGGGCCGTCGCAGGAAGAACGATCGTGGATACGACGACCACAACTCCAACGCGAGCCATGGATACAGCGCGGCGGCTTAGCGAGCACGGGGCCGAGTTCCTCGATGCGCCGGTCACCGGTGGCACCGGTGGGGCCGAAAACGGGACCTTGACGGTCATGGTCGGGGGTGAACAAGCCGTCTTGGAGTCACAAATGCCTGCACTGAGTGCAATGGGCTCGCGGATCGTTCACATCGGCCCCCATGGTCACGGTCAGATCGCGAAAATGGTCAACCAACTCTTGATGGCCGCCATTTATGCGTCGGTCGGTGAGTCCTTTGCCCTGGCATCGCGATGGGGCGCCGACATCAGCCGGGTTTACGAAGCGGTTGAGTATGGCGGGGGCCAATCGTTCCTGCTCTCGGCGATGAAGGCCGACATGCTGGCCGGAAGAATCCAGACTGAAGGCAATCTTGCCCAACACGGCAAGGATGTGGAATATGCCTTGACAGAAGCCCAGAGGTCACGGGCCTACGTTCCCATCTCGTCGGCGGTACAGCAACTCTTCCGCTTGGCATGTGTACTTGGCCTCGATCGAGCGGCAGCCGGAAACCTCTGGGCTGTCTGGCACAAACTTGAGGAATGACACATCGATCCCCCTTTGGATCACCTCAACTAATCATTTCCGGCGGCAACACGAAGCCATGACCATGGTGATTCGCGGCGAGCTCATTTCCATCAACGATTTGGAGACCTTTGCCATGACCCATCAGTCGGCCGTTATCGAGGACGGTGCTATGTCCTGCATCAAGGAAGGTCGCAGCGTCATCGACCGAATCGTGGAATCCGGCGAACCAGTGTACGGCGTGAACACGGGCTTCGGCCGACTTTCCGATATGCGCATTCCAGCCCACAAATTGGACGCGCTGCAACTGAACCTAATTCGAAGCCACGCTTGTGGAGTGGGGCCGCTGCTCACTCGCGAGGAAGTTCGCGCGATGGGGCTGCTCCGGTTGAACGTTTTTGCGCTTGGGCGCAGCGGGTGTCGACCGGAAACAGCAACCGCGCTGGTCAACCTGCTCAATGCCGGGATCGTGCCCGCGGTACCGAGCCGAGGGTCGGTGGGCGCGAGCGGCGACCTTGCCCCTCTGGCTCATTTCGCCCTGGCACTGGTGGGTGAGGGTGAAGCGGTGACACCCACAGATCGGATCCCCATGCACGACGCTCTTGCGGCAAATGGGCTTCATCCCATCACCCTTCGGGCGAAAGAAGGCCTTGCCTTGCTCAACGGCACCCAGGCGATCGGCGCAGTTGGCGGTTTGGCCTTGGCGCGCGCCATCCGTACCGCCCAGACTGCCGACGTTGCCGGTGCGATGTCGCTCGAAGCGGTGTTGGGGACCGATGCGGCATTCGACGAGCGAATCCATGATGCGCGTCCCCACCCCGGCCAAGTGGCTGTGGCGGGCCACTTGCGAGACCTTCTGGCAGGAAGCCCCATGCGAGAGTCGCACCGAGAGAATGATCCCCGCGTTCAAGACGCGTATTGCCTTCGGTGCATGCCCCAAGTCCACGGGGCAGTACGGGATGCGTTGGAATACGGGCGTCGCGTCTTCGAAACCGAAAGTGCCTCGGCGACCGATAATCCGCTGGTATTCGCTCAGCGCGGCGACGTGATCTCGGGCGGCAACTTTCACGCCGCGCCCCTGGCGCATGCTCTCGACTTCGCCGCCATTGCGCTCACCGACTTGGCGAGCATTTCCGAGCGACGCATCGACCGGCTTGTGAACCCAGACTTGAGTGAAGGACTTCCCCCCTTCCTTGCGCAAGATCCCGGCGAAATGTCAGGCCTCATGATGCCGCACGTCACCGCTGCCGCCCTGCTGAACGAGGCAAAGGTGCTCGCTCATCCGGCATCGGTCGACAACGTTCCCACCTCGGGCGGCAAGGAAGACCATGTGTCGATGGGCATGACCGCCGCCCTCAAGTTCAAGCGTATCGTGGAGATCGCTGAACAGGTCCTTGCCATTGAATTCCTGTGCGCCGCCCAAGCCTTCGAATTTCGTCGCCCTCTCCGAAGCAGCAAGTCCATCGAGGCCGCTTACGACGCGATTCGGTCGGTGTCTCCAGCACTCACATCCGACCGGAGCACCACCAAGGACATCGAGAACGTCGCACAATTGATCCGTAACGGAGCTCTCAATCGATGATGGCTACTCCTCTTCGGGCACCTCGCGGAACTGCGCTGAACTGTAAAGGCTGGCAACAAGAGGCGGCCTATCGCATGCTGCTCAACAACCTGGACCCCGAGGTTGCCGAACGGCCCGAAGATCTTGTGGTCTATGGAGGCACCGGCAAAGCCGCCCGAAACCATGAGTGCTTGAATGCGATCTTGCGCTCTCTGCAAAGCCTCGAAAATGACGAGACGTTGCTCATCCAGTCGGGCAAACCCGTCGGGATCTTTCGAACCCATGAGGGGGCGCCAAGGGTTCTCATCGCCAACTCGAACCTGGTGGACAAGTGGTCCAACTGGGACGTCTTCCACGACCTGGAACAGAAAGGCTTGATGATGTATGGCCAAATGACTGCGGGCTCGTGGATCTATATCGGCAGTCAGGGCATTGTCCAAGGCACTTTCGAGACCTTTTGCGCCTGCGCCGATCAGCACTTTGGCGGCTCGCTCAGCGGCAAGCTGGTGGTCAGCGGGGGCATGGGCGGCATGGGCGGTGCCCAGCCTCTGGCTGCGACGTTGGCCGGTGCAGCATTCTTGGGCATCGATGTCGACCCGGCTCGGATTCAGAAGCGCCTCGCTAGCGGGTACTGCGATGCCATGGCCCATTCGCTTGACGAAGCTTTGGCGCTCTTGTCTGACCGCAAACCGATATCCGTGGGGCTTGTCGGCAACTGCGCCGACATCTTGCCCGAGATGGTTCGGCGAGGAATTGTGCCCGACGTCCTCACCGACCAGACAAGCGCGCATGATCCCTTGGGCGGCTATGTCCCGAACGGCATGACCGTCGCGGAAGCAACGGAGCTCCGCCGCCGGGATCCCACAGAGTACGTTGAACGATCGATCGCCGCGATGGGAGTTCACGTTCAAGCCATGCTGGACCTGAAGTCGATGGGTGCCGTGACGTTTGACTATGGGAACAACATCCGTGCCTATGCCGTGCAAGCCGGGGTTGCCAGCGCCTTCGACATTCCTGGCTTCGTGCCCGAATATGTGCGGCCGCTGTTCTGCCGCGGCAAGGGCCCGTTTCGGTGGGTAGCGCTCTCAGGTGACCCCGCCGACATCCATCGCACGGACCAACTCGCCCGCGAAATGTTTCCGCACGATGCCACCCTTGGCCGCTGGATGGAACTCGCACCCAAACGGATTCACTTTCAAGGCCTGCCGGCTCGCATTTGCTGGCTCGGACAAGGGGCGAGAGCCGAGTTTGGCGTGGCCATGAATGATTTGGTCTGCCGCGGCGAGGTCAGCGCGCCGATCGTCATCGGCCGCGATCACCTGGATTGTGGATCGGTCGCATCGCCCAATCGTGAGACCGAGGCCATGGCGGATGGGAGCGATGCCGTGGCCGATTGGCCACTGCTGAACGCGATGCTGAACACGGCAGCAGGAGCTTCATGGGTCAGTCTTCACAATGGAGGCGGCGTCGGGATCGGCTATAGCCGCCACGCGGGGATGGTGATTGTCGCTGATGGGACGGAAGGCATGCGAGGTCGACTGGAGCGCGTCCTTACGTGCGACCCTGGAACCGGCGTGATGCGACACGTTGACGCCGGCTACCCTGAGGCGATTGCCACGGCAAAGGAACACGGCATCAAGATTCCGATGCGCGCCTAGGATCGTGCCGGCGGCAGACCCCAGTGCTGCTATCTGCAGCGAAAGGCTGCCACCGGGCATGGTGTGCGACGAGCGGTGCGGTCAGTCGACTTCGAGCGTTCCAAAGCGCTTTTCGAGCACATCGACGTTCTCGGTAAGGACCTGGTACGCCCAATGAACGTTGCGATAGATATCCTCCGCTTCGAGACGCTCCAACGTGTTTTCCGGAAAGCGCTCCGGGCGGCAACGTTCTTCAAGCCGTTCGAAGGCAGCGCGAATCTCACCAAAGCTGGCTTCCGCACCGACGCCGAGTACGCTGCGTGCCTTTGCTGGCCGCTCTTCGGGCGGAATATGCACGACCTTCCGCGCAATCTCGACTCGAGAAGCGTCAGGCGTCGTGGGTGTGTCGAGCTCTTGCTCGGCCTGGAGCCATTCCAGCTTGCTGAGGCGCTCCCACTCTCGGTGGACGTAGCCGCGCAGAATGCTGTAGGCGCGCTTTCCCGTACTCACGACGACCGACCCCGCAACATCTGCTCCACTTCTTCAAACGACTCGGTGAGGCTTTGCATTCTCTGAAATGATTCTGACAGAGCCGAATCGTCAGCGGCCGCGGTATCCGTTCTTGCGACGGCGAAGCGAGCTTTTAGTTCGGAAAGCATGGCCGCCGCCTTGCGCAGATTGGCCTCGACCAAGGCCGGAGCTTCAGCGATGGAGTCGTACTCGGCGAGTTCGAGCCCTCTGGCGGCAATGGCGGCATCGAGCGATTGTCGCTCGCCTTCGCTCGTGGCTGCATCGCGTCGGAGCTCAAGGTCCTTTAAGTCTTTCTCAGAGGCATAGCGACGCTCTAAGCTCCGCCGCACGGTGGTGCGCAGTTTCACCTGTTCGATGCAGTGTTTGACGATCGCGTCCGCTTCGTCCAGGGCCTCTTTCGCCAAAGGGCGATAGAGCGATCCACCGCTTTCCACGACTTGCCGCAACTCATCGTGGGCCTGAAACACTGGCTTCATCAAAACGCGCTCGTCGTTCGTGAGTTCGGGGCGGGCAGCGGACATGTCGCGCTGCTGTCGAAACGTAACGAAAGCCAGCGCGGCCAGTGAACCGACAAGCCCGATTGCCATGACGGTAGGAAGGTTGAGCGCCGCGCCGAGCACACCAACGCCAAAGAGGACTCCCGGCCAAATCCACTGCTTCCGACTCACGCTCAAAGTTTGACCCGAACCGTAATTGCGAAGTCGTAAAAACTGCCGTTGCGGAGTCGAAGGAACGGCTCCACGGTGGTGCGCGGCGCGACGGGAGTGCTCAGGCCCAATCCGAGGTAGGTCGCGCGCTGCCCGAAGGAGTGCGCCGCATAGACCTCCCCTTTGGACTGAAGCGGTATGGTGAAATCAAACGTCGACCGCAACAACACGACGTCTTCATCTCGATCCGTTTGCGTTTCACCTCGCCGTAGCCCGACCCATTCACCCGCGACCATGATGGGTCCGACGTCGAAAGCGCCGTCGAGGCCATAAGCAATGCGATAACCGCGGCCCGCTCCCAGAGATTCATCGGACCGCTTGGTATACGTCAGCGCGCCAGAGGAAATGGCCAAATGGTTCCCCAGCGCCGCTGATACGCCGATCGGTCCGCTGCTGAGCCGCGCCATCGCGCCACGGGTGCGTCCGACGCCGCCGGCATCGAAGACGGCGACCCGAACCGGGATCGCGTCAATCGCAAGGTTCGTGTCAAATCGCAGAGCCCGGATGGACTCCCGCAGCAAGGCTTCTGATCCAAAAGGAAGGACTTGCTTGCCAATACGCCAGATCCCCGGATCCTCGATATAGTATTGGTACAGCCACTCGTGATCACCGTCACCGTCGACGCGCTGGAGCCGCTGCTCGACGACTCCACGATAGCCGGGCTCCAGGCGAAAGGATAGCCCGACGACGCTGGGACGCGAGAGGCTGTCGTACCACCGGAATGCGCTGGTGGCGCCGCTTCGCAAGGTGTAGGTTGGGCGCAGGTCGGCAATGATGGCGACGTCCGGCGACTGAGCCAAGCCACACGCCGACACCGCCAGGGCCATTCCGGCCACAAGGATCCGGGTCATTGAGGTTTAAGACGCTCCAGGACCTCAGGTTTGCTCATCGAATCTTGGCGTCCATCGGAAAGGTCCTTTAGCGACAAGTTCCCACTTGCCATTTCATCATCACCAAGAAATCCGACATACCTCCAGCCCTCTCGTTCAGCAGCACGAACTTGGGCGCGGGTCGAGCGCTCTCCCAGGTCAATCCAAACGGGAATGCCCTCGGCACGAAGCGTGCGTGCCCAGCGATCCTGCGTGGGCTTTGCCTCATCCGTCATCGCGACCAGCCAAACGCCTTGGCGCTTTGGAAGGGGATCGATGCCCCGCGCTTCGAGCACCATTAAGGTGCGCTCGACGCCCATGGCCACACCAACGCTGGGTGCTGCTGGCCCGCCGATTTGTTCGATAAGTTCATCGTAGCGCCCGCCTCCACAGAGCGATGACTGTGCGCCCAGGTCTGGCGAATGAACTTCAAAAACGGTTCCCGTGTAGTAGTCCAATCCGCGAACGATCCCGGTGTCGAGACTCCAAGTCACGCCCGCTTCGGTCAGGATGGCGCAGGTGTTGTCAAACCGCCTTCGGGTCTTGTCGTCCCAGAAGTCGGAGATAGGCGGAGCGGCACTCAATGCGTCCAGCATCACCGGGTCTTTGCTATCGAGCAGGCGAAGCGGGTTCTTCTCGTATCGGGCTCGAGCTTCGGCATCCATCTCGGCAAGGGCAGGACCCGCAACGTTGAGCAAGGAAGCGCGAAACTTTGCTCGGCCGTCGCTTGATCCCAGCGCATTCAGGCGCGCTTCGGCATCGGCAATGCCGATGCGCCGAAAGAACTCGATGGTCAGCTCAATGATTTCGGCGTCCGCTGCGGCGGAGTCGGGACCAATGAGTTCGAGCCCGACCTGGTGTGCTTGGCGATAACGCCCTTTTTGCGGTCGCTCGTAGCGGAAAATCGGGGTGGCGTAGTACAGCCGCAGCGTCTGTCCTGGAGACCAAAGGTTATGTTCCACGACCGCACGTGCCACCGGCGCGGTCCCTTCCGGCTTCAGCGAGATGTCGCGCCCTCCTTTGTCCAAGAATGAGTACATCTGCTTTGACGCCATATCGCTCGTCTCGCCAGAGGCGCGGATAAACAGATCCGTCTCCTCGAACATCGGCGTACGAATTTCTTGGTAGCCCCAAGATTCAACGAGGTCCGCAAACGTCGATTCCACATGACGCCACGCATTGACCTGTTGGGGAAGAATGTCGTGGGTCCCGCGCGGCGCTTTGTATCGCATGAGGCGAAATTGTGGCCGATTTATTCCGGGGAGCTTGGCTCAACAATGATCTGCGCGCCAGGGGAATAGCGAACATAGGCCCAGAACCATTCGATCAGAACGACCAGCCGGTTTCGGAAATCCGCCAGCACCATGACATGGACGGCGAGCCAGAGCAGCCAGGCGAACGTCCCCGTGAACGTCTTTCTTCCGAACTGGGCGACCGCGTGCTTGCGGCCGATGGTGGCGAGAATGCCCTTGTCGCGGTAACGGAACGTCGGCAACGCCGATTGCCCGTCGACGACGGCACGAATCACTTTCGCAACATGTTCTCCGGCTTGAATGGCGACGGGCGCGATGCCCGGCAAATCCTGATACTGCGCAAGATCGCCGATCGCAAATGCATGGGGATGATGGGCGAGGCGAAAGTGTTCATCGACCGAGAGGCGGCCTGCCCGATCCTTGACGACGTCGACGGAGTGAGCAACATCGGATGCCTGGACTCCTGCGGCCCAAATAACGGTTGCCGCTTCGATGCGCTCCTCGCCGACTTCCAAGAATCCATCCCTGATCTCGGTGACTCGCTGGCGCAGTCGAACGTCGACGCCGAGAGAGCGCAGGCTCTGCAACGCGCTTTGCGATAGCCTCTCGGCGAAGGTGCCCAACACCCGCTCTCCTCCTTCGATCAGGATGACTTCGGCCGACGTGGGGTCAATCCGGTCAAAGTCCGTCTTGAGGGCGGACCGAGCTAGTTCAGCAAAGGCGCCCGCCAGCTCGACTCCCGTCGGGCCTCCTCCGACAATGGCGATGCGCATGAGGCGACGCTGCTCTGCCCGATCGTCGATGGCTTCGGCGCGCTCAAAGCAGTTCAGCACGTGATTCCGAATGCGAACGGCATCGTTCAGTGTCTTGAGTTCGAAGACATACGGGCGCCAGGGGTCGCGACCGAAGAACGACGAGGTCGAGCCGGCGGCGATAACGACAAAGTCATAGTCGATGGTCCCCAGGTCTGTCATCACGCGGCGATTCGACAAATCGACGCCTTCCACCGTCGACAACAGCACTTCGGCATTGCGATACTTGCGGACCATCTTTCGAATCGGCACGGCAATGTTGGCGGGTGACAGCCCGGCCGTCGCTACTTGATAAAGAAGCGGCGTGAAAAGAAAGTAGTTGTGGCGATCAAGAATGGTGATCTGGACGGGCGCGTTCCGCAGACCCTTCGCGACGGCCATGCCTCCAAACCCTCCGCCAATGATCACGACGCGCGGTCGGCTGTCCGTACCCATCACTACCCATTTCACCTGCAATGTTCAGGTACGTTCTTGGGCGTGGAGACGGCGGCAAGCGAGAGCGGCGACACCATCAAGCCTTCTGTGCCGATTCGACTCATCGCCTTGGACCTTGACGGAACAACGTTGCGGTCCGACCGAACCATGCACCCAGAGAATGCCGCCGCGATTCAGCGCGCCCATGAGTCGGGGATTTTCGTGGTTGCAGCGAGCGGTCGATTCGCGCCGAGCATCGATCAGCATTTGACGCCTTTGGGAGTTCCGTTCTATACGATCGCCGCCAATGGCGCACATGTTCGTGATTCCGAAGGGGCGGATATGGCGATCGAGGCCATCAGCCACCGCCTCGTTTCCGCCCTGCACGACTACGCTGAGGAATTCAATGTGCATCTGAACGTCTACACGCCACATCAGATTCACATGCTTCGCCCCACGGAATGGCAGCACGTCTACATCGAGCGGCTCGGTTCAGACCGTCACATTCGCCTTGGCTCTTCGATCCGTGAGATCACCGCACCGATCAAGGCGATGCTCATTGATGCCCCGGACCACATTCAAAAGCACGCGCAGGCGATTCAGGAACGATTCGACCTGACGGAGGTCACGGTTGTTGAGTCCGAACCGGACTACCTTGAGTTCATCAGCAAGAAGGCCGGAAAGGGTGAAGCGCTGAAGACCGTTGCTAAAGCACTTGGCGTCTCGCGTATGGAAACCGCAGCCATCGGCGATTTCCTCAACGACTACGAAATGGTCGCTTGGGCCGGCATTGGAGCCGCGGTTGCCAACGCTCACCCGGAGGTTCGCGCCGCCGCCGACGTGATCGCTCCACATCACGATGATGCCGGCGTCGCCTGGTTCATCGACACCGTCATCCAGCGGAATGCCAACCTGGAAACCTCGGCAACCGCATGAGTCGGTATCCTTAGCGGTCGGAAGGACGTAAACGATGCCCACGATTTCATTTATTCCCGTTGCCGCCGCCGTTGTTGCCTCCGGCGTGTCGCCCGCCGCTCCCCAAGGTTGGGAACCGGATCCCGAGCCCGTTCGCTTTACGGTTGAGCTTCCCGTCGAGTTTGGGGCGACCGATGCGGTCACTGGCGGCGTGGGCTTCTATCGGTCGGAATACCAGGGACGTTTGGTCACGGCCCAGGAGTACAGCATCGGGGCCGCGATTGGCGCTAACTGGCTCGTGTGGTACAGCCGAACAGACTGGGTCGCGAAAGGGCGCAATCGCGCGAATCGTTTCAGTGCCAAATCTGATCGCATTGGCGTGGAATACCGCTGGGGCGAGAAGGGCGAAGGCCCGTGGGCGGCGCGCTTCGAGTACATCAAAGGGGGAACAGGAACCTCGCGCACAACGGGCGGTACCTCAACGTTTTCTGGCCCAAGCACCTACATCCTGACCGGCTACTACTCGCCTCAGACAGCCGATGAGTGGACCAGCGAAGAGTCAGTCAAGAACGCTTACCGCCTCAAACTTGGTGGACTTGAGGTCCGAACGCCGGGCAACTCGTCGCAAGCCCTCCTCTTGGGGGGCACTGCTGACCTTCGGCTGTCAGAACAGCTCACCGCCGGACTGGACGCCACCGCGTTTTTCGAGCGGCCCCGCGGTTTGGTTACGGAGAGCGGCACCAAGTTCAAGACCGCCTTCGCCGGATCGCTGACCTATCGACCGGTTTCGTGGGGTGCGATCGAGCTGAACGGACTCCTGATGCCAAGCGGGGCGCCCTTTGGCGGAACGAGCATAACAGGGCTCAGCAGTTACCTGGTGTACGAGCCGGGTGGCGGCGCGGCGGGTCTGCGATCCGACACGCTTGGATTCTTTTCGATCCGATTCCTTGTCGGAACGCGCTTCTGATCAGGTATCCTCCCAGCGTTCTTAAGAAAGCAGGTGGCGCTCACGCGCCTTAAGAGTCTGATCGAGACTGCCGGCCGAGGAACGCAGGTGAATCGCGCGCAGGTTGCTGCGCAAAGGCTCATGCGTCTTTGGCCGCATGAGCCTTTTTCTTTTGAACGCGAGGTCACCTATGCCCACGCAGCAAAAAGCAAAAGTTATCGAAGAGGCACGCGAGAAGTATCAGCGCGCAAACGGTCTTGTGTTTGCCGATTACCGCGGCCTCAAAGTCAAAGAACTCCAGGCGCTGCGCGCGAAGCTGCGCGAAAAGGGCGGCGAGATTCACGTTCTCAAAAACACCCTCTTCCGCATGGCGGTCGGCGACGACATCAAGCAAATGCCGGATGAGCTTCACAACGGTCCGACGGCTGTTGCCTTCTTGTATGGTGGCGAGAGCGAAGGCGCAAAGGCGCTCTTCGAATATGCCGCGGCATCCAAGAAGCTGACGGTCAAAGGGGGCTACTTCGCAGGTCGGTCGTTTACAGCTGACCAGGTCGAAGCCATTTCGAAGCTGCCGCCGCGCGAAGTGTTGATTGCCCAGGTCATTGGCGCGATCGCTGCTCCGCTAAGCCAATTGGTGGGAACGATCGAGGCGCTTTATGCCGAACCGATCCGCACTATTGGCGCTGTCGCGGACAAGAAAGCAGAGGAGTCTGCCTAACCTACCGGTCACCCGGTCACGATTTCACAAGAACATTCAGGAGAAACCCACATGGCAACCGCAGTTGAAACCATCGTAGAACAGATCAGCAACATGACCGCCCTTGAGCTCTCAGAGCTGAAGAAGGCGCTCGAAGACAAGTTTGGCGTTACGGCCGCTGCCCCGATGATGGGCATGCCGATGATGGCCATGGGTGGCGGTGGAGATGCCGCTCCCGCCGTCGAAGAGAAGACCGAGTTTGACGTCATTCTCAATGGCCCCGGTGAAAAGAAGCTCGACGTCATTAAGGTCGTCCGCGAGATCACCGGTCTGGGTCTCAAGGAAGCGAAGGACCTCGTCGATGGCGCCCCGAACCCCATCAAGCAGGGCATTGGCAAGGATGAAGCCGAGTCGATCAAGAAGAAGATCGAAGAAGTCGGCGGTGTCGTCGAACTCAAGTAGGTTCGCGCGCGAACCGCGCCCCTCGCGTCACCCTTGCGGTGCCGAGGGGCTTTTTGTTGCCCCTGGGGTGGCGACTACGGCTTCACTTGCTCGTGATGCGCGGTTGACGGCGCGCACCCAAATCTCCTGTGCCGAAGCCGGCGCGGTCCACTCGGTCACCGAGCCTGGCACGAGGCGATGGCGGATGCGGTCACGATCGCGATAGCTGATCGCCCATTGCACGACGGGCAGGGCGTCCTCCGCAGCCTGAATAGCGACCTTCGTCCCCATTCTCATCACCGCGACAGGAGCTTTGGGAGTAGGACCAGGGATCCAATCCATGACGGGCGGAAGCGCAGCGTCTTGGTACGGCCCATCGCTTAGGACTTTGTCGATACCCTTATAGCTGAGCGGAAAAGCCTTGAAGCTGAAGTGGATGTTGCCCGATGCCACCGCATTTTCTCGGGTCAATTCAATTTGCTTCACCAGTTCTTGCGTGGTCCAGGCCGCATTACTCGTATTGAGCTGACTGGTGTAGTTGCCAATCCACAGATGCCGGTTCCGCCGATTCTCATCAGCCCACCACTTGAGGAGGACCGGATACGCTTGCGCCGTTTGGGTGGTCGGCCAATAAAGTTGAGGCGCCATGTAGTCAAACCAGCCTTGGTGGTACCATTTGAGGACATCGGCGTAGAGTTCATCGTATTGGTCGATCCCCGCTCGGATTCCGGCTGGAACTCCCGGCCGATAGATGCCGAACGGGCTGATCCCGACTCGAACATGCGGCTTAAGGGCCTTGGTTTCCTTATACAGCTTCTCGACGAAGTCGTCGACATTCTTTCTTCGCCAATCATTGCGTGACAAGGTCCCGCCGCCAGTGCGATATCTGCGATAGCTTGCCTCGTCGGGAAAGTCGACCTTCTTTCCATTCTCGGTAATCGGGTACGGATAGAAGTAGTCATCAATGTGAATGCCGTCAATATCGTAACGTTTGACGACGTCCAGCATCACTTGCAGCGAATGGGCGGCCACTTCGGGCTCACCCGGATCGAACCAAAGATGTTCGCCATAGGTCCTGACCAGGTTCTTGCGACTTTGTGCGGAATGGGTGCGATGGGGCGGCCGATTGATCGCGCTTCGCCAGACTCGATAGGGGTTGAACCAGGCATGCAACTCGATGCCGCGGGCATGTGCCTCGCGAATAGCGAACTCAAGCGGATCATAGGGCGGATTCGGCGCCTTTCCGCTCTCTCCCGTGAGGTAGTAGCTCCAGGGCTCATGGGGAGACTCATAGAGGGAGTCGCTCATCGGCCGCACCTGCAAGATGATGCCGTTGAGATTCAGCGACTTTGCCATCTCAAAAATGCCAATCAGTTCCTGTTGCTGCGCTTGGGTCGACAGGCCCGGCTTGGTCGGCCAGTCAATATTCGCAACGGTCGCAACCCACGCCCCCCTGAACTCTCGAGGGAACTCCGGCACTTCCGCTGAGTGCCCAAACATAGCTGCCATGAGTACGCCAATCATTCCTTTGTCTCTAATGGTAACCTGACTTGCATCGTGCTGACTTCGTGGCAGGACCGTCTTGAACTCAACGACGTTCGACTCTCCCCCCAGATGCGCGCTTCCTCCGTCGTTCTCAGTGGCGGTTCGGGTCGCTATTCATTGGACCCGCTGGCGCTCGAAATCGACGAAGCGTCGTCGTTTGAGCTTTGGGTCACTGCTGACGACTTAAGGACGATGGTCACGCAGTCATTGCCGCCCCAAATCTCACGGCTCGACCTCACCTTGGGCGATGGCGTGATTTTGATCGACGCTGCCATTCGGCTCTTCTTTGAAATGTCGGGCCGAGTAACCTGCCGTATTCGGATCGAAGAGGGCAAGAAACTGTTCGTCGAGGTTTTGGAAACCACGATTCCGGCTACCAACGTCGGCATGTTGCAGGGGATGATTCAGCAGATCAACCCCGTTTTCGACGCTGGGCGACAAGGCGTGCCTCTCGTGCTCGAACACGTTGAGATCACCCCACGGGCGGTTCGCGTATCGGGTCAGGCGCTTCCGGGGCGTGTGTCATAGCCTTCGGGGTGGTCCTTCCGCCAGCGATACGCATGCTCGATCATCGTTTCAAGTTCTTCATATCTAGGCGACCAGCCAAGATGGCGACGCGCCTTCTCTGAGCTTGCGACCAAGGTCGGACTGTCTCCCGGCCGACGCGGGCCCGTTTCGACCGGGACCTTCTTGCCTGTCACGCGCTCGCATGCGTCGATCACTTCGCGAACCGAGAACCCTTTCCCATTGCCAAGGTTGAAGTCATGGCATCCTGGCGCGGCCTTCATGTACGAAATGGCCTTGAGATGGGCTTCGACCAAGTCGACGATGTGAACATAGTCGCGGACACATGTGCCATCGGATGTCGGATAGTCATCACCGTAGATTGTAATGGCTGCCCGGCGTCCCAGGATGGAGTCGAGCACCAACGGGATCAAGTGCGTCTCTGGACGATGATCCTCGCCAAGCTGCCCATCTGGGTCGGCCCCCGCGGCATTAAAGTACCGAAAAATCACGGTACTCAGCCCGTATGCCTGATAGTCACTGGCGAGCATTTCGACAGCCAGCTTTGAAGCGCCGTAAGGATTCAGTGGCGCCCGGCGCGCCGATTCCGCTAACGGAATCGATTCTGGTTCGCCAAAAACCGCCGCTGTTGAACTGAAGATAAATTGATGGCACTGATGCCTGAGCATCGTATCGAGCAACCCCTTTACTGCAACAAAGTTGTTTGTCCAGTACTTTTCGGGCAAGCGGACACTTTCGCCCACTTCGATGTAAGCGCCAAAATGCATGACTGTTTCGATTGGGTACCGGCTGAAGGTTGCCTCAACGTCGGCAGGATTTCTCAAATCACCGACCACCAGCTCGGTACCGTGGACTGCTTCTTCATGCCCCTTCTCGAGGCTGTCGAAGGCAACATGCGGAAGTCCCCGAAGACGCAATGCCTTGCAGGCATGTGACCCAATATATCCTGCCCCGCCGACGACCAAAATCATTTGATGCTACACACAAAAGCGGGCGACGCCGGCTCTGCCGACGCCGCCCACACTTCCCTTCTCTTACTTGCTAAGCAATGCCTCGACTTCTTTGCGGAATTTTGCAAAAGAATCCGCTGAGTAGCCGATTTTCAGGCTATGAACATTTCCCTGACGATCAATCACGGCGATAGTGGGAATGCCGGTGATGCCGTAGGCCGTGAAGTCGGTTGGTTCGACGTAAGCAACGGGCCAAGGAAGCTTATGCTGATCCTTGAATTCAATAACTTTCGCGAACTCGACTTCCGGTGCGAGGTTGCGCTCTGAGCCATAGTAGCCATAGTAGCGCGTGACTCCCACAATCTCAAGACCTTTGTCATGGAGATCGTTGTACATCTTGATCATGTCGGGGAATGCGGCGATGCACGGGCCACACCAGTGCGCAAAGAAGTCCACCAGGACAACCTTGCCCTTGAGCGATTCAATCGACTTGAATTCGCCGATGGTCTTGCCAACCGTGAAAGGTTTCGCGGGTGCGCCGACCAGCTCGGTGCGTGTCACGGCCATCTTGACCGTATTGGCGGCCGGACTGGCCGGGTCAATCGCTGCGGCATACTCCTTGAGCAGTTTGATGGCTTCGGGTCGTTGCCCCATGTTGCTCAAGAGTTCGGCGCGCTTTTCAACGATGGTGAACTTCTGCTGGATCAAGGTCGCTTCGGCTCGGGGCCTTAGCTTTGCAATCTCAGCCGCTTCATCTTCGGGAATGGTTTGCCCCTGCTGTTGCATCTGGCGCTTGACGGCTTCCCAGTTGCGCTTGGCAAGAACGTCCACGTCCTCATAAACGGCCTTGGCGGCAACCTGGTCCAACAGCCGAAGTGCCGCGGCTGGCCCTTCCTCCTTCTCAACAATGTCCAAATAGAGGTAGACGGTATTGCTGATGAGACTCGAGCTCGAGTTGGCATCGGGTGGCGTCACACTGGGCAGCACCATCGCAATCATGTGCGCTTCGCCGAGGGTCGCGCAGTTGCGCAACATGAGGGATTGAGCGCGGAACTTTGCCTGCGGATCGGGGTTGGTGGTCAGGAACTTCTCGCAAAGTTCGCAGGCTTCCTCGTGACGCCCGGCCTCCGTGAACACTTGCGCCCAATCGTAGGCCTCTTTTGCTTCAGTGTGGGCGACAGTGCGACTTCCAATGGCCTCGTTCGCAATCTCTTTGATTCGCGCATTGAGGGCGGCGATGTCGACTTGGCGGTTGTTTTGCCGCGCTTCGGTGCTGGCAGCCACACGCGCAGCGTTGATGTCCGATAGAGCCTTTTGCGGCGTCGACTGCGCAAAGGCCACCAAGGTCAAGGCGGCCGCGCAACCGATCGTCGCGCAGAGGCGGAATAGAGTTCGCTTCATGAGTTCTCCCAAGATTCAGAAGAGTGGTCTTCTAATTCCTGAGCATACACAAACTCGCTTCGCGATTGTCGTTACCGGATGACTTTCGAAAGGCTAAAGATCGGCATATACAGCGCCAGAAGGACGACAAGGACGATGCCACCGATGATGATCGTCATGACCGCTTCCATCAGGCGTGTCAGACGCTCGACAGTGTAGTCCACATCTCGGTGATAGAACTTTGCGACCTCTTCAAGCATTTCTTCTAGGTTTCCTGACCGCTCACCGGCCGAAACCATGCGCGTGACCAAAGGAGGAAAGTGGCCCGTGGCGTTCAAAACAGTCGCCAGGGCGGCTCCGTCCTGCACGTCCTTCGACGCTTCGATGACCGACTTTTCGATGACCTTGTTGCCGCTTGTCGTCGCAGACACTTCGATAGAGCGCATCACCGGGAGTCCGCTCCGCGTCGCACTGGACCAGGTTTGCGTGAATCGAGCAATGGCGATTTTTCGATTCAACTGACCAAACAAAGGCATTCTCAGCTTCATGCGATCCACCGTCAACCGCCCATTCTCCGTGGCGTACCATCGACGGAAGAGGAAGATCGCCGCGAGGATGAATGCCGCCACCCACACAAACCGCTGTGTGACGATCTCACTTGCAAAAATCAAGAGCCTCGTCATGAAGGGCAGTTCCGCGTTGAACTGCTTGTAAACCGCGGAGAATGTCGGAACGACGAATACCAACATGAACCAAATCAATCCCACCGCGGTGACGATGACCAGCGTCGGATAGGTAAATGCGCTCTTGACCTTTTCCCTCAGTTCCGCCTCTCGATCGAGTTCCGTGGCGGCAAAATCAAGGGTGGTATCCAGCGTGCCGCTTGCCTCGCCTGCTTCGACGAGAGAGCAATAGAGCGGCGAAAAAACTTTGGGATGCTTGCGCATGGCCGCCGCCAATGTTGCGCCGCCCAGCACGTCTTCGCGCACCTTGTCCAAAGCACTGGCAAGTTTATAGGCTTCACTTTGGGCGCCGGCAATGGAAAGACACTCGATGATGGGTAAGCCTGCGCGCACCAACGTCGCAAACTGGCGGCTGAATACCACCATATCCTGAAGCTTGAGCCGCTTTGACGCCGTGGACCCGGGGGTCGGCTCAGCCGAGAGCACACCTCCGCCGCGCTGTTGCCACGAGGTCAAATAGAGCCCTTGCTCCCGCAAGACTTCGCGCAGTTGGCTTTCTCCGTCTGCGGTCAGTCGTCCTTTAGCTTGCTTGCCAGATTGGTCTCGGGCGACGTATTCGTACGTAGGCATTCCGTTATCCTTCTTCCGTCATCAAGACTCTGATGACTTCTTCGGCTGTGGTGACCCCTGCGAGCATCTTTTCGACACCACACTCAAACATCGTCATCATGCCATCGCGGCGAGCCTGTTCTTTCAATGCTGCCATGGGCGCCCCATCCAGGGTCAACGCGCGCATTCCGTCGGTCATGGTCATGACTTCGTAGACGCCAGTGCGTCCGCGCAAACCTCGCTTCCCGCACCGGCCACATCCCGCCCCGTAGCTGAGTTGCGGCGGTTTGCCTTCGATTTCTTCGAGGTTGAACATGCGCATTTGCTCCGCAGTCGCCGGTCTGCTTTCGCGACAATGAGGACACACCAAACGGACCAGCCGCTGACCCACAACTCCCAGGATGGCCGACGCGATCAAATACGGCTCAATGCCCATGTTCTGCAATCGTGTAATGGCTCCGGGAGCGTCGTTCGTGTGCAAGGTGCTGAACACCAAATGCCCGGTAAGGGCCGCTTGAATGGCAATCTCAGCCGTTTCGGCATCGCGGATCTCGCCAACCATGATGACATCCGGGTCTTGGCGCACCAAGGTGCGGAGTCCCGATGCAAAGTTGAAGCCAATTTTCTGGTTCACTTGAGTCTGGTTGATCCCCGGCAAGTGAAATTCGACCGGATCCTCGATCGTGTTGATGTTGATCGTCGACTCGTTGATTTCCTGCAATGCGCAATACAGCGTCGTGGACTTACCCGAGCCGGTCGGGCCGGTGACCAGGACAATGCCGTGAGGACGCTTGATGAATCGCCTCATCATTGCCAGCTGATTGGCCGTAAATCCAATGACGTCGAGATTTGAAGGCGCCGCCTCCTTGTCCAGCAACCGCATGACGATCTTCTCGCCATAGATGGTCGGCATAATGCTCACACGGAGGTCAATCATCTTGCCGGTAACGCTCTTGGCGCTAAAGCGGCCATCTTGCGGCCGGCGCCGCTCGGCGATATTCATGCCGCCCATAATCTTGATGCGGGACACCGTGGCCGCGTGGTGCACGATCGGAAAGGTCATTTGGTCGTAGAGCAAGCCATCGAGTCGATACCGCACCACAACATTGTTTTCTCGGGGCTCAATGTGGACGTCGCTGGCATTTCCGTCCATCGCGCCCTGAATAATGCTGTTGACGAGCCGGACGATCGGAGCATCTTCGGCGGCTCCGACCAGCGAATCAAGGGGCTCTTCGGCTTGATCATTGCGATCCGTGCCGATCTCTTGAAGCACGGACTCCGCCCGGTGCCGGACGTCATAGGCGGCATTGATCGCCATCTGCACGTCTTGTGAGAAGACGTGGTAGGGCATGATGGTCCCACCCAAAATTTGGGCGAGTTCATCGGACGTTTCCAGGTTGAGCGGGTCCACCATCCCCACGTGAAACTGTCCGTTTTCAAGCTTGAAGGGGAGAACCCGATGCGCGCGAGCAAATTGCTCCGGGACGAGCCGCGCAACGTCCAGGTCGACTTTGACCTCGGCAAGATCAACGAACGGGTAGCCAGTCGCCCGTTCAAGGTAGCGCCCAAGCACCTCGGACGAGACCATGTTCAAGTTAACGAGGGTCTCGCCAAGGAATTGGCCCGTCTGTTTTTGGTGTTCGAGAGCACGCTTGAGTTGCGCTTCCGAAATCACCCCTTCTTCGACCAGGACCTCGCCAAGTCGCGTCGCCTGCTTCTTCAGTCCGAGCATGGGTCGTACCTATTCATTCCGCAATCCATATGCCAATCCTACGCTAATCGGACCGGTCGCCCTGCCATTCGGCCAGAGCTAAGTTCAGTTGCGCCTGCCAATCAGGCAATCGCACTCCGTAATGCGCCTCAATTCTATGCGAATTGAGAGCCGTGAACAGGGGGCGTTTCGCGGGAGTCGCGAACGTGGCGCTGGCAACAGGCTCAATGTGACAGTCCCATCCAAGTCGCTGTCCAAGGTGGGAAACAAGGTCGTAGCGACTCACGAAATCCGGTGACGCTAAGTGAAAGACGCCGCCAACCCCATGGCCTTGGCTGACGGCCCTGATGACGCGGAGAGTGTGCTCCGCCAGCGGACGCGTATAGGTCGGGTTACCCACTTGATCCGACGCGACGCTGAGTGTGGCTCTCATCGCTGCCAGGCGCATCATCGTGCGTACGAAACTCGGGCCTTGATGATCGTACAGCCAGGCCACACGAAGAATGATCGTGCGCTCGTTTGCATCCAGCGCCCGCAGTTCACCCTCGCGTTTCGTTGCGCCATAGACGTTGACTGGATTTGTTTCGTCCTCCTCGACGTACGGAACTCCCTTCTCGCCATCAAAGACATAGTCGGTGGAAAAGTGGATGAGCCATGCGCCAGTTTCCCGGCACCAGCTGGCGATGGTCCCGACCGCCTCAGCATTGATGGCATGCGCCCGATGTCGATCTGACTCGGCCGCGTCGACATTGGTGTAAGCGGCGCAGTTGACAACGATTGCGGGCGGCGCAAGGGACGTCAACTGATGTCCCAGGTCCGGATGCGACAAGTCGACCTCCGACCTCAAGGGCGCATCGACGCTGCAAGCCGTTGCCAGAAGTCCGTGGAGCTGCTGGCCCAGTCGGCCACTTGCCCCAAAGAGGAGAATGTGGCTCACGAAAGGTGCACCAAGTAATCCACCGGGATTTCACGAAGGCAAGGGGCCACCCGATCCTTCTCGGAGAGTATGGGTTGGGCTACTGGCCATGGAATGCCGATGTCTGGATCGTTCCATCGAATGCTGAGCTGGCCTGAGGGAGCGTAATACTCGCTGCAGAGGTAAGCGACGATGGCCCGTTCGCTCAGCACGACGAAGCCATGAAGGAATCCAGGGGGAACGTACATCTGTCGGCCGTTCTCGCAAGAAAGGGTTTCGGCATGCCATTTCCCGAACGTGCTGGAGCCGATGCGCGCATCGACGGCCACATCGTAGACCTCGCCTTCGAGAACGTAAACCAACTTCCCTTGCGCCACCGGGTACTGGGAATGCAATCCGCGGAGGACATGCTTGGCCGATGTTGAGACATTATGCTGGACGAACGTCTGAGGCAAACTCTCAGCGGAGTAGGCATCAGCGCGGTAGGTTTCCCGGAACACCCCGCGCGCGTCCCGATACATCGGCGGCTCAAACACGACAAGGCCTTCGAGGCTCGGGCGACTGACTCTCAATCTGCGGACTCCGAGATCAAACGCATCAGGTACTGGCCATAGTCGTTCTTCATCAGCGGCGCCGCCAGTTTTTCGATCTCCTCTTTTCCAATCCAGCCATTTCGAAGCGCGATCTCTTCGGGACAGGAAATCATTAGCCCCTGCCGCGATTCGATGGATTCCACAAAGTTCGCCGCCTGGAGCATGGAAAGATATGTCCCCGTATCAAGCCATGCAAAGCCTCTGCCCAGGATCTCGACGCGCAGATTGCGATCTTCAAGGTACGTGCGATTCAGGTCCGTAATCTCGAGTTCTCCACGCGCCGATGGCTTTAAGGATCGTGCGCGTTCACAGACCGTGGCATCGTAAAAATAAAGTCCCGTAACGGCAAAGTTTGACTTTGGATGGGCAGGCTTTTCCTCAATGGTTTGCGCCTGCATCGCGGCATCGAAGGAAACGACGCCGTAATCGCTCGGATTCCTCACCGGATAGGCGAAGACCGTTGCCCCATTCTCAACAGTGACTGCTGATTTCAGCAGTTGCGTTAAGCCGCGACCATAGAAGAGGTTATCGCCAAGGATGAAGCCGCTTCCCTCTCCATTTAAAAAGGATTCGCCAATGTGAAAAGCCTGGGCAAGACCCTCGGGCTTCGGTTGCTCCGCAAACTGGATCTCGATGCCCCACTGGCTGCCGTCACCCAGCAAGCGTACAAATGCTTCACGGTCGTGAGGCGTGGTGATGATGAGGATTTCGCGGAGCCCGCCAAGCATCAAAATGCTTAACGGATAGTAAATCATCGGCTTGCTGTACACCGGAAGGAGCTGCTTGCTCACGGCGCGCGTTATCGGATAGAGCCTTGTTCCCGATCCCCCCGCGAGAACAATGCCTTTGCAAATGGCGCTCATGCCGTAACCCCATAATGGTCCTTGAGCCAGGTGCGATAGTCGCCCGACTTGACGGCTGCGACCCATTGGGGATGGTTGAGGTACCAGCGGACCGTCTCTTTCAGCGCTGACCTAAACTCATGTTTTGGCGACCAGCCGAGTTCCCTTGCGATTTTCGTCGAATCGATTGCATAACGGAAGTCGTGACCGGGGCGATCGGGCACAAACTCAATGTTGGCGCGAAGTGAGACTACGCTTATTCCCGTCTGTTCAGCCACTTCCTCGCAAAGCATGGAAACGATCAGGATGTTGGCAAGTTCCGTACCTCCGCCAATAGCGTAGGTATCCCCTATTCGCCCTTGGGTCAACACTGCCCAGAGTGCATCGCAATGATCTTCGACATAAAGCCAGTCGCGCACATTCTGCCCCGCCCCATAGATCGGCAATTTCTTGCCTTCGATGGCATTCAAGATCATCAGAGGAATGAGCTTTTCCGGGAACTGCATCGGTCCAAAGTTATTGGAACAATGGGTGATGCTGACGGGTACGCCAAACGTGCGGTAGTAGGACCGAGCAATAAGATCAGCGGAAGCCTTGGACGCGGAGTAAGGACTATTCGGCGCGAACGGGGATGCTTCGGTAAAGGCACCCTCAGAACCTAACGATCCGTACACCTCGTCGGTGCTGACGTCCACCAACTTATGTTCTTGGTCAAGACTCCAAGCGCTGCGACAGCATTCGAGAAGGTTGTACATTCCATAGACGTTGGTGCGAATAAAGGCATCGGGTCCATGAATGCTGCGGTCGACATGAGTTTCGGCGGCAAAGTGGATGACGTGGGTTGGCGCATAGGTTTCAAAAACCTGCCGCACCTCAGCCATGTTGGCAAGGTCTGCTTTGACAAACCTGTAGTTCGGTGCATCGGCAATTGACTCCAGGTTCATCAAATTCCCGGCGTACGTGAGGGCATCCAGATTGATAAATTGGATGCCGGGATGCTTCCGAACGAAAAGGTGCAAGAAGTTTGAACCGATAAACCCAGCACCACCCGTGACAAGAAGGACCATGACTTACTCTCCGATCTCCGAACGACACCGGACCAGGAAGTCCCCAATCGTCATCGCGCCCAAATCTCCTTCACTGCGGCTGCGAACCCCCACCGTTCCATTCTCGATATCGCGGTCACCAAGAATGAGCATGTAGGGGACTTTCTGCTTCTGGTTTTCTCGAATCTTCTTGTTAAGCGACTCGCGACGATCGTCGACGGCAACGCGCAATCGAAGATCTCCTGCGTCGCCTTCAATCACGTTCTCACCATAAAGTGCGTATCCTCGGAGCCTTTGCGCCAAGGCTCGGGCCGCCTCAACGTGCCGGTCGGCGATTGGCAGGATCGCGACTTGGACCGGCGCGAGCCACAGGGGAAAGGCGCCGGCATAGTGCTCAGTGAGCAGTCCGACCATCCGCTCAAGGGAGCCAAATGGGGCACGATGGATCAGGACGGGGCGATGTGGCTTTCCGTCTTCCGCGATGTACTCGAGTCCAAAGCGCTCCGGCAAGTTGTAGTCCACTTGAACCGTGCCCATCTGCCACTCGCGGCCAAGCGCATCCTTTACGACAAGGTCGAGTTTGGGGCCGTAAAATGCAGCGTCGCCAGGAGAGATCTCGTGGGCCAGTCCCTTTTTCTGACACGCTGACTCGATGGCGGACTGGGCCAACTGCCACACCTCATCATCACCGACGTATTTGGTGTCGTTCGGGTCCCGCGTTCCGAGGCGAGCACGATACTCTGACAAGCCGAGCCGCCGCAAGACCGTGAGCATGAGATCAACGACGCCAATAAACTCGTCTTCCAGTTGCTCCGGCGCGACAAAGAGGTGTGCATCGTCCTGTGTGATGGCCCGTACCCGAAGCATTCCGGTCAGTTCCCCGCTTTGCTCATACCGGTAAACCTGACCAAACTCAGCGTATCGGATGGGCAGTTCGCGGTAGCTGCGCAACGAGGAGGCATAAATCTCGATGTGGAACGGACAGTTCATCGGTTTAAGGATAAACGTCTCCTTTTCCTCATCTTCCATAAAGGGGAACATCTTCTCGCGAAAGTTTTGGATGTGCCCAGACTTTTCGTATAGCTTGATCGAACCGATGTGCGGCGTGTAAACCGGTGCGTAGCCTCGTTTTAGCTGCTCGTCTTTGAGGAAGTCACACAGCGTGTCGCGCAGCGTGCTGCCTTTGGGAAGCCACAGTGCAAGGCCAGGGCCGACCGTTGGTGAAAACATGAACAGCCCAAGTTCACGCCCCAACACGCGGTGGTCGCGCTTTTTCGCTTCTTCGAGGCGCTCCAAATAGAGATCGAGCTCGGCTTGACTCTCGAACGCCGTGCCGTAGATGCGGGTCAACTGCTTGTTGCGGACATCGCCGCGCCAATACGCACCTGCCAGGGAGAGCAGTTTGAACGCCTTGATTTCACCCGTTGACCCGATGTGTGGTCCTCGGCAGAGGTCAATGAACCGGTGTGTGATCCCGTCGCCATCGACCGCGGCTTGGTCATAAAAACTGATCTCCTCGCCGTCGGGGACCGCATCGAGAAGCTCAAGCTTGTAGAGAGCCGTCTCTTCGCCTTGTCCTAGGGTGCACTCTTCGAGCACGATCCGCCGGGCCTCATCGCGATCGCCAGCCGTGCGACGCACAATCGGCTGATTCAAGGCGGCCAGCAGACGCATCCGCTCTTCAATCCGCTCCAGGTCATCTTCGCGAATCGGCGTTGGCGGATCAACGTCATAGTAAAAACCATTTTCAATCGGTGGTCCGATCGAAAGCTTCACGCCGGGATAAAGTTCGGTGATCGCCTGAGCCATTAAGTGAGCGGCGGAATGACGGAGTCGATAGAGGTGTGAGGACTCGTAAGGGACTTTGGCGACTTCGTTCAATATTTTCCTCCCAAACAACGGGATCGTAATGTTGGACCGCAATGTCGGCGGCGACACTGATTGTAACACGATCCTCTTCCCGAGCGATCCCGGCCGACTCCGTGGTAGCGTTTCGACGTGCCAACCTATCCCATTTCGATTCAACTCTATACGCTTCGCAAAGATGCCGCCGAGCGAGGTATCGACCCCATCCTGAGGGACCTTGCCGAGATTGGTTACGCGGGAATTGAAGGGAGCGGCTATGGCAAGACCCCGTCGGAGTTCCGGCGCGCCGTAGAAGACCTCGGCATGGTGATCTCGTCATACTTTGGGCCTTTTCCGGACCCTGATCAGGTCGGCGAGTTCATCCAAATCGCTCGTGATCTCGGCACGACCAACACAGTCTCCGGACTTTGGATTCCAGATTTTGAATCTGTCGATGCGATCAAACGGTCGGCCCAGCGGATTCGGGCAGCGATTGCGCCGATCCGCGATGCGGGGATGACGTTTGCCTTGCACAACCACTGGATGGAGTTTGAGCCGGTCGAGGGTCAGTTGGCAGTAGACCGCCTCATCGAGGAATGCCCGGATCTGTTGCTGGAGCTCGATGTTTATTGGGCCGCCGCGCATGGAATCAACAAGCCAGAGGAGCAACTTCGCCGCCACGCGGATCGGACTCCGCTGATCCACATGAAGGACGGGCCCTTCACCCAGGGCGCGCCGATGGTGGCGGTTGGCTCAGGCAGCCAGGATGTTGCGGCCATCTTTGAGGCAGCCAATCCCGAGGTGCTGAAGTGGGTCATTGTTGAGTTGGACGAGTGCGCCACGGACATGATGACCGCTGTCCGAGAGAGTTACGAGTTCCTGACCCAAAACGGCTACTGCCACGGTCGCGTTTAGGGAATTGCCGCCGGATCGGCCAAGCAGGGTTTGTTCGGCGGTTTCCGTTGGAGCGCAGCGCGCCGGACCGCACGGAAACAAGAGATAAAATGACCCTTGAGACTGTGCTTCGGTCAATGAACCGCCACGCCCAAGTCGAAACTTATGGGCTCACAAGCGACCTTTTCCCACAGGGCTCAACTGACGCGACGCTGGCTAGGTCAAAAGGATTGAACCAGCCCGCATCCCTCTCTCGGCTCAGGAACTGCTTCTATCGCGTGGTTCGCCAGCGGCTGAGCGGCAGCCAGATCACTTCACTTCGTCCGATCACGGAGTCGCGCGGCACGAGTCCCCAGAAGCGGCCATCGGAGGAGTAGTTCCGGTTGTCCCCCATAAAGAGGTAGTAACCGTCCGGGATCTTGGCGGGGGGCGCTTCGATCAGCGCGGCCATGTCTTCCAGCTCATTGACCTGATACTCGCTTGCTGTGGAGGATCCGGGCAGGTTGGCAAAGGATCCACGATAAGCGACCGGGATCACTTGCCCGTCCTTTTCAACCAGCTTGAAGTCGATGCTCATCGGCTCTCGAACGTAGGGTTCTGCGACTTCTTCCCCGTTGCGAATCAGCTTGGAGTCGCGAATTTCGATCACGTCACCCGGTTCGCCGATGAGCCGCTTAATGAAATCCATCTCGGGCTGCCCTGGATGGAGGGCGCGCGAAGGCGGGCGAAACACCACAATATCGCCAAACTTCGGGTCCGAGTAGCGGTAGATGGCCTTATTGACGACGATGTGATCGCCTTGCAAAAGCGTCGCAACCATCGACTCGGAAGGGATCGAAAACGTCTGAATGACGAAGGGCCGGACGATCAGAAAGATGACGACGGCGGCGTAGATAATCGCGTCAAAGGTATCGCTGAGGAAACGTCCAAACTTGAAGAGGCCATAGCGCCGATGCGGCGGCACCTTGCGCGATACGCCCCACATGAGGACGCGAAACAAGGTCAGCCCCGCCGCAAGGAACAGGATGGTGCTGACGGGAGTGCGCGCCAACTGATCAACCAGGCCCGACGAGACCGGCGGCTGACTTTGGGCGACGAGCGGCAGCACGATTTAGCGCTTTTCGCGGATGCGGGCCGCCTTGCCGACCTTGTCGCGAAGATAATACAACTTCGCTCGACGAACGCGGCCGTGCCGCAGAACGTCAATCTTCGCCACGTTGGGCGAGTGGATCGGGAAGGTTCGCTCGACTCCGACGCCGCTGCTGACCTTTCGAACGGTAATGGTCTCGGCGATGCCACCATGCTTAATGGCGATCACCAAGCCTTCAAACCGCTGAATGCGCTCCTTGCCGCCTTCGCGAACTTTCACGTGGACGACGACCGTGTCACCGGGCCGAATCTGAGGCAGATCCGTCTTGATGTTCTCTTGGGCGACACTCTGGAGGATGGCGGCTTTCGACATGGCTTTACATTCGCACGTCGCTCCGAGCGACGGGCGGCAACCCGTTAGGATAGCAGATCGAGGTCGCTTTTTTCCAGGGACGCGCGCCAAAAGAGATCTGGTCGCTCCGTCCGCGTTCGCCGCAACGCGACGGATCGTCGCCACTTGCCAATCTCGGCGTGATTCCCAGATCGTAGCACCTCTGGCACGGTCGCATTGCGGAAGGTCTCGGGCCGCGTGAATCTTGGCTCGCCGATCAGACCGCTTGCGACAGCGTCCTGATCCAAGGATTCCGGCGACCCAAGCACGCCAGGCAGCAAGCGCACGACGGCATCGGTCATGACGAGTGCGGGGAGTTCCCCACCCGTCAGCACATAGTCGCCGATTGAGTAAGCCTCGTGGCAGAGCTCGGTCCGGACGCGGTCGTCCACACCGCCGTAGTGCCCGCATACCCAGACGACATGCGATTCATGCGAGAGTTTGCGCGCAGAGGCCTGATCAAATTGCCTTCCCGACGGGTCGGTGAGGAGGACCTTCGCCTCGTCGGGGAGGGAAAGCGATTCCAATGCCGCGGCAATGAGGTCTACCTTCAAGAGCATGCCGGGACCACCGCCGTACGGCGTGTCGTCGACGGTGCGGTGCACGTCGCAGGCAAAATCCCGCGGCGAGACGGCCCGGTAGGCGACGATCCCGTCTTCATGCGCTCTCCGGGTCATGCTGACGTCCAGCGTGCTGAGCACCATCTCGGGAAACAGCGTGACAAAGTCGATGCGCATCATGAGGTTGCCGTCGAACCTGCCGGGCCACAGGTAGAATTCACTATTCCACAGGACACGGCAAAACGTGAACGTACCCTCAGATCTCCGCTATACCAAGAGCCACGAGTGGGTCAAGCTCGAAGGCGATCTCGCAACTATTGGCATCACCGACTTTGCCCAATCGGAACTCGGCGACATTGTTTACGTCGAGGTGCCCAGCCCCGGACGCATGCTCGGCGCAGGCGAGACCTTTGGCCAAGTTGAAAGTGTCAAGACAGTCTCGGACGTTTATGCTCCGGTCGCCGGCGAGGTCGTTGAAGTGAACGAGGCGCTGACCGCACAGAGCGAGTTAGTGAACGCCGATCCCTACGGCTCAGGCTGGCTTCTCCGGATTCGTGTGGCAAATCCGGCTGACGTAGACGCTTTGCTGGACGCCGACGCCTACCGAGCGGTTGCCGAAGGCTAACGTCACCCATGCCCTACATCCCGCACACCGACGCGGATCGCGAGGCCATGCTCGCGACCATTGGCGTTGATTCCATTGATCGACTCTTTCGCGAGATTCCTCAGGACCTGTTGCTCAACCGAGAGCTGAAGGTCCCTTCGGCGCTCGACGAGCACCGGCTCTATCGGCACATGGCGGGCATCGCGGCGAAGAATCGCAACCTGCAGGACGTGACCTGCTTCCTTGGCGCTGGCATGTATGACCGCTACATCCCGGCGACCGTGCAGGCCGTCATTTCGCGCGGCGAGTTCCTGACCGCTTACACCCCCTATCAACCCGAGGTCTCACAAGGCTATCTGCAAACCATTTATGAGTTTCAATCGATGATCGCCAAGCTCTATGGCATGGACCTGGCGAACGCTTCGATGTACGATGGGGCGACCTCCATGGCCGAAGCGGCGATCCTGGCCAGCGGCATGAACAGTCGCACCAAAGTCGTGATCTCCAACGCAGTCCATCCCCACTACCGCGAGGTGATGAATACCTATGCCTGGTCGTGCGGGCTGACGGTGCAAGAGTTCTCCCACGAGAATGGATCCGGTGGTGATTTGTCGGCCCTCGACGGCGATGCGGCTTGCTTAATCGTCCAGACACCAAACTTCTTTGGCCAGATCGAGGAACTGACCCGATTCGGAGACGCGGCGCGAGCATCCGGGGCCCTGTTCATTGTCGTCGCCGACCCCGTGGCGATGGCGCTGCTGCCACCGCCCGGCGAGTTTGGAGCCGACATTGTTGTGGGCGAGGGGCAGCCCCTTGGAGTACCCCTTGGACTCGGGGGGCCAGCCGTTGGGCTTTTTGCAGCCCGGAGAGAGCATGTCCGCCGCATTCCGGGCCGCATTGTGGGGAGGACGGTCGACCATCACGACCGACCCGGATACGTCATGACGCTGCGCACCCGCGAGCAGGACATCCGGCGCGAGAAGGCAACGTCGAACATCTGCACCAATGAAGCCCTGATGGCGCTCGCCGCGACGGTCTACCTGGCGGCCATGGGCAAGAATGGGTTGCGTCAAGTTGCCGAGGCTTCGGTTCGCAACGCGCGCTATGCCGCTACCAAACTCACTGAAGCCGGTGCGAAGATGAAGTTTCACGGCAAGTATTTCCAGGAGTTCGTGATCTCGCTTCCCTCTTCCGCAGAGGCCGTCCGAGACCGTCTTTTGGATCACGGGATTCTGGCGGGCCTTCCGCTCGGCGCGTATGATCCCACGATGGAGAAGGACCTCCTGGTCGCGACCACAGAGATCCGAACCGCTAAGGAGATTGACGCCTTTGCGACCGCCCTGAGGCAGGTGTTGGCATGAAGAGTGATCCGAATCGCATCAAGTCGCTGTTCGAACGTTCCCAGCCGGGACGCGTTGGCTGCAACGTTCCACAAGCGGATACGCCCGAAGTAGACCTGGCATCCGAGCTAGGCGCCGTTCGCGAGAAGCTTGCATTGCCCGAAGTCGACGAGCTCGATCTGATTCGGCACTTCACCAACCTGGCGCAGACCAACTATGGCATCGATACGGGCTTCTACCCGCTGGGCTCATGCACGATGAAGTACAACCCGCGGATCAACGAGAAGGTCGCCAGCCTTCCTGGCTTCGCGGCGCTTCATCCGATGCAGCCTGTTCCGACCATCCAAGGCGCACTGCAGGTGCTCTACGAGGTCGCGGAGATCCTCAAAGAGGTCACCGGATTTTCGGGGATGTCCCTGCAGCCCGTCGCTGGCGCCCACGGCGAGATGACATGTCTCATGATGATCAAAGCCCGTCATGAGACCAATGGCGAAGGTAAACAGCGATCCGTCATTCTTATTCCCGACAGCGCGCACGGCACGAACCCTGCTTCGGCAGCGCGGTGCGGGTTCTCAGTTCGGTCCGTGCCGACCGATGCCCACGGTAATACGGACCTTCAGGCGCTGAAGGCCGCGATCGACGACTCGGTTGCCGGCCTCATGCTGACCAATCCCTCGACGCTCGGCCTCTTCGAGCCAAACATCGCCGAGATTTGCCAAATGATTCACGAAGCCGGTGGGTACGTCTTCTGTGACGGCGCGAACATGAATGCGATGGTGGGTGTGACCCGCCCTGCCGATCATGGTTTCGACTGCATGCACCTGAACCTCCACAAGACGTTCAGCACGCCGCATGGCGGGGGTGGCCCGGGCTGCGGCGCGATTGGCTTTGTCGAGGCGCTCGCGCCTTTCGCTCCCGCGCCAGAAGTGGTGCGCGATGGTGACGCCTATGCGTTGGCGACTCCAGAACAGACCATCGGACGCGTGTCGCCCTACTACGGCCAGTTCCTGATGGAAGTACGGGCGCTGACATACCTGCTCGCTCATGGCCGCGAAGGTTTGCCTCAAATCGCGCGCCACGCGGTGCTGAATGCCAACTACATCCAAGAGCGACTCCGGGATGTTTTGCCCCCGGCGCACGACCGGCCGTGCATGCACGAATGTGTCCTTACAGCCCAGCGGTACAAGAAGCACGGTGTCCGAGCGCTCGACATCAGCAAACGGCTGATCGACTACGGATTCCATCCGCCGACGAACTATTTCCCGCTCATCGTTCCGGAGGCGATGATGATCGAGCCAACCGAGACCGAGAACAAGGAAACCTTGGATGCGTTCTGTGCGGCCATGATCGCCATCTGCGCAGAGGCCGAGAGTAATCCAGAGCTTCTGAAAAACGCACCGACGACGCAGGCCGTCGGTCGATTGGATGAAGCTCGCGCGGTGAAAGACCTGGACGTCGCCTACAAAGCGTCCTGACCCCCGCTAGAAAAATGAATGCGGCCCTTCCCTTTCGAGGAAGAGCCGCATTTGACGTTGCTGCTACCGGTTAACCCAGCGCGTTCACGATCTGTCCACGGGTCAGACCCGTCGGAACCGTGACCGAATGGAAGTTAATGTACGTCTCCCCGCTGAGGATCGCCGCGACGGCTGCATCGTAGTCCGGCACGTTCGGCCGAAGAATTAGATACGACGCGTCGAGGAGAATCGCGAACGGATCAGGCAGCGAACCACCTGGAAGTTCATTCGTGAAGAGGAAGAAGATGACCGGGCCATTCGAACCGGGCACTCCTACATGGATATGACCAGCCGTCATGTCGTCTGGGTAATCCTGTGCATTTTCCCATCGAACGGTGAAGTCGGTCATGGTTGCATTGAACTCAACAAATGCGACGACATTGGCATCGGTGATCACCGGCGGAACCTCTTGGGCACCGCTGATGTCTGCCACCATCGTGACCTTTGTCCCCAGCTGGCCTCGGATCGCGCCATTCGGGTTGATCGTGGTCTCTACCTGGGCATACAGCTCGTTGTTGTCCAGCGCCTGAAGCACCTGCGCCATGTTGCCGGGACCGCCGACACTCGGCTGAATGTCCGCCTCGCCAAGGACACCAATCGCGTGTCCAGAAAAGTTGCCGCTTCCTTCGAAGAGATGGAACACCTCGGGACCCTTCAGCCTCAGCGACGAAAAGTTGATGGTCGCATGGGTGACCGTGGACGCATCAAGTTCCTCGGTGTGCAAGCTGAAGCCGAGGCGGTTGCCTGACATTTTGCTCAGATAAAGCACGCCGTGAGCTGCTTCTTGATCTGCCGTCTCGTCAGCGACCTGGCCGGGGCTGAGCACGGTGCGAAAGTCGGACATCGTCACGACGACTTCCACGGCTTCGCTCATGATCGGAGGCTGGCCGCCGCCAACAATGATGGCCGCTCGCACCATCGAGCTCCCGGGATGGACGCCGTGAGCAAGACCGTCGACAAACTGAACGGCCTCATGCCCGTGGGTCGCCATTCCGTGAATGACTTCCCAAACGGGTACGCCGGGCGCAACGGGAATAACTCCTTCGTCGCCCACTGCGCTAAAGGCAAGCTGATGTCGAGACCCAGCGCGAACCTCTTGGTTCGGGTCAACGGTGAGGGTCTTGATGGTCGAAGTCGTCGAAATGTTGGGAATTCCGCCGCCTTCGGCGTTGATGGTCACCTGTGCGGAAGCCGTTCCGACGACAGGACCGTTGGCGTTCGGCTCGCCGAAGAACTCAATGTTCATCTGGAACTGTCCGGCCATGGAGCGATCCGTGGTGGTGTAGTTCTCAGTGTGTGCCTGCGGCTTTGTGGCGTCGCGGTTGCCCACAAAAACGACGTTCTTGCCGTCGGTTTGCGCATTGACGAGAACAAATCGGAATGATTCGGCGCTGGCCGGGCCGGAAATGGCGCGACTGCGCTCGGCCCAGTCGACTGCGAACGTTACGGCTCGCGAGTCCGGCGTGCTCGAACTGGAGCCACCGCATCCCGCGAGCCCCACCGCGACCATCGCCGCTGTTGCCAAGGCCGCTGTGGGCGCCATGGCTTTACGAAGATTTAGCATGTTGTTGTCTTGCCTCCTTGAGATTCCGTTCGGGCGCGCCCCAATCTCGTTCCTTCGAGACGCAAGGTTCGCGGTCCGAACAAACAGACGCCCTATTGAACCCGATTGGCTCAGCTTTTTCCGGGAATGCCTGGTTCTGTGAGCTTTGCCGGGTCAAGGGCCTGCGCCAAGGTCGCCTCATCAAGCAAGCCTCGCTCACGGACAACGTCCGGAATGGACTTCCCTTCTGCGAGAGCTTGTTTGACAACCGCACTCGCTTCGGCATACCCGATGTAGGTGTTCAGCGCCGTCGCGAGGGAAGGCGAGGTTTCGGCATAACGTCGGCAGTTCGCCTCGTTCGCTGTAATACCCAGGAGGCATGCCTCCGTGAAAACGGACATCGCGTTCTTCAGAATGCGAATCGTAAAGTTGGCTGCATAAGCCATCCCCGGCATCATCACGTTAAGCTCAAGCTGGCCGGCCTGCGCACTCATGTCGATGGTATGGCATTGTCCGAGCACTTGATAAAGCACGATATTGGTGTTTTCAGGCACGGAAGGATTCACCTTGCCTGGCATGATGCTGGATCCCGGCTGAACCGGCGGCAGCGTAATCTCCGCCAGCCCCGTCAACGGACCAGAAGCCATCAGCCGAATGTCATTGACGATGCGCGTCATCTCCAGCGCAAACATGCGCGTGGCTGAGCTGAACGCCGTCATGCAGAGATTGCTCTGCATTGCTTCGCGCATGTCCGGCGATGGTCGGAATGGGATTCCCGTCTCTTCCTTGAGGGACTCCACGACGAGGAATCGATACTGCGGATGCGTGTTCAGTCCGGTGCCCGCCGCTGACCCGCCGATCCCAAGCTCCTCAAGCTCGCTTGCTGCTGCATCAAACCACTTCCGGCACTTTCTGACCGTGGCCGCATACGCCGCAAACTCCTGGCCGAGTCGAATTGGGACGGCGTCTTGCAGGTGCGTGCGCCCCGATTTCAGGACGTGGTCAAACTCCTTCGCCTTTTGGTCGAACACGTCGCCGAGGCGGTCGATCACTGGGAGCAAATCATCCAGCATGCGGCGGGTCATGATGCGCATTGCCGTCGGGAACGTATCGTTGGTGGACTGCCCGTAATTGGCATGGTCATTCGGGTTGACCCGCTTGTACTCTCCCTTTCCGCCGCCCAGAATCTCCTCAGCGCGGTTCGCCAGGACCTCGTTTGCGTTCATATTGACGCTCGTTCCTGCGCCCATGTGGAAGACGTCCACCGGAAACTGATCCCGGAATTGTCCCGAAAGGATCTCATCGGCCGCCTGCATCAGAGCTTTGCCGACTTCGGCGTCTAGAAGACCGAGTTGCGTATTGGCCTTCGCGGCTGCTTTCTTGAGGAGGATGTAGGCGTCGATCAACTCGGGCGGCTTCGTTGTGCCACTGATTTGAAAGAGCGCCCGACTGCGTTCGGCTTGGCTGCCCCAGTAGGCGTCCTGGGGCACCTTCACCTCGCCCAAACTGTCTTTTTCGATCCGGTGAGTCATCGGTAGGAGTGTACCGAGCACCTCGTCAGCCAGCGGTAGAATTCTGGTGCCGCCATGCCACTTCAAAAGCAAACCGTCCGCGACGCTGATTTCCGAGGCAAGCGTGTCCTCGTTCGATGCGACTTCAATGTGCCTTTAAAAAACGGGGAGATCACCGACGATCGCCGCATTCGAGAGGCCGTCCCGACACTCAGGTACTTGCTCGACCATGGGGCGAAACTCGTCGTGATGAGCCATTTGGGGCGACCGAAAGGACCGACTCCTGAACTGAGCCTTTCCGTCGTGGCAAAGCGGCTCCGGGAGCTGCTTGGCGAGGAGGTCGTGATCGTCGACGACCCGACCACCTACCGCGAGCCTTTGGAAAATGTCACGCTGATCGAAAACATCCGGTTCTGGTCCGGCGAAGAGGCCAATGATCCCGAGTTTGCGCGAGCCTTGGCTCAATGGGGCGACGTGTATGTGAACGACGCTTTTGGGACCGCCCATCGCGCCCACGCCTCGACCGAAGGGGTGGCTCACCTTTTGCCGGGCTACGCCGGGCTCTTGATGGAAAAAGAGATCGACTACCTCGGGCGCGCCATCGATCATCCGGCACGGCCCTTTGTCGCCATTTTGGGTGGGGCAAAAGTCAAGGACAAAATCGCCGTCATCGAAAACTTGGTGAACGAAGTCGATGCCCTCCTGATTGGAGGCGGGATGGCGTTTACGTTTCTCAAGGCGCAAGGGTACGAAATTGGGCGCTCGCTTCTTGACGAGTCCAACGTAGAGTATTGCGCTCGTCTGTTGTCAGATCACGGTGCAAAAATCCATCTGCCGGTGGACGTGATCGTCGCCTCGGAGTTGTCGCCCGACGCCACCGCCAAGGTCGTCGCTGCGATGTCCATTCCACCCGATAAGCTTGGCGCCGACATCGGCCCGGAAACCTCCGCACGCTTCGCGGAAATCATCGAGGGCGCAAAACTGGTCGTCTGGAACGGCCCGATGGGGGTTTTTGAAATGCTGCCATTCGCCGCAGGCACCCGGGCTGTGGCTGAGGCCATGACCCGCTGCCAAGGCACGACGATCGTGGGCGGCGGCGACTCGGCCGCTGCCATGGATGTCTTCGGGCTTGCGGACAAAGTCTCTCATGTCAGTACCGGAGGCGGAGCCAGCCTCGAGTTTCTTGAAGGAGTCGAGCTTCCCGGCGTTGCCGCTCTTTTGGATCGAACGTAAAGGGCATGCGGTTCACCCTACGGGTCGATCTTGATTACGTCCCATGGGACTCACCCGATGCGACCGAGTTCGGCCACGGCGAGCCCGCGATGATTTTGCGACTCCTTGACTTGGCCGAACAGGTCGGGGGACGATGGCACTTTTTTGCTTCCAACCGCGTCCTTCGCGCCTTTTCCGATTCGATAGGCGGGCTCAGCGCTCAAGGCCATGCACTAGATTGGTACTGCAAGCATCCCGAGCAATGGTCTACCCGGGCCGGTGACGCTGTCGTCCTCTTCCAGGAGATCGGCATCATGCCCGTCGGCTTGGCAACCAAGAGCGCTTGGCCCTCCGACCTGACGGACATTGAGCCAAGACATACTTTCCAATACTTGAGCGCGCCGCCCGGCCCCGCGCCGTTCAAAGTCTTTCCCGTGACGGCTCCCTCTGACCGCGACGCCTACCGAAGCGGTCATTCCGCGGTCCTGTGGTCCTCGGAGCTTAAGTCCCTATTGAGATCGGCGGCCGCGCGGGGTCAAGACACGGTGTTTTCCGTTCGTCCCCAGGTCTTGGCCAAATTCGATCCTCACCTGGATGAAGTTCGGGCGCTGACACTCCTGGCGAAGGGGCTGGATTTCCACATTGATTGCCTGCCGTGGCGGACAGACGAAAAACCCCTCACCGATCACTGATCGGAGAGGGGCCGGAGTACTGCGCTTTCGTATGACTTACGAAGTCTTTGCCTTGTTGGCATAGGCCGCAATGCGCGACTTGCGACGTGCGGCTTGGTTCTTGTGAATAATCCCGCGCTGCGTCGCCTTGTCCAGCATTTTGCAGGCACGTCGAAGAGTTTCGGCAACCTGCGTCTCATCACCGGCATCCGCGGCGAGTCGAACCTTCTTGACATACGTCTTCAAGGCACTCTTCACAGACTGGTTCACGAGGTGACGACGCTCGCTGCGCCGGATGTCTTTCTTGCTGGATTTCAGATTTGCCATATTGATTAAGCCTGCGGATTATACCAGGGGACTACGACTTGAGCACAAACTTGCGCTTCGACTTGTCAAAGCCTTGCTCGACCTTCTTCGCATCGAAGTGCCAAACCGGACTTCCCGATCGCTGGTAGAAGCACTGGTAGCTCGAGAGCAGGCTCGCGACCAACCGCCGAGATGAACGCCGCACGACGTTGACTTCTGAGAGGATCGTCAAAAAGTCCGCGCCTTTCGGCCAAGCGCCCATGACGGCCATCAGAATATCGAGCGTCGACATATCCTCAGCTCGCGTCTGGATGTCACGCAACTCTTCCATGCGTTGCGATGAGATGAAGATAACGGGGTCCGCCTGGTCAAGCCAGGCAAACTCATACACGTTGGGCTTGTGAGTCTTGGTCAGGCTGAATACAGCGCCGGACTCAACGGCCTGCTCGTACCACCAGCCGATCAAGTTGTACATGAGCCGGTCCTTGAAGTTCACCCACACCTGCTGCTCGCGACCATCGGGATCGATAAAGATCAACTCCTGAATCGCAGGCTCGGAGTTCAGCCAGCCGGTTGGGAACTGGCAAAGAGGAAAGGTGCCGAGCTCTCGGTGGAGAGACTTGAGCACTAATCGAACGTGGTCCTGCAACTGCTTTGGAGTGGGTCCCACTTCCTCATCGTTGACGTCCATCGCCAACGGGTGCGCAAGGAGCCTTCGAAGCGACGTGGACAATCCGTCGTCGGAAAGCTCAACGTCGATCCGCTCGCCTTCTTCGTTTTCAAACTCCGTGGCGTGAAACTGGAAGAACTCCGGCATGGCGTAGACAAAGTCCGGCGCGGAGTCGGGTTTGCGGAATCGGTCGCCACCCACCCACCAAACACGGGCGTCTTCGCGCAGGGCATCCATCACGTTGGCAAGGTCGTCTTGGAAAGTCTTGCTTCCCGGCGTGATCTCATAGAGTTCTTCGAGTAGCCTTGTCGCCGTGACCGTTTGCTCCGTCGACGTGATGGTGGACACCATCCGCTCGACGTCTTCTGGCTTTACATCGATGGGAGCCGAGTCCTCAACTTCGATCGTTGGTGCCAGTTTGTCCGCAACTTTAACGGCGGTGGACACCCACTTTTTGACTTCGGACTCTGGGTACAGAATGCCATCGGCTCCCAAGACATATCCCGGCGTTTCGAGCGCGGCTACGACAAACTTCACCGGATCGAACGTGAGCACAGCTCTCGGGTCCTGTGGGTTGATAGCGTTCCACGCCACCGCGCCCAAAACCTTAAGGCTGATCGGAGCCAGTTTTCCAATCGCTGTCGCCACGGCATTGTCAGCATGCCAATCGAAGGTACCGAGCTTCTCGGTTGCCGAGACCACTTCTTCGGCCGACACTCCATTCACGGCGTAGGCGCGCTCGACCGATTCGTCCGTGGCCATAAAGCCCCATTGGGTAAGGCCGACAGCATTGCTTGACGTGCGGAAATAGCGGCGATCGCGATCGATAATGCGGTCGATCTCGCTGCGGAGCACCCCTTCGGATTCATGGCGAATGCGGGCAACCTCCGTGACCAACAAATCAGCCGTCATCGGCGCGCCAAATCGATCCAAAACGGTGCGAATAATTTCATGAAGCGGACGACCCACGGTGGCGACGCGGGCGGCGGGCACCCAGCGGCGATCGTGGTAAGCAAAGCGCTCAGGATTCGTCGCGAGCAGTGACCGGACCGTTGCGAGCCCAACGCCTTCAGCCGACAGGCGCTCGGCAAGCTCGCTCAGCTTAATGGCGGATTCTAAGATCGTCAGCTGTTCGAGAATGAGTCGGTCGACGTAGGCGCGAGCCTGGAGTTCTTGGGGCTTGAGGGAGACAGTATTGGACACGCAAAGACCTCGATGCGAACGTATATTATGGCACGCGCAAGGTGCCCGGTGTCGAACTCGTTTCATCGAGCAGCACTGAGCTGCGCGGACTTTGGGCGCAAGCTCTTCAGTCGCCATAGCTCATGCGGCGCCCTGCCGGTGGACCGGCCACCCATGGTGTTCTTCTGAACGCCACCTTTCAAACCCGCTCGATGGGCACGCGTTCAGTGATGCTTCTGACGATGAAGGAGTTCGGCTTCGTAGGGCTCGTAATGGATGCTGACGTGTGCGCCGTCAAGCGCCTGGGAGATTTCCGACTCAATCGACTCTGCCTGGTCATGAGCCTCTACAAACGTCAGTTCGTCATCCAGCATCACATGCAGCTCGACCCGGCGCTGCGCGCCAACGGTCCGAGTGCGCAGGTCGTGGTAACCCCGAACGGCCGGGTGCGTCGAAAGGACGCGTTCGATGGCGTCGATCTCTGGGGCAGGGAGCGCCCCATCCATCAGCGGGTGCGCAATGCCAGCCAACTGCCGCATCGCCAGGCCGACGGCAAAAAGCGCGGTCAGTGCCGCGACGACCGGATCGATGCGGAGGACTCCGGTCACCCCGACCAGGAACACCCCCACAAGGACTCCGGCAGACGTAATCGAATCGGACTGCAGGTGAGCCGCCTCGCCACGCAGCGCAGCTGACCCGGTTTGCGCCGCCACTCGACGCAGCCTCCAGGCAACAACCTGGTTCGAGGCGATTGCGTAGCCCATCGCTGCCATGCCGATTTCCCACGCAATTGGCTTGGGATCCTGCCAACGTCGCCAAGCTTCAAAGAAGATGTAGGCTGCCGAACCGATGACAAACACCATTTGCACGGCCGTGGACAGCAGTTCCGCCTTGCCATGGCCATAGGGGTGGTCGCGATCCGGGGGCTTCGCCGCGATACGGACCGCGGCAAGCGCAAGCAAGGACATCGCGACGTCGACGACTGACTGCAATGCCTCGGCCAATACGCTGACGCTGCCGCTCAGATAGCCGCCCCCGCCCTTGACCAAAACGACAACAACCGTCGCCGCGACCGAAAGTCGCGCCGCGCGCTCAGCGAGCGAAGACGAGGCCGCGTCGGGCATCGGCCTATTGTGGTCCGCATCGGCGCGTCGCGGTAACCTCGGACCGCATGTCGCGAGTCTCTCGACTCTTCAGCCACCAACTGTCCGGACTCGTTCTGCTGATCCTTGCCCTTGGTGTCGTGCTTACTCTGTTTGCGGGAACCCATGAAAATCGCCTCACGGGCCAAACCGTCAACAACTTTCTGAATCTCTCGACCCTGATGAACGTGGGGAAGGACGCGAGCCTCTTCGCCATCATGGCGGTCGGCATCACAGTCGTCATCATCTCGGGCGGAATCGACCTTTCGGTCGGCTCCATCTACGCCCTTGCCAGCGTCGGTTCCGCGATGGCCTTGCGCGGGAACGCATCTGGCGACGGTGGGACCGTACTTGCGGCTTTGGCGCTTTGTCTGGGGATCGGCCTGGCTTGTGGCTTGGCCAATGGTGTAATGGTGGCGACCCTGAAGGTCCACCCGTTCATCGTGACCCTTGGGACCATGTGGGTCTTTCGCGGCATTGCGTTCGTCACCAGCCAGGCGCAAAGCATCGTCGTTCCCACGGCATGGACCGATGTGATCAAGGCAACGCTTGGCTTCAGCCAGGGTGTCTTCCCTGTCCCGATGATCGTCATGATCCTTGTGGCGGCGGCCGGGGCCGTGTTTCTTGGGATGATGGTCACCGGGAGGCATGTCTTCGCCCTCGGCGGCTCGGAAGGAGCAAGCCGCTATGCGGGGTTGCCCATTGACCGCATCCGAGTGACCGTCTATACGTTGAGCGGGCTCTGTGCTGGCATTGCCGCCTTTGTAGGAACGGGCTATTACGGGGCGGCGTCATCCGCCGACGCCACCGGGTACGAACTGTACGTGATCGCCTCGGCCGTGGTGGGCGGCGCAAGCTTGGCCGGTGGCCGAGGCAGCGCAATCGGAGCGATGCTGGGTGCCGTTCTTATCGTCTTGATGCGACAAGGCATCCGAACGCTCAAGCTCGACCAGAACTACGAGTGGATCATCATTGGGTCCGCCATCGTGATTGCGGTGGTACTGGACCGCTTGAATGCCGCGTGGTCCGAGCGACGCCTGATCGCGAGGGCGCGCACCGAATGACGCTTCTGCTCGATCGGAGCACCGTCAATTCGCTCCTTGACCTTGACTTTGCTCGCGAACAGGCAAAGGACGCCTTTCTGTCGCTCGAAGAGAATCAGGTGACAATGCTTCCTCGAGTAGCAACGCCGATCGCGTCATTTGACGCCACTCATTTGACGATGCCGTGCTACGTGCGCCGACCAGATCGTCCGCACCTCCTCTGCACCAAGATTGCCGCCGTCTATCCGAACAATCCCACTCTGGGCCTGCCCACGACGACGGCCTTTCTCTGCCTCCAAGATGCCGAGACGGGAGCTCTTCTTTCGCTCATGGACGCCGAGTCGATCACAGCAACTCGGACGGCTGCGGCCAGCGCCATGGCAGCAGAGGTCCTTTCGAGTTCGGACGCGCGCACCCTGGGGATTGTCGGCGCCGGTGTCCAAGCCAGGGCACACCTGGCCGCGCTGCTGCGGGTCCGGCCACTCCAAGAAGTCCGAATAAGCGCGAGGACCCAATGCCCTTTGGATTCCTTTCAATCGCTTGTCCCCGATGGCGTGAAGCTCAAGTGGGAAGAACGGGCGGAAATGGCGGTGCGGGGGGCGGACATTGTGTGCGCAACAACGAACTCCGCGAAGCCAGTGATTCACGACGAGTGGGTTGCCCCTCACGCGCTGGTCGTGGCCGTGGGTTCCTTTCGCCCCGATATGGCTGAGCTTGACATCCCATTGGTTCAGCGCAGCACGGTGGTCGTCGACCAGATCGAGGCCGCTCAGAACGGGGCAGGTGAACTGATTGCTGCCGCCCGAGAAGGCGCTCTGGATTGGGCACACGTCCGCACGCTCGGCCAAGTCCTTCGTGACCAGCCGCCCTTGCGCACTGATCGTCCCATAATCTATAAGTCCGTAGGTCTCGCCGTACAGGATGCGTATCTTGCCGACTGGGTGTACCGTCGCGCACTTGCCGAACAGGCGGGCCAGCCGTTCAACCTCGACAACTAGCGAATACGAAACCCGTGCTGCAGGGGGTCGTGCTCAGCGAACACAAACTGGGATGTCCCGGTGATGAAAGCGCTCCCCGAAACAACTGGCACGATGGCGGGATAAGGTCCAAAAGTGGTCACTTCCTTTGCGTAGACTTCGAATGAAGTCCCCAGAATGCTTTCGATGCGAATCCGTTCGCCGAGCCCGATGTCGCCCGCGAAGAAGTGCAATGCCGCCCGAGCGCTGACTCCCGTTCCCGTGGGAGAACGGTCCAGTTCCCCGTCGGCAAAGATGCAGACGTTGCGGCTGTGGGCATCGGGTGAAACGGCGCGATCGGTGAAGATGACACCATACAGGAACTCCATTGCCACGTCTTCCGGGTGGTTTAGCCGGTGCCCACTTGCTTGTTGCTTAATGCCTGTGCCGAGAAGCGCAAGCCGTGAACCATTCTCCGGCGTCACCGGGTGCAGAGATGGGCCAACGGCATAGAAAGCTCCGCCGAACGCGATGTCATATCGGAACTCTCCGTCAGGAACTTCCACACGATGTCCGGTAGAGACCACCCACGCTGGCACATTCTCAAAGGAGACGTGTGCGACGCGCCCAGAATTGCGATAGGCGGTTGCCGTGATCCGGCCGGCTGGCGTGTCAAAACGAAAGACATGTTCGTCGCCTTGCCATGCCGTCATGCCTGATTCAAGAAGAATCGTGGCCAAGGCGATGATGCCATGGCCGCACATTGTGCTGTATCCCTCGTTATGCAGAAAGAGCACTCCATGGTCGCCATCGGGCGAAACGGGCTCGGTCAGCAAGCAGCCGTACATATCGGCGTGTCCGCGGGGTTCAAGCATCAGCGCCGTTCGGTAATGATCGAACTGGGCCTTCATAAAGGCGCGTTTTT
Source organism: Fimbriimonadaceae bacterium (assembly GCA_046292875.1). GTDB lineage: Bacteria > Armatimonadota > Fimbriimonadia > Fimbriimonadales > Fimbriimonadaceae > JBKBQD01. Next base: position 80,496 of record JBKBQD010000001.1, read on the forward strand.
CGTTCATCGTGCTCCCCGACGGAATGGGAACCCCGGTCACTATGAGGCGCAACGGCTCGCCGGCTGTGTGGGCATCGATCACCTCGATGCGATTCACGACGCGATCACCTTTACAGAGACGACGATGCGTTTTGGCGGTGTCGAAGGGTCCTGATCGGACACTTGAAGGACGCAGACCCATTGCCCCTCGGCGGACGGTCGACCCGAAACAACCCCAGTGAACGGATCGACGTTGAGACCTGGGGGGAGGCCGCCGCCTTCGACCGTTACGCGGTACTGCGGAACGCCGCCCGACAGTTTCGGGTCGACGCGAATTTCGGTCCCCACATTGGCATTTACGGCTTCCACTTCGAAGGCAGAGGACACCCCGCGGAATGCTGATGTCGGTCGAATACGGTAGCCGATGGCTTGAAGCATGAGTAGGTGGCTCTTCGTAATCAGCCACCGACGTGATTTCATCTGGCCCTGGTACTCCATCCCAAAACCGCCGTAGCCACTGACGGGATCAATGACGCGGGGAAAGTGGTCGCTGGCATCGACGGTTGGCGCGAAACCCAGATACTGGATTAGCGCCTCATCCTTGAAGCCATCCCGTTTCACTGCACGAAACAGGGGATAGGTCCCCTCAAACCCCAAAGCGTGGCCAAGCTCATGCACCGCGATGGAGTAGAAGTCGTTCGGTTCGCCTCGCAAGCTCCCAGACACCCACCATGCGTCATCCGCATCGTCCATGAACCATCCCAAGGTGTTCCAGTTGCCTCGGGTTTCGAAGTTCACCGCGCCGGACCGGCGCAGATCGGTCGGCACACCGCCCCTTGTCTGCGGCTTCCCTTGCCGCGAGGGCGCGCCACCGGCCCTCATTTCATCATGCTGAATGCCGGAGGCAAAGATGAGAAATCCACGATAATCTTCTGGGTTGCGCACCAAGCGCGTGGATACAAAACCATCGGGGTTCCATATTCGAATCTGCTCATCTCCTGCTGGAGTCGGATCGACCCCTTGGTCGTCGAGAAAAAACTGCCAGTCGTCCGCTGCTTGCCGAAGGACCTTCCGATGTTTTTCCGCGTCGAAGAATCCAGTCCGATCCTCGTCATAGTTGAGCAGGAGGGGGTAACTTGCGGGCAGAGCAGGACGATCCTCATCGAGCACGCGAACCGGAACGAGCGTGCGCGAAAGCTCGCTGCCACCCTTGAACACCTGAATCATCAGTGTGTGTTCTTCGTCGTCCCCATCACGGTCGGGAAATGTCGCCATCCGAAATGTTGTCGAGGCAGCTTCCGAAGCAAGTCGCATCCTGCGTCCGATGCCCGTTCGGTCTTCCGGTGACTCGCGGTCAAAGTGGACGCGCGGACTGCTGGAATGCAGGTACACGTCGACCGGATACGGCGTCTGCTCCGGAAGTGCCAGCCTCAACGTGATTGCCGGATTGGCCATGTACCCCTCCCAATCGACCAGCGTCACCCCTCGCTCCGTCACATCGCGCTCGAAGACGTCCCATAAACGAACGCCATCGACAAGCGACGTCCCCAAAAGAAGACTGATTGCGCCGATCGACCACATCGTCGAGTTCAGCGTACCTATGACCCGAATGTCGCGTCTGCAAACCTTCCCCGGCGCGACGTCGTCTTAGAATCTATGAAGAGCCTGACCGCCTTGGGAGTCATCGCCGCACTCGCGCTTGCCACGCATGCCGCGGCCGACCCTTTCAAGCCAGGCAAAGGCGATCAACTCAAGCTTGGCCGCCGCGTTGCCGACGAAATCCGACAAAAGGAGAAGGTGCTGCCGGAACGAGATGCTCGCGTTCGTTATATCCAGCGAATCGGGCAGAAGCTTCTCGCTGCCATCCCTCCGTCAAAAGACGAACCATGGGAGTACACGTTCGACGTCATCGAAAGCAAGGAAATCAACGCGTTTGCGCTTCCGGGCGGACCCATCTTTCTTTACACGGGGCTGATCGATATCATGGACTCTGAGGACGAGATTGCCGCGGTCATGGCGCACGAAATCGTGCACGTTCGGCGTGAACACTGGGCCTATTCCTATCGCGACCAGCAGAAACGGGACTTACTCCTCGTTGGCGCATCGCTACTGCTGGGAATGAACCGGACGGCAAGTCAATTGGCAGGCATCGGGGCCGATGTTTTGGTCAGTCTTCCCTACTCGCGACGCCATGAACATGAGGCCGACGACTATGGCTTGCAGATCCTGATCGACGCAGGCTACGACCCACGAGCGATGGTGCGGGTCTTGGAAAAGCTCGGTGAATCGAACCGCGGCGCGCCGCCCGAGATTCTCAGCACCCACCCTGACGCACGGAATCGTGCGGCTCGCGTCAAAACCGCCGTTGACGGGATGAATCGCACGTTCCCCAATCCAAAGCCAATTCCGCCAGGAATTCGTTCGTCGGCGCGTTAGTGCTGGGCGTAATCCGCGCGCAGGTCTCCGACCGCCGCCGTAAGACGGGCGAGAGCGCCACTACAGGCCTGCTGTGCGCTGACCGACTCATCATGGTTTTCAGCGGGCCGGGTGGCAAGCTTGAGAGCCTCAACCAGCCCAACGCCTTCCGCATGCTTGCCTTCAAGCCAATCCCGGACTGTGGACACATCGCCAAGGAAGTTCTGTCCATTGAGTTCAAGGAAAGCAATCAGCCCGACGAGAGCGGTTGCCTCATTCCCAGCCTTGAAGGGATGAAGGCGCTTGAACCCTTGGAAAAACCGGGCTGCCTGAGCGAACAGATCCGTGCTCTTGCCATACCCATATTGGTAGAAAGTCGCTTCTTCCAACGTGGCGTAGTAATACGGCTGCGGGGCGCCCGTGACTTGGGTGTTGATCCAGATCATGTCCTGGACGGTGAGGTACTGCATCGATCGCACGGCGAGATTGATTGTACATAGCCGTACCGCGCTGTCGCTCACGGTAGCCGAAGGTACGCTTCCTCTACGTGCGATGAATCCGCTGCATATCATTGAGGCCAAACGGGACAGCAAAGAACACACGTATGTTGAGTTGCGCGCCATCGCCGAAGGCGCAGCTCATGGCACGATTCCCGACTACCAATTGGCGGCCTGGCTCATGGCTGCCTATCTGCGTGGGCTGAGCGCCCGCGAGACAGCCGGTCTCACCCGCGCTCTTGCCGAAAGCGGTGAGACGCTTGACTTGGCTGGTCTCAGGCCCCCGTGGATTGACAAGCACAGCACGGGCGGAGTCGGCGACAAGACGACGCTGGTCGCTGTGCCGATGATGGCGGCATGTGGCGCGACCTGCGTCAAGATGAGCGGTCGCGGCCTGGGAATCACCGGCGGTACGGTCGACAAACTGTCGAGCATCCCTGGGTTTCGTCTCGATCTCTCGACAGACGAGCTGCTGAGCGTCGGGAAGCGAATCGGCATGGCCCTGACCGCCCAGACCAAGCGTCTCGCCCCCGCCGACGGCGTGCTCTACGCCTTGCGAGATGTCACCGGTACCGTGAGTTCCCCTCCCCTCATTGCCGCCAGCGTGATGAGCAAAAAGCTGGCCGCCGGTTCGGAAACCATCGTGATCGACCTCAAATGTGGCTCTGGCGCATTTATGAAGACCGTGGAGGAGGCCGAAACATTAGGTCGACTGCTCGTCAGCGCCGCATCGCTCACGGGTCTCCGCGCCAGGGTGCTGATGACCGACATGAACGAACCGCTTGGCCATGCGGTCGGCAATGCGCTCGAAGTCCTGGAAGCGGTGCAATGTCTCAAAGGCGGCGGGGAGCCTCGATTCATGGAGCTCTGCGCGCGTCTGGTGGCCGAGGGTTTGGTGGCTTCCAAGTCAATGACTTCCTTAGAAACGGCCCTCGAGCGTGCTAGACATAGCATTTCCTCCGGACAGGCCCTGACGACCTTTACCGAATGGATCGTCGCTCAAGGGGGAGACCCGGCATTTGTGGAAGAGCCCGCGCGGCTCCCGCAATCGCCGGTCATCCGTGACGTCGTTTACGACGGACCCGTCGCATTCCTTTCTGAAATGGACGCCGAGGACATCGGGAAGGCGGTGGTGGAAATGGGTGGCGGACGCCGCGAAAAGGGTGACGAGGTCGACCTTTCGGTGGGATTCTCGCACTTGGCCAAAGTCGGCCAGCGTCTCGCGCCTGGCGAGCTCTTGGGCCGCGTTCACGCCCGAAGCGAATCGGACGCAGCGCTCGGTGAAAACGCGATTCGCCAGGCAATCAGATGCTCAACGACCGCGGTGTCGCCGCCACCCATCGTGATTCGAACCTTCGGCGGTTGAACTCCAAGGCTCTGAGCGGTCACAATAAGGGACCGAACGGCGGGTGTAGTTCAGTGGTTAGAGCGCCTCACTGTGGCTGAGGAAGTCGTGGGTTCGAGTCCCATCATCCGCCCCACTCACGCTCTGCGCCACTCTTCAAGCTGGCGCAGGTACCGCACGACGAGTCGATCATAATCAAAGACGTCTTCCGCATATTGCCGCGCTGCGAGCCTGACCTCACGCGGCAGAGCCAAGGCTGAGGTCACCGCGGTCGGTACTTCGGATTCGTCGTCGACGACAAAGATAAAGGGCTGATCTCGATCAAGATTCTGGGCACAGTCGGGCGACACGACTACCGGTAACCCCGCCGCCAGCGCCTCCACAACGACAAGGGGCTGCCCTTCGAGACGGCTGAGCAGAACCAGGCAGCCATACTTCCCCAGGTTTGCGTACAGCTCTTCCTTGTTCCAAGAGCCAATCCAACGCTTTCGCAGCGCCTCGTTGGGCTCATAGCCTTTGTCCATTGGGCCGACGAAATCAATGTCGACACCGGCCGCTTCGAGGAGCGTGGCGACCTCGTTCTGTCGCTTGCGATCCTGAACTCTTCCGACGTAGATGGCACGGCCATTTGAAGGCATACCATGCGCAAACCGCATGACTTCGACGCCATTCGGAAAGTGGCTGACTCGCGCACCAGGATTCAGCGCCAGAACAGCCTCCCGGTAGTCGGCTCGAAGAGCAAAATGGTTCGGCGCGGGCGCGCAGCGCCGAACGGCTTTCCGCGAGTACAGGGCTTCGCCGCGAGGGTCGAACGGGACATGATTTGTCGACACAAGCGTGAATCCGAGCGGTTTGGCCAGTCGCGAAAGCGCCAGCACCGGCTTTTCGGCGTGGCAGTGAACCACGTCGATCGGCCCCCTTTGCCGTTCACGGATCACCGCGAGGACCGCTTTCCATCTTCTCTTATTGACAATGTCCACTTGGTGGCCCATGGCCTGCAAGCGCTGGGCGTACTGCCAAATCACGTGTTCGACAGCGCCCCATCCTTGAGGAGGAATCGGCTCCAGTCCGTGCCCAACATAGACAATTCGCATCATCGGCTCAGTCACATTCGATGGCCAGGTCGGTTACGGTGACGGATCATCTTCGTCACCACGTATGCCCGACGAGGCGAGTGCCCAGGTAGGCAGCCAGAACCGAGGCTCCCACCGAAACTCCCACATAGGCGGCTGCCGTGAGCGGCTTCCCCGACATGCTCATCTCTACCGTATCGAGCGCAAAGGCTGAGAACGTGGTGAATCCGCCGAAGAATCCGGTCGCGAGCACGATCTTTACCTCTGCTGAAATCACCTTCCTTGATACAAGCGCAAAGAGAATGCCCAGCGCAAACGATCCGATGATATTCACCGTGAGGGTCCCGACAAACGGCGCCGTGGCATGCCATCGCTGCGACAGGGCCGCGCCCCAAACGGTAATGCCATAACGAGCCACGGATCCACACCCTCCGGCAACGAAAAGTCCGAGGAAAATGGGCCACTGCATCACGTGGACATCCCGTCCCATGGCTTCCTTGGACATGCGAGCATACGTATGCTATTTTAGTAGAGAGGACGTTCGATGAGGAATACAACCGGCGTTTGGCAGAAAACTGAAACGACGGTTCGGCTGCGTGTTGATCCTAAAGTGGTCCTCAGCAGCCACATCCTCCAGCTTGGCCGGCACGAGTTGGAAACGGCCATTGATACCGAACTGAATGACAACCCGGCTCTTGAGCGTCTGGAAGCGGACGAAGAACCGATCTCTGAGGAATCCATCTATCGGCAGCTGTCGCAGTCGGAATCTCGCCTCGGGAGCGAGGACGCCGAAGAGTGGAAGTGCACGCAAGCCGACGATCGCGAACCGGTGGACTGGCTCGACTTTGCGGCGGACACCATTTCGCTCGACCGGCATCTTGATGCACAGCTTGAGCGGATGTTGCCACCCGAGCTCCGATTTCTGCGGAGTTTCCTGATCGGTTCCCTTTCGGATTCGGGCTACCTGGAAACGCCGATTGAAGAAATTGCCCTCGCGGCCAACTGTTCCCTGGACGAGGTCGATGCGGCGCTGAAGTACCTCAAACAATGCGACCCGCCCGGCATCGGCGCCCAGAACCTGCAGGAGTGCTTGCTCCTGCAGCTCAGGGGAGATCGTGAGGAACGTACCACGATCGCGCGCGCGATCGTCAAAAAGTGCTTTGAAGACCTGGCCTCACAGCGCCTTGGCAAGATTCAGAAGCGGTTCCATTTAACCGATGAACAGCTTGAGGATGCGGTTGAGCTGATTCGTTCCTTGAACCCCTACCCCGGGGCAGGATATCAACTATCGGGGCAGTCATCCCGCGCGGAGCGGAGCCAAGCCGTGGAGCCAGACATCGTGATCTCACGGGATCACACCGGTTGGCGGGTGGACGTGCGCGGCCCAGATCCCGCTTCACTTGCCATTAATCGTCTCTATCGGTCGAGCTATGTGCGCTTTCGTCAATCCAGCGACAAGTCAGATCCCGAGATGAAGCATGTCCGCACGTTTGTCGAGCGCGCGGCCAACTTCATCAAGAGCCTTTCGCAGCGACGATCGACGCTCCGCAAAATCGGAGAGTATTTGATCCAGCATCAACCGGGCTTTCTTTCAACTGGCGATTATCAGTTCCTCCGGCCCCTTACCCGCAGCACGATGGCCGCTGACCTTTCTCTGCACGAGAGCACGGTCAGCCGCGCCACCCAAGCCAAACACGTTCAGATACCGACCGGTGAAGTCGTTCCCTTTGAGGTGTTCTTCAAACCAGCGCTCCGCGTGCAAAAGATGATCGAAGAAATCCTTTCGACAGAAAATCCCGACAACCCCTTATCGGACGAGAAAATCGCCACGCTTCTTTCGGAAAAAGGGGTCGTGATCGCGCGTCGCACGGTCAACAAGTATCGCGATCGCAACCGGTTGCTGGCCTCCCATCGCCGTCGGCAGTCTTAGCTCCTATCATTCATCACTGATGTAATACATGCACACTTCCTGAAAGTGCATTCCGTAGACGATCGTGAGCGGGGCCTTAAAGCCCAAGGAGTGTGATATGAAGATTGCAAAGACTCTCACCACTATGTTTGCGTTTGCCACGATCGGTATGGTTTCTGTGGCTCAGACCGCCCAGAAGGACATCGTCGACACGGCCGTAGGCGCGGGCGACTTCAAGGTCCTCGTGGATCTCGTCCAGAAAGCCGGTCTCGTCGATACTCTCAAGGGCAAGGGGCCCTTCACGGTCTTCGCGCCCACAGACAAGGCATTCCAAGCGGTTCCCAAGCCGGTCCTCGACCAACTTGCGGCGGACAAGGAGCTTCTGAAGCAGGTCTTGACGTATCACGTCGTGCCGGGCGCCGTCTACTCCAAGGACGTCAAGAACGGCATGAAGGCCAAGACGGTTCAGGGCGAGCAGATTTCCGTCGTCATCAACAATGGCAAGGTGAAGTTTGACAACGCCAATTTGGTCAAGGCAGACATCAAGGCTTCGAACGGCGTCATCCATGTCATCGATGCCGTCATCCTTCCTCCGACGGTTGCGAAGAAGCTGGCCGGCGGCAAGTAAGCCACCATCGTCACGCACGAAGGTCCGGGGCGGGTTACTCGCCAGCCGGGCCTTCGCTGCTTTTCATCTGGACATCCAAGCGGTCCGCTTCAGCGACCAGCACGGCTTGGCCGCCTCGTCGACCATAGCGCGTCCGGTGGACCAACATGGTCTCGGGATCGATTAAGTATCCAGCAATCATCCCGTTGTCAGAGGGGCGTTCCTGAATCAGTTCAAGCCAGCGCTTCCCTTTCCATTCCACGTTACGTTCGATGCGCAAGTTCGACCCCAGCATCCAGCCACCGATGTCTGTCGACAGCGAGCGATCCCACGTGAGGAAGAGGGTTGCCACCCCGGTGGAAGCAATGGTCGAGAATCGTTCAACTTCAAAAGGCGACTTGGTGACCACGCCCTGCAGGTCAACCGACGTCGAGCGGACCCCGTCGGTCGCCAGAAACACTGACTGCTCGCCGGGATAATGGACCGTGACCTCGAGATGAGGCGCGCTCGAATATCGAAAGGACGAAGTGCGCCTTGTGGTGCCGGAACCGCTCCCGGGCATGCCGAGGGTGCCGAAGTAGCGGATCGTGGCTTCTCCCGAAGCCCTTTCAACGCGGGAATACGCGTGACGCATCTTGGACAGGAACTGCTCAACCTCTGTCAGAACCGGTACGACGGAAAGAGCTTGTTGAGCGCAAACCAGCGCAATCAGCGAGTAGGCCACTCCGTTTCAAGGATAGCAAACCTGCGCCAGGCTTGTGAGACCGCGACGATTAACGGACGTAGTGAATCTTCGGGTCCTCCATGCGGTCGAGAAGCATGAGCGACACGACGGGCAATGGCCGCGACTTGGCGATCTCGCGCGCTTCGTCGAAACTCACCTCAAGGGCGACCATGCCGTCGAGACCAGTGATGAATTCGGAAAAACCCAAGGCACCCTGCTTGTTGCCAAAACAGGCCAAACCGTGAACGCCTTTGTGCGAATAGCAGCCGTACTTTCCGCTCGCAACGTGATGGAGCACCCAGAGCACGCTGGGAAATTCATCATCAAGCCCCAGGATCGGAGCGTCAAGCGTCAGAAGGTCAGCGTTGGGCGAACTCGTAGACATAGGCAGGTCAAGTTATCAAGATGATTTTACACCGAGCGGCATCACCGCATGGGGTTTCGGCATCAAACTCGTTCCGGTACAATCGGGATATTGCGGACGTAGCTCAACGGATAGAGCATCAGTCTTCGGAACTGAGGGTTGGGGGTTCGAATCCCTTCGTCCGCGCCACTCCCCCAATCACAGCGTGACGGCGGTTTGCTCCCAGTCGTCATACCTTGGTGGCTGCGAAATTCTCCCGGACCTTTGGGCTGGTCGGCGCGTTGGTCGCGGCGGCTCTGAGTTCGCTGGCACGCGCTCAGGAATTGCCTCCGATAAGGGTGGGCGCAAAGGCGCCGACCTTGGAAGGAGCGGTGAAGGTGTCGGGACCAGGCGTTGCTGTTGGCCGTCCTCACCTGATCATCTTCTTGGCGACATGGATTGAGGAGGTTGCGCTGATTGAGCGGCTGGCGGAGACATGGGCGGCGGAGTATGGGGAAAAGGCGTCGATCGCTCTGGTCTATGTTTGGGCTCGCAATGCGGATGACCGGCCGCGGCCAAGTCCAGAGGTCCTCTCCGTCTACCAGGACGTCGTTCCTGCGCCGTCAGACGACCGTGATGATCTGGCACTGTGGGCCAAGGAACAGGGCGCCGTCAGCAAGGCGTGGCTCAAGGCCTCGTGGATGACCGAAATCGGCATTCCCGTCGGATTCATCGTCGGATCAGACGGCCAGATCGACTGGATCGGTCCGGCCATCGACGCCGATCGGCCCTTGGGGGACGTCATTGAAGGCGTCTGGAAGCGCGAGGACGCCCAAAGAACGCACGAAGGCCGTCTCAAGCGTCACGCCGAAGGGCAGCGCCTGCTTGAGAAGCTGGCCGACGCCATGGCGAAACCGAACTTTCCCCTCATCGTGGTGACGTGCGACGAAATGCTTGCCCTTGATCCGCGAAGGTTTGCCTATGCCGCCGTGGTGAAGTTTCAAACCTTCTTGTTCGGGTTCAAAGACCCGGATCGAGCGTACGAATACGCCCACCAAATGATGGAGCGATACCTTTGGAACGAGCCTCGCCTGCTCGTCGATCTGGCCATGATGCTCGATGACCCCCAGCTCCACGGCCGTCGCCGCGACTGGACGATCTCACGAAAGGCTTTGGCCCGCGCCAGCGTGCTTTTGAACGATTCCGACTACTTCGTCTTGGCGTCCTTAGCAGAAGTGCACATGCGCCTGAACGAATGGAACCAAGCGGTTGGCGCCCAAGAAAAGGCGGTCAAGGTAGCGCCTGAAACCGAAAAAGAAAGGGCTGAAGGTCTCCTGTTGCGCTACCGACGCGGCGCCGGGGGTGGAACGGTTCCATAATGAAGCATCACAACGAGGTGATGACCCTATGAACTCCCTTTCCAGCACGACGAAAGTTCAGCCCTTGGTCGAGCGACTCGACCGCGCCGTCGAAGAAAGCAGTTGCGAAGCGATTTGCCACGCCGTCAAGACCGCCCTTGAGGAACTCATCGCCTCTGGCCAGTGCGTGCTTGAGTCCAGATTTCAGACCCCGGTACCAGACAAATATGCGCGTCGGCTCGTGCACAAGCATCCTGACGGCAAATACGTCTTGATGGCCATGGTTTGGGGCCCTGGACAAGGCACGATGATCCACGACCACAGCGGCATGTGGTGCGTCGAGTGTGTTTATCGCGGACGCATTGAGGTCGTCTCGTACGACCTCGTCGGAACCGATACCGATGTGCCCTGTTCCTTCACTCGGGAAAAGTTGATCCATGCTGGACCTGGCGAGGCCGGCGCGCTCATCCCACCGTTCGACTACCACACGATCACCAACGTCGATGACGACTTGGCCGTGACGCTGCATGTTTATGGCGGCGAAATGAACTGGTGTCATGTGTTTGTACCGATGGATGGCGGATACCGTCGCGAGCGCCGCGACCTCTGCTACACGGACTAAACAACGGGAGTTGATGCGGTACCTTTAGGGCTCGATATGCCCGAAGTCTCACGTCGCGCCCAGCAGATGCCTGCGTCGCCGATTCGGCGGCTGATGCCGTACGCAGAGCGCGCCAAGGAGCGCGGCATTGAGATTATCCATCTCAACATCGGCCAGCCAGACGTATCCAGCCCCGAACAATTTTGGGATGCCGTTGCCGCAGCGCGGCGTCCCGTGCTGGAGTACAGCCAATCTGGTGGTGAGAACTCACTGCGCCGCCGGGCGGTGGAGTACTACCGCAGCCTTGGCGTTGAAGTCGATTTCGACGATCTGCTGGTGACGACCGCAGGTTCCGAAGCCCTCAGTTTCGCGCTCACTTGCGGCCTTAATCCCGGCGACGAGGTCATCGTTCCGGAACCGCTTTATGCCAACTATCTGGGCTTCTCCGTTGCCGCCGAAATCAAGGTCATTCCCATCCCCACGCGCATTGAGGACGACTTTGCGCTGCCTCCGACGGAGGCGTTTGAACAGCGCATCACCTCGCAGACGAAAGCCATCCTCATCTGCAACCCCAACAATCCGACGGGAACGGTGTACGACAACCGCCAACTGGAAGAGCTCCGCGAAATCGTCTTGGAACACAACCTCTTCCTGATCAGCGATGAGGTGTACCGCGATTTCATTTACAGCAACGAGCGCCCCAGAAGCGTGCTGCAGCTTGATGGCCTGCACGATCACGCCATCCTGACTGACTCGGCGTCAAAGCGCTTTTCCCTCTGCGGCGCACGAATCGGGTTCTTGGTCTCTCGCAATCGCAATTTGATGGGCGCTGCCCTGAAGATGGCGCAGGCCAGACTCGCGCCACCCACGCTGGACCAAATCGGTGTCGAGGCGTGTTTCGACGTTCCGCAACAGTATTTCGACGAGGTGCGGTCTGAGTACATGAAACGCCGGGACTTGCTCGTTCAACGGTTGCGCGCTATTCCCGGAGTCACTTGCCCCAACAGCAACGGCGCGTTCTATGCCATGGTCCGCTTGCCCATTGACGACGGCGACCGCTTCTGCCAATGGCTGCTGGACTCCTTCGACGTGAATGGAAAAACGGTCATGATGGCACCAGGTTCCGGTTTCTACGAGACACCCGGCGCAGGGCGCGACGAAGTGCGGATTGCCTATGTGGTGCATCAGGACAAGCTGAACCTGGCCATGGACATTTTGGAAGAAGCCCTCGCCGCCTATCCCGGTCGAAAGGTCGCCGTTTACCCATGACCCTCACATGGACGGTCGATTACGGCAACGGCCCCGTTCCCTGCACCTTGCCGCACGCGTGGCGTCAGGATGTTTCGCTCGAGTTTGAAGGGCCAGTAACGTACCGCTCCTCAGGGTTTCTCGTCCCCAGCGATGCTCGCGTTCGTTTTGGCGGTGTTTCCTACCACGCCGAAGTAAGCGCAATCGTCGACAGTCACGTCCACCCGCTCGGTGAACATGACGGCATCTGGGATGCGTTTGAGTTCGATCTGTCGGCATTCGCAGGACGTGAATGCGAACTGGTTGTTCGCGTGATCAAGAACGGCGGCGCGACTTACCCCGTGCGGGATGTGGCGTCCGGATTCCTGCCATACGTGTTCGGAACCTTTGGCGGCATCCACCGCCCGGTCACGGTCGTCACCGCAACAACTATGGACCAAGCCATCCCGTCCACGCGAACAAGCCTCGACGGGCACCGGGTGCACTATGACGGGCGCCCGCTCTACATACGCGGAGTGCTCCATTGGGGCTGGTACCCCGAACTTGGGCACCCGTCGCCATCGCGCTCATTGATCGAAAACGAGATTGATCGGATCGAGAAACTGGGATTCAACCACGTCAAGTTCTGCCTCTGGGTACCGCCACATGAGTATTTTTTGGCACTTGACGAACGCGGCTTGACTGCTTGGCTAGAACTCCCGCTTTGGGATCCGCGCTGCGAGCCCGAGTCTTTGAATCGCATTGAGGCAGAGATGGGCCGCATCATTGACGAATATGCGATCCACCCGAACATCATCGCCTGGACCGTGGGATGCGAACTCTATGACGAGCGCACCATTCCCATGCGGGAACGGCTCGTTCGGAAGATCCAGTCGCTGACCGGATGCCCACTCGTCAAAGATAACTCCGGCGGCGCTGAGATGTACAGCCAGAACTTGCGCGAATTGGGCACGTTCTACGACTTCCACCCTTACTGTGACACCCCCTTTTATCCGCTGGTGCTCGATTCCCTGCGGCCCGGCGCACGCGTGGATATGCCCATTCTCCTTGGCGAGTTCAATGACATCGACACCCACCGCGACATGCCGCAAATCGATCTGGAGCGACCCTATTGGGTTTCGATCGAGAAGAACCTGAATGCACAGGGCGTGAGGTGGCAGTACGACCTGCCCGTCATCCTTGCGAATGAAACCACGGAGCTTCTTGGGGACCGCGTGCGAAGCGAGCACTTGCGCCAGTCCAGCGACGACAAAGCAGCTTGGATGCGGAAGTATGTTCAAGAGCATGTCCGCAGCGTGCCGGAAATCGCGGGCTACGTCGTCACCGGCATCCGCGACACTCCGATTTCGACCTCAGGTTTCTTCGACGATTGGGATGAGCCGAAGCCACTGCCGGGCATCGACGCCTGGAACAGTGCCGACGGCTTCTTTCTGATTCCGGCTCGGCGCCCACCTTGGATCCGGGGCGGCAACCGGCCCGGATTTCAGGATCCCTATCATGCCTTCGCAGGGCCATACTCGATCCGGCTTGGGCTCCGATCGGAGCAGGGCGGAAGCCACACCGTCCGCGCCGAACTATGCGCCGACGGGAGATCCATGACAGCGGAGACGTGGCACATTCAGGCGGAAGCCAATGTTCCTACCGAAGTCGGAGTCCTTGCCGTCGAAGATCTCCCCGCAGGCGACTATCAGCTGTCCGTGCGGTCGTCGACGGCCACCAACAGCTGGGCCATTCGCGCTTATGAGCCATGGTCGCACGCCCTGCTTGCCGATTGGCGGATCATCGACCCCGCTCGGCTGCTGGACGACCTGAAGCCAGGCGATGGACCGAATCTGATCGTGACGGGGGACTTTGCCTCGACGCTCGAACCAATTCGGCAGGGGGCGCGTGCGGTTTGGCTCCTCACCGGAGAGGGCACTCTTCCCATGCCGTTCTGGCGCGAGTCCGCCTATGAGTTTGCAGATGACACGTGGGTTCAAACCCACCTCAAAGATCAGTGGAGCCGGTTGCTTGCGATCTCGGGCGATGGCGCGATCGATGCCCTATGGCTGGACGCCTTGCTTAATGGCATTTCCGAAACAAGCTTGTTGCGACGGATCGACACCAGGACCTATGCCGAACATGACGTGTGGATCGAAGCACGTGTTGGCACAGGGCTGCTCAACGTGACGACGTTGCGGCCGTTTGGCGGTCTGGGCGTCCAGCCCTACGGAATCAGCCGAAATGCCTTTGGCGCCGAACTCATGCGGCACCTTCTTGGCCGATCGTAGCCGCGAAAGCGCGTAGTCGGTGCTCGGCTTCGATCTTGTCATCCGGCGATAGGGCCCCTTCGATGACCAAGTTGGCAAGATAGTCCTTGGCCTGACCGACCGCCGCACCCGGCTGAACCCCCAAAATCGACATAATCTCCTCACCGGTTAGCGGGCTCTTCAGCGTCTCCCTTGGCGTCTGGATTTGGATATCTGCCAGCTTTTTGCGCAGTGCCGTGAGATTGAGCTGCCGCACGCCTGGCTTGAGCGACGCTGCGTCGGCTTCCACCAAGTCCAAAAGGCGTCCCAGATCGTCGCCCAAGTCACGAATCAGGCGGCGACAGGCCGCGCTCGAAAGCTCGTTGTCTCCAGTAAAGCGCATGTGATGCTTCACGAGCTTCTGTACCGGAAGCACAATCTCGTTGCCGTAGCGCAGGTCTCGCAAGATGCGGCCGGCCAAATCCGCTCCAAGCTGTTCGTGCCCAAAAAATCGCGTCCTTCCCGCCTCATCGATCGTTCGGGTCTGGGGCTTGCCAACGTCATGCAGCAGCGCGGCAAGTCGCGTTACCAAATCGCCACCCGGACTTTGTTTGACCACCAAGCGCGTGTGATCCCAGGCATCCAGGTGATGGAAGTCGCCTTGAGTCACCCCCGGCATGTCGGTCAGTTCCGGAATGACATAGGGCATCAGCCCCAACTCCATCAAGTCCGCCAGGGCTTGATCGGCGCATGGCAACAGCAACATGCGGGACAGTTCGTCGCGAACCCGCTCCCTGCTCACGATGCACAGCCGCTCGCTGCTCTCCCGAATTGCTTCGGGCAGTCCCGGAGCAAACTCGAATCCCAGCTGAGCACGAAATCGTACGGCGCGGAGCATGCGCAACGGATCGTCGTCAAACGTAGCTTTAGGGTCTAGCGGAGTCCGCAAGATCTTTGCGGCCAAATCGTCAAGCCCTTGGCCCAAGGGATCCTGAACGAGCGCACTGACACCATCGTGCGGCAAGATCGCCATCAGGGTATTCACCGTGAAGTCGCGTCGGCGAGCGTCCTCTTCAAGGCTCGCCGCTTCCACAAAGGGCTTTCGCGAATCCGGCGCGTACGACTCTCTCCGGGCCGTTACCAGTTCGACCTGGGTCTCGCCGACCATGATCAGCGCCGTTCCAAACCGCGGGTAAA
Organism: Fimbriimonadaceae bacterium; assembly: GCA_046292875.1. GTDB lineage: Bacteria > Armatimonadota > Fimbriimonadia > Fimbriimonadales > Fimbriimonadaceae > JBKBQD01. The sequence continues at coordinate 96,020 of JBKBQD010000001.1, forward strand.
CCACCGGCTCGATGCGAGCGATTCCGGCTTGCCAAAGGGCTTGCGCCAAGGCAATGGCGTCGCCGGTCGTCACCAAGTCTGCATCGTGCCCTGCCTTGACGTCCAGCAGCTGATCGCGCACATAGCCGCCCACCAGGGCGACATCTCCCGCAAATGGCGTCATCGCCACAAAGTGCGCGACGTTAACAAGGTCATCTGTCAAGGAAATCTGGCGACCCATGGTGCACCTCCTCAGCGACCGACCGGGATCATCGTTCCATGAACGAGCCGCCCAGCATCGGAGCAAAGGAAGATCATGACGTTCGCGATCTCATCAGGTTTCGCCCAACGATCGAAATCAGCGTTCGGCATGGCAGCACGATTTGCGGGCGTGTCGATGGTATCCGGCTGAATCCCGACCACGCGCCGTCCTCTGCCGCGCCATTCCAAATCGGCACTGCGAACGAGCGAGGCCACCGCTGCTTTCGAAGCCGCGTAGGCCGCCATGTGCGCTGATCCTGCAGACGCCTGGGATCCAACCAATACGGCCGCCCCGGTGAGATGCGGGCCGAATGCTGAGAGCGTATTCTGAGCCGTCCGAAAGTTGATGTCGATCATTCGTTCAACGTCTTCATCCGTCACGGCATCAAGATCGCCCATTCCGAACCCGCCTGCGCAAGCGCAGATGGCGTTCCACGGTCCGGTGTGGGATGCAAGGGTGCGCAATCCGGCCAAGTCAAGAAGGTCTGCGACATATACTTGGGCGTCATCGGGAGCGAGGGGGGCCTCCTCCTCCTTTCGCACGATCACCGACGTCACATATCCAGCGGTGATCAAGGCCCGAGCCACTGCCGTTCCAAGAGCGCCGGGAACACCGGTCACAAGGGCGCGCAACATAGAAAAATACTACTCGCTCGACGCGGTTAGTCGGAAACGGTGTAGCGGGGTGCGCTCGGTGAGACGGTTTTCCCTCGAACCACGGCTTCGACGGTGGTCTTCAACTCTCGCGTCACGTCTGGGCGATCCCAAATCTTGAAGTACCCGCTTCCCCCAAGAGCAAGTGAGGAGGGCATGGCAACCGAATAGGTCGCACTATCCGAGAGCGCAGCGCCATTCACGCTGATCGAAACCACACGGCTGTTGGCCGGCGACGAAGGACGAAAGGTCACGTTGGCGCCGGAGAGTTGAAGAAAACTGGGACTCTCCGACGGATAGCCGGATACGGAGCGCTCGATCGCCTGCCGGACCTTCGCGCCCGTAAGGGTTACGACCATCACGTCGTCACCCGGATATTGAAGGAGAGCGGCGAGGTCCCCTGAGTTCGAGTTCTTCAGCAAGCCCGCTGCGACAAAGGCGAGATCAGCGGAAGCGGCGCTCCGAATCGCATCGGCGACGGATTGTCCCCCGGCATGCGGTCCCGCGCCAGGCGAACCCTGTGCCAAGCACATCGCTGCTGCCGCCGTCGCGACTCCCAAGCCCATCCAACGAGTCATTTCGTGTTTGATCATTTGACGCTCCAGTGGGCGTCCCATCACATGAAACGCATTTTGGTCCCTAAGGGTTCATTCTTGCGCCCAAAGTCATGGAATTGAGCGCGTCGTGGAGTTGGGGGCATGCACTGCGATCCAATACCTCAAGCAAACACAAACTCTGCGCAATATATCGACGGCGTCCCCGTGGCTTTCGTACAGCCAAGGCCTCCTCAAGGTTCGATAACCGATCCGCCGTCTTGATCGCCTGAGCCCATTGCGACATGGCCGATACCTCCTGGATGAGCATCAGCGAACGCAAAAGCCATACCTGTGTCTCGGTCAAGCCAGCACACTCATCGGCCGAAGGCTCCGTCCGCGTCATTTCCCGCACCAGCTGCGCGACCTTTGCCCCGAATTCGGCCTTGATCTGGGATTCGGTGACCTCTGTTTCTTCGAGGACGTCGTGTAACAGCGCGGCGGTGAGGACGGATTCGTTGGCGACCTTGCCGATATAGCGCAATCGGGCCATGACGCCGATCGGATGCTCGCTGTAAGGGATTGCCGGTGCGCCGTCGCGGAACAGTCCGTCATGCGCCGCAACCGCCAATTTCAGCGCGCGCTGCAGTGATGAGCTTGACATAGCGGGGAGCTTAGCCCTGGTTGAGACATACTTGCCGGTCATGGGGACCGTTCTCGCCGCTGCGGACGTCGGCAGTAACACGGTTCACCTGCTGGTTGCGGATGTGAACGGTCTGCCGATCCGGAGGATCCTCAACGAGAGCGTTTGGGTTTCGCTCGGCGAGGAGGTCAGCCGCATCGGCTCGATCTCGGATGAGCGCGAGGCGCAAATCATCCGCACTCTCAACGACTTCAAATCGCGGGCCCGCTCAGCAAAGGCGACACGCATGTACGTCTTCGGCACCGAGGCCCTGCGACGCGCCCGAAACTCGGCGGACGTGTTGCGTCGCGTTCTTACCCAAACGGGCATTCCCATCGACGTCATCGATTCTCAGCGAGAGATTCAGCTCTCGCTGCAGGGCGCCCTGCTCGACACCACGGCTCCAGCGCCGCTGGCGTTCTTTGAAATAGGCGGTGGGAGCGCCCAAGTGGCGCAGTTCAACGGCTATCGCATTGATCATTGTCACAGCTTGCCCATCGGAACAGGGAGTCTGATTGCGGCTGCCGGACTCTCGCAGCCTTGTCGCTCGGAGGCCATTGATCGGGCTGAAGAAGTGGTGCGAGCGGCGACCCAGCCCGTGGCGACCGATGGGCGTGTCCTTGCCGCCATTGCCAGCGGCGGCGTCGCACGCGGTCTGGTTCGTGCGCTGCATCATGACGGCGCACGTGATATTCATCTTGAGGAGTTAGAATATTTGATCTGGGCCGTTGCGCGTCTCGACGTTAACGCCATCATGCAGCGGTTCTTGGTCAAGGAGAAGCGCGCCTCGACACTCTTGCCGGGAGCTATCGTGTACCGAGCGCTCTTGCGACGATTTGGCCTGACGCAGATGCTGGTCAGCGAATACGGAGTGCGAGAAGGGGCATTGCTGGAAATGCGTGAAGGAGCGATCGAAGGATGGCCCGCCTAAAAGCGCGACCCGCGAGTCCGGTTGAAGACTCCGCCTCGCGCTTCATCAACCGCGAGGTCAGTTGGCTTGAGTTCAACAAGCGTGTGCTCGAAGAGGCGAGAGACGAATCGAACCCACTCTTGGAAAGGCTCTGGTTCTTGTCGATTTTCGAATCGAACCTGGATGAATTCTATATGGTCCGCGTTTCGGGACTCATCGAACAGCGCGACTCTGGCATCTCGGAGCTCTCACCTGATGGTCTGACCACCTCGGAGCAGCTGGACCTGATTCACGACCATGCCTTGCCCTTGCGTCGCGAAGCGGCCAAGCTCCTCGACGACGTGCTGATGCCCGAGCTTGCCAAGTCTGGCATCAGCGTCGTGCCGTACAAAAAGCTCGACCCCGAACGGCGGAAAGACCTTGACGCCTATTTCCGACGCGAGGTCTTTCCGCTGTGCACCCCGCTCATTCTCTTCCCTGCCCCAAGCTTTCCCTTTATCTCCAACCGGTCCCTGAACCTTGCGATTGAGTTGGGCGCCAGCGAGGCGGATTACCGTCTGGCGCGGGTCAAGGTGCCACCGGTCATTCCTCGAGTCGTCCGCGTGCAGCCCAGACGCAACGAATTCGTGCTCCTCGAAGACTTGATCGCGAACAACCTGTCCGAACTCTTTCCCGGCGCAACGATCCGGGGATCGTATGTCTTTCGGGTCATTCGCGACGCGGACGTCGAAATTCGGATGCTGGAAGCAGCGGACCTTATTGAGTCCATCGAAGAGTCTCTCAAGCGCCGGCGGTTTGGAGCGCCCGTCTTGCTCGAATGCGAAAAGCGAATGCCCGCGACCTTGCGACGCCGACTGATGAAGCTCCTGGAGTTAGACGACAACGAGGTGTTTGCCGTCGATGGACTCATCGGGCTCGACGCCTTGGCAGAGATCGCGAAAGTTGATAAACCCTCCCTCAAATTCCGCCCGATGACGCCGTTTTTGCCGGAGGTTCTGTCGACATCCGCCGGCATTTTTGAAACAACAGCGGATCGGGATATCCTGCTGCACCACCCCTTCGACTCCTTCCGCGCGGTCGAGCTGTTTGTCGAATCAGCCGTCGTCGATCCCTCAGTCATCGGCATCAAGCAAACACTTTATCGAGTGGGCGCCGAGTCCCCGATCGTCGACGCGCTCCTGGACGCCGCCGAAAACGGAAAGCAAGTGGCGGCCATGGTCGAACTCAAGGCCCGGTTCGATGAGAGCAATAACCTGGTGTGGGCCCGCACCTTGGAACAAGCTGGGGTGCATGTGACCTATGGCTTCGCCAACTTAAAAACCCACTGCAAACTCTGTCTCATCGTGCGGCGAGAAAAGAACACGATCCGCACGTACGCCCATATCGGAACGGGAAACTACAACCCCGCAACCGCAAGAGGCTATACCGATCTTGGGCTGATCACCCGCGACCCTGACATCACGCAAGACATCCTCGAGCTCTTCAACTACTTAACCGGATACGCTGTCCAGGACAGGTATCGCAAGCTCCTCGTCGCCCCCATCAATCTGCGGCAAGGCATCGAAGACCGCATTCGTCGAGAAACGGACATCGCCAAAAAGGGTGGAAAGGCGCGCATCGTCGTTAAAGTCAACTCCCTGGTCGATCCTAGGATAATCGAATCGCTCTATGAGGCGGCAGGCTCTGGGGTCAAGGTCGATCTGATCGTGCGCGGGATTTGCTGCCTGCGCCCGGGAGTACCGGGCCTCAGCGAAAACATCCGCGTGGTGTCGATCATCGGTCGATTCCTCGAGCACAGTCGCGTGTTCTACTTCGAGAACGGCGGCAAGCCCGATGTGCTGATCGGAAGCGCCGACCTCATGACCCGAAACTTGGATCGGCGGATCGAAGTGCTCGCGCCCATCGAGCGCCCGGAACTCATTGCTCACCTGCGCGACGACGTGTTGCAGGTCTATCTGAACGATAATGTCAAGGCGCGCGAACTCGGCCCGGACGGCGTATATCGTCGTCGGCGGCCTGGCAAAGGCGAACCTGAGAGCGACGCGCAAACGTGGTTCATTCGCCATCCTTCAAGCCGCACTTTGTTCTCCTAATTCGCCGTAAAGGGAAACTTCTGGAAACGTCGAACTCCGCGACATGGATGGATTGATCGTCGCGCTGTTTGTTCTTGGCGTGGCGTGGGTCGGGATGCGCCGCCGCGGCGAGCCGAGTTCTCTCGCTTCGCTTGGAGCGAATACCGTCGCCATCGCCGTCGCGGTTTTGGTGGCTTTCTCAGTGGCGGCAATCCTGGTCCAGAACGACGTTGCTCTGAGTGAGGCGGTGTGGCAGAGCCGGGGTGGATTCATGCTCGGCGGGCTGGTCGTCGCCTTCGGGGTAGCCCAACTCTGGAGCGAGCGGGACCGATCCCTGGGCTCGTGGGCCGTTGGCCTCCTTGCCGGCGCTATGGTGGTGTCGGCATTCAAGTTGCTGGATTTGCCGCTTGCGCCAGAGTCCCTCGTTGCGTTCGCTGCTGGCGCCGCGCTGATGACTCTGTGCGGCACGCGATCAGCGGCCATGAGCGGGCTTTCCGTTGCCCTGATCCCCCTTGTTTCTCTCTTTGCGGAAGCCAGGGAGCTTCCCGGCGCTACTCAATGGGCGTGCCTGGCGATTACGGTACCCATGCTCTTGGCGACGGTTCTCCATCCCATGTTGGGTAAACGCTGGTCAGAGGGAGTGGTGGCTGTCGGCCTGGGACTGCTGGCGGCAGTGGCTATCGCGATCGCTCAGCCGGACCTTCGCGAGGTCGGGATCATTTTGGTCTTGGCTTTTGCCGGCAGTATCGTGGTTTCGCTCGGCACTCGGCAAGACGGCCCCCTGGAGACCACTATCGCCGGGCTGATTTCGGTTGGCTTGGGCACGGCGGCGTTTGCGCTGAGCGGCGGCTTGGGCATCTCCGTTGCCACGCTGGCCTTTGCGACAGCCTTGATCGCCTTAGGGTCGACCATGACTTGGGCGTCGCTGACGCCCATCGCGGCGCTGCTGGGCTACCGCGTTGTACGCGAGTTCACCTCGCTAACGGCGCGGTCACCCGATCTTGGAGTTCAATACGCCGTCACCGGACTCTTGATCGGCGCTTCGTTCGTCGCCCTCATGGCGTGGTCCACGGACAGAAAGGCAACACCTTCCCTGCGCTTCGGTGCTATCGTCCTCTGGACACTCACCGTGCTGGGCTTTGCGTCCGTGCTCCGCGTCGTCTTGGGTGTTGAGGCGATGATCGGGATGCTGGTCGGAACTTGCGTGTCGGGTTGGGTCGTTGTTCGCCAAGGGGCGCAATCCAGCACGACGCCAGGCAGCGCCCTCGCGATTGGGCTAGGCGCAGCAGTCTTTGCACCCTATTTCGCCGCCTATGGCGCCGTCTCGCGTGACGTCAAGCAAACCACCTTGATCGGCACCGCCATTTTTCTTGTTGTTCTGGGTGTGATCGTTGCGCGATCAAAGTCTGCCGAGTCTGCATCATGAGCTTTCCCGCCGCTTATCGCAACGCCATCTATCTGATTCTTGGCATCGCCCTTATGCTCGGGCTGACCAGTCTCGGCATTTCTCGCCAAGCGCCCGTAGGCTCGCTGGTGGGCATGGTGACGATGACGGAGAACGACCGTCCGCTGCCCAAGGCCTATGTGTATTTACGCTCGACCGCAGATTACGGCGACCCGAACTTTGTTTCTTTCACGCGGCGGACCAATGACGCAGGCGAATTCCAATTCATTGGCATTCCTCCCGGAGAGTACTGGGTCAATGTCTCCGGCCGGGCACACACGGCCGAAGACCAGCGTGTCACGGTCATCGAGGGCGAGCGCGAGTCGGTGAGCTTGGGCGCCAAGCCCGTTGATCCCTACCTGAATGTCTACCCTGCGCGGTCGGCCGTCTATCCTGGCGATGAAGCCAAGGTGAGGTTTGATGGGTTTCTCCCGGATGACTCGCTCCAGGTGACGGTCTACAACGTCAACCCACTTGCCCTCATCAAAACTCCCGACATCAGTCAAGCGAGTTGGACTTGGCAGGGGCAGCGCAAACAAGCCCCCGACGCTGGCCCGGCCTTCCAAGGAGACCCCGTCGTCCTGAATCTGTCGGTCGAGAACCGTGATGGCGAAGGGGTTTTCTCATTCGCAACTGACCTGGGTCGGCTGAGGGAAGGCGTCTACTACGTCGAAGCGCGCGCAAAGGGCCAGATGGCTGGTGCCGCTTTCACCGTCACTCGGCTTGGCCTCATCGCCAAAGCAGATTCGCGGAACGTGATGGGGTACGTCGCCGACCTCAAGACCGGTGAACCGGTCGGTCAAGCCTACGTCACCTTTTATCCCTCCAATGGCTCCTCCATTGGTGGCGCAACGGATCAGGATGGGCTTGTTCAATACCCCATCTCGGCCGCGCGGTCTGGCTCTCTTGTTGCCAGCTTGGGTAGGTCACATGCGTCGGTCAGCGTATCGGCCTATGGCGGCGATACGGAATCGACAAAGGTCTTTGCCTACACCGACCGCCCAGTGTATCGGCCCGGGGATACCGTGGAGTACAAGGGAATTGCCCGCATCCAAACACGTTCCGGATACGATCTGGTGTCGGCCGGAACGGCTTCGACCGAGATCCGAAACCCGATGGGCGACGTGATCTACCGAGCCTCCCACCCGATTTCCGATCTGGGGTCATTCGCCGGATCCTTTACCTTCTCGCCTGAGGCGCCCCCTGGTTACTACGATCTCGTTCATACCGTGAATGGGCAGCAGCAATACTCCGGCATCGAAGTAGTCGCCTATCGCAAGCCTGAGTTCGCGGTCACGGTGACACCGGCCCAACGGTATTTCATCATTGGTGACCAGGCGGAGTTCGACATTGAAGTACGGTACTACTTTGGCGCGCCAGTTCAAAATGCCGAGGTCACCTGCTGGGTCTCTATTCAGGACAACTACGCCGACGACGGAACCAACGCATTTACCGACGTCCCGTCGGATACCTACCGCGGTGATCTGCGGTCAACGCAAACGGTACGCACCGACCGAAACGGTCGTGCGCGGCTCAAGGTATCCACTCGGGGACTCCAACTGTCGACATACTCCGGAAGCCTGATCTGCACGGTTGATGCCTATGCCCAAGCACCATCCGGGGCCACGTACGATGGATCCGGCGCCGTGGCTCTGCTTTCAAGCGACGTCCGCTTGGCGCTCAACATCGACGACAATATCGTCTCGCCCGGATCCGAGTATCAAGTGCGGGTTCGTGCGACGGACCCTGATACCGGCACACCCATTGCGGGTCAGCAAGTTCGACTCACCCAGCAGGTACGCGATGCGTATGATGGTGACGCCAAACCAAATCCGGTTCAGCAGGCTGTGACCACGGGCGCCGACGGTTGGGCGGCAGCCGTCTTTCGGGCCCCCCAAGAAGGCTACGTCGTCGTCGAAGCTGCCGGAACGGACCGACAGCGCCGAACTACCACCGTGAGCCGCTCGCTTTGGCTGTTTGGTTCAGGGCCATCAGCTGGCCGACTCACGGTTGTTCTCGATCGCAACCAATACCAAATCGGTAACCAGGCAATCGCGATGATCCAAACCAGCGGCGCTTCTCAGGCCGTCCTGGTCACCGCCGAGGCCGAGGGTGTCGTTTGGCACCAGGTCGTTCGGGCCGACAAGGCGTCCTCCACAATTCGTTTCCCGATCACGGACGACCTCTTCCCGAACGCCACACTCGTGGCCACGATGGTGCATGAAGGGCGGCTGGCTACGGCAGAGGCAAACATTCAGCTTGAAACCGAAAGTCGACGTCTCAGCGTGGAAGTGACCAGCGACCGAGAGCGGTACGAACCCGGCGACAAGGCGGAATTCACGATCACCGCTCGGCTGTCGAACGGGCAGCCTGCAACGAATGCCGACTTTTCTTTGGCCATCGTCGACGAGGCCATTTTTGCGATTCGCCGCGACAATGCGGACATCTTTTCGTTCTTCTACCCGCGTCGTTGGTCGCAGGTTTACACGGCCTATTCTTTTCCTGAAGTCTATTACGATGGCGGCGACAAAGGCTCTGCCGATATTCCGGTACGCAGCAACTTTAAGGACACGGCGGCCTGGTATCCCAACCTCAGGACGGATGCCAATGGTCGCGCGACCGTTTCGGTCACCTTGCCCGACAACTTGACCACTTGGCGGGCAACAGCGATCGGCATTACGGCGATCACCGATGTTGGCAAGGCCATACACAAGGTCGAAGTCTCGAAACCGCTCATGGTCCAGATGGAGGGCCCACGGTACTTGGTAAGTGGGGATCGCCAGCGTTTGCGGGCCACCTTCCATAACGCAACCGACCAAGACCTGGACGTCCAAGCCTCCCTTGAAGCGATGGGGGTTACGGTTGCCGGTCAACTAGAGCGGCGACTGCGGCTACCCCGAAACAGTTCCGCGAACATCGATTGGGATATGACCGCCGCCAGCCCTGGAGAAGCAGTGCTCGTCGCAAAGGTTTGGACCCAAGATCGGCGCTTAACCGACGGCGTCGAGCGCCGGATCACGGTGCAACCCGACTTGCTCGTCCTCCATGCCACTGCTTCGGCAACCGTAACCGACCGTGCGGCGCCGAAACTCGATCTGCCGTCGATCGCCGATCCGAACTTTGGCATGGTGCGCGTCACGGTATCGGCAACCGTGGCAGGGAGCCTTCTCGCCGCATTGCCTCAGTTGATTCAGTATCCCTATGGATGCGTTGAACAAACCACCAGTCGTTTCCTTCCGCTCATCGAGTTGGAGCATCTTTTCCGGCAGTACGGTATGAGGCTGGACGTCGATCCAAAACTCAATGCACGAACGGTAGCGGTCGACGCCCTGAACCGACTCATGACCATGCAGAACGGCGCCGGTGGATGGGGTTGGTGGGAATACGGCTCGCCCGATCCGTTCATGACGGCCTATGTGCTCGACGCCATGGCCACCGCGCGCGACCTGGGCTACCCCGTCAGCCAGTCCAGCATTGACCGCGCGGTTGAATGGGCCGTTCGAGTCTCAGAGAGCGCCGAACTCGATCGCACACCAGTTGACGATCGACTCTATTTGTTGTACGCCGTGAGCCGCCATGGTCGCGGACCATGGGCGCTCGAGATGGCGCGACGTCTCCCGAAGCCGACCGATATCGGCGGAATCAGCGCACTCGTCCTGCTGGAACATGCCTATGGCAATCAGCTCAGCGCCGAGCAGTTGGTCTCCGCGCTCACCAATTCACTTCAAATCACGCCCAATACGGCAACCTGGCCCGAAAACTCGCGCTTTGGCGCCGATGGCGCAGGGCGTGGATTGCTTGCGCTGATGACTATTTCGCCAAACAACGAGGTGGCCCCCAAGGTCGTGCGCGGCTTGATGGATGCGCGTCGCGGCTACGGCTGGGGGAACACTTGCGCAACGGCCTTTGCGATCCAGGGCCTAACGAGCTACCTGGCATATACAGGCGAGCTGCGAGGCTCCGCTGTTGCCACGGTCAGTCTTGGAGGTCGAGACATTCTTCGGGCGGACCTCTCCGCGATGAATGACACGACAAGGAACGCGTCTGTTACCGTGCCGCTCTCTGAGTTTCTTTCTGCCGAAGGTCGGCTCGAGGTCCAGAAGGAAAGCGGCGACCGGGTGTACGTTGATGTCATTGCAGATTACGGCGTGCCGCCACGAGATCTGCGCAATGCAACCGGAACGCTTGCCGCGAGCATTGATCGTCGATATCACCTTCGGCGCGAGGAACTCCTGCGCAGCGGCGAGTTTGGAATGGTCAAAGATCAAAGCGCCTCGACCGAGTTTCGCTCGGGCGATGTCCTTTACTGCACGATCACCGTTGAGTCCCCGTCGGCACACCGGTTCATGATGATCGAAGTCCCAACGCCGTCCGGCTTTACCGTGATCGAGCGCGACGAACCCATGTATGCAAACGAATGGCTCTATTGGGACTACCGCATGACGATCTTTGACAATCGCGTCGTCATCTTTCTTGACCATATTCCCGAAGGCAAGCGGCAGCTGAACTTCAAGCTGCGCGCCGAAACTCCTGGTACGACGCAAGCCCTGCCTGCCGTCATCTCAAACATGTACGATCCTGGGGTTTTTCGTGCCACGGACGCCACCCGACTTACCATCCGATGAAATCAGCACCCGTCATCGTCCTTGGGCTCGCCGCTGTGGCCATGGTCGTCGCCATTCAGCTTGCGCCCCGGCGGTCCGCACAAGCCATCGGACAATATGCGACACCTCTGGATCAACGAACCAGGAATCAAGCGCACAATGCCCGACTCTCGGCGAGCAAACTGGACGGCAAAATCATTCCCGCCCATGCGACTTTCTCTTTTAACGAGACGATTGGCTCCTGGTCACGCGACGCGGGCTATCGGCGTGCGCCCGTTAGCTATGACGGCCAACTGATCGACGATTGGGGCGGCGGCGTTTGCCAAACCTCGACGACCCTCTATAATGCCGCCTTGCTGGCTGGATTGGAGATTCTGGAGCGCCACCCCCATCATTTCGCGCCCAGTTATGCGCCGCCTGGTCGCGACGCCGCGGTTGCCTATGGCGCGTTTGACCTTCGATTCAAGAACCCGTACGCTGCGCCGATCAAGATTCAAGCAAAGCTGGTCCATGACCGTCTCCACGTCGCTCTCTTGAGCACGGAAGGGTCCAGCGAAGCCGTGCGCATCGAATCCCAGATCGCAAAAGGCTCACCGCCCATGACGATTCGGCTCAAACCGGAAGGACGACAAAGGGTGCGCAACGAGGGAAAAGTAGGGGTTACGGCGAGCGTTACCCGCGTGATCGGCACGCGGCGCGAACACCTCTCCACGGACCACTACCCCACCATGCATCGAGTCGTGGAAGGCTCAATGGCCGAGTAAACGGGAGTGGTGCCCTCGAGAAGACTCGAACTTCCAAGCCCTTACGGGCACCAGAACCTGAATCTGGCGTGTTTACCAATTTCACCACGAGGGCGGGCAAGCGAGAATCTACCCGGATGAGGGTCCTCTGGTCAATCAGCGACCGAAGTTAAAGGCGAGCTCAATGTCAAAGCCGCGTGCGCGATATTGCCCCGCGGTCGTGCCGTCAAGGTTCCGAACGTCGCGGATCCGGTAGTTCCCCACAAGGCTGATTCCCCGAAAGATCTCGTAGCCATAGCTGAACACCAAGGCGTTTTCTCTTTGCGGCTGATAGCCGCTTGCCTGGCCTTGTGTGTAGCTTGCCGTCAGTCGCTGTCGCGGGTCAATGCGGTACGTCACCCCGAGGTCCCAATAGACATTATCTTGCTGGAAAAGGCTATTGCCGCTGGATTTCAAAAGGCTGTACCCGGCACGATAGGACCATGGTCCAGGTGGGTTGCCGCTAAAGTAACTGTCAAACGCCCGCGTCAGACTCCGGTTGTCGGAACCGAGAAACCGCGTGTCCGTTTGATTGAAACCAAGTGCCAAGACATGGCCAAGCCCGATGTCGTAGTCGTAGCCCACAGACCATGCCGTCGACTCAGTGTTCGAGGAGATGGAGCCGCTCGTCCGCGAACGATAGAGGGCGACGTCAATCCCCATTCTTTGCGTAAGGCGATACTGCGCCCCCAGTTGCAGGAGTCGAAGGTCAGCGGCGCCAGAAGGATTGAGCGAGGTCCCGATCCCGTTCGTGAAACCGTTTCCGTCCAAGCCAGCGCCATACCCGGGATTGAATCCAGACAGCGCCGCCACGGCGCCTGAGTCGCTGATGACATATGATGCCTGGGCGGCAAACCGTTGGGCATCGTCATAAACGACGGCGAGGCTGAGATCGGTCCCTCTTCCCGACTTGTCTTCCGTTCGTATCTGGCTGACACCCGCTTGGGCCCGCGCAGTCCAGAGTCCCCCTGGCGCGTAGTTCGCCCCCAGTTGAACCCCGTCCAAGGTGACGTTGCGCAACTTGACGCCCTCGGCCGTGGACATCGGTCCTGATCCGCCCAGGTGCCGTGCCCCAAACGACAAATCCACCTGCCCCAGCTGCCGCCGATGACGGAGGTCGGTCGAATCCGTTTTTGTTTCGCCCAGGTTTGTGCGAAACGCGGTGCGCTGATGCGAAACGCGCCAATCGGGCCGTTCGCCGCTTCCCCACTCCACTGCCCCCGTCGATTGGACACTTCGGGTGCTGGTAAAGCCCACGTTGCCCTGTGCGTCGGTATTGCGTACGGAGATGGAGGCGTTTCGGTGCGAAGCTTCATAGCGAACGCCTCCTGCTGCTGCGTAGTCCACACCAAGATCCCACGCACGCTCATTGCGATTGAATCCGACGCTGGTCACCGTGACAAAGCCGTCCGGAACGTCCCGAATGCCACCCCGCACGCGAAGGCCTCCGGTCCGATAGTTCACGTCGATCCCTTTGGCGATTCCTTCCAGGGGCGAAACAGCATTGGAGAGCCGGCCTTGGGCGGCACTCAGCTGGACATTCCCTTGCCTTCCGAGCGGGATATTGTAGTCAAGACCGATCACGCGGCGGTCACCGGCGTTCGTGTCTGTGGGACGCGGCGTGTAGGTCACGTCGATCGTGCTCGTCGGAGGGATAAAGCGCCGGAAGTAGAAAACGCTGGGATTCTCGGTGTCGAAATAGTAGTCCAACTCGGGTGTCTGCACAATGGCGTCCACCCGAATGACAATTGGGCGTGTCGGCAACGGCTGAAACTGCAAGTAGTAGGGCGTTCCCGCGGCCCCGAACCCTTGAAACTGCTCCAGCCGTTCGGCCAAACCGCCGGCGCCGCCAGTTTTCTGCTCGATGAACGTGAATCCGACGCGCCCAACTTTCCCCAGATCATACGAGGCGCCAAGACCTTGAATCACGCCACGGTCGGCATTGATGAGAAGCTCTTCAAAGGTCACGATGATTTGGCTCGTCGGGGGCACGACGCGGTTGACGAACTGGATCGTCCCGATTTCGTAGCTGATGACGTAGTCGATGCCCAGCCGCATGTCGGTATCGTCGACGCGCACCTTTTCACTGCCGATCACAATTTGGCTTGCGCCCAGATAGTAAGGGCCGGTCGTGTTGTTTCCCTGGATGGTCACCGTCTTCGTGCTGCCCCGGGCCTCCGAGTAGAGGCTCCGTAACTGTAAGGGACCCGAACGATAGCCCACCTGAGCGCCTCGCAGGGGGCGAAAGAAGGTGGCAAAGCGATTCGTGTTGATCAAACGCCCATTGATGTCCCCTGCACTTGCTGACCAGGGACCGCGATCGTACTCCAGCGTGATCTTGCGGGATTGCGGATCCTGAAACCGGTTATCCGAAAGCGTCATTTCGAAGTTCAAGACTCCGAAGACTTGTCGCCCACTCAGGTTAACCTGGCCAATGTCGGTGAACCTCCTTCCACCTTGACCATAAAAATTCAGAAGGTTGTAGGCCTCTCGGTCACCCTCGACGTGGTAGTTGGTGTAGCCGAATCGGCGATATCCCGTGATCTGAACGCGCTTGAATACTTCCTTGTCAAACCAGTTCAGCACACCCTGCTGGGCCTGGGCCTCGACACCCAGCGCAGCCACGATGAGGACTCCGGCAAGCATCGCAAGGCGGCGTCGGTCATGGACAAAGGGCCGAGTTCGGTCACGCACCAAGGAATGGACGTCCGAAACTCGCAATCGTGACCGCAGTACTACGCGACTTTGCGTCCACCGAGGGCATCCACCACCGCTTCAACATTGACCTCTGCCGACTTGGCCATCTCTTCGCGCTTCTGAACCGTGCGCTTCTTCGCGGCCTCAAGATCGCGCAGCTGCGAGGTGGCCAGCTCGAATAGGCGGCGCGCGGTGAGGTCTTCGATGCTGGGCGGCGCCGGCATGTCCATCATCTTCGCCATCGCGTGAACCTTCGGATCGTAGCTGACAAAAAACGTCGGGACGCCCATCGTGGTCGCGAAGATGCCGGCGTGAAGTCGCATGGCAATCATCGCATCCATTCGACCGATTCTCGACTGCATCTCCTTGACAAGGTTCACCTTGCGGATCTGCATGGTTCGCCCGCCTAACTTTTTGTCCAGTTCTTGGATGAAGACGCCATCCTCTTTGTCCAGCTCAACGAAGATTGGCATCCACTGCGAGCCCTGCATCAACTTAAGGAACTCCGCAAAGAGGTCCATCAGTTTGGCCCTTTTCATCGAAGGGACCATTCTTGCAGCGACGCCGACGGTTCGGGTGCTTCCAATGTGGTAGCCGGCTGGCTCGTCTTCGCTGACCGTGGGAGAGGGTAACAAAAAGGCACAATCCGCTCCAACTCGAACTGGCTTATTGACTCCGAGCTGCTTCAGTGTGGTCGCCGACACCGGATCACGCACCACGATCAGGTCCGCCATATTGAACGAGGACGCGGCCCATCGCTTGCCAAAAAACGACTTCAGCGGCCCAACGCCTTGGCCGACCATCAGCACCTTCCGTCCCTCCTTCTTTGCCTTCGTGACGAGTCCTGCGTAGTAGTTCACGCTGGCGACGCTGGTTACGTCTTGAAAGATGCTCCCACCAGCAAATACCAAGGCGTCCGATTCCTTGATCGCCTGCGAGACAGCATTCCCGTCACGGCGAGCCACGGCATCCAGCCCATAGAGTCGATGCGTGTCGGCAGGCGCTCCGCTCAAAACGACCGTTTCGATTCCCTCGGCATACAGCCGATTCGCCAGACCGGCCATGATGCCGTCGTCACCCAAATTGCCGCAGCCGAAGTAACCGGCAAACACCACGCGCTTACGCATTGAGTGCAGGCGTCTCCTTGGGTCGAGTCACGAAACTCATTATCGCCCATGCCACGGACGCAAAGAGGAGTCCGACGATCAGTCCGATCGCGATTCGCGGAAGACTGACGGTTAAGGGAGTGTGCAAGTGACACATGGTGTTCACGACACTGGTCGTAGCGAGCCCTCCTCCGACCGCCAAAACGACAATCCAAGGCCCATTTGCTCCGAGGTCTTGGGATGAGCGCGGTACGCGGTGCAGCAACCCGATTGCTGCCGCGAGCAATGGGTAACCGAGCATGAACTCCTTTGAACGGGGTCGCACGTAAAGAATGGTGTCGAGAAGGCTTCGCATTCGCACCTCGATGGCACTCACCCCGGCAGGATTGTCGTTACCGGTACGCGTCGCGATAAAGGCAAGCGTGGCCAAACCTGCCAAAGCAGCGATTATCTGAAGCCACCGTACAGGCTCATGCGCCCAGAGGCGCCACGGATAGTACTTCTGACAGAAATACAGCCCCCCGAGGAGCATGGGGACAAAGTGCGCGATTTTCACCCCGGGAAACTGCTTGGCAACGACCATGTACTCGACACCGACCAGCAACCCTGCAACCCCCAGTCCGCCCACCAAGCTGATGGCCGTCATACCCAGAACCCCAGGTAGCCACCGCGGCCTTCGCTGGTCCAGCCACAGATAGGCCGCCGTGGGGAAGAGCACCGCACCAGCAAGAGCAACATAGCCGCGCCCTCCCGCCCGAAAGGTGAGCGCCACCAGAGCCAGTCCGATCAGCACTGCGCTCATGTGCAGCCACTGACGGCTGCTCATCGCAAAGGCCAGCGCGATGCCGCACAGGGCTATCCCAAGACCGATGATCGCTTGCGCCCAGATTAGCGACACCGGCTCCGAAAACGCGTGCGGAACACCAATCTCTAATCTCTGCTTTTCAAGCTGCTTGCGAATATCATAAATAAACTGTCCGTAGCTTTCGGCCGGATTCTCGCCGGCCAAACTGAAGGGTCGGACCAACAAGGCGCGGATATTCCGCTCCTTCGCCGCCTTGGTAAACCGCTCGATTGCGTCCGGCCTCGTCAAGCGCTCCAGTTCGATTTGCTGGGCGGCATGGAGTCGAACCGTGCGGGCAGGAAACTGAGCGACCATGGTCGTGTCGCCGAAAATCTTGCCGAACTCAGGCGTATAGTAAGCCCACTCGATCCCCTCTATCGCCTCGGCAGTGTCGCCGAGCGCCTCTTTGCTCCCCAGAACCTGCTCACCTAAAGGAAGGAACCCCGTCGCGCCCAGCCGATCGGAGCGAAGGATGGTATTGAGAATGTACTGTTTGCCCGCGCCCGCAATGTTGGCATGCCGTGCAATCACCACCATGCCCGCGTCCGTGGCTCGTCGTGCTTGGTCAGGATCAATACCGACCGGCAATGATCGCAGCGAAGTTTGCGGAAAGGACCCAAGATCGAGCTTGCGGATGTCGGGCGAATCGCCCGCACGATCCGTATAGGAACGGGAGGGATCAAGCGACTCCAAACTGTACTGAACCCTCTTCACTTGTTCGGCGCTCCCACTCAACTGGCCATTCCCGTCGACGGTTACCTGTCCAAGTCCGATCAAGTCGGCGAGCGTTTGTTCGTTCAGGACCACCCCGGTAAGCCCATAAGGCCGCAGGCTCTCGAGGTACTCCGGTGTGGACAGACCGGCCGATGTCGCCAGATCATCCATCGTGGTCATTTCGGCAAAGATCCCCACCCGGCGGTTGAGTTCCTCGGCACGGTAGCGCTCCGTCAAACCAACGACGGCCCCGACAAGAACGAGCACGATGGAGACGAGCAGCAAACGGAGATTCATTCCTGACTCTCCGTCGCCAAGCTTTTTCGGCTGCCCAACACTTTCTCCCGACCTCCCACGACGATGACCGTCAACATGCCCGCGGCAAATCCGCCCGCGTGTGCCCAGCCAGCCACACCGTCACCGGGAAAGAACACTTGCCAAACAAACCAACCAAGAAGCAGGGTCCACACCGGGAGCCATAGCGAAGACGGACCTGTACTCAATCGAATGCGCTCTGCCGGGAAGAGCAGCAAATGTGCGCCCAACACTCCTCCGATCGCTCCCGACGCTCCGAGCACGGGACTCGACATCCAGGGCTCAACAAAGAGTTGCGCCAAACCCGCCATCACACCCCAAAACAGGAAGTAGATCGCAAATCGCAACCCTCCCAGCGCCTTCTCAACCCTTGGTCCGAACAGAGCCAGCATGATCATATTCGTGGCAAGATGAAAGAGATCGGAATGGAGAAACTGGGAGGTAAAGAGCGTCGCCAAAGATAGGGACGCTTGAGGAAAGGAAAGCGCACTCCCGAGGGATTGAATCACCGCGCGCGGCCGCATCCCGAGGTCGGCAAACACGACGCGCGAGCCGCTGATCGCGCCTTCGCGGTCCCAAACAAAGATGATGATATTGAGGGCGATGATCGTCCACGTCACCGCCGGCCAGAAGGGCGCTGCCCCCGCCTTCCCTTCCCTGCTCATCTCGCGGCGAGTCTACCGCTCTGCTCGCGGGCTCACCGACTCTTTAGCGAGAACTCGCGAAATGCCGCCAACCGATCCGTGTTGATGATGTCGACGCCGGCCCCACGGAGTGTCCGCCAAGCGTTCGGCGTATCAGGAGCCCCCCAGAACCGAATTTTCGCTCCAAGGCGGTGGACTTGCTCGACGAGCTCCTTCAGCTTTCGCAGTTCGGCCTCTGGCATCTCGCCAATCCCTCGCCATGTAAAGTGGGAACCCCATGCCTCGCTGATCCAAGGGGCAATGGCTGTGCCCGATTCACGATCAGGCAGCCGACCGTCCAGTGCAACCCAGCGACTGCGCTCCTTGACGATTTGGTCCACCGGTCGCGATCCAGAGATCAATACCGTCACGGCGCCGGGAACGACGTTTCCATTCTCAAACCGAGTCAAGAGATTCGCATACTTTTGCAGCAGTGGCTTGAGCGCCTCGTATACGTCTGGGCCGCGGTCCTTGATGTCCACCAAGAGCACAAACGGGGTTTCACGATCATAGATCCAGCCCTTGTTCTGCTTTGCACGCTCTGCCAGCGGCATGAGGTACAGGCGCTCAAGCGTTCGATCGGGATGCGTTTCAGGAAGCGAATGCGCGACCAGTAACTTCCCGTCGACGAGAAACACATCGGCTTCGACACTCGTGAAACCTTGACTCAGCGCATCCTGCAGCGGGCGTGGATGGGCATAATCATTGTGGGCATGCGCGCCGGGGATGGGCGTGACACTCTGGGCAAGCAACAGACTGGCTGCGATGTGAGCAAGCATTAATCATAAGGTTACCGATCTATTTTTAAGATTTGGGTTTACACGGCCGCAAATATAACAGATTCTGAATAAATGGGCGAAATTCTTGGGCTTGGAACCGACATTGTGAGCATTGCCCGTATCGAGCCTTTGCTTAGGAAGCCAACGTTTCTTGACCGAATTTTGAGCGCCCAGGAACAGGAGCGCCCCATCACGGCCTCTTACGTTGCTGGACGATGGGCAGCAAAGGAAGCGATTGCCAAAGCCGTCAGCATCCGGCTTCGATGGCACGACGTCATCATTCACACAGATCCCGCAGGTCGCCCCATCGCCACTGTCAAGGGACTCTCTGAAAATGAGCAGGTGTGGGTTTCCATCTCGCATGATCGAACGCACGCCGTCGCCGTCGCCATCTGGCAGCGCACCCATGGAACGCCGAACCGCACGGAATCTGTAGAATCCTAATAGAAGCGATGAAATCAAACGGTTGGTTGCTGGCGTTGGTTGGCGTGGTCGCGTTTGCCGGAGCGTTCCTCGGCCTTCGTGTCGAAAGGATGATCTCGGACACCAACTCAGAGGAAACGAAGCCGGTTGTCGCGTCGCCTTCCGTCGAGATGCGACCGGTCAACTTTGAGCATGCCTCGTTTGATGAGGCCGCACAAGCGGTTCCAGATTTCCGCAATGCAGCGCGCAGTTTGAATGCCAGTGTTGTCAGCGTGGATCGTCTGAACTCCCAGTTCAACTGGTTAACCGATGAAACCATCGTCGCCCAGACCGGCACCGGTTCCGGCGTGATTATCGACGCGCAGGGCACGATCGTCACGAACAACCATGTCGTCCAGGGCGCCGAGCGGGTTCAAGTCCGGCTTGCGGATGATCGAGTGCTCAATGCCACGGTGGTCGGCTCAGACGCGCGATCCGATATCGCGGTCCTCAAAATCGAGGCCACCGGTTTGAAGCCGGCAAAACTGGGGGAAAGCAAGAACCTCGAAGTGGGCGAATGGGTCATTGCCATCGGCAACCCCCTTGGGTATGCCAACACGGTCAGTGTCGGCGTCGTGAGCAGCCTTAACCGGACGTTCACGGTCGGTAGGCAAACCGTCCTCATCGACGCGATCCAAACCGACGCAGCGATCAATCAAGGCAATTCGGGGGGCGCCTTGGCCAACGCAAAGGGCGAAGTCATCGGCATCAACAGCGCCATTGCAAGCAATACTGGCGGCGGGAGCATTGGCATCGGATTCGCGATCCCCATCGACCGAGTCCGCCGAGTGGTTCGGGACATCGTCGAACACGGCCGCGTGCGGTACGGCGTCCTCGGTGTCAGCGTGGATCCTCGGCCGGGCCTGCTCCAGAACCCCAGTGTTCGCCGCTACTTTGAAACCGAAATCGGCACGAACGCTCCCCGAGATGGCTTGGTTATTCGTGAGATTGGTCGCGGAACTGCTGCCGACCAGCTTGGGTTGAAACCTTTTGATATCCTCCTGGAGTTGGACCAGCGCACCATGACGGACGTCGCGTCGATGAACGTCGTATTGGCCGACAAACGTCCCGGTGACCAAGTCGTCTTAAAATATTGGCAACGTGGTTCCGTTAAGACCGCAACGGTAAGCCTTGGCAGCTGAGATTTCTCGCGGCGTATCGACATTCCGTCCCGTAACTAAGGAAGAGGGGAGCGACGGGCCCCCAATTGCACCATGACATTCGAACTTGACGGCATCGACCGGTTCCTCGAAGTGCTCCCCGCTGTCGTGCGGACGCGCTTAGAGCGAGCAAACGGAATCGACGGCCTTCTCGAAGTGGTTTTGGACTACGGTCGCCCAGCGGAGGCTCGCTATCGCGACCGGGTGGAGAGGTTTGACGACCTCGTTGTCACCGAGCACGACATCGATTTTGTCATCAAGTCAATTGGCGAGTTCGGTTCGGACAACCGCGCTGGCATCGAACGCACCTTGCATCGCATCTCGTGCATTCGCAACCGCCACGGTCGCATCATCGGGCTTACCTGCCGCGTGGGTCGCGCCGTCGAGGGCACGATCGACATCATTGACGATATCGTCCGCTCCTGCAATTCGATCCTGCTTCTTGGTCGGCCCGGCATCGGCAAGACGACCAAGCTTCGCGAATGCGCGCGCATCTTGGCGGACGAAGTCGGTCGTCGCGTGGTCATTGTCGATACATCAAATGAAATCGCAGGCGACGGCGACGTTCCTCATCCCGGCATCGGCTCGGCGAGGCGAATGCAAGTCCGCCTGGCCAGCGAGCAGCACAACGTCATGATCGAGGCTGTGGAGAACCACATGCCGGAAGTGATCGTGATCGACGAGATCGGTACCGAGCAAGAGGCTCAAGCCGCCCGGACGATTGCGGAACGTGGCGTCCAGTTAGTCGCCACGGCGCACGGCCAGTCGCTGGAAAACTTGATGCTCAATCCGACGCTCTGCGACCTCATCGGTGGAATCCAGGCGGTGACGCTCTCGGACGACGAAGCCCGGCGTCGCGGCACTCAAAAGACCGTCCTTGAGCGCAAAGCTCCCCCAACCTTCGATACCGTGATCGAGCTGGTCGATTTTGATCGCTTGGCTGTCCACCACAACGTACAGAAAACCGTCGACATGGTGCTGCGTGGCATCCCGCCGCGGCCCGAGATTCGGGTACGCACCGGAGTCGGCAACTACGATGTCGTTCAATCCGAGCATTCCGAGGCGGAAAGCGCTGACTTCAATCGTCGGTACCCCTCTTTGGCTCGGACACCCCGACCGGAACCCGAAGAAGCCCCCATGCCGAAAAACGGGTCCCCGAAAAAGCAAGCTGAGCCGATTCGAATCTTCCCCTATGGGATTGCACGGACACGACTGGAGCGGTTAATCCGGGAGCGCCGGGTGAATGCGGTGATTGCCGCGGACGTCGCAGATGCGGATGCCGTCATGGCCATCCGTACAGCGGCGCAAAACAAGCCCCGCAGGATGCGCGATGGCAACGGGCGCCCCATTCCGACCGTGATCGCAAAATCCAATGCAGCGTCGCAGATCGCCATGGCATTGGACGAGATCGTGCGGACTTCACCCGATGGAAATGTCAGCGAGGCGGACGCGATGGATGAGGTTCTCAAAGCCATTGACGTGGTCATGCAAAGCGGAAAGGCCATCGACCTGACGCCGAGGCCCGCTCCGATCCGCAAGATGCAACACCAGGTTGCCGAAGCGCGACGCCTGGCGACAGAAAGCGTCGGCGTGGAACCGAACCGCCGCCTTCGTGTCTTGCCAACCCGGCTCGCCTAACCGCCGAGAAGGTCGAGGATGCTGATGCCGCCGCGACTCGCGGCGCCCCCAATCATCTGACGGGCATCGAGCGCACGCTGCGCGCGCATCGCTGACTCTTCCAGATGGGCCTTGGTCGCGCCATCGGTCGCTTTGGCCGCAGCCGCCTTCGTGCTTTTTGCCAACTCTTGCAGTTGTAACCAACCGGTGGCTTTGGCTTCAGGGGGTGCCGTGCCATCGGGGTCGATGACCAGCCGGATGAGATAGTCGAGATGGCTGCGCTGGAGACGCCTTCGCAGCATGTCGACGGGCTCTCCGGTACTCAGCTCCGACCAAACGTCATCACGCACGCGACCCAGCATCCACTCCGCCGTCAATGGATTCTGCCGCGCGTCGCTCTTGAACTCATTGTTGACCACGCGACGCAGTGTGCCTGCGCCAAGTACGGTGTTCATGGCCGACATTTGAATGTTCGCGAAGTTGTCCAATACCGGATACGTGTTGATGCCGTCGAGAACCGAGGTCATCAAGTCCGCATTCGGGTTTCGGCCGAACATCGTGAAGTACCGCTTCGGATAATCGAACGCGCGCTTCGAGAACACCGCCTCGCTCATGGCCCCAAATGCCTGTCGTTGTTTCAGTCCATCGATGGGCACAATCGGGGGTCGCTGTCCGGGATCGCCAAAAAAGTTGTTGGTCAAGTAGAGTCCGCCGATGTATCGCGACGTCTGTCGCGCGGCCGTGGAGTACATCGAGAGCAGGAGATTGAAGTCCCGCGTAAATGCGAAGAAGCTTTCGCCAGGACGCGGCACCCTCCGGTCCAAGGTCGAAAGCAGCGAATGGGTTAGGCGGCCAATTTCGGTCCAGTACTCTAGCGGGTCTTTTCCAATATCGAACCGCGTGATCCGGGGGTCGAACACGTCGGCAGTCTCATCGCTCTCATAGGCCAAGCCAGGATCATTGCACCGCTCGGCGATCTTGGTGAGGTGCGCAACGTCCGAGTGAAGTGAGCCGTTCGGAAACTCCCGATAGCCGTACTCGATCGCCCAAAAATCATAGGCCCCGAGGTCTCGCGACCAAAATACGGGGTTCTCCTTGCGGAGCGCCGAGATGTTGAACGGCACATAGTCCATGACGGAAGCGGAGGTCCCCCGCTCTGCCGCCAGCTTCTGGTCGGCGAGTTGGCTGAGGCTGAGTTCCGTGCTCGCGATAAAGTTATGGCGAAGTCCCAGAATGTGACCAAACTCGTGGCTCACGATGGAGCGGATGAACTGATGAATGTACTCGCGCCGATCAATTGGCGTATCAAGGGCGTGGGTCAGCTCGTGCGCCAGCAAGCCAAATCGGGCCAACTCGGTTGCTTTGTGCGGCAACCGACAGGCCACGCCATGCCGATGGTCATGCTGCATGCGCGCCAGTTCCTGGGCGCGCTGCGTCTCCCATGAAGTCCACTCAAGCGGCTGAATCTGGGTGTCGAACTCAACAGCGACGGCTCGGATAAGGTTCGCGTCGCAGGTAATGCTGGCGTTCAGGATCTCGCCAGTCAGCGGGTTGGCCCGGAACAGCGCCACCGCATAGGCTCCTCCCGGAGAGGCCACCCAACGGATGGTATTGAATCGCATGTCGGCATGGTCGATCGTCGCATTCGCAGGCACCGACTTGACTTCAATGGCATTGCGGAACCCGACTTTCTCAAGCGGCTTGTTCCATTCCAAGATCCCTTCTCGAACGGCTTCAATGTACTCGGCTGGAATCGTATTATCGAGCCAAAACGTGATGGGCTTGACGGGTTCGGAGACGGCGGCGGAAGGGTCTTTCTTCTTCAGATTCCACCGAAGGATCAACTGCTTTGCTTGAACCCGTGCCGTCAGGTCGTTGAAGTCCTGATAATCCGCGGTGAAATACCCCACGCGACCATCCGCGAAACGGGGGGTGTAGTCGGTCATCGGGAGTTCAAACAGGTTGTAGACCAGGGTGATCAGTACGCTGCGCGGGTCGGCTGCGGTGCCCGTGCGCATCAGGGCGTCGAGCCCCCCACCGCCGGCGCCCGCGCTCGGTCGGGCAAAGTTGTATCGAGACTCGACGACAACGTTTTCGGGAAAGACCTTGACGTCCTTGACGTACGTGTTGGTGCGGTCCAGCGAGTAGCTTCCGCCCCCACCACCGAGCAGAGCAGCCATGCTGCCCCCGCCGCTGAAGACTTGTGAGATTCCGGAAATGTCGCCGCGAAACACATCGCTCACGTTAATGAGCAGGCTATTCCGTTCCGGCTGACGACCTTCGATCTTGAAGGCCTCGATCATGGATTCGGCGAACGACCGTTCGACAGCTCGACCGATCGGCGTTCCCGGCTGGGCCCGGAACCTGTAGTTCGGAACGATCAGCTCCAGGCGCGCATCCTCCACGATCTGCATCTTGAAGACCAGATCGTTGATCGGATCACCGGCGACGACGTTGGTGCTGTTACCGGTGGCAGCCGTGGTTTGAAGCATGAAGAGCTTGCCGAGCTGCTCTTCTTTAACTTCCATGTAAAGGGTTCGCTTGCCAGCGTCGGTTTTTGAGTAGAGCGTGAAGAGACCCTCCATCTTCTCGTAATCCTTCACGATCTCGTCAATGGTTTTTTCCTTCGGCTTTTCGGGCTGCTGCTCTCCCGTGCTTGGAGTGCCGGCAAGGGGACTGCCGCTGATACGGACCTCCGAACCCTTGGCCTTGCCCGATGTTTCCTCATCGAGAGGAGCGTTGTCGACGTCAAACTCTGACTTCACACCATCGCCCGATGCGATTTCGATCCAATGCGTGCTCGTCGCCGAAATGGGCTTGCTGCCCGACGACTCGTTATAAGTCATCCGGATCTTGAGCGTGTCGACCTCACCAACCTTTTCTTTTCCGAGTACTTCAAACTGCGCGATGGCGGCAGGAAGGTCCAGTCCCGGGTTTGGGGCGAAGCGATGCTCCCATTTGTCGCCGACGCCAACCGGATCCTTTGAAAATGCCGGGCTAATGGATTGCCCCAACCGAGCTTCCGTATAGAGTTCTTTGACGTCGCGCTCAGACGAGCGATAGCTCACCAAGGTGTTCTGTGGCGTGACCACCATCGTCATGACTTCTTTGTCGTCATCGACGGTGACATCCTCGCCCATCACCTTCATCTTCAGCGATTCACCGGTCCGCTCAATCGTCAGATTGCCGTTTTCAGCGATGGCCGTGAACTTGCTCTTCGACACCGACTCCATTTCGAGGGTGATCGTTTGCCCCTCGACGCTGGCGCTGATCTCGACGTTGGCTCGGTAGCGAACTTCACGACCGACTTCTGCCTTTCGGCTCAAGGTCACCTTCTCAGTGTTCTGAGCCGGGTCACTGAACCGCGCAACGGTCAGGGGAATGGCAGAAGCAGCAACAGCAGCGGTGAAGAGAAGGACTGGAGCGAGTTTCATCTGGTTAGCGGCCCGCACGGCGGCGGCACTCCATTTTACGAGCCGTCTGCCCTGCCGTGCACGTCAAAGACCTACATTTCGACGCGGAGCCACTGCTCCACCCGCTCGGTGGATTCGAGCGCACAGAGCGTATGGAGTACTTCCTGGAACTCCGATTCGGGACATTCGCTGGTGATCAGGACCACCTCGTGAACGCCCGGCCGCTTCATGCGGCTCATCATGCGCTCCACGCCCAATCCGTGGTCGCGCAAGAACATCTCCACTCCGTACGGCGCGTCAGTTGTCACGAAGCGCAGAAAATACCGGCTTCGAAGCTCGGTAATCGGCAATGAAACAATCTCCTCTTGCCAGAGGGTCAGGTAGCCCGCACCCTCCAAAACAACGGAACGCGCTTCATCGACGAGATCTCCGATGACTGCCGATGCCGTTGGGTCACCTCCTGCGCCGCGGCCCACAAAGGTGAGATCGCCCACGAAGTTGCCCACGACCCAGACACCGTTGTACACGCCCTCGACGCCACCGAGCCGATGGTTGAGCGGGATCATCACGGGATGCACTCTCGCCAGCACGCCATGTGACAAGAACTCCGCGCTTGCCAGCAGCTTGATGCGAAAACCTAACTCCGTGGCGTCCTCGATGTCGCGCCGAAGGATGTGTCGAATGCCCTCGCGGTAAACGCTGTCAGGGTCCAGGTGCTTGCCCGATGCAACGGAGGCAAGGATCGCGATCTTGTATTGCGCGTCATAACCGTCGACATCTGATGTCGGGTCCGCCTCGGCAAAGCCGTGGTGCTGGGCTTCCTGGAGCGCCACGCTGAGCTCGGCGCGGTCCTCGCGCATCTTCGTCAGAATGTAGTTCGTCGTACCGTTGACAATCCCGCTGATGCGGTGAATGCGGTTGCCAGAAAGCGGGTACTGCATCGGCTGCAAGATAGGGATTCCGCCCCCTACTGCCCCTTCGAAGCGAAGATCCAGCTGCTTTTGGACGGCAAGGTCCAACAGGGCGCGGCCCCGCTTGGCTATGAGTTCTTTGTTGGCCGTGATGACATGCTTGCCCGCACGAAGGGCACGGCTCACAATCTCTTCGGCTGGGGTCAGGCCACCAATCAACTCCACGACGATGTCGATCTCGGGGTCCTCGACGATCGACCAGACGTCATCGGTGATCTTGTCGCTGGGCACACTCCGCGGTTTCGTCTTGTCGCGAATGCCGATTCGCGTCACTTCAATGGGAGCAAGCGCTTTCGCCGCAATGTGGTCCCGATTGACGTCCAACATCCGGTAGACCCCTTGGCCTACCGTGCCGAATCCGATCATCCCCACACGGACCGGACGTCTATTCAACGAGAATGAGCGTCGCCCCCTGATCGACCAGATCGCCGTTCTTTGCGACGATTTCGCGGACAGTCCCCGCGACCGGGCTGGTCACCTCGTTGTAGACCTTCATGGCTTCGATCAGGCCGATAACGGCTCCGGATTGAATGCTGTCGCCGACGCGCACAAACGGCGGATCACTCGGACTAGGGGACGAATAGTAGATCCCGTTCATCGGGCTCTTGACCGGGATACCGGACGAAGCAGGCGCGCTTCCTGTAGTTGTCTGAGGCTTTGGTCGACGACGTGGCGCAGGAGCAGCAGTTTCCACTTCCTCAGGGGTGACACTTCGGGCCTTGCTGGAAACAACACCAAACTGGACCCGCCATCCGTCCCCGCTCCACCGAGCCTCGTTCAGCCCAAACTCCACCATGAGTTCAGCGAGTTCATCCACTCGGCGGTTCAAATCGCTCATCCGTTCGATTCGAGATTATGCGCGATCTTGCACTTCTCGCTTTGGTTGGGAGCCTTCGCGCAAAGGAAAAGGGCGGTGCGGCGCCGAGGCACCACACCACCCTTTGTCTTCCCCTGGTTACTTTCTCATGCTCGCCAAGAGCCGCATCACGATTTCGATCACCTCGTCCTCGTGCATGTGTCCGCAGCTGAAGACGTCGCCGTCCCGAGCGAGCCAGTTATGAGACATGCCAACCGGCAATCCCGGCGTCCCTTCCACGGTCACCCGAGGCAGAAGCTTATCGGCCTGCGCAATGTTGAAGGCAACGATCGCAGCATTCGTCGATGACTGCACCAAGTATTCGGGGATCGCATACTCGTACTTGTCGTTCTGGGTGTGCCATACGTGTCCGTAGTCCGCACGCCCAGACTCAATCGTGAAGAACCCCGGCGTCCCGACAACATTGAAGGGGGCATGATCGGAGGAACCGCCGCGAGGAATGCGCTCTACCACGTCGATGCGCATCGGCAAGTTCGGGAACGCTTCCTGAGTCGGCTTGATGGCTTCGCGCAGCATTTCGGCCGCCTCAGCCAGTGCCTGGGCGCCGCCCTGGTAGTTGGTGCCGCCGTCGTCATTCCAGACCATGCTGATCTTGTCCATCTTGTCGCGGTGCATCTCGACGTACCGTCGCGAGCCATGGAGCCCCTGCTCTTCGCCGCTCCAGAGAATAAAGCGGATCGTTCGCTTCGGCTTGACACCTGCCGCCATCAGGATGCGGGCGGCTTCGATGGCGACGACTGAGCCGGTGCCGTTATCGCACGCCCCTTCCGAGCCGGGGCCATCCCAGGAATCAAGGTGACCGCAAACGATCACGTACTCGTCGGGAAACTCCGTGCCGGGGATGTCAGCGATGACGTTGTACTGCTTGATCGGACCCTTGAGGAAGCGCTGTTCCATCTCGATCTCGAGCTCGACCTTCTTGCCCGCTTCCAACTCGGCTACGACCGCATCACGGTCGGACTTGCGAATCATCACCACGCGACGGGTGGGCAAGTTGTCCCAGGTGATATTCATGTTGCCGCTGGTGTGGACGCGCTCATTCTGAGTACCGAAAACGCGACCTGCGATCCCGGCCTCATCGAGCAGCTTCGCCACGCCTGAATCAGTGGCCCCCGCATTGCGCGTCCGCATGCCTGCTTGTGACCGCATGATCACCCAGGCGCCCTTGAGGTCGCCCTTGACTTTTTCGAACGCTTCCTCATTTTCGGGCTCCATCACGGCGCGGCCTCGCAACGGACCGTCCGTACCAGGACTCCATGCCGGCGAGGTGAACTCAAAGTCGCGCTGCGTTGGCGAAACCATGCGCGCAGACTGCTTCAGCCCGCGCTGAAAGCCGACTTGCACCTCGCCCCACTCTTCCAGGTGCACGTTCTTGAGGCCGAAGTCCGTGAATCGCTTCATGGCCCATTGCTGGGCGCGTTCCAAGCTTTGTGAACCCGTCAGACGGGGTCCGATGTTCTTGGTCAGGTGCCAAAGGTGCTTCGTCACCTGATTGCGATTCTTTCCTTCGTCGACGATCTTCTCTATCGTCTTGGGGTCGCCCTGGGAAAACGCGCTGACTGACAAGGCAGCCAGCAGCCCAGTGGCGATCAAACGCCGACCATGCATCGCTATGACCTCCATACTCATCACTTTAGATTCCTTAGTCTACGACAGCTGTCCTTTCTCAAGGCTAAATTAGTTCATCACGTACCACCCGACGACGGCCACTGGTGTCCGCTCGCTGCCTTGGCCCAAGGGGTTATCGCGAAAGGACTGCCTCACCATGTGTTGTTCGTCCTCGCTCAGCCCGTGCGCTCCAAGAATGTCCTGGCCCAAGTCGTTTGCGTCAATGATCGCCACGCCTACGCCCATCGCTTTTGCCAGCGCAGCGGCAACCCCGTTTGGGTCCCTTGGTCCCAACACGACACACTTGTTGAGCGGCGGCAGCGTGTAGGGAGTTGGGCCATCGATCGAGCGGGCCATCGGTCCGGCAACGCGGTAGAAGACACCCTTCATGCCAAGGGGCTTTGTGATTGCAGCCGCAGCCGCAGCCAGCATGATCCTTGGTGGTCCCACCTCTTGCAGCGCCAACTCCATCGTTTCGGGGATACCGAGCCCGATGCCATGCGGCGTCCGCGTCACAAACTTGGAGAGCATCCGAGCCAGCGGCCTCGGGTGGATGGATTCGAGGGGAATCGCGCGGCCCTGCGTGCTGGCAAGGGCCTTTTCTGCGCAAACGATCACCCAGTGCTGTACTTCGGGATGTCTCTGCTGGGCTGCATTCAAGACCGGCGCCGCAAGGCCGCTCACGATCTCAACGAAAGGATCCCCTTGCTTCATGACGGGGGACTGAAGGGGATACCGCACGGCTGCCCCGCCGCTAATCTCGCAGATCAGCGACTTTCCGGGGTTCGGTTGCGGCAGGAACGGGCTCAAGGTTCAGCGTCCGATACGTTGGCTTCTGCCAAGTAGGGACGCAACCGCCTGAAGGCTTGATTCACGGGATGCGCGGATTCTTCCCGGCGTCGTTCGGCCACCGTTGGTTTCCCTCGCTTTGCCTCCGCCATCCATTGATCAGCGAACTTGCCGGAGCGAATCTCGGCCAGGAGCGCGCGCATTTCGCCGCGTGTTTTGTCCGTGACGAGACGGTCTCCGGCAAGGTAGCCGCCAAACTCGGCCGTGTCGCTAATTGCCCTGCGCATGCCCTCGAGCCCCTTGTCCGCAAGAAGGTCGGCGATCAGTTGGATCTCATGGACGCAGTCGATGTAAGCGGCTTCAGGCGTGTACCCTGCCTCGATCAGCGTCTCGACGGCAGCAACAAAGAGCGCAGGGATCCCGCCACACAAAACGACCTGTTCACCAAAAAGGTCGACGTCGGCCTCTTCTCCAACGGTGGATTCAAGAATGCCGCGCCGCGCGCACCCAATACCCCAGCCATATGCCAGAGCTCGCGGCATCGCCAAGCCGGTCGCGTCTTGATGCACGGCGACCATCCCGAAGAGTCCGTCGCCCGCCAAAAAGCGGCTGTGTAGCAGACGTCCGGGCCCCTTTGGGGAGACGACCGCGACGTCGAGCGATGGCTTCGGATGAATCAAACCAAACCGAAGCACGAAGCCGTGGGCCAAAACAACAAGCGCTCCGTCTGGCAAGGCGGCGAGCCGCGTTTCCGTCATGATCTGTGGAATGACTTCGTCCGGCAAGGTCACCACCACAACGTCTGCGTCGATATCAGATTCCACGGGCCTTGGATCAAATCCATCCCTTTGGGCTCTCCCAAAGGAGGGTCCGTCTTGCCTCGCAAAAACGGCGACCTCGAGCCCCTGCTCGCGCAAAATCAGAGCTTGGGCGCGGCCCTGGTTTCCATATCCCAGGACCGCGACCCGCTGGTTGCGAATGAGCGAGGTATCGATATCGTGTTCTCGATAGAACCTCGCTGGCATGCGCTACCTTTTGGGGATCAGCTCCACCTTGAGCGTGGAGTACCCGTTCAGTTCAAAGTGTTCGACACGAATGCGGTGTTCCCCTTCGAGTTCAAGAGTTGTGGTGTCGAGCGTCGGACCATGATATGTCCAGTTTTCGAGCACCACCTTGCCATCCACCCAGACGCGCACACCGTCATCGCTCGTGACATTCAGGGTGTAGGTGCCCTTCTTCAGGTTGACGGTTGCTTCGGCAACCGTTGAGAAGTAGTCGGCGGGCACGTTCGGGTGCGGCCGCCCGCCCCAAGCGAAGTTCAGATCATTCGTCTTGACCTCGGCCAGCGCCGCGCCCGAGATTGCTTGTCTCCAGGCTTCGTACTGCGTGCGCGGATCCTGGGTATCGCGGTCATAAGCGAACCACTTGACGGTCCAATCGATCGGAAGGAAGAACTTCTGGTAGCCAAAAGAATACGGCTGACCCTTTGCATATCGCACCCCGAACGGTGAAACGACCTCTTCGCCAATGTATTCCAGTTGGAGATCCACGTCGGTTGCCACTCCCGGCGCCAACTTCACGGTCAGTTCGCCAGGCACTAGCCCGCTCTCAGCAGAAACGCTCTCGACGCCAATCTTGCGCACGATCTTCCATACGCCTTTCGGGCCAAGCAACTCAAACTTGATCGCGCCATCCTCAAGTTTGGTGCGGGGCCAAATAATGGGGGACTTGAAGTCATAGGGACCCCACTCATCGACGAGAATGTACTTCCGGCCTCTGGGATGGTCCAGCGGCAAGAAGGCATTCATGCCGCCACGCATGGTCGGAGGCGCCAACTTCTCGGCGTCGGCATAGCGGTCGCCAACTCGAATCCGGGAGAGCTCGCTGCGGAAGTCCGCAAGCGAACCACGAATGATGCCATTGCCTTCGCTAAAGGAAAGGAATCCCTCAAGCATTTGCTGAGATCGCTCCGTGTCTCCCACGTGAAGCAGGTTGCCGTCGAACTTCAGCCCGGCCATGTTGCCTTCGCTGCGCAGGTACCGATCGAATCGAAGGGCGGCGTTGCTTGTCACCGCAACATTCTGCGAATCACGGAAGTTGAACACCAGGCCAACATCTTCGAAAAGATTGTCCTTGATCGTATAGTCGCGACTGCGGGTATCGCGGTTCTTGGGGTAGCCCCAGTTCGGGTCCTCGCGACTGTTCCACCAAAGGTAGATACCCATCTTGTCGCGACGAAACGTGTTATAGGAAATCACGTTATCTTGGCCGTGCTCAATGGCAATCGCCTCGTCGTTATCGGCAAAGTCGTTGCCCAAGATCAGCGTTTCATAGGAATACCCGCCCCAGATGCCATGCCAGCATTCGTGGATTCGGTTTTTCACAAAAGCATTGCGGCTAAAGGTCGCTTCAATCCCGTTTGTTGGGGCGTGACTGAAGTCATTGCCGTACAGCAGATTGTCGTTACAGCCCCCTTGGCCAGTGTCCATCGTGGTTTGCCCCGCCCACAGAAAGAATCCGTCGCCTCCATGCGTGACCGAGTTGTAGGCAAACACGTTCTTGTGGGATTGCTCATAGATCAGAATGCCCGCCGAATCCTGGCCACGATTGTAAACTTCGTGGCTATAACCTCGCACGCACCAATCAATCTTGTTGTGCATGATCTGGTTGTTACTTGACATATACATTCCCAGACCAATCGCAGACAAGAACGAGAAGTTGTTGTTCCAGATCTTGCCGTTGTTGCACTCCATGATCATGAGACCGCACTGGCCGCCTTCGACTTTATTGCGCGTGACTTCAAAGTTATCGCAGTTGCGAAGGTAAATGGCGGCTCCGTATCGCAGCCACTCATCTTTTTCGTTGCGGTGAAAGCTCATCCAGTCGGAAGTGTCTTCACGCTCCAAAGTGCTTTTCAGATGCTGCTTCCAGTTGTAGCTCAGGTCGCAGTCAATAATGCGAATGCCGGGGCTGTTGCGGGCAATAATGCCGATCTTGTAGCCGTGCGCCTTGAGCTTGCGAATCGTGACGTTATTGCCTTCTACGAGAAGGAACGTGCCCTTTCGCTCGTCGGGGCGCGTGGTGGCCGGCGTGCCCCTGAAGACGGCATTGTCAAAGTCAACAGTCAGGTTGTCGCCCTTGATCGTAATGACGCCGGTCGCCCCCGTGTCATCTGAAGAGGGAAAGGCGTATTCGCCAGCTCGGATCTTGGTGGTCTTGGTAATCACCATGCCCGAAGTTGGAGTGACGACAGGAATGTCCTGAGCCGCTGCTTGCGCCATGAACAGAATGGGCAACATCCATTCAGTATGCCCCACCTTGTCTGAGGCAGCAGGACGACTTTCTGATCCGTTGAATCCGATTTCAATGCTGTTTGTCGCAGGATTGACATTTGCTGCCCTGGTGGCCGGCTGTTGTGGCAGCCCGACGTTAGATCAAGCGTCTACCGTGCGTATTGAAGATCTCGACCTCACCATGATCGTCCAAGATTGGGGTCTTCCACGCGCGGGCCGCTCGGTCGATGGCAACCCGTTGAGAATCGGGGAGAGAACGTTCGAGCGAGGCCTTGGAACGCATGCCAAGAGCGAGTTTGAGATCCGGCTTGATCGGCAAGCCAGACGATTTCGTGCCTTGGTCGGCGTCGATGCCGAGGTGGGCAGTCGTGGCAGCGTGACCTTCGAGGTCAGGGTCGACGGCCGCACCCGATTTGTCTCAAATGTCCTCAAGGGCGGCGAAGCCCCGGTACCTGTTGATGTTGATCTAACCGGAGCCCGGACGCTTGTCTTGCTTGTGGGCGATGCCGGGGATGGCATTGACTACGATCACGCCGACTGGGCCGATGCTGTGATTGAACTGGCTAGTTCGGGGTCTGCCATTCGCGCTGCGGGGCCGGCTCCGGCGCCGCCGCCGGTCATCGCCCGATTCAACCCGGATGAGGTTGGCCTCCATGGCCCGCGCATCGTCGGAGCAACGCCGATGAAGCCGTTCCTTTTCCGCATTCCGGCGACGGGTAAAGCTCCGCTTCGGTTCGAAGTCTCTGGCCTGCCTGCGGGCCTTGTATGCGACCCAACGACCGGCATCATTAGCGGGCGAGCCGCTGCGGAAGGCACGTTCCCGGCGAAAGTTAAGCTTCGTGCTGCGAATGGCGTCGCTGAGCGCACGCTGAGCATCGTCATCGGCTACGACCGCCTGGCACTGACACCCCCGATGGGCTGGAACTCATGGAACGTTTGGGGAACGGCCGTCGATGCAGAAAAGGTCCGCGCAGCTGCCGATAGTTTCGTCGCTACTGGATTGGCGAATGTCGGATACCAATACGTCAACATCGACGACGCGTGGGAAGGTGTGCGCGATCGCCAGGGCGTCCTTCAAACCAACGACAAGTTCGGCGACATGAAGGCGCTCGCCAATGCGGTACACGCGCACGGCCTCAAGCTTGGCATCTACTCGTCGCCTGGGCCCAAGACATGCGCTGGGTTTGAAGGCTCGTATGGGTACGAGCGCATCGACGCCGAGACTTGGGCAGCTTGGGGGATCGACTATCTCAAACACGACTGGTGCTCTTATGGGCAGATTGCCAAGGACAGCAGCCTGCCCGAGCTCCAAAAGCCGTATAAGGTGATGCGCGACGAACTTCGCCGCGTCGATCGCGATATCGTGTACAGCCTCTGTCAGTACGGCATGGGCGACGTCGCGCAATGGGGTGGTCGCGTAGGCGGCAATCTCTGGCGAACAACCGGGGACATCGTCGACACCTGGAGCAGCATGTCCGGGATCGGCTTTTCTCAAGACCGCTGGTCGCCATTCGCGGCTCCCGGACGGTGGAATGATCCCGACATGCTCGTCGTGGGGAAAGTCGGTTGGGGGCCGAACCTGCGCGACACGCGCCTGAACAAGCACGAGCAGGTCACCCACATCACCCTTTGGACGCTTCTCGCAGCGCCAATGCTCATCGGCTGCGACCTGACCCAGCTTGATGACTGGACCCGCGACCTGCTGTGCAACACCGAGGTCATCGACGTGAACCAGGACCCTCTGGGTCGTGCGGCCCGGCGGCGGCTCCTCCAGGGGGACGTGGAGGTCTGGTCACGCCCGTTGTTTGACGGAACGGTAGCCGTGGGGCTTTTCAATCGCGGCCGAGACGTTGCGAAGGTGACGGCGCCCTTCGAGTCCGTCGGAACTTTTGGCGCACAGCCTGTTCGAGACCTCTGGAAGCGACAAGATCTCGGGGTCTATCGCAACGCTTTCAGCGCTTCCGTTCCGCCCCACGGTGCTGTGTTCGTGAAGATCGGGAAGCCACGGGAATGACTCAGGTATCGGGATCGGTGGCCTCATCCAGCCTCACATAGAGCAAGCGAGCGGGAGAGGCCTCTGGTTCAGCGGGGGCAAAACCGAACTCCTCGAGGCCGCACCGTATCGTTGCGGCCTCCCCTGCAATCAGCTCAAACCGATCCTCACCGTACTGCACCAAGACGTTGCCCTCCAGCACGGTGACGAACACTTCACCGGCCACGTACGTGCTCAGTTCGCCTGGGCCATACACCTCGATCACGCCGGCTACTAGCTTTCCTCGATCGAGACGACAGTTCATCAGCTGGACGAAGTGCTGCACAAATCCCAGCCGGCCCAACCTTCGCCTTTCAGCAAGACGCTGAATACGCTCCTCTTCATCTTCGGGAGCCGGAAACGGGCGAGAGTCCCAAAGCACCACCCAGCGATCATCCAAATGGCGATGAATGGCGTATCCGGGCCCGATTGATCGCGAACGCAAGGTCAGCCGTCGGTAGGTTGTCTCTAACGCGTCGGCGACCTTCTTGCGGATCCGCATCGTGCTGGGATTGGCATGCTCTATCCGAAAGATCGTGTCCAACGAAACATTGGACTCTTGGGCCAGGCGCTCCATGGACCATCCACGGAGCACTCGCTCGGCTCGAACGTTCTCGCCGAAAACGGTCAAGGTCTCTGAGTCGGCTTCTCGCGTCGCACGCGGCATGTCTTGACGATTCTATCAACAAAAACCGAAAACATGCGAACCGTGTTTTTGGTTTTTAGGTTCGGATTGTGGAAAACAAGCCGGAATCCCCCCAGCGTAATCCTAATATCAATGATGAGAACGTTGGATTCGGCACGACCGGACCAAATCGCATCTTCTCAGTTTGTGCCGCGACGCGGCACATCACCGAGGACAGCCATGAAATCATATTCACCCATTGCTCAGAGGGGCTTCACCCTCATTGAACTGCTCGTCGTCATCGCGATCATTGCGATTCTTGCCGCGATCCTGTTCCCAGTTTTCTCTCAGGCCAAGGAAGCGGCAAAGCGCACGACTTGTCTCAGCAATCAGAAGCAGATCGGCCTGGCCACGATGATGTATATGACCGACACCGACGACGTGATGGTGCCGGGCACCCTGCAGCAAGGCACCGGTTTTCAGTTCACGTACTTCGAGGGCATGCTCAATCCTTACGTCAAGAGCACCAACATCTGGCAATGCCCGAGCGCATCACACACCGCCACGACGCCGCGATCGATTGGCATGACCGAAAAGTCAGCGGTCAACCTCGGCTCCATATGGCCCAACAACCTGCCCATCTCTGGCTCAACGATCGAATATCCCTCTGAGTTCATCGTCATGAGCGAGGTTCAGCCGTCTCGATTCGACCTCGGTGTGACGGGTTTGCGCACGACCTCGGCTGGGTCAGTCTTCCAGGTGTGCCGCAATATCGTCAATGCGGCAGCAGGCA
The DNA here is from genome assembly GCA_046292875.1 of Fimbriimonadaceae bacterium. GTDB lineage: Bacteria > Armatimonadota > Fimbriimonadia > Fimbriimonadales > Fimbriimonadaceae > JBKBQD01. The sequence continues at coordinate 132,719 of JBKBQD010000001.1, forward strand.
ACCCGCAGAACAACCTCACGCTCCCCTACGCGCGCCACACCGGCTCCGGAAACTACGCCATGGCGGATGGCAGCGCTAAAAACCGCAAGCCCATCCAGACGCTGATGCCGTACAACTTGTGGAACGTAAACCGGCCGCGGGGCGAGGATCAGATGAACTTCCCGCAAAACCAAGCCGGCGCACCTCTCACGCCAAGTCCCCCGCCGATCAGCGCAACAACCAACTGCAACGTGTTCACGTGGTGGGGTGGCCGCTAAGTGATTGCTTCCGTCGCAGTTGCGATGTTGCTAGCCCAGGAGCCGCAGACGTATCGCATTCCGATGCGGGTGGAACTGACCGCTCTCGACTTCGAAGGGACCCGCCGTGAGGGCCTGATGTATACGCCATCTGCCATCACGCTGTCGCCAAAGAAGCCAGAAGGTTTGCGAGTGGAACCCCGCTATCAGGCCGAGCCGCTCTACGGGTCATTGGTTCTCGGCAATGGCCCCGCAGCCGCCATGACGGTGGTGCTGGACCCTCAACCGGGCTCGGCCAAGCTTTACATCGATGCGAACCGCAATGGCAATCTTACCGACGATCCCCCGATCGGATGGCAGAGCACGCCCCCGGCCACGGCCGGGGCTGCTCCCCAATATTCGGCTACCGTTGTTTTGCCTGCCGTCTATGAAGCAGATGGCAAGACCTGGAATGGGGATTATGCGCTGAACTTTTACTGGGGCGAAGGGCGAAGTTCGATCAACTACTATCGCGCGACACGACTTGTTGGCGAAATCGAGCTGGATGGACGGCCGGTGGTGCTCCGACTCTACGAAGGCGCGAACCGCGGAGTTTTCAACGGGCGATACGACCGAGTCGCGATTGGCGAGACGCCGCCGCCGGTATTTTTGGTGATTGACGAAGCCCGGAAGGACCCACGAGGAACTTTCGAATGGAACGGCGCGAACTACCTCGCAACGATTAGTCCCGATGGGCGAGAAGTCACGCTTGCCCCAACGGCTCGCGTGGTACGTGCACCTGTGCGCGATGAACCTGCCGAGCGTCCACAGTTGCTTGCGCCGGGCACACCGGCACCCGACTTTGAGGTCGACGCCTACGCTGGGGGGAAGGTCAAGCTCTCCGACTACAAAGGCAAAATCGTGGTTCTCAAGTTCTGGGCTTCTTGGTGCGGTCCGTGCAAAGCATCGATGCCACACTTCGACCAGCTCTATCGAACGGTCAAGGACCAAGGCGTCGAACTGCTTGCCGTTTGCGTGAGCGATGACTTTCAGCCCTACCTCGCATGGGTTGAAGCGAACAAGGCACGTTACACCTTTCCGTTCTTCTTTGACCCGGCTGGGCGAGACCGCGATCGGAATATCAGCATCAACCTTTACAAAGTGGCGGGGATTCCGACGGTCTATGTCATTGACAAGGACGGCAAGGTCGCCGAGAGCATCGTCGGCTACAACGGCGAAAATGACAAGCGAGTAGACGAAGCTCTGGCCAAGCTGGGCGTCAAGGTCACTGCTTCCGAGCGATAATCCGAACGGTGTGGCGGTCGCCGTGCATCCCTTCTCGGCGCGACTCGACGACCGCATCACCGATCATCGAACCGACGGCCCATTCTCCATCTCGCAATCGGCGCTCAGGGGACCGAGGCTTTCCGAACCGCGAGGCATGCTCGTCGGTGAAGGCTTCGATCAGCAGCATTCCTTTCGATTTCAGGTGGCGGGAGGCCGCAACGAGCCCTTCGCGATGGAGATAGAACAGAGACACCGCCAGGTCCCATTCCGTTTCAGGAAGTTTTTGCCGCTCAAGGTCGGCGCAGATCGTCGTGAGCAGACGGATCGCGGCCGGTTCCGTGAGGTACCGCTGCGCTAAGTTGCGCGTCCGCTCCAGCGCCGATTCCTGAACGTCGATCGCGGTGACGCGCCAGCCCATCCCCAGCATCGCGCATGTTTCTCGCCCACTGCCGCAGCCAAGGTCCACAGCCCGGCCAGGGGTGAGCGGCGGCAGTTCCTCGGCTAAAAAGGGATTCGGGCTCCAGAGCCGACCGCCGAACCGACCCACGACCGGAGTCTCGACGCGAACAGCACTCCGTCCGATGCGTTCGAGAAGTTCGATGACCGTGTCGGCATCAGGTCCCGCTACAGGGAGCGTGACGGCGGGATCTGGCAGTTCATGAGTCCGGCCAGACACCGCAATTTCCGGCAGACGCGTCCACGTTGGTCCCTCTGGACACAGCACATCCGGCGCATCCCCGGCCCAGAGTCCCGCACTTAGCGGCAACAATCCGGCCAACGCGTCAGTCACGCCGAAAAAAGCGGTCCACCGGATCCTGACCCGTGTAGAACCGGCCGAGCGGCCATCGGGTGGCATGCATATCCAGCCAGGCGATGGTCACCGCATTGCCGGAAACGACCAATGGTCGACCCCAGCAGTAGGCGTCGGCGCGATCAGGTGAAAGCAGGAACTTCCCTTCATCCCCGCACCAACTGGGCAGGATGCTCGACTTCGCCACGGTAAAGAGCACCGTTTCCGACGGCCGCTCCACATCGCCAAATCGATACGCCATGCTGCTGTTCGCATTTGAAAAGTCGAGCGCCATATTGGTGAGTGTCGAGGCGTTATAGCCAAAGTGGGACGTCAGCTCTCCCCCAGCATCCCGCTTATCGAGGCTGCACCCAGGGCATGACCAGATGTCCTTGTTCTTCACATAGGGGTCCGTCAGGTCGTGCCAGATGACGAACCCTTCGGCGGTCCCATAGGCCGCCAGCGGCAGAGCGTCGTCATAATCCGACGCGTACAGGGACACCGCCAGTCCCAGATTGCGCGCGTTGGAGCCGCATGCGGTCGCATTCGCGGCGGCTTTCGCTTGGGTGAAAACGGGAAAAAGGATCGCCGCAAGAACGGCGATGATGGCGATGACCACCAAGAGTTCAATGAGTGTAAAGGCGCGATGGAGCATAGATTCGAATCGACGCGTGTTCAGACGAACTTGATCAAGTGATCGTTCCCGGGCCTCGGCGGTGCTGAAGCCCGGGAATCTCGAAGTATCAATAGATGCTGTCCGGGAAGTAGAAGCGCTGTGCGTTCTCCGGCGTGATCAGTTCGACGTCGATCAGCAGGTGCGATGGCTGGAACTGGGCGATCTTCTCGCGGTTGCCGTCGCGCAGCGTGGACACCGCGATCTGAATGCCCATCGCGATCATCGACGGCGGATACGTAATGTTGGCTGGGTACAGCGGGTCGCGGTCCATGACTCGCTTGACGATGTCCTTCATGCCCGCGCCGCCGAGAATCCACATCTCGTTTTGACGCCCTGCCTCGCGGATCGCCTGTTCGACGCCGAGAGCCATGTCGTCATCCGATGCCCAAACGGCGTCGATCTTGGGATGCTTCACCAACATGGCTTGCATCACCTCGTGGGCCTTCGTTCGGTTCCACATGCCGGATTGGCTGTCGAGGATGCGAATCCCCGGAGCCGCCGCAAAGACCTCTTTGGCGGCTTCGACACGATCGGTGTTGACGGTACTGGGGATCCCTTCCAAGATCACTATGTTGCCTTGCCCGCGAAGACGCTCGACGATAAACTGGGCAGACTTGCGACCGAAGGCCTTGTTGTCGCCTTCAATAAACACATCGGCGACTGGTTCCAAAAAGCCGCGGTCCACATTGACAAGCAGGATGCCGCGCTCCGCAACCTGCTTCGCGATCGGCGTCAAGGGCGCACTCTCTGTGGCCAAAACGACCAGGCCATCGATTCCTTTGGCCATCATCGTTTCAATGTCGCTGATTTGCTTAGCGGGGTCTTCGGCCGTGGCCAGAGTCCATTCGACGTCCGGGTAGAGCTTCATCGCCTCGTTGGCCCAATACACCACACCGGCAGTCCAGCCATGATCCGCCGCCGGAATCGAGACGCCAATCCGCACCTTCTTCCCGGTATTCGCCGCCGTGCCCGTTCCCGTTGCCGCTCCACTGCCGGCAGTCTCGCCGCCTGACTGACAGCCGATGACGCCCATGCTTGTCAAAGCGACCAACGCCGCCAATGCCCATTTCTTCATCGTTTTTCCCCTGGTTGAATGTGTAAGAACCTATTGATCGCGCCGCGACCCTTGAAGGAGCACGGCAAGAATGATGATAGCCCCTTTAACGAAGCCCTGCCAGTACACGGGTGCGCTGCCAACGATCAGCATGTTGTTGATCGTGCCCAGCAACAGAACTCCAATCACCGTCCCCCAGATGCGTCCACGTCCGCCGGCCAAGCTTCCTCCGCCGATGACGACGGCCGCAATCGCATCGAGCTCGTTCATTTGTCCAAGCTGGCCGCTTGCCACGGAGTTCATGCGCGAAGCCTGAAGCAAACCGGCAACGCCCGCCAGCAGCCCCATCAAGGCAAACGAAGCAAAGACGATCTTCTTCGTGTTGATCCCGGAGTACCGCGCAGCCTTCTCGTTTGAACCCACGGCCACGGCGTACATGCCGAATCGCGTTCGATTCAATAAGAACCCAAACACAAGGGCCACGGCAAGAAACGTGATGACCGGCCACGGAATGAGCAACCCTTGGCCCGTCGTTTCCGTGACGAACGGCAATCGCACACCGTCGGTCCCCATCCGGCTAAAGACACTGCTGCTTTGCGATCGGATCTCGCCGCCGTTGCCGACGACCAAAGCCAGTGAACGGTACGCAACCAGCCCGCCCAGCGTCGCGATAAATGGAACGACGCGGCCAAACGCAACGAGCAGTCCATTGATCATCCCAAGGCCCAGCCCGGCACCGACACAGGAAAACGCTGCCACCCACACGGCGGTGCTCTCTTCTCGTCCCCCACCGATCGCACGATTGAGCGCCTCAACCCCCAAGCAAGCGGACAGTGCCAGCATTGAACCAACCGACAGGTCAATTCCCCCGGCGACAATCACAATGGTCATCCCGACCGCGAGAATGCCAACTGCAGCGTTCTGGTTGACGATGTTCCGCAGGTTCTCGGGTCGAAAGAACACATCGCCCTGCCAAATGGCGTTGACGATGAGCAAGATCACGAACGCCACGACGACGCCGTACTTCTGAAGAAACTCTAAGGTCCGATTCATGCTGCGTGCCCCACTCCCGCTGCCGCAAACATCATCGCTTCTTCATTGATCTGGGCTTCCTTCAGCTCGGCAACCACCGCTCCGGCACGCATCACCAAGACGCGCGTGCAAAGACCGATTAGTTCTTCCATTTCCGAGGAGATCACCAAACACGCCATGCCGCTGTTCGCCAAGTCGGCAATATGCCGATAGATTTCGGTCTTCGCTCCGACATCGACCCCACGCGTTGGCTCATCCAGAATCAGCACTTTGGGTCGGCACTGGAGCCATTTTGCAAGGGCCACCTTTTGCTGATTGCCACCGCTGAGCTGACCGACAATCGTTCGGGGCCCGCGAGCCCGAATGTCGAGCTGACGGATCCAGTTCTCGGCGGCATCATGCAGGGCAGAGCGGTTGACGACCAGTTTTCCAAAGCTCGCAAGATCCGCCAGCGTGACATTGACCGCAATGTCGCTCTGAAGGAATAAACCCGTATCTTTGCGGTCCTCGGACAGATAAAGGGCACCCGCCTGGAGGGCTTCGTCGAACCGGCCCGCACGAAGGGTCTTGCCACCGACCCGAACGGCGCCACCGGCTGGCTTGCGCAACCCCACCACGGCTTCCGCGATCTCGGTTCGTCCGGCGCCCACCAATCCCGCCAATCCCACCACCTCGCCCGGCGCCACTTCGAAGGAAACAGCTGGTCCATGAGGCGTGAGCCGCAGGGATTCGACCTTGAGAACGCCTTCAGACGACTTGGGAGCACTCTTCGGAGGAAAGACACCGGCAAGGTCCCGGCCCACCATGGCGGTTGCCAACGATTGCTCCGTGGAATCCGACGGAGCCGTGGTCTCGACGATGTGTCCGTCCCGCATCACCGTCACGCGATCACACAGCGCCAGAACCTCGCTCAACCGATGCGAGATATAGAGCACGGTGACACCCCGGGATTTCAGGTCGCGAATGAGCGACCAAAGCTTCTCTGCCTCGTGGTCGGTGAGCATGGCCGTCGGCTCATCAAAGATCAGCAAACGCGATCCCGAATCAAGAGCTTTGGCGATTTCAACGAGTTGTCGCTCGGCGACCGAGAGATCCCCCAATCGACGGCGAACGTCCAACTCCGCACCCACTTGTCGAAGCAGCTCCGACGCCCGGGCGCGAGCCGCTGCTCGGTCGACGACCCCGAATCGGTTGGGCTCATCGCCGAGAACGATGTTGGACGCAACATCCAGGTTAACAATCAAGTTCTGTTCCTGGTGGATCATCGCAATGCCGCGGCTTTGCGCCTCCCGGACGGAAAAGCGACGAATCGGCGCACCTTCGAAGAGAATCTCACCCGAGTCGGGGCGGTCCACTCCGGCCAAGATGCGCATCAGGGTGCTCTTCCCTGCCCCGTTCTCGCCGACAATGCCATGGATGTCAGCCGCAGCGATGTCGAGGTCGATGCCAGCTAAAGCTTGGATGCCTGGAAAGCTCTTCGCCAGACCTCGAATGGCCACCGCTGACATAGCGCGTTAGGCTACCCAGATTCAAGATCAGGTCGCCCCAGAAATGAAGAGGGCGGGGTGGGCGTCTCGCACCAACCCCGCCCGTCCCTTCCACTGAAGCTACTTTTTGCCGACGAAACCTTGTGCGGCGCGAGCGACGGCAATTTGAACGGCCCGCTGCTCACGGGGAGTCGCGGGTCCGCCCGTAAAGGGCGCAATGAAGGGCGAGATCAGGAGCGGAGCGAGCACGCGCAACGCCGTGTCCTGCTCGTCGCTGCGGCCTTCAACCCCTTCTTTCGTATAGACGACGCGGTTGGCTTTGCGGTCGTACACATAAAGGTCGACCGTCGCGGTTGAAATCGTCTTCGGCCCCATACCGACCCAAATGCTGCGTGTGTGCCAGTTCACCGAACCGAACGCCACAAAGTCCGCCTCCATTGCCCGCGCAAACCGCTGAAGCTGACTCTGGTTTGGAAAGATCATCGGCTGAGCGGTCGGAAGCTGGAGACTCTTCCAAGCTCTTTCAGCGGCGCCTTGTGGAAGGATGGAGTAGTTTGCCTTTTGAAAAACTTCCTGTACAGCCTTGACGGCAGTCTCCCGCGCCGTATCCGTTCCATTCGTGAAAGCCCATGGATAGGCCACCATTGACCCTTTAACCTGGTTAGCCTGTGGCTCTCCGGCGGGAGAGAAAGCAGGCATCACGATCAACGATGCGCAGACAAACAGTGCGGTCATGACATGAGCATTATACGATGCTTGCCGTGCGTTCCCTTCGTAAAAAGTGGTAGCAAGTGCCCATGACCTTGCTCGCGTCGCTGGTCTTAACCCTCGTTTCAGGAACGACTCTGATTCAAGGTGGAACGATCGTCGACGGAACCGGTGCGCCGCGGATCCGTGCTGACGTTCGCATCGAGGGTCGGCGGATCGTCGCCGTCGGTCGACTTTCTCCGCTACCCGGCGAATCAGTCGTCAATGCCCAGGGACTTGTTGTCGCGCCTGGGTTTATTGACAGTCACAGCCACGCCGATGGTGGACTGCTTGAGGGCCTTCCGGCGGACAGCCAGCTGCGACAAGGCATCACCACGGCCGTCGCTGGGCAAGATGGCTACTGGCGCGGGCCAGTCGCCCAGACAATGGAACAGCTGAGCCGACAACCACTTTCGCTCAATGTCGCGCTCTTCTCCGGGCATGGCGGCATCCGGCGCCACGTCTTAGGCGAGAATTTCAAGCGAGAGGCAACATCAGCCGAGTTGCTCGCCCTGGCATCCTTGGTCGAAGCCGATATGAAGGCGGGTGCTTTGGGGCTCTCCACGGGTCTCGAATATGACCCTGGGTTCTACAGCCCGACCGAAGAGGTGGTTGAGCTTGCGAAAGTCGCTGGTCGTGCCGGCGGAATGTACATTTCACACGTTCGCGATGAAGGCCATCATGCGATGAAGGCTTTCGAAGAAGTGGTTCGCATCGCGAGAGAAGCACGCCTCCCGGGACAAATTTCGCATATCAAGCTGGGCGTTGCCCCCGTTTGGGGCAAGGCGCGCGAGGCGCTTGGGGTCATCGAGCGCGCTCGCGACCAGGGCCTTGATATCACGGCCGATGTCTACCCCTACACTTACTGGCAATCAACCATTACCGTGCTCACTCTGAGCAAGGATTGGGACAACCCCCAGGTATGGCAGGACGCTTTGGCGGATGTCGGCGGACCCCAGAACGTGCTGCTATCCAGTTACTCACCACATCCCCCATGGGTCGGCAAGACCATTGCCGAGATTGCGCTATCGACGGGGCGAACCCCGACGGACATCATCATGGAAATCGTCCGTGAAACCCGCGATGGCAAGGGTAAGGAATCCATCGTCTGCACCGCGATGGATGAACGGGACGTCCAGGAGTTCGTTCGGCATCCTTGGGTGATGTTCTGCAGCGACGGCGCGATCGGCGGAAGTCACCCACGCGGCGCTGGCGCTTTTCCGCGCTTCTTTGCCGAATATGTGCGACGCCAACCCATCCTTTCCCTTGAGGAGGCTGTCTTCAAAGCAACGGGATTGCCCGCATGGCGCTTTGGCTTTACGGATCGAGGTCGGATCGCGCCAGGATATCGGGCCGACATCGTTCTTTTTGATGCGAACCGCATTCAAGATCGTGCCACAACAAAGAACCCCCGTGAGCTCTCCACCGGTGTCGTTGCCGTTTGGGTGAACGGCGTTCCGAGCTTGATTAACGGTCAAGCAACGGGCAAAAAAGGCGGCGAAATTCTTCGCCGGGACGTGCGCATCGGAACGTTGCCGTTGGTAAGATCGCGCACATGAGCCATCAAGGTTTCGAAGTCGAAATCACGCCCGAGCAAGTCGCATTCTTTCATGACAATGGCTATCTGGTCCTCGACCGACTGGTTGAAGAGGAAGAGATTAACTGGATGCGTGAAGTCTACGATCGCATTTTTGACGCCCGTGCGGGTCGCGACGTTGGCGACCAGTTCGATCTCGCCGGGACGGACGAAGAAGGTCAAGAAGCCAAACTACCGCAGATTCTCGCGCCATCCAAATACGCGCCTGAACTGCTCAACGGTCGCTTTCGGCATAACGTCGAGCGAGTGGCCAAAGCCCTTCTTGGCCCAGAGGCAAGTCTGGGGGGCGATCATGCCATTCTCAAACCCGCCAAGATCGGCGCGGCGACCCCATGGCATCAAGACGAGGCCTACTGGGATCCGGACTACGACTACCTCTCCTTCAGCGCGTGGATTCCCCTTCAGGAAGCGACGATTGAAAATGGTTGTATGTGGTTTATCCCGGGCTCACACCGGATGGAGGTCGTGCCTCACCATTCGATTGGCCACGACCCGCGCGTGCACGGTCTCGAAGCAGAAGATATCGACACCTCGACGGCCGTCGCCTGCCCGATTCCTGCCGGTGGCGCGACCTTTCACTACAGCCGGACGCTGCACTATACCGGCCCCAACCTGAGCGATGGACCTCGCCGTGCCTACATCTTGGGCGCTGGAGCCCCGGGCAAAAAACGCGAGACGCCACGACGGTTCCCTTGGAATGAGATCAAACAAACGGCGCGCGAGGAACGAAGCCGCGCGGCCCGAAGCTAAAACGCGCCAGGTATCCTCGGCCAGGTGAAGCTTTGCCGCTTTGAAACGGTCGCGTCTCCCGGTCAGGCGCGATCCGGGATTTACTTCGAGGGCAAAGTGTACGAAACCGACGGGCATCGCGCGATCGGCGTCCATGCGGCCCAGGACGTGCGCTTTCTCTCGCCGATCGCTCGGCCGTCCAGTCTGAGGTTCGCCGAGCCCGACTCAAGCACCCGTCCAGTGGCCTACGTGTATGGCAATCCCGCGCTCGTTGGCGCGGGACAAAGCACCGTTGAACTTCCTGAGGGCGGCACCGGCCTCCGCTTTGTTCCACAGGTCGCTGCCGTGCTCGAAACCACTGGACGCGAACTGGATATTGAAGAAGCCGACCAATCCGTCCTCGGATTTTTGGCCGCTGGGTTCCTGACGGGAACTGAAGCCCGCGATGCGCGAGATTGGGCCATTTCGGTGGCGGCGACGCTGGCAACCCGGGACGAGTTTGATGACCGTTCGACCCCCACTGAGAACGGACGCAGGTACCACCTGCACGGCGTCCTCAGCAAAAATGGGGAAAAAGTCGGCGAGGGATCCGCGATTCCGAAAGCGGCGACCGTGGCTGAGACCGTATCGGCATGCAGCCAAACTGGCGGTGTCTTTTCCGGCGACCTGATCTTGCTGGGACCCGTCTTAGAACAAGACTCAAACATGCCCTTGACCGTCGGAGTGCTGCCCGGCGACACGGTGACCTTTGCGGTCGACCTGCTCGGGGTATTGACCGTTCACTTTACGTAGATTTGCCTATGTCCAACATACAAAAAGTCCAGCTCGACAACGGCATTCGGATCCTGACCGAACCGGTGGATCATGTGCGGTCTGCGACCGTTGCCATCTGGTGCACCACCGGCAGCGTTGACGAAGCCGATGCGGAAGCCGGCATCACCCATTTTATCGAGCACATGCTCTTCAAAGGGACCGCGCGGCGCGATGCACGGGAAATCGCTGCCGAAATCGAAGGTCGCGGCGGCGTGCTGAACGCGATGACGGACAAGGAGGCGACCTGCTACTACGCACGCGTTCTTTCGGATGACGTCATTCCGGCTCTGGATGTCCTCACCGACATGGTGACGGGATCAAAGTTCGACGCCGTCGAGCTGGAACGCGAAAAAGAGGTGGTCCTCGAGGAGATCAAGCGCATCGAGGACGAACCGGACGACTTGGTCCACGATCTTCACCTTCAGTACCGCTGGGCGGCCCATCGACTCGGGAAGCCCATCATCGGCACGAGCGAATCCGTCGCAAGATTCACCCGAGAAGAGGTAACGGATTACGTCTCTCGCCACTATCGAGGCCCGCGCATTGTGGTCTCGGCTACGGGGCGCATCGACCCCGAGGCGATTCGCGATTTCGTCGAGGGTGCCTTCGCATCATTGGGTCATGGCGAGGCAAAGTCTCATCTTGAGCGGCCGAGTTCAACACCTGGCAAAGTCAATGTTGCCCGTGATGTCGAACAAGTTCATTTCTGCATCGGTGGCGACGGCTGCTCGGTTTACGACGATGACCTTTACACGCTGGCGGTCCTCGATGGACTGCTCGGCAGCGGCATGAGCAGTCGGCTCTTTCAAGAGGTGCGCGAGCGGCGAGGCCTTGCCTATGCCATCGGAAGCTACACCTCCAGCTACTCTTCGGGAGGCACGTTTACCGTTTACGGTGGAACGAGCATGCAGAAGTGGGAAGAGGTCCAAGAGGTCGTCTATGGCGAATTGGCCAAAGTGCGCACCGAAGCACCCGGCGATGAGGAGTTGGAAGCAACCAAGCGCCAGCTGAAGGGCCACTTGGTCCTGGCTTTGGAAAGCATGAGCTCGCGCATGAGCCGAATGACGCGGAACGAGATTTTCCATGGCCGCGAAATCCCCATCGATGAAACACTGGCCAAGATCGACTCGGTCACGGCCGCTGGTGTAACTGAACTGGCAGAGCGGGTCTTAGCCGAACAAAATTTGAGCCAAACCGCGATCGGACCGTTCGCCTAAGATAAAGCAGATGGCGGCTCATTCTGACCCCGCAGAACGCCTACGCACGCCTGATGTCGAGCGACTTCTCGGCGCTGTAGCTGGGGCGACCGACGAAGCCGCATTGGCTCAACGGTTGCTGGGCGAAATGGTGCCCCTCATCGGTGCAGACCAAGGGTCGTTTTTTGGCCGCGAAGGCAATGGCCTCATCTTGCGCGCCAGCACCGGATTTCCCCATTTTGTCGGCCGCTTGCGGCTTGGCCCCGGAATCGGGATTGTCGGCGCGGCGATGCAAAGCCCTGAACCGATCGTCATCGAGAAGGACCTGACCAAGGACTCTCGCTTTGCCGAGATCCCGGGCCTCGACGAAAATGAGTTTAGTGGCTGCCTCGCCTTTCGGCTGGAGCATGGAAGTGAACGCTTCGGCGTGTTCTTGTTGGAAACCCGCAAACCGCTTTCTCATCCCGAGAACGTGGCGGCGGTGATCAAACCGATTGCTTCAGTCGCCTCTCTGGCCTACGCCACGTTTCATCATGCCTATGCGCTTGGCGCCAAGCGATCCTCACTCGGGGCGATTACCGAGGTCACCCGAACCCTTTCGGCGAGCCCGTACCTTGAGGAGATCCTTCAACTGCTCGTTCATATCACTGCCCAGCAGTTCAACTACAAAGTCGTTTCGGTTCGCCTCTTGGACGAGGAGCGCAAAGAGCTCGTTCTGCGCGCAACACAGGCCACGGTGAAAGCCTATCAAAGCAAGGGCGCCATCAAGCTCGGGGAATCTATCGCTGGTCGCGCCATCCAAGCCGGTGCCCCGGTGGTCGTGCCGGACGTGCTCGTGGAGCACGACTATATCGGGCATGACTTGGCGGTGGAGCAAGGGCTTCGCTCGATGATCTGTGTGCCGCTCAAGATCCGCGATCGCGCCATTGGCGTCATGAGCTGCTACACCGACGTGGTGCGCGAGTTCCCCGAAGAGGAAGTCCAGGCATTACAGGCCATTGCCCACCAAGCCGCCGTGAGTATTGAGCATGCGAAGCTCGAGGTGCGCCACACCCTGATGCAAGAGATGCATCACCGGGTGAAGAACAACCTCCAGCAAGTGGCGTCCCTGTTGCGGCTCCAACTTCGCCAGAGCCATTACAAGACGCTCGAAGAGGCGATCACCGACGCGCTGGCCCGTATTCTCGCCATCGCCGCCGTTCACGAGTTGCTCAGCCGCGAGGACCTTGACCACGTTGGCATCCGCTCCATCGCCGAGACGCTGCTCCAGCACCACCAAAGCTCATTGATCAACCCCGAAAAGAACATCAAGTTCGACGTGCGCGGCGAAGACCCAAGGCTCAACATGACGCAAGCCACGCAAGTCGCGCTGATCCTCAACGAGCTCATTTCCAACGCGGTCGAACACGGCTTCGCCCACGCCTCAAACGGCGAGATTCATATTACGATCGAAGACGCCAACGATGAGCTTGCCGTGTGGGTCAGCAACAACGGCGACCGTTTGCCGACCGACTTTGACCCAGCGATTGCCAGCCACCTCGGTCTGCAAATAGTCGAGAACTTATCGCGCGCCCTTGGCGGCAAGTTCAAGATTGGCGATATCTGGGGATGGACCGTCGCCGAGGTCCGATTCCGCCGCGCCGCCGTGGAATAAGCGCTCAGTCGGCGACACTGACTTCGACCGGAGGCACCAATCCTGCTTCTGCGCCGCGCTTGAGGAACAGTCGAATGGCGGCAATCCCTTCGTCGCCCATGTCCAGCGTGCGCTGGTTCACGTACATGCCGACAAACTCGTCGCTGGTCTCGACGTCCATGCCGCGCGCAAATTGCAGCGCGTACTCCAGCGCCTGCTCACGATTGGCCAGACCGGCATGGATCGACTCGCGCATGCAGCGGCTGACTTCTCTGACGACTTCGACGCCCAGGTCTTTTCGCACCACGTTGACCCCGAGCGGAAGCGGCAAACCCGTTTCGCGCTTCCACCACTTGCCAAGGTCTTCGATCAAGGTCAATCCCTCATCGGCATAGGTCAGCTGCCCTTCGTGGATGATCACTCCGGCGGTGAACTCACCAGCCTTGATCCTGGGGATGATCTCGTCAAACGGGACGACCTCGGTCTTCGGGTTCGGCAAGTAAAGATTGAGCGCCAAGAATGCCGAAGTCAGAATGCCCGGCACGGCCAACGTCGTCTCGGCAAGTTCGTCGCGGGTGAGCGCCCGGGACGCCACAATCATGGGTCCATAGTCGTCGCCAAATGAACCGCCATGGCGAAGAAGGGCGTATTTGTCCGCCACATGCGCGAATGCGTGGACCGAAACCGCGGTGGATTCGAGCCGTCCCTCGCGTGCCCAATCATTGAGAGTCTGAATATCGCGAAGAATGTGCTCGAACTCGAAGGGGCTATCCACCGCACCGGAGGCCAAACCCCAGAACATGAACGCGTCGTCAGAGTCCGGCGAATGGCCGAGACGGATCTTCATTCACCCGTCAGGATACCCGCGGATTCGTTAGAATGAACCTGTGCCGCGCCGCCCCACGCTGAGTCCGTCGAAGATCACCACATACCTAGCTTGCCCGGTCAAGTATCGATGGACGTACGTGGATCCTCGTGGCAAATGGCTGCTTCGCGCCCGACCGTACTATTCCTTTGGACTCACCCTCCACAAAGTTCTGGAGCGCTTCCACGACTCCGAAGACAAAGGGGTCGAAACGCTGGCCCAAGCCGTCGCGGCCTACGATGAAAGCTGGATCGACGCTGGATACGCCAGCGCCGAAGAAATGGCTGAAGCATACGGCGATGGCAAGGTCATCGTCGAGACGTACGTCGCCGCACAGCTGGCCCGTCCGCGAGTCGCCAAAACACTTTTTGTTGAGCGAACCCTGCGCATGAGCATGGGTGAGTTCGACCTCATCGGCCGCATCGATCGCTTGGACCAAATGCCGGATGGCACACTTCGCATCGTGGACTACAAGTCGCAGCGGCAAACGGTGACCGAAGAAGACGTCGCCGCAGATCTGGCGATGGGCATCTACCAACTCTTGGTCCGCGCCGAGTTTCCCGGCAAACCCGTTGAGGCTTCCATTATCGCGCTGAAGACCGGCTCCGAGGCCGTCTCGGCCCTGACCGACGAAGAGGCCGCCGAGTTTGCAGGCGACCTGCAAGTTCTGGGAAGAGAGATCCTTGCGCGCGATTACCTGGAGATCCGGCCCGTCGCGAAGTCATTGTGCCTGGACTGCGACTTCGTCACTCTCTGTCGCGAAGACCCGGAGTTTCGTGCCGAAGTCGATGCGATGACATTGAGCCTTGAGCCCGCGGCCCCAGAATCACCTGAATCGTAGCCTGTTCGACAATCTGGCGAGCCCGTTGCTTCGCTTTCTCGACGCTGACGTCCTCGATCATGGTCGCCACCTGGCTCGCACGATAGGGCTGTCCGAAGGTCATCTGCCACCAAGCACGAAGATAGGTTTGATCCGCCAAGCCGGGCCCGGGTGAACCGTGGGCTGTCAGAAAGAGGGGCCCCCATTCCGCCTGCCCACTGAACGAGGAAATGGCGTACCGACGGGCGGCAACCACGTTGGCCTCGTTCCAAGAGTCGATATCCGACAGCAGGGCTTCCCTGACGCGACCGCCCAGTTCCAAATCGTCGTCCGATGGCATCGTTGCGAAGGTCAGAACCGGCAAAAACCCGTGCGATGTCGGGACCAACAAGGCATGCTGGCGATAGCTGCGCCGCATTTCCTCGCGAACGATGCGTGTCATGGCGCCGGACCGCCCGCTCCCCAAGGCAGCCATCGCCGTCAGCTGGATTCCCACTTGGTTGAGGCTCGGCTTCACCACTGTTCCGAAAAAGCTGATGGTTGTCGGCCCTTCGCGACGGCGCAGTTCTCCGCGTCCTTCGTGGCGCTGCAAGAGTTCGCGTGACGCTGGTACCCGCCAGTCCCGCATCCGTTCGCCAAACCCGGTCGTGGGCACCCCTGGTTCAAACGCTCCTCCAACCGCGATGGTGACGTGCTCAGGACGAACGACACGGCGGAAGAGCTGAAGCACCTGCTCCACTCTCGTGCCTTCGTATTCCGGCCGCGTCGGGGAAAGCGAGCTCAGGAACCAATCCCTGGGCTGAATGGGCGCCGATTCCAATGCAGCACGTAATGCTGCACGGTCAATTTCGGGCTCGCGAAGAAGCGAGGCCATGAGGTCCATGCCAAGCTCAAGATCCAGCGGCATGGTCTGGACTTCAATGCGCAATCCATCGGGCCGAGCAGTCACCCGAAATGGGGCCCCTCCTTTGGCGGCATAGTTCCGAAACAACACGCCGGGGTATCGAGCCGACCCCGATGACAGAATGCCGGGCAACAGACCGACAATGGACGCTTCCGTCAGATTCAGCTCGGGATACCGGACGGCGCATTGGATCGACACGACCCCATATTGGGGTGCTGGGTACTCGACGATGGTCGGTCCTGACACCTGACCTGCCATCAAGATTGCGGCGGCGATCATCCGCCCCCCACGACGCGAAAAGACGCTTCGCCCCGCAACCGGCTCAGAGCCAGTCGATACTCATTGAAGGTCATCGCCTCGGCACTCTCCAACATCATTTCGACCGTTATCGGCGGGACCGCGGCGCCGAGGCGCCCCATCAAGGTTGCCGCCAGCAATGGGTCGGCCGCCTGGGATTGAATCCACTGCTTGGCCCATGACTTTGCGGCCAGGAAGTGATCCACGGCGTCCGCGTCATCAAAGGCGTCAGCCGCCAGGCCTATCCCGCTCGGAGCGCCCACCCGACCGATCGTGACCCAGCACTCAAATGGGTCGGCGGCAAAACTGACGAAGGCATCTGGGACACGCGAGGCAATCGTCAACATCGCGGCCAACTGAGCCCACGTGAGCGAGTCAAGAACCGAACCGCACGCCGCCGTAATGGATTCGCCGCGCACCCCCTTTGCCTCGACACGGCCAGAATCCGCCGTTCGCTGGGGCCGTGACGGGACTGATGGTCCCTCGGGCAACGACTCGTAGAGCTTCTCAAGTTCAATCGTTAGGTCAGTCTGGTTCACCGCTCCGAATGCCGAGAGGGTCAGGTTCGTGGCCGTAAACCAACGCTGGAAAAACTCGTAAACGGCGGATGCCGTTGCCCCTCTCAGTGCGGGCAGGCTCCCATGTGGGCTCAGCCATCGATCACCATAGGCCAACCCTCGACCCGCCGTAATCAGCGGCACCTTTGGGTCGACGAGAAACAATTCTTGTTCCAGAATGTCGACCTCCGCCTGGATATCGGCGTCGGTAGGCTTTGACCACGCCAAGAGGCGTCGTAATGCCTCCACCATGGCGACTTCCTGTCCCGCCTTGCCGAGCAGCCGAAAGGTCACGCTTTCCCGGTCTGTGGCCGCTCCCAAAAAGATGCCTTGTCGCTCGAACGCGACGTCTTGCACCCCTGAGTTCCCTTTTGCCATGAGATGCTCGATCAAATGGCGGTAGCCATGGGTCTCCGGCGATTCGAGATAGCCAGGGACGTTGAAAGTGGCCACCAGAGCGATTTCCGAAGAGCCAGGAATGCGATCGACCACGACCTGTGGCGTGGCGACAAGAATCGCGGCGAGCGTGGCAATCATGCCTGAAACTGATTCTCTGACATCGCCTGTTCTTCCTCGATCGTCGGCGGTTCGACCGAAAGCGCTTCAAGGCTCAGCGGCTCCGAGGCAACTTGCGGAGGCGTCGCCGGCACTGCCTGCGGCGCTTCCTGTTTCGACTCTTGTTTGGTCCCCGCAACAGCCAGGGCCCCGATGGCCGTCGACAGGCCGGGAACCGCTTTCATCGCGTCCATCACCTCGACGGGCAGCGCCATCACCACGGTATTTGCAGATGAACTTCCCAGGCCGTCCAGCGATTGGAGGGTCCGAAGCTGGAGCGCGCCGGGGCTTGAGAGCATGGTTTGAGCGGCGGCGGCAAGGTTTTCCGCGGCCTCGCGGTCACCTTCGGATTTCGTAATGTTGGCGCGCTTTTCGCGCTCTGCCGAGGCCTGCCGCGCCATGACTCGCTTCAAGTCCTCGGGCAGGTTGAGGTCCTGGATGCGAATGGCGGCGACCTCCAGCCCCCAACCTTGGATCTCAGAATCGACCATCTCCTCAATCCGTTTGCCCACACCTTCCCGGTCGGCCAAAATTTCATCGAGTGTTACCGAACCGATGATGTCGCGCAAGGCGGTCTGGGCATACTGCCGAATCGCGTGCTGGTAGTTCTGAACGCGAATCACCGCGTCGGCGGGATTGTCCACTCGCAGGAAGATGACGCCGTCCAGAGTCACCGGTACGTTGTCTTTCGTAATCGCCTGTTGGGTGGGAATGTCCAGCGTGACAATGCGGGTATCCACGAACCGCACCGAGTCGAAAAAGGGCAAGACCGTAAACAAGCCCGGACCTTTGACGGCTTTGAACCGACCCAAACGAAAGACGAGCGCCTTCTCCCATTGCGCGGCAACGCGAAAGGCCAGCGATCCGATCCAGCCGGCACCCAGCGACGCAATAAAGCCCACGTTTCCGGCGAAGTTACCGGCGCCTGGATTAAAGAGGAAAAAGCCGGCAGCACCGCACGCAAGAAAAAGGAGCGCGGGAATCGGGTTTCTCATTCTTGGCCGTTGCCCTTAAGGGCCTCCAACATATCAGACCGCATGGCGTCTGCCTGGGTTGCATCGAAACCAACCCAGAGCCGCTCGACGCCGCCCCGTGGAGACACCAAATAGACCGCAGGCGTCGCCGCGATGCGGAGTTTGAGGGTTTCTTCACGCTCTGCGGTCCATGCTTCGGGAAACCCGGACGGAACGCCATCCAGGCTCAACGTCGCGGCAAACCCGCCGCTCTGTCGAATCTGCTGGGACATGGACTCAAGGATCGGCTTCATCGCGCGGCTTGGCTCGCAGTTCTCGGCGACGACGAAAAAGAGGGAGCGCTTCCCTTTCATCGCTTCGCCCATATCCTGCGTACGGCCGCCTTGCCGCCAGATCCCCAGTTCAAAGGGTTCGCCCGGACTGTTGTAGTTGCCGTCGCCCCGGTCAGTGCTTACGGGCAGGTAGCCATCGGGCAAGGTCCATCCATAGTGTGCGTCCGGTTTGGCCCGGAAGTCATAGCCCGTAAACGTAAAGGTCTCAGATTCCCATCGGCCCGACTCATTCGACGACGTTTTGTATCGGCGCACCCAGCCATCTTTGCCAACCGCAATCTCGACCTTGTTCGATCCGAAGTCTGAGGAGTATTCCGTGTTCAATCGATCGCAGATCACCCCGTCAATGAGTTCCGTACCATCGGTCGACCACTTCGCATCCCGTGGTGCCAGATAGCGCAAAGAACCCATCACAAGGGGATAAGGGAAAAACTTGAGCGGGTCTTCCGAGAGAGAAAGTGCCGGAATAGGGAGGCGGTCTTCGCGTGGTAACACATCGTAGCGCTTGTTGTTGTGCTCGACCTCGTAAACGCGATCCTTTGCGACGACGGCCCGATAGTCCACGCCCCCACCCTTCGCATCATAGACCAGTTGATCGAACTTCCGTGCTGAGAGCTTTGCTTCGATCTTTCGGCCAGACGGCGCGCTGACGACATCTACGTTGACGCTGTATTCGGGAGTCTCCTTGAATACCTGCTCAAATCGGTCCAGCGCATCAAGTGGCGCCGATGGGCGCAAGAGCAAGAAACCAGCCGCCACAAGAACAATCAATCCGCCACCCGCAAACCATAATACGCGCCTTCGACCCAGATCCTGCATGAGAAGTCTCTAAAGGAGTGCATACGTCACAAAGCGAAGGGGAAAATCCATGAACGTCTTTATCTCAGCAGACATCGAGGGCTGTACGGGTCTTGTCTCGTGGAGCCAATGCGGACGTCCTGATGGAAACCATTATGACTTTGGATTCGCGCGACGCATGATGACGCACGATGTCAACGCGGCGATTCGGGGCGCCCGTCGCGCCGGGGCCAATCGCATCTTGGTGAAAGATTCGCACGGAAACAGCAAGAACCTTCTTTTGGATCAGCTTGAGCCGGGAGTCGACCTCGTTAGCGGGACGGGCAGCCATGAAGACGGCATGATGTCCGGCATCTCCGAGGACTTTGACTGCGCCATGCTCATTGGCTACCACGCCATGGCCGGAACCCAAGGGGGCGTGATGGAGCACACCATCACGGGCATGGTCCATCGCTGCTGGCTGAACGGGCAGCCTTGCGGCGAGATGGGCATGAGCACCTTTGCCGCAGGCGACTACGGGGTGCCGCTCGTCTGTGTTTCCAGTGACCGGGCGGGTTGCCAAGAAGCGCTTGGCCTCATACCGGGTGTTCGCGTTGCGGAGACAAAGGTTGGATACGGACGCTACATGGCCGAATGCCACAACCCTGAGACCACGGCTTCATCCATCGAAAACGCCGCCTATGAAGGCGTCATTCAGCGCAGGGATATCGCCCCGCTGCGGGCCTCGGCTCCTGCCGAGTTCGTCATTGAATTCAATCGCTCCGAAGAGGCCGACTTTGCCTGTCGGATGCCGGGCGCGAGCCGACGCGACGCCTACACCGTGGCGTTCGCGGGCGCAACCTATCGTGAAGCGCATCGTGGCGCACGCATGCTCATGGCGCTTGCCGGTCTCGGCGCGGGCTAAGCGACCGCAACCCGCGCCGAGCCAAGCGCGCCGCTAACCGGGACAGGCGCTGTCGTCGGAATCCGTAATGTTCGTTCCCGGAACACCGTGAAGGTCCGTGTAGGGACCCTCGGGTCCGACCGGAACGCTGACCGCCGCCTGAAGTGTCGCGTCGGTCTTTCGCAGCGGCTCGGATTGTCGCCATCCGTAGTAGAAGGGCGCGCGAGAACCGGTGGGCGTTGCTCCGCCGTTCGGGATGCCGTTCCAGCGGTGGAACTTTGAACTGCCGTCGGCATAGTTGATCACCACCCCGTCCGCATGGCGAGCGTAACCCAAAAAGTTGAAGTAGTCCATGGCCAAGTTCGGTCCTCCTCCGGCAGTGGTCTTCATGTAGCCGTCAAAGAACATGATCGTGGCACTTGGCTCCGGAAGCCCGGTCCCGCTGGTCACCGCTGTGAACTTGCGCAACGACGGAATCGGCGCCGAGCAGAAGTTCTCCCCAAACAGCCCGAGGTTGGGAATGTAGCCCACGTATCGAAAGTCGCCCGCAGGAGCAAGGCCACGAGATTGCAGCCGCTCAAACCAGTCGATGCCTGGCGTATAGGACGGACAAACGAAAACGCCTACGTTCTTCAGATACGGCTTCAGCAGGTCATAAACCGCAAAGACACGATTCGGCGGCGGTCCTGAAAAATAGGCGCTTGGCGGAAACATGTCATCGACGTCCCCCTGATACAAGAGCACGGAGGTGGCAATCTGCTTTTGATTGCTCAGGCACGATGTCTTTTTTGCGGCGTCCTTAGCCTGGCTGAAGACCGGGAAAAGAATGGCGGCGAGAATCGCGATGATCGCGATGACGACGAGTAGCTCAATGAGCGTAAAGGCTCGGCAGTTCTTCATTGACACAGATCTCACGCGTCGGCGCGTGCGAAACGTGATTATATCGACGAGGTTAAGCTATGGCAAAACGCCGCTGACATGCGTTTTCATGGATACAATGTCGAAGCGTCTCGCCTTACTTCAAACGGGATGTTTGCCGTCGCCGCCTTCTTGTGATCATTGTAGACATAGACATACAAGCGATAGGCGCCGATGTCGCTTGGCGCATTGAACCGAACCGATGGCGCGTTCGTCGC
Organism: Fimbriimonadaceae bacterium; assembly: GCA_046292875.1. GTDB lineage: Bacteria > Armatimonadota > Fimbriimonadia > Fimbriimonadales > Fimbriimonadaceae > JBKBQD01. The sequence goes on from JBKBQD010000001.1 coordinate 154,096, forward strand.
CGAGATCAATCCTTCGACCACGCCTGGTGTCACCTCACCTTCTCCGGCAAAGCCGGTTCGGCCGATTTCCCGCCGGACCTCCCAGTGGAAGCGCAACGCCCCGCCTGCAGGGTCAAAGGCGACAATCGACGCTCGGATCTCGGCCCCAGGACGAATCGCCTTCTGATCGACGGCGCTCGTGACTTCGCGAATGGTTGGAGCAAGGTGCGGCGGCGCCTTTCCGGTCCATTTTTCCGTCATGACGTCGACCGAGCCCACGGCTTCGCCGCTCGGCAAAAACATCCCAAACCAGGTCGGCGTCGTCTCCTGTTTATGCCCCCAGAGAAATGCATAGGAACCTAAGGACTGTGGGTGATTCTCTACGGCCCCTTCATAAGCAGCCTTGTACATTTGTGCTTTTTCCGTGCTCGTCGGCTCGATCGCCGCACCCCAAGGCGCCCGGGGACGCTCCCATGGTCCGAGCGGGCCGAATTCAGTCAGCACATAGGGCTTCGTCCAGCCAAACTCCTTGATTCGCCGCGCAAGGCTTGCCGCGCCGCCATAGCTGTTGACCCCAAGGACGTCTACCTCCGGCGCGTGCTGTTGGATCAACCGGATCTTTTCCGGAGAGATCTCGGCGACGACGGTCATCACGGGATGGTGCGGATCAAGCTCCTTGACCATCTTCGCCAAATCACCCACCGCTTTCCACAGTTCCGGAGTGTTGTTTTCCATCTCCATCTCGTTGCCAAGACCCCACATGAGGACCGCAGGATGGCTCTTGTATCGTTCAACGGCGGTGCGCACTGCCTCTTTTTGACGGGCAACCTGGTCGGCGTTTCCATAGTCAAAGCCATGGCGCTTGTGGCCGAGCCAAATGCCGACCGTCATCGTCATCCCCAGGTCATGAACGCGATCCAGTTCGGTTTTCGTGTTGTCGTCGACCCCCCAGCCGCGTATTGAATTTCCGCCTGACGCCTTGAGCAGTTCGAGGTGATCGCTGCCCGCCGCGCCGCGAATGAAAAAGGGCGAACCGCCGCGCATCAAAACGAAACCGTCGCCATGGGGCTGGACCTTCACTTCGACCGGACCTTGAGCCATCAACACGGTGGCGGCGACAATCAGTGCCGTAGACATTGGCTTACCTTACGCCAAATTTGCGTCGATTTGGTTCAAATCGACACGTCAAAGGCATTTCGGGCCGTTTCCCAAAGCCGGACATGCACCAACCGCGCGGGCAACTTGCCATCTAGCTGCCGAAAGATCGCCGATACGATCTCTTCGCTGGTCGCGACCTTATCGGCCAACTCTGGAATTTCTTCGCTGAGATTGCGATGGTCATAGCGGTCCACGACCAGTTCATTCACTGCGCGGTCCAAGTCGTCGAGCGCGACCAGCATGCCCGTCACAGGGTCTGGGCTACCCGTAACGGTGACCTCGAGCACGTAGTTGTGACCATGCCCCATCGGGTTCGAACACTTGCCAAAAGCAGCAAGGTTCTCCTCTTCGGTGAGGTGCGGGCTCCACAAGCGATGTGATGCGGCGAATTCGTAGGTACGGGTCAGCGTAAGGTTCATGGTTCGGAGTTCCAGGTCCGCCCACAGCCGAGGCGTTTCTTCCAAGCGCAGCTTCGTCAAGACGCACGGGGGCGGAAGGTCGACGATCCGCGTTGCGATCCAGCGAATCAAGTTTTCCAGGGTTGGCGCGACCGTTGCAAACGGCTCAACCTCGTCGTTCAGACTTTTCTGATCGAGCTGCCGGACAATGCCGCCTTTGAGCACGGCATCCAAGTCCTTGATATTGACGATCATGCCGCTCTTCGGATGAATCGGCCCCTCCACCGTCACATGCAGTACATAGTTGTGGCCATGCGAGAAGCGCGAGGCAAACGGGCCAAAGAGCCGACCATTCTCCTCGGCCGAAAGATGGTCGAACCAGTAGCGATGGCCCGTCGAGAACGTGACTCTCCGCGTCATGGCGAAGGTCATTTCGGCTCCTTGTAAGGACGCCCGAGCGCCGCTGGTGCCATGCTGCCGCGCCCAGCGACAACCAATACAGCCAAGGCCACAAGGTACGGAAGAGCCAGCATGAGTTGATACGGGGCTTGCCAGCCCTTGGCCTGCAAGAAGAGCTGCAGCGATTCGACGACGCCGATAAGCAGCGAGGCAGCCAGCACACCCACAGGGTTCCAGCGCCCAAAGGTCACCATCGCAATCGCCACAAATCCGCGTCCCGCCGTCATGTTCTCTGCAAAGGATCGCGCGACCCCCACACTAAGATACGCGCCGCCAAGTCCGCCGAGCAGCCCGCCGATCATGAGAGCCTCGTAGCGCAGTCGCGTCACCGAGTACCCTGCCGCCGTTGCTGCCTCGGGGTAGTGCCCGGCACTCTTGACGGCCAAGCCCCAAGTCGTGCGTTGGAGAAGCAAGGTCAAAACGATCGCGATCAGGATGCCGATCGGGATCATGGGATCAACACCCAAGACTTTGGGAAGCATCGGCGCATTGAGCAGGTCGCCGGTAGCCCCAAATCGATCGCGAAACACTGTGCCCGTGAGGCCGAGCGCCAGTAAGTTGATGGCCGTGCCAAGGACCACCTGGTCGACCCCCCACGAAACAGCAAACGCCCCAAAGAGAACGGCAGTAAGCAGCCCAACCCCACAACCAGCCAGAAGTCCAAGCCAAGGGCTTCCCGTTCCGAGACTCACGAGCAGCCCGAATAGCGCGGAATTGAGCATGACACCCTCAAGGCCAATGTTGATCAGGCCCGAACGCTGGACCACCGTTTCTCCCAGGGCCGCCAGCGCGACCGGCATCGCAAAAACGAGCACCGTCATCGGGTCCATCAAGCATCACCCTCCCGAACGACGCGCCGCTCTTGCAGCTTCTGGATGGCCAGGTATCCCAGCACGACAACCGCTTGAATGATGAAGACGAGCGTCGCGCCCGATCGCGTGAATCGAGCCAAGTTCTCTGATCCAGCAAAGAGACCGCCGAAGACCAGGCTCGATACTGCCGCTCCGTAGGGGTTGAGGCCACCGATGAGCGCGACCGGGATCGCCAAGAATCCCCAGTTTTGCGAGAACCCTGGTCCAATCTGCCCCGTCACGCCAACGTAGTCCATGGCCCCCGCCAGTCCGCACAATCCGCCCGAGATCGCCACGGATCTCAGCTGAATCGCCACAACGTCGATCTTGTTTGCTCTCGCGACGCGAGGATTCTCGCCCGTGACCCGAAGCTCAAATCCGCCCCTTGTCCGAAAGAGACCCACCGCAACCAGCACCACGATGAGCAGGACGATCCACCCGCCCGCATGCAGGTCGGTCTGTCGGTCAGGGCGACCAAACATCGTCGCAGCTCCAAGAGCCTGGGTGAGTGGCAACTTGCCGGAAGATTCCTGCAGCGGTCCTGCGGCTACCCATCCCAGCGCGTGAAGCGCAACAAAGTTCAGCAAGATCGTGGAAATGACGATGTGTACACCACGAGCCACCATCAGCCACCCGGCGAACAGCGCATATCCTGCGCCGCCAGCAATGCAGGCGAGAACAATGATTGCGGTCCGTGCGGGCCCTTCAAGAGAAAGGGTGAACTGCGCGACGGCTGCACCGCAAATCGCCCCCATGATGAGTTGCCCCTCGCCGCCAATGTTGAACATGCCGGCTCGCCAAGAGATCACGATGCCGACCGAGGTGAGGCAAAGAGGGATGGCTTTGATCAGGGTCCGCGCTACGGCGAACTTCGATCCCACTGCGCCCTGCACGAGCCATTCAAGCGAACTCCCAACCGGCAGTCCGAAAATGACCAGCGTAAGGACGATGGCAGCGCACAGGCCCAACGCCGCGACCAACGCGGTGACGCCGATCTGAACAAGGCGAGAGGCAGTCAGGCGGTTCCTCCGACCACAGACGCTGCATCGGCAAAGTTCAGAAGCTTCCCACGCGAGAGGATCGCCACACGGTGTGAAGTAGCCACCAATTCATCCAGATCGGCGCTGAAAAGAACCACTCCTGCGCCTCCTTCCGCCGCGCTCCTTAGCTGACCCAAGACGCTTTCTGCGGCTTTGACGTCGAGGCCTCGTGTGGGATTGACAGCCACGACCAGTGGTCGGGGAGCCGATAGGTTGCGCGCCACCACCACCTTCTGTTTGTTCCCGCCGCTCAGCGATGCCGCCAAGTCAAGGGGCGATCGGCATTTGATGCCAAATCTTCCCACCAGTTCGACGGCCCAGCGGCGGATTGCACCGAGATGAAGCAGCGGACCCGCCGTTAAGTCGTTTCGGCGCGTGTTGCCAATCAGCAGGTTGTCTTGGATGGGCATCATCAACGCGAGCCCATCCACCTGCCGATCCTGCGGAATATAGGCCTCACCCATGCGATCGTCATAGTGGCGAAGAACGGAGCCTTGCTCCAAGGGACGGATTCCAACCAGCGCTTCGGCCAACTCTTGCTGCCCATTGCCGTCCACACCGCCGATGCCAAGGATCTCGCCGCGATGTACCGTCAGGTCAACACCGCGAACCGCCTCCTCGCCGCGATCCCCTCGCACCACGAGATGAGACACCTCCAAAACGCTTGGCCCCACCTGGGATTCACTCACGGCAAGCGGCGGCAACGGGGCTTCCCCCACGATCCACTCAGCTAATTGCGCCGGCTGAACGTCGAAGGAAGGGACCTCAGCAACGACGACTTTGCCCCGCCGCAGCACGGTCAGGCGGTCGGCGATCGCAAGGACTTCGCTGATTTTATGGGCGATGATGGCGACCGTCTTGCCTTGCCCTTTGAGCAGTTTGAGGACACGAAACAGCTCCTCAACCTCGGCCGGCGCCAGTACGGCCGTCGGCTCATCGAGCAGCAAGACGTCGAACGGCTGGGCCAGTGCCTTCACGATCTCGATTCGCTGCCGCACTCCGACCGAAAGCTGCGCAGTGATCGCGTCTGGCGGCAACACCCAACCCAACTTCGCCGCAGTATCGAGCGCCGCCCTCGCGTCGCGATGCGGCGCCGAAGAAGCAGAGAGCGCACGCCCGGACGCCAGGGCGAGATTCTCGGCGACCGTCATTTCGGGCACCAGCATAAAGTGCTGATGCACGACGGCAACTCCGAGCTCGCGAATCGCGCGCGGATTGCCCAGGGGCAGAGCCGCACCTCCCAAGGTCACACTGCCTTGATTGGGACGGACAAAGCCCGAAATGACGTTGACGAGGGTGGACTTTCCCGCGCCGTTCTCACCGACGATGGCATGGATCTCGCCCGCTTCAAGGCTAAACCCAATGTCATTCAGCGCGACCAAATCACCGAAGCGCTTCGTGATGGATCGCAGTTCTAGGCGCTTGCTCATTGCCTCGTAGCCCGACATTATGGCTACGAGGCAATGAGGATCATCGGCGCGACCGTTAGCCGCCGCCGCGCATAATGCCCCAGCCTTGGCCCTTGCCTCCGCCGACGTTTTGTCCGGGGCCGCCAACGCCAGGCCAACCCGGTTGGGGCCGAGGATTCGCCACCGGAACGACACGCACGTTGATATCGAATGTCTTGGGCACTCTGCGATCCGGTCCGGTATAGGCAAAGGAAAGTGAGACGGTTCCCGAGCGCTTGCCACGGAACGTAAAGACCTGTTTGCCCATGGTGCCCGCGCGGCGATCACGCGGCGGAATGTAATCGTCCCCGACAAACTCGAGGATAAACGGCGAGTTCCGTGTCAGCGACCACTGATAGCCCGACGACGGATTTGCATCAAGCTGGACGATGAGGATGTCGTTCACCTCGATCGTCACGTCCTTGTGATTCCATCTCTCGTCAACTCGGTGCGAATCGGGCATGCCAGCCTGATCAACGCTCACCAGCAACATGAAGCGATCCATCGGCCCAGTCGACGTCTCCCATTGCCTTCCATAGGCAAGGCGTAGCTTTGAGCTTCCTCCGGACATGGCGCGGAAGGTCAACACTTGGGTTCCACGCGAGCCAACCGCGCTGTGCGATGGCAGGAACTGAATCGGCCCCACTTGCTGCAGCTGCGAGGGGTTCTGTTCAACGATGTACCACGAGTAACCGGTGGACGGTTGCGCGGGCAGAGAGATGCGCAGCATTTGCCCTGAGGTCAAGCGAATTTGACGCCCATCATCAAGCTGCGTGACGTTCACTTGTTTGTTGTTGAGAACCTGAGCGCTGGCCGTTCCCGCCAGCGCAAGCGCACAAAGGCCCAATGTCGCAAATCGAAATTCCATGGGAAAGTTCATGACTTCGCTCACCACCAATCCTATGATAGCAAAGTTCAGAGGGCGTACCGCATTTGAATCACTGAACCAGCCAGTAGATTGGCTTCAAATCCAGCGTAGCGCTTTGCGTGTACATCCTCAATGACATGATTAACTTCCTTGCCATTGACTTCTATCACAATATCTCGTGTATCTTGCAGAAGAATGTTCACTTTTGCGCGTTCACCTGAGCCAGCTAATTCAAGACGGATTCCCTTGTCGTCGGACTGCCAGCGATAGGCGACGTACCCGTTCGAGGCCGGAAGATGGGCCACAACTTGGATGTCTTGCACATCGGTCAGCGCCCATTGAGGCGTAACCGTAACGGACTGGTACCCCGGCTCCGTGTCGACAATCCCCGCCAGCCCCTCCATGAATGCCGCCATCACGGCGGCAGCCGACCAGTTGTCCGGCCCGCCTCCAGAGATGGGGGACTCTGGCACCGGTGCCTTGTGCCGCCCCAGCGTGAGGCCGACCAGAGCATAAAGCGTTCCGTCGGCGGACGGAAGGAACTCCACATGGGAAACCTCGCGCTCAGGACATGGGTTGTCCAGCGCGTACCAACAGAGCCCCACATTCGGGCACACATCATTGGGCCCTCGCCAGGCAAGGCGCGTCCGCTCCACGTGGCCCGGCGGAGGCTCGGGATACCACCACCCGGTCACGTGCTCGCCCGCCTTCAAATAGCAGCTCGCGCGACTGCCGTCTTCATAAACCCACCTGACGGCGCATGCGACTTTGCTTGCCCCGATTTGTGAAACAGCGTGAAGCAAATACATGCAGCCGATCCGGCCGTGGATCGGAATATCCATCGCCAGCGCCTTAGCCTCGGCAACAAGCACCGCACCGTCCATCGGAATGGCGAACGGTACCCCGCCGAATTCTTGATCTCCTGCAGGCAGCTGGCTGATGTCATTACCGGCCTCTTTTGCCAGCATCCACGCATGCAAGTCACCTTGGCCGGGAGCCGCTCGGCTCATGTTCACCTTGGCACTGAGGTCGATGGTTTGGAATTCTTGTCTCGGCAACTCGGGGAAGGCGCCGGTGTAGGCGAAATAGATGTGATCGCCATGCTGCTTCGCCAATGCCAGAACCCGATCAAGGATGTCGACGCCGTACTCTTCGAATCCAAGGGCAAACGCGCCTCGCGCCAGCTCGCCCGCCACGAGCGGCAGAACGCCTCCGTTCACGTACTGCCATGGCCGGGCATCGTCGTAGAATCCCCTTTCAAACGGCGGGTAAATGCCGTACCACTCCCCGGGAGAACCGTCGGGCAGATTTTTGCTCAGGTCGCGGTATGTCTCGACAATCGGGCGCGCGACTTCGGATGGAAGGTTGCGATTAACCGAGTAACTATTCGAGAGTGAAATTTGGATGGATTCGTCGACTCCAAAGTCTCGCTTAACGCTCGCGTCTTCCGGCACGTGATGCCGAAAGTGCCGACCATTGAATGCAAGTTCGATGATCCGCTGGCGCACCTCGGCGCCTGTTCTCCGCCAATCGTTTGCTTCATCGGTTCTCCCGACAACGTCGAGCATCGACGCCAACAAGTCGCAAGACGCCGCGAATCCCGTGCTGTCGCCAAACATGGCACCGAACTTGGAGAGATTCTCGTCAGCGATCAGTCGGCCTTGAGGCCCAAGCGGGTCGAGGTGCTCGTCGATCGCCGTAAAGTCCCACGTGTCAATCGTGTAGGTCCGCCGCACCAGGTCGTACACAGGGGACCACCGCAAGCGGGTCTGCATGGTGTACTGCATGGCCCGGATGCATTGGTCCAAGCGGCTATTCATCCAATCGTCATTGGCCGATTGCATCCAGCCGGCGTAAACGCCTTCGACAAAGAGGTACTCCACATCGGCTTCAACCGGCATGCGCACAAAATGGACGCCACCGTCCGTCCATGCAAAGCCGCGCGGTTTGTAAAAGGTGTCCCAAAAGGTGGGCGGACCTGCTTCAATCGCGAAGTCCCAGATCATGCCGTCATCCCTTTGGCTTTCAGCAAACAAGTCGACTCCCTCGCAAGCTGCGTCCGAAAAGTACTTCATGCCCTTGAGCACGTGAACGTGATCGCGGAGCCAATAGACAAAGAACCGATATTGTTTGCCTCGCCAAACTCTGGAGGTGTCCTCATCTCCCGAAACCATGCTGTTTCGCAAGATCTCCATGAACTCCACGTATTTCGGGTTCGACGAGCGAATCGAGGTCTCGGCGCGAAGCATCAACTCGCAGCGGTCGCGCACCACCCCACTTTCGTCCATGGCGCGAATCTCCAACCTGCCTGGTGCACCGCTCGCAATGAACTCCAGCGGCTGCCCCGGCTCAGCCTCTCCAACCATCCTTTCCAAGGAGTCCACCACCACACGACGCAGCTCTTCTGAGCCAAAACAACGGAGGCGATCCAGCGGCTTGACGCTTTGCTGTTCTCCGATCGGGCCAACGACGATCATGGACTGAAGTTTGGCGGATGCGGCCCTCCACTCCTGCGTGATCGTGTTAACGAATGCGCGAAAGTGAACTTTTCCGTGATCATTCCGTAGTACTTCGCATGGGACTGGGCGGAATTTGCCTGCTTGCCTGCTTGGCGGCCGTTTTGACGCCTGCCACGCAAGACAGCTCGCCGCACAGCAAGGCGAGTGCCTATGTCTTTCGTCCCGAAGCGTCGGAGCGCGCCTATCTGGCCTTTCGCCTTGTGATGGAGCCCCAGTGGCACAGCTACTGGAAGAACCCAGGAGACTCGGGCATGGCGATCGGCGTCGATTGGCAGGTCCCCGAAGGCGTTCAAATCGGCGAACCCCTGTGGCCAACGCCTCACAAGATCAGCGCAGACGGAATGACGACCTATGGCTATGAAGACGATGTGGTCGTCTTTTATCCAGTGCTAAAAGGCGCTGAGCTGTTGGGAGACAATATCGTGGCCAAGGGTTCGTGGCTTATCTGTAAGGATATGTGCCTTCCCGCCAACGCATCGCCACGGATCACGAATCCTTCCGACGCCGACCTTAAGGTGCTGAGATCTCAGTACGCCCTTGTTCCGTCCGAAGTGAAGAACATGGGGGTTGCCGAAATCAAGGACGGTAAGATCCGGACAGCGATTCTTCTTGGCATTGAGCAGGCGACCGACCTCTACGCATTTGTCGAAGAGGAAGCTGTCGTCGCGCATTCCAAGCCGCAGAAGGCCACCTTCAAAGGCGCAACGCTGGAACTTGAACTGCCCCTTAGCCCTTACGCCACTGAAATTCCGCCGGTGGTGCACTTTGTGCTCAGCGGAAAGAAGGACGGGAAGCCCTTCGCTTATCGATTTGCCATCCAAATGCAATCCACAATGGAGGAACAATCATGATCGGTACATTAACTCTCATCTCAGCCCTCTCCGTTGCCGCCATCCTTCCCGAGGAGGCCGCCGTGGCCAAGGCGACTTCGCTCTCTGGTAAGGAGGTCGCGTTCGAGAAGAACGGCAACAACGTCAAGATTTCTGGTTACGACGGCAAAGTCGTCGTGCTGGAGTGGTGGAACTTTGAGTGCCCCTATGTCGTGAAGCACTACGACAACAGCACCAACATGCAGAAGCTGCAGAAGGAGTTCACCGATAAGGGCGTGGTCTGGCTGACCATCAACTCATCGGCTGCGGGCAAGCAGGGTCATGTCAGCGCTGAAAAGGCCAAGGAACTGGGCAAAGCCAAGGGCGCGAACTGGACCGACGTTCTGCTGGACCACTCTGGCGTTGTCGGCAAAATGTTCGATGCCAAGACAACCCCGCACATGATCATCATCGACAAGGATGGCTCGATCAAGTACGACGGCGCGATCGACAGCAATCGCTCGGCTGATGCCGGCACGATTCCTGGCGCAACCAACTATGTCCGGGAAGCCCTGAATGCGGTGCTCGCGGGCAAGCCGGTCGCCACCGCCAAGACTCAGCCCTACGGCTGCTCGGTCAAGTACCCCTAGTCTCGCTGGGAGCAGCACGACCAACTTCGAGCCCTTTCCCGCTCTTGCGGGGAAGGGCTCTTTTTGTGGTCACGCTTCGTCAGTCCGCACTTGGCCGTCTGGCAGCGTTGTCTCGTAGTAGGTGGCGCCCTGCAGATGCACGCCATCGATGGTCGCGCCGGTCAAGTCGGCAAAGCTCAAATCGACGTGCGCCATTTCCGCGCCGGTCAGATCCGCCCCTCGCAAATCTGCAGAGAGAAGAATCGCATTGTTCATCTTCGCATGCCGCAAGTTTGCGTTGCGGATATTGGCGTGCGTTGCGTTGATGCGGGTGAGGTCGGCATCCTCGAAAATCGCCTGCACGAGCCGTGCTTGGCGGAAGGATGCGCGACCGGCATTGGCCCGAGCCATCATCACTCCGGTCATATCCGCTAAGGCGAAGTCCGCGCCAACGGCATTGGCTTCCGTCAGGTCCGTGACGTGGAAGTTAGCCCGAACCGCATGCACCATATACAGCGACGCGCCCGCCATGTGCGCCTCTGTAAACTGGGCCAAATTGAGAATCGCCCCATCGAACTCTGCCCGTCCAAGGAAGGCACGACCAAAATTGGCGGCGAAGAGATTTGCGTTTTTGAAACTGGCGCCATCAAAGATCGATTCTGGGAGCGCAATGCACGCGAGGACGGCAGACGACAGGTTCGCATGCTGGAGCGACGTTCGTGCGGTGCACGCGGCCACTAACGCGGCGGCGAGCGTTGGCTGATCGGCCTCGTAAATGACGTGACCGTCGGTTCCGGCAATCTGAATCATTCCTACCCTCCCGATCAGGATACACGGTTTCGCGAAGACGACGGTCCGAGCCACCAATCGGCAATGCGCCGCCTCAGTTTGGGGAGAAGCCACAAGCTCGAGATAACCCAGATGCCCGATCTTGGCTCCACGCGGACGCGCGCCACCGCTGTCCCATCCTGCCGCTCGATTTCCAACCATCCACCCAAGAGCAACATCGTGTGGACATTGGGGCGAAATCGGACGCTCTTGATCTCCGACCGCGACATCGTCCATCGACTTTGGTCGCCCACATAGGTTATCTCGTCAAAGCCAAGGCTCAGGATGCCAATGTCTTGATGCGGATCGAGGGCGTTCTTGAAACCGGCAGGGGAACATCCGACAAACCATTGACCGCGAACTGGCTGAATAGCTTCGCGAACCATCAGTCGGCGTCGAAGCCAGGGGTTGGGCAATCCGCCCAAAAGGGCAACCGCAAGCCAGCCCGCGGCAAATCCAATCCCAATCCAGGTGTAGCCCGAGGGGTCGGGACGAAAGCCAGCGGTCAGAAGGCGATATCCGTACACCACCGGGATCACAAAGAACGGGAGCGGCACGAAGTTGCCGATCCACTTCATGGCTGGAGTCCAGATCGGCTTCGCCACCGCGCGTAGAATACACTGACGGGGTCCACATGGGTCGTCAACGGTTCCATCGCGTCGCTCCGGGCGCATCCAACGTCATCAAAGCCGTCACCGACTTTGTCAAACGTGGCCCGTGCACCGTCTCTTCCCTCTCTGATGCCCGACTCCGCACCTTGCGGCACGCCGTGGGTTCCGATGCCGAGGTGCAGTGGGTTCCCTTTGGAGACCTGGTCGGCCGCTCGCTGCAACTCGTCGGCCGGTTACCTCGCCCAATGGCAGCCGACATCCAAGTGCGCGCAGCCATCGCGACGGCTTGCGCTGAGCTTGCCGAAGACTCGCCCTTTTTCGCGACACGGGAAAGGACCGGCCTTCACAAAGCGATTCAGTCGGCACTGCATGAGCTTTCGGACTGGGGACTCGAAGATGACGAACTGGAGCAGCTGATTCCTTCGCTGCCACCCTCCAGCCAACTCAAGTACCGCGACCTTGCCGCCATCGCACGGCAGGTGCGTGAGACCCTGGCGCAGATCAATCGCGGATCGAAAGCAGACCGTATTCGCGAGTGCCTGGCAAGTCAGTCGGAATACTTCGGGTCACTCGGACGGGTGATGGTCGTGGCGAATGGCGAATTTTCGCCAATGGAGGCTGCTTGGCTCCGTTGGAGTGAGCTCGTTTGCGATGAGATCGTGGTGATTCACGACGATTCCAGGTGGCGAGACGGCATGTTTCTTCCCGGAGAGATGATGCGGATCGCCCTCGGGTTCCCTGAGAAAGAAGGCGGTGCGGTGAACCGACTGGCATCCGTGCTCTTTACCGACGAAACCGTTGAGGCTCCTGGCTTCCCCACCGAGATTTGGAGCGCGCCGGACCAGTTGGCTGAAGCCGAGTGGGTCCTGCGCCGGTGCTCGCGTGAACTGGATGAGGGGGTGGTATTCGCCGACATGGCGATTGTTTCGCGCGCCCGCGAGGACGCGGTGCCCTTGGTTACCGCTGCCGCACTCCGCCACGAGACGCCCGTGGAACTGAGCAACCGTGTCCGCCTTGACGCCAATGGGTTTGTGCGACTGTTGCTCTCCGTGATTGGCGCGTGCGCTGGCTCAGATGTTCGCGAGCTTGAGCCGATATCCCGAAGCAGTTATCTGGGACACTCGCACGCCGCGCAAGCCGAGCTGTCCACCATCTTGCGCTCAGCCTACCGTGCGGGTGACGCGTCATGGAGCGTCCTGCAAACCTGGGTCGAACAGAACCGTGAGACGTATCGCTGGCTGAATCAGGTGGTGGCATGGCGCACTGCGGTGTTGGCTCAACCGGCTCCCTTGAGCCACTGGGCAGACCGACTTCGTGAACTGGGTGCTTTCGAATGGCACGCGGCATCTATCGCGCAGCGCCATCCGACGGCGGCACGCGACTCACGCGCGCAAAGCGCGCTCCAGCGCGCCTTTATGAATATGGCTTCGGTCCAAGGGATCGTCACGAACCGTAACGTTGATCTGGCCGAGTTCCACGAACGGTTGGTGGAACTTTGTGAGCACGAGGACAGCAGCGTCCCCGATGAGCGTTCGGGAATACCCTTTGTGACTGCCTCGGCCGAACTCGGTCAGGTCGACCTGCTTTTCGTCACAGGCATGCTTGAGGGACGCTTTCCAAGAAGACGGCGTGAAGATCCGGTCCTGTTCGACGCGGAGAAAGAAGCCCTCTCGCACTTCTTGCAGCGTTACTCCTGGTTGAGAGAGTTTCTTGCGGACCCGTTGGCACTGCGCATGTTCGACTCACATGACGCCGCTCGCAAAGAACGAGATGAGTTTGTCCAGTTGGTGGCGTCCGCCAAGAATCGCATCATTTTTTCGTACCCAAAAGCTGACGACGACCGAGACAACGTCCCCGCCTACTACTTGCAAGAGGTTCGCCGCGCGTCTGGCGGGATGCTCACAACTCGGGAGTATTCACGATCAACATTGGTCCCGCCCATGGGCGAGTGTGTGACCGTCGCCGACCAGCGTCTGGCCCGCCAACTGGCTCTGGGGGCACGGCGTCACATGCCTAATGAACTGACGACAGAGTCCGCCAAAGAGTTGGCGCGCATCAATGTCGAGCGCGGCATCTCGCCGACCCAGGTGCGACGGGCCTTGCAGTGTCCTTTTCGGGCCACGGTCGGCGCGGTCGTGCAGCTGGAAGACCCCGCCACCAGGTCCACATGGGGAGAAATGCAAGGAATCATTGGTGATGCTGGCATCGCTCGGGAGAAGGATTTATCCGCTGCGCGAGAAGCCATTCTGGCAACGATCCATGTCCGATTGGAAGAGCTGATCGGCAACGCGGAAGCATGGGACCTCGCTCTCACACGTGCAGCATTGCCAAGAATTGTCGACGATGCCATCTTGCGTGAGGAGCGCGCCCGTGAGATTTGGCGTCATGACCCCGACACCGTCCGCATCCGAGTACCCTTCGAAGAGGCAGGCGAGCATCAGGGCCGCTTGCCCAAAGTCCTCGAGCGAACTCCCAGGCTGAAAGGGTTCTTGGGTGCGGTAAGCCGTCGTGGCAACATCCCCGTCGCACATCTCTACACGGCGCGGCCCTGGGACATACGGCGCGATATCGGCCCTGAAAACGTCGTGGACGCGCTCCGTGTTGCGCTTCCGGCGCTGGCTGTGTGGCAGAAACATCGACCGCGTCCGGTCATTGAAGTCGACAGTCTCGAAGGCGGCCGAAAACTCTTTGTCTTTGGCCGGGAGGACGACGACTGGATCAACGACACGCAACTTGGCCTCGATGTCTGCGATCTCGGCCCCGCAGAACCGTTCATGCGGGTGGTTCGTGATGCCATCGAGCAGGCCGTCAAGGTGTTCACACAGCCCGAAGTCGCGGCGGTTCCCGGCGACTACTGCTCGTTTTGCCGGCTGGGCGAGTTGTGTCGGCGATCGCAAGATTTCGGCGAGTTTGATGCGACTCCCTTCGTTGGAGAGGTCAACGAATGAGGCTGACCGACGAGCAGCAGAACGCCGTGACCCGCGTGGCGCCAAGGCTCGCCGTGACTGCGTCTGCGGGCGCCGGCAAGACCAGCGTCCTCACCGCCCGATACATCCGCGAGGTGCTGGAGAACGGACGGACTCCGGATCAAATTCTTGCCATCACCTTCACTCGCAAAGCCGCGGCAGAGATGAAACTTCGGATCACGGCCGCGCTGGCTGAAGCTGGCCGGCCAGAAATGGTGCAGATCGCGGAAACGGGACCGATTCAAACCATCCACTCGTTCTGCGAACGCATTTTGCGGGAGAATGCCTTGGCCGCGGGGCTCGATCCTGCCTTCAAGGTGCTCGAATCATCTCAAAAGGAGCGCTGGGCGGAGGACGCCGTTCGACAGGCGATCGTCCGGAGCATCCAGCACTCCACCCACGTGGTCTCGCTGATCGAAAGAGTGGCCGGACGCGAAGAGCATCGTGACCGGGGGCGAGCCCACTCCCACCTCGTGGGCGCCATTTCTGGGCTGATGAGCAGCTTGCGAGGTTCCGGGCTCGATCGCCAGGAGTTGAGCCGTACGTACCGCACGCCCCATAAGGTCATCGATTTATGGCGAACGGCCGCAATGGCGACCTGCGATGCCGAGGTCGTGTCCGCGTATCGTGAGACCGATCCAGACGCCACTTTTGTCGATCGCATTGTTGCCGCCCACAAAATTGCCAAGCGGGCCCTGCCCCCCGAGCTCTTTCGGCTGCCAAAGATGGATGAGCGCCGGGACGCCGAAGACACATGCGCCTGCATGGGCATCGTGCTGGATGCTTGGGAAGACTTCGAATCCCGGATGCTTCAAGCGATGGCTGTTGACTACAACGTCCTTGAAGAGCGCGCCGTGATACTGCTCGAATCAAACGACCATGTCGCCGCTCGCGTCCGGGATCAATACGCCGTGGTGCTGATTGACGAAGCCCAAGATCTCAACCCGATGCAAAACCGGCTCCTGGAAGCCCTCGCTCCTTCTCATCTGACTCTTGTCGGCGACGACCAGCAGTCGATCTATGGATTTCGCTTGGCCGACGTCGAGCTCTTCCGTAACCACACCGAGCGCTCGGATCACCTCGTCTTGCCCCACAACCACCGTTCGGCCCCCACCATCCTGCAGTTCGTAAACGACGTCTTTGGCACGAAGTGGCCTGAACGGTACCAACCGATGCAATCGCGGGATGACCATGTGTCCACCAGCGCGCCGGGAGTTGTGGAGATCTGGCCCACTTCGGGCGCAGAGCCGGGTTCCGTCGCGCAACGTATTCGGGCGCTCGTCGAGGAAGGCGTTCGGCCTTCCAAAATCGCCGTTTTGCTCCGACATGCCCGAAGCTTCAGTCCGCTTGCGGCGGCATTGCAAGTTGAGGGGCTGGATGTGCGCCAGGTCGGCGGGGCGACTCGCTTCTATCAGAATCTTGAAGTCCGAGACCTCGCCAACGCGCTCGAAGCGGTTGCCGACCCCTATCACGACTTCGCGCTCCTCTGCCTGCTCCGCTCCCCCTTGGTCGGATTGTCGCTGGACGCGATCGTCACTTTGGGCGCCTCGCCGCCCGTATACGACCGATTGGCAACCTTTGAACCCGAGTTAGATGCCGACCGGGCCGAGCTTGAACTGTTTCTGCGCTGGTTTCCGCCATTAGCTGCCATCGGCGACCGCCTTGCAGCATGGGAAGTTCTGGCGCGCCTTGCCGCCGATACGCCGCTTTACGAGCGCCTTGCTCGGAGGCCGGGAGGCGCAAAATCCATTGCGAACTCGCGCAAACTGCTGAGGCTGGCAGCTGCCGAGCCGCAGTTGAGCCCATGGCAATATGCTCGCCAGCTTCGGGCGATTCAATCTCTCCGCGTCGAGGAGGGCGATGAGCCGACCGTGGACGCCGAAGTCGAAGCGGTGACGCTGATCACCATCCATCGCTCGAAAGGGCTCGAGTTCCCCGTGGTCGTCTTGCCGGACCTCCATGGCATCAAAGCCATGGCCCGTCGGCCCGTCGAGATCGATGTCCGCCAAGGATTGGTGGCCACTTCTTTCAAGCCACCGCGCACCGCAAGCCAATCCGTATGCTGGGCCAACCAATGGCTGTCGAATCGCCGCAAGCATCGCGAACGCGAAGAAGAATGGCGAGTCGTCTATGTCGCCATGACCCGCGCCGAGCGACGGCTTTGCCTGTGCCTGCCCGACAGCGCACCGAGTACGGCGCTCATCAGCGAGCTCAGTGCCCTTATCGGCTATCCCAATGAACTGCCGGACTACGTTCGAGTTCGGCAGCCTGAGCTCTGACTGGGCGGTAGACTCGCGGGCGCATGACCGCCCGTGTCGCCTGTGTGCAGTTTGCGCCCACCAAGGCCCGCGTCTCCGAGAACCTGGACCGCATCGCGGAGGCCACCCGTTTGGCCGCGAGCGAACAGGCCGTCATGGCCGTGTTTCCCGAAACAGCGGTCAGCGGCTATTTTCTTGAGGGCGGGGTAGGAGAGTGCGCGCTTACGGCCGAGGCCTTGGCATCGGAACTGGAGCGGCGCTTGGCCGGGTTGACCCAAGAGATCCAGGTGCTGACCGGCTTTTATGAATTGTCTGGCGACAACCTGTACAACTCGGCGGCAGTGGTCGCTCTCGGCCCCGGGGGCGCCCGGCTGGTTTCGGTGTACCGCAAGTTCTTTCTGCCAACCTATGGCGTTTTTGACGAAGAGCGCTTCGTCTCGCGCGGCACGGAGATCGGGCTTTTTGAATCTCCCTTTGGCCCGGCCGCGATCCTGATCTGTGAAGACGTGTGGCACTCAATCCTGCCGACGATTTGCGCCCTGCGCGGGGCGCGCGTGATCTTCGTCCCAAGCGCAAGCCCGGGGCGCGGCTTCGGAGGAGACGAAATTGGCAACTTGGATCGCTACCGCCGAATGCTCCGCAGTCTGACCGAAGAGCACGGTGTCTTTTCAGTCAACGCCCAGCTTTGTGGGTTCGAGGGAGGCAAAGGGTTCGTCGGCGGAAGCAGCGTCTTTGATCCATACGGGCGCATGATCGCTGCCTCTCCATCGATCGACGAACATGTCCTCATCGCCGAGATTGATACCGATTTAATCGCCCTTGCCCGGGCGCAAGCACCCCTCATCAGCGACCTTCGAAGCGCATGGCAGGACGTCCGCCGTCAGATCGACGCCATCGACTGACCCTTCTTTGGAAATGCCGCCTTCGTGGTCATGAACTCGACGGCTTCGGCATCGACGAAGCCGAGTTCAACAAGGGGAAAGGCCTTGGCCCACTCAATGGCCTGGGCCTTGGTCAAGCCACGCAGAACCACCAACTCCGAGGGACTGCTTGTATCCTCCGAAAAGGCAAAAAACAAGGGAGGCCGCTCGTCGCGCAACTGGATTTCATCACGGAGTCCGCGCACCCCACCGGCAAAGCTGCGGTAACCGGAGCGACCCTCGATGCTTGTTTCCTCAAATCTTGAGCGATTCCAGGTTAAGAACACGATCACCAGCGGCTCTAAGTCCAAGAACTCGCCATCGAATCCCGTTGCTTCCCTTTCCGCGGTCACCGTCATCACCTTGGGAACGAGGAATCCGGCTTTGACCAATGGGTCGGCGAGCATCGCGTGCTTGGCCTCTGCAGCAGTGGGGGCATCCAAGAGCACGAGGCCGCGGCGCACCGGATCGCCCAAAGGTCCTACCAGCACCGCCTGCCGCTTCTTCCAAAGTGATTCCAAAAAGGCAAGGTGGGCCGATTGGAGTTGCCGCAACGCCGCGTCTTCGACGTTGGGCGCGTCCTTGACCGCTTCCAAGGTGACCAATTGATATCGCTTCGTGTCAATCGGTGGTGCCAGCGTGCCGACACCAAGCGTCAATGTCGCCGCTAAGAGCGCGATCACGAGACATTCTCCTTGGCCACCCGAAATCGGTCCCCGACGGACCAAGCCCCGACGCTGGTCGATTCTTTCGTCGAGCGAAGGGACGCTGCGACCGGGCGCGACTGCCTGACGAGCGCCCCGACCACTTCAAGATCTGGGGGGCAGCCTGCCCAGCGGGGCAAGAACTCGCGTCCAACCCATCCCGTGTCAATGGTTCCGGCTTGAAACTCCGACGATCCAAGTACCGCCAACAGGAACTCAATGTTGGTGCGCACGCCAAGGATATGAAAGTCAAGCAACGCTTCGCGGAGTCGTCGGATGGCCGCGTCGCGGGTTTCCGCGCTGGCAATCACTTTCGCCAGCAACGAGTCGTAATAGGGGCTGACTTCGCTGCCGACACCAAATCCCGTATCGACGCGAACGCCCGGGTGGTTCGGCTGGGCCCAGCCCAAAATGGGGCCAATCGACGGCGCGAAGTTCTGCGATGGGTTCTCCGCCACGATCCGCGCCTCGATAGCCCAGCCGCGCAGTCGCGAGCGATCGCCATCGAAGGAAGACAGGCGCTCGCCGTTCGCAACCCGGATTTGGTCCTGTACCAAGTCGATGCCGGTAACGGCTTCGGTGACGGGATGCTCAACCTGGAGCCTGGCGTTGACTTCCAGAAAGTAGAAGTTGCCAGTCGCGTCGTCGACCATGAATTCGACCGTGCCTGCACCGACGTAGCCCGCCTCGCGCACCAGCCGTTCCGAGGCGTCCCGGAGTCCCGACCAGCGAACCGGGTCTTCGGCCACCCACGGACTCGGCGCTTCTTCGATCAGCTTCTGATGGCGGCGCTGTACGGAGCAGTCCCGCTCGAACAGGCAGTTCACGGTGCCGTACGAATCGGCGATCACTTGTACTTCCACGTGCCGTGGTCGCTCAACGAACCGCTCCGCCATCATGGACCCATCGCCAAACGCCTTGAGCGCCTCGTCGCTGGCTTGCTCGAGAGCCGGTACCAGTTCGGCAGCCTCGCGGACGACCCTCATGCCTCGGCCGCCACCCCCTGCCGAAGCCTTGAGCATGATCGGGAAACCAACCTTGAGGCACTCCTGCGCCAGCGTGTCCAAGCTCGCACCTGGCTCGAAGAATCCCGGGGCCGTGGGGACACCTGCCCGAACGGCAAGCTGCTTGGCGTCGATCTTCGAACCCAGCCGCCGCATGGCGCCCGCCGATGGACCAATGAACGTGATTCCCGCCGCTTCGCACGCCTCAACGAACTCGGGCCTCTCCGAAAGGAACCCATATCCGGGGTGGATGGCGTCGGCGCCCGTGGCCACTGCCGCATCGACGACCTTCCCAATATCTAAATAGGACGCGCGAGGTTCCGAGCCTCCCAATGCCACCGCATCATCGGCGAGCTGCGTGTGCATGGCGTTCTGATCGGCTTCGCTAAACACCGCGATGCTGCGTATGCCCAGTTCGCGACAGGCACGAATCACCCGGACGGCGATCTCGCCCCGGTTGGCAATCAATAAAGATCGGATCATTCGACCACGTACGCTGCCTTGCGCTTTTCCAAAAACGCCGCGACACCCTCCCGTCCTTCTTCCGAAGCTCGCATGGCCGCGAGTCGCTCGGCGCTCACCTCATGAGGGACAGGCGACTCGAGAACCAGCCGCTTTGCCTCACGAATGGCATGGGGCCCACAAGTGAGCACCTGTCGAATCACCTTGGCGACGGCTTCGCTGCGTCCTTCGGTCGTTGTTTTTTCGTGAATCAGGCCGATTCGAAGTGCCCTGTCGGCTTCAAACGCCTCGCCTGTGGCAAAGAGCGCGCGGGCATGTCCCTTTCCGATCTTCGCGACGACAAAGGGGGAGATGGTCGCAGGAATCAGTCCCAAGCGGACTTCGCTAAAGGCGAACTTGGTGCCCTCCTCGGCAATCGCCACATCCACTGCCGCTACGAGCCCTGCCCCGCCGCCAAAGGCCGCGCCATGAACGGACGCAACCGTCACCGCTGGACAGCGAACGATGGCGTCAAAGAGGTCCGCGA
Source organism: Fimbriimonadaceae bacterium (assembly GCA_046292875.1). Lineage (GTDB taxonomy): Bacteria > Armatimonadota > Fimbriimonadia > Fimbriimonadales > Fimbriimonadaceae > JBKBQD01. Next base: position 174,533 of record JBKBQD010000001.1, read on the forward strand.
GTTTGAGCGCATCGCGAATGTTTTCCTCACGAGAGTAGTTGGCAGCGCGCCGCATCCATTCAAGGTCACCGCCCGCACAAAATGCCTTCCCTTCGCCGGCCAGGACGACGACTCGGACCGACGGATCAAGTTCGGAGAACGCCTGATGCAACTCCGCGATGAGGGCGTCGTCAATGGCGTTCCTTACCTCCGGTCGGTCCAGGGTGAGCCGCAGGACTGCGCCGTCCTTTTCCTTACGCAGCATAAAGCGGAGTTTATCCGCGCGCCGGGGTTGCGGGCGCGTTCTTGACGTATTGGTCAAGCCACGCCACCCAACGAGCCCAAAGGTCCATGATGGTTTCGTTCGCCGCGGGGCCGTGATCCTCGTACGGATACACATAGAGCGACGCCGTCTTGCCAAGGACGTTCAAGGCGTGGAACATTCGCTCGCTGTTGATCAGCGCGGTACCGACGTTTTGGTCGTCTTGACCGTGATACATCAGCAGGGCGCCGTTGAGTTGCTCCGCCCATAGCATCGGACTCATGGTCGTGTAGACTTCGCGAGCCTCCCAGAGAATCCGCTGCTCAGATTGGAATCCGCTCGGAGTCAGGAGGCGGTTGAAGTTTCCATCGCCCGCGATCCCAGCCTTGAAGAACGGGGTATGAATCATCGCGTTCGCGGTTCCAAAGGCGCCGTAGGAGTGCCCACCAAGGGCGAGCCGATCCCGATCCGCGTAGCTGCGCTGGACGACGGCGTTGATGGCCGCATAGAGGTTCGCTCGAAGATCCGGAACGTAACTGTCGTTCTTTCTCTCCGTGGGGCCAATGATCGGACAATCCGGCTCGATCACGGCATATCCCATGAGGGCCAACAGGTCCTTGTTCAGTCGGCTTATTGGCCGGAACGTATTCTTGTTGTAAGTTCGTCCACTCTCGTCATAGGCGCGCTGGTTCGGGTACTCGCGGGGATAGAACCAGAACAGGGCAGGCGGCTTTGAGGAGCCATCCCACCCCTTTGGCAACGTGACATTGACCCAGAACTGAATTCCATCGGCTCGCGTCACGCGCAGACGCTCGCGTTGGAGGGCGGTCGCTTCGGGGTTGTAGTCGCGATTGTTGGTGACTTGAACCTGCTCATCACCGCTGACCACAATGAAGTTCGGTGGCATGTAGCGGGATTCGCGTGAGATCACGTACGACGCGAAATCCGGGTCGAGCGCGGCGGTCACCCGCTCAAAGCGCACATCGGACGACTGGAACAGTCGCACTTTGCTCGCCTCATTTTCGGCCGTGCCCGTTCGCCACGTCACCACATCGACGAAGGGACGCGGCGCATTAGCCTGCGGGTCCTGGTAATACTGGGTTCCCGATAGATAAACCTTGCTGCCGTCAGAAGAGAGCATCACCGTGTTCACGCCCCACGGTCCGGGGGCGGTCATCAGCGTTCCGGGTGTCTGGTAAAAGTCGGCCGTCCGGTTGCGGCTGATGATGTGCTTTGAGCCAGGCACGCCGAGATCGACGGCATAAATGATGCTTTGCCCTGTGGCCGACTCTCCAAGAAACAGCACGCTGGGGTTTGAAGAGTATTGAACGGAGGTGATGGGCGTTTCCGTGGCATAGACGACCTCGACGTCGTTCTCCCCATACGGCTCGAACCATCGCATCACGCGGTCCTTCGGCTTGAAGTCGGGCTCGTTGCGGCGCGGCGCCTCCATCAGCAGAAAACTCAGTCCACGTCCGTCGGGCCGCCACGTAATGCTCCGCTTTCTCGGCTCGCCTTGCTGGGCCTGGCCCGCACCGGCGCCCGCGCCGCCGCCTGGACGCCCCCCGGCGCCACGTCCCTGCTCATCCCAGGCGTCGACGTCGTCGTGGTCATCCCGATAAGGCGCGGCAAGTCCGTCGGGGTCGGGAGGCGTCGCGCTCAGGTTCAGTTCACGTTTGGCCAACTCGGCCACGGCCTCACCCTTGTCATTCCAAATCTCCTCGACAAACCCGAAACTGGAGGCCGGAACAAGGTACGAAAATGGCTTTTGCACCGTGGTGACCCGGACGAACTTGGCATTTGGGCCCACGTCCAGGCTGCGAATCATTCTCGGCTGCCCGATCGGCACGGGATTGCCTCCGGCCGCGGGAATCGCCACCAATTGGCCGGTCAGCATGTACTCCAGCAGAGCCATCTCGTAGGGATTGGTTAGCAGACTCGGGAAGGTTCGCAATCGGGTCGCCCCGGCGGCCGTCAGACGAACCAGCGGCTCAGTTGGGACGGGACTAGGTTTCGGAGCGCCGGAACCGGTCTCCGGAACTTCTACTAGGATGAGGTGTTGGCCATCTCCCGTCCATTCCGCCGACGTGACCTGAGTCGCCAGCATCGGACGGCGCGTCACTCGGCGCGACTGGCCATTCGAGACGTCGGCCACATACGCATGGGATTCGTTTTCGAACGACGCCACGTAGGCCAACCACTTGCCGTCCGGCGACCAGCGCGGACTCGACACTTTCGCCCCACTCGGCGTTTGAATGGCGCGCGTCTGCGCTGTCTTCACATCGAGCAACTCATAGCCAACGGCGCCACCCAAGTTGAGGCTTCTCGCCCGCATGGCCGTCGGGTCGAGCGCAATGCCAGCCAGCCTGACGTAGGGCCGCGAAAGCTCCGCCAGAGTCGTGCCCCCCGCCGACTTCGTGATGAGGTAGTAGCGCCGATCAGGACTCAGGTTGGTCAGCGACACGTTCTCAGACCATGGAGCAAGAATTAGGTCCCGAATCGGGGCTGGCGGCGTGAGGTACGCCTCCTCGCTGATAGCCGAGTTGGTCTGCGTCCATGCGGAAACAGCCAGAACCGACGTGCCACCGAGGAGCACCAGACGTCGTAGCGTGGCGAACATAACCTCTATGGTACGCCGCCAGACGTCCATTGCCCTGCCAAGGGCGCTGATTGCGTACAAACGCGGGCGCCGCTCTACAAGGTGCCGCGCAAGGCCTGTTCTCGCTCGATCGCCTCGAAAAGCGCTTTGAAATTGCCCTTGCCGAAGCTCTTTGCGCCCTTGCGGTGGATGATCTCGTAAAACAGGGTCGGTCGGTCCGTGATCGGCTTGGTGAAGATCTGCAGGAGGTACCCCTCGTCGTCTCGGTCCACCAGAATGCCGAGTTCCGCCAGTTCGTCGATGTCCTCTTCGATTTCGCCAACCCGGTCTGTGAGCATGTCGTAATAGCTTCGCGGCACGGCGAGGAACTGGACGCCTCGAGCCTGCAGGCGGCTGACGGTGTGAATGATGTCGTCGGTGCGAAGGGCGACGTGCTGGACCCCGGCGCCGCCAAAGAATTCGAGGTACTCGTCAATCTGGGACTTCTTCTTCCCTTCCGCAGGCTCATTGATCGGGAACTTCACCCGCCCGTTGCCGCTGGCCATTACCTTCGACATGAGGGCGGTGTAGTCGGTGGAGATGTCCTTGTCGTCAAAGCTGATCATGTTGGTGAAGCCGAGGACCTGCTCGTACCACTTGACCCAGACATTCATCTTGCCCAGCTCAACGTTGCCCACACAGTGATCCACTTCGATGATCCCGATCGGATCGCCAGGCTCGTCGCGGGAAACAAAGCCCGGGAGAAAGGTTCCCTGGTAGCCATCGCGATTGATCAGCGAATGAACCGTATCTCCATACGTACGAATCGATGCGATGCGGACCCGCCCAAGGTCGTCTTCCAACGTGAAGGGCTCCCGCCACGATTCCGCACCGCGGTCCACAGCCGTCTTCCATGCCCAATCGACGTCATCGACTTCGAATGCAATGTCCTGAACGAAGTCACCATGCCAGGCGATCTTTTCCGCCATGGGGTGGCCGGGACGTACCGGGGCGGTGAAGACCAGGCGAACATCATTCTGATCCAGCACATAGCTCACCTCGTCTCGCGAACCTGTTTCCAGGCCGCTGTAGCCCTTCACGGAGAATCCGAAAGTGTGCTGGTAGAAGTAGGCGCTTTGCCGTGAGTTGTTGACATAGTGCCGAATGTGATCAACGCGTCGGATGGGGAACGTGTCTGCCATGGAAGTGCTCTCTTAGAGTCAATTATAGCCGTCGTCCCCTCCCGATCGGGTATATTCTTCTTAACCTCAAGGCCCCGTGGAGTTCGCGCTCCCCGGGGCCGATTGAGTTTTTGAGCACTGATCGCACGCGCGATCCCGACGAGTCACACAAGGAGGTCTTCTATGGTGACATTAAGGGTTCAGCGGCGTCCCGTCGCAGAGTTTGACGACGTCGCATCCGGGCAGGGACTCGATGTCCTTCCTCTTGACCTAAAGGCGCGCAACGGTCGCGTCGAGCGGGTCTTTACCACCTTGCGCGAACTTCGGCACGCACTGGGCAAATCCCGCAACGTCGCCCTCTTTCAACTGGAGTTTGAAGGCGGCGAGGTTCTCGCCCCGGCCATCGTCCTCAAGATTGAAACGTCGCCGTCCACCCGCGAGGCAACGCGTCTGCACCTGCTTCGCGTTTCGATGGACGACCGACTGCGACTGCCCATCCCCGTGATGGTCGACAAGATCCCGGATTCGGTCAAGAAGGGACGAGCGAAAGTGATTCAGCACCTCACCCATCTTGAGGTAAGCGGCGCCGTGCGTGACCTGCCGAGGCACATCTCCGCGGACATGACGGATGCAGCGCCAGGCGACGTCCTGTTCGTGCGCCAACTCAACCTGCCCGTTGACATCGAATCATTTACGGATGGTGCTTCTGCTGTTGCGACGATCGTTTCAAACAACAGCCACCTCTAAAGTCCACATAAAAAGGGCTGAGCAAATTGTTTTGCTCAGCCCTTTTTGCCGTTGCGAACAGCCTTACACAGATTTGGCGACGCTCCGCTTTGCGCCTTCGACTTTTACTTCGCCGATGCGCTTGCGAAGCGCTTTGTGAGCACGATGGAGCCGTGAACGAATGGTCCCGATCGGCGCGCCCACAATCTCTGCAATTTCCTTGTAAGACAGCTGCTCGATGTCGGCCATATGGATCAGGTCGCGCTGCTCAGGCGTCAAATCCCGCAGACAGTCCTCAAGTCCCACATCCATGCAACGACTGAGGAGAATGTCTTCGGGGTTCGCAGACTTGTCCGGGATCTCGCTGAAAACATTGACTTCAGCACCATCCCGCTCGATCGCGGCATCGTACGAATACGCTTGAATGCGGCGGCGGCGCGCCCGCAACAAGTCCAAGAAGAGTCGGGAGACGATCCGCAGAATCCAGTTCTCGAACGGGCGGTCGCCTTCGTAGTCCTTGAAACTGCGAAATGCACGGAAATAGGCTTCCTGCGTCAAGTCTTCCGCGTCCGTCCGATTCCCGCTCAGACGCAGGGCCATCGCATACACCTTTCGGTGCGAAGCGGCCATAAGCCGCTCAAATCGTGAATGGTCACCGGGCATACCGAATGTCATGTCTGTGCTCATGAGGCCCCCTTGACTCAATTCGGTTAACACTTGACGAGTAGACACAGTTCCAGGTCACGAAAAGATCAAGGCGATTTCGCGACCTTCGACCGGGGATGGGATTGAGAGATCACCTCTCGCAGGCGCTCAACGCTCACGTGCGTATAAACCTCTGTCGTTGCGAGACTCTCGTGGCCAAGAAGCTGTTGCACCGACTTCAGGTCGGCGCCGCCATCCAGCAAGTGCGTGGCAAAGCTGTGGCGCAGCCAGTGCGGCGACGGCGCATCTTCGAGGCCGACCTCTTGGCACCGACGCTTGACGATGTTTTGCACCGTACGGGTGGTCAACCGCCCGCCATTTGGATTCGTGAAGAGCGGCTGTCCTGTTCTCGGTCGCACGCGGCCATCGGAAAGATACTGCTGAATGGCCCGTTGGCACGGGCGACCAAAAACAACCATCCGTTCCTTGGATCCCTTGCCGGTCACGATGGCCATTCGCTGATCAAGCAGCACGTGACGCACGTCCAAGGCGACCACTTCGGCCGCTCGCAATCCCGCCCCGTAAATCAGTTCAAGAATGGCAGCATCACGCAGCCGCTCTGGAGTCCCTCGATCGAACGAAAGAAGCTGGCTGACTTCGCTCTTGGACAACACGCGGGGCAGGTCCTCATGAACGATGGGCGGTGCAACGTCCACGCTTGGATCCACGGCGAGGGCGCCTTCGCCCATCAGCCAGCGTGCGAAGGCACGTACAGCGGCAAGCTTGCGCGCCCGCGTTTTCGGCGCGACACCGGCCTTGGCCAGCCACTTTTCGATGCGGGCCTCCGTGAGCCGTTCATTATCCGCCATCCCCTCGACAAGCGGACGAAGATCCGCACGGTACGCGCGAACCGTCGCGGCCGAGCGCCGAGCCTGCAGATAGGCCAGGAACTGCTCCAGTAGTCCTTGCATCTCCCCTCAGTGTACGGGCCAGCACCTTTGCGCGCAATCGCAGCGGAGCCTCTCAGGCTGGAACGCCCAGCACCACCCAACAATGACCTCGTGGTCGAAGAACACAAGGTCGCCGAGGCCAGGGGCCGCTCATCCGACCGCTCACTTTGTGCTTCCGCACCTCGTGTTGAGCCCTTCCGAGCCGCCTCCCAACGGTGCGATCCGCATCACGAGGTGTTGCCCCGCGGTACCGCTTCTCAATAGAAGCGTCGATCTTGCCCCGGCGCACGAAGAATCGAAATGTCATTCGATGACCGCATCTCTGCCATTGAAATGCGCCGATCGGCGTATCATCTCGATGCGATGGAGCCGATTGGCCCGGAGAATCAAGAACAGGCGCACTCACCTGCCCTAACGGCCTATCTCCGCACGCGCAACGGCAACCGGGAACTCGACGAAAAAAGCGTCATCCAAGACGCGCACGATGGAGTGGGCGTTGCCTGGGTCAATGTGCGCATTCGGGATGGCGACCAGGACGCCGCCGCCATTGCCAACCTCCTGAAAATCGATATCGACCTTGCACGCGAGTTCCTGAGACAAGATTGGTCGTTCGGATTCCGACAGGTCGGCGACTCCGCCGCGCTCGGCTTTCACTACTTCGAAGGAGATCCTCGCAAGCCGATCGAGCGCCGGGCATTCTGCTATCTCCAGCGCGGCGCGCTCTTCGTCATTCTTCGCGAGGAGTCGCCGCTTATCGACGACTCCTACCGCGACTGGTGCCGACAAGCGAGCGCCAAAGTTCGCTCGTCCGCGCTGGCACTGGACTTCCTCATCGACGACGTCATTCAGGCCTACTTCCCGCTCATTGACGCCATGGAAGACCTCATCGACGAGCTCGAAGCGCGGATCTACAGCGGTGAAGGCGTCAACTCGATCGAAGCATTTCAGATCAAGCATCGACTCATGGATGTGCGTCGATCGCTCACCCCAATTCGGGAGATCATTTCCGCCGTTCTAAGGCGAGGTCTGACCTTTGTGCCGGACGCCGATCGCGTCTTCTTCCAAGACACGAGCGACCATATCATGCGGCTTCTCGAAATGGTGGACCTCAACCGCGATGTCCTTGCCTCGGTGATGGACGCGAACCTGAACATCGTTTCAAACAGCATCAACATGGTGATGAAACGCATGACCGCCATCGCAACGGTCTTAATGTCGATCTCGTTTATCGCCGGGGTCTACGGCATGAACTTTGCGAACATGCCCGAGTTGGAATGGCCGCTGGGCTATGGCTTTGCGCTCGGCTTGATGGCGGTGATTGCCATCACAGAAGTCGCGCTCTTTCGCAAGTACCGCTGGCTGTGACCTCCATACGCGTCGGGTACCCTCATTTGAACCCATGAGCGTTCGGAGTCGGCCCGTCTCGGTCGCCATCGTCGGCGCGACCGGATACACCGGCGCCGAACTTGTTCGGCTGCTCTCCCCGCGTCCGGATGTCTTGATTACCCAGGTGACTTCCGAGCGAAGCGCTGGTTGTTCGATTCGCGAAGTATGCCCCTGGCTTGCCCTTGACATGACGCTGACGCCGTTCCAGCCACATGACATGGAGGCAGACGCGGTCTTTCTCTGCTTGGAGTCGGGTCATGCGGCCAAGGTCACCCCGTCCCTTCTGGCGCGAGGCATCCGTGTCATCGACCTTTCCGCCGACTTTCGTCTTAAGGCCCGTGAGGCGTATCCGCGGTTCTATGGCTGGGAGCACCCCGACCCAAGGCTGCTGGGCGAGGCCGTGTATGGATTGCCCGAGCTTGCCGATCGTGGACGAATCGCGGACGCTCGACTGGTCGCAAACCCGGGCTGCTACCCAACGGCGACGGCCCTTGCCTTGCGGCCGCTGGTCGAGGCCGGCTTGGTTTCGGGTCCGGTAGTGGTCGATGCCAAGTCGGGTGTCAGCGGGGCGGGCCGCTCCAAAAACTCCACGGAGTACTTATTCTCGGAGGTTGATGACTCCTTCCGCGCGTATGCTCCCACTGGCCATCGCCATACGCCCGAGATCGCTCAGGCAACGGGCGCCATGATTCGCTTTACGCCGCACCTCCTCCCGACCGCGCGCGGCATTCTCTCGACGCTCCACGTCCCCTTGCGCGGCACACACACGCCAGCCTCGCTGACAGCCCTCCTCAGTGAACGCTATCATGGCGAGCCCTTTGTGGCCGTCACTGACAGAACGCCGTCAACCAAGGAAGTGCGTGGGTCGAACCGTTGCGTGATCGGTGTCGCCTACGATGAGGACCTCGGATTTGCAGTTCTGACTTCGGTCATCGACAACCTGGTCAAGGGCGCATCAGGTCAGGCGATCCAAAACTTCAATCTTATGTTTGATCTTGGCGAAGCGACCGGGCTCCCGCGTCACGGGGTGTGGCCATGATTCCGCGTGGGTTTCGGTTCAGCGGCATTCGCTGCGGCTTAAAGAACAAGCGAAACGATCTCGGCATGATCGTCAGCGACCGCGAAGCCGTGGCAGCCGGCCTGTTCACCCAGAACCAAGTGCGCGCTGCCTGTGTGGACTTGACGAAGCAGGCGATCTCCGACGGGCGATTGCGCGCCGTGGTCGTCAACAGCGGCAACGCAAACTGCTTTACTGGCGCCCAAGGTGAAGCGGATGCGCGCGAAATGGTGGCCCTTGCCGCCGAACAGATTGGCGCTCCGGCCAACAAGGTGGCGATCGCACAGACCGGCGTCATCGGGAAGGCGATGGATATGGAGCGTGCTCGCCATGGCATCCGTGCCGCTGCTGGTGCGCTTGCGGAGGCTCCAAACGAGTTTCTTGAAGCCATCTTGACGACGGACCTTGTGACCAAGAGTGCCTATCGACGGGTCGGAGACGCGGTCATCTTTGGAGCTGCCAAAGGCTCCGGCATGATCGCGCCCAACATGGCCACGATGCTGGCGTTCTTGGTAACGGACCTCGTGACGACCCCGGAAGAGCTTCGCGAGGCACTCGCTGCCGCCAACGACCTTTCGTTCGGCTGCCTGACGGTCGATGGCGACACGTCAACAAACGACATGGTGCTTGCCTTGGCCAATGGAGCCTCCGACTACCGAGCGCCGCGCCACGAGCTTCGCCACGCGATGACCGAGGTTTGCATTGACCTCGCCGAGCAGATTGCCCGGGATGGCGAAGGCGCAACCAAACTCGTTCGCGTCACGGTCCATGGCTCGGATGATCCCAAACGTATCGCTCTGACCATCGCGAACTCGCCGCTGGTCAAGACCGCCATCTTTGGCTGCGACCCCAACTGGGGGAGGATTGTCGCGGCTGCCGGTCGGTCGGGTGTCCCCATTGACCTCGCGCGAGCGCGACTCACTTTCGTGATCGACGGCGAGTCGTGGGTTCTCGTCGAGAACGGCGCGCCGGCCACGTTTGATCCGGCATCCGTGTCGCATGCGATGAAAGCCGCAACCCTTGATGTGGTCCTCGATCTCGGATCCGGCCCAACGGCCACCATTTTCACCTGCGACTTTGGATATGGGTACGTCCGCATCAACGCTGAATATCACACGTAAATCTCGTCGCCAGAACCTGTAACCGAGGTATAAAGACACTGTAGAACGTGGCTCCACCGTCGTAGCCGACCCCGTTTCTTCGCCCCAAAATCCGAAATCCATGAGGAACTACGAGCGTGTCTAAGACGGCGCAAAAAACCACCAAATACTCCCCCGCCGACCTGGAGCACTGGTACCGCCAGATGCTCTTTATTCGGCATTTCGAAGAGAAGTGCAATGTCGGCTACCGGGCCGGAAAGATAGGCGGCTACATGCACGTCTACATCGGCATGGAGCCGCTCGCCGTTGGATGGCTGAACTCCATTCGCCAAGGCTATGACTACGTGATCACGGCCTACCGCGACCACGCTCATGCGCTCGTGCTGGGCAGCGACCCGGTGGCGTGCATGGCCGAAATCTTCGGCCGCAAGGGTGGCTTGTGCGGCGGCAAGGGCGGCTCGATGCACCTTTACGACATCCCGCGGCAGTTTTTCGGCGGTTGGGGCATCGTGGGCGGACATACGGCCCTTGGCGGCGGCTTGGCCTTCGCGGCGAAATACCGCAACGAAGATCGGGTGACCCTCTGTTACCTGGGCGACGGCGCCGCGAATGCCGGCGTTTTCTTTGAGACGCTCAATATGGTTGGCCTGTGGGACCTGCCTGTCATCTTCATTATCGAGAACAACGAGTTCGCGATGGGGACGCGGTTGGAATACCACGCCGCCGACACAGAACTTTGGAAGCGCGGACTTCCCTTTGGAATCCAAAGCGAGCGAGTCGACGCCATGGACCTCCTGACGGTAAAGGCCGATGCCGAGCGCATTGTCGACTGGGTTCGCACCAACCAAAAGCCCTACCTCGTTGAAGCGATGACCTACCGATTCGCCGGGCACGGGGCGGCGGACAATGACCAATCGCTTTACCGCACGGCGGATGAAGTCGCCAAGGCTAAAGAGCGCGACCCGATCGCCCTTCTGGAGAACTACCTCGAGGAGCACAAGCTGATGTCGCGGGAAACGATGGAGGCCATTGACCAAGAAATGGAGGAGCAGGCTCAAAAGGTTTACGATGAAGCTGATGCCAGCCCCTTCCCTGATCCTGAAGACGTTTACACGAACGTGTACACCGACATGATGCCGGAGCGAGGTCACTAAGATGGCCGTCATGACCTATCGCGATGCGCTTCGCAAGAGCATCATCGACGAGCTTGAGCGCGACGAGGACGTCTTTCTGATTGGCGAGGACATTGGCCGGTACCAGGGGACATTCCGCGTGACTCAAGGGCTTCTCGAGCAGTTCGGCAGCCGCCGCGTGGTGGATACCCCCATCACCGAACCAGCCTTCACAGGGTTTGCGATTGGAGCGGCCATGACCGGTCTGCGGCCCATTGTCGAGATGATGACCATGTCGTTCTCAATCCTCGCGCTGGATCAGATTATCAACCACGCCGCCAAGATCCACTATATGACGAACGGGCAGGCCAAGGTGCCGATGGTGGTTCGCGGTCCCGGCGGTGCAGCCAAGCAACTCAGCGCCCAGCACAGCCATTCGATGGAGGGCTGGTATGCGCACGTGCCTGGTCTCAAGGTCGTCGCTCCGGCCACTCCCGCCGACGCCTACGGCATGTTCAAGGCCGCCGTGCGGGATGACAACCCCGTGATCTTCACGGAGAATCCTGGGCTCTACACCGTCAAGGGAGAGGTGCCCGAAGACCCTGGTTTCGTGGTGCCCTTTGGAAAGGCCCAAGTGCTTCGCGAGGGCAAGGACGTGTCGCTGATCGGCTATAGCCGGATGACCCAGGTTTGTCTGGCCGCCGCTGAACAGCTTGAGAAAGACGGCATTGAGGCTGAGGTGGTGGATGTGCGTTGTCTCAAACCGCTCGACACGGCCACCATCTATGCCTCCGTGGCGAAAACTCACCGGGCGGTCGTGGTTTATGAGGACTGGCGATTTGGCGGGTTCGGCGCGGAGATCGCAGCCCGGATTGGCGAGGAGTGCTTTGACGACTTGGACGCCGAAGTGATTCGGGTTGGAGGCCTGAACGTGCCGATGCCGTACGCCCGCAACCTTGAGCTAGAGTGCATTCCGAACGAAACCAACGTGATCGAGGCAGTACGCCGGATTCGATAGCGCACGTCACGAGGCCCACCTTGGGCACCATGGCCGGATGAACACGTGGACTTCTGAGCCATACGATATGAGCCGCTGGGAGGTGGCGCGGGTCACCTCCGCCTATTACATGCGCAAACTGTGGTGGCTCTTCTTTTCGATGCCAGTAGTCGGACTTTATATTTTTGCGACCAATCGCGATGCGCTGGCCATGTGGTTCGGGGCATTTGCCGTCCTATGGCCCGCAACGGTGCCGTTGCGTCAGTGGTACTTTTTGGCCGGAAAAGCGGGAACGATGTACGACGTTGAGCGCCAGTTGAGGATCGCAGGATCGAACCTCGAGGTCCTGGCCAAAAACGGACGGAATGTACGGTCAAAGGTCAAGGAATTCAAACGCATCGTTCCCCTGATGAACCATCTCTTGCTCTTCAACGAAAGAGGGCGCTTCCTGATTGTGCCGGAGCGTGCCTTCCGTGATCGCGAGGATCGTGATCGATTCATCGGACTCCTGCGTCTAAAGGATTGATCTCATGAGCAACGCTGCCAACGGCCGAGACCTCGACGCCCGCAAACAGACCATCTTGCGCGCGGTAATCGTCGAATACGTCCAGGGCGCGGAGCCCATCGCCAGCGATACCCTTGCCCAAAAGTACGAGCTTGGCGTCAAATCGGCCACGATCCGCAATGAACTCGCCGAGATTACCGAGCTCGGCTACATGGAGCAACCCCATACCAGTGCGGGCCGCATTCCCAGTGACCTTGGGTATCGCTACTTCGTCGACCGCCTCATTGTCGAACGCGACCCTGGCGCCGAAGCGAAACAAACCGTCCAATCGGTCACTTCCGATGGTGAAGCCCTCCAGGAAGTGCTGCGGGATACGACGCGTGCCCTGAGCCGTTTGACGCACCTGCTGGCCGCAGCAGCGACCTTTCGCGACCCTTCTCTGACCATCCGCAGCGCCGTCATCAGCGCGATCGGCCCCAAACAGGCGCTGGTGGTCTTGGTGCTCAGCAACGGCGATGTGGTCAACCGAATGGTCGAATGTCCACCCGGACTGTCGCTCGACGACCTCGGATTGGCGAACTCAGCCCTCAATGCCGCCGTCTCCAACAAGCCACTTCGGCAAGTGTCCCGATTGAGGACGCCGACCGATTCTGGCAGTCACGGCGCCGACGCCTTGCTCGCGAACCTGTGGCCTCTGCTGAAGGCGTGGATCAAGGAACGGAGCCGCGTCGAGTTGATTACCTCCGGCGAGGAGTTTCTCTTTAGCCAGCCCGAATTTCACCGCGACCTAAACCAATTGATTACGCTGGTCGATGAGTTAAAGGATGGCGACGTCTTGGTCGAGTCGCTGACGGGTCCGCTGGCGGTTCCGCAAAAGGTCACCATTGGCAAAGAGCATCGTCATGAACGCATGCATGCGTTGTCGGTCGTGCGGCAAAGCTTCTATGTTGGGCAAACCGAAGCTGGCATGATCGCCATTGTCGGCCCGACGCGGATGGCCTATGAAGAAGGAATTCCCCTGGTCACCTACACGGCGCGGGCGCTGACCGCATCGCTCACCAAGTACTTGGCGGACGAGGTTCTCTAGCGTCCGCCGAGCAGGATGTACGTGAGTGAAGCCCCGCTGATAAATACCCACAGAATCATTCCTAACGCAATCGGCCGCCATCCCACCTTCAAGAGGGCTTCGCGGGAGATCGTCGAGCCAATTAGGAACAGCGTCACCGTGAAGCCGGCCACCCCAACGTTCTGCGCCGCCTCGCCCCATGCCCCAAGCGGGACAAACGTCGCCAAAGCCGACGCGGCCACAAACGCAAAGATGAACCACGGGATCACCAACGCCGACTTTCCTTCGCCAGCATCGTCGCGAAACATCGCCATCCGACCGACGACAAGCGCCATGGGGGCAATCCATAGCGCGCGGCTCAGTTTTACCGGCATGGCCGTCTCGAGAGCGCCATTGCCAAATGCTTTGGCGGCTCCGGCAACACTGGAGACGTCGTGAATGGCAATCCCCGCCCAAACTCCGAACTGCTCGCCGTTCAAACCCAGCAGGTGCCCCAGCGGAGGAAATGCCAGAAGCGCTGCCGAGTTCAGGAGGAAGATTGTTCCAATCGAGACAGCCATGTCCTCGCTTTTCGAACGCAGCGTCGCCCCCACCGCTGCAATCGCAGACCCACCGCAAATGGCCGTCCCTGAGGCAATCAAGACCGAAACACCTCGGGTTACGGCAAGCCATCGTGACACCGCCACAGCGACAGCGAACGTGGCGACAATGGTCACGAAGGCAAAGATAAGGCCCTGACCTCCGGCCTGAAGCACCGGCATCAACTGCATCTTGAAGCCGATTAGCACTACGCTCACCTGGAGCAGCGTTTTGGAGACTTTCGAGGCGTGTTTGGCCACTGGATTGCCGAAGGCCAATGACAGCCCCATGCCGACGACCAGCGCAATGGCCGGGGACGAGTAGGGCGAAAAAGCGAAGATGATGCAGGCGGCCAACGCCGCGTAAGGCCATACTCGGGCCATCGCGCCACAGGATACCGGCGTAGACCCAAGCATGACCGAGCATCATCCAAACGTTGAGCCATTTGCGGTCGCCTGGGCGCGACGTTTTGGCAACACGGCAGAGGTTGCCATCGACACCTTGAGTCCGTTTCTGGGCCATCGATCGGTGCGTCGCTTCCTGCCGACGCCCATCGCACCCTCTCTTCAGGAGGCTCTCTTCGCATGCGCCCAAAGCGCGTCAACCAGCAGCAACCTGCACTTGTGGTCAGCCGTCAACGTCACGGACCCCGAACTGCGCCACCACATCGCTGAGGTTGCTGCGGATCAGAGACACGTGCGCGAAGCACCGCTGTTCTTGGTGTTTCTTGCCGACCATCATCGCTTGCGCGAAGCTGCCCATGCCGTGGGGGAGGCAGCCGACGGTTTGGACTTCATGGAGTTTGAAATCATGGCCATTGTTGACGCCGCGATCGCTGCCGAGCGCCTGGTCTGCGCTGCGGAATCGCTGGGGCTTGGCGTGTGCTACATCGGTGCGGTCCGCAATGACGTCGAGCGCATCGCGAAACTTCTCAAACTGCCGCACGGCGTTGCCCCGTTGTTCGGTCTATGCGTGGGACACCCGGATTCGACGCATGACGCCGAAATCAAGCCTCGCCTGCAAACCTCCTTGGTCGTATTTGAGAACCAATATCGCTCCAGCGTCGATGTGAGCGAGTACGACGAGCGGATGCGATCGTTCTACGAGTCGCAAAACATGAAGGGCGCCGTAACATGGTCCATGCGCTCAGGACGCCGCGTCGGCGCGGATTACCTCCACGGCCGTGCGATCTTGAAACAGTGGCTCGAAGCGCGCGGGTTCGGGGTCCGCTGAATTAGGGGAGGGATTCGACGGTTTCAACGCGGCCGGTCTCCAGCGATCGCTCGACGGCCCGCATCACCATCACGGTCTCCAAGCCTTCCCGGAGGTCCGGCGAGTTCGGTTCCCCCGTGGCCAGTTTCCAAGCAAAGTAGTCGAGGTAGTTGCAGAACTCGCCGAAGTGCATTCCTTTGAGCTCATGCCGATAGTAATAACCCGCCATCGCGTGGTCAAAGTCAGCGTCCACTTCGGCGCCATCGCTGGCAAGATACGTATATTTTAGGTCTGGGTACCGCGCCAGCGACGTTCCTGCGTCACCCATCAATAGGCATTCAATCAGCGAGCGTGCCTTTGAGAGCTCGTGCATTCCATAGTGACCAAACGCGCGCCCGATTGCGCCGCTCTCCGCCATCATCTGCACGGCGATGGCATCGGGTTTGGAGATGCCGTAGCGTTTTCCGAGGGTGCTGATCGTTCCCACCGCATGGACTTCGCGGATACCACCCAAATACCAGCGAACGAGGTCAATCGGATGGCTCAGGCCAAGGTAGCACCAATGAGTGTCCGTCACCGTCCAGGGGCTTTTCTCGTAGTACCAGTCCATCCGGTGGTTGTAATGCGCGTCCACCACTTCGACCGCACCAACCTTCCCCTCCTCGAAATCGGCCCGCTGCCGCTGAAAGGTCTCATAGAAGCGCGTGGACTGCCCCACCTGAAGCCTGACTCCATGCTTCGCCGCGGCTTCAAGCAGTTCCTGGGATCGACGGGGATCGTTGATCAGCGGCTTCGTACAAACGACATGCTTTCCAGCGCGGAAGGCGGCGAGAATCTGGTCTGCGTGAAGCGCATCGGGCGTATAGATCGCGACAATGTCGATATCTGGCCGCGCCAGCATCGCGTCGTAGTCATCCGTCGTCCACAGGCCAGGGCACTCCTCTTCGGCCACCAAGCGTTTCTCGGGACTGAGGTCGCAGCCCGCCACCGGGCGACACCACAGACTCGCCCGCATCCCCACGATCAGCGTCAAACCCTCATGCAGCCCGACCACGCCCACGCCAAACCTCGGCGCATTGGGCGGTTCGCCATAGATTCGTCGTCGCCCCACAATTGGGCGGCCGGTGGGAAGCAGGTCGGGTCGCATCGAGCGAGGATTCTATCACCATACGGACCCTGTGGTCGGCACGTAGAACCCATTAGAGGTACCTTTGAGACTCATGCCCCAGACGATTCGACTCCGGATCCTTCGATGCGCATCTGCCCACGCCGAGGGCTACTGGGAAACCTTTGAAATCCCCTATCGCTCCGGCCTGAATGTGATCTCCGCGCTGATGGAAATCCGCAAAAAGCCGGTCAACACGCAGGGCAAGGAAGTCGAGCCGGTCGCCTGGGAAGCCGCCTGCCTGGAAGAGGTCTGCGGTTCATGCACGATGAACGTGAATGGCTACGTCCGCCAGGCCTGCACCGCGCTGATCGACGACGTCGGGCAAGAAGATGGCGACACGCTCGAAGTCACCCTTGAACCGATGAAAAAGTTCCCGCTCATCCGAGACTTGGTCGTCGATCGGTCAAAGATGTTTGAGAACTTGATCAAGGTCAAAGGCTGGGTTCCCATCGACGGCTCGTATGACCTCGGACCGGCGCAACCGCAGGATGACCACGTGCGCAAGCTTCGTTACGACTTGTCCCGCTGCATGACCTGTGGGTGTTGCCTTGAGGCCTGCCCGCAAGTCAATGAGGTCTCCCCATTTGTGGGACCTGCGGCTGTCGGCCAGGCGCTCCTGTTCAACCTTCACCCCATCGGCAAAAACCTCACCGCAGATCGGTTGGAATTCATGACTTCGGAAGAGGGGATCACCGGGTGCGGCAACGCACAAAACTGCGTCAAGGTTTGTCCGAAAGGTGTGCCGCTGACGGAAGCGATTGCGCAGATCAACCGCGACACCACGGTTTACAAAATCAAAAAGTGGCTCGGCTTCCGCTAAGCCGGAAGCGTGACGGTTCGGTCCATGATCGATGCCGACCGACCCTCTACGGTAGCCGACTCGTCGGGCGGTGGTGATTCAAACTCGCCCGTCCGACCCCGGACCATCAGAGCATCGCCCTTGATCTCCATGAAGGCAAAGAGGGGCCTCGTGTACGGATTCATGCCGCGGTACCAAAAATAGCTGGCTGAGTTGACCGTAAGGCAAGGCACTTGGCCCATAGCGCCGATTCGGTCCACGTGAAGATGCCCGCTCAAACAGAGCCGCACCTTGTCCGTCTCACGAAGTATCTCGGCGATCTGCAATTGCTCCGGAGGAAGTGTCCCATCAGCGCCGGGGATACCAAGCGGCTGATGAGCGAGCAAGATGACGGGCTCAACTGATTGTTGCAGCTCTCTTCGAAGCCACGCCAGCTGCTCGGGGTCCGCATAGTTGTGCCTTGCACCGTTCGTGAAGTAGTTGCCGTGAGAATAACTGTGCAGCTGACCGTCCTTGAGAAAATAGTTCAAGTCCAGCCATACCCACCGGTATCCCTTGATTACGGTCGCACCATATCGCGAGGGCATCCCCCATACTCGCATCGTTTCAGATTTCGAGTACTTGTCCATGTCATGATTGCCAAGCACGTCCAGTCTCGGACAAGGAGCACCCTTCCATAGCTTGAGGAAGTCGCTTGCTTCGGGGTCGACGTGGCAGAAATCACCCAACTGAATGACCAAGTCAAGGTCGCCTCGACGGTGAGCTTCCCGCAGGAAGGTGGCCATCCGCGACAGCGCGTCTGGCGCCAATCCATGGTGAACATCGGAAATCACCCCGAAGCGCAGCGCATTGCCGGGTGCACTTACTCCGGTCTTTGGCAGCGTCAGCGCTCCAATGCCGGAGACCATGGCATGGATGAAATTCCGCCTCGTCATGGCCGGAACCATACCCACCTCACGAATCTGACCGGCGACGCCAATGCCCACGGGGATGAAAGGTCACCAGATACTTTTCGCGGGAGCGGTCCAGATCAAATGGCGGACTGTCCTTGAGCCAAAGGTCGAGCGCTTCCGTTGGTCCGGGCCCGTGTTCCGTCAAAACGGGATGGCCGTTGACGTTGGTGTCCTCGACAACCAAGTAGCATCCTGGCGAAACGAGTTCGGGCCAAATTCTTAGCTCGGCGAGCACATGATCGCGCGAATGATCCGAGTCGAGGACGACCATCGTCCGTCTGCCCGCTGCCCGCTGCTTGATGCGATCAAACACTTGCCGATCGGTTGAACTTGCCGTGATGTACGTGATTCGGGGATGCTGGGGCAACTTGGGCTGGGGGGCTATGTCGATGCTGATGACTTCCCCGGCCCCGATCAGGTCGAATAAATGCGCATAGAAGAGCGCGCTGCCGCCATCGAACGTCCCGGTTTCAATAATCAGCTCCGGCCGTGTTTCAAAAATGATCTCCTGCTTGACCCACAAGTCAAACGGGATTTGCTGGACCGGAACACCCATCCATGTCGTGTTCTTCCACGTTGAGTCACGCCTATGAAAGTAGATCAGCTTATGAAAGAGGACAATGGTCACCGGTGCTAGCACACGCCACAATAATGCATTGGACTTTAGTCTTAATGTGTGCAGGACCTCCCTCATTTCTGCCTCAACAGCAAGCAGAGACGTGATACCTACTATCCGTTAAGAAAAGCCGATCTAGTATGGAAGTCCTGATTCCAGCTCGGGAGTGCCGCTCTTCGCGGTACGACGTTCGGAACCGCCGGCGTGCCGCGGTCGTTCATAATATTCAGGAACTTGGGGGCGAAAGGGTTCGACAGGGCTGATTCGACCTTCAGTTGCGAGCCGAGGCGCCGCTGGCCTCGTTAAAAGCGGCAACAAAGTAATTGCGAACACCAATTACGCTTACGCGGCCTAATTAATCCGCGCGTCGCCCCATCGCCGAGCCGGTAGGCTTTGGACGCGGCGTAACCAAATCCGGATCGTTCGCCGAGCTTCCGTTCGGAGTAAAGCGAACTAAAACCAATCGAACTCGGCGTCTGTTCAGGTGGCCCCGACAGAGAACAGCGCCTAAATCAAGTACAGGGGAGACGCTCGTGGGAACTGTGGGAAGGCGGCTTTGGAAGGGGGTTCAATTCCCCCCGCCTCCACCATCCTCGATCCATCACGCCTCGTGGCAGGAAATCTTGCGCCTTCCTGCGAACTACTCCCGCGCATATGGGCGTTTTTGGTCTCGGAGCGTCGGAGTCATCCGGCCCCAAACGTTTTCGACTCATCATTCGTGAACAAGGCAACATTCGTGAGATGGGCGGCGAGGGATTCTCGCAGACCGTCGGCATCGTCGATCACATCTTTTTGAATGCACTGGAGACCAACACCAGCGACATTCACCTCCAGCCCGAACGCGGACAGTTGCGCATCCGCTACCGCCAAGACGGCATCCTACATGACGCCGGTCAGTTGCCACAGACCGAGGCCGAGTCCGTCATTGCCCGACTGAAGCTTGCGGCAGGCATGCGCATCGACGAAACGCGCGAGCCCCAAGATGGCCGCATTGACATGGAATGGCTTGGCCGTCACCTGTCGGCTCGCGCCAGCTGTGTTCCCTGCCTGAACGGCGAGAAGTTCGTCATGCGAATTCTCGACCCGCAGGCGATGAAGGTCGAGCTGAACAAGCTGGGAATGAGCCAAGAAGTCCTCGACAAATGGAACAAGGCGATCAATGCGCCCTACGGCATCATCCTGGTCACCGGTCCGACCGGCTCGGGCAAGACCTCCACGCTTTATGCCTCCCTGAACCAGTTCGATGCCCGCCGACGCAACATCGTCACGGTCGAAGACCCGATCGAATACGAGTTTGACAAGAACATCGCGCAGGTCCAGGTCACCGAGCGCATGACTTTTCCCCGCGTCATGCGGACCTTTCTGCGTCAAGACCCGGACGTTATGATGGTGGGCGAAATGCGCGATCCCGAATCGCTCAGCATCGGGATTCAAGCCGCTCTTACGGGGCACCTCGTGCTGTCGACGCTCCACACCAATAACGCCATCGAAACCATCAACCGCATGGTCGACATGGACGCGGAACGCTATCTCATCGCCGCCGTCACGGTGGCGATCCTGGCTCAGCGGTTGGTCCGACTGAACTGCGGCAAATGTCGCGAGTTGTATCGGCCGTCCGAGGAAGAGCTCGCCACGCTCAAGATCACCGAAGAGGAAGCGGAAAAGGCCAAGTTCGCACGGGGCAAAGGTTGTCCGGAGTGCCGCGGCACCGGTTACAAGGGCCGCATCGGCGTTTTTGAAATGATGCTCGGTACGCCCGCCGTGCGCGAGGCCATCCACAAGTGCGAGACCTTTGACGAATTGTTCCAGGCGGCGAAGTCCCAAGGCTTCACGACCATGCTCGAAGATGGCCGAGCAAAGGTCTTAGCCGGTTGGACGACTCCCGAAGAAGTCATTCGCGCAGTCCACACCCAAGCGATCCAGTAGCCTTGGCCACGCCGTCCATGATCAGTTCCGGTAACAAATTGAACCTTCGCCGATGTAAACAGTCTTAACAGGGGACAACCCTAGCCGCCGGTGGCGATTTATCAATGATCGTTCGTTACTCTCAGGGCGAATATCACGGCACGGTGCGTGCCCGTCGCGACATCGACGTCGCCACTGTTTTGGTGACGGAATGTTCTGTTTCGGAAGGGGCACCGCCTCACTCACACGACATGCCGTATATGGGCGTGGTCCTCGCTGGGCGGCTCCATGAGGCCATTGACGGCAAGCCGAGTCGCCTCATCCGCCCGATGGTGACCGTCTTCCATCCTCTCGGTGAGGAGCATGCAATGGGGCCCACCGAAACCGGCGTTCGATCCCTGGGCATTCTGCTCAAGCCCGCCATTCGCTCACGCCTCGAAGACATCGATTCGATCCTCGAGCGTCCCTTTGAACTCGAGAGCACCCGTTCCCGCCAGCTGGTTGGCTCGATCCTCAATGAAGTGATGGCACAGTCGCCCGGGTCGGACCTGGCCCTTGAGTCTCATGTCGTTGAACTCGTCGGTGAAGCGGCAGACGCGCCAGAAGCCCAAACGGATCTCCGGCCCCAGCCTTGGCTGCGCAAAGCGCGCAATATGATTCGCGATCACAACGGCGATGGACTCTCCCTTACGGACATCGCAAGAGAGGTTGGGATTCATCCCGTGCACTTGGCGCGGGAGTTTCGACGATTCTACGGCTGCACGCCCGGCGAGTACCTGCGGATTATCCGTGTGCAAATGGCGTGTTCCCTGCTCGTGAGATCTCGTCTGCCCTTGGCCCATGTCGCGGAGCGCGTCGGGTTCTACGATCAGGCGCATTTCACCCGAGTGTTCAAGACATATACCGGGCTGACGCCCAACAGCTATCGCAAGACGTCCAAGGTCGGCTAGCTGCTACCAGCTGCTGCCGCCGCCGCCGCCAAAGCCGCCGCCAGAGAAGCCTCCTCCGGAGCTGAAGCCTGACCCACCGCCGCCAGCCCCGGACGAACGCGGAGGCGTGGTTGCTGCTGCTCCCAGGCTTTGGCTCATGATGTTGAGATCCGTCGCTAGCCAAAGAGGATGGAACGCGCCGGGATAATGACTGACGTACCACGAAGGCGCTTCCATCACAATGCCGTCAAACATTTTCGCCCACTTTTCGGTGAGCCCAAAGGCGATGGCGTGAGGCAGATATTCTTCGAAGAGCGCCGTATCGGGATGCTTCTCGGTCAGCCAGTCTCGCCGACGCTCCCCAGTTCGAATGAACTTCGCAAAGGCGATGACCTCTTGAGCTGCCTTGGCGCCCTTTTCCGTTCTTCGCGGCATGATGGGAACGAAGAAGGCCAAGATGATGGCGCCCAAGATGCTTCCCACAATCGAGGGCAGCGGCTGATGATAGGGGTGCATCGCCAACGTGAGGAAGAACAGCAATGCGATGCCAACAAGGCCGCCAATAGCCCAGTACAAGCGTGCCTCGTTGGGCGAAACCTTGTAATAGCCGTGCCAGACCATTTGTCGATAAAGCGTTTCGCGAAGCGACGGAACGTATGGGGCGACCTTTTCGCTCAGATCGCTCGAATCCACCATTGGTCCGGCAGTGTTCAGCTTGGAGAGCAGGTCACGCTCGAACTGGGTTAGTTCTGGGCCGGCTGGCCTTTCCAGCATTTCCAGTCGGGCCGTCTGCCGCTTGAAGATGAGCCCGGTCTCTTGAGGGTGGATGCGAAGGTAGCCCTTGATGGCCAGGGAAAAGATTCCGGAAGCAAGGTCCCTTTGGTCCACGCGCTCATCGATCAGTGCGCCACACTCCGGTCCCGACAAGTTGTCCGGCGGTTCAAAGCGGGCGCCGAGCGAAACCGCCCACGGGTCTCGGCCAAACCGCAGCCAGAGGAAGCCAAGCACCGCAATCACGATGAGAGGGATGCCAAATCCGAGATTCGAACGAAGCACGCGGAGGAACACCGTGATCGGTGCGGGCTTTGCGATCAAAGCCTCCGGCATCCTTAAGACGATCGTTAACCCGGAGTTTGGCGGCAGTGGCGCCGTTCGGACACCCGCAAAGGCGCTATCGGTCAGTGTCAGTTCCGTCCGCGTGTTACGGCCCCGTAGATCAACTCCCGGCTGCAGAACCGTGTCTTGGTCGGTTGATCCGTAGGGGCCGCTGAAAACTCGGGCGGCAACACCGGTGGCCCCTTCAACCTGCGGGTAGTTCAACATGAAGGTGACGCGTTCAATCGTCGTGTCCCATTCGTCTCCGGTCACATTCCAGTACAGTTCCGCCGAAGGCTCGAAGTCTTCGCCGGCCGGAAACCAGTTGATGACGTCCCCGGCAACGTAGCTGATCACATAGGTCATCTTCGTACCGGCAGGCAAATACACATTGGGATCCCCAATCCGAATGACCCGGTTGATGCCTTGTTGGGACACGTGAACCTGGAGTGAGCCGCCCGCGCCATCGGCGACCGAAATGTTGGTCAAGTCCATGCGGCGGTTCGTTCCGTAGCGTGTCTCGTATTCCGTAGGAATGAACCGAATAATGCCTCGCCGCTCTTCATTGAACGTGACTTCGATGCGTTCGGTCACGTCCAGTCGTCCGGACCGATCCAGCGTCATCGTCGAATCGAAGTGGTTGACGACGTACGGCTGCGCACCTACCAGCGCGGCCAATACTCCGAGGGCTGCCAAGCACACCAGGCGCATGAACTTGGCGGAAGTGACGGTCATACCCTCAAGCTTAGATGATACGGGCCGACGAATCAAGCTGAGTTTTCATGATTTGCTGTACACCGACTTGATCTCGGCACAATGGGCCAAATTACGACTCGCGCCGATGGGCGCAACCACAAGGAATCACCACGCTCTATGAAACCCGTCCACTATCCGCGTTCGACGACCTTCCTCGCCGTCCTGCTGGCGACCACCGGCTTGGTTGCGGCTTCCGACAAGAAAAGCCAGTCGCTTGAGATCAGAGTAACCGCCAACGGCACAAGCGGGAGTTCCAGCAGCTTCCACCTTAACGGCGAACTTGACTGGGAGCGCCGCGAAAAGACATCGGTATGGGATGCCGACGTGTGGGCCCGATTTCAGAACGGCTCCGGTGGGGCGTTCAGCAACCGCAACTATGGCGCGCGGCTTGGCAGCCGATTTGACCTGAACTCGCACGGCATGTATGGCTTTGGCGAAGCCTATGGCGAGGTCGATGACAAGCGGAACGTGAGGATGCGGGGCGACGTGATCGGTGGCGTGGGCAAGTACTTCATCGAGACACATGACACGCAGTTCCGGGCCCAAGTTGGCCTGGGCTACGTTTGGCTAAACCAATCCAACCCAACCGATACCGACAACTACGTCGGAGCATACGCGGGCTGGAGCCTCAATCGATCGCTGAGCCGCGAGTGGAACCTTGAGCACAACATGCGGTTCATCAGCAACATCAACGGTTTTCGAGATGTTTTCTTCGTAACGGACCTGAAACTGCGGGCCAGAATCAACGACAAAACCAGCGCCTACTTCTCGATCGAGCAACACTACGACAGCTTGATCAACGACACGCCGTCAAGGAACCGGTTCACCTACTCAACCGGCATTTCCTACAAATTCTAAGGCGATGAGGCCCGTCCCTGAGCACCAAGGACGGGCCAAAGAAGATTAGCGCAGCCGAGCGTTGACCGCATCCCAATCGATCACCTGCAAGTAGGCATCGATGTACCGGGCTCTCGCCGTTTGGAAGTCAAGGTAATAGGCGTGCTCGTAAACGTCGAGCGCCAAGACACAAGTGTGGTTCCAAATCGGGAACGTGTTTTGGGCATCGCCGATGTAGTTGAAGACTCGCTCCTCCGCGTGGTCATAGGCAAGGTAAACCCAGCCGCGCCCCGCGATCCCCGTTGCCTTAAGGTCGGCCGCCCACGCCTCGTACGACCCGTACGCCGCTTGGATCAATTCGCCAATGCGTCCGGTTGCGGGACCGCCCGCACCGCCGATGGTATCAAAGTAGATGTTGTGGTTGATATAACCCTCATAGGCGAACGTGTAATCGACCTTTAACGCGCGCATCGGGCTGTAGATTTGATTGGCCTTTGCTGGATCGACTTCCATCTCGGCCAGCGCCTTGCGAATTTCGTTCGTCTTGTTCGCGTACCCTTGCCAGAGCTTCAGGTGCTCGTCATGCGTCTGGCGCGAAATGCCGACGCGCTCCGTGGAATAAACCTTCTCGGGGATCGCCTGCGGAACGGTAACCAGTTTGACTTCCATCGTGTTGTTCTCCTTCAATATCCAATGGGGCGCAGCAGCAGCGGCCAGGCTCGCTGTTGCGCTGAGTTGCAGAAACGCGCGGCGGGTGAGCCCGTGGCCCGCGTCACTCATCTGAAGAGCCTACCTTGCCCGTGCCGCCTCCAAGACCCAGATTGGCCTCGCATCTGCCAAAGTCCTACGCGAATCTGTACGAAAGTGTCGCCATTGGGCTGCCTATAATGACTCATGAATCTCATCCTCAAGCGGCAGTCGGACATCATGCGACAAATGACCGTCACATGCGGCGAAGTCGACATGATCTTGGGAACCAAGGATTACGACAACCTCAATGTCGCCGTCTGCCCGAACATCAAACCTACGATCGGCCACTATCACCCGCTCTTTGACGAGATCTACTTTGTGCTCGACGGATGGATTGAACTCAAGACCTACGATCCCACTACAGATACCTATGCCGAAAACCGTCTCGAGTCGGAGGAACTCGCTCTCATCCCGGCCGGAATGCACCACAAGGTCACTGCTGCCAGCGATACGAATCGGCTGTGCGTCCTGATGATTCCTGGCTTTTTGGGTGAAGTGCCCTCGGACAAGCTTTGATTCGACCGAAAGAGGGAACAATCCATCGACAACCGAAAACTAATCCATCATGCGTTTTCCGCTGTTGTGCTTGGGCGTGGGCGCCCTCGTATTGTCAGGTTGTGGCGGGGGCGGAGGATCACCGGGACCGGCGGCATCGGAAGGCGATATCCGCGTTCGGCACGAGTCGATTGACCACCTGCTTGAGTTCGCTGACTCGAAGCGAATCGTCGTCGACACCACCGAAGTCGCTCGCTTGGCCGATACCGGTCAAATCCCTATTTCCGAAGAGGTAACTATTCCGGGCGTCAAGAGCCATGCTCGCCGCGTCCACGTGACCTACTTCAAAGGCTCCGAGGTCGTCGGCGAGGCGGAAGCCGAAGTTGACTTGACCGACGGCAACGAGGTGGTGTCTTTTCACGGCAACCCCGTCGGCCCCTATGCCCTCGTTTCGAACGACCACGGTCATCACTTGACCTCCTCCGGTCAGCAGATGTTCATCAAGGGCGTCGGCTTCGACTACACCCGCTTCGACCAGAACAGCTCAGGACAATGGTTCAAGTACGTGGACCCCATGATCGCTGACTTGGGCGCGAATGCCATCCGCACCTACGGCACCCCGTGGACCGACGGCGGCGCCAACACTCCGGGCAGCCCTGCGTATCAGGCGCAAGATGTTTCCGCGATGCTAGCCTTTGCTGCCAAGCACAAGATCGCGGTGCTCGTCGGCGTTTTCGTCGACGGCAGCGCAACCGACACTCGCGTCCAAGAGTTCGTTCAAGCCATCCAGAATGACCGCAACTTTGCTTCTGTACTCGGCTGGTGTGTCGGCAACGAGGTCGGCGAGCCGAACTTTCCCCATGTTGAGCAGTTGATCAAACTCATCAAGGCCGGGATGAAAAGCGCGAAGCAGGTGCGGCCCGTCATGACCGCGCTGCCCGCCGTGTCGACCGGTTACATTGCGACCATTAACAAGACAATGCCTTCGCTGGATTGGCTGGGGATCAATGTCTTTTACGGCTGCTTCGACAGCGCGCACTGTGGCGGCGGCTACCTGAATACGCAAGCGGCCAGTTTGGCGAATGGCGGCTGGAAGAAGCCCTGGGTGATCACGGAATACTACTCCTATGACATCCAGGCTCCAGACATGCCGGGCCAAGTCCTCAATGGTGGCAATCGCTATATGCTTGAGGCGAACTCAACCCTGAACGCCCAGAACTACGCCAATAGCTACTCTCAGTACATCGCTTCCGCCTCGGCGAAGAAAGCAGGCTCCGTAGGCGGTTTCATGCTGAACTTTGGCCCGCCGCATAACTCCAAACTCGTGGCGAGCTGGCTGGAACCGTTGACCTACACCGGCGAGTTCACTCCGTTTGTCAACCCCCCTTGGAATCACGGAGCAGACCAATACTATCGTTTGGAGGCTGTGGATGCGATCGCTGCCATCTATGGCGGTCGGACAGGTTCTCAAGTTCCCCAAATTGTCTTGGGTGCCGATGGCGACCCGCAGGGCATCACCTGCACGTGGAAGGCGACGTTGAAGAGTTCGGGCCAAAAGCTTGCTGCAGGTCAAAGCAACGTGACGGCAAGCGTGATGGCTTCCTCGAGTCAATCACTCACCTTCAATTGGTATCTGGTTGGCGGGAATGGTGCAGACGGTTACTCCGGAAACATCGCCGGCCCCGGGACCAATCCACAAGCCTACGGTCAGCCGACGACGATCTTCTTGGGCAATGGAGCAAGCGCAGCACAAGGCAAAGGGGTTACCAAAAACACGATCACTTTCAAGGTCCCTAACGCAACGACCAAGAACAACTACCAGTTGCGTGTGATCGTTGTGGACCCAAGGGGCGGCGCCGCGACATCGTCTGTGGCCTTTGCCCTACAGTAGCCGATCGCCTTACTCGCTCTCTGGAGCAATCATGGCCAGTAAGTCGCCTTCGGCGACTTGCTGGCCAACCTGAACACGTATCGATTCAACCGTACCCGAGAAGGGAGCGGCAAACGACTGCACGGTCTTCATCGCCTCCATGGCCAAAAGGCGATCCCCAGCGAGAACGCGGTCTCCTTCGCCCACCAACACCTCGACTACCGTTCCCGGCATCGGAGCGGCAATCGCACCGACCCCCCCGCCAGGTCCCTTGCGAGCCCGAGAGATTTGCGGTTGCACAACGAGTTGCTGACCTTGGTAGGAGATCCAAGTCTTTTCCCCAATGCGGCGCACGAGTGCCGAATGGGTTCCTGCCGGAGTCCTCACATACAGTCGATCTGGCCCTTCATCGACTTCGAGTTTCCCTCCCGAAGGCAGGTCGACTTCGACGCCATTGAGCAAGACTTTCATGGCCGGCGTCCCAATGCCGCTGAGCGTTCGGCGTAGACGCGGGCCGCAGCGATGAAGGAGTGGAACAGTTGCTGGGTTTCGGCCCGCTCCGGTGTGCGCTCCGGATGCCACTGCACTCCGAAACGCCACGCATCTCCGTCGATCTCGATCGCTTCGATGGTTTCATCCTCCGCTCGGCCCACAGCACGCCAGCCGGGAGCCACGATGCGAATCGCCTGGTGATGCCAACTCTGTCCCTGCGGCTGCGAAGTTCCAAGAATGGTTGCCAGGCGACTCTGTGGATCGAGGGAAATCGCTTCGAGCGTTCCTCCGGTGTGCCGCTCGTGGCCGACGCGATCTGGTACATGCTGCTCCAGCGTGCCGCCATAGAAGACGTTGAGCATCTGGCAGCCGTAACAAATGCCGAGTACCGGAAGATGGGGAGGAGCCGCTCCAAGAATCGCAGCCTCAGACTCATAACGCCGCGGATCTTGGAGTTCGACTTGAGCGTGATTGGCTTCTCCCCACCGGTTCGCATCGATGTCAGCCCCGCCGGGGATCAAAAACCCATGGATCATGAATGCCACCGTTTCGGGGTCGGCAGTGGGTGGGATCAGGACGGGGCAACCGCCAGCCAAGGCGACCTGTTCGGCGTAGTTCCAGTTCAAAGTGACCGAACCGCTGGAACGAGGCTGATCTGGCTCAAACTTCGATTCCGTCGAAATGCCGATGACCGGTTTCATGCGGCCCCCTACAGTGCCAAGCTGCCGATCATCTCGACTTTGTCTCGCACCGCAATCATGAACTCGGCCGCGCCAACACCATTCATGAGTCGGTGGTCAAACGTCATGGCAATGTTGGCAGTGCGCTGAAGTTTGAGCGATTCCCCTTCTTGAGTAAGCCCGTTGTAAACCTCGCCGAGGAACAGCGTCGCCACGGACGGCGGCACGACCACGGGCACCGCATCGCGAATCTTGAACGACTGCATGTTCGTAAGACTCAGCGTCACCGATTCTTTTGCCTGATCCTGTCCCGTCCGCGCCAACTCAATCTGTTCGCGAGCATTTGTTGCAAAGGCGCGCCAGTCGAGCGTGTCCGCTTTGTCCACGACCGCCAGCACCAGTTCGTCGCCGGGCAGCGCCACGGCAATGCCCAAATCCACATGATCGTACGTTCGCAAGGTGTTGTCACCGACCATCGTCGTGCGAATCGACGGGAACTCCTTCATCGCCTGGACCACAGCGTAGGCAAACATCGTGAACGCTGAGGGCTGGAAACTGTCACCGTTGGCTCGGTTCATTGCCCGCGCGTATTCGATCGGCTCCCAGTTGATGGCCATGCTCATGGTCCCAGGTACGACCAACTGATTTGCACGGACCAAACGTGACGCTGTGAGTCGCTGTTTCTGCCCCATCGCCCGCTCGGTGAAACCGCCCGATCCGCTGCCGCTCAGGAAGGCATCGATGTCGTCCGGCATGAGCTTCGAGCCTTTCGCCGGGATCGAAGCAAGTTGCTCGTCGGATATCCCCTTTTCCTTGGCATAGGCCCTTGTTCGCGGCGGAATGTTGGCGTTACGCGCCGTCGGCCCAACCGTGGTCACTGCTTCCGTCACCGGCGCTTTGGTTTCGGCGACCGGACCGCCGTGAACCTGCATTTCGGCCGTTCCTTCGGCCACATCCATGCGACCCACTTCCCCGCCGATCGGCAAGACATCGTCAGGCTTGGCGAGCCACTCAACCAGAGTGCCCTCATAGGGAGACTCGACGTCCATGACGGCCTTGTCGGTCTCCATCTGATACAGCGGTTCGTCACGGCGAACGGTTTCGCCCGGCTGCTTCAGAACGGCAACAAGACGGGCCTCTTGCAGACCCTCACCAATTTGGGGAATACGCACCGCGACAATCGGCATTGACTGAACCTCTGGAATGAGAGTGTGACACAGCCCGAAGCCCTGCGGCCCAAGCCCCGACGCGAGTAAAATGGTCGGACCGCCGAGTCCTCGGCGTCACTTGGCATGGCGATCTCTTTGGCGTCGATGACCCCTCCGGTCCGGCGTCTTTCTTTTTGGAGATTGGAACCTTGAAGGTCCTGGTCATCGGCAGCGGTCCCATTGTGATTGGACAGGCGGCGGAGTTTGACTATGCGGGCACCCAGGCGTGCAAGTCCCTTCGCGAAGAAGGGCATACGGTCGTCCTGATCAACAGCAATCCGGCGACCATCATGACGGATCCCAACGTCGCCGACGCTCTTTATATCGAGCCGCTCAACGTCGACTTCTGTGAACGTGTGATTGCTCGCGAGCGGCCCGATGCCTTACTGCCGACGCTCGGGGGGCAGACCGGCCTCAACCTCGCTACGCAACTCTCAGAGGCAGGCATTCTGGAAAAGTACCGCGTGCGGCTGCTTGGCACCCCACTCGAAGCCATACGGAAAGCCGAAGACCGCGAAAGCTTCCGTGAGTTGATGCGCGAGATTCGCGAACCCGTCCCCGAAAGCTGGATTATCGAGTCGGATGACCAGTTGGCGGCCGTCCTTGACGAAGTGCCGTACCCTTGCATCGTGCGGCCTGCCTACACGCTCGGCGGCACGGGCGGCGGTATTGCGAATTTTCGCGATGAGCTTTGGGAGATTGGACGTCGCGGCCTGCAGCTTTCAATGCGCTCGCAAATCATGGTGGAGCGCTCGTTGCTTGGCTGGAAGGAAGTCGAGTACGAGGTCATGCGCGACTCGGTGGGCAACTGTATCACCGTCTGCAACATGGAGAACTTCGACCCTATGGGGGTGCACACCGGTGACTCCATCGTCGTTGCTCCTTCCCAGACGTTGAGCGATATCGAGTACCACATGCTGCGCACAGCAAGCCTCAAGATCATCCGGGCCCTGGGCATTGAAGGAGGCTGTAACGTGCAGCTCGCTGTCAACCCCGAAAGCTTCGACTACTACATCATCGAGGTCAATCCTCGCGTCTCGCGCTCGTCCGCCCTCGCGTCCAAAGCGACGGGTTATCCCATTGCCCGCGTCGCGGCCAAGATTGCCGTCGGCATGACGCTCGATCAGATTGAAAACCAAGTCACCCGGACGACCAAAGCCTGCTTCGAACCTGCGCTGGACTATTGCGTGGTCAAGGTGCCCCGTTGGCCTTTCGACAAGTTCCCTCACGCCAACCGGACGCTCTTCACCCAGATGAAGGCAACCGGCGAAGTCATGGCCATTGATCGATCCTTTGAAGCCGCTTTGCTCAAGGCCCTTCGCGGCCTGGAGGTCAAGCAAAAGGACCTTCGCCATCCGAAGTTTCAGGGCACGCGCAATCCAGACGGAACGCGCGACCACCCCATGTCGGATGAAGAATTGGCGCTTGCCATTCAAAAGCCAACCGACGAGCGCCTTTGGGCCGTCGCCGAAGGGCTGCGTCGAGGATGGGGCGTGCGAGAAGTCAATCGCATCTCACGTATCGACCCCTGGTTCCTGAATCGAATGCTGAACATCCTCAGCATCGAAACCCAGGTCGTTCAAGCAGGACATCGAGGCATGTCGGAAAGCGTGGAACATGCGGGGCTCGAAAGCGCAATCAGAGCGGCCTTTCTCATTGGATTCCCTTCGCCCACCATTGCCTCGCTCGTACGGGACGGCGCGTTGGACGCGATGGTCAGCGCAGGATGCCCGGTCCACATTTCCGCCGACGGAAACACTGTTTCCTGGCCTATTGACAGCGCTCTGGTTACGGCAACGCGGGAGCGGTATCACCAGTTAACAAAGGCTGCTGGCGCGTTGATCGACGACCTGAAAACCCAGCCCGTCTTCAAGATGGTTGACACTTGTGCCGGCGAGTTTGAGTCCCAGACGCCCTATTTCTACGGCACATTTGAAACCGAGGACGATCGGCCTCAGCCTTCTGCCCCGTCCGGCGGCTCCGTGTAGCCATTTTCACGCTCCCAGCGGATGTCTTCCAAGGCCGCCCGCCACGTGAAAACTTGACCGGACATGTTCGTGCTCGTGTCAACGAACGTCCGGTCAACGATGGTTTTGGCCGAAGTGTCAATGAACGACACAATCCGCCGATCCGGGGCAACACATGTTCGAGCACGAAAGCACGCGGCCATATTCGGGGGCTCCTCCCCCTCAAAGGGCTCTATCCTCAGTGATCCGTAGAAGATCGACACGAAGAGGATACGGTTGGGATTCTGGGAGAGCGACAGATTCCAGTTAGCGTCACTCTGATAGTTCGTCAGTCTCCGCGCATACCCGTATGAGCCAATCCTTGGCGCCGAAAACGGCGCTTGGCAAGAGGGTCGCCAATAGTCGCTGGGATCACACGTCGGAGCGGAGGCAAGGGCAGCTACGGCATGTTCGTCAACGGGATAGGCGCCGTAGGAATCTTCGTAGAGAGCCATGGCTTGTGCGAGCTGGCGAAGATTCGAGGTCGACGAGGCGCGAAAGGCATCCTTTCGCGCTGAGGAGATCACCGGGATGAGAATGGCGGTCAGGATCGCCAAAATGCCGAGGACCGCAAGCAACTCCATCAAAGTGAAGCCGCTCGCGGTCCTCTGTCGATGAGAGATCAGGTCAGTTGGCGCCACCGCAAGGACACGTTGGCCCTGGGCAGATGTTCGGGTTGAACCAGTACTGACAGCCGCCCGATTCTTCCGGACCGTCGCATGTGTACGAGTTTGGCTTGACCTTGTTGCCAAGACAAACCCACGCTGCAGTGTAAGTCACCTCGCGCCAAGTCACCCAGAAACTGCATTCAGGTCGGTCGGTCCACGCTCCTTTCGTTTGCGCACCGCAAACCATAGGCGTCGGCGCCTGGGCAACCGCATTCCCGACAAAGATCGATCCGATGGCGCAAGCCGCCAGACCGATTCCAATGACTTTCTTGATCAGTGTCATGATGCTCTTCCTTCCAATATCAGGGACCAAAGTTATTGTAACACGGAATACTTCGCAAACTCAACAATTCTAGGCTTTCTCTTGACCTCGTCGAGGGATGGTCGTTCCGAGCAGTTTGACGACCAAGAACGTGACCACGATACCCACCAAGAGAAAGGCAAGGGAAGCAAAGGGCAGCTCATGCAACTCCACTCGCCGCGACATTCCGATTGAGTAAACCGCGTACAAAATCGTGAAGCCGGAAAACACGACCATGTACCGGCCGAACACTTGTGCGGCGAGCGCAGGTACCGTAAACATCGCCACGTTGAGCGCCATCAGGCTGGCCTGCGACCAGTTGTTCTGAAAATATCCCAACATGGTCATGATCGACAATGCCACTCCGCTTCCCAAAATGCCAGCGAAGAGGCTGACTGCCAAAATGCGAGTCAAACGATTCATTGCCAAAAATTCTGATTCGAGAGGCACGGCTCGGAATTGCGATCTCCCCTCAAGCCCTTCCATAACTCATCTGTATCCTAACCTAAAAGTCTCAAACAATGCAAACAATTCACAACATTCGCTGTGCTTTGTGACGAAAGCCTTAACTTTCACCGAGGGTGAGGCGCTTCATCTCCTGAATCGTATGCTCTTCGGTACGCGCATCGCTTGGCCATCCTAAGCGCACGAAGATGACGCGCTGGTTCTCGTCGAAGATGAAGATCGTCGGGGTAACGCCCGCGCCCTCGCGCTCCATGTTGGGCTGGATGGGCGAGGCTTCGTCGTCAACGGATATTTTGACGTAACTGAGCCCCGCTTCCTTCATCTTTGCATCGGCGAACTCACAGGCGCGACAGCCGTCTTGATGCACCATGTAGATGGTGGCCGGCTTCAATTCCGCAATATTTCCCACCAAGAGTTCGGAAGCTGGCAAACCCATGAGTTGACGCTGGCGCTCCGTCATGGGGGGTGGCCCCGCCTGCTGAAGTCCCATCAATTGCTTCGATTTGGTGACGCCAAGGGAGATCACCACGATCGCGCACAACGTTGCGATCAGTGGACCCGGGTCGATCACCTCGGGCTGTGCCGCCCCTTGCAGCGAGAGGAGTGAAAATGCAACGCCGATTGCAGCCACCCCTATCACAATGCACGGGCCACAAAAATAGGGCATTGTCTGGAGGAGCGCCGCTTGCGCCAGCGGAATGGGCAGGCAGATCAGGAGCGTTAGTCCGGCAAGCATCCGTGTCGGTCGCGGGTTCAGCGTCCAAAGCACGGTCAGAAGGACCATCACCATGGTTCCGACTAAGGGCCCGAGGCCACCCACCACGTCACTGTTCTCGCAGGTCAGGCACGGAAGGACGAGGGCAAAGCCTGCGAAAACGCCGATGATCGGCAGAAACCGAACCCAGCGATCGACGCGGTGGATATGGTGCAACAGAAACCCGGCCACAAAAGCCAGGCACAATGCGGCGAAGCCGCCTCCCTGAAGATTTCGCTTCGACTCCACATTCGTGGTGATGAGGCGGACGGCATCCGGCAGAGTGTCGGCTAGGACATTCCCGTCGCGGTCCCTGAGTGTCACGTCGGCATTCGGATTCGTGTCGTCGAGCTGGATGCTGCCGACAAAGCCTTGGAGTCGATGAACAAGCTCGGAATCCATCGGGTCTTGCGAACTGACGGTCAACACCGCGCCGGCGAGGACGTTCGTTGGGCCGATACTGGCAATCAAGTGCGAGATCGCGACCCCTAGGAATGCAAGGACGACCAAAAAGCCGTACACACGCAGCGCCGTACGGGTAAGACGCCGTTCGTCCCCTAAACTTTGATCCTTTGGCTCAATCACCGATTGGCAAGTGTACGCTCATTTTCGATTGCATGAGGTTTACGGCCACCGAGCGATCGCAAGATTGCCAGCACAGGCTCGCCATGTGCCGACTCCATGAGCGTCTTCTCTCCAATCGCTAAGGACAACCGTTCGTCTGGCTCGACTACCGTACGGTATGCCCTTCGCTTCCGATCCGTGATGAATCCAACGGCCAGGTTGACGATCGTCCCGCCTCCGAGATCAAATGGATAGTTTACGGTTGTGTATCCCCGCGCAGTCGTTTCACCAACCAAGGTTGTGTTGGGCCGCCCGCTGAATGCAACCGCCAAGGCTTGCCCCGAACTCCGCGTAGCCATGCCAATCAGCACCACGACTGGCGCACTCGATGAAGCCGACAAATGGGCTGGCATTTCTGCGACAAGCGTCGAAACTTGGTCCGTGTTCCAACTCAATCCAGCGTCCGTAAGCTCCCACTCACCCTCGATTTTCCCTTCTGCGTCCATATATCCTGCCACGACGCCACGTCCAAGCAAAGGCTGAAGTCCCAGCAGCATCGGAACGAGGTTGCCGCCGCCATTAGCTCGCAGGTCAATCACCCAACCCGTCGGCTTCGCTCGCTCGACCTCAATGATGCTACGTCGCAGTTCTGCAGCTAGCCGGAGGGCCTCATCGCTTGAGCTTGAACTCATCGCCGGGACGAAAACGTATGCCGCTCTGCTCGGACCTATCTTGGCGAATGCCTTGCCATCCCGTGCTTCCGGGGTTTCCATGATTTCCCTAAACTTGGCGCGCATGGACTCATCCGCGGGATGATAATGCCCATACATCTGCTGGTTCCAATAAATCGTGGTGTGGACGTCATCTGCCTCGACGAGTGGCGCAAGAACAGCCCTCATGCGTTCGGCATCGGTGGAAGCCAAAGCGAACTTTTTCCTGAGTTCGTCCGACGTGACATCTCTCTCGACTCGATGGCGATGCACCCACCTTGCTGAAATCAACTCGGAGTATCGCTCGATGGGAAAGGTGTTCTCTCGCTCGCGACTCGCAGGTGTCGGCAAAATGGAGCTCGTGCTCGCCATGAGGCAGAGCACGGTGAACACAACCCCAGCGTCGGTTCGCATGCCTCGCAACGTTCTGACGGTCGTCCAGATCACTGTGGCACCAGTCTACGCGCAATTATTACCAGTCGTCGGCGGATGGATCGGCGAGGTCCCTCAGCAGGTAGAGAATCCGCGGGCACAACGCCGAATCCATGAGTGACTCCGTGTCATTGTCCCAAATCATCTTTATCGATCGTGGGACGTTTGGGCGGTAACTCTTGTCATCGCAACCAACATGATAGTCGACCGCCCGATTGACCGAAGCGTCCCTTGACATCTCAAAGATCTAAAAAAATCTTGGATATACCGCCGAGGTAGAGCCGCAAACCACCTTGGCGCGCTTTCGCCCGTTGAACGCAAGAGCGGCTGCCTGACCTGCTCCTTGTGCGTTGACATCAACAAGAACAGCCGCGGGGACCTCATACAGCGTGGATTCGATTGCCTAAAGCACTTCCAGCGGCGCGACTTGGGATTTTGTGTCGTCTCTTGGGCCCATGTCGACGAAGTTCCAAGTCGAGGATTGACTGCCATTCGGAGTGCCCCAGCCAACCAATGGCCACCCGTCCGTTGAGAGGCTCCAAGGCGGTCAGATGAGGAGTGAGAACATGTCTGCTCACACTTCCGAGGTCCATGACAATGCTGGCAGGTTCCTCCGTCTTTGCACCGCGCATTCACCACCCGAATACGAGGTGCCCCCTTGGATTGATCCACGTCCGGCATCGAAGGCCAAAACGGCACAAACACAAATCCGACCCAAAAAGGCGAGTTATCATCGACTGATTTGCTGTTTCATACCAGCCGTAGCAGCTGCCTTCTAAGCAGTTGGCCGAGCTATCAACGAATGGCTTGCGATTGCACACCTGCGAACAAGGGACCCAACCAGGAATCCGCTGTCCGATTTCATCGGTCACTTTTGTCATATGGCCAATCTTCGCGTGCTTCCACCTACGGGTCGAAGGGACGTCATTAGCTTGAACAAAGGGGCGAGCAACGCTCAGCAACGATCAGCGTTGTCCTTTGCGGCGACAAGCGACCGTTGAACCTCTTCTTCAAGGTCTCCCATTAGATTCTCGATCGGTGAACCCAATGTGACTCCATCACGGAATTGGGCCTCAAAGGGGAAATCTGCAACTCGACTCGGCTGAGCCAGTGCAAGAACCGCAACGCAAGCTGCGGCAAGGACCATGCCGGCGATGCTGCCCGCCGGCCGACCGGTGACTAAATCTGCTTGACTTCGATGTCGACGCCGCTGGGGAGATCCAGTCGCATCAGGGCGTCGATCGTCTTGTTGTTGGGCTCCAGAATATCAATCAATCGATTGTGCGTCCGGAGCTCAAAATGCTCCATCGACTCCTTGTCGATATGCGGTCCACGAATGACCGTGAATCGGCGAATGTTGGTCGGGAGAGGCACAGGCCCGCTGACTCGCGCGCCAGTGCGGCGAACCGTCTCCGTGATCTTCTCCGCCGACTGATCGATCATTCGGTGATCGAACGCGCGGAGCCTAATGCGAACCTTGGGTGCTGCTGCCATAGGGGTTCCTTAAGAGAGAAGGGTCCTCATCTCGCATGATCTGAGGACCCTTGGCATCTCTTCGTTAGGCGTACACCTTGGTGATCGTTCCAGCGCCAACCGTACGACCGCCCTCGCGAATCGCGAACTTGGAGCCCTGCTCCATGGCAATGGTTTGTCCGAGCTCGATCGTCATCGAGACGTTGTCGCCCGGCATGCACATCTCAGCCTTCGAGCCATCCTGGCCGCGAATCTCCTCGATGTTTCCGGTAACGTCCGTGGTTCGGAAGTAGAACTGCGGGCGATATCCGGCAACGAACGGCGTGTGGCGGCCACCCTCTTCCTTCGAGAGGACGTACACCTCGGCATCGAACTTCACGTGCGGCTTGATCGAACCGGGCTTGGCGATGACCATGCCGCGCTCGACGTCCTTACGGTCCACGCCGCGGAGAAGCAAGCCGACGTTGTCGCCCGCCTCGCAGTAGTCCAGCAGCTTGCGGAACATCTCGATACCGGTGCAGACAGTCTTGCGGCTTTCTTCCTTCAGACCGATGATCTCCACCTCTTCGTTGACCTTCAGCTGACCGCGCTCGACGCGGCCGGTGGCCACCGTGCCGCGACCCGTGATCGTGAAGACGTCTTCCACGGCGCAGAGGAACGGCTTGTCCTTGTCGCGCTCTGGCGTCGGGATGAAGCTGTCCACCGCGTCCATCAAATCGAAGATCGGCTTCAGTTCGGCACTTTCGACGGCGGCAACGCCCTTTTCGAGGGCCTCCATCGCCTTGAATGCGGAACCCTTGATGATGGGGGTGTCGTCACCCGGGAAGCCGTACTTGCTGAGCAAGTCGCGGATCTCCATCTCGACCAGTTCGAGGAGTTCCTCGTCATCGACCTGGTCCACCTTGTTGATGAAGACCACGATGTAAGGAACGCCGACCTGGCGGGCCAAGAGGATGTGCTCGCGAGTTTGCGGCATCGGACCATCGGTCGCGGAAACCACGAGGATGGCGCCGTCCATCTGGGCAGCGCCGGTGATCATGTTCTTGATGAAGTCGGCGTGGCCAGGACAGTCGACGTGGGCGTAGTGCCGCGTGTCGGTCTCGTACTCTTGGTGCGAGATGTTGATCGTGATGCCGCGCGCCTTCTCTTCAGGAGCGGCGTCGATCTCGTCGTAAGCGACACGCTTCGCCAAGCCCTTGAGAGCAAGCGAGCCCGTGATCGCCGACGTAAGCGTCGTCTTGCCGTGGTCGACGTGACCGATCGTCCCAATGTTGACGTGCGGTTTCTTTCGTTCGAATTTTGCTCTTGCCATGGATGTCTCTGTTTAATTCTTTGCTCACTAGCGGCAGGGCTCGCAAGGCCCGCTCGTGGGTCCACCTCTCGAAGAGGCGCTAGTCACAAGGGCGTAGTGTACCGAAACGAACCCACCGTTCGCAAGGGACTACGCTCGCAATCGACGCGTCATGTTCATGAAATCTTGGTAGGAAACGGATTCCTCGAAAAGCCGTCTTGATGCCAGTACGGATAGGGGGGAGTGACCATGCTTGCTTGGTCCAGCATGTCCACCTGCTCTTGAGTGAGGTTCCACCCGACGGCGCCCAGGTTATCTCTTAATTGAGGCTCGTTTCGCGCTCCAATAATGATGCTGCTGACGGTGGGTCGCTGCAGGAGCCAATTGAGGGCGACCTGGGGAACGGACTTTCCTGTTTCCGCCGCCACTTGGTCCAACGCGTCGACCACATCATAAACGTGCTCATCCGGCACGGGAGGCCCGCCAGAGCGCGCCACTTCATGGCGAAGGCGACTCGTTTCGGGCAAGTCTTGGCCACGACGAAACTTGCCGGTCAGCCTTCCCCATCCCAGCGGGCTCCAAACGACTGTACCGATCCCTTGGTCCAGCGCAAGCGGCATCAATTCCCATTCGTAATCGCGCCCGACCAAGGAGTAGTAGGCCTGGTGCGCCACATAGCGTGTCAGATTCATGCGATCAGCAGCTGCCAGTGATTTCATGAGGTGCCAGCCCGAGAAGTTGGAGCACCCAATGTAGCGAATCTTCCCAGCTTTCACCATGGTGTCGAGCGTGCTCAGCGTCTCTTCGACCGGTGTCTTGGCATCGAACGCATGCAGCTGAAACAGGTCGATGTAATCCGTGCCCAAGCGGCGCAGCGAACCTTCGACCGCCTGGATCAGGTGATAGCGCGATGAACCCACGTCGTTCGGACCTGCCCCAAAGGTGAACGTCGCCTTGGTCGAGAGAATGACCTGGTCGCGCCGCCCGCGAATGGCCCGGCCCAAAATCTCTTCAGCCACACCTGCTGAATACACGTTTGCCGAGTCGAACATGTTCAAGCCATGTTCCAGGCAAACATCGACCAACCGCGTTGCCTCTTCGACTTCGGTCGTGCCAAAGCCCTTGAAAAACTCGCCGACGCCACCAAAGGTGCCGGTCCCCAGGCAAAGGACCGGAACGCGAAAACCCGACGCCCCGAGGTATCGATACTCCATCACTGAGGATTCTACGCCACCGAAGACAAGCCCATTGGCCCCGGATTCCGCCTAGATCACCGAATCACGATACTCGACGAGGCCCAGCTCAGCAAGTCAACAGACTCATGAACTGTTCCCAGGGAGTCGCCTGGGTCAGCGACCGCCCTGGGCCTTGGCCATGATCTCGGTCGCAATGTTGGTCGGCACTTCTTCATAGTGCGACGGCGTCACGTTCGGCGCGGCGCGTCCCTGAGTCAAGGATCGCAGCGTCGTGACGTAGCCAAACATTTCGCCAAGCGGGACGTGCGCATTGATGACGGTGACCCCACCCATCGCGGGCTCCATCCCCTCGATTCGGCCGCGTCGACCGTTCAAGTCGCCGATCACGTCGCCAACATGCTGTTCCGGCGTCGTGACCTCGACATGCATGATCGGCTCCTTCAACACGGGATTCGCCTTCTTCATCGCCTCGCGAAAGGCGATCAGGCCTGCCTGCTTAAAGGCATTCTCGTTCGAGTCCACTTCGTGGTAGCTGCCCTCCGTGACCGTCACTTTGACATCAACGACCGGATACCCGGCCATGACGCCTGCGAGCAGCCCTTCGCGGACACCCTTTTCAACCGCGGGAATGTATTCCTTGGGAATCGATCCGCCAACGACTTTATTCTCGAACTGAAAGCCAGAACCGGGGGGAAGCGGCTCCATTTCGATCCAGCAATGCCCGTACTGCCCTGAACCGCCCGTTTGGCGCACGAATCGCCCTTCGGCCTTGGACTTGACGCGAACGGTCTCGCGATAGGCGACCTGCGGCTTGCCCTGATTCGCCTGGACGCTGAATTCTCGATTCAAGCGGTCCACGATGATCTCAAGGTGCAGCTCACCCATCCCGCTGATGATGGTTTGGCCGCTTTCAGGGTCGGTCTGCACGCGGAACGTCGGGTCTTCCTGAGCCAAGCGCTGCAGACTTTGACCCAATTTCTCTTGGTCGGCCTTCGACTTCGGCTCGATGGCGATTTGGATCACCGGCTCGGGAAACTTGATGCTTTCCAGCACGATGGGATCGCTTTCGGCGCACACCGTTTGGCCGGTGTTAACGTCAGAAAGTCCGATCACGCCCACAATCTCGCCGGCGTACACCTCATCGATGTCCTGACGCTGGTTGGCGTGCATTTCAAGGATGCGGCCCACGCGCTCGGTCCGGGTTCGGAACTCGTTCGTCTGCGGGTCGCGGTAAGCCACCGTCACGGGACTTCCCTTCTTCAGCGTGCCCGAGTACACGCGGATGTAGGTCAAACGGCCGACGAACCGGTCGCTCATGATCTTGAACGCCAGACCGCAGAAAGGCGCCTTGTCATCCGCGTTGCGGACCAGTTCTTCTTCTGTTCTCGGGTGGACGCCGGTGACGGCGCCAACGTCAAGCGGCGACGGCAGGTACTCCACCACCGCGTCGATCATCGCCTGGACACCTTTGTTCTTGAAGGAAGAGCCGCTGAGCATCGGCACAATCTTGCCGGCGAGCGTGCCCTTGCGAAGCGCCACGCGGATCTCGTCTTCCGTAATCTCCTGGCCTTCAAGGAAGCGCTCCATGATCGAATCGTCGAAGTCCGCGATGGACTCGATCATCTTTTCGCGCCACTCGGCGGCCATTTCGGCCATATCGCCCGGAATCTCCACCTCTCGGAACGACTTGCCTTTGTCGTCGTTGGTGTCGTAGAGGGCAGCGCGCATCGTGATCAAGTCAACGTAGCCAAGGTAGTTCGACTCGGCGCCAATGGGGATTTGAATCGGGGCAACGTTCGCCCCGAGGCGCTCCTTCACCCGGTTGTAAACCGAAAAGAAGTCGGCGCCAAGACGGTCCATCTTGTTGACGTAGATCAGCCGAGGGACCTTGTACTTGTTCATCTGCCGCCAAACCGTTTCCGTTTGCGGCTGAACGCCACCGACCGCACAAAGCACACAGACCGCGCCATCAAGCACGCGCAGCGAGCGCTCCACCTCGACGGTGAAGTCCACGTGGCCCGGCGTATCGATGATGTTGATCTTGTGCTCGGGCTTGTCACCCTTCGATCCGCTCCAGAAGCAGGACGTAGCGGCCGAGGTGATCGTGATGCCACGCTCTTGCTCCTGCTCCATCCAGTCCATGGTCGCAGCGCCGTCATGGACCTCGCCGATCTTGTGCGTCTTGCCGGTATAGAACAAGATGCGCTCGGTCGTCGTTGTCTTGCCCGCGTCAATGTGCGCGGCAATGCCGATGTTGCGAACTAAATCGAGAGGGTGTGAACGAGCCATAAACTAGAAGCGATAGTGCGCGAAGGCCTTGTTGGCCTCAGCCATACGGTGCGCGTCTTCGCGCTTCTTGACGGATCCGCCCGTCCCGTTGAAAGCGTCGATGAACTCACCGGCGAGTTTGTCCGTCATCGTGCGGCCCGCACGCTTGCGGGCATTGGTGATAAGCCAGCGAATGGCCAGAGCGCGGCGACGCTCGGGCCGCACGTCCATGGGAACCTGATACGTCTGGCCGCCGACACGGCGCGGACGCACTTCGACGACCGGCATCACGTTATTCACGGCCTTTTCAAAGACGTTAATCGCCGGTTCTCCGGTCTTTTCTTCGGCTTGCTTCATTGCACCGTAGAAAATCCGCTCGGCGACGGTCTTCTTGCCGTCGATCATCATACGGTTGACAAACCGCTGTACGAGCTCCGAGTGATAGATCGGATCCGGGATGATGACACGTTTGGGGGCTGCGCCTTTTCTTGGCATCTCAATAACTCCTTACTTCTTGCCCGCGGGCTTCGGTCGCTTCGTGCCGTACTTGCTGCGGCCCTGCTTGCGATTCGACGTGCCGGCCGTCTGCTCGGCGCCGCGCACGATGTGATAGCGCACGCCGGGAAGGTCCTTCACACGTCCGCCACGTACCAGCACCACCGAGTGCTCTTGGAGGTTGTGGCCCTCGCCCGGGATGTAAGCGGTCACTTCAACCCCATTGACAAGGCGCACACGGGCCACTTTGCGAAGCGCGGAGTTCGGCTTCTTTGGCGACACGGCGCGAACGACGGTGCAAACGCCCCGCTTCTGGGGGTTTGACTTCAGCGCGGGCGACTTGGACTTCTCTTTCGCCTTGACGCGCCCTTTTCGGACCAGCTGGTTGGTTGTCGGCATGCTTTCCTCGGAATCGCCCGCTGTTGGCGCCGGTTCCTCAACAAAAAAGGTTCCCGCAAACTGCACGCAGGAACCCCGAACACGAAGCCTGGTTTTCGATTGTCGCGAACCTCAGTAACCTCGGTTCCGAGCCTCCTTGTGCAGTCTTTGGCAACGGACGATTGCCAAGGGCGGATTATGACTGAAACGGGTACCGAGTGTCAACTCGGCGCCCCCTGCTTCTGTCACGCAATGCAACTATTGCCCTTGTCCAAGCGAGTAGCCTGCTTCGCCGTCAAAGGTGAACAGGGACTCCACCTTCACGAACTCCAGACCCACGTCCATGACCTTGGAAATCAGTTTCGGAATGGTCTCCCCTCGGAACGGGCTCCCCTCGATGCCGACAAATCGGCATCGCCAATGGTCTGTCAGCAGCGTCTCGGGCTGACCGGACGGCCATACCTTCACCCCGCGGTTGGTGATCATTTGCAGATGCGCAACACCGGCGGCGGCGCGTTGGAGCCTCTCGGCAAGGCCGGAGGCGTCCCCCGAC
This sequence comes from Fimbriimonadaceae bacterium, assembly GCA_046292875.1. Classification (GTDB taxonomy): domain Bacteria; phylum Armatimonadota; class Fimbriimonadia; order Fimbriimonadales; family Fimbriimonadaceae; genus JBKBQD01. The sequence continues at coordinate 217,975 of JBKBQD010000001.1, forward strand.
CATTGGACAAAAACGTCGACTCCATCCAAGACTCTGGTCGCTCGGAGCTCCCGTCCCGAATCCATCTCCACCGCGTGGAACGGTCGTTCAAGATAGCTGACGGCGGGCATCGACCGAGGCAGTTGCCCTAATCGAGACCGAACGGCGCGGCCAAAGGCCTGTGTTCCGACCCTTTGCGTTGAGTGCTCGTCGCTGAAGACGTCCGCGGTGTGGATTCCCTCCTCAATCGTAGCAAGCCACGCATTGTGAATCCGGGCGGCAACTTCCGGCTGCCCAACGTGCACGAGCATCATCACCGCCGCAAGGAGCAGGCCCGATGGATTCGCCATGTCGCGTCCCGCAATATCCGGAGCGCTGCCGTGAATCGCCTCAAACATCGCGTAGCTCGGCCCGATATTGGCGGAAGGGGCTAATCCGACGGAGCCGGCAACCTCCGCGGCAACATCGGAAAGGATGTCCCCATAGAGATTGGGCGTGACAATGACATCAAACCTTTCCGGCTGTGTCGCCACGCGAGCCATCCCGATGTCGATGATGAGATGCTCCTTCTCAATCTCGGGGTACTCGGCGCCAATCTCATCAAACACCCGATGAAACAGGCCGTCGGTCAGCTTCATGATATTGTCTTTCGTCATGCAGGTGACCTTCTTGCGTCCGTTGCTTCGCGCGTACTCCAACGCATACCGAACAATGCGCTCACAGCCCGGACGCGAGATCAGCTTGAGGCACTGATAGACCTCATCGGTTTGCCGATGCTCAATTCCGGCATAGAGGTCCTCTTCGTTTTCCCGAACGACCACGACGTTCATCCTTGGATGAAGGGTTCGAACGTAAGGAGCATAGGCGACACAGGGCCGCACGTTGGCATAGAGCCCCAGCGACTTCCGAAGCGTGACGTTGAGACTTTTGTATCCGCCGCCCTGAGGTGTGGTGATCGGTGCCTTGAGCAGGGCTCGGGACGAGCGAAGGATGTCCCACACGTCGGGACGCAAGCCAGAGGTGAACCCCGCCCGATAGACCGTCTCGCCGACTTCGATGGGCAGGTATTCCAGGGCGGCCCCTGCCTCCTCGAGCACGGGGATCACGCTGCGCATGATCTCGGGGCCAATACCGTCGCCAAAGGCGACCGCAACGGGAACCGTGGGCTGGGTGTGGGGAGGCACATCGGGCGACTGGAGCGAGCACGTCATCACGTGACGAATATTACCTGAAATCTATCTCATGTTATGAAATGCTACAATCGGTTATGATGAATGCGCCCTGGACGTTCCTCACGAATCACAGTCATGTCCTGATTTGCATTTCGCGCAACCCCGAGATCAAGGTCCGCGAGATCGCAGAAAAGGTAGGCATTACGGAGCGCTCTGCGCATCGAATCGTGCAGGAACTCGCCGAATACGGCGTCGTCACGATCCATAAAAACGGCCGCCGAAACGTGTACCGATTGAATCTCGACCTCCCTCTCCGACATCCGCTTGAGCGGGACCAAACGGTCGAATCTCTCATCCGACTGGTCAGCGGATCGTCTCAGCTTCGCGCCGGCTCAACTGCGGCATCGGCAAAATGAGCGTGGGGCCCCTCCCCAGAAAGAAAGGACCCCACAGGATTGGAAGGAGCGGATTAACCGCCCGGAGGAGGCTCCGGAGCTGGAGCCGATTGCATTCCGCCGGCCGCCTTCAAGCCGCCTTCCGAATCAGGCGTGGCATTGCCCGCCGAGTGAGTCGAGGCATCCTCGCCGCTGCTGCATCCAAGAGCAACCAGCGCGAACATGACCGCAGCACCGATCGTGATCAGCCGCTTCATTGAATCCCGTGATAACGATCCCGACTAATGTCGATGATCTCGATTTGGGTCTGGTTCTGGATCGGAACCCCGAGCGCATCCTTCGCGCCGCTGTAGTTCGTCCCTTCGGCGAACCACGCTGGAGGACGCGACGCGACGTGGCCGTCAACAAACGCCGCGACCATCTGCCGCCGACCGCGCATCGAGCCACCTCCGGTCCAAGCGCCGGCGGCTTCAATGTTCTTGAGCTCCTTCAAGCCACCGTTGCCGCCGTAGAAGGTATTGTCGTTCCAGCCGCTCGCGCAGTAGTACGCATTGCCTGGCGCTGCGCAGTCCGGCGGATCGGTCGTCACCGTGATGAAGTAAGTGCCCGGCCCATACCACCAACCGCCGTAAAAGTTGTTCGTCACGGTCTCCGAGTTGGAGTACTTCTGCGTGAACATCACGACGTCCGCGGGCCGGCTGACCGAGGTCAGCGTACGGGTGTTGTGAAGGAACGCATCGGCCCCATAGGGGAAGGTGGTCGATTGGGCGAGGTACGGATTCATGCCGTACATGGGTCCGAAGTATCGGTTCGCCAGCGGATTGAATCCAGGAAGCACTGCCGGTGGAGGCGGAGCCTGGGGATCGAGCAGCAGGTCGGCGCTCTTCGAATAGGGCTCGATGAGCTGAGGCCACGGAATGCATCCCTGTCCACCGAAGTAGACCATCGCGCCATTGTTGACCCCGGGTGCGCCCCAATTGGTCAAGATCGGCATGCGATCGTCGGAGTCGTTGGAGTACATGATCGCGGCCAGGGCGACTTGCTTGTTGTTCGAGAGTGATGCCGCACCCTTCGCCGCTGCCTTCGCTTGCGAGAAGACCGGGAAGAGAATCGCCGCCAAAATGGCGATGATGGCGATCACCACGAGCAACTCGATAAGAGTGAATGCTCTGCGTTGGTTCATCATGAAGAGTTCTCCTTAACAGTACGGAGGTACGTACTATAACCTCTTCAGACGTACTAATGTCAAGGACTGTCAGCGTGTAGTTTGTATTAAGCAAAACACGAGTTCATCATGCTAAAAGTATCTTAGTCATGAACTTGCCAGTATGATCTTTTGATACTTTCTGATCCTATGATAGGACTTCGGTCCGACTAGCCTAAACGACGGTGCGTCGCGCACGGTCTTCACTCACATCGGAACCGATGGGCTTGATCGCTGCCACACGCTCAGGCTCGATGTCGATCAGTTTCAGCCAGTCCTCCATCGTGTCTGACTTCGGGAAGATCTCGTTTTCGCGGAACTCGGCGCGAAGTGCCAGCGCCAGATCTTCTTGGCGAATCCCAACCGGATCGCTTGGATGTTCGATCGCCCGCCGGATCGCCACATCTTTTGCGCGGTCGACCACGGAACTGAGCAGGGCGCCACTCACCAGATCCCGCCAGTAGAGGGTCTCTGAGCTGCCCGTCTTGAGAGCCACCTTGAGGAACGCCTGTTCTTTACCCGCCGTCCACAAGTCGCCCACAAGTTCCTTGACCATAAGTTGCCGCGCGCAATCGACGTCCCCGTTGTAGCGGGCGACCACCTCGGGATCAAGGGGCAGCCCGGCATGCAAGTAGATCCCGAGAATCTGCTCTGACGCGGCACGGTCCGGTCGGCGCACTTTCACCTTTCGATCGATGCGCCCGGGACGCAGCACGGCGGGGTCAATGTAGTCCGGTCGATTGGAAGTCAGGATCAAGACAACGTTCTCTAGATTCACCAAGCCGTCCATTTCGGCACAGAACTGCGGGACCACGGTGTTGCTGATATTGAGCCACCGACCGCTGGACCGCGTGCGAAGCACGCTTTCGGCTTCGTCCATAAAGATGAACACCAGGTTGCCGTCGGCAGCCTTCTCCCGGGCTGCGCGGAAGATATCGCGAACCATGCGCTCAGTTTCCCCAAGCCACATATTCAGGATCTTTGGCCCGCTGATCATCATGAAGTACTCCTTCACTTCGCGGCCCTGCCGTGCACTGTATTCGCGCGCCAGGTTGTAGGCGGTTGCCTTGCCGATCAGGGTTTTTCCGCAGCCAGGAGGTCCATAAAGAAGCACCCCTTTAATGGGCTTCTTGTCAAATTGCGCATACAGTTCAGGGTGCAGGAGCGGCTGCTCGATGGTGTCTTTGATGAGCCGAATGGCTTCCTCTTGTCCCCCGATTTTCTCCCATGGCATTTCGGGGACGTCCTCAAAAAAGTAGTCTTGAGTTTCCTTCTTGGGAAAGTGCTCGATGGCAAATCGACCCGTCGCTTCCAGTCGGACCTCATCGCCCGATCGCACCTCGCGCTCGCCCAGGACTTCCCCACGCAGGACCAACCGCGAATCTGCGCCCGGTGTGTCTCCGCCCAATCGAATGCGGCCGTCGTCCAGGGCTTCCGCCACACGCAGGAGAGCGCCAAATTCGGCGTCATCGATCAGTCCGATCACGGCGTAGGCCTCGTTGACCTTGACACGGCATCCTCGGTGAAGGACCGCCTTGTCAAACTTGGGATCGACGGTCACCACATATTCGCTGTCACCGATCGCGACCACCGCTTGGCCCTCGATCTCGGTAAACCGCAAGAACGTCCCCGTGCGGTTCGCAGGGGAGGTCAGCTTCTCATAGGCCTCCTGAAACTCAGCCAAGAGTTGCCGCTGCTCCTCAAGGGCCTTGTCCTCGTCATCAACCGCCTGGCGAAGCGCCGATAGGTAGCTCCGCATCCTCGCATCATCTGAGGCGACGATTTGCTCCAGCCGTTCCAGAATCACTCGAACCTTTCTTGGCTCGTCCGAACTCATACCCACTACTACGGACTAAACCCCAAGAGCGGCGAAGGGTTCCGACTCTTAATGGTGACCGCTGTCGCCGAGCTGGCTTTGGAGAAGGAACATGTCCGCGCCGCTGTTTGCCATCGCCAAGTAGCGCCGCATCAATTGCTCTTCTTCAACCTGCTCGCGAATGAACCATTGGATGAACTCGAACGCCGTGAAATCTCCGACTTCCATGCACTTGACAGCCATCGCTTGGAACTGTGCCGTGACCTTGCGCTCGCTGGCCAACGCCGCCTCGATCACCGCGGCGGGTGACGCAAACTCGCTCGAAGCCGCCCCAACCGCCGGAACCGTGAACGAGATGTCCAAATCGACCAAGAACTTCACGATCTTGAGCGCATGGTCACGCTCCTCAGCACTCTGCGCATAGAACGCATCCGCCCACCCTTCAAGGTCCTGTCCGGCAAAGTAAACGGCGCTGGCCAAGTAATGATGCGACGCCGCGAGTTCATGGCCCACTTGGGCGATCAGCATCTCCTTTAGGGCGTCAGAGATCATTGACCGCCTCCTTCGTTGGGCTTAAATCGACCTTCGCGGTTCGCCGCCATCATCGCGACGAGATAGAAGAGCTTGGAAGAGTTCGTCAGCTTCTCGAAGTTGATTTTATCGACCGTATCAGTTGGCTGATGGTAGTCAGGATGAAATCCCGAGAACAAAAAGGCGATCGGGATGCCGTGTTTTGCGAAGTTGTAGTGATCGCTGCGAGTGTAGACCCCTTCCTCGTCGTACTCAAAGGTGAAATTCACGTACTTGTTCGCTTCGTTGACCAGGTCGTCGAGTTCGGTAGAAATGCGCTTGCTGCCCACCAAGTGAATTGTTTGAATGTTCTCGCTCGCCGGCTCGCCGGGCTTTTCTTCGTTGCGGCCGACCATGTCCATCTGCAGTTCGCAGATCATCTTGCTGTGCGGAAAGATCGGATTGTCCGCGTAAAACCCGGATCCGATCAGCCCCATCTCCTCGGCCGCAAACGCCATGAACAGGATGCTTCGCTTGGGCTTGACCGGATTCACGCTCATCGCCTTGGCGATCTGGAGAATTGCCGTGGACCCAGAACCGTCATCGTCGGCGCCCCAGTAGACGACGCCGTTTTGGACACCCAGATGATCGAGGTGACTGCCGATACCTACCACTTCCTCCTTGAGCACCGGATCGCTTCCTTCGAGCAAGCCGATGACATTCGGAACCAAGATGTCCTGCGAGTCAAGTTTGTAGGTGAGCGTAGCGTCGCCGCTTCCCCGCGCCACCTTCACCTCAGATGCTCCGTTGAAGACGGATCGGTCGACGCCTGCGGCGGCCATCAAAGACTCTGCTGCTTGGCGTGAAATTTGGCCGGTGGGGCGAGTGGCCCGCTGGCGCCCCGCTTGACCCGACTTGAGCCGCACGTTTGGTTCGGGCATCACGACCTCGTCGACCATGGTGAGGATCGCCGCTGGGGAACCGGTCATGACCGCTGTTCGAGCGCGGTTCTGTCGCCCTGCACCTCGAAAGACCACGATGGCGCCTTCGACGCTCACCCCTTCCGGCAGTCCTTCATTGCCCTCGGGCCCATTGACGAAGACAATCGGACCGGTGAGCTCGCCACCGACGGTCACTCCCGAAAGCGAGAGTCCTTTGCCAACTTCCACCATTGCGCCCCCCAGGACCAGCCGACTCTCGCCAACATGGACAGATGTCCGGACAAAGGTGAGGTTTTGAAAGTACGAGCCGTTGTCCGCGACCGGCTTAAGCCCGAACTCAAGGAACTTTTGCGCAACGTAATTGGCGGCCACTTGGTAACCCGGCTGTCCGGTCCCGCGGCCCATGCATTCCGGGCCAGCCAAAAAGCCAAGCAATTCCTTGGCGTCAGCGATCGTAATCGATTCAAACCCGCGACGATAGGCCTCGGGAACCGGCTGTGAACCGGCGTACTGAGCCGACGCGATGGCTGCGGCAAAGCCAAGCGAAGAAACAAAACCAAGCCGAAGGGCTTTCATTGATGTAGTTTACACAGCCGTCGAATGGGTGCCTTGCACTTTTCGAGCATATTTACAGTTCGAAGCGCACCGGGTCGGTCTTCGGCATCGAAACGGCCGATGGCGCCAACCGCTTAGCCGCTTCGGCTTCGCGTATCGTCAATGGCGCGCGGCGCCCTTCGACTGCTGATCGCCAAAGCCACTCGACCGGACCCATGGCATATCGCCGGAGCCATAAGATGGCAAAGGTGATGTTAATGGTCCATACCGCCAGGACGACCCAGTAGGTCTGCAAGGGTTGAAGTTGGTTATACAGCCCCAGCCCCCATGAGTTAAAAATCACGCACCCAAGCAAAGACTGCATCAAGTAGACGGATAGCGCAACGCGACCGACCTTGCTGAGCATTTGTACGATGCTCGCCGACGGTCGCCATTTGCAGACCATCGCCACCGCTGCCATGTAGCCCACGGCAAGAAACGGTGCAAAAAGGAACTCAATAAGATAGTAGTAGCTCAGTGGAACGCCTTGTCTCAGGAACGCCAATGCGGCCAGGTTCGCTGGCACGCCGACGGCCAGGGCAATGACAACAAGCCTCCGAAACTCTGGGCGGTGCCAACCGGGGTCGGTCAAGGCTTTGGTCCGCGCCATCCAAAAGCCGATCAGAAAGAGCGGACCAAGCATCGGCAAGGAGAAAGCCGCTTGTTGAAGATTCACGCCATAGAGCGTCATATTCATTTCTATCTGGTTGGCCAGAGTGCCTGATCCGTAAGCTGAGATGAGGCGCTCGGAGCTAACTGGCGACCAACTCATTCCTCCTTGGCCTTCCATCGAGGTCATCGCGGCTGCGATCAGCAGGCCCAAGATCGCGGTGAGGATCAGGCCACCCCAAATGAATCGGTACTGAACGATCGGGGCCGCCGTCACCATGATGGCAGCCACAAATGAAACGGCCGCGTAAAGCGCCAAAATGTCGCCCCAGAAGAGGAAGATGCCGTGGAAAAGCCCGATCAGGAGAAGAAAAAAGGTTCGCTTGAAGTAGCCACCGGGCCAACCTCCTGGAACATCTTTGCGCTTTTGGTACTGTAGCCACAGGCCAATGCCAAAGAGAATGGCAAGGGTTGACCTGAACTTGCCTGAGACGAACGCGGAAGTGAAGGAACTGATCGCGCGCCCAGCAGGACTGTCGAACTGGTCCGTATCAAAGAGTTCCTCCATCCAAGGAAAACCCATTGCCCAGACGTTTGCCAAAAAGATGCCGAGGATGGCGAACCCTCGCAGGGCGTCATAGACAAGTTCACGGCTGAACAATGTCGGCTGAATGAAGGCCCTTTCCTCAGTGGTCGTCATGATCCCTCTAACCCCATTACACCGTATACTCACGACACGATTCAGTGTCGCAAAGAGAGGGTCTCATGTATCGAAAAGTCATCTGCGCGCTCGACACCGGTGACCTTGACGTCGCCTTAAACATTGCGTCTCGCATCGGACCGAAGATCGGCGCGTTCAAGATCGGCCACGCGCTCACACTGAGGCATGGACTCGACGTCATCCCCCGGCTGCAGGACGCCGGGGCCAGCCGCGTTTTCCTTGACCTCAAATTCCACGACATTCCGAACTCCGTCGCGCTTGCCGTCCGCGAAGCCGCGCGACATAACGTCTGGATGATGACGCTTCATATCGCCGGTGGCCCTGCGATGGTGACCGCCGCAGTGGAAGAGGCGAAGAACGCAGGTGAGAACGCCCCCCTCCTCGTCGGGGTTTCCGTGCTGACGTCGATCGACCAAGGCATGCTTACCGACTTTATGGGAGTCGACCGGCCGCTTCTCGACTACATGGTCTACCTTTCAAAGCACGGTGTCGATTGTGGGCTGGACGGTGTCGTGTGCTCGCCCAACGAGATCGCCGCGATTCGAGGCTGGGTTGGTCCCAGCGCCGTAATCGTGACTCCGGGGATTCGGCTCGGCGCCTCCACTGACGATCAGAAGCGGGTCGGTTCGCCCACACAGGCCCTCGAAGACGGGGCGGACTACTTGGTCGTTGGTCGCGCCCTCATCGATGCACCGGACGTGGACCAAGCGCTCGCCTCCCTCGGAATCTCGGAAGCTTAGTGCGGCCCGACCTGATTCGCGACCCCCTGCTGGAATGGTTCGCGACGAACGCCCGAGATCTTCCGTGGCGACGCTCGAAGGACCCCTATGCTATCTGGGTCTCGGAGGCGATGCTGCAGCAGACGCAGGTCGCCACCGTGATTCCCTACTATGAGCGCTGGATGGCCCGATTTCCCACCGTTGAAGCACTGGCACACGCCGACGAATCCGCAGCCCTGGCGCTTTGGCAGGGCCTCGGCTATTACCGACGTTGCCGCATGCTTCAGATGGGGGCGCGGCAGATCGTGGCCCAAGGCACGATGCCCCAGTCTGCCGAAGCGTGGCGCACCATCCCGGGCGTTGGCCCGTACACCGCCAATGCCATCGCCTCCATCTGTTTTCAAGAGCCGGTTGCCGTCGTGGACGGCAACGTTGAACGCGTTTTTGCACGCCTAACGGCCTCGCGGGCTTCGGGAGGCGCTCTCAAACGCGCCGCTTGGAAGTGGGCCGAAGCCATGCTCCATAAATCCAATCCGGGCGACTGGAATCAAGCATTGATGGAACTTGGCGCCACCATATGCACCCCTCGCGCGCCCGACTGCCTGCGCTGCCCAATACGTCATGCCTGCATCTCGCAGTCGATGGGAATCCAATCGGAACTGCCTCTGCGAGCGGCAAAGCAATCGGTGGTCGCTCGGGACATGTACCTCGTGATTCCGATCTGGTCGTCGGCGGTCGGATTGCGGAGAATTCCCGATGGCAAGTGGTGGTCCGGCTTGTGGACCGCGCCGCTCTTCGACACCGAAGAGGAGGCCAGCGCGTTTTGCGAGGGGATCAACCTTCCCCAATGGCCGAGAGCCTTGCCGCCGATTCGGCACACGGTGACGCATCATCGTATCAGGCTCCATCCGTGGATCGTTACGCTCGATGGTCCCATTCCCGAGACCACCTTCGTGCCGATTACCGAGTTACCCCATGTACCGATGCCCGGTCCCCACCGACGGGCCGTCGAGCTTGCCCTGACAGCGCTCGGCCTTGAGCCTACAAAATCACCTTAAAGAGATTCTGATCTGGCGCGGCGTCGCGCCTCACATTCACATCCCAAACGGTTTCGATGATCTCCGTGCCGCCAAGCCTGGTTTCGTTGCGCTGCAGATCAAACTCAGGGGTGTTGAATCGCGCCCGAATGGTATAGCGCCGAAGATCGCCCGCCTCCGTCACCAGAAACTGGTAACGCCCGGTCATCGTAGGGTCAACCTCGTCGACCCAGTTGCCTTCGACGACATGCAGCGGCTCGTCGGTGATTTTGGTCGTGCCCTTGTACTCAACGGTCTTCCACGTCGTGCGCAGCAGCTCGAGTTCACGTGGCGAGGACGTCAAGATGTCCAATACCGGTGACTTGTCGCCCAGGCTGAACTTCACCACGCGGTAGATCGACCCGACGTCGCGAGCTTTGCCCTGCTCGTCGATGGCGCGCTCGGCAAACCGCTGGGCGTCTCTTTCCACCAGAATGCCCCGCGGCGCATCATACGAAAAGGCATTGCCGTCGCTCGTCACCAGCCATCGTCGGCGCTCTTCGTTGTAGACGCGGATGTCTTGATCGGACCTTGGCGCCGCCGAACTTGTCTGCAGAATATAGAGTTTGGCGGGACGCTCCAACTGAACCTGAGTTCGGACCTGGATCATGTTCGGTCCCATGCGTTGGACCATCTGGACGGATCCGACGATCGTCCGTGCTTCCGCGTAGGCGCGCAACATGCCTGAAATCAACTGCCCAGGGCTGGGCTGAGCCGCGTCCTGTCCGGCAACCCCCAAGACAGCCACGGCAACGGCAATGGAGTTCAGCATAGTACTTAAGACGTCCAAATCCGGTCGGCGACACCGGCGTTAAGGTTTGCTCTACGAGCCGCCAAGAACAGAAAATCAGAAAGGCGGTTCAGGAATACAATCCAAAACGCCACGCCGCCGTCTTCTTCCTCCAGCGCCCACAGCGTGCGTTCGCAGCGCCGACAGACCGTTCGGGCCAAATGGAGTTGCGCCCCATAAAGGGACCCGCCGGGCAGAACGAAGTTCTTGAGCGGCGGCAACTCATCCTCAAGCTGCTCGATGTGCGTTTCCAGCCACTTGGTCGCCCCATCCGCCTTGTCTTCTCGCTCGTTGAATGAGGCAATCGCCGTCCCCAGTTCAAACAAGAGGGCTTGCACTTGGTCCAGCGTGTCATCGAGCGGAAACTCATGGTCGATGGCACGGCAGGTTCCGATCCAAGCATTGAGTTCGTCCACGTCACCCAAGGCGGCGATGCGCAGGCTGGACTTGCTAATCCGACGCCCGCCCCAAAGAGCAGTGGTTCCGGTGTCACCGGTTTTCGTTGAGATCCTCATTTGCGGTCCATCAATACTGCCGCAACGAACCGCGGCAAATCAAGAAATCGTTTGAACTTCTTCCGATCTTGGAACATTCGGTAGAGCCACTCCAAGGATAGCCGTCGAAACAGAGCCGGCGCCCGCCGCACCTTTCCGCTCACCACGTCGAAAGAACCGCCGACGCCGATTCCGACGCGGAATCCAATGGTCGCCCCATGAGCAGCCAGGAATTGCTCTTGCCTTGGCTGCCCCATGGCCACGAGCAGGATATCTGGCTTGGTCTCTGCGACCTCCGCAGCCACCAGTGCATCGCTTTCTGGCGGAAAGTAGCCGTGGCGATACCCCACGATGTGACAGCCAGGATAGGACAACGTTAATTTGTCCGCGGTGCGCTCCGCCACACCCGGCTCCCCGCCCAGCAGGTAGATACGGTATCCACGATCCGCGCTCAGTTCAGCCATTTGCAGAACGAGGTCCACTCCGGTAACGCGCCCATGCATCACCGCCCCCCGCCGTCTCATGGCCCAAACCACTCCCGCCCCATCCGCCGTCACCAGCGAAGCCGTGAGGAGCAAGGAGCGCCATGCCGGGTCCCTTCGCGCAAGCAGTGCACCGGTCGAGTTGAGCGTAATCACCGTGTGAGGCCGAGGTTCCGACAAAAAGCTCTCGATCAGATCCAGCGCTTCGAACATATTCACGGCGTCAACCGGGGTATCGAGCACCATGACGCGCGAGTGTGGCTTGCCTCCGACGACCACCTTGTCCATTCCCAACAACAATTGTAGCGAGACTTATCGCGTCTTGAGCAAGTCCGAGGCTTCGATAGCGTCCAGCATCCGCTTAATCGTCACCAGCGCAACGTCGTGATCGCGCTCACGAAGTCCCTCGGTCATCGACGCTTCAATCGATTCCAAAATTTGAAATGCAGACCGCAGCATTGCTTCACCCTTCTCGGTCAATCCAAGAATGCGAACGCGCCGATCAGCCGAAGTGACTTTGCGCTGGACGAGGCCGCTGCGCTCCATTGCTCGTACCGCCTCGCTCAAAGAAGGCGCCGTGATCCCCAATGCCGCGGCAATTTGGATTTGTGCCGCCATTCCCCGCGCGGCATGAATGGCCGACATCACCTGGAAATCGGTCATCGAGAGACCAATTTTTTGCAGGCGCGGCTCAAATGCGGACCAGATCGCCTCATGCAGTGCCCCCAATGCCGTGGTCATCGGAAAGCGTGACTCAACAATTGGCCCCCCACCCATTACGGCATTGTATCTCAGTACTAATCAAGCCAATCGGTCTAAGTACCTACGGACCCCTGGAGCAAATGCGTCGTAACAAGCAGGGCAGCCCAAAAGTTCTGTTTCTTCAAATTGAGCCAGTGTCCAGCCACATACCGGACACCGTTCCAGGTCATGCTCTGTTCCCCGCTTCCGAGCAACGGCGTCCAGACTGATCGGATCGCATCGGAGGTTTGCACAGCGGATACAAAGTGCGGCCGTTACGCCCTCTTCGCGCCACGTGACTTCCGCTTCCGCGCCGCACTCATAACAGGTCTGCATCCGAGGCCAATTCCCTGAAGCGGCAAAGCCTGCTCGTTCGGGCGCCTATGCTGCGCCCTGAACGACTTCCTTTTCGGCAAACGGCGTTCCCTTCGCCGTCTCTCGATGGAACGCTTCAGTCAGCCGGCGGGTGATGGGACCCGGCTCAGACTTGCCAACCGGTCGCCCGTCCAGGCTGATGCACGCAACGATTTCCGCGGCGGTGCCGGTAAAGAAAGCTTCATCCGCTGTAAAAACGTCAAATGGGGTCAAGAAGTCCTCGACCACTTTGTAGCCAAGCCCTTCGGCAATCTCCATGACGGTATCGCGGGTGATGCCGCGCAGAATGCCGCACGACGGGTGAGGCGTGTAGATCACGCTGTCGCGAATTAAGAAGAAGTTGTCGCCGGTCCCTTCGGCAATCACGCCTTCGGTATTCAGCATCAGAGCCTCGCCGGCGCCCTTTCGATTCGCTTCCAGCTTGGCCATGATGTTCGTCGCATAGTTGCCAATGCACTTCAGCCGGGGATCGAGTCCCGAGTCCACGGCGACACGCACCGAAGCCGTGACCGCATTCAGGCCGCGCGCCATCACCTCTTCCGGAAAGAGGCGCAACTGTGAAATCATGACCATCAGATTCGGCTTTTGCACGATATGGGCGGGATCAAGACCCAAGCCGGTACCGCGCGTGAGGTTCACGCGAATGTAGCCGGCGTCCATGTCCGCGGCGCGGCACGTTTCGAGCACCACATCCCGCACGTATTCAAATGTCGGACAGTGCTCAAAAGCCAGATATGTCGCGCCGTGAATCAAACGGCGCAGGTGTTCGTCGAGCTTGAACACCTTGCGATCGTAAATCCGAATGCCCTCGAAAATGCCGTCTCCGTAGAGGTGCGCATGGTCAGCGACGTCGGTGACGGCGCTCTCGAGCGGCATCGTCTTGCCATTGAGCCAGACGAGTTTAGGCATGGGGCCATTTTACCGCCACCCCCGAACCTCGGCCCGTAGAACACGGTAGGGCTATCGCCCAGGAGCCGGGAACCGCTATACTTTTCCACAAGTTCTTACGTCAGGCAGGTCGCGCTTCAAGAGTCAGATGAATCGTTGGATTTGGGTCGTGGTGGGGAGTGTCGCCCTGGTGGGCGGCGGATTGGGTGTTGTCGCGGCCCAGCACCAAAGCACGATTCGGCCGAACGTCGCTGTGGGCGAGCTCCAGGTGGGTGGCGAGACCCCGGAAGAAGCGCGCCGGAAGATCGCGGCATGGTGGAACGAAAAGAAGTTTGAGCCGGTCCTTCTTCGCAACTGGACCTTGCCGCAGGTCAAACCAGAACGATCCGCAGTGGATCTCGGCGTTGACGTTGACCTCGACGCCACCATTGCTCAGTTGCCCCTAGATCACATGGCCGCGATGTACTCGCGACGAATCGCCAATTCGGATGCGCCGTCGCGGGCGTTTCCGATCATCTACCGGATGATGCCCTCAGATTACGGATGGCTTGAGGAGGCCATCAAGAGCGGCGCGCCGACCTCTGGCGAGGCTCGCGCCGTTCTGCGCAAGGGAATCGTTCAGCACACCCCCGAGGCCGGCACCGTCGCGCTGGACAGCGAGAAGCTTCCGAACGCGATCTTGGCCGCGATTCAGAGCGGAACATGGAAGGCGGAGTACCCCCTCATGCCAAGCCAAAAGCGAGTTCCGGATAGCGCGCTCAAATCCATTGTCAAGCCACTGTCGAGTTTCTCGACTCGCTTCCCTTCCTCAACGTCGAATAGGACCTCCAACATTCGGCTGGCCGTTCAGGCCATCGACGGAGTGGTCCTCATGCCGGGAGAGCGCTTCAGCTTCAATGAAGTCGTTGGCCGCCGCACGGCCGCCAATGGCTACAAGCTGGCGGGCGTTTACATTAACGGGCAAAAAGGAGAAGGTATCGGCGGCGGGATCTGCCAAGTGAGCAGCACGCTTTACAACGCCGCACTCCTGAGCGAGACCAAGGTGGCCCAGCGGACATCGCACGGAATGCCGGTCCCCTATGTCGCCCTCGGGCGTGATGCGACGGTGGATTACGGCACGATTGACCTCGTCCTGGAGAACAATTTTGACCACCCCATCGCGTTGTCCTGCTCAGTGGACGGCACCACGCTGACCTGCCGCGTGCTGGGTCCCGAGAAACCGCTGAACGATGTGTCCATCGTCACGGAAGTCGCCGCCACGCCGACCGGCGGGCGGGTCGCCCAAACATTCCGAGTGATCAAGCGAGACGGCCAAGAAGTGCGCCGTGAGCGAGTCGCAACCAGCCGGTATCGTTCCGCGACTCCGCCGACAGAGTATGTTCGCGAAGCGGGCGTCGGGCCATTGCCGGGTCCCTCAACAGAACCAACGACGGCGACGACGGCTGAGCCCCCGCCGATGATCGATGTCTCAGGGGTCCAATCGGATCAATTGAAACCGCCCCCCATCGACGACGACGGCCCCCCAGCGCGATAAATCGCGAAGCATCAGTCCGGCCGGGGCAACTGACTCCGGTCGCGGCGCCAATACGTAGCGAACGTTGTTCTCTCGGAGCCACGCGCGGGCCTCGGCCTCTGGAGTTTGCGGCAAGAAGATGCGAGTTGCTTCATTGCGTCGGTCCAGATAGTTGGGAGTCTCGCTCCAGTGACCGGCCAAGGCATACCGCCCCGTCATCCCCGCCAGCATCGCGTTATAGTCCGGCACGACCGGCCGCAAGGGCTCGCCGGTCTCAGTGTTCTTTGCCCCTACTCCGGGCATGGCGACAATGACCTCCCGACCCGATGGCTTCTGCCGGTTGAGGTAATCGAGTGCCTTGGCCACATCTGGCTCGACAAACACGGCATGCATGGTCGTGTTCGAGACGTCGCCCTGGATCAGGGCGAACTCACGCAGAAGCCAGCGCAGGTTTGGCCCTATCGCAAACAGGATGACCGCCGCCGCCGCGGTCGCCGCCTTCCAGTTCGCCACTCGGTCCTGGAGCAAGTTCACCATCGCCCACGCTCCCAGGATTCCCCATGGAATCGCCAGCATCATGGACAGTTTGCGCTGGAAAAGTCCGGGGAAATACGGCGCGATCAAACCCACTGCTGCCCACGCCAAAATCAAATCAAAGGCCGGTCGACCGGTGGCCGAGAGGGCAAGCAGCACGATGACCGCCGCATAAACCACACCCCATTGCCCTAAGGTCAGCCAATAACCCTCGGTATGGCGCGGTGCCAGAACAAAGAAGGCCGCAAAGGTTAGGAAGACCAAGCCGATGACTCCCACGCGCCGACGAGGGGGATAGTGCGAGAGGCTCAAACCGGCGTAAACCCAGATCGGCACGACGCAGAGCAGCAATCCCGCCGCCAGCAGCCGAAAGTTTGGGGAATACGTCTCCGTTGCGGCTCGAGCCTGAAACACCGCATCCTGCTGCAGGACGTACAAAAACCAAAGGGCCGCTGGAATTGCGCCGCACCCGATGACCATGGCCCGCGCAACCCAGGCGCCCGTCGCCTTACCCGTAGCGGCTGCCATGGCCAAGAACGCGACAAGTACCATGGCGATGAGCAGAACATCGTAACTGTGGATGTTCATCAACAATCCGAACGCCACGAAGCCAGGAAGCACCGGCCGCCACGATTCCCGTGCATCGAGGACGGCGATCAAGGTCACCGCCATCAGCGCCAAACTCACCGCAAATAGGCCGTTTACCAGGAGGGACGGAAAGACGAAGACCTCCGGCTGCCACACATCCACGGGCAAGCGCCCCAGCAGAACCGGCCGCAGCGGCCCACCCTCACCCTCTGGGATCGCCACCCCAAAGTTCTGAAACACGAACCCGCCGATGCCAGAGCCGAGCAGCGCAAACACAAACGCCATCCGCCGTATCCGCTCATCGGCAGAAAAGCGCTCAATCAGACGACCCACGGCAACCACGGCTGCGACACCAAAAACGATTTTCGCGAAGAGCACGGTCAGTGGGATCCCGAGTACGCGAGCGAACCACCCCAGTACCCAGTAGTAAAGGTGAACGGTCAGTCCGGGCTGCTCCTGGTTCGTAAAGCGATTGTCAAAGAGGAACGCCCCATCCATCGACTGACGGATCCAGGCCGCATAAACCATGTGGTCGTCCAGGTTATGCTGTGACCCAAGATAAAGGGCGCCTTCCGGAGTCACGAAAAAGCCGTAGAGATTGGGCAGTGTCGCGATCCCAACGATAACCGCACCCCAAAAAAGCACGAAGCGCCGGAAAGAGGGCGTCGAATCCGGCGCGGTGTGCTCTTCCACGACGACTGGCTACTTCGGAATGGGCTTGCCGAGACTGCGGTAGATGGACTCGATCGTCTCGATCCATCGTCGCGCTTCGGCGTTCTTGGGATCGACTTTGAGCACTTCGCGGTAAAGGCGCAAAGCCGGCGGATACTTTTCTACCGGCGTGAAGGCCGAGTTCATCATGATCGAGTTGGCGTACTCATTGGTCGCCTTGACGTATGCGTCCTTCAGTTTGGGATCGGACGGCTTCTTTTCATAGGCTGCCTTCGACGCTTTGTAGTTCGCCTCAGCCTTTTTCATCTTTTCGGTGTCGGCCTTTTTGCGCTCCTCGGCGCGGCGTCCCAAATCGGTCTGCTGCGATTGGCCGCCTTGCTTCGCGGTTCCCTGCGCGACCGCCGAAGCGGAGATCACCAACGCCAGACCAAGCCACCAGTACTTCATGACCTTAAGTATGGCCTACCGGCGCCGCCGACGGCGATATGGAATCCGACGCGTGTAGGGCGCCAAGGCGTCTTCCAGTTGCGAAACCACCTTGACGGCGCGATCGCCGGAAACGCGGAGCTCTGACGACGCTTGAGCCGTCACGACCGCCCTTGCTCCTTTTTCACCCAAGGCTCGGACTCTCGTCTCGCTGTCCGCGTCGAGGGCCAAACCCGTGGTTCGCCGGACTTCGCGCAGCCGGCGATCGAGGATCCATTTGATCGCGATCGCGCCATGGTCCCCTCGCGCCATCACGTTGTGGAGGGCGTCCAAGAGCTCGCGAGCGCCACGCTGCTTGCCGCGCTCCTTGATCGGGATCCCAAAGCGCTTGCCCAAGGTGATGACGACAACGACAAACACGAAAAGTGCTTGGTTGCGCAGCGCAATGGCCCATGGTCCCAGCGCCTCGGCAAGCGAGCTAGCGGATGGAGGGCGATGCACCGTCTCATCCAAAAGGACGGTCGAACCCGGCGGCGCGGCCAGAGCCATCATGTCCAAGCCAAACTCGGCATTCTCGTCTTCGGCCAAAAACCGGTTGGTCAGCGCCAGACCAAGCGTGCTCGCGATGACGCTGCCGTTGCCAACGGCGGTAAGCGATGCGACACAGCCCTGACCCTCGACCCCATAAAGACAGGGTTCGAATGTGCCCGTGCCGTCCACATCCGCCGTCCGACCTGTGACGACGACGGTGCGGACCTCGGATCGAAAGCGCGGCACGACTTTCAGCGCCTCGCCCAAGGCTTCGGCCGATGCCGCTGAGTAATCGCGAGGCACCGCGAACTCCACGATGCGCCCTCCGGACTCGACGAACGAGGTGTAGGCCTTGATCCGTGGCTCGTCGGACGATGACGGCGCCGAGTCACTGGATCTGTCCGCATCAGTTTCGGCCGGCGAGGTGAGGGCCTCCCAGGCGCCAGGGGCGTTCGAGTACGAAGGCACGAACCACACGACGGCATCGATGTCCTTCAGTTCAGGAATTCGCGCGCTGGACCGAATGACCCGGTAGCCCCGGCGCTCAAGAAGCTCAGCAAAAGCTGCCGTTCCGCTGGGGCCGGTTGAATATGAGCTTGGATCGGCTTCGTTGTCCTGCTGACCAAGGACGAGCATCAGCGATCCGATGACCAATAATACGATCAGAGCAAGGCCGCCAAGGAACCATCGATCCGCCTTCATGCTCGCACCCTTGGGCGGAGGATTTCCGAGATCGCCACATAGTGCCCCCGCATCTCCTCGAGATCTTCTTTGCCGCGCACTTGATGCCCGTACCACACTCGGTCAAAGAGGCTCGTCGACCCTCGCAAGTCCAGCTCGGGTGGTCGCTGACTGCTCCGATGGATGCGTGCCAAATGCTCCCAATTGGTTTCAGAGCGTTGAAACCGAGCCACCCCAGCCTCGTCGCAGCGCAGCAAGCATGCGAGATAGAGGCAACGTACCCCCTCGCGATACCTCCCCTCGCGTTCCAACTGATCCGCAAGAGTCAGCCATTCGTCAAGCGTGCGGTCGGGCTCATCCTCTTCCAGCATCGCGGAAACGCGCCGTTTGAGCGCTCGCCTGAACGAGATCATGCGAGAGATCACCACGAGCAACGTCACCGCGCCCGCGGCAAGCAGCGCGAATAAAAGGTAGTCCACCCATTTGGGCGGACCGCTGAGGTTGATGTTTGGCTGCTCGCGGTCCTGCAGGTTTCGCGTAGGAAGCATGTCGAGCACCCTCTTCCAAGCGCGAGACAGCCAGTTGGACTCTCGTGCGACGCCGGCATCGCGGAACTCCGGGCGGCTCACAATGGACTTGGCATCGGCGATGGCTGACGTTTCCGCAGGAGCCGCTGGAGACTCGCCCTGCATGGCAATTTCGATCGAGGCGAGCAGTGTTCTCTTGACGTTGGAGGGTTCTTGCGACCGCGCCTGCCGGCTGTCGGCGTATTCTTTGAGCGTTGGCGGATAGTCGCCATCGGCGATCTGGGCAAGGACGGCGTCCAGTTGTTCGCGTGATTCCGCCGCTTTCAGCTGTGACTTGAGCTCATCCAGGCCGCTCGCCATGATGAGCACGCCAAGCAGCCAGACGCTAAAGCTGAAAACGAGCCGAGCGATCCGCACGCCGCACATCCTTTGACAAGATTTCGATATCAAACGCCTCGTGCCGAATGCGGCGATCATAGTACAACAGGGTCGCCGTGGTGCACCAGACCGGCACGACGACCCAAATCGCCAAGAAGGCTGGTGCTCCGGCTACGCCCATCGCCGCCAGAGTCTTCAGCAGCAGGGGTCCTCCAAGCGTCTCCAGGGCATCGGCCACTCCGAGCAAGTCAACCACCGCAGCCGCGCCGCCGGCCATGATGCCAAAGAGAATGACCATGATGAAGAAGCACTTCCACGCCACGCCATAGCCCGACACGCCGACTGTCGCCACCTGTGGCGCTTTCATAAGGTCGGTTGCGCGCTTGATCACGCCTCGTGTTTCGGGCTCAAGGGTGGCGACGACCGGGACCAAAATCAGCCGACAGAGAACAAAAGGAACGACAAGAACGGACGCATAGAGAAGCACAAAGCCAAGGACCGCGACGAGCCCGGCGCCCAGCGCTCCCGACCCCTCATCCATGGCCGAGCTCCAGAGGAGAAAAAGGATCCCGACTCCCACCACTCCGAAGACCATCGTCGCTTCGACGAGTCCCAGCCGCAACAGCCGCGGAAGCAGTTTCAACGCTCGCAGGTGGGCCTCCGCGATCCCCGATATTTGCCCGAGATAAAGCGATGACACCAGCTGAGTGACGACCGCAGAGGCATAACTCAAGACGAATAGCATGGCCGGCAGCCCAACCAAAAAGATGAGGCCAACGGCCATCGCCGCCTCGGCCACCTCTACGCCCATGTCTCCCGGGCTCGAAGTGGAAAACAGCATGGGAATGACACGCTGGCTCACGATCGTCCACACAAGCGCCACGACGAGCGCGGGAACAAACGTGGCCAACAGAAGCGTTCTTCCGATTGATTGGTAGACGCCGATCGACGCATCCAGCAGCTCGTTCGTTCCCATGGGCCGAATACGAACGCTGCGACGCAAGGCGCCCGCGCGCTGCGACAAAAATCGGCTGATGGCGTCTTCGGTCATGGTGCGCTGAGAGAGGCTTTACCGTCAAGGATACAATGGTGACTATGGTAAGTGTGTTCGTAGCGGCTGCGATCCTTGGCGGAGTTCAAGCAACGCCCTCCATCATGGATTACGTTCAGGGCAACCTGAAAGACGCCACGTTTGTGGCCAAGGTGGTCCGTGGCGACCAACGAGAGCTGCGCAAGATTAATGACGATTTTGGCCAATCCTATCGGTTTACCCAAACGACGATCAACTTGAAGGAGCCTTTTATGCTCCGGCTTGAGACGACGGTTGACGACACCGACGCGCTCTTCATCCTGAATGGGACCAAGCGACTTTTTCGCGTGCCACGAGCGGGCATCAACGTCCGGCAGGACCTGTCCGACGGCCCAGGAAAGCGGCAAACCGTCTTGGACTTCGGCTTGCTGACTCCGGCACTCTTTACCCAGTTTATGGACGCCAAGTTCGTACGGACGGACCGCGCCACCGGTGACCTTGTGTTTGACCTGACATACAAGCAGCGCAATCAAGATTCAAGCCGCCATCGGATTTGGGTCGACAAAGATAAGAAAGTCGTCAAGAAGCGCGAGTGGTATGGCCAAGATGACGTGTTCAAGGCCGTGTTTATTTACGAAGACGCCGAGCGCGTGAATGGGGTGTGGATCCCCACCCGAGTGACCGTTCGCAATGCTGACGACAAAGTCGCCGGGGTAACCGAATACTCGTCCAAAAAAGTCAACACCGGGCTCTCGGACGACCTCTTCAAGATCTGAGTCTGCCGACCGCTTTTGCGGGCCGCTGGTATCCTTGGTTCGGTCGGGCCCGTAGCTCAGCGGTTAGAGCGAGCGGCTCATAACCGCTTGGTCGTGGGTTCGAACCCCACCGGGCCCACCATGGACCAATCAGAAGCGGACGACGCGTCGCGCGACTTCGAGGATCTTTTCGTCGCTGGGCAAGACATAGCGCTCCAGCGGCTCGACCCACGGCA
Organism: Fimbriimonadaceae bacterium; assembly: GCA_046292875.1. GTDB lineage: Bacteria > Armatimonadota > Fimbriimonadia > Fimbriimonadales > Fimbriimonadaceae > JBKBQD01. Next base: position 239,352 of record JBKBQD010000001.1, read on the forward strand.
CGGGCGTATCCATTCGCGTGACGCGCTGTGGCGGGGCATCCAGATACTCGAAGGCCATATCGCAGACCCTGGCCAGAATCTCGCCCGCAAAGCCGCACGTTCGCGGGGCTTCGTTCACCGCGATGATCCGGTTCGTCTTGGCTACCGAGGCGAAGATCGCGTCTTCGTCCAAGGGCACGAGACTTCGAATGTCAATGACTTCCGCATCAATCCCTTCCTCGGCCAGCTTGTCGGCGGCACGCAGGCAGTGATAGACCGTTTGCCCATAGCTGACGAACGTCAGATCCTTCCCTTCCCGCCGGACCGCCGCCTTGCCGATCGGAACGGTGTAGTCCTCATCTGGCAGGACCTCTTCGATTTCTCTCCAGCGGTACAACTGCTTGATTTCGTAGTAGATGACCGGGTTGTCGTCGCGAATCGCTGCTTTCAAAAGCCCTTTGGCATCGTACGGAGTCGAGGGACACACCACTTTCAGGCCCGGCGAGTTGCAGAACCAAGCCTCGTTCATCTGGCTGTGATAGAGCGCTCCGCCGCTGTAGGCTCCGGCAGGTCCGCGAATCACCACCGGCATGGCGACTTCGCCAGCGGTCCGGTAATGGTACGTGGCCAAATTGTTGACGATCTGATCGAAACCACAAGAAATGAAGTCGATAAACTGCATCTCGGCGACCGGCCGTTTGCCGTTCAGCGCCATGCCGACTGCCGCGCCGACGATCGCCGCCTCGCTGATGGGCATGTCGATCACCCGCTCTCGCCCATACCGATCCAGCAACCCTTCCGTGACGCCGAAAGCGCCGCCAAGCAGTCCGATGTCCTCGCCGAGCGACAGGACGTTCTCGTCCCGCGCCATCTCTTCATCGATGGCTTCCTTGATGGCCTGAAGATAGTTCCGCTTGACCAGCGCTTCTACGGCGACGCCTGCCATTATTCATCCTCCCGGAAGACCCACATACCACCTTCCTCCGCATCGGGCAGCGGTGATTTCAGGGCGAACTCGACGCCCCGCTTCAGGTAAGCCACCACGTCGGGTGGGAAGTCGGAATCGCGCACCTCGGCCGCGTTCTTGCCTTCGGGCTCATGCTGTTCGGCCTCGGCCTTTGTCAAGAGGCCCCTATCGATGAGGTCGGCCTTGAATACCGCAATTGGGTCACGTGCGCGGCCGCGAAGGATCTCGTCTTCGCTGCGGTATTTATTGGCGCGGTCGTCGTCGTGGTCACCGTGCCCATAGGCGCGGAATGTCTTGCACTCCACGATGCTGGGACCTTTCCCGGCCCGGGCGTGCTGAATGCAAAACATGACCTTGTCATAGACGTCCAGCACGTTCTGGCCATCAGCGATCAACCCAGGAATGCCGTACCCTTTGGCGCGGTCTGCCACGTCCGGGGTAGGACAGCCGAGCTCAACCGGCGTGCCGTACGCCCACTGATTGTTCTCAATGATCGTGATCACGGGAAGTTTGTGAACCGCCGCAAAGTTGATCGCCTCATGAAACACGCCCTGAGCCGTCGAGCCCTCGCCGTTGAACGTGACCACAACGGCGTCTCCGCCATTCAGTCGGTCGGCATACACGACACCGGCGGCCACCGGAATCGTTCCGGCAAGCATGGAAGTGGAATGGATGATTCGCGCCCGCCTGCTGCCAATGTGCGACCAGTTGTCTCGCGCGCGTCCTGGTGAGGTTGCTTTGCCCCAAACCTGTGCGCAAACCTCTTCAATGGACATGCCCAAACGGTCGTTGTTGTCCCACCCCGCTCGAATGTCCTTGAGGAAGAACGCAGGCATGTCACGATGGATGGGGCTGACCCAGTCGGTTGACTTGAGGCCGAAGAGCGACCCAACGAGGATCGCCTCTTGGTTGTGAGACGAGTACAGGGTCCCCTTGAGCCGACCACGCTTCTTCTCTTTGATCAGCCGAACATCGAAGTAACGGGCCAGATAAAGCTGGCGCAACATCTCCAGTAGGTCGGCCGAAGTGAGGGCGTCACTCGGGCGAAGATGGGGCAAGGTGGATTCAGTCACAGCGTCGGTCGCCGAACGTTGGCGGCTCAAAGGGCTCTCCTTGAGGGAAAAAATGTCCCTTAATTGTACCGGATTCAGGTTCAAAAAGCGAGGCCTGCGAACCACGAATGGTCCGCAGGCCAGCCTGCCCAGTATTCGCGTAGTCTAGTTCGCGTTTTGTCGGGCTCGATTCATATCGGCGACAAAGTCCTGGAGAGGCTTGAAGCCGACAATCTCCGCGACCATCTTGCCGTCCTTCGTCAGGATTCGGTTCGTGGGAAAGCCTTGAATCCCTGAGCCGAGACCCAGCGCCTCGACCGGTCCCATCTGCTCGGGCCGCTCAGCGTTGATCTTGCAGAACACGAAGTACTTGCTCATGTCCTTGAAGCCTTGCGTCGAAAAAACTTCGGCATCCAGCTTTTTGCAGAACACGCACCAGTCGGTGTAGAAGTCCAAAAGAACCATCCGGTTCGAGGACTTCGCCGCGGCCAAGGCTTCGTTGATATTCGTGAACCACTTGGCCCCGTACATCTCCTCCTCGGTCACTTGACGCGCATTCGACGGTGCCTTGAAGGTGAAGGCGTCGGTGTTCGGCGCATTGCCAAGCGAGACCTCGCGGGCATCAAGGATCCGAACCGTCTTCGCATTGCCCGCCGACGTCGTGACTTCCGCCTGACGCAGGACCTTGCTCTCGGGATTCAAGTAGAGCGTATAGCTGGTGTTCTGATTCGGTATCGAAACCTCGACGACGTCAAGGTTCATGCCGGCGCGGTTCTTCTGCCCCATGGCGCGCGCACCCGGCAAACCCTGAATGACTTCTGGGAAGAAGAACGCCGACCACAAGATCACGCCATCACCCATAAGGATCGAGCGAAACTCGGCGTCGGATTGGGTGCGCTTAAAATACGTGTTCGCTTTCTTGTCGAGCGTCACGATGTTCGCGCCGTCAGCAACGACCAGCTGATCGGGCCCATCGATCCGCGCCTTGTTCGGCTTCGAAAACTCGATGGCATAGCGTGCGGGGGCTGCGCCGACTTCGTTGTAGGTGAAGTTCACGCGAAGCGTCTCGGGCTGGTGGATCGCCTTCGCAAAGTTGGAGATCAAGGTCGCGCCCGTCCCCTGTAGGCCAACCGCAGTCATGGCAATGGTTGAAAGAATCATCGATTCGGCTCCTCGTACATGCGTCCTCAAGACGCAACCACTTACAATGCTTAGAATATCCTAAATCCCAGCCCGTACGGAATCACCCATGCGTGACGAACGCTTCTATCTTCCCTACCCCGCCGCCTGGCTTGGCGTCGTCGTCGTGTTGTTTCTGACCTTCTGCGTTTGGTTCGCCAATGTGACGCCCTACCGGTCCTCAGGCATCGTCAATCGGCAGCCGGTGCAGGACGTGGGCGCGCCCGACGAGCGACAACACGCGAACTATGTCGCCCGCATCGCCCGCGGCGAAGGCATCCCAGTTTTCAACCCCAAAGATCCAAACCTGTACGAGACGTACCAAAGTCATCAACCACCGCTATACTACTTCTACTCTGCCGCTGCCGCGAAGCTGTCTGGCACCGACGATCCGGCAAGCCCCTCCTTTGGCCGCGCCGTCCGGCTGGCCAACGCCCTGTGGGGTGTCGCCGCCATTTTGGGAACGTACTGGCTGGGCGTTTGGGGATTTCGCGACCGCCGGATCGCCCTAGCTGGTGCCGCGATTCTTGGCCTGATGCCGATGTTTGTCGCCTTGTGTTCCGCGATAAACAACGATCCTATGCTCTTCGCGCTCTCATCGTGGTCATTGGCCGTCATCGCTTACGGCCTTCGGTACGGCTGGTCCATACGCGTGGCCGCCATACTTGGGCTCCTTCTTGGATTGGCAGCCGTTACCAAGACCACGGCCCTCGCCATGTATCCCGTGGCCCTCTTCGCCATGATCGGGTTCAAAGGCAAGAGAGCTTCGTTACCTGCCGTCCTTGTCGGCGCGGGTCTGGCGGTCGCCATTGCCGCCCCCTGGTGGATTCGCAATACCCAAATGTACGGCGATCCCTTCGCCATCGGCGCCTTCAACGACGCATTTGTCGGCTCGCCGCGCGCTGCCATGTTTATTGAAGCCGACGGCTGGTGGAACTACTGGATCCAGAGCTGGGTCGGCTGGTGGACAGCTCGCAGCTGGTTTGGAGCCTTTGGCTACATGGATCACTTCTGGGAGCCGACGCTTTACCGCGTCCTCATGGCACTTGCCTTGGTTCTGCTTCTGGGCTGGGTCTTGGACCAGAAGACGGAACAAGCCAAAGAGGACCGACCCGCGACTTGGGTCTGCGGCCTTTATCTGGCGCTGATCCTGCTCTTCTTTATTCGCTTCAACATGACGTACTTTCAGGCCCAGGCACGCTACCTGTACCCCGCGGGAGGAGTCATCGCCCTGGGAATGGGAACGGGATTGGTTTATTTCGCCAAGGAGCGCTTTGTCGCGGCTTGGGTGGCCGTTGTCGTGATCCTTGCCGGACTTTGCGCTTATACGGCAACCTGGCTGCCCGGGCAATTCGAGACGCGAAGCCGCGCAACGCGGACCCTGCTGTGACGATACGCGAGATTCACCAGCTGAACGAAGAGATCGTTGCCTGCCGGTCCTGTCCGCGCCTCGTGGAATGGCGCGAGCGAGTCGCCCGCGAAAAGCGCAAGGCTTTTGCCAGCCAAACGTATTGGGGTCGACCTGTGCCCAACTTTGGTGACCCGGACGCCACCCGGCTCATTGTCGGTTTGGCGCCAGCAGCGCATGGCGCCAATCGCACCGGGCGAATGTTTACGGGCGACCGCAGCGGTGACTGGCTCTACCATGCATTGCATCGAGCCGGCCTCGCGAGCCAGCCAACGTCGACCGACTCCCATGACGGGCTCGAACTGGATGGCGTCCTGATCACGGCGATGTGTCATTGCGCGCCGCCCGACAATCGGCCGACATCGGAAGAAATTGCCCAATGTCGCACCTATTTGGATCGCATTATTGTTGGGCGCCAATGGCGGGTCGTCCTCGCGCTGGGCGGCCTGGCCTGGTCCGCAGTATTCCGGTCGCTAAATGCTTCTGCGCCGGAATTCAAGCACGGGGCCGAAACCCGCGTCGGCGACACGGTCGTCCTCGCCTGTTACCATCCCAGCCAGCAAAACACTTTTACGGGCCGCCTGACGGAAGCCATGCTGGATGCTGTCATCGGCCGCTTTAGCCAGCTGGGTTTCCAAGTCCCGGATTGATGCCGGGCAAGATTTCGGGCAAAACCGGTACTCGCCGCGTCTCGTCCCGAACGTCGCCCACCTTCAGAGTGAATCGCTCGTTGCCATAGCGGAACTCGGTTGCGCCGTCACGCACCTGCACCGCCAGCAACCCGCTCTGTCGGCTCCCCTGGCGGATGATCAAGACCTCGCTGCCGACGGCAACGACGGCGTACCGCTGTCGATCCATGACCGTCCCTTTGAGTTCGATGCGAGGAACGTCAGTCCCCGTGAACACGGGTTGGGCAGGTGGCAAGTTGCCCCCAATCTCGCTCGGTGGGCGCGGAGTGGAGATCACCGTCGGTGGGGTCTGCTCGCCGGTTGATGCCGACCTTGTAGGCTCTTGGTTGGCCCCCGGCAGCGGCTGGATCGGCCGAAATGGATTTCGGACCGTTTCCCCTGGAGGATAGGCCTGAGAGGCATAAATATCGCGTGGGCTGAGCGTCACGACGACGGTCGGCTGCTCCGAAGTGCCGCCGCTTGCGATCGCCTTGATCGGGTTCGTCCCAGTATTCCTGGCCGAGTTGACAAGCGAATAGATGACCGCGCTGAATGCGATCACGACCCCCACGGTGAGGACGATGACCTTCGGTTTGTCTTCAGGGCGGTAACGAATCATGGCCTAATTCGCTTTGTCGCGCTTGACGATTCGCGGAGTGATGAAGATCATGATCTCACTCTTACGATTTGACGTCGACGTGCTGCGGAAGAGTTGCCCAATGATGGGAATCTGAGAGAGGATCGGGACTTCACGAACCGTCTTCGACATCTCTTCGCGAATCAATCCGCCAATCGCCAGGGTTTCGCCGTCCCGAATCACCACGGTGGTTTGCGCCTGTCGAACGCTGGTCTGCGGGATGTTGTCCGCCGTGAGACCGACGACGTTGCTCACGCTTGGCTCGACCCGGAGCGTGATGTCGCCATTGACATTGACTCGGGGCCGCATGGCCAAGAGGATGCCGACTTGAAACTCCTCGATGACGACGGTTTGCGATCCCAGCGGCCCCGCTTGCGCGACTCTGGCGCGGATCGTCTCGCCAATGAAGAAGTTCGCCATCTGGTTGTTGGTGACCGTCATCGACGGGTTTGCCAGCAATTTCGCCTCCCGGCTGGTCACCAGCCCGCGAAGGAGTCCAGTCACGCTGAACGGCGTCTTCGAGAACAACCCAAACGGCAGAGGACCGGTCACCGGGTCCAGCAGTTGTCCGGTTTCTGCGTTGACTGGGCTGCCCTGAGCCGCATCGATGAAGGTGAGTGGACTCCAATCCCAGTTGACCCCAAGTTCGCGAAGTCGCTCGGGTGATACGTCGATCACCTCAACGCTCACCGAAACCTGTTCCGGCGCGACATCCAACTCGTGGAGAAGCTGCAAGGCGGCTTCGATGGTCTCAGGGGTGCCGCGGAGCACCAGCGTCGTGGCCTCCGTGAGCTGCTGCAGGCTCGGCCCGGTGGAACTTGTCCCTCCGCCCGCCTGTCCGGGCGCGGCTCCACCTCCCGCACCGCCGCCTCCGCCGCCACCGCTCAGCCCGGCTCCACCACCGACGGAAGAGGACTCAGAACTCGCTTGCACATTGGTGGGCTCGGGAGTATAAACCGCGGGGCCGATGGTCGCCACTTCGAACTTGAATGTATCGTTCAGGAACTGGAGGAGGATCGGCGCGGAGCTGTAGCGCACGTGATAGATCTGGAAGTTCAGGCCACCGGTTTGTGCTTCGGGACGGTCCAGGGCTTCAATCAGTTCGCGCGCAGAATTCACATAGTCCGGACGGCCTTTTAAGACCACCGAGCCACCCATCACCGCTGCCGGGCGGATACCCGACTGATCCTGACCACCGGCAGCCCCGCCTGCTCCGCCAACCGCACCGCCACCCGCTGCCTGGCCTGCGCCTCCGGCACCTCCGCCTGCGGCGCCACCCGAGGTTTGCAGCGCGCTCTGAGAGGCGACGGTGGCAAAGGTGAAAAGCTTTTCGAGCGGTGAGGCTGGCCGGCCGGCTTCGTCGCCCTGGTTGCCTCCGCTTTCCGGATCGCCAAAAGCACGCCGCAGGACTTGCTCAACCTGTAGGTAGTTGAGGTAGCGGAAATACACGATCTGTGTGACACGAGCCGACCGAGACTCTTCCGAGCCGATGAGCCCATGAAGGATCGAAACGGCCTCTTCCACGTCCTCCGGCGCGCCGATAACGACCAAGGTATCCCCTGCCAGACGAAGGGTCACAAATGGCGCCGCCGAGGCGACCGCTTCCATTGCCGGACCAGGGGCGATCGACTTGAGATTCACCCGCTCACGCACCCCGAACGGCTCGATCGCCTGCTTCATGCGATTCGCTGACGCGACGACATACACCCGCCCGACTTGGCGGAACACCATGTTGGCGGCCGCCGCCACCAACTGCACCGCTTCACCGGTGGATTGCGCGCTCACGAGAATGGAAATCGAAGTCGGTGCGTCAGGACTATAGATAATGCTGTCTTGGGTCTGTTCCGAAATCGCACGCAAAATAACGGAAACGTCGGTGTTGACAAAGTTGAACCGAATGTTTCGTCCGGTCGATCCCATTTGGGCGGGAGCGGCTTGGGCTGCGCTCGAGCTGCGCCCCAAGGCAAGCGCCTGTTGATCTTGCGTGGCCATTCCGGCGTCACCGCCTGTCACCATCGCGCCGGCCAAGATGAGGGAAACCCAACTCATTGTGAAATGTTCTCCAGGAAGTTCTCGCGCATATCGCGCTTGGGGGCGTCGGCTGGCGGCGCACCGTCTTCGATGTAACGCGTCAAAACAAAGCTAAGGCTAGTGAGGCCCGTGCGCTCATAAGGTCGCCAAGTCATCTCGGAAATCGTGATGAGGCGGTCGGTATCCGTAATGCTGTACATGAAGCGCCGCACCGCGTTGTAGTCGCCGCGAACCTCGATCTGCATTCCCAGGGGCCGAACATCCTTGGGATACGGCGATTCGGCGTTGGGGTCCACGGCTCTCGGCGGAACCGAGGTGAGGTTCACCAGTTGGACGCCATGCTGTTTGGCCGTCTCGGTCAGGCTGTCCAAGAAGCGCGACTGCTCGTCTGGAACCAGCTGACTGTTCGGGATTTCTTTCGACGTCGCTTCGGGAATCAGCGAACGAGCCGTCAACTCCTGAAGCTCGCGCTCGGAAATGGACAACTGTCCCTGCACCAAGCCGATGCGAACGAATTGGATCACCGCAAAGATGAGCACAATGGCCAGTGCTGTGACGGGCGCCAGCAGCGACCATCGATTCAGTTGGTCGATTCGGTTCAACTCGCCACCCTCCCGGTCGGCTGGATGACGATATTGAATGTTTTCAAGCCGCGGCTTGCCTCGTCTGTGCCGTCATTGATGGAGGATATCTCTGCCGTGGGAGCCACGAAGCGGGTCAGCATGTCGCGAGTCTTGGTGACCGACTCCGTTGTCTTAGCGACGCCAGAAATCGTGATCTGGCCGCGCACATCCACGGAGACCGACGTGAGCGACGCGTCCGCATCCAGCGCGCGATCAATTGCGTCCATCAGTTGAGGTACTAAGACACCCTCTTTTTCGAGGGCCGCAATCTGGTTCTGCCGAGTCACCTGCTCTTCCGTTCGCGTCTTCTGCTCCTGGTTTAGCGTTTCAACCTGAGCCCGAGTCGTGTCCAGTCGCACTTGGGCATCGGCACGTGTGCGGCCCAATCCGAGTCCGAAGGCGACTCCCAGCATTAAGATCACCACGGAAAGCCCCAAGGACAGGAGGAACTTCATCCTTGTTCGCGCGATGGTGATGCGCTGCGGGTCAACGAGGTCCAGCTTCGGCGGTGCCCCCGGCTTGGTCGCGACGAAAAAGGTCGTCAGAGCCGCTGCCGCTGTGAACCGGCGTCCATTCGGACCGGTGAGGTCCGAGGCTTGGGGGGCGACGCCGCCAACGGTCCGGGGCTCAGCCACCATCACCGGAGCCTGAAGCTCGGCCTGCAGGTATTGGGCCAGTTCTTCTGCCACCGAGTCCGCCACGGAGACCAGCAGCTGACCCACCTCGTTGACCTCGAAATGCTGTCGGCGATAGTAATCGAGCGAGCGACGGATCTCAATGGCTAAGCCCAGCGCCGACTGCCGATTGAGGCGCGGCGCACCGATGGTCTCTTCACTGAAGACCACGCCTTCAGGCAACTCAGGCTCGGTGCTGGGAGACACCTTCAGTTCGTCGGTGCCCATGTTGACCCGGCGATAGAACTTCACATCCCCGTCGCGAACAATGGAAATGTCGGTCCGAATTTCGCTGACCGAAACGACGAGCGCGACGGCGATGTTCTGCGCGGGGCCGTACGCTGCTCGAAAGAGCGACATCGTGACGGGCTCGAATGCCACCGCTTTGAGCCCAACCGAGGAGCAAAGCTCGCGGAATTCGTCCAGGAGCGACTCCTCCGTCGCCATCACCAAGAATCGGTGATCGCCATCTTTCGTGTCTGCCGTGGGCTCGATTTCGGTGTAGTCAAACGCGCCGCCGGGTTCGGAGAGCATCTGAAGGTGCTGAATCTCACCCGACATCACGGCGCGCAGGTCCGCCTCCGGCATCTGGGGCAGGTCCATCGTACGGATCGCCACCGCTTGCGCCGGTACTCCAACGACGCACGTCTTTGCTTTCGCTCCAAGGTCCGCCAGCGCTCGCTTGAGAGAATCTTGAAGCGCCCCTTTGTCCTTGATCCGACCTCCCTCGGTCGTCATGGGCGGTACGACCGCCGATGCGCCCCCGACCAAGGTCACCCCACCGATGCCCGGCTGCGCTTCAACCACCCGAACTTCGTCGAGGTTGAACTCGATGCCCAGGGTGGATCGCCGAAGTCGTGCCATACCAAGTGTTACCCGCTCAGGAGACGACGCGGGAACCGTCCCAAGTCATTGCCTGTATCGTTCCGAGCGAGTTCATACCGTAGCGCCGTTTTGAAACTTGATGCCGACTTTCTTGAGGAGTTGCCGATACCACCCATGCCAGGCCCAAGGGCGCGGTCACGGTACTGAATTGAGACGTTGACTCCCCTTCAAAAAGGCGTGAGTTCATGACCACATTTCACGCGATTTTTCTTACGAAGACGGACCATTGATCAGTGGGCCACGGCAGCACGCAGGTTTAAAGAACACACCCGGCGCGTCGGAAGTCAACGGACGTTCACACGAAGTGCCAAGGGCGGCCCTTGCGCACCAAATGACCGAGCCTGGCCCCCGCACCATCCCTTTGAACTCGGAAATCAAAGGAGTGTTGCCACCTTTATCCAGAGTAAATGTTTGGTAGCCCGGACGGGACTTGAACCCGCGACCTCCGCCTTGAAAGGGCGGCATCCTAACCACTAGACGACCGGGCCGAAGCCCAAAGATTGTACCTTGCAGCGCCTTCGGCGTCGCCGGTGAGGTAAGAAGGGACATGAGGCAAGGCAAGTTCAAGCCGCTCTTCGCGCTGCTCCTCGTTCTCGTTGCCGTCGGTGGATTTGGCGGCTACACCTGGTGGAACGAGTACCAGAAGCAGGCAAAGGTTGACACCACCTTTGAGCGACAGCGCATTGGATCAACGCTGCTGCGTGCCGCAGGACGCATCCAAAATGACACCGGCGAGTGGCCCAAGGACATTTCCGAAATGCACGATGACGGCGAAGTGCTGGATCTGGGTGAAAACGCCTTGGATGGCATTCAATACAACCTGGTTTCCGTTTCAGACTCCGGAGTTGCGACCTACGAATACACGTACAAGGATCGCAAGGTCAGCGTCGACATCACGCCTCTGTCGTCTCGGCCATCGACTCCGAACACGGCGACACCACAGGCGGGTTAGCGCGACTCGGACATCGCCAGTTGAATCAAATCGCGTGGAGGACGGAACTGCACGTCCTCCCGCACCGTCTCCATGACTTCCAAGTCGGCCTCTGGGCATGCTTCCAGGATCCGCCCGATGACGCGCTCCACCAGCTCCTCCGGTGTCGAAGCGCCGCTTGAAATTCCCAGGGTTCTCACCCTGCTGAGCCACTCATCGTGGATTTCTTCTGGGCCATTGATCAGATAACTGGTCACGCCCATCGACTCTGCCACCTCTCTCAGGCGGTTGCTGTTCGAGCTGGTGCGAGAGCCGACGATGAGCACCAGGTCACAGGCTTTCGCCAAGTTGCGCAGCGCTGCCTGACGATTTGTCGTGGCGTAGCAGATGTCTTCCTTTTGGGGCGTCTCAAGGTGGGGAAATCGCGCCTTGAGCACCTCCATGGTCCGCTGCACTTCCTCGACGCTCAGCGTGGTCTGAGTCAAAACCGCGAGTCGGTCCGTATCGGGCACTTCGACCGTTGCGGCCTCTTCCGGAGTCTCCACCAGCGTCATGCGGTCGGGCGCTTCGCCCATCGTGCCCTCCGCTTCGACGTGGCCGCGGTGACCAATGTAGATCATCCAATATCCCTTTGCGGCAAAGCGCTTGGCTTCATTGTGCACCTTGGTGACCAGAGGGCAGGTGGCGTCAATGACGGTCAAGCGTCGCTCGGCGGCCTCGGCGCGAACCGCGGGTGAAACGCCGTGGGCAGAAAACACAACCGGCATCCCTTCAGGAACATCCGCGAGGTCTTCGACAAAGACGACTCCCTTTGCCTCAAAGGACTTCACAACCCACTCGTTGTGCACAATGGCGTGACGCACATAGAGCGGCGCTCCATGCGCCTTGAGCGCCAAGTCGACCACGTCAATTGCAAACGCCACGCCTGCGCAGAAACCACGCGGCGACGCGAGCAGAATCCGCTCCACAGCCCATTGTACTAGGCTTGCGTCTGGATGGCCCGAGTCATAAGCATTCGTGATTTGTCGATCCTCGCAGCAGGACATGGCACCACTCACCGTCGAAGTCTTGTGACAACCTCGAAGAGGCCGACTTGTCGCGCTTGCTCTCCCCACCACGAAAGCGGTCAGGTTCGGCCTTTTCGCGTTCTACGAGATCTTTTCGAAATTCCATTCGCCCGTGAAGGCGTAGGCCGTTGGCCCTGTCATGCGCATCTGCCCATCGGGCAGCTGCTCGATGATCAATTCCCCGCCTGGGACTTGAACCGACACCTTGGTATTCAGCTGCTGGGTTGCAATTCCGGCCGCGACGGTGGCGCAAGCTCCGGTGCCGCAGGCTTGGGTGAACCCAACGCCGCGCTCGTACGTGATGAGCCGAACTCGGTCTCGGTCAAGCACTTGGGCAAGGTTTACGTTCACAGGCTCCTGAAGCTCGTTTGCCCTCTGAAGCGCCTGCGCGGTTGACTCCCATGCAGCGCGCCCGTTAACGGGATCCGTTTCGCAAAAGTGAACCAAGTGTGGATTGCCCATTGAAACGGCGGTTACGGCGAGACCATTGATGGGACGGTCGACCCAAGTTTCGTCTCGGGTCACCATCAGGGCTCGGGCATCGAAGGATGGCACCCCCATGTCCACGGCCACATGACCGTTCGGAAAAACCTCTACGCGCCGCGGTCCGGCGTCCGTACCAATGGTGGCTATCGGCCCAATCAGGCCCAAGTCCAGGCATAACACCGCAAAGCACCGCAGGCCGTTCCCGCACATCGCGGCAATGGATGCGTCGGCGTTCACAACACACATGCTCACGTTGCCGACCTCGCCTTCGATGAGCAAAATGCCGTCGGCGCCAACACCCCGCCGACGGTCGCAGATCATCGGGGCTGCCAGTCCCCAACTCACGTCAGAGCCCTCGCGCACATCAAAAAGCACGAAATCGTTCTCCGCGCCGTGCATCTTCCAGAACTTCACGAAAGCGACTCCACGGCCCCGGAACGAAGATGGATGTCGCGCTGAGGATAGGGGATTTCGATGCCTTCTTCGCGGTACCGACGGTGCAAATTCTTGATGAACTCTGACCGAATCCGATACTGTCCCACAGGGTTGACCGAGCGCAGCGACACGGTGAACATAATCGCAGACTCTCCGAACTCTCTCCAGCGCAGGACAGGGTCCACCGAATCGTCGCCGAACTCGTCGGCCGCGATCGTTTCTCGTGCGACCTCAAGGGTGACCCGCTCCACATGCTCCAAGTCCGACTTGTACGACACGCCGCAGGGCACCACAATCGCTGTGCTGGGCTCAGGCATGTTGTAGTTCGTCACACGCCCTTGGCTCAAACTGGAGTTGGGAACGATCACCTCGGCGTTCGTCCAGAGACGAATGCGAGCGAATCGCCAGCCGACTTCTTCGACAAACCCTTCTTCGCCCGTTTCCAGTTTGATCAGATCTCCCACCCGCAGCGTGCCATGCAGATTCATGAAGATCCCGGCAAACAGGTTCTGCAAGGTCTCCTGCAGGGCAAGGCCCAACACGATGCCGCCAATGGCGCCTCCAGCGAGCAACGGGCTGATGTCGGCGCCGGCGATCCGGACCATGTAAACACCGGCGATACCCATCACGACAATCGTCGCGACGCGCTGCGCCATGTAAGCCTTGTGTTTGGCGCTCACCGTGCGCGTGCCTGTGTCCGCCTGCTTCTCCGACCAGATGCGGGCGTAAAGGTTGATGCCGCGGATCGTCGCGATCAGAAGAAGCACGACCCACGCGGCGGAGTAAAGCTTGCCCAGCAGTTCGTCGCCGCCGTATTCGGTCCCGTCGATTGCTGAATACAGACCCGTGATCACCAGGGCGCCGGCAACCAAGCCGCGCACCAAACGCCAGAGTGCCTTGCGGTCGCGCGGCTCCAATCCCTGGGCAAAACGTCGAAGCGCCAGGCCCCCGAAAATCCAAAAGAGGATCGCTGGAACAATGAACGCAGCCAGCCGAATGCCAGCCGCGACCCAAACCACGGCCGACGGCGTCAACCCCGAAGACTCAAGCCAACTCTCCATTCGGAACCACCCATTGTAGCGCTTCGGTCCCACCAGCCTCGGGCCAGCCGCGGCACGGGACACGCGCGCTTTAAACCCAACGAAACATCCTTGCTCTCAAGGAAGGTGGCCTTGGACCGTTTGGGTTCTCGGGCTTCGTTGGCAAGGGCCATTCACCGCACCGCTTGGGCAAATCGGCGTGGCCTCAATGCGAACATTGCTCGGCTAGCGCCGCAGTTTCAGTTCAAAAACATCGCGCTGCTCGTTCGTGATGATCAGCGTTTCGAGGTCATCCCAGCAAATCGCCTCGGCTTGGCGCATCCCTTCGAGAACGTATCTTGTCGCCCGGCCCGACAGGAACTTGTCGCTATCCATCGGCTTTTCAAACACCCATACGGATTGCACCGGCGCTTGGCACAGAACGGCCAGACGGCGCCCGTCCGGCGAAAGGTCCGCCCCCGTGACCCATCCGCCCAAGTCTGACTTTGACTCAACCAGCGTCAGCACGTTGACTTTGTCAACATGTGCCGAGTCGAGACGGTACAGGCTGGCCGTCGCGGCCGGAAGGCCAGGTAGTGGCCCGATGCGGTCTTTGCTGAGCAGATACAGCTTCCCTTCCGAAACAAAAAGCGCCTCGCAATCGAACCTCAAGTTGGCCGGAGGGAAGGCGTTCTGATCCGGGTACGCAACGGGCAGCCAGGTTGTCGGCCGCGTTCGGCGAATCGCAAGCGGATTCGGCTCCTCGATAACATAAATTCCAAGGTCGCGCCGCGCGTTGCCGTTGTTCCCCAGGTCGCCGATATAGAGTGTCGCGCCAGCGACCGCGATGTCCTCCCAGTCGACGTTGACCGCCAAGTCGATGACGATGCCAGGATACGGGGTGTCCGACCGCGCAGCACCAGGCGCTTTGACTTCGCCACTGCGCCCAATGGCAAAGATGCGCGGCTCGTCTCCGCTGTCGTTGTGAACCCAGTAAGTGTCGGAGTAGGTCCGGCTCTTCACGATGCCCGACATCTCGTCGATCGGCTCGTGCGTCACCGTTGCGATCAGCGTGGGCCGTCCTACGCGAACTTCCTCGACGGATTGCTGCCACAGGGCGACAGCAGCGAATACGACGATGGACATCTGTGGGAGTCTGACACAATGGAGAGTCTTGGAAGGTCGTCCCGTCCCGGTTCCGATCCTCATGTATCACCGCCTGGGTCCTGTCCAGCGCGGCTCGATCGTGCCCGGTCAATACGTGACGCAACAGCGATTTGAGGGGCATCTGCGCGCGCTGAAAGCCCTCAAACATCACGTCATACATTTGCAGGATTTGCAGCAGAACTGGCCCACGCAAGGAAAACCTGTCGTCATCACGTTTGATGACGGTTACGCCAGCTTCTATCGCATTGGGTTACCGGCACTGAGACGATACGGCGCAACGGCGACGGTGTTTTTGGTGGCAAGCCAAATCGGCGGCCGCAACGAGTGGGACATGGTCAAGGGCGATGTCGAAGAGGACCTTATGACCGAATCAATGATCCAAGAGTGTCGCGCGGCAGGAATCGAATTCGGCTCTCACTCATCAACCCATCCGAACTTGTGTCTATTGGACGACTCGCAACTCGACGTGGAAATCGCCGGTTCAAAGCAGACGTTGGAGCTGCAGCTGAACTTTCCCGTTGATTGGTTTTGCTATCCGTATGGCATCCAGGATGAGCGCGTGCGCGATCGTGTGCGCGCCGCTGGCTACACCGGCGCGTGCGCGACAGGAAAAGGGGCCAATACGATGGGACCGGATTGGTTCGCCCTCAAGCGCATCAACATCCGAACGAATGCCACGCTTCCCTATTTCGTCTTGAAGCTGATCAGGTCCCGGCGGTTGGCCCGATGAGCCAGCGGAGCCCTCTTCGCATTGCCCACATCTGCTCTGCGAGCCATATGGCCTATGGAGCTTCGATCAGTTGCGTAACCCTTGCCGAGCAGCAGCGACTGGACGGCCATGACATCGTCTTCGTGGTCGACCCAGAGCGGCGGTTTCGCGAAGATGTCCAGTCTCGCGGATTCCGCATCCACGACGTTCCCATTCGTGGAAAGTTTGATCTGCGCGCCATTCGCCTGATCGCCGACTACCTCATGCTCGCGGGCATTGACCTGATGCACACGCATCTCAGCGAAGGGACGCTCATCGGTGCCCGGGCCGCTCGCCGTGCCAAAGTTCCGGTGGTTTCGACCGTTCACGGGCTGAACCTGCGTTGGAGCTACGCGTTCTCTGACCGGCTGATCACGGTCTCTGAAGCAGCAAGGAAGCACTTGCTGCGCCAGGGAGTCGCAGAGCACAAAGTGGTTGCTGTACACAACGCGCTTCCCTGGGGTTGGAAGCCGTCTCCGCTGTCGCGTGAAAGGGCTCGCCGAGACCTCGGCCTCGATCCTGCCGAGTTCCTGATCGTCAACGTGGGGCGCCCCTCTCGACAGAAAGGTGTCGACGTGGCGATCCGAGCCTTCGCGGTTCTTGCGAAAGACTGCCCCACAGCCCGGCTCCTCCTTGTCGGCGATTCGAAGGAGAAGATGCGGATGGAAATCCTTGCCGCACGTCTGAAGGTGCTTCCGCAAGTTCGGTTTGTCGGCTTTCGGGAGGACGTCCCCACGTGGCTCAGAGCGGCCGACGTGTTCTTCTTCCCTTCGAGATCAGAAGCGATGGGGATCGCCCTTCTTGAAGCGATGGCCTCCGAACTGCCCATCGTGGCATCGAACGTCGGCGGAATCCCTGAAGTTGTGACCGCTGATGTCGGTTCGACGCACCCCCTTAACGACACGGAAGGCATGGCGAGGTCTCTGCGCACCCTGTTGACCGACAACGCCATGCGGAACCGTATGGGAAGGGCTGGTCCGACCCGCGTCTCCACAGAGTTCTCCCACGAGCGCCAGGCATCGCGGGTCGACGCGATCTACCGTGAACTGCTGTCGCGGCCGTAGAAGCGATTTACCAGCGAATCAGGTTCGCGCCCCAAACCAGGCCCGCTCCGAATGCCACCGTAAGCACCACGCTGCCTTCTCGAATTCGGCCCGTCTCCCATGCCTCATAGAGGGCCAGAGGCACCGAACCGCCGCTGGTGTTGCCGTACTTCTCAATATTAATGAAGACCTTTTCTGGCGGCAGATTGAGGCGCTTCGCACCCGACTCGATGATGCGAATGTTGGCCTGGTGCGGCACAAACAAATCAATATCATCGGGAGTCATGCCAGCCAAATCAAGGACCTTGCAGCAGGCATCGCCCATGGCCGTTACGGCGAACCGATAGACCTCCGATCCGTTCATGTACACCGTGTTGCGCGCGTTGTGATGGCAAGCGTGCTGCATGGGAAAGCGCGTGCCGCCAGCCTCGACGTTAATGTGTTTCGCCCCACTGCCATCGGACAACAGCACGCTGGAGATCAAACCGCGGTCCGTGTTCTCCTCGGACCGCATGACGACCGCGCCCGCCGCGTCGCCAAAGAGCACGCAGGTCGAGCGATCCGTGTAGTCCACGTGCTTGGTCAGCGCGTCGGCGCCAATCACCAATGCGGTGCGAAACAAACCGGATTCCAGCATCGAAGCGCCGACGGCCGCTGAGTAAATGAACCCTGGACACGCTGCGTTGAGATCGAACGCCGCGGCCGAGCGCGCCCCGATGGCATCTTGAATCAGGCACGCGGTGGCAGGAATCGGCATGTCCGGGGTGCAGGTACCGCACACAATGACATCAACCTCCTCGGCGCTGACACCCGCATTTTCGAGGGCTTGCCGAGAGGCGGCGGTAGCGAGCGTGCCGGTGGTCTCGTCCTCGCGACACACCCGACGCTCTTTGATACCGGTTCGTTGCACAATCCACTCGTCGTTGGTCTCAACCATCCGCTCAAGGTCGGCGTTAGTCAGCACTTTGTCGGGCACGGAGTGCCCAATCCCATGAATCACCGCACGTCTTGCCATTACTTGCAACCTATCCTTTGTCGCCTTCAAAGCTCTCGCGAATCTTGGTCACCAAGCCCCCTTCGATAGCTCGGTCCGCCAAGCGAATCGCGTTCTTGATCGCTCGAGCGTTGCTTCGCCCATGCGCAATCACGCAAATCCCATTGAGTCCAAGAAGCGGAGAACCGCCGACCTCGGCATAATCGCCCTTCTTCTTTAGTGCGCTCACCAGCTTTCTCAACGGAAGAAACGGAATCTTGGCGACCGGGTTGCTGGGTACCTGTTCACGCATGAGCTCCATAAAAAATTCCGCGACGCCTTCTGCCGTTTTCAAGACGATATTTCCCACGAAAGCGTCGCAGACCACGACGTCGCAGTTCTTGAAGAACATATCTTTGCCTTCGATGTTCCCTGCAAACCAATCGTATTGCGATAGGAGGCCGAACGCCTGTTTCGTGAAGGCGTTCCCCTTGCTGTCTTCTTCGCCGATGTTCAGCAAATGGACCTTCGGGTTCGATCGCCCCATGACAGTCGATGCGTAGGCTCTGCCAAGTTTCCCAAACTCCACGAGGTGCTCCGGATCGACGTCCGGGCTCGCGCCGGCATCCAGCAGAACGAACCCGTCGCCTCGGTTGGGCATCAGGGAGGCAATGGCCGGTCGATGAACGCCGGGCGCCTGACGCCACGCCAACACGGAAGCAGCGGTCGCGGCGCCGGTATTCCCTGCCGAAACCATCGCCTGCGCCACTCCATCTCGAACCAAGTTCGCCGCTACAACCAGCGACGAGTCTTTCTTGCGGCGCAGCGCTTCCACGGGCTTCTCGTGCATCTCGATGACCTGTGAGGCCGGGTGAAGCTCGATGCGAGTCGGGCAAGGCTTGGGCAGCAATCGGTCAATCTTTGACAGGTCCCCAACAAGCATGATCGACCGCTTGACCTCCGATGCCGCAAGAACGGCGCCTTCGACCACCTCTTCGGGGGCATGGTCGCCGCCCATGGCGTCCACGGCGATCACGAGGTGCTGTCCTCCGGATCGATCAGACCGCGCAGCTTCTGGAACTCGAAGCGTCCCTCTGCCTTCAGCCTCAGTGATGGCTGTCCCTCAGCGTGGGGACATGGTCCTTCCCAACCGAAGGAGCAAAGCGGCTGGGTGGGAAGACTGAGCAACAATCCTTGTCGCAGGAAGGGGGTCACGATCAGGCTGTTGCCTTCAAACATCTTCTCGGGCTCGTCCGGCACCACGCGCGCATAGTCCTGCGCTCCGTATGAGCTGGGAATGCCTTCGACGGGGAATTGCTCCTCGATTTCAAACTCGATCGGCACCTCAATCGGATAGGAGCAGCGTGCACATTCAAGCACTGCCGCGCCGCGAAACTGCCCCGTGAGCAACAGGAGGTTTCCGGTGCTGAGGGCATTGAGCGTGCCTTCGACCGGGCGAATCAAGTCGATGTCCTCTTCCTCGTCGAACGAGACGCTCAGTTCGGCGCTGAGGGTTTTGCCCGGGTACTGGAGGACCTCGTTGAGGTCAAGCAGGCCGCTCCGCTTCATAAAGCACTCGCGAGTGTACCTGCGAGCCTGAGATACGGATGTCTGCGTAGCGAACAGGCCCCATGCCCTTCTAAAGCAGTGAGAGTATGCAAAAATCCCAATCGATTTGGCGGTGTCAGTCGTCGAATCCCTAGGGAAGGACATACCTGCGGAGGCGTCACTAACCAACCTGCGCGAGAGTTGCTATACTTAGCGCGACGTGCTGGGGCGTCTGCCACGGTAAAGAAGAGGTGTTATGGCTTTGAAGAAGTGGTTCCTACTGTTCGGTGTAGCAGCGATCATCATTGGCTGTGGCGGAGGAGGCGGCAACGGCGGCACGACCACCACGACATCCACCACGACCACGACCACAGGCGGCATGTCGGTCAACATTCCGAATGTGCCGGGAACGCTGAGCCTGACCTACAACTCGGGCGCCGGGCGAGACATCCCGCCCGCAACGGCATTCGTGAACAAGGTCATCTTCGAAGATGGGACGCCGAACCCCCCGCAGACAGAACTCCAGCCGGAAGTCGCGATCAAGCTCGACGCCTTCAACTCTCAGGAGATCACCGTTCCGATTCCCAACACTCAGCCCGGCTCGCGGCACTTCACCGTGCTAACGGTCGAGTTTGATCGCATCGAGTTCTCGGGCGGCGGCGGCGGTGTTCCGCCGGTCGAGGTATTCCCCGACACGACGAAGGACGGGCCGGGGAGCCCCTCGATGTCGGCGCGGGTTTTTCCTGGACGCCGCACGACGGTCCCGCTCTACATCAGCAATCTGATGTTCAACACCGGGCCGTTGGCGCTTGATCGGAACGTCTTCTCGCTCTTCAATCTTCCATTCGGTACCAATCAGTTCCGCGGGGTGGTGAGCGACTTCATCACCTTCGACATTCGACAAGTCACCAACCGGCCCGCACTTCCGGATGGAACACCGGCGGATGCGGTCAACTTCACGGGCGACCTCGCAGCGATCTCTGCGGGTGGCATGAGCGTTGGCAGCACGGATGGTCAGCTGTCCTTCCTTGGCGTGCCGGACTTCGTGGGAGGCAACTTCGCTGGCCCCGCCAGCCTGCCTGGCCCCGGCGGCGGATCAAGCGCCGTTCCCGGCACCTACTTTGCGCGCCAAGCCAACCCGAACGACACCCCCGGTGTGACGCTTCCGCCCATCATTGCCATGACGGGTATCTGGCGGCACTACTCGGACCTGCTCAACAACGTGGGCTCATTTGGATTCCTGACCATCCCCACGGGCGCTGACAACGACGTTCACGTCGCCGTCCTCTTTGCCCGCGATGGTCAAGGCCGGATTACCGAGCTCTTCTGGGGAGATCCTCGAATCGACGCCACCACCGGCGCCGACCTCAACGCCGGCACCTTCCGCGTTTATCCCGTCTCCGACATCACCGGAGCGCTCAACCCGGCTCGTTCGCTGAGCGGTACGTTTAGCGCGATTCAGCGCGTCCAGAACGTGGCCCGCACTGGCAACTTTAGCATCACGAATGGAACCGTGCCCGCAGGATTCAGTTCCAGCGGACAGTTCTTGGTCTTCCGCCGCTAAATGCGGCCGATCCTCGCCGGGATCGAAACGGAGTACGGATTCTCCGTCGACGGTCGAACGGTTGAGGACCTGGTAGATGACGCCAAGGCGCTCGTCGGGTACCTGCCCGGCGGGCGCCTTGCTCGTTGGGACTACCGCCACGAGTCGCCCCGTGCCGACCTGCGCGGGTTCTTCGCGGAACGCTTAAGGGTCGATCCGGTTGATGCTCAGTTCGATCGGGGGCGAACGCTAAGCGGTCAGGACGTTCGCAACGACCAAGTCGACTCGCACGGCGCAAGGTTCTATAACGACCACGGCCACCCAGAGTACGCCACCCCGGAGTCGTTCAGCATGGTGGAGTTGGCGGAACTTGACCGCCAAGGCAGCGAGATCACTCGCGCCGCCGCCGAAGCCTATGGCGACGCGATTCAGCGCCGAGTGAGCGTCTACAAGAACAACACCGACTTTCACGGCGCGTCCTATGGGACCCACGAGAGCTACCTCGTGCCTCGCCGGATCCCATTCGAGCGGCTGGTGAAATCGGTTATGCCCGTGCTCATCGCGCGGTCGGTGCTCTGCGGCTCCGGAAAGGTGGGTTCGGAAGGCGGGCATGGACCGTGTGACTTCCAAATCACCCAGCGCGCCGACTTTTTCACCGAAACGCTTGGCGTGGACACGCTTTACCGAAGGCCCGTGTTCAACACGCGCGATGAGCCCCACGCTCCGGACGCTTGGCGTCGGATGCATGTCATCTGCGGTGATGCCAACATGCACCCCACCGCGACGGCACGCAAAGTTGGCCTCGTCAAGCTGGTGCTTTGGCTCCTCGATCTCGACGAGGCGCCGCAGTGGGAGCTGCTTGACCCACCCCGCACGTTCCGCCAGCTGAGCCGCGATACCAGCCGAAACTTTCGCATGGATCTGGCTGGGCGTAATTGGACGGATGCCTATTCCGTTCTCGAAGCTCTGTTCGCGGCAGCGGAGCGGTGGCTTCCCCTCAATGCCAAGACGCGCGATGCCGGAGAAGCCAAGTGGACGATCGACACATCACGCCATCTGTTGAGTCTCATTCGCGCTGGCGATGACCAAGCGGGTCGGGGCGTCGATTGGGTGGCCAAGCGCCGTCTTCTCGACCTCTATCGCGAGGCTTTGGGCGTCAAGGAGGGGGATCCTGCCTTGCAAGCCGTGGACCTCGCCTATCACGATCTGGACCCGGAAACGGGCTTGTTCAGTGCCCTGGACGATGTCCATTCCCTGCCCTTTCTGGCCGAGCCCGTATCGCCCAGTCGCGCCACGGCCCGGCAGATCGCCCTGCAGAAGTTCGCGCCGAGCATTCGGGCACTCAGTTGGGGATCGATTCTCTTCGACCTCAATGGGGAGGTCACCGAACTCGACCTCGACCCGGTAAAGGTCTATGACATGGAAGCATTGCGTCGGGCCGAGGACCCTGCGACGTATATTAGAATAGTACGAGAAACCTCATGATCAACGCTGACGACCGTGCAACTCGACCGATACCCCGCCAGCCTGAGCGCAAGCTGGGCGACGACTCCGGCCCCTCCAAACCAAACGTCGAACGACCGGGTGGAAACGACGAGTTGCTCAAGCGACTGCGAAAGGTCGACCCCGATCAGGCCAAGCGATATCGTCAGCGGTCGGGCCAGTGATTCAGGCCACACCCCGAACCTTTGCCGACTTAGTCGGCTGGCCGCGCTACACCCCGACCGACGAGCAGGCCGTTCACGGTACCACGGTCCTGTCGTTACGGTATGACCAGGGCGTCCTCGTCCTTGCCGATCGCCGCGCAACCATGGGCAACCTCGTCATGTACGAGCGCGCCGACAAGGTCTTCCCTCTTGATGACACGCTGGTGATGGCCATCAGCGGGTCGTTCGCACGGTCTCTCGAGATCTGCCGCTTTCTTCGCCATTCGCTTAAGTACTACCGGCGCATGGCCCTGCATGACATGAGTCTCGAAGGCAAACTGATGGAAGTTTCGCGCGCGTTGGCCGGCAACCTTCCGGCCGCCATGAATGGCGTTGGAGTCTTCATTCCGATCGTCGCTGCCTACGATCCGGCTCATGACCGATTTGAGCAGTTCTTCTTTGACGGCGCTGGCGCTCGCTTCGAAAACGGAGGCTACGCCTGTGCTGGCTCAGGCTCTGAGCGCATCCGGGGCGTCTTCGAGTACCTCAGCCGAACGAAAGGAGCTTGGGACGCGCGACCATTGGAAGAGGTGCTAACCGACGGCCTCACGATGCTCGACATCGCCGCAGACCTCGATTCGGCGACCGGCGGATTTGCGAAGGTGTTGCCTTCGGCGCGCATCCTGACGCGTGAGGGCAACCGACCTGTTTCAATGGACATGTTGGAAGCTGCTGCTCGCGCTGTACTCTCGCAATCCTAATCTCGCAGGCGTTCGGCCGCGTCCGTGCTTTCCCAAGGAAAGCTTGGGTTGCCAAAATGGCCATTCTTCGCCGTCGGAGCGTAGATCGGTCGCAACAAATCAAGGTGTTTGATGATGCCGGCAGGCGATAGGTCGAACCGGTCCAGGACACGCGCTTCGATGACATCGGGGTCGACCGTTTCGGTCCCAAAGGTCTCGATGTTGATCGAAACAGGCTGTGCCACTCCGATGGCATAGGCCAGCGCGATCTGCGCCCGCGTGGCGAGACCTGCGGCGACAATGCACTTCGCCACGTGGCGGGCCATGTAGGCTGCGCTGCGGTCGACCTTCGTCGGGTCTTTGCCGCTAAAGGCGCCGCCGCCGTGGGGGCACATGCCGCCATAAGTGTCCACGATGATTTTGCGCCCGGTCAAACCTGTGTCACCTTGCGGGCCCCCAATCTCGAACACGCCTGTCGGGTTGATGTGGTACTTGATCCGTTTCGGGTCGTCGACGTACTCCGCATAATCTTCCAGGATCGGGCGAAGGATGCGCTCGTGAACCAACTGCGCCAGACTGGCCTGGTCATGGAATGGCGCGTGCTGCTGCGAGACGACGATGGTGTCGATGGCCTTCGGACGGCCGTTCTCATAGATCACGCTCACCTGGCTCTTGGCGTCAGGGCGCAATCCCAAGGAGGAATCCGCGTGGCGCACTTGTGAGGCTCGGCGCGTGATGGCGTGCGCAATCGAGATGGGCAGCGGCATCAGTTCGTCGGTCTCGTCGCATGCCATGCCAAACATCATGCCCTGGTCGCCGGCGCCGCCATGGTCCACGCCCCTTGCGATGTCGGGAGACTGTTCTTGCAGGGCCACCATGACGCCGCAGGTGTCCCCGTCGAACCCCAGGCCCGTATCGGTATAGCCGACCGCTTTGACCGTTTGGCGCACGATCTTCGCCACGTCAACATAACCTTCGATGGTCACTTCGCCGGCGACAATCGCCAATCCTCGGGTGAGAAACGTTTCAATGGCGACGCGCGCCTGAGGGTCTTGGCGCAAGCAATCGTCCAGCAGTGAATCGGAAATCTGGTCGGCGAGTTTGTCCGGGTGCCCTTCGCTGACGCTTTCGGAGGTGTAGAGCTTCTTGCCTTTCATCGGGGTCCGGGGGCCGATTGTACCAGCCCGACTTCCCTAGCCCCCAACCGGACTTCGCAACGCTTGGTGCCGAGACACGACATCTTCCGCCCAAGGCTTGATCTCCACGAGGCGCCGGAAGAGCGTCAATTGAGTGCGGGCCCGGATCAGATTCAAGTCATGCGGATCGCCTGCAGCTAGCTGGAAGTAGTTATCGCCGCGGAGAAAGTCCGTCAAGAAGCGCGTGCCCAACTCCACCGCGATCACGGCGACGGCGTCGGCCATCAGCGCCACTTCCTCGTTCGTTGCTGCCTGGGCGGTCGCGAGAAAGCCGCGCGTCACCGCCTCATAGACGTCCCGATCCACTTGGACCCTCTCGGGGTCGGGTTCGCGTTCACCCGCCACGTTGACCAGCGAGCGCATCATGTCGCCCCAATCGGCCAGCCATGTGTAGGGCATGATGGTGTCGAGGTCGACCAGGCCCTTGACCTTCAGTGTCTGGGCATCAAACAGAAAGTTCTCAATCTTGGTGTCCCCATGGATCGCAGTCTGGCGAACGACTCCGTCGCGGACACGCTGCTGCAGCACGAGCGCAAAGGGCTCTGACTCCTGCACCAAACGGACCCACGAGACCACCTCGGGATCTCTCTTCCGGGCACTGTGCTCCGACTGCGTGCATGCCAGGCGGTAAAGATGGGCCGTCGCATGGCGAACCTCTTCATCATCCGGCAAGAAGCGCTCGGCGTCCCTCTCCGTCTGTGTCCCCTCGACGATCGCATGAAACTGCCGGAAATAGCCTTCCGTATCCCGATAACCCGGAAGCGAGGTTCGCAAGTCCTTGACGGACATATCGGCGACCGTATCGGCGTTGAAGGCCAAGCCGCGTCCGACTTCCTCGGCGATCGCCAGCCTTCGATCGGCGGGCACATCGCCAAGGCTCTTGAAGCAGACCGCGTTCGGGATCTTGGCCATCAACCGCCACACCCCTCGCATAGGCCCCGACTCGTAGAACTGATACAGCTCGCCATCAACAGACGGGATCAGCTCGATCGGGTCCCAAGCGACATCGCTCCGCCCTGCCGTGGCGAGGTAGGACCGTTGGACGTGCGCATACTGACCCATAGCCGCCATCACGCGACGCGGATCACGAAACACTTCATCGTTGATCCGCTGCAGAAGATACTGACGGCCGTCGACGTCAGCAACTTCGAAGGTATCGAGGTTGATGTTGCCCCGCTCGCTGAAAAGACCCAAGCTTGCGATCGGCGCCGTTTGAAAGCCTTGGGCGACGTGCAAGACGCCTTCACTCGTCAGTGGCTGCTCGATCGACGTGTAATTAAACGTCTGCGACAAATGTTGGCGCCCCTCCTCGCCAATCCTAATTCTACCGCTTAACGTTCGCCCAACATTTCTTCCAGGGTTCTGGGCCAGTCGTCCTTGAGGAGGCGGCTTAGGCCCCGATCGGCCAGAACGCGATCCTCGTTTTGACATCGCGCACAGTAGTTCGTCTCGTTTTCGGCGTAGCGAATGCGCTGAACGGGCATCCCGCAAACGGGGCAAGGCTTGCCGAACTTGCCATGAACCGCAAAATCCGGGTGAAAGGCCGTGATCTGTCCGGGGCCTGGGAACGTGCCGCAAAACTCGGTTCGCAGCCTTTGCACCCACGACTCCAGCGTTTCTTGGGTCGCCCGATACAGTGTTGCAACTTCCTCGCCGCTCAGCGATTGGGTCAGGCGAACCGGGGAGAGCCGCGCTGCATGAAGTATTTCGTCGGAATAGGCGTTGCCGATGCCCGCAAATGAGGAGGGATCGGTCAGCGCGCGCTTGAGGGTCCGGTTCTTCCCCAGCAAGCGCTTGGAAAAGGACTCCAGGGTTGCTTCCAGAGGCTCGATGCCGCCGGGATTCAAACATGCCAACGACTCCTCGTCATCGCACAGCACCATCGACGCCCGCCGTTTCGTGGACGCCTCGGTCAGCCAGAGCGTGCCGGATGCAAACTCGAAGCGCGCCAACCCGATCTTAAGAGGGATGCTCGATTTCTGGCCGGCATCGAACCATCGCAATCGACCGGCAATCATGAGATGGATCACCATCCAACGTTCGTTCTCAAACGAGAAAACGAGGCGTTTTCCTTGGCGCGACACAGCGACGATCGTTCGACCCATCAGCGACTCCAAAGGCGGGTCAACGGATCGCAAGACGAAGGGGCGCAAGACACGGGCCGCAATGAGGGGCTCCCCAACAATTCGGGCCGACAAAGCTTCGACATACACAGTGAGGTCAGGCAGCTCAGGCACCGGAAGAAGCATATCGCCAAAATAGCGGTGGGATGAACGAAACGGCCTTCGTTGAGGAACGGAGCTCGGCTTGGTCGCGATTGCGCTTCCTGTGTGATCGGGCTGACGTTTCCCCCCGGAATCTCACCGCCGAAGAGCTGGCCGAAATGATTGAGCTCTACCGTCAGGCGTCGGCGGATCTTAGTTATGTTCGCACGCGCACCACGCAGCCGTCCCTGGTCGACTTCCTCAATGACCTGACGGCTCGCGCCTATGCCACCCTCTATCAAGCGCCAAGGCGACGATTCTCAGATGCTCTTCGCAACTCCATCAACCTCGTCGTTGACACCGTACGACGACGAAAGGCCTTTATCTTCCTTGCCATCGCCATCGACCTAGCGGGCATGCTCGTCGGGATGACGACTTTCAGCATGCCCGAACCGCGCAGCGTGATCATTCCACCGGGCTGGGAAGGAGTGATCGACCATTGGACCAACCCGGACGTCGAAGGCCGAACCGCCGATCAGCGCATCGCGAGCACCGGGTTCTACTTGAGCAACAATCCGAGGGTCGCCGTCGTGACCGCATCCCTGGGGGTGGTGTCGTTCGGCGTGTTGGCGGTCAGCAACGTGTTTCGCAATGGCCTCTTGCTCGGGGGCTTGATGTCGGAAACGGCGCAAGCTGGCACTCTAGGGCGACTGCTCATCTGGATCAGTCCGCACGGCGTCACCGAGATTCAGGGCATGTACATGGCGGCGGCGGCCGGATTTGTCATGGGATGGGCTCTGATCAACCCGGGTCGCCGGTCTCGGGCCGATGCCCTGAAACACGCGGGCAGCGACGCCATCTGCCTGCTCGTGCTCGCCTTCGTCATGATGATCATCGCCGCGCCCTTCGAAGGGTTCTTCAGCTTTGATCCGGAGATCCCCAACGCGCTCAAGGTCATCGTCGCCGCTGTGATGTTGGCCGGCTGGCTGGCACTCTGGACGTTTGGCGGCAAGCGCGAGGCGAACTAGCTCGCGGCGACCGTAGCCGCCGGAGGTTTCGGCAGCCGCACGCCGCGACCATCCAGCGCCAGTCGGACCACTTGATCCGCGCTGCGGACAAACGTCACCTTTAGCTTGTCGCGAATCTCCCTGGGCACATCTTCGCGATAGTCCTTCTCGTTGTCTTCGGGAAGAATGATGCTCGTGACGCCGGCACGGTACGCAGCCAGCACCTTTTCTTTGATGCCCCCTACGGGCAACACTTGCCCACTCAACGTGACTTCCCCCGTCATCGCCAAGCGCGGCTTGACCGTCCGTCCCGTGAAGAGCGATGCGAGCGCTGTCAGCATCGTGATGCCGGCGCTGGGTCCATCTTTCGGCACGGCGCCGGCTGGGACGTGGACGTGCACCTCGACGTTGTCGTAAAAGTTCGGTTCGAGGCCAAGATCGGCGGCGTGGCTGCGGAGGTAGCTCATCGCCGCGGTCACGCTCTCTTTCATCACGTCGCCCAGCTGACCGGTCACGATGAGTCCGGCCTTGCCCGGCATCTTCGTGCTCTCGATGAAGAGGACATCGCCTCCGGTTGGAGTCCAAGCCAGACCGATGGCGATACCCGGCTTCAATTCGCGCTCCAACACTTCGTCATACAAGAAGCGAGGCGCGCCAAGGGCCGTTTCCAAGAACTTGGTCGTCACCACGAGCTTTGACTTGCGCCCCTCGGCGAAAAGGCGCGTTGCCTTGCGCACCACGCTCGCAATCTCACGCTCCAAATTGCGCACACCCGATTCTCTGGTGTAATGGCGAATTAGGCGCTTGAGAGCCTCATCTTCGAAAGAGATTTGCGATGAGCGCAGTCCGTGCTCTTCGATTTGCTTCGGGACAAGGTGCCTCTTGGCAATTTCCAGTTTCTCTTCTTCGGTATAGCCACCCAATTCGATCACTTCCATACGGTCGCGCAGGGGCGCGGGGATCGTGTCCAGTCGGTTGGCGGTCGTCACAAAGAATACGTTGCTGAGATCAAACGGCGCGTCGATGTAGTGGTCGCGGAATGAGTTGTTCTGTTCCGGATCGAGCACCTCGAGGAGAGCCGAGGATGGGTCGCCCCGGAAGTCGTTGCCCAGCTTGTCCACCTCATCCAGAACGAATACAGGGTTGTTCGTCTCCGCGCGGCGAATGCCCTGAATAATCTGGCCCGGCAACGCGCCGATGTACGTCCGGCGATGCCCGCGGATCTCTGCCTCGTCGCGCATCCCACCGAGCGAGATGCGTACGAACTTGCGACCCATCGCATGGGCAATCGATCGGCCCAGCGAGGTCTTGCCAACCCCCGGAGGTCCGGCAAAACAGAGGATTGGCTGCCGAACCCGACCGTCCTTCTTCACCTTGCGCACAGCCAGAAACTCAAGAATGCGCTCTTTGATTTTCTCAAGTCCATAGTGGTCGGCGTCAAGCACTTTTTTGACGGCCACCAAGTCCAGGTTGTCCTTGCTGGACTCGTTCCATGGCAGCGCGATCATCCAGTCGATGTAGGTCCGTGCCACGGTGTATTCCGGCGATCCGGGCGACATCCGCCGAAGCCGATCAAACTCGCGGTTGACTTCCTTCAGCGCGGCCTCGGGCATGTTGCGCTCGTCGATCCGCGACCTGAGCTCCTCGATTTCCTCAGCGCGTTCGTCACCTTCGCCAAGCTCCCGCTGAATGGCCTTGAGCTGCTCGCGCAGGTAGTAGTCGCGCTGCGACTTGCTCAGCTCCGTGTTGACTTCGCTCTGCACCTTGGACGTCAGCTCAAGGACGCGAACCTCTTTACTCAGCAGTTCCAGAAGCAGCTTCAGGCGCTCGCGAAGATCGACGGTCTCAAGGACGCGCTCTTTCTCTTCGACCGAGAACGTCATATGCGCCGCCACCAGGTCTGCCATGACGTTGGTCTCGGACACGGCTTGGGTCAGCGTGTGGAGTTCGTCCGGCAACTGCGGTGAGAGCCGTATGGCCTGATCAAAGAGTGCGGCCACGCTGCGGCGCATCGCTTCAATCTCTTCGGCTTGGTCCGGAGCGATCTCCGGCTCTTCGATGACCTCCACCCGAGCCCGCAAATAGGGGGTCTCCTGCAATCGCTCGACAATGCGAAATCGCGTCACGCCCTGAACGATCAGGCGCACGTGGTCCGGCATTTTGACGAGCGTGCGGATGATCACAGCGCAACCAACCGGATACACCTCATCGAACGTCGGGGCGTCGATCTGCGGCTGGGTTTGGGCCACCACCCCAATCACCCGATTGTTGCCAACGATCGACTCGTCAATCAGTTGGACGCTTGCTTCGCGGGCCACGCTGAGCGGCGCGATCAGCATCGGAAAAATGACCGAATCGCGCAAAGGCAAGAGGTTCAAAACGTCCGGAACATCCGGACGTCGCTCTTCCTCGCTTTGCTCGGGAACAGCCTCCGCCACCGGAACCTCGATGGCCTCGGCTTCTTGCAAGTTAGGGTCTTCAGACATCAAGTCGTCGTTATCGTAATGGTGGTCTCGATCGTGACCTGCGAGACCTTCGGGATCAAAAGGCATAGGATCCCGTTTTGAAGTTTCGCACGCATCGCATTGGCCGCAATCGGCACATGGGGCAATGCGATCTCGCGCTCAAACTCACCGTAAAAGATTTCCAGCTGATGGCACCCGGTTCGACTTCCATCAAAGCCTTCCTGCTCGCGACGGAACCCACGGACCGTAACCGAGTTCTTTTCACGGTCATACGAAAGGTGAACGTCCTCCGTTCGAACGCCCGCAAGCTCCA
Organism: Fimbriimonadaceae bacterium; assembly: GCA_046292875.1. GTDB lineage: Bacteria > Armatimonadota > Fimbriimonadia > Fimbriimonadales > Fimbriimonadaceae > JBKBQD01. Next base: position 269,986 of record JBKBQD010000001.1, read on the forward strand.
CCTTGACGATCAACGCCTCGGCGTGTTCATAGAGGTCGACCCGGGGCTCCCAATACCGGTGTCCCACCAGTGTGCGACCGGGGACGCCCATTTCGTCGCTTAACCGGTTCAGATCGGCGCCGACCTGCCAAAACCAATCGTCGATGTCGCGACGCGCCATAGGTTAGAGTTTACTCGGTTGGGCAGCATTGGGAGCAAGCCCCCGGAACCTGCGTATACTTCACCGTGTCCACCGTCAGGGCAGAACGGCAAACCGCCGCCCAGATTGCCTCCTCGCGTCAGAAGCTCAGGGACAACGTCAACGTTCAACTCGTTCGTGATTCCGCGTCGCACCGGGAAGGAGTCGAGAACTTTGCCTTCATCGAAACGGATCTCATGATCGGACATGCCGTGGTCTCCCACGGATTCTTTGACGATCGGGTCATTGAGTTCTACCTCCATCCCGGCTTCGAAGGACGTGCCCTCGAATGCCTGGACGCCCTGCGCCGCACAACGAAAGTGAGAGAACTCGAAGCACAGACCAACCTCGCATTGCCTACCTGGCTGGTCCATGCTTCTTGTCCATGCGTCGAACCTCACAACGTGCTGTTTGGCGACACTGACCGCTATGAGTTGCCCCTGTCCGACGCAGTCCTCCGCCCAGCACTACCCGAGGATGTCATCCCTGAGACCGAGGAACCCACCGGTACGTACGTACTTGAAGTCCGTGGCGAGATCGTTGGATCAGGTGGCTACCTCACCCACTACAATCCCCCATTTGCCGACGTGTACATGGGGATCGGCACACCGTTTCGCGGACGTGGCTATGGTGCGTGGATCGTGCAAGAGTTGCGGCGAGTGGCTCGTGAGCATGACTATGTTCCGGCGGCTCGATGTAACTTTGGCAATCATGCATCGTGTCGATCGCTCCTGCGAGGCGGGTTCTGCTTGGCGGGACTGATCATTGTCGGCACCGTACCTGAAGCATGAGTTCCTTATCGCTGACCGGTCACACTGATGAAAAATGGCTGCCCGGAAACTCACTGTGGCCGGGGCGCTCGTCGCCGGTCTGGCCGTCGCCTTCGGCGCGTTTGGCGCCCATGCCTTGGGAGACACACTGACGGAAAGCGCAAAAGCGACCTATGCGACCGCTGACCGCTACCAGCTCGCGCATGGAATCGCTTTGGTGGTTATCGGCGTGCTTGTGGACCTCAAACGCTCTCGCCCGTGGCCAGGATGGCTGATGCTGGCGGGCATCGTCGTGTTTTGTGGAAGTCTCTACGCCTTGTCGCTCACAGGTATTCGCGCCTTCGGCGCGGTGGCGCCGGCAGGCGGATCGCTGCTAATCGCCTCCTGGTTCGGCCTTGGGTTTGAAATCGCTCGGACCACTCGCCGCTAATAGCCTGGGGATCCGGCGCCCACGTCGGTATCATCCAACCGATGGATCCCATCGAATCCACGGTGAACCTGAACGACGCCGAGCACAGCGCCAACCGCACGGCGATGGATGCCGTGATGGCCGAGTACCGGGCACACATGGCGGCGGCACTCAAAGGCGGAGGGGACGAAGCGACGGCGAAGCACAAGGGCCGCGGCAAGCTGACGGCTCGCGAGCGCATCGACGTGCTCATTGATCCCGATTCGCCCTTCCTGGAGTTCAGCACTCTGGCGGCACATGGCATGTATGGCGGCGATGCGCCATGTGCGGGAGTGGTCACCGGGATTGGCCAGATCCACGGCCGTCACTGCATGATCGTCGCCAACGACGCCACGGTCAAGGGCGGCACCTACTTTCCCATCACGGTCAAGAAGCACCTTCGCGCCCAAGAGATCGCGCTCGAGAACCGGCTTCCCTGCGTCTACCTTGTGGATTCCGGCGGCGCTTTTTTGCCGCTGCAGAGTGAAGTCTTTCCCGATCGGGATCACTTCGGTCGCATCTTCTTCAACCAGGCGACCATGAGCTCTCGTGGCATCCCGCAAATCGCCGCGGTGATGGGTTCCTGCACGGCGGGAGGTGCCTATGTCCCGGCCATGTCCGATGAAGCCGTCATCGTCAAAGGACAGGGCACGATCTTCCTGGGTGGTCCACCACTCGTCAAGGCGGCGACGGGCGAGGAAGTCACGGCCGAGGAGCTTGGCGGCGCCGACGTCCATACGCGCATCAGTGGCGTGGCCGATCACTTCGCCGAAGACGATGCCCATGCGCTTCAAATCGTTCGGAACATCATGGAAACGTGTCCCTCGAATCGCGTGGCTGCGGGCTTTGGCGTCGCATCAGCCGAGCCAGAGGATCCCCACTTTCCCCCAACTGACCTCTATAGCCTGGTTCCATCTGAGTCGAAAACACCGATGAACATGCGTGCCGTGCTGGCGCGGATCGTCGATGGCTCGCGCATGCAGGAGTTCAAGGCCGCTTATGGACGCACGCTGATCTGTGGCTTTGCGCGCATCTATGGTCACATGGTCGGCATCCTGGCGAATGACGGCATTTTGTTCAGCGAATCGGCCCTCAAGGGTGCCCACTTTATTGAGCTTTGCAGCCATCGCGGCATTCCCTTGGTCTTCATACAGAACATCACCGGCTTTATGGTCGGCAAGAAGTACGAAAATGAGGGCATCGCGAAGAACGGCGCAAAACTGGTGACGGCCGTCTCGACAGCCAACGTCCCCAAGTTCACGGTCATCGTTGGAGGGTCGTATGGCGCGGGCAACTACGGCATGTGTGGCCGAGCCTATGGTCCGCGACAGCTCTGGATGTGGCCGAACGCGAGGATCTCGGTGATGGGCGGTGAGCAGGCTGCCAACGTGCTCCTGACGGTGAAGAAGGACCAGCTCGCGACCAAAGGCTCACCGGAAATGACTCCCGAAGAACAAGAGGCCTTCAAGGCCCCTACCCTGGCAAAGTATGCCGAGGAGTCAAGCGCCTACTTCTCTACTGCTCGGCTGTGGGACGACGGCATCATCGACCCGGTCGATACCCGTCGGGTGCTCGGGCTGGGTCTCGAAGCGGCGATGAATGCTCCCATTCCGCCGCCCCAGTTCGGCGTCTTTCGCATGTAGGGCGCGGGGAGCCCCCACATTTGCGTTAAGGTATTTTGAGGGCAAGAAACGAAACGGAACCCTCAATCCGACTGTGTTATAAGAATCAAATCGATGGGCAACTGCGAGAACCGCTACCGGTCCGTGTTCATCTCCGACGTGCATCTCGGGGCTGTCGGAAGCCGTCCGGAACAGGTCGAAGCCTTCCTAGCCTCGTTCGAATGCGATTACCTCTATCTCGTGGGAGACATTGTTGACGGATGGGTCGGCACGACCAAAGGCAAATGGACTCAGGCCCACACGAACGTGATTCGCGCTCTGCTCAACAAGTCGCGCTGTGGGACCACGGTGTATTACACGCCGGGCAACCACGACGCCTTTATGCGTCGCTTCAATGGTTCCGAGTTTGGCAGCGTGTGGATTGACCACTCGTTCGAGCACATCACCGCGGACGGCCGCAGTCTGCTCGTCGTCCACGGCGATCTCTTCGATAAGACCGTAACCCGATATAAGCCCCTGGCCTGGACCGCGGCGTGGGGATATGAGTTCCTTACGGTCCTCAACGCCAAGGTCAACTCCCGCCGCACCAAGCGGAATCGCTCGCCGGTCGACATCGCCAGTGCCGTCAAGCTCTTTGTAAAGCGCCTCGTGAAGCGCGGGACCAGCTTCGAATCTCAGTTGATTGAAGAGGCAACGGTCAACGGTTTTGACGGGGTGGTTTGTGGTCACATCCACCGCCCCATGATTGAAACCATCAATGGCGTCTTGTATATCAACACGGGAGATTGGGTCGAGCACGGCACTGCTGTGGTTGAATCGGCTACGGGAGAGTTAAGCCTTGTCCACTGGCCCGCCACCGACCCAACCGTCTCCTCCGAGACGATCCGTCGCAAGGGTCGTCAAACCTCGTGATCCAGCCTCCCCGGCTCCTCATCCTTTCGGCTTCGACGGGCAATGGGCATATGAGCGCTGCCCACGCCATTGACGCCGTAGCCAAGAGTCAGGGCCTCGAATCCAGCGTTGTGGACTTGATGGATGTCGTCAAGCCGTTCTTCCGTCGGTGGTTCAAGGGTGGTTACGAAGGGTTGGTTCACCACAGCCCCGCGCTGTGGGGTCACCTGTATCGCGGTTCGGACCGGCCATTGCTTTACTACCAGGTGCAGACGGCGATGGACTTCGCATTCTGCTCCGTGCTGCGCCCCATGACCCAGCAAAACCGCCCGGATTGGGTGATTTGTGTTCACAGTCTTCCTCAGCCTCGGCTCAAGTCGCTGCGAGGAAGACTTGGGTTTCGCGTCGGCATCGTCGTCACCGACCTGTATCCCCACCGCATGTGGCTGCGAGGCGATCCTGACCGCTTTTTCGTGCCTGTTGAGTGGACCCGACAGGTGCTGGAGCGACGGCAACCCCGCTTTGTCGGGCGGATTGACGTCACCGGCATCCCCATCGCCCCCATCTTCGCGGAACCTCCCAGCCGCGACGAGGCATGTCAGATCGAAAATCTGGACCCGAGTCTCCGCCGGGTCCTCATAACGTCCGGCGGCATCGGGGGCGGCGCCTTTGAAGAGGTGATCCAAGCCCTCGGCGATGCTTGTCCCCATGCCGAACTCACCGTGGTCTGTGGCCGCAATGAGGCCCTGGCGCGGCGTCTGGCTTCCCTTCACACCCATGCCTCCATTCGCGTGTTCGGCCATGTCCCGCAAGACACCATGGCCCGATTGATGGCCGCGGCTGATCTGATGGTCGGGAAGTCTGGTGGGCTGACGACGTCGGAGGCACTGGCGATGGGACTACCGTTCGTCGTGTATCGACCGTTCTTGATCCCTGGACAGGAAGAAGGCAACGCGCGCTTTCTGGCCGAGGTCGGCGCCGGCATGGAAACCTCAGGACTGGCGGATCTCGCCCAGCAGGTGGCTTTGCTACTTGGCGATTCAGCCCGTCGCGAAACGATGTCTGCTGCGGGCCGAAAGCATGCCAAGCCCCATGCCGCCACCTCGATTGTGAATCGGGTGGTGGAACTTAGCGAGACGACCGTGCCGTCGGCGTAAGGTAGGCATGCGCCAGTTCATGGGAATGGCGCTCGAAGAGATCGCCCATGGCGCGAATAAATGGGGTGCTGATAAAGAGGATGTCCACCAAGAACACCAGGACGCTCATCGGCACGTAGTTCACGACGCCCGGCCAAATCGTCTCCACAGACCAGTGGGTGGCCCGCTCGATGGGCATGGAAACCACCGTGATGATGACGGCGAACCGTGCCCCGGTCAAGAAGATGGGCCGGTAGTCGTGGAATGCTCGAAGGAGCCGCCTTGCAAAGTTCGGCTCAACCTGTCGGTAGAGATGCCGATTGCTGGCGGTCCACACGATGAAAAAGGCCGTGTTCGAAAAAGTAAAGCAAGACAGAATCGTGCCAATTACGCCCACCCACGTCTGATGCGCGAGATATTGCAGGTAAGTCCCAAGCGCAATGCCCAGCAGGTTCGCTCCCCCGGAGACAAAAAAAGCTCCAAAGAGCTTCCCCCGGAAATAGGCCGCCAAATCCGTTTCCGAACACCGCACCTTGGAAAGGTCATGGTTTCGCAAGGCGCGAAGGGCTAGACGCAAGTCTTCGCGCAGTTTCCGAACGTAATACAGCGGATTGGTGTAGTTGCGCAACGTCGCGAGGAGACCTGGGTGCGCGGGCCTTTGAACCGGACGATGGTCCGCTTCATCGTGGGAGGCCTGTTCCGAGAGTGATCGCCCTGCGCCGATGTCCAAGTAATCTGATTCCCCGGGTTCTGGCATTATGGCCAATCAGACGAGTTGCCGATCCGCATAAGAAGTTACACGCTGGGGGACCGCCATCCGTGGCAACGGCCTCAAAGCGCGGCCAGCCGCGGCAGAATGCGCTCTCGATTGAATTGCACGATCTCCTTCGCAAACTCCTTGCCACGACCGGTGATCACCATCTCCTCAGGATCGTCAATGACCGTTGGTCCCCACCCCTGCACGAGGTCCGCTGGCAACGCGTCGGGAAGCGACAATCCCCCCAGCGCCATAGACGCGGAAACCCACATTCGCGGCACGGTGGACATCTCGTAACCTCCCCCTCCAAGCGCAACGATTGGCAGACCTGTTTCCGAGACCGCCACCGCCGCGGCTCGCCAGTGCTGGACACTGACACTTAAGTGACCGAGCGGGTCGAGGTCGTGGGCGTCCGTCCCCATTTGGAGCACGACAGCTCCGGGCTCAAACGCCTCAAGGGCAGGCAGCGCGCAGCGGCGAAACGCATCCAGCCACACGTCGCCTGTGGTTCCCGGCGCTACGGGGATATTCATGACCGCGACCGCTTCCAGACCTTCCTCGGCAAAGCCTGTACCCGGATACAGCGTGCTCGGATCCTGGTGAATGCTGATGGTCAGGACGGTCGGATCGTGAGCAAACAGCGCCTGCACCCCATCTCCGGCGTGCAGGTCGATGTCTACGTAGGCCACCCGGTCAAAGCGCTCCCGCAGGATGGCGCACGCAATGGCGGGGTCGTTGTAAATGCAAAAGCCAGAGGCTCTCGACCGCTGCGCGTGGTGAAGACCGCCCGACAGGTTGAAGGCTCGGCTCGCCCCATCGCGCACCGCTAACGCCGCCGCTACCGAGCCAGAGACATAGGTCATGGCCGCGTCATGCATGCCATCAAAGGCGGGGCAATCGCCCGAACCAAAACCGAAGCGCGCCTCCGCTGAGCGATCGCGCCGCGCGGACAGACTTTTGACGGCCTCGACATACTCCCGCGAGTGGACACGGAGCACCTCGGAATCAGTGCACTCCGGTGGTTCAACGTCGCCCACGGCGCCGAGCGCACGCAGCAAATCCATCGTGCGCTTCAGCCGGACCGGACGGAGCGGGTGCCGCGGCCCCCAATCGTAGGACAGCATCCGCTGGCTATAGAAAAAGTTAGTGAGCACTCGCCAGCGTCCCTGCCGCCTCGCTCTCCGCGGTTGCGGCTGGAGCGCGGAAGGGAATCACCTTGGTCACGCCAGCTTCCATCGACACCCCAAGCCAAACCGGCGCACGCTCGATGGTCGCAGGATTGTGCGTAATCACGACGAACTGGGTGCGCCCAGTGAATGACTCCAAGAGGTCGACAAAGCGCTCGACGTTCCGCCCGTCCAGTGGCGCGTCAACCTCGTCCAACACCACAAGCGGACTGGGATGAACGTCGAGAAGCGCAAACAGGAACGCATTCGCGCAGAGGGAGCGCTCACCCCCGCTGAGCAGTTCAAGCCGTTGGCGTCGCTTGCCCGGAACGGTCACGTCGATCTGAATCCCCGATTGCAGGACATTCTCAGGATCCGAAAGCTGAATGTCGGCTTCGCCCCCGCCAAACAAGGTTTGGAACGTCGATCGGAACGACACCTGCACCGCTTCGAATGTCCGTGAAAACTTATCGCGGGTCAATCGATCCAGCTCGCTGATCGTCGCCTCGATCTGCGCGATTCCGGCAAGGACGTCTTCCAGCTGAATGGAATACTCGCGACGACGCTCCTCCAAACTCTCGTAGAGGGCTATGGCCCCCACGTTGACATCGCCCATCGCCCGCAGTTCACGCCGAAGTCGGCTCACCAGCGAAGCGGCATCGTCGGGCAGATCGTCGGTCGTCACCTGCTCCAGCCGATCCTCGCCCAGCCCATACTCCTCAATCAGCCGCTGGACGACTTGGGCGCGCTTGGCTTCGGCGCGGGTGCGCTCGATTTCCAATCGAAGCGCGCGCTCCTCATAGGCTCGCCGAGCGTCATTGGATTGCGCAAGGCGACGTGACTCTGCCCCATGATGCTCCTGCGATTCCTGAAGGGCATCGGCCAATCGACTGCCTTTATCCTGGAGTTCCGACAACAGGACCTGGTGCCGTGCCACCGCTTCACGGTGTGCCGCGGTCCGCGACTCTGCGTCGACTCGCTGCGGCGTCATGCCGCGGGAGCGATGCTGTCGCTGCGCAACTTCGTGTTCCAGCGCTTTCAATCGACGCTGCGCCGCACCGAGGCGCTCTTTGCCTCGGTCCACTTCTTTTTCCAACCGCTCCGACTCGCCGGCCAGGGCTTCATGCCGTGCGCGAAACTCAGCCAGTGCGACTGTTGCCTGATCCATCTCGGCCTCCACGGCGTCCAAGTTGACGCTGTCAAGAGTCGGAGCGTCTTCCGCGTTGAGACGAACGCGCTCGGCCTCGAGGCGATGGGTGGCACGGACGGTCGCTTCAAGCTCGTGCTGCAGCTTGGCGTGCCAATCGCGCGCCTCGGCTCTCTCGTCCTGTAGGTCAGTCACATGGGCGACGGATTCGGCCAATGCCTGCTTCAAGCCCTCGATGGAGTCCGCGGTTGCGGCCAACTGTTGGTCGTACTGGGCGGCTTCTCGTTGCAGAACAGCAATCGCTCGCTCCAACTCGTCAAGCTCAGCCCGGCGCTTCATCGGCCCGTCAGTCTGGCGTGCGTGGCGTCCGCCGGTTACCGAGCCGGAGGTATGGACCAGTTCACCGTCGAGCGTCACGATCTTGGCCCATGCACCGTCACGCTGGGCCTGGATCGCATCGTCCAGCGTCTCGACCACAAGCGTCCGTCCCAGGAGGCTCTGGGCAACCGGCCTGAAGTCCTCCCGGCATTCGACCAGGTCAACCGCTCGACCCACGATTCCCTTGCGGTTGGGCACCGATCGCGATTCGTGACTCGCCCGCACTAAGTTCAGTGGCTGGAAGGTCGCTCGCCCCAGTCGGTGCAGCTTGAGATATTCGATGGCGGAGCGCGCCATTCGGTCGTGCGGGACGATGAGATCGTTTGCCGCAGCACCCAGCGCGGTCTCGATGGCCGTCGCAAATTTCGGTTTGGTGGCGAACGCCGTGGCGACAGGCGCAAACTCGCCCGTCAACTCGCCGCGCTGGACCGCCTCTATGACGGCACGCGCACCCTGTGAAAAGCCGTCCAATGAGTCGAGGGTTGAGGCCAATCCGCGCGCCTTTGCTTCGGCCACGGCAAGTTCGGAGGCCACACGTCGGCGGTCTTGGTGACGCTCGTCCACTTCGGTCAACGCGGTTTCAACCGCCCGCGCACGTTTGAGACGCAGCGCCTCGGCGTCGCGCAATCGCGCTTCGATGGCGGCCAATGCCGCGTTTGATTCGGCAAGCCCACACTCAAGGTCGGGAATCGCAGCCTGAATGCCTTCAAGTTCAGCGGCGATGCTCGAAAGCCGCTCGGCGCGCGATGCGGCCGAGGCCACGGCCCGCAATCGGGCCTGCTCCTTGATTCTCGCCTCCTCGAGGTCGCACTGTGCCGCGTCGCGACGGGCAACCAGGGCACGGTGCTCCGCCTCGACATCCGCCAGGCCGGACAAGTGCTCTTGAAGGCAGGCTTCGGCATGACTCAATGCCGCTTCCGCCTCCGCGATCTCTTCTTCCAGTTCCGCTCGCCGCTTCTCCGCCCGCGACTCCTCTTCCGCCAGCGTCATGCCGAGCGCTTCAAGACCGGCGATCTTCTCCGATTCGAGCCTTATCTCGGCCTCCGCAAAGGCGATTTCGGCTCGTGTGGATTCGAGCTGTCTGGAGACGTCGGCAATCGCGCTTCGCAATACCTCGGCTTCGCGCTCCGCTTCCAGCATGGTGGCGGCAATGCGCTCTGATTCCTCGAGTTCCCGCTCGATGCCGCGATCGATCTCTGCGCGCTGTTCCAACATCCGCGCCAACGCCGCTTCGGCCTCGGCGTACTCATGAGCCAAGAGCCCAATCTCCACCCGTTCCAGGGCGTCGCGAATCTCGATGAAGCGCTTGGCACGCACGGCTTCCTCGGCCAATGGCGCGCGCTGGCGGTCGATCTCGGCGAGAATATCGTTCACGCGATCCAGGTGGTCCCGTGCCTGCGTGATGCGGCGAATGGCCTCGTTCTTCCGAACCCGATAGCGCTGCACCCCCGCGGCCTCGTCGATCCATGCGCGACGCTCTTCGGCCGAGGCCGCCAAAGCCTGATCGATGTCCTTCTGTCCCACGATGGAGTAGCCAGTTCGACCCAAGCCCGTATCGGCCAGAAGTTCAAACACATCGCGCTGGCGCACGGCGCGACCATTGATCCGGTACTCGCTGTCGCCGCTGCGGGTCAACTTGCGCGAAACCATGACCTCGTCAGCCTCAATCGGAAGCACCCGGTCCTCGTTCTCGAAAAAGAGGTGGACTTCGGCGAACCCCAGCGGCTTGCGGTCCTTGCTGCCGGAGAAGATCACGTCCTGACTGGTCGCCGCCCGCAGTTCGCGCACATTGGGCTCGCCCAATCCCCACAAGATCGCGTCGACGATGTTCGACTTGCCACATCCGTTCGGCCCAACAATCGCAATGATGTCGCCGTCCAGCCGGACGTCCGTGCGGTCAGCAAACGTCTTGAAACCAAAGATGCGAACGCGACTCAGGCGCATAGCGAATCAGGACTTTAAGGACGATCCAACGCCGGCAATCGTCGCCAACTACTTCGGCGTCGGACGCTCCATGGCGAAGAACTCTTGGAGCGCAAGGTCGAAGTAATGCGGTCCGCCGAGCCGAGAAATCGGGCGATAGGCCTCGCCATCCAGTCCGGTTTCCGTCCAAAGTTCGGGCTGCACATGGGCCGCCAGCACTTCACCGATGACGTATGCGGCCGAGCCCGGCCCAGAACCATGGCGCACAACCTGGAACAGCCGACATTCAAACTGAACCGGGCTCTCGGCGACCCGCGCTGGACGCACCCGCATGCTCGGCTCGGGCGTTAAACCCGTGATGCCCCACTCGCTTTGATCGCGGGGATAGGTGCCGCTGGCAGCGTTCATGGCCTCGGCCATCGCTCGGGTAACGGTGTTCACCACGAACTCACCCGTCGCCTCGACGTTCATCAGACTGTGCTTCGGCGTTCCGCCCGATCCCAGCACGGGGCTGAAAACGACGCTGGGAGGGTTGACGCCGCCGATTGTGAAGAAACTGAAGGGCGCAAGGTTGGGCAAGCCCTCTGCGCAGACCGTGCTCACCAGGGCGATCGGCCTTGGCTGCACCGCCGTCACGAGCAAGTCGTACACTTGCGAGGCAGACATCTCTTCGGGAAAGAGATGGAGCGCAGAGACCGGCACTCCCTTATTATGCTGGAGCCGGGGTGGCATCGTGAGTCGAGTGCGTCGATTGGATCCGGAAGAACTGAGATGGGCCTACACCCACGGTGCTTTCCCGATGGCCTCGCCGAACGGCGAGATTCAGCTGTATCAATCCGATCCGCGCGCCATCTTTCCGCTGGATGGCTTCCACGTCTCCCGGTCGCTCGCTCGGCGGATCAAGCGCGGCGAGTATCGTGTCACCTTCGATCAAGACTTCGAGCATGTGATTCGTGGCTGTCTGCGGCCGTTTGACAACTGGCTCAACGAGGAGATCATTCAAGCCTTTCTTGTGGCACACCGCCTTGGCTGGGCCCACTCCGCCGAGTGTTGGCGCGAAGGCAATTTGGTTGGAGGCGTTTATGGGATCGCGGTGGGCGGCTGCTTCTCTGCGGAGTCGATGTTCCATCGGGCTACCGACGCCTCAAAGGTCGCCCTGCACGCCTTGATCGTGCGATGCCGCGAGTTGGGATTTGCGCTGTTTGATGCGCAGGTCATGAACGAGCATCTCAGGTCCCTCGGCGCCATCGAGATTGACGCGGCTGAGTTTGCGCAAATGCAGCAGTCCGCTCATCGAGTCATGACCCCATGGAGCGCACCCCCCTTTCGGTAAGGGAGTTACAGCGGCGGGTCGGCCGCGGGATAGCTCCCCAGCACGTTCGTTTCAAGCGTCAGCTCGCGCAGCTTGTTCAGCGCCCGCTGGAAGTTCTCGTCGAATCGATGACCGACGCAGTCGCAAAAGAACAGATATTCGAAGGTAGCTCTGGGCGCTGGGCGACTCTCGATCATCATCAGGTTGACACCCTCATCCACCAAGGCTCCCAACGCTCGATACAGTTCGCCGGGTCGGTTGCGCAGATTGAAGATCAGACTCGTTTTGTCTCGTCCGGTCTTTGCCGGCTCGTTGAATCCCACAACCACGAACCGCGTGTTGTTCTTCGCGTTGTCTTCAATGTGCTCGGCGAGGATCGGAAGACTGTAGAGCGTTGCGCCGAGCCGGTTCACAATGGCCGCGCCCTCCGGATCGTCCACCGCTCGCTCTGCCGCGCGTGTCGTTGGCGCCGTCTCGATGATTTCGGCATTCGGAACGTTCGCGCGCAGCCAGCGTCGGCATTGTGCCGCCGGCTGAGGCCCCGCATAGACTCTGCGGATTTCCGACAAATGTGCCGCAAGCGAGGCAAGGTGGTGCTGGATCTTGACGTACTGCTCCGCGCAGATCTTCACGTTGGTCTGCGCAAACATGTCCAACGTCTCGGGGATAACCCCGGCGATGGAGTTTTCGATCGGCGCCACGCCGTAGTCCACCGTGCCGCGCTCTGTGGCCGTGAAGACGTCCTCGATCGAATCCAGCGACACCATCTCGCTGCTCGTACCAAAGGTCTGAATTGCTGCGAGATTTGAAAAAGTGCCTGGAGGGCCCCAGTACGCGACGCGCATCGGCTTCTCTGCGGCCCGAGCTGCGCTGATCACTTCCCGAAAAATGGCGATCAATTGCTCGTTCGAGAGCGGGCCAGGGTTGCGGCGCCGCAGATTCTCGTGCACACTGCGCTCCCTTTCAGGCGTAAAAAACGGCTTTCCATCCGTAGCTTTAATCTTCCCGATCTCCATGGCGAGTTCTGTGCGTCTGGAGAGAAGAGAGATCAGCTGGGCATCAACAGAATCAATGTCGACGCGAATGTCTTCGAGACGGCGGGGCGGGTCTTGGCTCATCAGGGACAGTGTTAGGTTATCTCATGAAGGTGTGTTTAATCCTTTGGACCCATCGAACGGTCCACCCCTATCCATAGAAACCATTTAGACACGCGGACGGTTAGAATCTTAGAAGGAAGTCGATTGGAGACCGTACAGCTACGCCTGCTTCAGTTCTCAGACATCACGCCCAAGACCCTGCTGGCGTTGCTCGACATCCTGATCGTTGCTTTCCTCTGCTACAAGCTGCTTCGGCTGATTCGCGGTTCGCGTGCCTGGCGCATCGTGACCGGCGTGGTGATCTACATCGGGTTGCTTTTCGGCAGTCAAGCGATGCAGCTGCAGACGCTGCACTGGATCCTCGACAAGGCCACGGTCCTGGCGCCGGTCGCGCTGGTCATTCTGTTGCTGCCCGAGTTGCGCCATGCACTCGAGGGCCTAGGCAAGATCGGCTACTTGCCCACCCGCCTTGGCGGCGTTGAAGAGCGGGCCGAAGCACGAACCGTTGAAGAACTGGTGGCTGCCTGCGCCGAGATGTCCCAGACGCGGGTCGGCGCGCTCATCGTCATCGAGCGAGGCACGACATTGGACGACATTATTGCGAGCGGCGTCGCCATGAATGCCAAAGTGAGCGCTCCGCTGCTTGGCTCGATCTTTTACGACGGCGCCCCCTTGCACGACGGCGCCGCAATCATCCGCGGCGATTCCATCGTCGCCGCCGCTTGTCGCCTGCCGCTTAGCGACAATCCCCAAATTGATGGCCACCTGCGCCACCGCGCCGCCGTCGGCGCGTCCGAGGCGTTTGACTGCCTGGTCATTGTCGTCTCGGAAGAGCGTGGGGTGATTAGCATCGCGTCCGACGGTGTGCTGCGGCGGTTGGCCGATCATGCTGAATTGCGCGACGTTCTGAATCGAACGTTGCGTGATGGCGACGAGCGCGATTCCAGTCGGCGACGTTCCCGCCGCTCGCGCCGCCGCCAAGCGGCCGAAGAGCCGGTTGAGGACGTCGCTGAAGAGGAGGCCCCCGCTGGTACGCGATAAGGTCCTCATTGGAATCGTGTCGCTCGTGATGTCGATCATGCTATGGGTTTATGTCCACGGCCTTGACGTCACCACGCGCCAGCGTGAATTTGCCGTCAAGGCGGAAGCACGCAATGTGCCCGAAGGACTCGTCCTGACCAGCGTTCTTCCGGAAATCCGCATTACCGCCGAGGCACCCAACGAAGTCCTTGACAGCATTATCTTGGACGAAATCGTCGCCTATGTCGACTTTGCCGAAGGCGAGAGCGGTTCAGGGGATTATCCCGTCATCGTAAGTTGGCCTTCGCGCTATCGCGCTGCGTTCCGCTACTCGCCGATCGAGGTCGTTGGCGTTTTGGAGGAGACGTCGCAAGCCTCGATGACCGTGACGGTTGAAAAATTAGGCAGCATCGACCCGACCAACAAACTCATCTTGGGCGATGTGACCGCCGTTCCCGATAGTGTGCGTCTCACCGGACCCACCAGCGAAATTCTCAAGGTCAAGAAGGTGCGGGCTCTGCTCGACCTGAGCAAGGTGCGTTCCAGCGCTGGAGTCCCCGTGGATCTCGAGGTCCTTGGCGATCGCGACACGGTACTTTCCATGGTTTCTGTCGAGCCGCGCACGGTGATGGTCATGCCGGCCGTCAGTCCTGCGCCGGACGTCAAGAACGTGCTGATCAATCCGACCTTCGTCGGCGAGCCAGCCTTTGGTCATCGCGTCGTTTCCTACCGAGTGGAACCGATTCAGTTGCCCGTCACCGGACGACCGGACGCCCTATCGCAAGTGTTCGCGCTCCAAACCGATCCGATCGATCTGGCGGGTATGACGGGAACGAAATCGTGGACCGTCGGCGTGCGCATCCCAAACGGACTTCGCTTGACCCAAGCGCGCTCAGTCAAAGTAACCGTCATCACGGAGAAGGTGGAGGCGGCGCCACCTCCGGTGTCCGGGGCGACCACCGGAGGCGCGGGCGATGGAGGGCCTTAAGTTCGAGCCGGTCGGGGAGCCCGACCCAGCTTTTTGATGGCCACTGGCAAGTCACTCTCGGCGAAGGACCGCAAGTCCTTGGACAGAAAGTTCACACCAGCCCTCACGAATCTCGCGCGCTGCATCGCAGCTCCCCGCCCCCCGACGCCGATCACCAGCTTTCGCCCACCCTGACGCTGCTGAGCCAAGTGCTCCACCAGCCGCACCGCTTCGTCGACGGCTTCAATCGGCGTGCAAGAAACGAGCACCACGTCGGGCTGCAGGTCGCCCACAGTCTTGACAAAAGACGCTGTCGGAACGTTCTGCCCCAGGTAGTGGACCAACCACCCCGTTGATTGCAGGTAGTCGGCGATCATGCGTGCACCAATGCAGTGCCAGTTTTCGGCGGAGCAACCGACGACCGCGGTCCGACCGTTTCGTGGCGAAGGCAATGCCGTTTGGACCACGCGCGACATGCAGCGTTCCACAATGGAGGACGCCATATGCTCTTCGGCGACGTCGATCGCGCGCACTTCGTACCATGCACCCACCAGCTCCATGCATCGCACGAAGAGCCGGTCATAAATATCAAGCAAAGAGGTGTCCCGCGCCAGGTACTCCGAAACGATCTGCTCGCACGACGATCCATCGCCGGTCACGGCCGCGCGTGCGAACTTGATCGCCGCTTCATCAAAGTCGATCGCCCCAGGTGGCTCAGAGCGCGGCACAAAGGCAGCGCCCACCGCTGCCTCGACTTCAGGTGTCGCAAGCGCATAGTAAACGCAACGCCCTACTTTGGCCCGCTTCACGATGCCGCGCTGAGAAAGCCGGGCCAGATGGTTGGACACATTGGGTTGCTTCAGGCCGGTGTGCTGAACCAGTTCGCCAACCGTCTTCGCGCCAGACCGGAGGGCCGACAAGATCTGCCGACGCGACGACTCGCCAAGCTCTCGATAGACGTCCACCATGGTTAGATCATTACTACTGATGCACATGCCGGGAAGTCAGCACTGCCGACGCAGGAGGCCGACGCGGTGTAGAATTGGCGGAACGAGGATGCGTTCTCAGCGTCGAGAAGGGGCATTCGGCCCGGGCTTCCCCTGCCCATCATTTGGCCGCGCGCGCTTGTCCGCCGCCACCGCTTCCCGTTCACGGTGACCCACGAAACATGATCGCACAGCTTTGCCCTGACGAGAAGCAGTTTTTGGACGGAGTTCGCACTTTTGTCGACGACTACGTTCTCCCGAATACACGCGAATGGGAAAGAAACACGGCCTTTCCCCAGGACATTTGGCCAAAGCTGGGTGATCTTGGCCTGCTCTCGATGACTCTTCCGGTGGAGAAAGGCGGCCGAGGCCTGTCGTGCCTTGCCTATGTGGAGGCCTGCCGCGAACTGGCGAAAGGGGACCCGGCTCTCTCGATGAATATCGCCGCCATCAACGCGCTCTGTGTGGCGCATTTCGTTGAGTTCGCCACTCCAGAGCAATGTGAAACTTACCTGCCGGGCATCGTGCGCGGCGACATCAAACTGGCCTGGGGGCTCACGGAGCCCGAAGCCGGCTCAGACGCGCGCCGTGTCCAATCCGCAGCGACGCCTATTCCCGACCGACCGGGCTATTTCCACCTGAACGGTGAGAAGCTGTTCATCACGAACGGCGGCAACGCCGACCTGATCATCTTGATCGCGCGCACCTCGGAAAAGGAGTTGAGCGCCTTCTTCATGGAGACTGACCAGCCGGGATTCCAACTCACCGACCGCATTCACACGGTCGGTGTCTCCGCCTCCAATACCGTGCGATTCACCATGACCAATGCCGTGGGATGGCACACACCCTGCACTTTCGAGCAAGCGATTGGCCTTCTCTATCGTGGTCGCCTTGGCATCGCGGGCATGGCGGTCGGCATTGCCGAAAAGGCCTTTGAACTGGCCGTCGACTATAGCAAGCAGCGCGAACAGTTCAATCGTCGCTTGGCCGACATGCAGTCGGTCCAGAACATGATCGCCGATTCGGCGATGGAAATTGAAGCGGCCCGACTTCTGCTGCACAAGGCCGCGATGATGTTTGACCAAGGGCTGCCCATCATCAAGGAAGCCTCCTACGCCAAGCTTTTTGCCAGTGAGACGGCAAATCGCGTCACCAACCGGGCCATTCAAATCCACGGAGGACGCGGCATGACGCAGTGGTACTTGGTCGAAAAGCTTTGGCGCGACGCCAAACTCACGGAGATCGGCGAAGGCTGCAGCGAGATTCAGCGCCTGGTCATTGCAAAGCAAGTCTTGCGCTAGCGCATTCGACGGCAATCGCCCTAGGGGCCTCAACTGAGGGGTCGAACGCTCGGCCGCCATCCTGTGTTACATTAGGAACCAATGCTGAACCTGCTCATCACCGGCGCACTTGGGGCAACGGCAAGCGCCCCCCTGGACGAGATCTCGCTCATGAGGACCTTTAGAGCCGGGTCGAAGGATGAGTATGAGGTCAAATCGCACCTTCAGATCGAGCAACGGCAATTCGGACTCAATACATGGATTCCCGAAGACCTCGATGTCGAATACAAATATACCGTTGAGGTGAAGGAGCTTAAGGTCGACGATATCGCGAAAGTGCTCTATACGCGGCCGACGATGACGGTCATTGAAGGAGAAACCTTCGACACGCCGGCAAAGACGAAAGTCGAGAAGGTCGATTACAAATACGAGCTTGATCTTTCACCCACGAATGAGATCCTCAATATCAAGGACCTAAATCCGAAAAAGCCTGAGGAAAAGAAAGATGGATTCTGGCTCCGGTCCGCGCTCGCGGCCAAGGAGCTTGCTCAGCAATCGCTTCTCGATGCCATTGGGGGGGATCTTTACCGGATGGCATTGTTTATTAGCGACTTTGAGGGAAGTTTGGATTTTTCCCCCAAACTCCCGTACGAAGAGATTGAAAAAGGCTACAAGTGGAAGCGAACCGTCAGCTACCAGCCGCAGAGACTGAGGGGCGATGACAACAAGGTCGCCATGCAGCGGGTGGACTATACGTACGAATATGACGGCGTCATTGAAAGCCAAGGCAAGCAAGTCCATCGCGTCAAGGGTTATGTCAATCTTGATACGGACTACGCCGAGTACATCCACCAAATGATGGGCCGCACTTCGCAGCAAACCGGCCTCAAAGAAGTGCGTCTCAAGATCGACACGCTGATTGAGTTCGACCTCGACCTGCAAACGCGCAAGACCCTGCGAACGGTGGCAACGGCAAACGGCACCATGAACGTGGTCATTACTCGCCTGCCAAACGAGCCTGTTCTTGAATCAAGGTTCAAAGGCCGAACGATCATGCGCCTCCTCTCATCAAAGTAGTGCGGCACGGCGAGCTGCTGATCGATGGCCACTTTCTGGGTGGCCCTTGTGACCAGGCTATTCCCAAGTCCGTCGTCACATCTCCCTTTGATGGCTCCACGGTTGGAACGGTCGCCGATTGCGATGCAAGGCACTTCGATTGGGCAGTTGACGCTGCCGTGCACTCCTTTCTGCGATGGCGTCACTCCGCGCTTGAAGAACGGCGATCGCTGCTCCGCCGGATCGCCGAGCGCGTACGCGCTGACCGTGAAGACCTGGCCCAACTGCTCGTTCATGAGGTTGGCAAGCCGATCCTATGGGCTCAGGCGGAGGTTGACCGAACGGCCACCACGTTCGAGCTGGCGGCCCATGCTCTTGACGATCCGCACTATCGCCCGGGCGGGCACGAGCTTGATGCCATTCCCTATGCCGAGTTGGACCGCCGGGCAGCGAACTACCGCGCCGGAGTACGGCGAGAACCGCTGGGTCCCGTTCTCGCCATTACGCCTTACAACTGGCCTTTCAATCTGGCCGCGCACAAGATTGCTCCCGCGCTGGCGGTGGGAGCAACGGTCGTCTTGAAGGGATCATCGCAAGCGGCGCTTTCAACCCTGGCACTCGGTCGGCACATCCATGAATGCGGCTGTCCTTCGGGTGTCCTCAATGCTGTTGCGGCTGACGGCGAGACGACTTCCGCCTTCGTTGCCGACCCACGGTTTGGTCTCGTTTCATTTACGGGCTCGCCCTCAGTTGGCTGGGCGATCCGGCGCCAAGTCATTGATAAGCCGGTGCTCCTAGAACTAGGGGGCGATGGCTTTGCCGTGATCCATGGCGACGCAGACCTGGATCGCGCCGTCGAGCGCGTTGTTTGGGGCGGATTCGGCTACGCGGGCCAAATTTGCATTGCGGTCCAACATGTGCTTGTCGAGGCAAGTGTGTACGACGAAGTCCGTGAACGGTTGATCCGCGCAACACAGGACTGCCCCTATGGCGATCCGGGAGATGTCCACACGGTGTGCGGCCCGCTCATCAGTGAATCGGCTGCCAACAAGGTCCAAGAATGGACCGACGAAGCCGTTGCGTTCGGGGCAAAGCTTCTGGTAGGCGGAACCCGATCAGGCGCCATGATCGCCCCGACCCTCATCGAAAACGTGCCCAAAGCGGCTCGACTCTATCGCAATGAAGTCTTCGGCCCCGTGATCACGCTCCAAGCCTACACCTCGACTTCGGGCGCCATCGACCGAATCAATACCTCGCCATACGGGATCCATCTCGGTGTTTTCACTCAAGACGAGAACGTCGTCACCGCTTTCGACGACGGGACGTTGATGGGCGGCGTGGTCTGGAACGACGTCCCAACCGTTCGGTTCGACGCGCTTCCCTACGGCGGCCGGGGCCAAAGCGGTGTCGGACGCGAGGGCATCCCCTGGTCGCTGGAGGAGTTCACGGCATTGCGAACGCTCGTGAAGTATCAGCCACCGGTATGATTCGCGAGTGGACCGCTCGACGGTCATCTTACTCAACCCGACAGCGGGACGCGGACGCGGCGTTAAGACCCTCGAACGACTGAAAGCCGTTGCCGAGTCGCAGTCCATCCCCATCTGGCTCACGGAAGGCTCAGCACACGCCACGGAGCTCGCCCGCCGGGCAAGTCATGAAGGTTTCGACGTCGTTGCGGTCGCTGCCGGCGACGGCACCGTCATGCATGTGGTCAATGGCCTTGAGGGCGACCAGTGCGCGCTCGCGATTATTCCTTCCGGAACGGGCAATGACCTGGCTCGTCACTTTGGGTTCTCCCGAAATCCCGAAGAAGTGCTTGACCTGATGCAGCGCGGAGCCGTCCGGCACATTGACGTCGGGTTCGTCAATGGCCTTCGTTTCCTCAACATTTGCGGCGTCGGGTTCGATGCCGCAGTGGCGAGTCGCATCAACCGAGGATTTCGTCGGCTGCGTGGAACGGCGGCATACGTGGCGGCGGTGCTCGTCGAACTGAAGCACTATCGGCCCCTCGATCTCCACATCCATCTGGACGATGAACTCATCGAAACCGATGCCATGCTGTGCGCCATCGCCAACACCTCCAGCTATGGCGGAGGCATGCGAATTGCCCCTGAGGCCGACGCAGCCGACGGGGCTCTTGAGGTGGTGGTGGTCAAGGGCGTTTCGCGCGGGGAGTTTGCGCGCGCCTTCCCCACGGTCTTCAAAGGTCAACACCTTTCGCACCCCAAAGTTCGCCATTTCCGGACGACAAAGGCGCGCATCGAGACCGACCAACCACAGTCGATCCTCGTCGATGGCGAGCTCGCCGCGCGCACTCCCGCCGAATTCTCGGTGAACGCGCGCCGATTGCGCCTGGTCGACACAAGCCCGCGCTGATTCGTCAAACTCAAGAACTCATGGCCCTGACGTCCCTAGTCGCTGCGGTCTTGATGGCGCCCGTCTATGTCTCGGAGCCTCAGTCATATCGGGCCATGTTTCCCGCCAACCCGTTCGAACCCCGGGTGAACGACGTTCGTCTTGTCCTTTTTCGCGACCGCGAACGGGTCGCCGACAGCCCTGCGACCTTCGCCGGAGATGCCTGGCAGGCACGCGCTGTCGCTCCCCAGCCGGGGCGATATCGCATCGAATGGTGGCGCAACGGCACGCGATTCGACGATGGAATGAAGCCCATCGTCATCACCGCGGACAACCTGTTCCGTCCATTTCAAGCGAAAGGGAGCCGCGGCGGCATCATTTTTCATCGGAACGAAACAACGTTCACCCCCATTGGCGCTGATTGGCATGGCGCGACCCCAAGACTTTCCGCCGTGCCAGACGCGAACTGGGTGCGACTGGTCTGCTCGGACGGCTCGGCATTTAGCCCCTTGAGAGAACCCGACGGCCACCCGATCCGACCCGGCTACCTGAGCGATGAGGCCATCGAGCGGATCGATGCCTATTTGGATGAAGCCCTTCAACACGGCAAGTTCGTCCAACTGGCGCTGTGGGACGCCCGTGACTTTCTGCCCAACCGTTGGCCACGGCACCCATGGAACGCGGTCAATGGCGGCTTTCTGACGGACGCTGACGATTTGTTCACGGAGCCAGAGCCGATTCGGCGCATGCGCCTCTGGGCTCGCTACGCCGCGCTGCGATGGAGCGCGCATCCGGCACTCTTCGCCATTGAACCTCTGGCCTACCCGGAGCGAATTCCCCAGGCATCGGTTTGGATCGAAGCGCTGGTCGAGGAGATTCGCCGCTCGCCCCTGGTGCCCGTGATGATCGTGGGGAGTGGCGAAGGCCCGTACGACGCTCGATTCGGGCGCGACGAGGGGTGGCGATGGACTCGGTGGGAACAGGATCACCCATGGCGAGATTGGGCGACGACTGGCTCCCCGCCGATTTTGCGCGATGGCTGGTTGCTTGGCTGGCGCTTGGACAATCATCGCCTGATGACCATGGCTCGCATCGAACACTTCCTCGCAAGCGTCGAGCGCACGGGAGGCACTTCTTGGACCGTCAATGGCAGTACTGGGTTCGGCGAATCGAACTGGGGCGTGGTCGCCTCGTCGCCCGAAACACGACACATCGACGGCGTGGGATTGGCTGACGGCGAGTACGACATCCGCATTGTCCGAAGCGGCTCTCTTGAACTGGAGGCTCGGCGAATCGAGATCCGCGATTTCTCCTTTGCGTGGCCAGACGGCGCCATCTTCGTTGCCCTTCGTCGCACCCCGGCGACGACGCCATGATTTCAATCGTCATAGAAAATACTGAAAGGTACACTTGAAGAGCGGAAATGGCCATCGCACCTGAACGCATCGTTGGCGACCTGATCGACATCTACCAAAAGGTGGACTCAGGAGAGCGCCTTTCCTTCGAGGACGGCGTGCGGCTGTATCAAACGCCAAATCTCACGGCCGTTGGCTTCATGGCCAATATTTGGCGCGAGCGCCGGCATCATGACCGCACCTACTACGTCCGCAACCAGCACATTAACTACACGAACATTTGCAATAAGTTCTGCAAGTTTTGCTCGTTTTACGCCAAGAAAGGTGGTCCGGCCCCCTACGAAATGTCGCTGGAAGAAGTGCGTCGACGTATTGATTGGCATCGCGACATCCCCATCACCGAAATCCACATGGTCGCAGGCATTAATCCGCGCCTGAAGTACGACTACTACCTGGATTTGGTGCGCACGGTGAAAGAAGCCAGACCAGGCGTCCATGTCAAGGCCTTTACGGCGGTCGAAATCGTCCAGATCGCGCAGGTTGGCAAAGTCAGTATCGAACAAGCCTTGAAAGACCTCATCGAGTCAGGCTTGGACTCGCTTCCCGGGGGCGGCATTGAGATTCTCAGCGATCGCGTCCACCGAGAGCTGTTCGGCAAAAAGCTTAATGGCGAGGAGTGGAAGGACGTGGCTCGCGCGGCGGCAAAGCTCGGCCTCAAGCAGTACGCCACGATGCTCTACGGCCACATTGAAACCATCGAAGAACGTGTCGACCATTTGATTCAGCTGCGAGAGCTGCAAGACGAAACGGGACACTTTCTTACGATGACGCCTCTTTCCTTCCATCCCGAAGGAACGGAACTGGACGATATCAAGCCGCTTACGGCCGATTGCGACCTGAGGAACATCGCCGTGTCGCGCTTGATGCTGGATAACTTCGAGCATATCAAGTCCTTCTGGATCATGAACACGGCGCCCGTGACCCAAATGGCGCAATGGTATGGCGCGGACGACGTTGATGGTTTGGTCCACGAATACGAGATCACGTACCAAGAGGGCGAGTTCGGGAACAAGAATCAGTCGCTGACTTACGAGAACATGGTCCGGATGATCCGTGAAGCGGGGCGCGTCCCCGTGGAGCGCGACTCGCTTTACCATGAAATCGTGCGCGACGAGCCCGAACCCAAGGTCGCGCGCCGAACCTTGCTGCCGATGGCCTGATCGGGCAGAATGCATTCGTGAAGTCGCTGAGTGGCATCGCGTATCTCATGCTGGGCATCGTTTCGCTGGGCTGTGGGCTGATCGGGATTCCGACTTTTGCCATGGCGACGGCTCGGCTCAAGCAGATGGACGCGGAGGGAGCCGACCCCAGCGAACGCTCTCTGGTAGCCATGGCTCGTACGCTCACCGTGATCGGCTTCTTTGTGCAGTTTGCGGTCGCGATTTGGGCGTCGCAGCGTCGCTAACGAGCGGCGACCACACACGCCCCTAACGCTCCGGCGCTATCGCCCAATGCCGGGCGCACCAGTCGCGTTTCGAGCGTCGGGTTGAACAGCCAGGGCACGATCGCCTGAGGAGCCCTTGCGGCCAGCGCCGTAATCGACCCCACCCCGCCGCCAAGAACAATGACGTCCGGATCCACGATATTGATGACAACCGCAACGGCGCGGCCGAACTCAGTCACCAATCGATCGACCGTCGCCTGGGCCGCCGCGCCTCCTTGCGAGGCTTTGGACACGATATCCGGCAGTCGCAGGGACTCGCCGGCAAGCGAGAAATAGTGCCGCTCCAGCGCAGGGCCCGAGATCACCGTCTCGACGCATCCCTTTCGCCCGCAGTAGCACGGGTCACCATCGGGGATCAAGACGTTGTGACCCCACTCGCCGGCGATGCCATGGGCCCCATTCAGGACCTGCCCGTTCACCACCAAGCCACCGCCAACACCCGTGCCGAGAATCACGCCAAAGACCACCGATGCGCCGCGACCCGCACCCATGGCCGCCTCTGCGAGGGCAAAGCAGTTGGCGTCGTTCACGACGGGACACCTGGCGCCGAGCCGCCGCTCCAAGTCGTCTTGCAGCCGCTTGCCGTTCAGACAGGTCGTGTTGCAGTTCTTCATCAGCCCGGTTGAGGGCTCGCGAGCACCCGGGGTCGAGAACCCGATGGTCGCGGGACGCGGACCCGTATCGCGCTCCATCCATTCGACCAAGCGTTCGATGCGCTCAAGGATGGCCTCGTAGCCAAGGTGTGCCTCGGTCGGGACGCGCTCGCGAAAGCGCCACTCAGGCTGCGTTGGGTCGTCCATGACGACGCCTTCGATCTTGGTTCCGCCAAGGTCAATCCCCCATGCTGACATGGCGTGCGTCCCTCCGCCGTTCAAATCGCTCTACGGGAATGCCGAAATAGGTTGCCGGGCCCGTGTAAGTCAAACCTGCCTTTTTTAGGACACGCTGCGACGCCACGTTCTCAGGATGAGTGATTCCGACGATCACATCCAAACCCAGCGTCGTCAGGCCGTGCTCCACACATTGCCGTGCGGCCTCTGAGGCGATGCCCCTTCCCCACGCATCGGGGCGAAAATGGTAGGCCACCTCGATTTCCCCGGTCTCATCCAGGCGATTGAGGCCGCAAGCTCCCAGGACTTCCCCGCTTTGCCTGCATTCCACCGCCCAGAGTCCAAAACCCAATTCCGCCGTGCGGTCCATTCGGCGGCGCAGACCCATTTCGGCGTCCGCCAGGGTCTGCATTGGCCGCGAGCCGGGCGCAAGATATCGGTAGACCTCCGCGTGACGATAGATCTCAAGGACGGCTGGCGCGTCATCTGGGGTCCATGCGCGCAAGATCAGCCGCTCGGTTGGACTTGGTGTCACCGTCGCCTGCGGACCACTGGCTTGATCTCGCGCATCGAGGTGATCCGGTCGCCCCGGGTGATGGCGTCCACGACATCCATCCCTTGCGTCACTTTCCCAACCACGGCATAGGAACGATAGAGCCGAATCGCGTCCTTCTTGAGAACGAAAAGTTGTGAGTCCCCGCCGACTTGCAGCCCGGTCGAAGCGACGCCGACAACCCCGCGCGTGAAGTCGATCTTGCTCTCTTCAAAAGGAAGCTTCGTGCCGGATCCCCCGCTGCGTACCGCGTCGGTGTCAAGGCTCTCGGTCTTGCTGGCAGGCGCGCCCCACTGAGTGACCCAGTTCTCCACCCGATGGAATCGCTGACGGTTGTAGAAGCCGTCATTGACCAGCTTCAAGATATGGGCCACGGTCTTGGGTGACGCTTTGGGGTCGGTCGTAATCACAAACGCGCCTCGATTTTCGACACGAACCTCAATCTTCGGCCCAGTCGGCTCGTACGTGGCGGCTCCGGCGACTTGCCCGACGGCGAGTGCAGCGATGACGGCGATCATGCGACATTATGGGCCGATCGGGCGATGCCATCGAGGGATGAGCCCAAGCCAAAGCAACGGCGTTAGTTCGGGTTTACTGTCCGGCATGATTCTCGGCGCCGTTGCAGCTACCGCCGCTCTCGCCTCTGGCCAGGTCGAGCCTTCGCGATTCCAGCCTTGGGCAGCGATTCCGGATTTGCCGAGCGTCCTGTTGGACTACAACTATGGCAGCATCGGCGTTGCCCAAGGCACGGCGCGCGGACGGATGCTCCAAGGCCGCATGATGTGGATCGACGGCGGCGCGAACTTGGAGCGCATCAATACCGAGGAGAAGATCGTCGCCGTGGTCGAGCGAATCGCCCGCGCCGGCTTCAATACCGTGGTCCTCGACGTCAAGCCCATCGTGGGCTACACCCTTTGGCCCACTTCGCTGGCACCCAAGATGACGGAGTGGTACTGGGGCAAGGCCACGATGCCGGTTGACTTTGATCCGATCCCCATCTTTGTACGCGAAACCGCAAAGCACGACCTGAGCTTCTGGTGCAGTCTCAACCCATTCAGCGAGGGGCACTTTGGGGCGCGACTCGGGCCGGAGGAAAACGTGCACACGGCTCACGGTCCTGGCTTCCAAAAGCCCGAATGGCAGACCGTCAACTACTATGCCGATCCTGTGGCCCGGGTCGGCGACGCAGTCTTGCCGATCCACCTCAACTTCCGCGAGGTCCCGCAGACCGATGAGATGCTGATCGCCGTCCCCCAGGCAACCGCGCGACCGGACCTGCCCGAAGGCTGGGTGGCGTTCGCCCTCGAATTCCGCACCGGTCGCGTGTGGCGTACGGACGGTCGCACCGGTCTCCGCCTCTTTGCCAAAGGAGCGAATGTCGAAACGCTGCAGCGAGCGGCCGACCTCGCCATTCCGGTCCGGCTCGATACGGTCCCCGTCTTCCTGCGGATTGCGGAACGGCCGAACCAGCTTCCGCTGATCACCAATCCCTTCAACCCCGATGTCGAAAGGTACGCCCTGGCCTTCATCGAGGAACTGGCTACCAAGTACGACATTGACGGCCTGATCTACGACGACCGCCTTCGCTTCGGGAACATGAATGCCGACTTCAGCGAGCTCACGCGAAGGCTCTTTGAAGAAAAGGTTGGGCACAAGCTGAACTGGCCCGACGATGTGTTCAAGTTCACGCTAACCCAACGATTGACCCAGGGCATCCAGCCTGGCCCATATTACGACGCCTGGATGGTCTTCCGCGCCCAGCGGATGAAGGACTTCGTCGCCGCGTTCCGCGAAACGGCCAATCGCGCCCGACCCGGCACGATGATCGGCGTCTATGCCGGTTCTTGGTACGGCGAATACGCGCGCTTCGGGACGAACTACGGGTCGCCAGAACTCGAAGCGGGCTTTCGCTACCTTACGGAAGCCTATCGCAAAACTGGATTCGCCGCGCTGCTGGACGTCCTGATCACCGGGTGCTACTACCCCACCCCCACCATCTATGAGGCGATGGTTAATGGCACTGGCGTCGGTACGACCGTCGAGGCAGGGGCCCAGCTTTCAAACCGTGTCGCACGCGACGCCTGCTGGACCTATGCCGGGATCTTTCTCGACGACTTCAAGGACGACCCGGATCGGTTGGCTCGCGCCCTCCAGGCGGCAACCGGCGCCAGTCAGGGCGTCATGGTCTTCGACCTCTCCCACAACACCGAGTATTGGTGGGACATGTTTGACCGCGGATTTCGTCAGCGGATGAAGGCGCCGCACCAGGTCCCCGGATTGCTGGACGAGGTGCGGCGACAGCGCGCGGCGATGGATCGAGCCGGCTATAAGGAGCCACCGCTCATTATCGATGCGGGTCAGAGCGGCGTCGGATTTTAGATCTTCGCGCTCAGACCCTGCGCCATGACGAGTTCGTGGGCATGGTTCACCGTGAAGGCGACCCGGTGCGTCACGGACTCGATGATGCCTTCGGCGCCAGGATGACCGTTGCCCGAAGCCTTCACACCGCCAAACGGCAGGTGAACCTCCGCACCGATGGAAGGCAGGTTGACGTAGCCGAGGCCGAACTCCGCGTGATCGCGAACCCACCGCCACTTGCGGTAGTCCTCGGTGATGACCGCCATCGCGAGGCCGTAGTCGGTGTCGTTGTAAACCTTGACCGCCTCTTCGACCCCGTCGACGGGAATGATCGCGACGTGGGGGCTAAAGGCCTCTTCGCGGAGGCAGAAAGTGTTGGGCCGATAGGCCATGCGGTAAACGAACGGGCTCACAAAGTGACCGCAGGCATAGTCGCCGTCGGTCAACTCCTTGCCTTCCACCAAGACCTCGGCACCCTCCTCGATCGCTTTCGCGTTGTGATGCTTCCACTTGGCGACGCCGTCACTATTGATCAGAGGCCCCATGAAGACGTCCTCATGGAGGCCATCCCCGATCTTGATGCGACCCACTGTCTCGACGAATCGACGAGTGAACTCCGGCTCGATCTTCTTGTCGACGATGAGGCGACCCGACGAAACACATCGCTGGCCGCT
Organism: Fimbriimonadaceae bacterium; assembly: GCA_046292875.1. Lineage (GTDB taxonomy): Bacteria > Armatimonadota > Fimbriimonadia > Fimbriimonadales > Fimbriimonadaceae > JBKBQD01. Next base: position 297,749 of record JBKBQD010000001.1, read on the forward strand.
GGTTTTGAACGCGCCCAGCACGGCTGCGGGAACGGCGATGTCGAGATTCGCGTCGTCGAGGATGATCGTCGCGTTCTTACCGCCCATTTCCGTCGCGGCAAACTTATAGAGGTCGGCAGCGCAGACTTGCTGGATGTACTTGCCGACCGCGCGCGAACCCGTGAACAGTACGGCGGCGACGTCGGGATGCTTGACCAGCGGGTCGCCGCAATCCTCGCCCGTTCCGTGAATTACATTGACCACGCCAGCCGGAAAGCCTGCCTCTTTGAACAATTCCGCCAGCCGGTGTCCACAGATCGGCGTCTCCTCGCTGGGCTTGAAGACGACTGTATTGCCCGCCAGCAAGCTCGGCAATACGACCCAGAGCGGGATCGCGACCGGGAAGTTCCACGGCGTGATGCACGCGATGACCCCTTTAGGCTTGCGCAGGATAAAGGCGTCCTTCGCGGCGACCTCGCTGCTCACCGTGTAGCCGTTCGGCATGCGTCCCATGCCGGCTACGTACTGGGCCATGTGCAGCGCCTCCACGACGTCAGCGCGTCCCTCGTTGATCGGCTTGCCGCACTCGCGCGTCGCGAGTTTGCTCAGGTCTTCCAAGTCGCGCTTGATCAGTTGCGCGAAGCGGTCGACGATCTCCGCGCGTCGGACCCAACTCTCCTCGCGCCACGTTTCATAGGCGTGTTTGGCTGCTGCCACCGCGGCATCGACCTCGGCTTTGCCGCTAAGGGGCGCAGTGCCGACCGTCTCCTTTGTATTGGCAGGGTTGAGGCTCTCAAAGGTTTGGCTCGTGTCGGTCCATTCGCCATTGACCAGGTTCTTCGCATGAATCGGCGTCATGGCCTGAATTGTACCGGTCCCTCAACCTGGTAGAACGAAGTGGTGCCGACGCCGCCCAACGTGATCGTGTTCTTCACCGACCAGCAGCGTTGGGACGTCAGCGGCTTGCACGGTTGCCCGCTGGGGCTCATGCCCAACTTCGACCGGATGGCACACGAAGGCGTGCACATTGAGACGTCGATCACGGCAAATCCGGTTTGCGGTCCGGCGCGTGCGGCGTTTCAGACCGGCATGTATCCCACCGCCAACGGATCGTGGCGGAACGGCATTCCTTTACGTCGGGACCTGCCCACTCTGGCCCAATCCTTCGCTCAAGCCGGGTACGAAACGGCCTACATCGGCAAATGGCATTTGAGCGAGGGTCTGGGACCGGTGCCGCCCGAGGACCGAGCCGGTTATGAATATTGGCTGGCATCCAATGTTCTCGAACTCGTCTCGGACGCCTATGACTGCATTGTTTACGACGGTGACGGCAACGAACACAAACTGCCCGGCTATCGCGTGGATGCCCTTACTGATGCTGCCATACGCTTCGTCGCATCGCCCAGGCATGGTCCGTACTTTCTCTTCCTGAGCTTTATTGAACCGCACCATCAAAACCATCGCGACGACTATCCCGCGCCCCGCGGTTATGCCGATAGTCTGACGGGACGCTGGCTTCCCCCGGACCTTGCGGCCCTCCAAGGCACCGCTCCGCAACACTTCCCGGGATACTGCGGGATGGTGAAACGCTTGGATGAAGCGATGGGGCGTCTTCGAGATGCCTTGATCAGCTTGCGCCAGCTGGAAGACACCATCTTTCTCTTCACCAGCGACCACGCCTGCCACTTCAAGACGCGCAACGGCGAGTACAAGCGCGCCTGTGAAGACAGCGCCGTGCGAGTCCCAACCGCCCTCTACGGGGGACCGTTCACGGGTGGCGGCCAAGTCACCGCGCCCATCAACTTGGTGGACCTTCCGCCGACGCTGCTCAACGCCTGTGGGCTCACCGTCCCCGAGACGATGCAGGGCCGCTCCATCCTTCCGCTGGTCCGCGACTCCCGCTCACCGTGGGCCACGGAGACCTTCGTGCAAATCAGCGAGTCTCAAGTGGGTCGTGCCCTCCGCACCAAGCGATGGAAGTACGCGGTCCAAGCGCCAGGCGTGGATGGATGGCAGTTCGCGTCCTCTGACAAGTACCGCGAAACACACCTCTACGACCTTTATGCTGACCCCTATGAGTTGAACAACTTGGCCCACCACGAATCCCACGCTCCCCTGCGTGCGCAGTTCGCGCAGCGACTGGTCGCCTGGGTGGAACGCATCGAGGGCCGCAAGGTCGTCGTCGAAGCTGCGGAAGTGCGGGTGCCGACTGGACAGTGGCGGATCGACGACCCGGAGTTTGGAGCGGACTCAGGATAGCCGGAGCGTCATTCCGAGGTATCGGCGCGTCACGAAAAAGCCCTGCGCCTCGTAAAACGGGGCAAGATTCGTCCAATCAATGATCGTCTGCCGGGCACCCTTCTGCTTCAATCCTGTCAGGGCAGCGGCGAGCACAGCACGGCCGTAGCCTTTGCCCCGCAGGCTGCGCGCAACGCCAATCGGCCCTAAAGCCCCCCAATGCTCTCCCAGTGACCGATGCCATACCGCACCGGCCACTGGCATCTTGTGGGTCGATCGCTGCGTCATCGCAAAACCCTCGATCTGATCCCCGAGGTAGAGGCCATAGATGTCGCCTGGCCCTTCCACGCGAAACTTCTCGATCACGTCGTATCGCCAGCGTCCTGGAAACTCGCGTTCCAGATGCGCCGCAAGCAGGTCCTCTTCGCCGGCGCCAACTTCGCGCACTTCGCCAAGGCCGCTGGGGTCCTCACCGCCTGGCCACTCTCGAAGCGGACGGTAGGTTTCGGCGGAGGGAGCGTAGTCGCCGAGATCGCGCTCTAGATCGACGACCTCGCCGCCTTCGGCGAATCCCTCGACCGTCAAAAACGTGCGCAACTGGGGACAGTCGTTCGGACACGAGGGCCAAAGATGGCCGGAATCCTGGCCAAAGACAAGGCGATACACGCCGCGGTCGCGCAACACGGATTTGGCGTCGGCCATGAGTTCGACACCAAGGGTCGGTTCATCGAAAACGATTGCCGAAAGATGCGAGGCATCGGGATCGGAACCGGTGTAAAGCGCAGGAGTCGCGGACTTTTTGATGGCGACAAACCCCCGGATTTCGTTGCCATCGGTGACGACGCGCGATGCGCCCCAATCCAGGAGCGGCGAGTCAACCAAATGCTTGCGAAGCAGCTCAGCGTCGACGGCAAAGCGATCGGGATACATACGGTTCCACGCGCGCGCCGCGGCCGCTGGATCGAACTCGCGAAAGGAAGTCCCGACCACTACGACACCCGCAGCGAGCGGAGTTGTCGCGCATAGAGTGCGCTGGCCTCGCGAACCTCAAGGATTCCCGGGATCAGTTCCCCCTCGTCGTTGGCGATCAGGTCACGCACGGAATCCACACCCAGCAGGTAGTCCAAGGCATTTCCACGCGGGCCGTCGGAGCGCATGTACGCGCTGATGCCGGGCAGTACCCCAAGGTCATTCGATCGCAGCTGGTGTTGAAGCGATTCAAAGCGTTCCAGACGCTGGGTGGTCAAGCCGTGATGCGCCACCTTGCGGATGACATCGACGAACAGCTCAAAGGTGTCCTGCCATTGTTCCAGGTCTTCCGACCTTCGGGCGACCAAGGCGCGGTCCAGCGTGGGTCTCACTCCCAGCCACGACGCAATAGCATAGCCAAGGTCGCGCCACCGCATCGAACGACCGTAGGGATGTCTCAGGATTCCCATTTACTCAGTCTCCTTCGCTTTCTCGACATAGTTGATGCGCAGATCGCGAATTAGACCATGGATGCTACGTTTATCGTCCTCATCCAGTTTCGGTTCGATGTAGCCCGCGAGGTGCGTCGTCAAGTCAATGGCCACTTTGGCTTCGGCAAGGTCGCGGTGAAGTTTGCCCGTCAGCGGATCGGGCTGCAATCCCAGCTTTTGCCACGCAAGCGCGGCCATCTGATCGACCATCAATGTAATGGCCGTAAACACACTGAGCGGTCCGGTGAGTTCCGCGTCGTCGGAGATACCCACGTTCATCTGGACGACGCAAGGCCCTTGGAAGATTCCGGGCGACTGGTACCCTTTCCATTTCATGGCATCAGAAACTTCCGTGCACAAGGTCGTCATCATCGGTTCAGGTCCGGCGGGATACACCGCAGCACTCTATGCCGGTCGGGCAAGTCTTGCGCCAATCGTCTTTGCCGGCGAACAACCAGGCGGACAATTGATGATTACCACCGACGTGGAGAACTACCCCGGATTCCCTGAAGGTGTCTTGGGTCCGGAGATGATGGAGCTCTTTCGCAAGCAGGCGGAGCGGTTTGGCGCGACGGTCGTCTATCAATCAGTGACCCGTGTGGACGTTTCGGAACGACCATTCAAGGTTTATGTCGGCGAGCGCGAGTTCCTGGCCGAGACCATCATCGTCGCGACCGGCGCTCAGGCCAAGTGGCTCGGGCTGGACGGTGAACTAACCTTTGGCGGTTATGGCGTCAGCGCGTGCGCGACGTGCGATGGCTTCTTTTTCCGGGGAAAGAAAGTGATCGTCGTCGGAGGTGGCGACACGGCCATGGAGGAGGCAAACTATCTCACTCGCCACGCCGAGAAGGTCATCATCGTCCACCGGCGCGACCAGTTCCGTGCCAGCAAGGTGATGCAAGACCGTGTGCTGGCCAATCCAAAGATCGAAGTGATTTGGAACTCCGTGATTACGGAGATACTGGGCGATATGGAGCCCGTGCGCAAAGTCACGGGCGTGCGCATCGAGAATGTGGTCAATAACGAGATCACGGAGATGCCGATCGACGGGGTCTTTGTCGCGATTGGGCACAAGCCCAACAGCGATCTCTTCAAAGACGTACTCCCGCTCGATGAAAACGGCTACATCATCGGGGAGCCCGGCAGCAGCCGAACTCAAATTCCCGGTCTCTTTGTGGCCGGCGACGTGGCCGACCATGTCTATCGCCAGGCGGTCACAGCGGCCGGAACAGGATGCATGGCCGCCATCGATGCCGAGCGATTCTTGGAGGCGCATGGTCAATGACGACGCTGCTTGCGGCCTTGCTGGTCGCCCAAGCGCAGCCGGTCGATATCGTGGACGCCGTCGTTCTTGCGCCACTTTTTGACCAGCTGCCCAAGACGGAGTTTCGCTGGTCGCGCGACCGCATGCGCACTCCCAAGATTTCCCCCAAGCACGAGTGGCAGTTCGATTGGCTCATCACGGGTTACGCGGGCTCCGATGACCGCCTCGAAGCCAAGATCCAGGTCTTCTCGCAGCAGCGTCGGATTGAGAATGACCGCGCGCATTCGGTCATGCGTATGGCCTTGCGGCTGCTTGAACTCAATCAAAAACGGATGAAACTCCAACAGCCCATTGCCTATGGCGACCCGCCCGGCATGATCGACGTCTACCTTTGCTGGGGCGGCGAGGCTGGGGGAGAGCACCTCTTCGACGGCGAGCGCCGAGAAGAACGGCTTGTCCGCGTCAACACGATTTACATCTATGACTTGAACAGCTTTACGCAATCCATCGAAATGGCCCGCGAAGTGGCCCATGAGTATGGTCATGCGACGCTGCCCGCCATTGGCGGATTCGAGACGCCCGAAGATTGGGCGAACGGCTATCTGGGCGAAAAGCTTTATTTGCGATGGATTCGAGACCTCATGGCAGCGGGCCAGATGGAGCCGGCCGATGCCATGGGCACCACGCTCGAAGAGCTAGGTCAGTGGGTGCGTGCCAACGTGGAGCCTCTCGAGGACAAGATCGCGCTGAACGGAGTCAACGTGGAACTCATGTCGCGAAAAGGCCCGGCGGCAATGAACGAATACCTGGGACTCTGCCTGTATATCGACTCAATCGCCGGGCCGATGGTGCTCGGCCGCGCCATGAGGCTCACCGGCTCCAACTCGGCCAAGGACTTCCCCGCAGCCGTGATCGAGGCCTTCAGCGAATACGACGTCCTTGAGCTTGATCTCCCCAATCGGTTCAAAGGGAAACCAATCTGGCTGCCGGTCGGAAAAGGAAAACTCACGGGAGGTAGTGTCGGCAAACGATCCGGCGCGTGGGCGCAAGTTACGTCTGCGACCGGCAAGCTCAAGTTGGCATTCCCTGAAGCCCCACGCTCGCTGCGATGATCCGTCTGCAAGGTTTATCGGAACTTGCGTGGGCGACTCTGACAATGAAAACGAACGGACCGATCAGGGCGATCGGTCCGCATATTCTCACTGCAGTCGACGTGCGCTGCCTCGGAAACCGTGGCTAGATTACGCCGTCGCCATCGCCGGATGCATTTCGTAGTGCTCGCTGGCCGCCTGGGTCAACGTCGTGAAGTGCGCGTCCTTTGATCGAAGGTGTCCGAGCAGCCGCTTGAGGTTTTCTGACGAGTCCGAATAGTCGCGCATCCCCAAGCAAATGACCTCGCGGTCGAGATTCGCATCCACCAACGCCTGCAGTTCGCTCCATGGCAGGTCCAGGTAGCCATGCTTGCCTTCGTGGGTGGCCACAGGCACGTGCAGAATGCGGTTGCTTCCTTCATTCTTGAGATCGTCGTGTGCCGAATGATATGGGTCGCGCGGCGCGCCGGTCCAGTCCACAAACATCCGGTACTCGGCGTCCGGAATGACAGAGGTGTCGACCAAAATGCCGATGTCTTCCAGGTACTTCACATCCGAGGGCATCAAGGCATAGCATCCTGCTCGGAATGAGGTGCACTTGATCAGGTGCGACTTGAGCGCATCCTTCGCAACACGGATGATGTTTCCTCGTTCTTTCTCGTCTTCAACGTAGCCACGTTCGTTCTCGAAGTTCACCTTCATGCCGATCTCGTGCCAGTTGGGGATCTTGTGGATGAACTCGTGGTAATACAAGTTCGTGTTGGCCGTCGGGTCCTTCATCGAGACGTGGATCAGCCACGTCGCGGGGACGAATTCGCTTTCGAGAATGTCAATATAGGCGCCGGTGTAGCACCGGTCATGATGTGCGGCTTCGCAATCGACGGTAAGGACCACGGTGGGCATAAGGTTTACGGTTCTCCTTTCGTGACGGTCGCCCCATTGCTGTCGACAACAAGGCTGAAGGTCTCTTCCAAGACCTTGAAGTTTCTCAACGTTACCCGGCTCCAAGCCGGAGGAAGGTTCGGCTTCACGCTCAACCAGGCATTGCGCCTCAATCCCATTTTCCACGCCACATCGCTCGGCTCCTGCTCGTCCAATCGGAATCCCAAAAAGCCATAGATCACCGTTTGGAGCGACCCGCCCGCGCCGGTCGTGAAGTACGTCACATCGCGTGATCGCTTTTCGCTAAACAGCAACAGCGGCCAACCCGAGAAGGGCTGCCAAGACTCGTGCCAAACCCTATGGGCTCGCTCCGGCTCGCCCAGCCGAGCCCAAATCGTCGCATGAACCGAATCGGTCATCGCTGGTCCGTTTTGGGTGGGCTTGTCTTCAAACCGAGCCATCATCGCCCTGGCTTGTTCTTCTGCCTCCATGTCCTGGAGCGGGAAGATCGCCAGCACTGCCGCCGCCTGCTTGTACCCTCGAATGGGATCGTTGTCGTAGGTCAGCAGGCTGGTGGCGTCGCGCGGGCGCTTCATCGTGACATCCCGCTGCCCCGACCAGCGCAGCACCCGTTCCACCAGGATGTTCGTATAGAGGTCGTTATCACCGATGTGATGCTCGTCGGGACTCATCGTGCCGCGAAGTTCGTAGCCCTCCGGCCCCTCTTCGATGCGCGTACGATAGAAGGCCGCGACGCCACGGGTGACATCGTCAACGTCGGCAGCAGCAACCAAACCGAGGTCCGCAGCCCATTGCAAGCTCTGGACGACCGAGCCGCCAATGTGGTGCTGGTGCTTGCTCGGTCCGGGAACCGTCTCCAATCCCGAGACACTGGACTCCCAGGGAAACATCAGTCCAGCCAGATCGCCATCCGAGGTGGGGATTGTGCCGAGACGGCCAGTTCCTGTGGGGCGACCGTCTTCCAACCACCGTCGAAAGTTCTCGCGCGCGCCATCGAGCCTCGCCAGCCGGTAGCGTGAAATGCTGGCCGCAGCTTCAGGATCGACGAGCGCCAGTGCCGGGAACACCCAGATGTCGGCGTCCCAAAACACGTGACCATTGTAGGTGGTTCCGCTCAAGCCAAGCGGCGACACCGCATCGGCTGCTCGCCCAAGGCCACCGCGCAAGTAGAAGAGCCAGGAGCGCACGGCCTGCTGGTCGGCCACGGGTCCCTCGATTTCGATGTCGGTCTTCCAGCGCTCGCCCCAAATCCTGGCGGTTTCGGAGGCCAACTCTTCGAAGGTGTCAGCAAAATCAGCGATCGGATCGAATGGATCGTGGAAGCGAAACATCAGTTCCACAACCTGGGCCACGCCACCCTCGGACCGCAACTCAATCGCCTCCCCTGCCCCAACGGGACGGCCGTTGACCCTCGCTACCAGTTCCACGTCGAGGCCGGATCCAGGAATACGACGGGTGGCATTTTCCCCCATGGGCAAAAGCATTCCGGGCGGAATCAACTCGACCCTCCGTGGCCGAGATGGCTGCACTTTCAGTCGCATCGCGACTTCAGCACGCTCGGGATGGATTACTGACGACACCTCGACGGCGTCCGCCTGGGGCGTCTGCCAACGCGTTTCAAGGAGCCCCGTGCGCATATTGAGCGACTGGCGGTAGCCCTGTGCTGCAATCGCCGAGGCCGAGTCATCCACCCGGATCCGCCACGCCAAAACAGACTCCAAGGCACGGATTTTTTCTTCGCCGGTCGGCTCGTACTCGCCGATCGCGAACATCGGCAACGGGTCGCCATCAAGGTCAATGGCGAAACCGGAACGCCCAAGACGAAAGCCCAGTACCCCATTCCACAGGAGCGCCGGGCACTCATTGGCGAAGTCGTGTGTCGTTAGGACCCAAGGATCGGGCGCTGCAACAGGAATTTCAGCGCGGGATGACGCACCCTCTGGCGAGGGGGCGCACCCAACGGTGACCCCAAATGATACGGCGGCCAGGCCGCTAACCCAAAAGCCGGGTCGGATTCTCCAGGTAATCACGAATCAGATTCATGAATCGCGCTCCCACCGCGCCATCCACCACACGATGGTCAAACGAGCCCGTGACGTTCATGCGAAGGCGAATCTCGATCTCATCGCCCTCGGTCACAACGACGCGCCGACTGGCCGTCCCCACCGCCAAAATGCCCGAGTTAGGTTGATTGATGATCGCCGCAAAGCCATCCACATTCAACATTCCCATATTGCTGATGCTGAACGTCGAACCGGTGAGCTCCTCTAAGCCGAGCTTGTTGTCCCGAGCTCGAGCAGCCAGCTCCTTCGACCTTGCGCCGATCTGCCGAACGCTGAGTGCGTCCGCATCGTGGATAACGGGAACAGTCAGCCCGTCCTCAAGCGCCACGGCGACCCCAATCGACACGTGGTCGTGATGCATCAAACTTCCATCTTCGAAGCTGGCGTTGACCTCGGGCATGTCGCGGAGCGCCAGCGCCGTTGCTTTGACAATAAAGTCGTTCACCGAAACTTTGCCGCTTTGCTCTTCCTCAAACTGGGCACGCAATGCAGCCACGCGCTCAAGGTCAATCTCAACGGTCACATAGAAGTGTGGAACTTGCTGCTTGGACTCCTGGGTTCGCTTCGCCGTAATCTGGCGCAGGCGATTCATCGACACTTTTCGCGAAGTACGAGGGCCGGGCACTGCTGCCGGCGTCGCTGTGCGCGGACTCGAGGCTGCCGCTTCCACATCCTTGAGCACGACGCGCCCGCCAGGTCCGGAGCCGCTGATCGCACGAAGATCGACCCCCTTCGCTGCCGCGACCTTTCGCGCCAATGGACTCGATTTGATGCGGTCGCTGCCTGCAGCGACTGGGATGACATCGCGGGCCTCCGTCGCTTCAACTGCAGGCGCGGCCTCAGCCGGAGCTGGAGCCGACGCGGCGACCCCGCTGCCCCAGCCGGACGGCAGCGTCTCCCCTTCCTTGAGCAGCGCCGCGATTGGTCGCCCGACCGGAACGGTTTCGCCGCCTTGAATCAAGATGCCTTGCAAAATGCCGCTGCCCGGCGCTTCGAGTTCGAGAGTGGCCTTGTCGGTCTGGATCGTGCCGATTACCTCGCCCGACTTCACCTTTTCGCCCTCTTTCTTCAGCCACTCGATGAGCGTCCCTTCTTCCATTCCGTCGCCCATCTTGGGCATGATCACTTCGGTCATTGCGTCTGTTCTTCCTTCGGTTCACCACGAGGCGTCGTTGCGTCGGATGGGACTTCTCTATTATCCCGGTCTGTGACGTCTTCTCCCTGGGTTTCTTCGTCAAAGACGTAGCGGTAAAGCTTCCGGCCACCTTCGATTTCGATCTCTTCGCGCCGAAATCTCATGCGCTCTTCCCTGCCTCGAGAGCCAAGGCGACCGCGCCGAGCATCCCCGCGTCGTCGATCTGTTCGGCTACCGTGATGTGACAATCGTCATAGAGCGCTGGAATAGCGACGTTTCTCGCTGCCTTGCGCGCCGGTGCGAGCAGCAGCTCCCCCGCAAGAGAGATCGATCCTCCAAGGGCAAAGACATCGGGCGCGAACACGTTGATGAAGCTTCCGATCGTCACGCCAAGGTACCGACCGGTTTCTTCGTAGACCTCCGCACACATTTCGTCACCTTTGTCGGCCGCATCCGCGATCATCTTTGGCGTGATCTTGCTCAGGTCGCCTTCGACAACTTCGGTCAGCTGGGTGCGGCGACCGCGGCGAATGCGATGAATGGCCCGCGTCACGATCGCATCCCGCGGACAGTAGGCCTCGACGGCGCCATAAGTCCCGGCGTTGCAGTCCAGCCCCCCGTCAAGGATAATGGCGTGGCCCAGTTCAGCGCCGCCTTGGTTCCCTCCAAGCAGCAGCAGCGGACCACGGGCGTCACCTTGCACAGAGTAAGGTGAAAGCACGACGCCGCCGCCAATGCCGGTGCCAATCGTCAGCATGACCAGGCATTTTGCTTGGTTCTTGCCCGAGCCAAAACGATACTCACCTAACGCCGCCAAGTTTGCATCGTTCCCCATGAAAACCGGGAGGCCCAGTCGAGACTCCAAGGGCCGCCGTACGGGCACGTCACGCCATGAGCGAAAAACGCCTTGAACTGTCTCTCCGAAGTTGGGGGACCAGCGGACCAGACCTTCGTGGGCGTCGACAAATCCGGGAATCGCAAGGCCGACGGCGTCCGGTTTGACCGTGGCTGCACCCACAGCCTGGTTGACCACCTCGACAATGGCGTCAAAGATATGGGATTGGCCTTCCTGCGCCCGCGAAGGGATGCTGAAGTCAGGGCCCGCCGGCGCGCCAGACTCAAAAAAACACCCGGCTCGGACGTTCGTTCCGCCAAGGTCGATTCCGACAACCGCGCGCTCGGGCACGGCGGATTTTAGCATCCGCTTACGGCTTCAAACCGCCCAAATAGTCGGCCAATAACCGGACGCTAAATCCTGTCGCCCCCTTTCCCGTGGGGCCCTTGCCATCGCCAACGGAAGTTCCCGCGATGTCGAGGTGAGCCCACTTGACCCCATCCGCCACGAAATAGGACAGGAACGCCGCCCCCTGGATGGGGTGCGCAAGGCGACCAGGCACACTGTTGACGATGTCAGCGATGGGCGACTTCATCATCTGTCGGTAATCCTCATTGACCGGCAATCGCCACAGCCCTTCGCCGGTCCGGTTTCCAGAGGCAACCAACGCCTCCGCCAAGGTTTCATCGTTCGAGAACGCGCCCGCAAAAATCGAGCCGAGCGCCACCACAACGCCACCCGTCAGGGTCGCCATATCCACGATCGCCCTTGGACTTTCCTTCTCGCACGCCCAGCAAAGCCCGTCCGCCAACACCAGCCGCCCTTCGGCATCCGTGTTGGTCACCTCAACGGTCACCCCGTTGCGGTATCCGATGACGTCGTCAGGGCGATAGGCTTCATCGCTGATGCAGTTTTCCGCCGCAACGAGGATCGCCACGACCGGGATCTGCGGCTTGAGCCAGGTGGCGCACGCATGCATAGCACCCAGCACGGCGCAGCCACCGTTCTTGTCGTACTTCATGCCAACCATGCCTTCGCGCGTTTTAAGGCTCAGGCCACCCGTGTCATAGGTGATGGTTTTTCCGAGCAGCACCACGGGATTCCCCGTCACTCCTTCCGGCCGGTATTCAAGGCGAATCATGCAGGGAGGGTTCTCGCTCGCCTTGCCGACATTAATCAGCCCCGTTAGTTGCTCCCGAACAAGATCATCGCCGCTAAACTTCGTGTAGCCCAGCCCATGGCTTTCGGCCAGAGCGCGCGCCTGCTCGGCCACCCAATCCGGCGTCGCAATGTTCGGCGGTGTTTCGCTGAGCCTGCGAGAAAAGTTGACCGATTCGGCGACCTGCAGTCCGCGTTCGAACAGCGTTTGCTTCGCTTGGTCGGCAAACGATACGGTCAGAGACCGCTCGTCCCTTGCTTTGGTCGCGGTTCCTTTGAATTCATCCGGTTGAAACACGGCGATGCCCAGCGTTTCACCCAGCGCCTGTGCATCGACGTTGCCCACCACATGCACGGATTCGACGCCGGCCTTTTCCACCCTCGAGAACCACTCAAAGTAGGCCTGACGCACGTCTTTGGCGGACTGTTTCGGCGTCATTCCCCAGCCGCGCAGACCACCGGCTACCGCTTCGAACCATTCGCCCTCGCGAGCCGCGGCCACCAAGGCTTCGCGCAATGCTTTGGGCACCGCTCGCAACTTCACGGGCCCATCAAAATTGGCAACGACAAGATAATTCGTGGCCGGCCCTTGGCCCACCGTAACGTTCCGCAACATCTCCGCTGGTGTACCCGCTGGAATCGGTACGTGGGTACCGGCCCCGTGATATCCTGAACGCATGCTCGCAACGCTTCTTGCCGCGGCCACGATGGCCCAGACCGCCACGATCAAGGTCTATGTCGTCAGCTACTTCCCCACCGTCGGCGACCAGATGGATCGAACCGTTACCGGCGACGTTGGGGGCTCCTATGCCGACCTCAAGGCCAAGACGGAGCGACTGACGCAGGAAGCCTGCGAGGCCTTGGAGCTTGGATCGCGATTCCGGGGCTACAAACTTGATGGCCCGCCGGCACTGCGATACGAGGTCGTGGGAAAAACCGAGTTTCGAGAAGCGATGCCCGTGCTGCCCAAACGACCCGGCGCGCAAGTTCCCCTTACCGATTACGGCGCGATCATGCGACGCATCAACGCCGAGCGGCGCGTGAAAGAAGAAGGCGTTCAGGAAATCTGGATCTGGGGCTACCACGGTGGCGTGCTCGACCTTTGGGAATCGAACATGTCGAGCCCATTCGGCGATGTCAGCAACTCGGACCGAAATCAAAACGACCTGCCGGTCTTCGATCGCACCTACACCGTTTACCACTACAACTACGGCCGTGGACTGGGCGAAATGCTTGAAAACCACATGCACCAGTTTGAGCATCTGCTCAACCACATCGATGGTCGCGACTCGACGCCTCCCGACAAATGGAACGAACTGCTCTTCTGGGGCAAGTTTGTGGGAAGCGACGCCTCACACAAGATCGTCACCAATCCAGCGCGCTGCGGCTGGACCCACTATGCACCGAACAGTGAGCGGGACTACGACTGGGCCAATCCGCGCTATGTCGAAACCGACATCGAGGACTGGAAACCGGACGGCATCGGCAAAACGCAAATGATGAACGCAGACCGTTGGGACCGAGATGCCATCAAGTGGCGCATCTACTGGATGCAAGCGATACCAAGCCTGGGTCATGAGTTGACCTACCAAGGCAAGAAGTTGCGCAACTGGTGGAGTTTCAAGTCGCACTGGGACCAGGCCAAGCGCGAGAACTGGACACTGGTGGAGAAGGAGAGCTAAGGGCCCGATTGCAGCGAGAGCCCGAAAGCCACTGCCTCAGCCCGAAGCAGGCGAGGTTCCTCGCCTGATGGTCGGTGCCTGAGCAATATCGCCATGCGGCGGCATGCCCGCGGTCAAGAGCCTAGCGCCTTGTGTAGTGATCGGTCATGAAGACGGCCCACTGTCCATCGGGCATTTGTCCGGACGCGGTCAGCGTCCGATGATCGTCGTCAAGAAACGTCATGGTCCCTCGGTAGTTCGCCGTTTGACCTTCATTCACCATGTCCGGCCCAACACAGTCCAAGGTAAGGGTCGTACCGTCCTCGCTCAACGACCCGGAGTACTTCCACAAGTGTGAAGAGAAGTTGGAAATCCAGAAGCCCACGTAGTGCTTGAACGAGACATCGTATCCATACCCGCTAATGGTATCCATGGTGCTTCCGTCCGGCATGGATACGCTGGCTTCACCGTAAACCCAAAGATCGCCCAATGCACGAAAGGTCTCTGTCCCATGGGACTCTGCTTTCGACCCGTCCGGCATGACGATCTCGCTGCGGCTGGTCCATTCTCCAATGAGCCGCTGAAGCCATGCGTGTTCAGGCAATGGCTTGGTTGGTCCCATTTCTTCGATGGGATCGACAGGCATTTCGGCATCGGCACTCATGTCAGAGCAAGTATGACAGCCATACGCCGACCGTGATGCTACGCCCAGCGGGCCGTCAGGTGGTCTTTCATCCAAACGCAGATTTCCCACAGGTCAGCGACCGGCTGGCGGGTAAACGGCAGCGTCGGCATGTAGTGCGGCGGCCCAAATTCGGGATCGACGGTGAGCACCGCATCGCCTGCTGCCGAACGTTGCGTCACGACCTCGTCCCACCATTGGGAAAACTGTTCCACGTGCCCGGCCCATTCCGGCGCCCGGGGGTCGTTGACCTGCGGGCCTTCCTGATGCCCCACACGGGCATGGATATGACGCGTCGCCGCCAGACACTTGCGAACCGCGTCCGGCTGGTCGCCCAGCAACGAACTGCACACAACGGTGAAATGGCTAAAGTCGGCGCAAAGGGTCAACTCTGGAAACTCGTCCAAGTACCGGGCGGTGATCGCCGGATGAAAGAACGTCCGGGCCCGATGTGTCTCATGATTCACCGAAAACGGCGCGTTAGCCTGGACATCCACTGCGCGCGAGTAGAACGCTGCCCCGGTCTTGAAATCCCAATAGTCGTGCCCTGAATGTACGGTCACCGACACCGCGCCCATATCGGCCGCAACGTCGATACCCCGGGCCAGCGCGTCGGCATCGTCGACGAACAGCATCCCGATCCACTTCAGTCCCGCATCGGTGAGCCGGGCGGCAAAGTCGCGGTCGTAGCCGGCAGGCACTCCCGATTCGATCCCCGCGAATCCCGCATGCATAATCCGCGAAACTTGATCATCGAGCGTCCCCGCCATGCCCCACAGGGCCTTATAGAACTCAATCTTCACGTCGCCGACTCCACAACGGGGGTCAGACTCAGGCGACGGAACTGCACCGGTCCATGATCCCCTTGCAGGAAGAGCGGTCCCGGCACGCCTTCGTCCGAGTCGAGCGCGCCTCCCGTGATGCCCGGAATTTCGGCCTTTTCGATCACGACCTCGCCGTTCAGCTCAATCGTCACCTTACGTCCGAGAAGGGTGATGATCGCCACATTCCATTCGTCCGCGGGATTCACCGCGTTGACGCGAGGAGTGAAGTACCCATAGATGGCACCCGACGATCCGACACTGGGTTCCTTTCCATAGTCGTCGAGAATCTGAACTTCATAGCGTCCGCGCAGATAGATTCCACTGTTGCTGTTCGGCGGATAGCGGTATTCAGCGTGAAGGCGAAAACTCATGAACCGGTCATTCGTGACGATGTCGCTCCCCACAGCCTTGTTCACCATCAGGCCGTCTTCGACCGCCCAGTGGAAAGGCATATGAGTCGAACGGGCGTGCCAGTTGTCCAAGTCTTGCCCATTAAAGAGTTCGATGGTCTCGCCCCACGTTGGCTCGTGGTCAAAACCAAGTTCAGGCGCACGCACGGCCTCCCAGGTCATCTCGCGGCCGTTTCCGTCGTCGGTGTGGCCGCTCAATCGACCGTCCGCAAAGGTTCCGACAAACGTCAGGTCCGTCTGACGCCCCTCGTACTGTGGCGGGAGCGAGAAACGCAGCGTGTCCTCGTGAATTTCGATGCTCTTGATCGGCCGAGCGCTGCCGACCTCGCCGACGAACCGCCCTTGGTAGCTCTCGCCATCCGACGCTATTTCCCACCAAGTCGGGAATGCGCCGTTTGGCCCAAACACTTTAACGTCCCAACGCCCTACTGCCCAGTTGCTCATGAGCCGAGATTTTGGCGAAAGAAGGCGACCGTCCGCTTCCAGGCGTCGGCCGAGGCCTCGGGCGCATGTACCTCGGGGCGGTGGTCGTTGAAAAAGGCGTGATCGGTTCCCGGGTAGGTCACAAATTCATGCTCTTTGCCCAGATCCGTGAGTTGGCGATCCAATGCTGCCACCACGGCGGGGGTGGTCATATGGTCTTCCTCGGCAAAGATGCCCAACACTTTTGCCGTCATGCGCTCGAACGGCGGGTGGACATTCGGGTGAATGCCATAGAAGCACACCGTTGCCGCCACACGGTCACTCGTCGCACCGGCATAAAGCGCGAGCTGGCCACCCATACAGAAGCCCACTACGCCGACCTTTTCGCCTGTCGTTTCTGGCTGCTCCAGCAAGAACGTGATCGCTTCTTCCAGCACCCTCTCGGCGTGCTCAATTTCAAGCGCCATCATGAGCCGACCGGCTTCATCGGGGTCCGTTGTCTTCTCGCCCTTGTAGAAGTCCGGCGCGAGCACCGTGAAACCTTCGGCGGCGAAGCGATCCGCCACTTCCTGAATATGGGGAACGAGCCCCCACCATTCCTGAATGACGATCACGCCCGGGCCAGAACCGGTGGCCGATGGAGCCAAGTAGCCGCGATGCTGGTCGGTGCCGAATTGGATGTCACGTCCTTCCATGCGCCTAATTGTGCCCTGACTGCGGTTAAGACTCGGCGAAGACTAATGGTTCAAAGGCCCAGCCGGGTGCGAAGTCAGACGGTGGCGGCGCGATGACCCGAATCCGCTCACCTGTCCGCGGGTGATCGAACGCCAACGAGCCGGCATGAAGTTGGAGCGCGTAGCCCGAATTTCTCCGCGAGTTGTAGAGCGGGTCGCCCACGACAGGCATCCCCACTCCGGCGAGGTGGACTCGGATTTGATGGGTGCGCCCCGTAAGGAGCTTCGCGACAATCAGCGTCCCAAAGTCGAGTCGCTCGACTTTGCGGATCAATGTTGTGGCCGAACGCCCTTCAGGGTTCACCGCAATTTTGCGGCGGTCTTTGCGATCGCGGGCCAGCGGGGCATCGATGCGGTGCTCGCCTTCCTCCAAATCGCCATTGACCACCGCCAAGTACCGCCGATCCATAAGGCGGGAGGCGATCTGACCGGCCAAGTGACGGTGTGAGGATTCGTTTTTTGCCACTGCCAACAGTCCGGTGGTGTCCTTGTCCAAGCGATGCACGATGCCGGGGCGGTATGCCGCAGATCCCGTGCTGAGGCCCTGCCCACGGTGAACCAGTGCGTTGACCAGCGTCGGCCCCTTCACGCTCGGCGCGGGGTGGGTCACCAAACCGCGCGGCTTGTTGACGACCAGCACATCTTCGTCCTCATAAACAATGGACAGCGGAACTTCAACTGGCGTCAGATGAGCGGCACTGGCGTCTGACGGCGGCTCTGCGGTTACCACCATGCCCGGCTTCAGCGGAAAGCCGTGGCGTCGCACTTCCCCATCCACCCAAACCTTGCCGTCCTGAATCTGGCGCACCCACTGGGAGCGCGATGCCGCGGGCGCCACGCGCACGAGAAATCGATCCAAGCGATCCGGCTGCTTGACCTCAAAGGTCAGATTCATTTGGCATGGTCTCCAAAACGGTAATCGCGAAGGTCTTTGCCCCTCATCCAAAGCGCAGCGATCCCAAGGGAGCATACGCCGCCAACAACAATCGCGAAGCGCACCCCCGTGAAACTGGCCACCACGCCGGACTCGAAGTCGCCGAGCTGCGGCCCGCTGATTTGAAAAATGCTGCCGATTGCGGTCATCCGGCCCCGCATGGAATTCGGCGTCGCCAACTGGCGGATCGTCTGTCGCAACACGGTGCTGACCATGTCGGCCGCTCCCGTCGCCGCCAAACAGAGCACGGCCACCCAGAGCGAGTTCGACACGCCGAGCAAAATCGTGAACAGCCCGTAAAGCGCGACCATTCGAATGACCCATAGACCTTGCTGCTGGATCGGCCGGATCCACGCCATGGTCGCCGCAGCGATCAAGGCGCCCATTCCCGATGAGCCCATCAAGATGCCGAAACCTTGCGGGCCCAAACTGAGCACATCCTTCGCAAGCGCCGGAAGCAGCGCATCGGCGGCCGAAAAGAACGTTGCCCAGAAATCAATCAGCATGGCGCTTCGCACAACCGGTGTCTTGCGAACGAAGTCAATGCCCTCCCGTATCAACCTCAGCGTCGATTCCACCGATGCCTTTTGTCTCACTTCCCCGTGGGCAAACGGCGAGGCTGGCGGCAGGCTCAAGAGGACGGCCAGCAACACGATGAATGTCGCGCCGTTCAGCAGGTAAACCCATCCGAGGCCGCTGATGCCAAAGCCGGAGAACTGCGCGATCAGGGTGCCGGCGATGATCGGACCGAGCACGTCGCTCAGTCGCCATCCCATCCCGTTCAGCGAGATTGCATTGGGCAGGTGTCGCTCGGGAACCAAGTGCACGAGGAGCGATTGCCGCGCCGGGCCGTCGAACGATCGGGCACAGGCGGCAAATGCCACCAATCCGTAAATCCATCCGACCGTAATCTGGCCCGAGATGGTCAGCGCGGCGAATGCCAGCGCGCTCAGCATCATGATCGATTGCGTGACGAGAAGGACGTTGCGACGATCGAACTGATCGGCGATCACCCCGCCGAAGAGCGACAACAGCACAAGCGGCGCAACACGCACCGCACCCAACAAACCGACCATGAGCACACTGTTTGTGATCTCATAGACCTGCCACGATACGGCCATCCCCTGGGCCATGTTGCCCACGTTCGAAGTGAACGTCCCAATCAGGTAGCGACGAAAGTTTGGGTGACTCAGCGCGGGCAGGCGTGCGTCGTCGCTCACCAATCATCCCCTGTGGGCCGCATCAGTGGAAGTAGCTCGCCCCGTTGATGTCAATCACTTGACCGCTCAGGTAGCTCGCCTCTTCTCGTGCCAAGAAAGCCACACAGGCGGCGCAATCCTCTGGGGTGGCCATGCGGCCCAGGGGAATGCTTTCCAAAATCTCTGCCTCACGCGCAACGACCTCATCGCGAATCATCGCGGTGCTGACCCAACCAGGCGCGATCCCGAAAACGCCCACACCTTGCGGCGCTAATTCGACGGCAAGCGCCCGCGTCACGTTGATCAGTGCAGCCTTCGATGCCGAGTAGAGCGCAGCGCCTGCCTCGCCCCGAAACCCCACTCGACTGGCAACGTTGATCACCGTTCCCCGCATCCCCAAAGCGACCCACGTCCGAACGGCCGCTCGGGCGAGCCGAAGCGGTGCGTAGAAGTTGAGGTCCATGCTGCGTCGCAGTGTCGCTTCGAAGACCGCCTCCTCATCACGCAAGAAGTCGGTCTTGAGATAGACACCGGCGTTATTGACTAGGACATGGGGGGGTCCGCCTTCACACGCCAAGTGCCAAAGTCGGGCGACCGCCTTGGGATCGGTGAGGTCGGCAACATGCGCGCCGACAAGACGCTCGCCGGTTTGCTCACGTACTTGAGCGAAATCGCTGCCTGCGCTGGCGCCATGGGCGACGACGTCGTACCCGTCCCGCGCGAATCGAGCGGCGATCGCCAGCCCAATGCCGCGCGTCGAGCCGGTCACCAGGGCGCGAGGCGTCGTGGACATATGGCCGAGTGTTCCCCAAGCGCGGCTGAATGCGCCGGAGCGGCCCAACATTAGCGGCCAAACAGCGTATATTCAATCACGTCTGCATGAAGTTGTTCCTCGCCTCATCGCTCGCCGTCGCGGTTTCGGGATTTGCCACCGTTCTTACCGTTGGCGACCAGCATGCCACTCGGCAAACTGCTCACCGTGAGACGGGCCGGGAGGCAGCGGCGCCGCCGACCTATGCTGAACACATTGCTCCGCTGCTGAACAAGCACTGCGTCGAATGCCATCGACCGGGCGAAGTGGCGCCTTTCTCGCTGATTGGATACGACAACGCGAAAAAGTGGGCGCCAATGCTGGAGGCCACCACCGCCGACCGCATCATGCCACCGTGGAAGGCAGAACCCGGCTACGGCGAGTTCGAGGACGAAAATCGCCTTACGGACGCGCAGATCGAAACGATTCGCAATTGGGTTGAATCCGGTGCGCCGCGGGGAGATCAGGGGAAAGAGCCGGCCGAACCGACTTTCCCTGAGGGAGGCTGGTCGCTCGGTAAGCCTGACGCCATTCTGAGCGCGACGCAGCCATTCAAAATCCCTGCCGAAGGCAAGGACATTTACCGCAACTTTGTCATCAAGACGGACTTCAAGGAAACCAAATGGGTCGAAGCCATGGAGGTCAAACCGGGGAATGCGCGCGTCGTTCACCATGTCATCGCCTTCATCGACGAGCGCGGCCGATCACACGCCCTGGACGGACGCGAAAACGATGGCCAGGAGGGTTACCGCACGTTCGGCGGCGTCGAGTTCATTCCCGATGGCTCGTTCGGTGGCTGGGCGCCCGGCCTTCGTGCCCGCCGCTACCAAAAGGACAGCGCATTTGAACTGAAGCCTGGAGCGACCGTCGTCCTCCAAATCCACTACAACCCCAGCGGTAAGCCGGAAGAAGACCTCACGCAGGTCGGCCTCTTTTTCTCCAAGAATCCACCCAAGCACAAAATCGAGATTGCGTGGATCGCCAATCCTCTGATCCGCATTCCCGCCGGCAAGGCCGACTACACGGCACGCTGGACGATGCCAATCTTGCGCGAGCGCACCGTTCTGGGTGTGATGCCGCATATGCACTTGCTCGGACGCAAAATGACGGCCCGGGCCGTGTTGCCAAACCGCACGTTCATCCCCCTCATCAAGATCAATGACTGGGACTTCAACTGGCAATTGACCTACATCTACAAGAAGCCGATCACCCTGCCGGCCGGATCGCGCATCGAAATCGAGGCGGTCTATGACAACTCAGAAGACAATCCACACAATCCTCACCGACCTCCGAAATTGGTCACATGGGGCGAACAGACGGGCGACGAGATGTTTCTCTTGGTCGTGCCGTTCGTCAATGGGCGGATCACCGACACCGAATAGCGCATAATCGCCCCATGCGGCTGCATGAAGGGTTGCCCAACGGTGACGGTCTGCGTGTGCTGGTGGTGGCCAGTCGCTGGAACGAATTAGTGACCAGTGCTCTGGTTGAGGGCGCCCTGGACGAGCTCGCCAAGCTCGGCACGAGCGACATCACCGTGGTTTGGGTTCCCGGCTCATGGGAGACCCCCTTGGCCGTGCAGACGGCGATGCAAGAACAAACGTACAGCGCCGTCGTGGCGCTGGGCTGTGTCATGCAGGGCCAAACGTCGCACGCTGGACTGCTTGCCTCGGATGTGTCGTCGGCATTGATGCGTATCCAGCTCGAGACAGGCGTCCCCGTGGGGTGGGGCATCTTGACCCCCGAAACGACGGAGCAAGCTCTCGATCGAGCCGGGATGAAGATGGGCCACAAGGGCCGGGAAGCGGTGTTGGCCGCGCTCACTATGGCCGACCTGCTGCGAAAACTCCGCGAAAAGGGCTGAGTCTTTAGGGAGGGAGCTTCCGTGCTCCGACCTCCGTTTCCACCATTCCGTGGTGACTCCAACCCGACAGTATATCGGAGTCAATGGGAAGCTGTCAAGCGACTTCGATGAGGGTTGCGCTCGGGATGTCGTTCAGCGATTCGGCCCCTTGCGGCGTCACGGTCACGATGTTCTCAATCCGCACTCCAAACTTGCCGGGAAAATAGATGCCGGGCTCCACGCTAAAGCAATTTCCCACATGAAGCGGCGTGTGATTCCCTGCCACGATGTAGGGTGGCTCGTGTCCCCGCATGCCGATGCCATGCCCCGTACGGTGGACAAAGTAGTCGCCTTGCCCCGCCTCGTGAATGACGGTGCGCGCGGCGCGGTCCACCTCTTCGCAGGCCACCCCCGGTTTAGCCGCCTCAATTCCAGCCGTAAACGCCCGATATACCGTCTCATACGTCCTCTTCGCTTCGTCGGACGCCGTTCCCACACAAACGGTCCGCGTGATATCGCTCAAGTAGCCGTCGACGCTGCAGCCAAAATCCATGATCACCACGTCGCCAGGCTGAATGACGGTGTCATCGGTCAGGTGATGCGGCATCGCGCCGTTCGGACCCGCCGCCACGATGCAGAACTCAGGGAAACCGCCCGCTTCGGCCATCGCCCCTTTGATCGCCTCGGCGACCTGGCGCTCCGTGACCCCGGGCTTGAGGGCTCGCATCGCAGCGGGAAAGGCGCCGTCGGCAATCGCCGCCGCTTGACGAAGCTTCGCGAGTTCATCCGCGTCTTTTTCAGCCATCAGTCTCGAAACAACGTCAAGCGCGGGTCGGAACAGGGCGGCAGGGAGCGCTTGCTGCATTTTGAGGAGCATCGCGGCCGGCATATCGTCGTCCACCGCGATCACGCTCGAGCGCAGCTTCCACTGGCTCGCCAACTGCCGAAAGAGCACCATCGGGTCATCGCCGTCCTTCCATGGTCTCACGTCCCCAATCCCGCATGCTCGAGCCTGAGTCTCCGTCAAAGCAGGGCAAATCAGGGCCACGTGCCCATCCGCATGGAAGCCCAGTGCCAAGAACCGCTCATGCCCTCCTTCGCCGAAGCCGTGCAAATAAGACATCGTGACCGGCGAAGAAGCAAACAAAGCATCGATGCCCGTACGCTTCATCTCGCGCGCCAAGGTCTGGATCCGCTGATCAAAAAGGCTGCTCATCGTCGTTGATTCCTTTGAAGGAAAGTATAGGCCGGGACCGCGAATCGACGTTCAGGGTACTGGTGACCCATCGAGCGAATCGAATGTTCGGTCCAACCTCAGTGCAAGGCCCCATTCCGGACTCTGATCAGGGTCCTTGCAAATCCGCTCGCCCACAACGGTGGCGCCCAAACTCTGGTAGAGCCGATGAGCTTCCACAAAACGCTTGTCGGACCAAATCTCCATCAGCTGACACCCACGCGCCTGCGCGGCCTGGATCGCCAGCAGGCTCAGCCGGCGACCGAGTCCCCGGCGGCGCGCATCCGGGTGAACATACACCCGTACGAGCTCGCAGTCGCTACCGAGAATTCGAATGTGATCCCCATATTCCTTGGCAACTCCGAACTCACCGGGGACAGGCTCGTGGAACGCCACGCCTCCGACGGCGACGATCTGCCCATGGCGCCCTTCGCCGACCCAAATCAGGTCCCCGCGGTCCAAGTAGGCCTCCCCCAGGTGATAGAGATCGGCCGCGTATTCGTCAGGGTCCCATTGAAAGCCAAAGTCACGAAATACCCGTTCGACTACGGCTGCTGCGCCCAGGCTGTCGGCATCGGTCGCGGGTCGAACAGTCACCAACTCGATCATTCGAGACGAATCTCCCTGTGCAAGCAATTGTCGAGAATACTCGCGAAATCGGTACGTTCGGCTGTTGCGCGCTCCGCCGTTCAACGGCTATGATTAGGTTCTCTTTGCTCTCGTCGGCATGAGTATGAACGTCCAGACCTTGTACGATCAGGGATTCCAGCTCCGCTGTGAGGGCGCCTATCGGGAAGCCCGCGAGGTCCTTGAGCGGGTGCTGGCCAGTACACCCACCCACGCCGATGCCATGTGGCAACTCGGTCTCATTCAGGGTTTTGAGGGCGACTTCGACGGCAGCATCGCGACGCTGCAAAAGGTGGTGCAAAGCGCTCCCAACCACCACCAAGCCCGCTACGATCTCGCGATGACGTATCTTATGCTCGCGATGAATGACGAGGCATTTGCCGAGTTCAGCCGGTTGCTCACGATGTCGATCAGCAACGAACTCCGCGACAAGGTCAACGAGCAGCTGAAGTACTTCTAAGTGAAACGTGCCCGCCGCTGGTGGCCGATGGCGTTTCTCCTGCTCGCCACTGCGGTTCCCCTTTGGCGCTGTCTCTTGATGGGCGAATGGATCGGCCCGTGGGACTGGATCGCGACCTTTGCACCCTGGAACAAGGCCGCGCCAGCGAAACCGTTCGACATCCTCATGATGGATGGAACGCTTCAGTTCTACGCTTGGCGCGACTTGATCTTCCAAACCGGAAATATCGTTTGGAACCCTTATCAATTGGGCGGACATCCGCTGCTTGCCAACTCTCAATCTGCGCCCCTCTATCCGCCCCATGTCGTCATGGGTGCACTGCCGATCCCGACCATGCCCGCGATGGTGCTATTGGCATGGCTGCATCTCTTCTGGGCTGCGCTCGGCGTCTTTTGGGTGGCGCGGCTGTATGACGTCAGCAACGTGTCTGCCGCATTGGCGGGTGCTTTGTTTGGCTGCTCGGCATTTATGCTGGCATGGGTCCCGCTGCCCAGCGTTGTGACCACGTGTTCATGGATTCCCTGGCTCATTGCGGGGGCAACAACGCTGATTCGGCTCGCCCAACAACCGCTTGGCCTGGCGACCTTCGCCCGAATGTGTCTGGCTTGTGTCCCTGTGCCGATGGTCCTCATGTCGGGACATCTGCAGTTTGCCGCCTACGGCTTGATGGCGTGGGGAATCGTGCTGCTGTTTGGAGCGCGCACCTGGCTGGAGCGCCCAGTCCAATTGATGAGCGCAGTGCTCGCCGCCGCACTCGTCACCGGAATTGCCGCGCCCCAAGTGGTCCCCGTGCTGCAATACGGCGAGTTGTCCCACCGCCGCACCAACCCCACCGGCGAGGGCTACCAAGCGTATCTCGGCGGCGCGCTGCAGCCGTTCGAGTTCGCGGCGCTGCTTGATCCTTTGGCTCTCGGCAACCCAAGAGCCGTGGCCGATGGTCCCATTTCGCAGTACTGGCCCGCGCTGAGCAAGCGAGGCGCCAATTACGCTGAAGGCGCGGTCGGAGTTGGCGGGTTGGCGCTCTTGGCCCTGTTGATGGGGCTCTTGGGGAGGGGATTGGGGCGCAGACACGCCCCGCTGGTTGCCGTCTTGCTCCTCGGCTTGCTCATCGCTTTGCCCACGCCGTTTAACGCGCTGCTCTACTTCAACGTGCCGGGCTGGAACAGCACCGGTTCACCTGGGCGCGCTGCGGTCCTTGTGGTGCTGGGTCTTTGCTTCCTTGCCGCATTTGGGCTCGATTCCGCCCGCCAGCACGCCGAGCAGTTATCCAAGCGCGTCTTTGCCAGTGGACTTGCTCTTGCTGTCCTCTTCATTGCCGCCGCCAGTTTCGCGTCACAAGGCATGACGCCCTGGTTCGGTGACCAAGGCAAAGAGTTGCTTTCGGTCGTTGCGGGCATGGCGACCACGGCGATGTTTCGCTCGACCGTGATCGCTGTGGTCGGTGGGGGGCTGATCCTCTGGCTCATCGCGTCTGCGTGTCCAAAGCGGAAGGGCGCAGGACTTGCGCTCGCGCTGGCCATGCCGCTGGTACTGCTCGGGCCATCCTTTGTGGTCACAGCGCCAGATGGACCACCCGCTTGGAGCGGCAAGCCGACCGGCCGTACCGTCTTCATCAACGAGAACTGGGAGCTGCTTGTCCCGGGCGATGCGCTCGTCCCGCCCAACCTCGCCACCATTTATCGCGTTCCCGAATTGGCGGGATATGACTCGCTCATCGACAGCCAGACCTACCAACTGCTCATCGCGCTCAATCGCCAAGATCCCGCCCCACCGGCTAACGGCAACATCGCGTTTATCAAGCCGACCGTTGACCGGCTAATGCTCGGTCCCCTCGGGGTCCAAGAGGTCTGGTCGGTACGCCCGGTTCCGCCTCTCGGCGTTCCCGCTGCCACGGAGCCGATGTATCGCTATCAGATCAACGGGAGCCCGTTGGCAGACTTCAATGGGACTCCTTTGGAAGTCGATCCGGGAGGCCCCTATCGCTTTCAAGTGGAAGGCCCCGGCACGCTCACCCTGCGCCAGAACCACCTCGAAGGGTGGCGCACCGTGATCGACGGTGTGGAAAAGCGCTCCACGATGGGTCCGCTCAACCAAATCGTCGCCGAAGTGCCCTCGGGCCCTCACGTCGTCACCTTCTATTACAATCCGTACCCGTCATGGGTGTGGCCCATGGCATGGCTCAGCTGGGCCGTCGTCCTTGCCTCGGCCATCGTCATGGTTTCCCGCCCAAAACCCGCTCAAGGAAACCCGACCAACCTTTCACACGTTTAGCCTTTACGAGATGCTCGCTGCCGCCCTCGCCCTGTCACTGACTCCCGCGACCCCGACCCAGAAGTGGGAGATGCGCGACCTCAACAAGGTCGTGCGGGCCGTGCTGGATGTTGGCGTCGCCATCGGCAGCTTCGCTCGGCAAGTCGGCGAGCAGCTCCTGCAGATTTCAGGCGACGGCGTCACCGTGCGGACCCAAGAGCCCAAAACGACGGTCAGTCAGCGTGGACGCGACACCTTGATCCGCCTTGACTTTGGAGGCCGCCAAGGTAAAGGGCCAAGCGACCCGAGCGGTGCTGTCGGCGTGGCCTACACGCTGCTCTCCAAAGAAGCGCGCGTGGACTTCGACAACTTTTATGCTGGCGGTCGGCAAGTCAAAGGTAACGTGGGACTTGAACTCTTTCCAAACGGCGAACCGGCGAACGTCATGATGGCGAACCTCAACGTCGAAAGCCAGGGCATCAAATTCACTGGCCCGGCGAAAGTTCAGGTCACCACACAGCACATCATCCTCAACAACGGTCCGAAAAACCTGATGGTCGGCGTGGATGGCGCCCAGTTCCCGGTCAAGGTTACGAACATCACCCTCGATCCTTTCAAGGCCAAGTCGCTGCTTCCCGTCGGGGGAACGATTTATCTCAAAGACCCCACCGCCGATCCAGAATCGAATCCGCTTGGGCTGGGCGTAACCGTGACGTTCCTCCCCACGACGCCGTCAGATCGCATCGTTCAAGTCTCGGTGGCCGGAAATCCTCCGCTCCGCATCGAAATCCCCGGAATCGGCTAGGCCCTCACGGTGTCAGAATAGGCGGATGGCGCTGGGCCGATTCCTCCTTTGCTTGCACTCGCACATGCCCTACGTCATGTCGCACGGCAAGTCACCTCATGGCACCGACTGGCTGATGGAGTCCGCGGCAGAGTGCTACCTGCCCATCTTGGATGCGCTGGATCGATTGCTCTCCGAAGGGATTCGCCCACGCTGGACCATCAACATCACGCCGATTCTCGCCGAGCAACTCGCCGACCCGTCGTTCTCGGCGGAGTTTGAAGGCTACTGCCAAGCCAAGATCGACTACGCGTTGCAGGACAAGGAAAACTTCTCCTTGCGAGGTGAGCTCGGTATGGTTGGACTCGCCGAAATGTGGCAGCGCTACTACACCAAGGCGCTTGTCGCCTATAAGCACCAGTGGGCCAGAGACATCGTGGGGGCCTTCCGCTACTTCCAAGATCAAGGGGCTATCGAGGTCATCACTTCAGCGGCAACCCACGGCTACCTTCCATTGCTCGGCACCGATGAGTCCGTGCGCGCACAAGTGCAGGTTGGGGTCGAGACTTATGAACGGTACTTCGGAAAACATCCGCGTGGTATCTGGCTACCCGAATGTGCCTATCGCCCCGAATACGATTGGAAGTCGCCGGTCGGACCGGATGAGGTGCCATGGCGACGCGCGGGCGTCGATGACGTCTTGCGCGAAAATGGTCTCGAATACTTCTTTGTGGATTCCCACATGATCCGCGGAGGTCAGCCGCTCGGGACCTACGCCGCCAACTTCCCCCAGCTTGCCGAGCTCTTCGCTCGCAGCAGCAAGTACTTTACGCCTCCGGAAGAAGCACGCAGCGAGTATGAGCCGTATCTGCTTCCATCGGGGCTCACGATCTTTGCCCGCGACCCCGAAACGACTGTAAAGGTCTGGTCCGGTGAGCACGGATACCCTGGCGACCCGTATTATCTTGAGTTCCACAAACAGCTTTACCCTGGCCGTCTTCGCTACTGGCGCATCAGTGAAGACAAGCGCGATCTTGGGGCCAAGCAACCTTACAAACCCTACACGGCATTCGAGCATATCGGTCACCATGCCGATGACTTTGTCCGCACGCTCAAAGCAGCTCTGGCAAGCTACCGAGGCGCAACGGAAGAGACTGGCTTGCTGGTTGCCATGTACGATACGGAACTCTTCGGCCACTGGTGGTTCGAAGGGCCCGAGTTCCTCTATCAATCCGCCAAAAGACTCCATCACGACGGCGAGATCGAGTGCGTCTCTGGAGGTGATGTCATTGACCGTCATCCAACCCATAAAGTCATTACTCTTCCCGAAGGGAGCTGGGGTGAAGGCGGCTACCATTACATCTGGATCAACGACGAGAACCATTGGACCTGGGAACGGCTCTATCCCTGCGAGCGACGCATGCGAGCCCTGGCCGAGATGAGCGAAGGCCCTGCAGGGGAAATCGTCCGCCAAGCAGCCCGAGAGCTCCTGCTGGCCGAAGCGTCCGACTGGCAGTTCCTGATCTCGACCCAATCGGCGCGCGACTATTCCGAAGTCCGTTTCACGGACCACGTCGACCGCTTTAACCGTTTAGCCGGTCTGGCGGAACGTTTGCATTCGGGCGGCACCCTAACCCGTGAGGAAGCTGATTTCGTGGAGGATTGCCGAGCCAAGGATGCCGCGTTCCAAGACATCGACCCGAAAATCTGGACACGGAAGCCGACGTTCGCTTAGCGCGGCGACATACTGCGAATGCGGCCCGCGAGCAGCGCGATGTCGCTCGGTCGCACGCCGGAGATCCGCGCGGCTTGGCCAACGGTGGCGGGGCGATGCCGGGCCAGTTTTTCCCTCGATTCGTGACTGAGTCCCGGCACGGCGTCATAGTCCAGTTCAACGGGAATACGCACGGCTTCCAGCTTCGCGCTGCGATCCACTTGGCGCTGCTGCTGCTCAATGTATCCCGCGTAGAGTCCGGCCAGCTCGATCTGCTCGCAGACCTCGACGTCCTCCGGAAGATGCCATAGGTGCCCCAACGCCAGACAAAGCCGCTGCACATCATCGAGTCGAAACTCTGGCCTTCGCATCAGTCGCAGCAGCGACACCTTCTCGTCCACTGGCTCATGTCCCAGCGCGGCCAAGTCCTCTGCGTGCGCGGGAGAAACAAAGATTTGGTCGAGGTCCGCCAAACCCTTGGCTACGGCCTCCCACTTGTCTTCGAATCGGCGCTGTCGCGCCTCATCCGCCAAACCTAGCTCGATTGCCAGCGGTGTAAGTCGCTGGTCCGCATTGTCATGCCGAAGCAACAGTCGGTGCTCGGCTCGCGCTGTCAGCATGCGATAGGGATCCTCGACTCCCTTGGTAATCAGGTCGTCGATCATCACGCCGATAAAGGCCTGGCTTCGGCCCAGGGTCACCGCCGGACGATCCAAGGCAACGAGCGCGGCATTGATCCCAGCCACAATTCCCTGCCCCGCCGCCTCCTCATAACCCGAAGTCCCGTTGATTTGGCCAGCCAAGAAGAGCCCCGGGACGTGCTTGGACATCAGTGTCGCGTCGAGGTCGATGGGATCGGCCATGTCGTACTCGACCGCGTAGCCATAGCGAAGGATCTCAGCTCGCTCCAATCCGGGGATGGTTCGAACAAATGCCTCTTGTGCATCGGCAGAAAGAGAGGTGCTCGCCCCTTGCACATACACGCTGTCGCCATCCCATGTCTCCCGCTCCAAAAACACCGGGTGGTCAATGCGATCCCTGAACCGCATCACCTTGTCTTCGATGCTCGGGCAATAGCGCGGTCCCACGCCCTCGATGACGCCGGAGTACATGGCGCTCTCGTGAATGCGTCCCGCAATGACGTCGATGGTTTGTGCGCTGGTCTGGGTTTTCCAGCAAGGGTAGAGGGCCCGGCTGACGGGCAATCGCGGGTTCAAAAAGCTCAGGCCGCCCGCCTCAGGCTCCGAATCCAGCTGCTCCAATCCTTCCAGCTCGAGGCTTCGAAAGCTGACTCGCGGCGTCGTGCCCGTCTTGAAGCGCCTCAAGCGATGCCCGTGCTCGATCAGGCATCGCGAAAAACCTTTCACTGCGGGCTCGCCGCGCCGAGCGGCTTCTTCTCTCTCGGTGCCTTGGTGGCAAAGACCGTTCAAGAACGTGCCTGTCGTTACGACGACTGCCCGAGCCTCGATCTCCTCGACCCATTCGGACTCGCGAAGCCTGATGCGGCACACGAGCCCCCGAGCCGTCGTCGAAAAGCCGAGGGCCTCGCCTTCGATCATTGTCAGGCGCGTCTGTGCCGCCATGGCCCGCTGCATCGCCAGCGGATAGGCGTCCTTGCAGACATGCGCGCGCAGCGTCTGAACGGCCGGACCGCGACCGGTGCCGACGCGGCGCAGGTGGGTTGTCGTCGCGTCGCTCGTGAGTGCCATTTGCCCTCCCAGCGCATCAATTTCTCTTGCGATATGGCCCTTCGCTGGCCCGCCGATGCTGCAATTGCACGGCAAGTGTCCGATTCGGTCCAGACGCAACGTCACGCATGCGGTCTCCGCGCCCAGACGGGCTGAGGCCAGCGCGGCTTCGATGCCGGCTTGTCCGGCTCCGATCACGATCACGTCAAATCGGGTCATTCGTCCAGATCGTGCGAAGCCCGCGGATCGATCGGCTCATATTCGGTGGCAATGTCATCGTCGGCAGGATCGATGTCCGGATTCCACGTCTGCACGATGCGGCTGACCGCGCCATCGCCCGAAATGTTCACGACGGTCCGCAACATGTCGAGCGGTCGGTCGATGGCAAATAAGAGCCCAATCCCTGCGACGGGCAATCCCACAGCAGTCAGAACAATTGCCATAGTCACCAGCCCTGCGCTTGGAATCCCTGCCGCGCCGACCGCCGCCAAGACGGCCGTTAGCCCGACAATGATCTGTTGTCCAAATGACAGGTCGAAGCCGTACCATTGAGCAAAGAAGATCACCGCCACGGCCTCGAACAGCGCGGTTCCATCCATATTCATCGTCGCGCCGGTCGGGACCACAAAGCCGGAAATCCGCTTTGAAACGCCCATGCTTTTCACTGAAGCCAACGTCACGGGCATCGTCGCATTCGAACTGCTTGTGCCGAATGCCGTCGAGATCGCCGGAAACATCTTCTTGACAAACTCGATAGGGCTGTATCGCGCCAGCACGGCCACCAAGACTAAGAGCGCGATGAAGTGAGTCACCAAACCCAATGACAGGGTGGCCGCATACTTGCCGAGGCTTGACGCCAAGTGGCCGAGGTGCTCAGGATCCTGAACGCCGACATAGTAGGCAATCAAGGCCGCCACGCCAATCGGCGCGAGGCGGAGCACCCAGTTGATGAGCACCATCACCAGGTCGCTGAGGGACTCGAAGAAGTTGAACACCGGCGCGGCCCGATGCTTGCCGACATGAAGCATCGCCAGACCCAGCATGATCACAAAGAACAACAGCCCCAGAATGTCGAATCGCACGATCGACTCGAACGGGTTATCCGGCACGATCCGCAGCATGAGATCGGCGACCGATGGGTTTTCGGCGAGCCCCCCCTCGGCGGCTTCGGGAGGTGACATGGGCATGTTGCGACCGGGTCCGATCAACGCCACATAAGTCATCCCGATCAGCACGGCGACGAACATCGTGCCGAAATAAAGCGCGACCGTTTGCGCCCCAAGCCGTCCCAACCGCCGCGCACTCCCCAGGCTGGCAATGCCGATCAGCATCGTCGAAGCGATGAGCGGAATCACCAGCATCCGCAGCAGGCGGATGAACAGCTGTCCCGCGATGTAGACGGCCTCGGTCACGGCGGGCCGGATCGTGACCGCGCTTCGCGTATCCAGCGAAAAATCTTCGAGAGGCAATCCCAAGCGAGCCTCGATTTTCCGCTTGGCCTCCTCAGGCTTGAGCCCGACGATGCTGAGCGCTTCGTCGCCCGCCGGGATGTCCAACTCGGCAATCGCGACTTCGGCACCCGCCTTCTCACCCGCCTTGATGACATAAGCCGTGCCCGCGATCTTGGCCGTCCATTCGTCTTTGGGTTGCACAGGCACCGGCTCGAAGTGCATCAAAACGAGCCCGAGCACGATGCCGATCACCATGCCCAGCAGCACGCGACCGGCAATGCCTTTGCGTCGAGGTTCTTGGGCTGGCTCAGAGGTGCTCATGGTTGCGTGGCGGACGCAAACACGCGCCCCAGTCCATAGACCTTACCTTGAACTCCGAATCAGGGCCAAATGAGGCCGATCGCTTCCGGAAGTGAGAGGAGAAAGTGGCAGGGGCAGCAGGGCTCGAACCCGCGACCTGCGGTTTTGGAGACCGCTGCTCTACCAACTGAGCTATACCCCTGCGGGACTCTTTTAATATACCAAACCCAGCCTCGGCGACGGCGGCCGATCTGCGGATCCCTATCCTGAGTCAAAATAGGCGCAATGGACACGCGTGTGCCCTTTATCGTCGCTGCCTTGGTTGTCGCGCTCGCGGGATGCCGTGCGGAGTCCGTGATTGTCGGTGGAAAACCGCCTGAAAAGCGCTACACGAACGTCGTTGGGATCAGCCCGGGGGCCACCGAGGCGTTTACTCAAGTCGCGACTTCAACGAACCTCAAGGGCCGGTGCGCCGCCTGCGACTACCCGCCACACATTTCGCAGCTGCCGGTCGTCGCCGAAGTCAAGCCGAACTACGAAAAGATCACCGAGATCGGCCCGGACTTGGTGGTCTATGACGCCGAGCTGTTCTCGGATGCCGACCTCGCCAAGTTCAAAGAGCTCGGAATCGAAACCTTTGCCTTCTCTGCCACGACCATTCCTGATTTTCAGCGAGAGATGATGCTCCTCGGGCGATTGACCGGCTCCGAGACGAATGCCTCTGACCGGGCCGACGAAATCCAAGCGGAAATGAACATTGCGCAGGGCGCGCCCCCCGCGAAGACGCTCCGCACCATGGCGGTCACCGGCGCACCGAACTCGGATTACTATGTCGCCGGCACGAAATCGTTCACGGCCGCCGTGATCCAAGCCGCCGGGGGCCAAGCCGTGGGACCCGACTCCGCCAAGTACGAGCCGATGACGATGGAGGCGATCCTGGCCGCGAACCCCGAGGTGATCTTTGTGGCCGGCAGCGAGCAAGATGCTTCCGTAGCGGCGACAGCGCTTATGCGAGACCCAAGGTTTCAGTCCGTTGACGCCGTGAAGAACGGCACCGTCTTTGGGGTGGATGGCTCCATCCTTTTGCGGCGAGGCTCACGAGTCAAGGACCTCATCAAAGGCATGTACGGGGCCCTAACCCGGTCAGCCATGCGAGGCGCAAACTAATGGCGCGGGCCGAAGTCGGCGTCTTCGGTGGATCAGGGTTTTATCAACTCCTCACCGACGCCCGCGAGGTCAAGGTGGATACCCCATACGGACCTCCGAGCGATTCCATTACGATCGCCACCGTGAGCGGCCGCAAGGTCGCCTTCCTGCCGCGCCATTCGCGCAGTCACGATATCCCCCCCCACATGATCAACTATCGGGCGAACGTTTGGGCCATGCGCTCGATTGGCTGCCAGGCCATCATCAGCCCGTGCGCCGCAGGTTCCCTGCAACCCCACGTCAAGCCCGGTGACTTTGTCGTGGCCGACCAGTACGTCGACCGCACCCGAGGACGCAAGGACACGTTTTTCGATGGTCCGGTGACCTCGCACGTCTCCGTGGCCGACCCCTACGACGAACCCTTTCGACAGTTGGCGCTCGAGGTCATCCGGAAGCATGACATTCCCTGCCATGACGGGGGAACGATCGTCGTGATCCAGGGTCCGCGGTTTTCGACCAAAGCGGAAAGTCGCTGGTTCACCAGCAACGGATGGGAGGTCATCAACATGACCCAGTATCCCGAAGCCTACCTCTGCGCCGAACTCGGCATGGCGGTGGTCAACATCTCCCTGATTACCGACTACGACTCGGGAGTGGTGGTGGGTGGTGAGGCCGTCGACGCCCACAGCGTGGTCGAAGTCTTTGCGCAGAATGCTCATCGCATTCAGCGCGTGGTACTCGACCTGATTGGCGCCCTGCCTTCCGATTTGTCACAACTGAAATCCCACGACCGTCATGTCTTTAGTCGTGGCGATGCGCATGTTGCTTCCGAAGAGGACTGGCGCATCTTCCATCACTTTGATTAAGATGACTTTTCTCCTCGCCGCCTTCGCCATCGCGCCCATCAGTGCTCCGGCGCCACAAGGCGATCTGCAAACGGTCGGATCGGTTCGCATCGACAACCGCGAGGTTCTCATCCGCTGGCCCTCCTCGAAGCTGGACCCTGCCGCGATGAAGATCGACGTTGGCGACGGCTTCAGCTTGGCCGTTGCCCCCAATGGCGCAACGCCAGAGTTGGTCTATGGGGATGGAGGCTGGGATGGCATGGCCCAGCGGTACAAGCGTGCCCAAGCCGCTGCGGCGACCGCTTCCATGTGGCGCATGCTGGTCACCGTCTTTCGGAACAGCCAATCGGTTGCTAGTGTGGCCGGCGCGGACATCCCCCGCCGAGCCAGCTTGTCCGCCGAGGACGTCCGTCGTCTTCAGGACTATTTGGCGCAAATGATGGCGCTGGCCGAGGCGACGACGGATGGTGCCGTGAAGATCCAATTGGATTTTGTCGTCGATGAATCCATCTACCGGTTTGACCGAAACCGCGAGCCATTCGACCACCCGTTTCTTTCGAGCTACTTCGCCTCGCGTGTGAATACCGGGGAATATGAACCCGACGACCGGCGATTCCGGGGGCCCTATCACTCGATCATCGCCATCCACCCTACCATCGATTGGCAGTCTGACCAGAACGTCAAGGATCCTGTCGGACAGGCGCCCATCGCTTCGGTTCCGTTCTTCGCCGAGACCAAGCGGCCCGATTTCGGGGCCCAGCTTTATGCCGTGTGGGCAGACCAAGTAGCCCGCGTGGCCCAGCATAAGGGATACGATGCGCCACGGCCAACCGTCTGGCCCAACCCCCTGTCGGGACTCCCCGATATGCCGGACGTCAGCGATGTGGCGACCGCGTCCATGTGGCCGACGCTCGTGTCGTCGAGCGCCGTGTTCGATGCCGACTTTCGACGCCGAGAAGCAGCGCGTCGCGGCAGCCTTTCGTCCACATTGCAGGACCCCTGGCTGCTGCCGTTTCGCGACGTCCCGTCTGTCGGTGTCGAATTTGGCGCAGCGGGCCTCGGGTCCGAACTAAGACGCGGCGCGCCATCTCGGAACCCCATGAGCGGTCGATTGGGCGCGTCCATCGTATGGGGTGTCAACCGAGCTGCTGTGACCCGGACGCAGCGTGGGTACGACCTGTTTCTGCCACTGTCGTGGGCTGTGCGTCTGCAGCCTCACCTTGCCAACGTGGCTCAAGTCGCTCGCACGGCGGGCGAGAAGGGTCTCATTGTCTTCGAACTCCCTGGACCAGTCGAGATTCCGACTCTAGTGAACCTCCTCACCCTTGGAGCGCCCCCGATTGTGCAGACTCTTGGCACTCGAGACACTCGCCTTACATGCGATGGCGTAGCTCTCACGGGCTTTGTTTCGGAGTCGGGCCGTCGACTGCCTGTAGAAGACGGTGGTGTGCCCTATGCTTCCTGGCCGGGAACGGGGATCGCCGGGATGGCCGAGTTCGGTGAGGTGCGTCGACCCGCAACGCTCGTGAAGGCATTGCCTTGGTCGATTGGGCTGCCCCTGCTGGTGGGCACGCCACACGGGATTCGCGTCCATGAATCGCTTCTCACCGACCAGTCGATCACGTGGCGGCCCCCCGCGGGGTGGACCCAAGAGAAACAGGAAGGAGGCATCCTTTTCCGTGCCCCTGCGAATGCCTCTCCAGGCTCGTTTACCATCGATGTGCCCGAATACGGCCTGACCTTTGACGCACGATGGTTCGGCCCTGGCCCGATCAACCTGCTCCCCTACGCGCGGGCGGGAACGGATGGCACGATGACCGTCACGCCCCCTGCGGCAGCCAATGCGCCCCTGGCCGTCCGCGAGAGTGGAGGCAGTCGAACAGGGTCCGCCGTTCTGGTGGCAATGCCCAATCAAGGACCGGAATTGGCCTCGTACCGCTACCTTCGATATCGCGCGCGAACGAACTCCGCCGACGCCTATGTGCTCCTTGTCTCGGCGTCCGGTAACGACTTCGAGCACTCATCGAGCGTGCCGCTGGTCATCGCAAAAGGCGATGCCTGGACGGAAGGCGTGGTTGACCTCTGGTCGATCTCGGCGAACGTCCCTCTCGCGCTGGAGCACATTGCTCTCGTTGCCGCGCCGGGCTATCGGTCGGGTGAGCGGCGCAGCATCGGCTGGAATGGCATCGAGTTTGACGTTTTGGAGCTCGCTGCCGAGGGCGAAGTCGCCATGCCAACCCCTAGCCCCTCGGCGATTGAAGAAGCCGCATGGTGCCACAGTCTGCCCGAGAACCCCTCTGCAGAAGAAAGAGATCGCCTGCTCGCCATGTTGGCGTCCGGCGACGGCTACCTCACGCTCAATGCCACAGCGGCCTACACCAGGATCAAAGACACCCGCGCTGTTCCCCTTCTGGCGAATGAGCTCATCGGCCTCAACTTCCTCAATGCCGAGCGAGCCGCAAGCGCCCTTGCGTTCCAAGACACGCCAGAGGCATGGCAAGCCCTAACGGCCGCCTTCAATAGCAGCGGATTCGACATCTACCGCCTGCTCGCCGCCCAGCAGCTGGTCAAAGGGGGGCGTCCATTTAATCTCGCCATGCTGGGATTGGTCGCTGCCTCCTCGGACACGCAGATCAAGCTGGACACTGCCGATCTGCTCGCTGGCATGCCCGGGGAAGAACCACAGCTGATCCTCGTGAGCATGCTTCAAGACGATGATCCACAGGTTCGGGCTGCTGTCATTGATCGCGTCAACCCCGCCAATCCTCTAGCCGCGCGTCGGCTCCAGTGGTACGCGGTCAACGACACCAGCGATCTGGTCCGAGCCAAAGCCGCCGTACGGCTGTTGTCGACCGAGAGTGCCGAGTTCCGTCGACAGGCCATGGCCGCGGTCCGCGACGATAGCTGGGTGACCCGGGCCTATGTCGTCAGCCAGGTGACCCATGACACTCCAGATGTTGTCGGCGAGGTCGTTCAGCTGGCCTTGGCCGATCGCCATCCGCTGGTTCGGTTGGCCGGACTTGCCCGCGCCATCGACCGGACGAGTCCCACGACGATCGCGGCGGGAAGCGCCCTTGCTTCGGAGGAAGACCCCCGAGTCCAACTGCTGATGGTCCTCGGCATCCGTGCCGGGAAACTCAACGTACCCCCTGCTACGTTAGAACTCTTGAGGTCGAGCCCCTATCCGGCAGTCGTCGCAGAAGCTCGCCGCAACTAAGCGCATGGAGAATCAAAGCCAAATGCGAAAGTCCATCACCGCGGCCCTGATGGTAGCCTGTGGTTTGGGGGCGATTGTTTTTGGCGTCAGCGTCCGCAATCGCGTTGATGGAACACAAAACTTTGTTTCATCAAACCCAACCGTCCTATCGGGTCTGGTTGCGAGTTCAGAGCGTCAGGTCGAGATTCCCGAAAAGTCGCTCTTCAATCAAGTGGCCGACATGCTCAAGACCGAGTACGTCGAGCCTGTCGAAGATGAGCAGCTGCTGGCGATCGGCGCCGTCAAAGGGATGGTGGAGAGCCTGTCCGATTCGCGCTCGCGATTCTTTGATGCCGACGGGTTCCGCATCTACCTGAATGGTCAAGGCGGTCGATTCGAGGGTATCGGTGCAGATCTCACTTTTGTCGACGTGGCGCTCAGTCGTCGAGGCCGAGAAGAGGAGAGTGCCGCGCCCGCCTTGGCCTATCCCCGCCTTCAGATCGCCGAGGTGGCGCCAGGCGGAGGTGCGGAAGCAGCTGGGCTAAAGGCCGGAGATTGGATCGAATACGTCAATGGCCGCTGGGTCCCCAATGCCGAGACCTTCAACGCTTTCCGGCGGCTGCAAGACGACGTTGTTGCCGGGCGAAAGCCCATGAGTGAACTGACGGTTATGCGGCGAGAACTGCGCAACCGAATGACGACGAGCATGAGCCCGAACCGCGCGTGGACCAAGCTCATGTCGGGAACCAGCGGCACGGTCACCCTCAAGGTCCGCCGAGGTGCGGATTCACTGGAGGTGGACGTTCCCCTGTCGGCGGTCACCGTCCCGCTGGTCACTCGACTCCCAGATGAAGCGTTGCGGATTCGACTTGGGGTCGGCATCGATCAAGCGCTTCGCCCCATGCTGGCGGACCGCAAGTCGCTCACGCTGGACCTGACCGACACTTCAAGTGGGGATTTCGAAGCCATGCGCCGCGTCCTCGCGCTCCTCGCGCCCGCGGGCAACTATGGTGAGATTGTCAACGACCGCGGCGCGGAACCTCTGAACCTCGTCATCAGCGGCGGGAATCCGCATCCGATCCCGGTAACCCTGCGGGTTAACAAGGGGACCCGAGGCGTCGCCGCCATTTTGGCCCAGGCGCTGAAGCAAACCCCTTACGTCACAGTCGAAGGGGACTTTGAGCCGATTTCTGTCCCGGTAGTACGGCAATATCTGCTGCCGGATGGCTCTGGTTACACGCTCTTGGTGGGCAAATACCAGGCGGCCAAAGTGGAGGCCCATCCATGAAGCCGATGCGACTCGTCGTCACTGTCATCGCGCTACTCGGCTGTTTTACGTTCGGCTTCGGCTGGCGGGACATCCAGTCTGGCCGCCTGCCGAACTCCAATGCTGTCTCGGGACTTTTGGGGGGCGTGTTCCAGGGGAAACAGCGCCAGTCGGCAAATCAGATTTTTGAAGAGAACTACCGTCGGATTATCGACGATTACATCCGGCCCGTGGATCGCACCGAGTTGAAGTATGCGGCCATCCACGGCATGATGGCCTCGCTTGGCGACCCCCACACCAGCTTTCTAGAGCCCCGAGAAGCCTCGCAGTTTTCCATCGACACCGACGGCAAGTTCGTGGGTATCGGGGCGCGACTCGCTCCCGACCCCCTGGGCGCCAAACTGACCTCTGTCTTCGAGAATGGCCCCGCCGCGCGAAGCGGGGTTCGAACGGGTGACATAATCACCTCCGTCGACGGCGTCACTTCGGCGGGCCAAGACGTGGAGGACATGGTGAACCTGATTCGCGGCAAAGAGGGCACCACGGTTCGCCTCACCTTGCTCCGCGAAGGGGCAGAACGGCCCATCGAGGTCAGCGTCCGCCGTGAAACCGTGATCACCCCCACGGTTGAGTCGAAACTGTTCGAGGATCAGAACGTGGGATACATCAGTGTGTCCGGCTTCTCGGACCACACGCCCGATCAGTTCGACAACGCGCTGGTCACCCTGCTCAAGCGGGGGGCCAACGGCTTCATTATCGACTTGCGGGACAATCCGGGCGGCCGACTCGACAGCGTCGTCGAAATGCTGTCGCGCTTCCACGAAAACGACGTTGCGGTGACGATGGTTGGCCGAACCTCAGGCAAAACGATTGTTCGGCTCTACGACGGGTACAAGCGCCGCGTCCGAGGGCCTGTCGTTGTTCTGGTGAATGCGGAGTCCGCCAGCGCCAGCGAAATCTTCGCCGGAGGTCTGCGCGACTACGGAATCGCGACCATCGTGGGCACTCACACCTACGGCAAGGCAGCAGTGCAAAACGTCTGGGGGCTCGTCGACAACTCGAACATCAAGATCACGGTCGCGAAGTACTTGCTCCCACGCGGAGGCGACATTTCCCGCAAAGTTGACGCGGACGGCGCCTACGTTTCTGGCGGCATTCAGCCCGATATCCTGGTTGAAGAGCCACCCGATGCGATCATCGAATACGGCGAACCCGAGTCCGACGTTCAGCTTGCCCGTGCGCTTGAAGAAGTGCTGCGATTGAGAAAGGCCAACTGATCGCGAGTTGGTGTCAGTCCTCGCTGGAACTTCGTTCGGAGTGAAGCTCCAACCGTGCAGCGACGTCCATGCGCAGTTGCTCGACCACGTTCGTGATCAGCGACGCCGATTCCAGCCGCTCAATCATCGAGCCTGGGGCGCCGAGCATCGACTCAAGATGATTGGCGACGTCGGCAACCTCCGCGGAACGACGTTGGATGGAAGCCATTGCGGCCTGCTTGCCCTCCGGACGGGTCATCCCCATGGCGGCGTCATTGAATGAGGTGATGATCGCCTCATCGAGCGCTGCCCGGATCAGTGGCACTCGGTCGCGGATCGATGGAGTCGAGGCGTGCATATCCAGCAGACCGGACACACGGTTAATGCCGTGAGCCAACGTCTCAAGAACTTCAAAGAAATCGCTTGGCAGCACTTGAGATGCGGTTCGGCTTCCTGCCAAGTGCGCCAGATGCGGCCCGGCCAAAGCATGCGGTGCCTGTGGTCCTTGCCACACGGACCAGCCGACGTGATTCGCCAAGTTGATGACGAGCATTTGCCCTTCCATTGTCAGTCGCGATTCCACGGGTTGTTGCTGGGCTCGCTTCAGAAATCGTCGGCCAAACGTGATCATCGTCATGGCCCCCAAAAACTGAATAGCGCCAGCAAGGACCATTCCAAAGCCGCCACCCCGGGGTATGTCGTTGATGCCCGTGGTGAGGAGCGCCACTCCCACCAGCAGCATGATCACTCCCCCGATGGTCAGGCCAATGCCAACACCCTTTGGACTCGGCTGGCCAACCAGCGACGTGGCCCTCGACCGAATAAGACGATCCAGCGATGAGCCGTGCTGGGCTTCCATAACCGTCGTTACGTCAGCGCGAACAGGGTGGTTGCCGGTTAGCTGGCTTTCTTGACTTGCTCTTCGGTCAAGCAGATCGGCTCGGCGTCGCCTTCAATTACGCCCTCCGGCACGATGATCTGTCGTACATCGCTTTGACTCGGTGTCTCGAACATCACGTCCAGCATGATCTCTTCTAGGATCGCACGCAGCGCCCGTGCGCCCGTCCCGCGACGAATCGCCTCGCGGGCCAACTCCGCCAGCGCGGCTTCTTCAAATTCGAGTTCGACGTCATCGTAATGCAGGAGTTTGCGGTACTGCTTCACAATGGCGTTCTTTGGCTCCGTAAGGATTCTCCGAAGCGACGCTTCATCCAGTGAATCCAGGACGGCAATGACGGGCAATCGACCGACAAACTCCGGTATGAGACCGTACTGCAACAGGTCTTCTGGCTGCACGTCCCGCAACACCTGCTGCTCGACCTCTTTCCGCGCCGGTGGTTGCGAGCGAAACCCGATGACAGCCGACTTGAGACGCCGCCGGACGATCTCCGACAGTCCGTCGAACGCTCCCCCGCAAATGAACAGAATGTTCGACGTGTCAATCGGCATGAACTCTTGCTGGGGATGCTTCCGACCACCTTGCGGCGGCACGTTGGCGATGGTTCCTTCTAATATCTTCAGAAGAGCCTGCTGCACCCCTTCGCCGCTTACGTCGCGCGTAATCGAGGGACTATCCATCTTGCGGGCGATCTTGTCAATCTCATCGATGTAGACAATTCCCCGCTCGCAAAGGGTCTTGGGGTCTTGCGGATCGATCTGCTCGGCTGCCTGATAAAGTTTCAGAAGAACGTTTTCGACGTCCTCGCCGACGTACCCGGCTTCGGTCAGTACGGTGGCGTCGGCAATCGCGAATGGGACATCCAGCATTCGGGCCACCGTTTGCGCAAGTAACGTCTTACCAGAACCCGTCGGACCGATTAAGAGAACGTTGCTTTTCTGCAGTTCGACCTCATCTAATGGGTCAACGTCCTCGATGCGTTTGTAATGGTTGTAGATCGCGACCGCCAGCGACTTCTTGGCGCGATCTTGCCCGATGACATAGTCGTTTAAGAAGGCGACGATCTCGCGGGGTTTGGAAACGGCAATGCCATCGCGCTTCCCCGTCCTTACAGCCTGCTTTCGCTTCGGCCCAGCCTCAAGATCCGGTGCCAGCATGTCACGGCAGACATTGACGCAATCGGAGCAGATGGCGCCCTGCAGGCCCACGATCAGCTTCTCAACACTGTCTTTCCCTTTTCCGCAAAGGCAGCAATGGCTGGTTCGGTCAAGGGATCGTGCCATGCGCGGTTACCTCTTTCCTGGCTCGAAAACTTTGTCGATCAAACCGTATTCACGCGCTTCATCGGGGGACATAAAGTAGTCGCGGTCGCAGTCGATGCGAATTTTTTCCTCTGGGTGTCCCGTGTCGGAGGCGAGCAGCCCCATAATAATGTCCATATTGCGATCAAACTCGCGAAGATGGACCTTCATATCAGCCAGGGTTCCTCGCGTTCCCGCGCTGACCTGGTGAATCATTATTCGCGAGTGTGCCAGGCTGCTCCTCTTGCCCTTAGCTCCGCCTGCAAGCAGCACGGCAGCCATGGAAGCCGCCCCACCCACGCAGATCGTCACCACGTCGGGCTTGATGATCTGCATCGTGTCGTAGATCGCTAATCCAGCGGTCACCGATCCTCCCGGACTGTTGATGTAGAAATCGATCTCTTTGTCTGGGTCCTCTTTCTCAAGAAAGAGAAGCTGAGCCACGATCAGGTTGGCAATGTAGTCGTCAATCTCAGTGCCCAAAAAGACGATCCGGTCCTTGAGCAGGCGAGACCAAAGGTCGTAGCTGCGCTCACCGCGCGCGGTTTGTTCAATGACGTAAGGAATTCCCATACTTGTACTAGCTTAAACAGGGGTTACGACGGCATTCTCCGTCAGGAATCGCGTGACTTTGCGGAAGATCACCCGGAAGTGCAGTTCGTCAACGTTGTCGGTTTGGCGCAAGCGCTCCATCAGTTCGTCCGGCGCCATCCGATATTCCCGGCTCATGGTCCCGAGTTCTTCCATCAGGTCGGACTCCTCCATCTGCATCTTCTCGTTGACAAAGATCTCTCGCACCACGACGGCACGCAGCACCTGCACCTTGGCTTCAGTTTTCCAGGCCTGAACTAATTCGTCAATCGTCATGCCGTTCTCTTTGGCGTACTGCTCAACGGTG
This sequence comes from Fimbriimonadaceae bacterium, assembly GCA_046292875.1. GTDB lineage: Bacteria > Armatimonadota > Fimbriimonadia > Fimbriimonadales > Fimbriimonadaceae > JBKBQD01. Next base: position 340,711 of record JBKBQD010000001.1, read on the forward strand.
CGACCGCGTTCCTTTTGTTCGGCCACCAACTCGCGAAGACGCCGCTCCGCGACGTTCTCCCACATGATGTCCGGTACATGCACGTTGCTCTTTTCAACGACCGCATCGAGCAGCTGCTCGTTGACATAGTCGGCAACGGTCTCTTCGTTCGCCCGCACCATCTGCTCGCGAACTCGCTCCCGAAGTTCAGCCATATCGGCGACGTCGAACGACTTGGCGAACTCATCGTCCACTTCAGGCAGGATCACCGTGCTGACTGACCGCAGCGTGATATGCGATACCAGCGTCTTGCCCGCCCAGTCCGCTTCCTGGAAGCCTTCGGGGAACGTCAGTTCGGCGGTCTTCATCTCTTCGACCTCCATCCCCGCCAGCAGTTGGTCCAAAGCCTCAAAGGTCCGACCGACGATAATCATGAAGGTGCGACCGTCGGTCGTCTCGCCGTCGACCTTGATGTTCACCACGGCAATGTCGCCGGCCTCGATGCCGCGATCGGTAACGGCCTCGCGCTTTGATTTGCGGCGACGCAATCCTTCGATCTGCTCGTCCACGGCGGCTTCGGTGACTTCGACGTTGGGCTTCTTGACCTCGATGCCACGATACTCGCCAAGTTCCACGACGGGCGCCAGCGGCACCTTGAGCAAGAACTCGGCTTCTGCTGGCTCCCGGACCAGCTTTTTGACTTCCACGGAGGGTCGGCCGTAGGGCTCGAGCTGGTGCTCGGCCAGCACCGACTTGAATGTCCCTCGGACCAGTTCTTCGGCTGCCTGCTCGTTCAGGTCGTCCTCAGTGACCATCTTCTCAACCATCGCGGCGGGTGCCGCGCCGGGACGGAAGCCGGGAACACGGACGCGTTTAGAGAAGTGCTTGGTCGCCTTGCGATAGGCGTCCGAGACCTGCTCGGGGGTGCAAATGACGTCCAGATGGATGTCGCACGGGCTGATATCGGTTCGCGTGACTTGCATTGATGAAAGGGATTGGAGCGCGGCTCCCATACGTTCGGTGATGGTACCTACGGCGCTGATGAGGCCGCCGATTCAAGCCGCCGGGGATGCGGCGGTACACTGATTCCGATGTGGCTGGCGCTGCCCCCCCTTTGGGAAATCGAGGGCACAACGCCACCCGCCTTTGTCGAAACGGTGCCGCCTGTCGCGGAGGCCGTTCAAGAGCAGCGCGTTCGCATCGACCAAGCCCTCGAGGTGACGTTCCGAAACCAAGAGACTGACCTCGAGGCGCGAACCGTAACGTTCACGGACGGTGTCGAAGCCACCTTTGGACTCACGTCGATCCGCTGTGACCGCCTCCACCTCGACACCCTTAACAAGACGGGCGAAGCAACCGGCAATGTCTCGCTGATCGACCCCGATGGCAACGTCCAAGCCTCTCGCATCACATTTAACTGGGACAACCAAACCGGAACGGCCTATGACGTGGCGATCGAAGCTCCATTCCTCCGCCTGAAGGCCCGGCAAATCCACATCTCTCCGGAAAGCTGGGTCTTGCGCGACGTCGTGGCCAACACCTGCGGCAACGATCGGCCGCTGCTGGTTTTCACGGCACGCGAGGTCACCATCGTGCCTGGCTCGCGTGCGAAGGTGAATCGGTTGGGCATCGAGGCGCTCGGCCAAAAGTTGGGTGTCCTCCCGACCTACACGTTCAGTCTAGATCGGCGAGTCCGGGGACTCACTGCCCCGAGCATCGCGTTCGAGCGCGGCGTTGGGTTCGGCGTCTCGTGGGCGTCGGAGTTTATGGCCGGACCTGACGCGACGATCGGTTTCAATGTCGGCGTCTTTCAATCCCGCATGCCTTCCTATTCGCTGGAGTATTCGCGCAGCCTGCTTGGCTCGAACGCGAGCATGGCGCAGATTCGCCCGAGGCCGGACGTCGGAGAGCACTTCGACTTTGCTTGGCTTGAGAACGTCCTCGTGCGCAACCCCAAGGATGAGTGGTACTTCACCCACGAGCGACGAAGCACCATGAGCGTGGGAACCTACTGGAACATCGGCGTCACCGCACGGCGCGAAGAGCCCACGATCAGCAAGCCGATCGATGTGGCCTATGAAGCCGGAGGGTCACTCAGCGGCTTCGGCCTCTACGGTCAGGTCCGAGGGCAACAAATCCAAGAAACGCGCGGCCGTTCGGAAACGCGAACGGCTACGTTCCTCAGCGTCTCACTTCCGGAACTCCACATCGGGCCGAACCTCGCGTACCGTAACCGCATCGACACCACCGCATTTCTTGGCGATCGCTCGCGGTTTGGTTGGGGGCGTCTAGAGACGGGATTTGCTTTCGAGCCGTCACCCCATGTTCGACTGGGAGTCGGTTATGTTGATTCACTCTCCCTCGGCTCACCGTACTTTGGCTTCGACGAGCTCTACTCGGACCGTGGCTGGCGCGCCCGGCTCGATCTCACGTACGGGCCCCGAAAGTTCAGCTATCTGGTCAAGTACGACGCATCAACTCGCCGCATTTACGACCGAGAGTTCATGTTCAGCCAAATCGCGGGCTGCATTGAGCCGTACATCGTGGTCCGACAGTTCCCTTATGACCTTCGCGTTGGCTTCTACTTCCGGGTTGAAGAGTTGCTGAATCGACTCAAAAATCGCGATGTTGGCCGTCGAGATTCGCCGTGATGAGCGTTTTTTGACTCTGGCAACGGCGGGACGCTATAATCTCCCCCGATGACTTTGTTTTTTCAGGTGACCCGCAATTAGGCGCTTTCGTCGAGACGTCCGGCCCGAACCCGGGCCAATGATCAACGAGCGCGTCCTGCGATTTCGGGACGTGCGTGTGGTGGGCGAAGACGGCGAGCAGTTGGGAATCTTGCAGAGTCGTCAAGCGTTGAACCTGGCTCGCGAGGCGGGACTCGATCTCGTTTTGGTCGCGCCGAACGCGCAGCCACCTGTGTGCCGGATCATCGATTATGGTCGATTCAAGTACACCAATGAGAAGCGCGAGCGGGAAAACAAGAAGAAAACGCAGGAAGTAAAGGGTATAAAGATAAGCCCGCGGATTTCGGATCACGACCTGGGACATTTGACGCGAAACGCGATCAAGTTCCTGGAGGAGGGTCACAAAGTCAAAGTGACCTGTATGTTCCGAGCCCGGGAAGTGACTCGACCCGAGGTCGGGCGAAACCGGCTGGACGTGTTCGCCCAACAAACGAGCGAAGTCTCAGTAATCGAAAGGGCGCCGTCTATGGACGGACGCCTGATGACGATGATTCTTGCGCCGAAGCCGGCGTCGCAAAGGAAAAAAGATGTCAAAACTGAAAACGAACAAGACGGCCGCGAAGCGGTTCAAGATCACGGGGACGGGCAAGATCACCCGGCGGAAGGCGTATAACTCGCACCAGTTTATGCACAAGAGCGGGTCGCGCAAGCGACGGCTCGAAGGCGAACCCGTACTGTTCAAGGGCGAGCGCAAGCGCGTGAAGCGCCTGCTGGCGCGCTAAGGCGACCAGCGAGTTAAGAGGACCAAGAAGAAATGGCAAGAGTGAAACGTGGCTTGATGCGCCACAAGCGACATAAAAAGATCATCAGCAAGGCCAAGGGCTACTGGGGTCGTAAAAAGAACGTCTTCAGCCGGGCTAATGAGCAGGTGATGAAGTCGGGTCAGTACGCCTTTCGCGACCGACGCGCCAAAAAGCGAGACTTTCGTCGTCTTTGGATCACGCGCATTTCCGCGGGTTGCGGCGAGTGTGGCGTGAAGTACAGCGACCTCATCCATGGCATGACGACCAAGGGCATCCAGGTCAATCGCAAGGTTCTGAGCGAGCTCGCGATTCATGACATGGAAGCCTTCAAGGCTCTGGTCAAGCAAGCCACGGCGTAAAGTTTGATTCGGACGAGCCTCGGACGATCGTCCGGGGCTTTTTTGCGTCCCCCCAGTTGGCCGGATGTCCGGTACCCTTTAGGGCCTATGACGTGGCTTCGCGTCGTCCTTGGCCTCTATGGCCTCATCAATGTCGGCGGCGGCATCGCGGGCTTTGCAGCTGCCGGCAGCACCATGTCGCTCGTCGCAGGTGTCGGCGCCGGAATCGCTATTCTCGTGCTCACCGCGCTGACCTTCTCGTTTCCCGCCATGGCCTATCGCTCCCTCGGAGGGGTCTGCCTGCTTCTCGCCGCCTTTTGGGCCTACCGCATCACCGTGTTGCAAGGTGAGGGCAAATCGCCCGGCATGGCGCTGGGCAACCTCGGGCTCGCACTCGTGGTTCTCGGCTGCCTGGCGTTTGCTCACTTCGCCGCACAGAAGAAGCGCGCCGTTTAGCCCGCAAACCGAGACACGCGATGCGTTGTCTCAATGCGGCGGACGGTCCCGGTGGAGGCGCGCATCACAATCGACTCCGTTACGGCGATACCGCGACCGAAACGTACGCCCTTCAGCATGTCGCCGCTAGTGACGCCGGTGGCGGCAAAAAGCACATTCCCCCACGCCAGGTCTTCGGTCTTGAGCACCCGGTCAAGATCGCCATTCACCATTTTCGACGCCCGTTCGCGCTCGGTCTCATTGCGGAAAACCAGCCTCGCCTGCATCTCGCCCCCACATGCCAACGTTGAAACGGCGGTTAACACCCCTTCCGGCGCGCCGCCGATGCCCATGAGTCCGTCAATTCCGGCATCAGGGTCCACCGTGGCGAGCGCGATGGAAACGTCGCCGTCAGCGATGAGCTGCACTCTCGCCCCGGCCTCGCGAACCTCCGCCACCAATTCATCATGACGCGGGCGCTCCAAAATGCCGATCGTCAGGCTATCTACACTCTTGCCCAGCGCCTTGGCCATCAGGCGCACGTTGACCCGGGGCGGCAGCGTAATGTCCACCACGCCCGCACACTCGGGCCCCACGACCAGCTTGTCCATGTAGCAATCCGGGGCGTGCATCAGCCAGCCCTCGCCCTCGACGGCTGCGGCCAGTACGGCCAGGGCGCCCGGAACCCCGTTCGCACACAGGTTGGTCCCTTCCAGCGGATCGACCGCAATTTGGATCTTCGGCCCTTCGCCCGATCCCACTTCTTCGCCGATAAAGAGCATGGGCGCCTCGTCGCGCTCGCCTTCGCCAATCACGATGGTCCCGCGGATCGGCAGCTCGTTCAGCGTTCGCCGCATCGCTTCGCAGGCAGCCTGGTCGGCGCCGGTCCGATCGCCTTTTCCGACCCAGTGCGCGCAAGCCAGCGCGGCAGTCTCGGTCACGCGCAAAAAGTTGAGGTCTGTTGTATGTTCCATGCTCTCCACCCCGTTGTGGGCCGCCGAATTGTACTTGAGCGCGTGATCACTTCCCTTTCCCATACCGCAAACTATGGGTCCGATGGCTTGGCACGACACGATCTTTGCCCCAATCACGGCTCTCGGCGGCGCGGTGGCCGTCGTGCGTGTCACAGGCCCTGAAGCCGGGTCCCTTGCACGAAAGGTTTGCTGTGGATTGGCTGATTTGCCAGCGCCGCGAAAAAGCGTCCACGTCAAACTGGTCACCCGCGACGACGCCCTGCTCACCTACTTTCCGGGTGGAGAAAGTTACACGGGAGACGAGACCGTCGAGATCGCCGGACACGGATCGCGTGCCGCCATACAAGCGCTGCTGGACCAACTCCGTGCCGCAGGGGGTCGGATGGCACGCCCCGGCGAGTTCACTGAGCGCGCATTCCTGAACGGTCGCATGGACCTGACGCAAGCCGAAGGAGTTCGGGACCTCATCGCCGCCGAGACCGAGGCGCAGCTTCGACAGGCTGCCCTCCACCGGGACGGAGTCCTTCGCGATCAAATCGCCGCCCTTCGCGCACGACTGGCGCGTCACCTGGCAGCGATCGAAGCCACGATCGACTTTGCCGAGGAGATCGGCGACCTCGACCGGGACCCCATGCTTGATGACCTGGATCAAGTCGCCGGCGAGCTGGGGCGCCTTCATCGGACCGTTGAACCCGGCCGCCTTCTGCGCGAAGGGGTCCGCATCGCCATTCTGGGCGAGCCGAACGTCGGCAAGTCCAGTCTGCTCAACGCGCTGCTGCGCAGGGACCGCGCCTTGGTGACGCCGATACCGGGCACCACGCGCGACTACCTCGAGGAGTCTGTCGAACTCGACGGCATCAAGTGTGTTCTCATCGACACCGCCGGCTTGCGCCAGACCCAAGACCCGGTCGAACGTCTTGGGATGGATCGATCGCGCGAACTGGCCGCATCCGCCGATCTGCTCTGGCTGATCATCGAATCAGGCAGCCAGCCTCCAACAGACCTGCCGCAGACCCGTGCCAAAGTCCGCATCGTCGCCAACAAGTGCGACTTGCGCCCCCACCCGGGACCCGAGATCGCCGTCTCTGCAGCCAGCGGCGCAGGGCTTGATCGCTTGATCGCCAGCATCAGCCCAGATCTGGGACTGGAGCAGGCCACTCATACGCCGCTGCTCAACCCGCGCCACGGAACCTGTGTTTCCGAAGCGCTGAGCCTGGTGGAAATGGCGGCAAGTGCGCTTCGCGCTGACGTCCCGCTGGACCTGACTGCGGTCGGCCTGCGCGGCGCCCTGACTGCTTTGGCCGAGGTCGAGGGTATCGACGCGGACGGCGAGCTCCTTGACCACATATTCGCAACGTTCTGCATCGGCAAGTAGACGGAAACCTTGCGTTTTCCCTGTGGCAAATGAGGTATGATCGGCTCAGCCGAAGGTGCGGGATTTCGTGTGCCGTTGTACGGAGCCTCCCAAGGGAGTTTGCGTGGAGCGGCAGACCTAAACCGAGCTCGGCGAATCTCAAAGAAAAGGAAAACAATCGGAGGCTCGACTCTCTCGTATGCCGCTGGACGCAGAAAAAAAGCAGGAAATGATTCGCGAATATGCCGCGAACCCGAATGACACGGGGTCGCCCGAAGTGCAAATCGCAATCATGCAAGCTCGGATCCTTCAGATCACCGAGCATCTCAAAAAGAACCCGAAGGACTTTCACAGTCGCCGCGGACTCTTGATGCTGGTCGGGCGGCGACGCCGCCTCGAAGGCTATCTGCGCCGAAAGGATATCGCGGCTTACCGCGCCCTTATCCAAAGACTCGGCATCCGCGAAGTCAAGCCCCGATAGGAGGCTTCATGATTACATCACACACCTTCGAAGTTGGGGGCAAAACCCTCAACCTCGAAACGGGGCGCGTGGCCAAGCAGGCTGGCGGCGCCGTTCTTCTCGGCATGGGCGAAACCGTCCTTCTCGCGACGGCCACCATGTCCGACAACGCTCGCGAAGGCATTGACTTTCTGCCCCTTGTTTGCGACTACGAAGAGCGCAAATACGCTGTGGGCAAGATTCCCGGCGGCTTTATCAAGCGCGGCGGTCGCCCCAGCGAAAAGGCCGTCCTCACCAGCCGCCTCATCGACCGGCCGCTTCGCCCCCTCTTCCCCAAGGGACTCCGTAACGACGTTCAGGTCATTGCGATGCCCTTTTCGGTGGACCACGCGTGTCCCCCCGACGTTCTGGCCCTCACCGCGGCCGGCGCCGCCTTGGCGGTATCTGATATTCCGTTCAACGGCCCCGTCGCTGGTGTCCGCGTTGGCCGCATCGATGGCGAGTTCATCCTCTTCCCTTCACTGGAGGAGATCGATCGATCCGACATTGACCTCGTCGTTGCCGGTCACAAAGGCGCGATTTCCATGGTCGAATCGGGTGCAAACGAAGTCGAAAGCGCGGTCATCGTCGAGGCCCTGAAGTACGCTCACCAAGCCATCCAGCAGATTTGTGTCGAAATCGAAAAGTTCGCGGCGATGGTGAACAAGCCGAAGCGAGCGGTCCCCCTCTTCTCCCTTGATGAGGACGTCGTCAAGGCCATCCAAGAGGGCAGCGGCAAGGAAATCGCTGAGGCGCTCATCAACCCCGACAAGGTAGCACGGGAATCGGCGCTGTCCGACCTCATTTCCACGCTGGTCAAGAAATACAAGGAAGTCTTTGCTGATCGCCCCGAAGTCCATGCCCAACTGCCTGAGGCCGTTGATAAGGTCGTCAAGGGCACCGTGCGACGGCTCATCCTTGAAGAGAACAAGCGGCCCGACGGTCGCGGCCTTGAGGACATCCGCCCGCTCGAAGCAGTTGCCGGCCTGTTGCCTCGCGTCCATGGCTCCGGGCTCTTCAGCCGCGGGCAAACCCAGGTGATGACCGTCCTCACCCTTGGTCTTCCAGGCGATGCCCAAATCGTTGATGGATTGGAAACGGACGAGTCGAAGCGCTACATGCACTTCTACAACTTCCCGCCGTACTCGGTGGGAGAGGCTCGCCCGCTCCGCGGCCCGGGACGACGCGAAATCGGCCACGGTGCCCTCGCCGAGCGCGCTCTCAAACCGGTCATCCCGCTCGACGACCCGAACTTCCCGTACACCCTGCTCCTCATCAGCGAGGTCCTGGAATCCAACGGCTCGACGTCGATGGCGTCGGTTTGTGGTTCAACCCTCGCGCTAATGGATGCGGGCATTCAGATCAAGGCGCCCGTCGCCGGGATCGCCATGGGCCTCATGTCCGATGGCAAGGACACCTTCAAGGTGCTGACCGACATCCAGGGCATGGAGGACTTCTGCGGCGACATGGACTTCAAGGTCGCCGGGACGCGCAAGGGCATTACCGCCCTGCAGCTGGACACCAAACTGGAAGGCATTCCGGATCAGGTGCTGGCCGACGCTATCGCCCAAGCCGATCGCGCCCGAATGCAGATCCTTGACGTGATCGAAGCCGAAATCCCGGCACCGAGGTCGGATGTCGCGTCCACCGCTCCGCGGGTGACTACGATCACCATCCCGGTCGAAAAGATCGGAGCGCTCATTGGCCCAGGAGGCGCGAATATCAAGAAGATCGTCGCGACGACCGGCGCTGAAATCGACGTCCAGCAAGACGGCCGCGTGCTCGTCGGCTCGTCGAACGGCGAATCAGTCGCTGAGGCGATCCAGATGATCAAGTCGCTTACCGAAGAAGTCGCCGTGGGTTCTGAGTTCCGGGCAAAAGTGACTCGCGTCATTGGGCGCGGCGCGCTGGTCGAGTTCGCCCCGGGCCGCGAGGGACTGGTCCCGGCTGATCACCTCAGCGCACGCCAGATCCGCCGCCCGGATGAGGCCGTTGCCGTCGGCGACGAGTTGAACGTTCGCGTCTACGAAGTCGATAGTCAGGGTCGCGTCAATCTAACGGCGCTCGGTTTGGCCCAAACCCAGCCCCACCTCGCTGAAAACGAAACGGCTGTCGCGCCGACGTCGAGCACCGTGACGGGTGGAGACCGACGGGGCGGCCGAGACCGGGATGACCGTTCGCGCCGCAATGGCGGTGGCCGAGACGGCGGTGGCCGTGGTCGCGACGGAGGTCGGGATCGAGACCGCGGTGATCGTGGCGACCGTGGAGGGAACCGCGACCGCGGTCCACGACCGGACCGAGGCGACCGGACTCCGCGCGAACACACGCCGGATCCTACGCCCGTGAACGATGCCGCGCCGGACGTTCCCGATTCATTGCCGACCAAAGATCGGAACGATGAAGAAAACGTGAACGCACGGTTCCGCCCTCGACGCTAACGAGCCCGTTCCGCCCTCGTCGTTCGAATTGCGAACGACGAGGGCTTTTTTAGAAGAAATCCAGGCAGAAGCACCGACGTGGCGAAAGCAGGCGGCATGCCGACGCAACCCCTTCGGACCAGCTGCTTCCCCGGAACCTCAACAGTTCCTCGAGGCTCGGCTCGCCGAAGAATGCCTGTGAGAACTCACCAATCGACAGTGCGACCTCCCCAGTGGACGCCGGACCCACGTGTACTCCCCCCGGCTCGAACTGCACCTCAAACGGTCCGCGATTCTCGGGAATGTCCGGGTCATCGATGGCCAGCGTAAAACGGCCACTCGTCTCGGGGGCAAGTCGCTGCAGCCCTGCCACAACATCGAGCACGCGCACCATGATCGGTCGATCGGACTCGACCTTGATGCCGTGATCTTGCGCGTGCATCAGCGTCGGCGAATCCCCCGGTTCGGACCACTCGACCGACGACTGATTGATGGCCAGATGACGCAGGCTCGCCATCGCGCTCCGATACCCTCGGGCGGTGGACCAGACAAACTCGGACACCTCAACCTTTGCCCAAAAGGCAGTTTCCGGGTCGATTAACAGATAGGCCTCAACGGGGTCACCAAACGCCAGTCGGTGCCCGCCGCTCGACTCACTCCCCATTTTCCGCTGCCAGAGCCACTCGGATCGTCGATTCAGCCCCGACCGCACCGCAGCAAACGACTCATAGCACGGCTCAAGCAAGCGCCAATCCTGAGGCGAAAGGCGAACAGCGGGCAACTCCTGCGAATAAGACGGCATGCGATGCGTCGGTGCATTCAAGGAGAGCCGCGTCCCCATCGATGCGAAACCTGACTTGCGGTAGAACGGCTCGCGAAAGGCATAGAGCGATGCCAAAAGGTATCCCTCCTCCCGCGCGGGTCGGAGTGAGGCCGACATCATCCGCTGTCCGACCCCACCGCCTCGGTGTTCCGGCGGCACGGCGACCGCGGCATAACCCGCAGTCTTCATCGGCCTGCCACGGACAAGCGTTTCGAGGTTGAGGAGGGAGTAAGCGCCGACGGCGACGTCGTCCTCGTAGGCCAGGAACCCGTCAACACCCTCGGGGAGCAAGTTATCACCGGCCGGGACCGGTTCCCCACCGCGGTAGACCCATGAGCGAATCTCGGCGAACGGTGTCCGGTTGGCCTCATCGACACGCTGAAGACGCATGCGGCTATCCATCGCTCAGCCCCACCTCCCGGCGAAACCGGCGCATCATTTCCTGATCATACGGATCCAGCTCCGCGACGTCACCGTAAAAGTCGGGATCATGCGCGGACTTAAGTTCGACGGCCATGGCCTGATAGAGCGTTTTGGCGGGATCAAGCTGACGCGCATACTCGATGGATTCGATCGCCTTTTCCCGATCCCCCGTCCGCCACAGCGCAACCGCTGCGCGGGCGAAAAGGTGATCGTCACCAGGAGACAAGTCGATCGCTGCGCGAAAAGAGCCGACCGCCGCCACATCGTCGCCGAGCTCCAAGGAGAGGTCCGCGAGCCAATAATGCAGAAACGCATTGTCTGGGGCAACGGTCACCGCATCTTTGGCCACCGATGCGGCGCGCTTGGGAAATCCAGCATCTCGCAGCGCTTCTGCCAGTTTGATGCGGTAAGCCGGATTCGTCGGCTCCCGACGGATCGCCTGCTCCAAAAGACCAAACGCCTCTCGAAAGCGGGCGTTGGCACGTGCCAGGTCGGCCAGCCCTTCTAATGGATCGGCCGTCCCCCGAGCCGACTGCTTTTTCAGCACTTCGGCAGCCTCTTCCTCGCGTCCCAGCGCCTCGAGAGCGACCGCCCATCCTGCCGACGCGTCGGCGCCCATTTCGACAGCTTGAGCGAAATAGAAGGCGGCGTCCTCGTTCCTTCCGTCGCGCAGCGCCGCCTCGCCGTACTCGGCATTTTCTTCGGCAGACTTCCGCGCCGAGGGTGGCGACCATGCCTCCGCCGCTTGCGGCATTTCGATCTCGCGCAGTTCGTCGATGGGATCGTGCGACAACTCAGCCTCCGTCCTTGTGCACTTTTACGTCTGTGATCCGACGTTTGAGCAAGTCGCCAAACACATCGTCGAGTCGAAGATCAAACCCAAAGCTGTAGCCACCGCTCTGCTGGTTCCAAACTACGAAGGGCCGCACGGCTCCCATCACCTGGGATACGTACACTTGCGCCTGGAACCATTGGCGCGTCGCCAGATCGTATCGGTTCAAATAGCGCACTTGTGTCGGGCCAAGGTTGAGGTCAACTCGTGTGTGGTACTCGCGCGAAGCGAAGAGCTGGTCAAATCGGAACTTGGGTCGGCCATAGTCCACTGAGTCGACGTAAGCGGCGCCGACCCGAAGTTGCGGCAGGATCGTGAGCACCACGCCGCCGCTCCCCCGCACCCAGCTATAGGGCCGTCCATTGGTCAAAAAGTACGCCGCGTCACCTCGAACTTGCACGTCGATGCCGCGAGACACGTTGTAATCCACAAGGAGAGCCGATCCGTAGGCCGCCAACTGATCGGCTCGACCTTCGCTGATTTCCTGAACCCGGGCACCGCCCACCGTCAACCCGACGGGGAAGCCTAGGTACGTTCCCGTGGTGAAGACGCCGGTGTAAATCGGCATGGAAACGCTGAAGTCTCGTTCGTAGTTCGTTACGTCGGCATTCCAGTAGGACCCGACAAACGCCGCAAGTCGCTCCTTCGTCAACATGCCCCGCGTGTCATGCGGATTGCGCACGGTGACGTTCTCGAACCAGCTGCCCAGATAGCCCGTTTGGATGTCCGAAACCGCCATGACATACCCGTCATAGGTCTTTGGCTCGGCCAGCGCCACGGCATACTGGGCGGCATAGTAGGGATAGGAGCCCCTTGCCCAAGCCACGGCGCCTTCGAGGAATTGCCCTTCACCAATGCGAAAGCGGAGTCCATGCTGATAGGACGGGCTGCCGTCCCGGATACCAAAGTCCGGCAAGTCTCGAAGGAGCGTGTAGTTGACATTCTCCAGTCTCATTCGAGGCAACGTAATGATTTTTTTGCCCAAGAGGTAGGCCGATGCGCCGTCGACCACCGTGCTTCCTTGGCCATGAGACAACACCTTGCGGGCTGAGACACCATACAACGGGTAGTTGCCAACGTATGCCGTCAGCTTGACGTCATCGACTTCAAGCAGATAGTGGTCGGTTCGCGCTTCTCGGACCGTCAACACGTAGGAGTGCGTTTGAGCTTCGACGTTTGAGGCGCTGCCGTGACTCTCCCGCCAGTTAAAGTTGAGGGCGGATGCCTGGAACAGCAGGGACGGATCATCAATGCGTATCGTGCCTTGACTTGAAAACTCTTGTGCATCCACGCGGAGTGAGAAACGCTCAGCCGTAAAGGTCGTCGCACGGCGAATCTCCGGCATCCGCACCGGAATAATGCTCTCCCACTGTTTCTTTGGAGGCTCGATGTAATCGACTTCAATGGTACCGCTGGCTTGTGCCTGCACGGGAGGGAGTCGGTCGAGGGCGGCTTCGACCTCTTTGATGACCGTCTTGATCAAGGCGGCGCCGGCAATCATTGACCGGCATTCTACATGGCTATCGGATACGAGTGGCGGTATCGGGGAGGTTCGTCGACAGTTCCTTGAGAAAGTACTCGCAGTCCGTCACCAATCCGATGGCTTGGTGCGTGCCTCGATCCGTCAGTTTGATCACGGTGTCAGCGTCGTTGTCCACGCAATACGTCTTCACTTTCGCCGGAAGACAGTTGCCTGTCGCCACGCTGTGCAGGGTCGTCGCCACCATGATCGCTACGCCGGCGCCCGGTACATGGGCCCGCATCGCATCCTGCGCTTTCACGTTGTCGGTGATGACGTCGGGTAGCGGACCGTCATCACGAATCGATCCCGCGAGCACAAAAGGCACGCTATGCTTCACGCACGCATACATCACTCCTGACGTCAGATACCCCTCTTCGACGGCTTTTGCGATGCTGCCAGATCGGCGCACCCGATTGATCGCCCTCAAATGGTGGGTGTGGCCGTGCGACGTTTGGACGCCGCGGTCCAAGTCGACACCCAAGGACGTGCCAAGCATCGCGGCCTCAATGTCGTGCGCGGCCAGGGCGTTGCCGGCAAAGAGCACGTCGATCCAACCCCGCTCAATCAGACCTGCCAAGTACTTGGCGCTTCCCGAATGAACGATCGCGGGGCCCCCGACGAAAATGACTTTGAGTCCTTCGGCTTTCGCCGCGCGCATCGCCTCGGCGCAATGGGCGATCACCCGCGCCTTGGGACGCTCGCTGCTGACCTCGTTGCCCATGAACTTGAAGTCTTCATCCGACTCGTCGAGGTCAACGTCGGGAGTCACCTTGACTCCCCGATACCCGACGACCAATCGGTCTCCAACCCGGACGTGATGCATGGGACACGCCTCCGCCCGCACGTGACCGCCGCTGTGAACAACGCGGATGCCCACGTCCATCTCCAAGCGCTCGACACGGAGCCATTGCCCATCAACACGAACGTGCGTCGTGAAATTGGTCGTCGAGTAAAAGTCCTCTGGCAGGACGCCATCGTGGTCGGCCACAACCAGTTCAGCGTCTTCGTCATCGACCTGTGCCCCGACGTCGCGACAGACCTTCAGCGCATGAGCCATGCCGTCCGCAGTTTCGGCATGGAGAAGAAGCTCAATCATCGACGGATCCACGGCAAACTCGCCAATCCGAAATCGACGGATCTGGAATCGCACGCCAAGCTGGTCCAGTTGCGCGAGCATTCGCGCCAGCGAGTTCTCGTCCAATAGATGACCTTCGACGGTGACGCGCTCGGAAACCATCCCGAACCCAGTGTACCGACCGGATGACCGGGATAAGGACAGCACGGAACAAAGGCAACCATCACCAGTACTAAGGGGATGTGCGCTACAATGCCGCCAACATGTCCGTCAAACGTGCGTTCACCTTGATTGAACTCTTGGTCGTGATCGCCATTATTGCGGTCTTGGCAGCGATCCTCTTCCCTGTCTTCCAACAAGCCAAAGAAGCGGCGAAGAAGACCGCTGGCATCGCCCAGATGCGGCAGCTCAGTGCCGCGGTGATGCTCTATACGACGGACAGCGACGATACCTTTGTCCCAAGCACGAACTACGACGCGCCCACAACAGATGCCGCGCGCATTTGGACGACCTCACTCTTTCCCTACGTGAAGAGCAAGGACGTCTTGGTTTCTCCTTCCGCTCCGGGCAGCGCCTATGCGTCCAGCTGGAATACCCGGCAGCAGCAAAGCGTGGGCTACAACGATGTGATGGCCTATTCCACGCTCATCGGCAACACCGCCGACCGTATCTGTAACTCGGGCGAAGTTCGCTTCGGCTGCTCGGCATTCTGGAACGTGGCCAATGCCTCGCAGATGGACGAGCCAGCGCGGACCGGGCTCTTTGCCGACACGCCTTGGGGCACCGCCGGCAAATACCGCGGATTTGTCTTCGGCGCTGATAACGGCACAGTCTATCGCCCGGACTTCACGGTCTTCTCCAGCTTGGACCAAGCCGTTCCGCTTGCTTCAGAAAGAGACCTGATTCAGGTGATGGGCAATCCGCCCCTGAACCTCGGCGCAAACGAACTGAAGCCAATCATCGGCCGCTATGGGGCGACCGGCAGAGACACCGGCATGACGCCGGTGATTTTTGCCGACGGTCATACCAAGACCTATAATGCACGCTCCATCGCGACCGGCGGCGCAAACATTATCTGGCGGTTTCGCTAAGTTTGGCTTTCGTCCGGTAGAGTTTCCGGCGTGCTGACGCTGGCTCGCAAGTGGCGTGCGGTCTTCTCCGTCTACTTCCAAGACGGGATCGCCTATCGTGCAAGCGGCATCATCTGGATCACCACGGATCTGGTGACGGCCGTCACGATGCCGGTTCTGTGGACAGCGGCCGCGAGCGGGGGCACCATCGCCGGCTATACCGTGTCCGATTTCGTGCTCTATTACCTCTGCATGCTGCTCATTGGGTCGTTTGTGACCTCCCACATTCTTTTCGAGATCGCCACAGAAATCCGTGAGGGGCAGTTTTCCACGCAGCTGGTACGCCCCATCAGCTTTTATCAGCTGTCCTATCTCCGGAACCTTCCCTGGCGGATCATTCGAACGTGCCTGTTTCTCCCTTTCTTCTTTGTGCTGATATGGGTTTATCGAGGCTATTTGGATGGCGTTCAACTATACTTTGGTTGGGAGCTTTGGGTATCGATCTTGCTCGGGCATCTCGTCAGCTTCTTCATCGTCATGATGCTCTCCATGATCGCGCTCTTTACCCAAGAGGCATTTTCGATCTTTGAGCTCTACTACATCCCGCTGATGTTTCTTTCGGGACAGTTGTTCCCCGTAGCCTTGCTGCCGCAGTGGGCGCTCAACCTGGCCAAGATCATGCCCTTTTACTATACGACAGGAGCGCCGACAGAAATCCTCATTGGCCGACTAACGGGCCCGGCCATGCATCAAGCCATTGGGGTCCAGTTCACTTGGGTCATCCTCGCCTTTGTGATCGGCAAAATTGGCTGGACCATCGGGCTACGGCACTACACGGCTGTCGGCATGTAACTCTCGATCAACCTGAAACCCAAGCCCGCGTTCGCTGCCCTGCAGATCCCGTTTGCCCCACACCCATCGCCATCCATGACGGGCGAAGAGCGATCTGACCGATTCCGCGTGCCCGTCCCCCACTTCAAGAACCAGCGATCCGCCTTCTGCCATCCGAGACGGGGACTCTGTCGCGATCCGGCGAAAGATGTCAAACCCATCGTCGCCGCCATAGAGAGCAAGGCTTGGTTCAAAGGCACTGACCTCCACTGGCAGCGGATCCGCCGGAGCGACGTAAGGAGGATTGGTCACTACCAAATCAAACTTTGCGTCATGTACTGAAGCAAACAGATCGCCTTGTCGCCAGGTAATGTCCGCGCCTAAGCATGTCGCGTTTTGTTGAGCCACTTCCAAGGCATCTAAACTCAAGTCCGTCCCGACCACATTCCACGATGGGCGCTCAAGTTTCAGGGTTATCGCAATACAGCCCGATCCCGTGCAAAGATCCAGTACATGGAGAGAGTCCGTGCCAAATCGCTCAAGGACACCTTCGACCACCGACTCCGTCTCAGGGCGCGGAATGAGCACGCGGCGATCGACGGTAAACCGACGACCATAAAACTCTTTATATCCGACGAGATACGCCAGAGGTTCGTGGTTCAACCGTCGCTCGATCAGCGATTCGGCTGCCGCCACCGGCATCGGCGCGTCGGGATGCGCCAGTGCCCACGAGCGGTCGTAGCCAAGCACATGTCCAGCCAGTACCAGCGATTCGGTTCGGGCTGATTCCACTCCGGCCGCTTGGAGGCGCGCCGTCGCCGCTTCAACCCATTGACCCAAGGGGATCATGTTTCCGAGACTCGATACTTCTCAATCCGGCCCCGCATCGCATCAACCAGTTCGGCTTCAATTTCGATCCCGCTGTCGGTGTATTCCACCTTGTGCACGCGACCGTAGTCGTAGCACTCTTGCACGAGTCCCGATTGATCGTAAGGAATAACGGCCTTGATCGGCCGAAGTAGATCCTTGATCATCCGGAGCATTGCCTCAAGCAAGTCGTTCATACCCTCTCCGCTCAGCGCGCTTACCGCCACGGCGTTTTCGGTCTGGCTTACTTGGCGAACGAGCTCGCTTCGGCTACCCAAGCGATCGACTTTGTTGAACACCGTGAGCACGGGGCGCTCTCCGGCGCCCAGAACTTCGAGCGTCTCTTCCACCGCGTCGCGCTGCATCTCCCAGTTCGGGTGGCTCGCGTCAATGACGTGAAGAATGAAATCCGAATACACCGTCTCCTCGAGCGTCGCGCGAAAGGCGGCCACCAGATCCGTTGGCAAGTTCCGAATGAATCCAACCGTGTCGGTGAGAAAGATCGCATAACCGTTGGGGAGTTCCACTTTGCGGGTGGTTGGATCGAGAGTGGCAAAGGGCATCGCATCGGCCAAGAGATCCGTCCCGGCAAGGGCGTTCATCAGCGTGGACTTCCCGGCGCTGGTATATCCCACGATGGCCGCAAAGGGAAAGGGATGCTTGCGCCGACCTGAGCGCTGCTGTTCGCGATGCTTGCGAACTTCCTCGATTTCCCCTTTCAGTCGCGAGATGCGATCGCGAACCATGCGGCGGTCGCTTTCAAGCTTGGTTTCGCCCGGTCCCCGCATGCCGATGCCGCCCTTTTGTCGCTCAAACTTCGTGTAGACCGACATCAGCTTAGGCAGCATATAGGTCAACTGTGCCAGCTCGACTTGCAGCATCCCTTCTTTGGTCCGCGCTCGGCGCGCAAAAATGTCGAGGATCAGCTGGGTCCGGTCCACGACGCGAACATTCACGATCTCCTGGATGTTTCGCGTTTGAATGCCAGTGAGCTCATCGTCGACGATGACAAGTTCGGCTCCGGCTTCCGCCGCCAGCGCGGCGATTTCCTCGACTTTCCCTTTGCCAACGAATGTGGCTTTGCTAGGCCGATCCACCCGTTGCCGAGTCAACCCCAGGACGTCGACTTCGGCCGCTTCGCACAGCCCTTGGAGCTCCTCCTCGACAAACTGGTCGTCATCGGGCTCCGCATTGACGAGCACCAAGACGGCGCGTTCTGCCGGGTCCGAGACCAACCGCTGATCAGCCGGCAACGGGCGCTCCGCGGGCGACTTTAAAGTCGGAAAAGCACATACGAGACTTCAAACTGCAGGCCGTTGAAGTTGAACCCACGCGGTTCCGTGAACCAGTTGTATCGTGCCGACAGCCGCAAGTTGTTGTTGAAGAGGAGCCCTGCCTCGATGCCGCCGGTTCCCCCAATAACTTTCGCAGACTGCCGACCGACGGCACCCCGGTTCGGATCGGTGCGGGTCAGCGCGTAATCCATATAGGCCAGGCCAGCATGAAGCCGAGCGTAAGGCACCGTCGTGGCGAACTCATCCTGGTTAAACAGATAGGTATAGGTACCCGTCACCGGCAAAAGGAACACTTTGTTGCCATCTCGCGAACCGGTCACCGCGTCGATATCGAACGAGATGGTGCCGGCTTTACTGACCCGTGCCCCGCCGGGTCGCAATCCAATGCTCAGCACCTGGGAGCCGATCAGCTGCCGCATTTCCCCGTTTGACGGGTAGTAGACGCCGATCTGACCACTGAGCGGAATCTTTTCGCGCTCGGGCTCCCATTGGGCAAATGCCGATGCCGAGACGCCAACAAGAATCGCCAGACCCATCAGTCGGCTACTGACGCGAGAGAGTGAGAACACGCCTGCCAGTTTGGCACATGGCGTCGCCTCGACGATCAAACCGATCGACAAAGTTCGTCGCGAAGGCGCTGAACCTCAGCCGCCACCTCCCGATCTGTCGCCATCCGTTCGCCAATTTTTCGGTATGCGTGAATCACGGTGGTGTGGTCACGATCGCCAAACTGCGCTCCAATGTGAGGCCAGCTGCCCAGCGTGATTTCCCGGGTCAAATACACGGCGACATGGCGCGCATGGACGATCGGCGCCCTTCGCGACTCGCCCTTGATCTCATGTACAGGTATCCGGTAGTGGCGGCTCACCGCCTCGATGACTTGATCGACGCTCGGCTTTGCGCCGAACTTTGGCCCGTAATAGCGATCGACGAGGCTCTTGGCTAGGTCCAAGTCAATGGCCACGCCGTCAATACTTGATTGAACGGCCAAGCGAGTCATCGCCCCTTCAAGCACGCGGATGCTTCCCGGCACATACTCCGCAAGGTACATCGCGACATCGGCCGCAATTGGCACGTTGTCAATCTCTGCTTTGCGAAGAATAATCGCACATCGCGTTTCCGTGTCCGGCATTTGAATGTCAGCGACCAGACCGCCTTGAAACCTGGTTCGCAATCGCTCTTCGATCGCGACCAACTCAATAGGCGACTTCTCCGCCGTCAGGACAATCTGGCGATCGTTCTCACGCAAAACGTTGTAAATGTGGAAGAACTCCTCCTGCGTCTTGTCGCGCCCTGCCACCATCTGTACATCATCAACTAACCATAGTTGCACAGATCGGTAAAGTTTCCGAAAGGCATCTAAACGGTTGGTTTGCAGCGCCGTGACGAACTGCTCCGTGAACTGCTGCGCCGTGATATAGGCAACGGGGTAATTGGGATCCCGGCGAAGCACCTCGCGGGCGATCGCATTGAGCAAGTGTGTCTTTCCTACCCCGCTTGGACCGTAGATGAACAGCGGGTTATAGAGGCGTCCCGGCTCCTGCGCCACGGCGCGCGCCCCGGCAAAGGCCATGCGATTGCTTTGCCCCACCACGAACGACTCAAAGGAAAACCGCTCGTTGATCCGCAGAGTTGGCCCTTCCGACGAAGCGCCTTGCCTCGCCGAAGGAGGCAGAGATTTTGAGGTTTTTGAGGCGCGCACCGTGACCGGGCCAGAGATGACCTGAATACGGACAAAACCTCCAACTTGGTCCGATACCATCTCCGTCAGCGCGGGCAGGTACTTATCTCTTACCCAAGTCGCGACGAAGTCCCCCGGTGCTTGAACCGAAAACGTCTCGCCGTCGAATCCGACGGCGCGCAGCGGCTCGATGAAGCGCTGATATGCCTGCGGGTTGAGTTTCTCCTTAACCGCCTCCTGAACTCGCTCCCACGCTAACTGAACCGGGTCGGCAACGGCAGGAAGGTCAAGGCGATACTGGTCGGACATGGGAGGTTTTGGCTCCGGCGCTACGGGGTGAATGAGCATTATACACATGGACGAGACGCATTGCACGGCCCAAACAAGCGGCGTTATAGCTCTTTCTCAGTCACTTCCGACTACTGACAAGCGTTTGAAAGATGTTTTCTTGTTTTTTATACAATATGAGCTCGATATCAACGATTTAACCTTCATTCAAGGAGTCCTGCGGCAGAACGGTCCACTCGCCATTGGGTAACTTTCTCGTGATGTCGTCCCTCAAACTGCCTGGGGTTGTCCGCGTGGCCGGAGTCTTGGGCGGTGACGATCTCCCAATCAGCGAACTTGCCCTTTGGTTAAGAAATGCCGACTTGGTCATTGCTGCCGACGGTGGGGCCGATCGGGTTCTCGCGGCTGGCGCCGTGCCTCACCATCTCGTCGGCGACCTCGACTCAGCCTCATCGGCTGCTCTGCGCAGTTCGCCCCACGTTATCGCGGATAAGGACCCTTCGCGAACAGATTGCGACAAAATGATCGCTTTTGCTGAACGTCTCGGGGTTATCAGGATGACAGTATTTGGCTTAGATGGGGATCTTCTTGATCATATGCTGGCATCTCTCTATTCATTAGCCGCTTCAAATATCACCATCCGCCTCGTGTTACGCCAGCAAATTGGCGCATTTGTGAAGCCCCATCAGCCGGTTGAAGCCGCGACTCGCAACGGCGACCGGGTGGCCATGATGCCTCTCGGAGGTGAAGTGACAGGCGTGACGCTCACTGGCGTAGAGTGGCCATTGCATTCAGACAAGCTTCATCCTTATGGTTTAGTAAGCGTTGCGAATCGGGCCGTCAGTTCAACAGTTAACGCTCAGGTGGATAACGGCGTAGCGTTGTTGCTATGGCAACTCGACAGTTCGGCAGAAGATCGCTGGCGCCTCTTGGGAGAAGGACCTGAAGTTGATCTCGCTTGATCCGCTCGACATCATCATCATAGCAGCGTTTTTCGGACTTCTCGCGGCGCTGGCGCTAAGTACACGGCTGCGCGAAAACTCAGTACTGCAGTACCTCGCAGCAGGGCGCTCATTGACACTGCCCTTTTTTGTTGCTACCCTGGTGAGTACTTGGTACGGTGGGGTTCTGGCGATTGGCGAGATCGTGAGCTACTACGGGATCGGCACGTGGGTGCTGATGGGAGTTCCCTATTACAGCTTCGCCATCCTTTATGCGCTCGTCATTGCCAAGAAGGTCCGCTCGGGAGCGCAAATAAGTATCCCGGAGCGTTTTGCCGGGACGTTCGGCGACAAGACGGCCGTCGTTGCCTCGCTGCTGCTCGTGTTGCTTGCGGTGCCTGCCGCCCACATCCTGATGGTGGGGACCTTGTTTCAGGCGATTGTTGGATTTGAAAAGTGGGCCGGCATCTTGCTCGCTGCGGTGATCGGATTGGCCTTTCTCTATCGTGGAGGCCTGCCGGCTGACGTGCGCGTTTCGTCTCTAGCTTTCTTGATGATGTACGTCGGTTTCGCCGCGATTGTCGGAGTGGGCCTCAGCAGCGTTTCCATCCCCGATGCGTTGACCGACTTATCCAGGCAGGACCTGATGAAATGGGACGGAGGCATCGGTCCGATCGGGGTCGTCAGCTTCTTCATTTTGGGCGCATGGACCCTCGTCGACCCGGGATTTCATCAACGGGTAGCCGGCGCCGCGAGCCCGGAAGTCGGCCGCCGGGGCGTCCTTGTCGCCGTTGTGTGCTGGTTTGTGTTTGATGCCCTGATGATTGCCGCAGGCCTCATCGCCCTTCACCGTTTGGGGGGACCACCTGAGGACGGCCTCATGCTTTTCCCCATGCTGGCCGAATCGCTGCTCGGCCCTGGTCTGAAGGCGGTGTTTCTGTGCGGCGTGTTTGGGGTGATGATCAGTGCGCTGGTCGGGTACTTGCTTGTTTCGGGAGCGTCCATTGGACGGGACCTGTATGCTCGCTTAGTCCATGAGCCCGATGACCAGAAGGTCATGCAGTGGTCGCGGGTGGGCGTCATCGTGGCATCGCTGATGGGGATCGGCTTGGCTCTCTGGGTCCCCAGCGTTCGCGACCTATGGTTCGCGTGGGCGGGCGCCGTCGTGGGTGCAATCTTGGTCCCCTTCCTCATGGCTTACCTGCGGCCGAACTGGAGATTGCCGGATGGAGAAACGGCGCTGTCGATGGGGATCAGTTTCCTCTTTGCGGTTGGGCTGATGCTTTGGGGGAGGCTCAACCAAAATCCCCTTTTGGAGTTCGAGATCGCCGGCCAAAGCGTCATCGTGGGGACCCTGGTCCCCGGGTTGGCCGTCTCCAGTGTTATTATTGGAGTCATGACTCTCGTGTCAAGGACGGTAAAGCCATGAATGACCCCGAAGTTATGATGGAAAACGAAGAGATCGAGGCGGCGACCGAATCCGAAGAGCCCAGCGCGTCGGACGATCTTTTGCGTGGCCGACTCACGGTCAAGCGTGGAGGCGTCGAAACCGACGAGTGCTATGACTTTGTCGCGCCGGCGACGATCGGCAGGTTTGACCCTGCGATGGGTCCGATCGACGTCGACCTATCGAAAACCGCTGACGGTTCGTTTGTTTCGCGCAAGCATGCAAAGATCGTATTTGAGGACGGCGCATGGCGCATTTATGACCTTGGCTCGTCGAACGGGACATTCCTCTTGCGGGAAGGGGACTTTCAAGCGGTCGAGATGGCCGATCTGGCCGACGGAGACGAGATCGCCCTGGGACAAGCACGGTTTATCTTCCACATCCTTTGATGGATCGCGTGGTACCCGCATGCCTTATCGCCATGGCACTGGCGGGGTGCCGCGGAGATAGTCATCAGTTGTGGCCACTGGCCGATGGGCGCACCGCCTCGTATGTCATCCGAACCGACTTTGGCACGCGATTGGTCGAGGCAAAGCTGGCGGCTGCTCCACCTATTCTTGGCTCGCCCAGTTTCACCCTGGATTCACCAGGTGGACCATCCAGGCTGGCCTGGCATCGAGGTCGTCTGTTGGCCGCATCGCTCGGCGGGACCCGATTTGAACCGCCGCTGCCCCTTGCCATCTCCGGCTCGGGCAGTCGGTCCGCCAATTGGCGGGGCAAAGTGATCACGTATGGCGCCGTAGCCGCCGGCTCCGCGACGCTTGAGCAAGCGCCAAGCAACATCACGGTTGCCGGGCGCAGTTTTCGCTCCGTTAAGGCAACGATTTGGTTCCAATCGCTGGAGAGCGACATGGAGTTGGTCACGCACTACGTGTCCGGAATTGGTCCGGTTTGGCAGGAGCAACGCTCGCGCGGACTGTTTGATATCGGCTTCGAGTACCTGCGAAGCTAAAAGGCCATTCCCTCGTAGTCGCGCAGCAGGCCGATCACCCTCCCGATGACCCGCGCGTCCTCTTGTTTCACCTCGATGGGGTCATAGGCGGGGTTGCTGGGCATGAGCCGCACGCGCTGCTTGTCAAAGTGAATCCGCTTGACGGTGGCTTCGTCGCCCAAGAGCACCGCCACCAAGTCGCCGTGCCGCGCGGTCGGCTGGGGACGAATCAGCACCAGGTCGCGAGGCATGATGCCCTCGCCGCTCATGGAGTCGCCTCGAACGCGAAGCAAGAAGGCGTCTTCGATGTTGCGCACCATCTCCGTCGGTACCGGAATCATCTCTTCAACGTTTTGGTCCGCCAAAATGGGCGCGCCGGCGGCGATCGTGCCCAGCAGCGGAATCATGCGGGCCCGGACGTCCTGCTGATACTTGGGATGCACAACCCGGATAGAACGCGGCACATTGGAGCGGACGATGTACCCCTTGCGCTCCAAGGCGGAGAGATGGACCGTGACCCCGCGAAGACTGTTGATCCCAAAGGCCTTTCCGATCTCGCGAATGGTTGGCGGAAAGCCCATCCGCTGTGAGAACTCGATCAAGAACTGAAGGATTTCCTGCTGCCGTTCGGTAAGTCCCTTTGCCATCGTCGCAACCTCCGGTCAGACCGGTAGACTGAGTATACGCTCTTTTTGTCTACACATCAACGCCACGGGACGCGGGGAGCCGTATGTCATAATGGGTGGCTCGGGTCGTATTGGATCTGTAGAGGAACCACAACACGTGTCGGTCAATAGCGTTCGCGTCTTCATGGAAAAGTCCGGTTGCGGCATCGCCATCGGCGTCGTCCTTGCCGTAGTCCTCATCGCGGGTCTAGGGTTTCAGTGCAACAACCAGGGCCAGGCGATGCTCGACAGCAGCCCGGCGGTCGCCGAAGTCGCCGGCGTCACGATCAACGCTGCCGAAGTCGATAGCACCGCCAACTTGCAGCTCTCATACTTCGGCGCCGCACTGGAAAACTTGCCTGCCAGCTTCGAAACCAATGTCTATCACAACGCTATGAAGGAGCTGTTCAATCAGGCTCGTATGGTCAAGCTGGGGCAGACGCGAGGAATAAGCTTGAGAGATGAAGACATCCTCAAGGGCGCGGAACAGCAGTTTGACAAGGCCTACGTGGAATGGAAGCAGATGAAGATCGACGAGGGCGTCCTCAAAGCCGATTCGACGACCGAGGAAGTTGCCGCGAAGTTCAAGGAAGAGCTTGGCAAGACTTTTGAAGAAATCAAGAAGGAGCGCATGGATGGGCTCAAGGACCAACTTCTGCGGCCCGACCAGCGCAATAACGTCATTGCCGGTCACGTCCGGTCCATGCTGTACGACGACGAGCTGAGCAAGCTCAACATTTCGGACGACGAGCTGAAGCGCGCTTTTCAGACGGCCGACGTGAAAAAGATCGTCCTTGATCGCGCCAAAGTGGATGGTGGCGATGCACGGAAGTTCGCCCAGGAAATTGTCGAGAAGGTGAAGTCGGGCGAATACAAGTTTGAGCAGGCTATGGATCGGTTTTCCCATGCGGCTCCGATCGAGGGCAAGCGGCTCAGCGAGACGATCGACAAAATCGCCCTGCGCCAGGCATTGACCGACGAGTCGATGGTCCCCCTGAGAACGGCGAACAAAGGCGACATCGTGGTGATTGATTCGCCCGTCGGCGCCGAAGTGATCTTCGTGGTCGACATTGTTGGCGATGTGCCAGCCGATTTCGAATCGGCGAAGGATCGCCACCGCCGAGACGTTTTGGGTCCACGCGCCAACGAGATCATCACCAAGCTCGTCGAGGAGTTGGCAGCCGAGTATCCGGTGTCATGGAAAAGCCCGGGCTATGAAGTCCTGTACGAAGTTTCCGAGGCACTGAGCAATCTGACCACGGCAGACTACGAGCGACGTGTTCAAGTCCTCGAGCCGCTGTACGAGCGCTCCCTGACGGCGCAGTCGGACTTGGTGGGCCGAAACATGGCTACCCTGGCCTCGTACACTGCCATCGAGGGGATCTGGGATCGAGCCAGCGAAGAGCAGCGCAAAGCATGGGCCGACAAGTACCTAGCCGCCATCGACACGATCGTTTCCGTTCAGCCGAAGCCAGCACTCATCTTCCAAAAGATTGAGATTCTCGCCCAGCAAGGCAACCCCGCAGCATGGGATGCCCTTGTTGATCTTGCCGTTTCAACGCGCGACCTGACCCCGGCCGGGCAGCAGCGATTCAGCCAAATTTTTCGAGTAGAAGATCAGCTTACGGAAAAGGGGCTGGCAAACGAGGCCGCTGCCGCAAAAATCCAAGCGGAATATGACCGCTGGAACGCCGACAAGGTCATGCAAGAGCAAGCGGAAGCCGAAGCGGCGAAGCGCATGGAAGAAGAGCGCAAGCGTTTTGAAGAGGAAGAGAAGAAGCGCGCCGAGGAGGCTGCGTCCGGCGCCACATCGGGAACCTCAAGCAACGAAGGACGATAGGCCTTCGCCTCAGTGATGGGCGACCGCGTCGACGCTTGGCATAGCGGCCTGGCTGGATAGCCCGGTGACAATGCGCTGCGCCACAAGGGCCAAGGCCGCTGCAAGCAACAGGATAAGGACCGCCTGGTAAATCCGCTCAAAAACCATTTCGATCACGCCTTCGTTCATGGCAACGAAGACGTGATGTCGCATCTATCAGGCCGAGATGCGATGTTGGGACCAAAGACGCGGGCGATTGGTCCCGCGTGGAACCTAATCGAGGGGCGGCAGCTCGGGCGTGTATTCCGGAGCGAGAATGCGGCCGATGACCGTGATGAGCCCCGCAACCGGTGAGAAGCCGTTGATGCCATCACTCGAGTTCGCCAGCACCACAATCGTCGCATCTAGCTCGGGCAGATAGGCGCCGATGGTGTTGTAGCCTGGCATTTCGCCTTGGTGGTTGATCCAGCCGCCACTCTTCCCAATATGCAGTCCATATCGGGCACGCCCAATCCCGGGCAACTCCACCCAAGTCAGGCGCTCAGCCTGAATAGAGGGCGTCAAGAGCTCTCCGACGGCCACCGACTTCGCCCAGCGTTTCATATCCCAAAGATTGGAGATCAGAATGCCGGCCGCGTCGGTCCATGTTGGACTCCAGTTCGTCGCGTCGGCGCGTTCGCCATTGGCGGTATCTCTCGAGTAACCGCGCGAAAAAGGTACGGGCAAATCTGCCGTGGTCGGCCACGAGGTGTTTTCCATCGCAAGACGATCAAAGATGCGCTCCTTCATGTTTTGCGCGATCGACTTGCCGGTTCGCGCCTCAACCAAGATTCCCAGCAGGACCGAGTTCGTGTTGGAATACTGCCATCGGGTGCCTGGTTCAAACTCATTGGGCTCAGCAAAGGCCCAATCCAGCAGTTGCTGCCGCGAAACGGGAGCAAATGGCGTCGTGTGCAGGTAATCGTCGAATGCCGCAGTTTCACTGTAGTTCGGTAGCCCGCTAGCCATCTGGAGCATCTGCCGCACGGTGATGTGATCGCCATTCGGCACGCCGTCAATGTAGTCGCTGATCGGTTTGTCAAGCTCAATCCGTCCTTCCATCACGAGTTGAAGCACCACCGTGCCAAGGAATGACTTCGTGTTGCTGCCAATTCGAAAGTGGGCATTGATCGGCATTGGCTCGTTCGTAGTGGTATCGCGCACCCCTTTGGCCACGATCCAGGTGCCGCGGCCAGGGAACCATACGCCAATCACGACACCGGGAATGTCCATTCGGGCCATCATGTCGTCGACGGCGGTATCCAGTTTCGCCACCGTCTCAGAATCGAAGCGTGGCTCAAAGGGAGTGGGGCCACCGCCGCTCGTTGAAGAACCCGCACATCCGCTAAGAAGGACCGCCGCGAACGCGGCAGATACCCAGTTGATCCGATGCATGCCGACAGTATGCGGCATCAGACCGACCTCAGTACCTAGCTCAGAGGAGCAGTGCGAACGACTGCCCCGAACTTCCGGGTCCGCGACTGGAACTCTGCAATACAGCCGATCAGCGTCTGCGTGTCGAACTCCGGCCAGGATTTCTCCGTGACCACCAGCTCGGCATAGGCGCCTTCCCAAAGCAAAAAATTGCTCCAGCGCATTTCGCCCGCGGTGCGAATGAGCACGTCCGGGTCGGGAATGTCCGGGTTGTACATTCGCGAGGAAATCACTTCCTCGTTGATCTGTTCTGCGGGTACCCCATCACGAATCAAGGATCGGACCGCATCCACAATCTCCGCCCTTCCGCCATAGTTGACTGCCAGAGTAAACGTAATCCCCGTGTTATCTTTGGTCGTTTCGACCCCTTCAAGCAGCGCTTCCTTTAGGCTTTGCGGCACCTCGTCGATGCGTCCAGAAACACGAACGCGAACGTTGTTTTGATGCATCAATCGCAGTTCGTTTCGCGCGGCCTGCTCAATCAGCGCCATTAAGCCTTCCACTTCATCCGCAGGCCGACGCCAGTTCTCAACGGAAAACGCATATACAGTCAAGTAGCGAACGCCAAGCTCGCTGCAATCTAGCAGAACGGTACGCAGTGACCGATAACCTTCTTGATGCCCCATCAATCGGTCGAATCCCTGCCCTTCGGCCCAGCGCCCATTGCCGTCCATGATCATGGCAATGTGCACCGGCAAACGCCCAAGGTCAACGCCTTGTGCGGCCGCCGTGGCCTGGGTATCGTTCCTAATCGGATGTTGAAGGGCCGGATCGCTCACGGATCAGACTTCCAACAGTTCCGCGTCCTTCTTTTTCTGAAGCTCATGCGCTTCGTTCACAAATCGGTCGGTGAGCTTCTGGGCTTTGACCTCGTGCTGCTTCAGGTCGTCTTCGGAGATTTCCTTATTCTTTTGCAGCGCCTTAAGATGTTCGATCGCGTCACGTCGCACGTTGCGCACGGCGACGCAGGCCTGCTCCGCCCTGGCATGGACTTGTTTAACGAGCTCCTTGCGGCGCTCTTCGGTCATGGCGGGAAAGTTCAACCGAATGCCACTGCCGTCGTTGTTGGGATTAAGCCCAAGGTCGCTATTGATGATCGCGCGCTCGATGACCGGCAACATGGACTTCTCGTAGGGCTGGATCAGCAACTGTCGCGGTTCCGGAACGCTGATATTCGCAACCTGGTTTAGCGGAGTCTCTACACCGTAGTAGTCAACGTGCACGCGGTCCAAAATGACCGGATTGGCACGGCCGGTACGGATGGTCTGAAAATCGTGCAGCATCACCTCGATCGCGTGCTTCATGCGATTCTCGGCGTCACTGAGGATGGATTCTGCGGACATAGCTACTTACCTCCTACGTAAGTTCCGATGGGCTCGCCGGAAACCGCGCGTGCGATCGCTCCGGGCTCGCCGTAGTTCAAAACGATGATCGGCAATTCGTTCTCCTGACACATCGTGAACGCCGTCTGGTCCATGACCGCCAGTTTTAGCCGAATGGCGTCGGAGAACTCAAGCTGGTCAAACCGGCGCGCGTCCGGATGCTTGTGTGGGTCCTTATCATAGATCCCGTCGACCTTGGTCGCCTTGATCAAGCACTGCGCTTCGATTTCCAGGCCACGAAGGACAGCAGCACTATCGGTGGTGAAATAGGGGTTCCCTGTGCCCGCCGCAAAAACCACGATGCGCCCCTTTTCAAGGTGCCGAATCGCACGACGACGGATGAAGGGCTCGCAGACCTGGCTGATGTCGATGGCGCTCTGCACGCGAGTTGGCACTCCTGCCCGCTCGATCGCCGCCTGCAACGCCAGCGAGTTCATGACCGTGCCCAGCATCCCCATCTGATCGGCGACCGTGCGTTCGATGTTGCCGTCTGCGGAAAAGACGGCTCCGCGGACGTAGTTGCCGCCACCAATGACGATGGCAATCTGTGCCCCCGCCTGATGTGCCGCGACGACTTCGCCCGCGAGATAGGACAAGGTGGGGGCGTCCAGGCCGAATCCGGAGCCGCCAGCGAGGACCTCCCCACTGAGCTTCAAAAGGACTCGACGAAACGCCCCAGGTCTCACGACTCGGATTCGCCTCCGACGTTGAGCAGCGCAACTGAAACGATCTCGGCCGTGCCGCCGCCGGCCTTCGCCGCCTCGGCAACGTAGTCACCCACACTCTTGCCAAGGTCCTTGTAGAAAGGTTGCTCCAGCAAGACCACTTGCTTGTAGTACTCCTTGTTGATGCGACCTTGAGCGATGTTCTTCGCGATCTCGGGACTCTTGCCCTCGTTGATGGCGCGCGTGGTTTCGATCTCAAGCTCTTTTTCGATCAGGTCTTGTGGCACTTCGTCCTTGCGAAGGAACTTCGGCGGCATCGCCACCGCTTGGGCCGCGACCGCATAGGCGATTTCGTCCAGGTTCGAGGCGTCACCCTTAATGCCAACCACCGCCCCTTGCTTGCCGGTGTGATGGACGTACGCCCCGTGAAGGTGCTCGCCCACCCAGCGTCCAGCGCGGCTGATCTTGATATTCTCGCGAATCTTTGAGATCGCCTCCTCGATTCGCGCGCCGACCGACCGACCGCCGTGCTCAACGGCCAGCGGGTCGCTGCCAGGTTCGTTGTCGCGGAAAATCTCCGCCAACTCCTTTGCCAGCGCCTTGAAGGACTCATTGATGGCCACAAAGTCCGTCTCGCTCTCGAGCACCACAGCGCCCGCGGACTTGCCGTCATCGCTGATGACCACGACGACGGTACCGGCCGCGGTCGCGCGGTCAGCACGCTTGGCGGCCGCCGCTTTGCCCTTTTCGCGAAGAAGCGCTTTGGCCTTATCGTAGTCGCCTCCGGCTTCGTCAAGAGCCTTCTTGACTTCTAGAATCGGCGCGTCGGTTTCGTCGCGCAATCGTTTGACATCTGCTGCGGTCACTGCCATTAAATCACGTCCTCGTCGTCAATATCGACGGTGTCGATCAGTGGCTCAACATCTTTTTCAACGTTGAACGCGCGATAAAACTCTTCGTCCACCACGCCGCCTTGATAGCTGATCTCGTCTTCGGCGATTTCGCCGGTTTCGGTGAGCGCCCCCTCGGTGATGGCCTCGTCGAGCGGGCGCGCCTCGAGAATCGCCTCGCTGATCTTGCTGGTCACCAGACGGATCGCGCGGATGGCGTCGTCGTTCCCGGGAATCACGTAATCCGCCATGTCCGGGTCGCAGTTGGTGTCGACCACCGCGACGACCGGGATGCCAAGCTTTTTGGCTTCGCGAACGGCGATGTCTTCCTTGTTCACGTCGATGACGACCATGCAGCCGGGCAGCGCATTCATGTTGCGAATGCCGTCCAGGAATCGCTGCAGCTTGGCGCGCTCTTCGAGCCGCTTCAAGCGCTCTTTCTTGGGCAACCGGTCAAGGTAGCCCTCCACTTCCATCCGGTCCAGTTCCTTCAGCCGCGATACGCGCTGCTGGATCGTGCGCCAGTTGGTGAGCGTGCCACCGAGCCATCGCTCGCTAATGTAGAACTGGCCGGAGCGCTGGGCCGCCTCGCGAACGGCGCTCTGAGCCTGCTTCTTGGTGCCGACGAAAAGGACGGTGCCGCCGTCCTCGACGATGCCTTTGACATAGTCAAGCGCATCTTCAAAAAGCTTGATCGTTTGATGAAGGTCGATGATGTAGATGCCGTTGCGGGCGCCATAGATATAGCGCTTCATCTTCGGGTTCCAGCGTCGAGTCTGGTGCCCGAAGTGCACGCCCGCTTCCAGCAGCTCTTTCATGCTGAGCTGTGCCATGTTTTCTCCTGGGTTGTTTCCTCCGACCCGGGGGTTTTCTCCGCGAACCTTGCTCGTGCAAGGACCCATCGCGGCCCGCAAGCCGTGTGAAATTCGACCGGATTGTACCCGCCGCCGCCAAAATCACCTTGCACGTCCATCGAGCGCGACAACAAAACCCATTAACCTCTGGCACGGCGCATGGGCCTGAGGCCGCCGATCAATCGCGTCAGGACAACAGGTCCAGACCTACCTTAGTGCGGCCACATAGGCGTCGTACTCAGCTTGCGTTGCAGGCACCGCCAATTCGCCATCTGAAATCTTCTTCGAGATCTCCGCAATCTTGGCCAAGCGTTCCGGTCCCACCTTATCCCGCGTGAACCGCATTTCGCTCAAATCCACACCACCCTCGGCAAGACCGTACACGTCCACACCTGCCGCAAACGTTCCGTTCTTCACCGACTTCGCCGTGGTGAATACGGCGTTGTCGACGCGCTTGATCATGCTGGTCAGCACATTCCCTTCGGCCAGGTAGTCCTGATCACTGTCTACCCCGATGGCATACTTGCCGGCGTCCTTGGCGGCCATGATGACGCCCAGCCCGGCCCGGCCCGCAGCGTGATAGACGACATCCGCGCCCGACTTGAACAGCACATTTGCGGCGGTCTTGGCCTTGTCCACGTTGTCCCAGCTCGCGATGTACTTGGCCGGCAGAATCTCAATGTTGGGATTGGCTGTTTTTGCCCCGGCCATGTATCCGACTTCAAACTTCTTGATCAAGTCGCCTTCCATGCCGCCAACAAAACCGATCTTGTTGGTTTCGGTCATGAGTCCCGCCAAGTATCCGGCCAGAAAACTGCCCTGCTCTTCGCGAAACTTGAGCGAGCGAACATTGGGTAGGTCCACCGTCTCGTCCACAATGGCAAACTTCACGTTCGGATACCGCTTCGCGACGTCTTCGAGGGCGCGCGCCATCTTGTAGCCAATCGCGAAAACGATGTCGGTGTTTTGTTCGGCCAGCGCCTCAAGGTTGGCTTCGTAGTCCTTATCGTTCTTGCTTTCAACCGGTCTCGCCTCGGCTCCCAGTTCCGACACCGCACGCTCGACCCCGGCCCAAGCGCTGTCGTTGAACGACTTGTCGCCCCGACCGCCGCTATCGAACACAATTCCGACCGTCAGCTTTTGCGGGCTCGCGCTATCGCCACTCGATGCGCTCTCGCTTCCCGACGTTTCGCCCTGACACCCCAGCGCCAGGCAACTGACGACCGCCGCCACCGCCATCCAACCGCAAGCCTTCATCGTTCCAGAACCTCCAACCAGGTAAACTCACCACATTATGGCCCTTGGGGCCGGGCGCGCCGTCACGCCGTGCCCATGGAGACTTTCCGACTTGACCACTGTAAACCTCAATAAGCTCGAAGCCGTCGTCGATGTGATCCGAAAAGGCTATCCGAAACTGGCCGCCGCCGATGCTACACTCATCGCTACCGCCCTGATGACTGCGGGGCGCGATGCGATCGCGGTGTACGACGACCAGCGCTACATGTGGCCGATCCAAACCGAGGCTCTCACCACGGCCCTGGCCCGGAATATCGAGGTGATCCAAATGACGACCGAACCGCCGACCACCAAGAAGACGAAGGCCAGCGCCGAAGATGAGGTCGTCGTGGTAAGCGTCAACCTTGCCCCGAACCTTGATTCCAGCATCAAACTGCTGGGCAACCGCAAGGACTTGATCGGCCTCTTCAACGACATCATTGAATCGGGCGTGGAGTTCCATTACATGCCGACGGACATCGGCTGGCAATGGGCCCTCGACCGCGTGAACTGGAGTACGGTCACCGAATCCGAACTCACCAAGAAGTTCAAACATAAAGTTGTGTTCGCGCACGGCGCGACGGGCGTCGAGTTGGGCACTGGAACGGCGCGACGGCGCACCAAGAAGGCCGACACACCCGAGCCCGCTGAAGTCGCTTAGTCGTCTTCCACGTCGAACCACCCTTTGACCTCGTAAATCCTTGACTCAAGCCCCTCGGGCAGCGTCAAGAGGTCTCGGGCGTTGCGGGCCGGGACTGTGGTTCGGACTGGTTCGCCGACGGCAACTCTCTGGGGCCACTCGGGTTCGCTAATCGCGACGCGGCCAAGTGCCACGAGATCGGCGCCCATGGCCAGAGCGGCTTCGGCATCTTCAGCAGTCCTGATGGATCCCACTCCGATTAGGGGCGTCCGACCGTTGATGGTCCTTGCGACACGGAGGAGTGTCGGCTCGTCGTAGTCCCCGACGATGCTTGCCTGGCGATAGTCCCTCAAACTGACATGGAGCCAGTCGAGTCGGCGTTGGCAAAGGGCATCGATGAGCCGCTCGGTGTCGCTCCAACGAATGCCGGGTGTTTCGGGCTCTTCGGGCGAGAAACGGTAGCCCACGGCGAATCGCGGCGAGACCCTTTGAAGCACCGCCTCGGTCAGGGCCAGCGGAAACTTCAACCGGTCCCGTCCCCACGCGTCTTCGCGCCGATTCGAGTGTGGGCTGACGAATTGCTGGATGAGATACGTGTTCGCGCCATGGATCTCCACGCCATCAAAACCGGCTTGCTCGGCTCGATGGGCTGCGTCGGCAAACGCGGCAATCGTTGTCTCAATCTCGTCCTCGGTCATGGCGCGGGGCGTTTCGGCGTTCGGACGCTCCGCTGCAATGTCCGAAGCGGACCAAGGCGTTTCGCCCGTCAATGCTGCGCGGCATTGCCGGCCTCCATGATGAATTTGCAGCACCGCGGCCGCGCCTTCGTCTTTGATGGCTCGGGCGGTTGCGGCTAAGAATGGAATGGCGTCATCCGCGTCGCACCGCCATTGCCCCTGAAAAGCATGGCCCGACTTGTGGACGTAGCACGCAGCCGTCATCACCATGGCAAAGCCGACGGATCGACGGCGCAGGTAAGCCAGCTCCGAATCCCGAATGCGGCCGTCCTCGTGGCTGGAGTAGGTCGTCATCGGCGCGACGACCAGGCGATTGCGCAACACCAGACCTGAAGGCAATCGAAATGGGTCAAAGATCACGAACCCGTTCTACGAGTCCGTGACCGTGCCCATCACTTCCAGTAGTCGGGCGCTTCCAAACGCTTCTTGAGGCTTTGCAGGAATCGACCGGCGAGCAGACCGTCCACGATGCGGTGGTCATAGGTCAGCACCAAGTTCATCACCGAGCGAATCGCGATCATGTCATTCACGATCAGCGGCGCCTTTTCGATGGAATAGGTTCCCAAAATGCCTGCCTGGGGCGAGTTGATCATCGGCGTGCCGAGCAGGGCGCCATAGCTGCCTGGGTTGGTGAGCGTAAAGGTTCCGCCTTGGACGTCCGCCACGCCGAGCGTGTTGTTCCTGGCTCGCTTGGCGATGTCGTCCAGGTCACGAGCAAGTTCGGGCAAGCCCTTGGTTTCGCACTGACGTATGACGGGCACGATCAACCCTTCATCACCCGATTTGCCGAGCGCGACCGCCACGCCCATGTTGACGCTGCGGTTCATGTGAATCTTGTCTCCCTGGAGGGAGGCGTTGAGAAGCGGAAACTCAAGCAGCGATTCGGTGATGGACTTGATAAAGAGCGGTGTGAACGTCAATTTGACGCCGTGCTGGGCTTCAAACGCCGCCTTGACGCCCTCCCGGAACTTGACCAATTCGGTCACATCCACGCGGATGATGGTGGAGACCGTCGGCACCTGGGAACTGCGGACCATCGCATCGGCGATCATCTTCCTCATGCCAATCAGCGGCACGATGTCAACGTCACCGCTCGGAGCGGGCTTCGCCGCTGGGGCTGGCGTTGCGGGCTTCCCAGCATCACGTCCGCCCGCAAGGAACGCCTCGACATCGCGCTTGCTGACGCGGCCGCCCGCCCCCGTACCTTCAATGCGCTCCAGGTCTCCTTCGCTCAAACCCTCCTTCTTGGCAATCGAGCGGACGACCGGCGAATACCATCGACGCCCATCGCGCACGGTGTCCACGGGACTGACCTCAATCGGCGCCTCGGCCGGGGGCTCGCTTGCCGCCGACGGCGGGGCTGTCTCCGTGGGCTTGCCCAACTCGGCGTCGGACTCTCCCTCTTCCAAGATAACGCCCATCACGTGGAACACCTCGACCGGCTCCCCTTCTTGGATCAGGATCTTGGCGAGCACGCCAGTAGCCGGTGACGGAAGCTCAGTGTTGACCTTGTCCGTCATGATCTCAACGATGGGTTCGTCTTCGGTGACTTTGTCTCCGACTTTCTTCAGCCAGCGGCTCACAGTTCCGTCGTGCACCGACTCGCCGAGCTCGGGCATCAGGATTTCAACGGGCATAGCCTATTGTATCTGGAAGCGGCGCGGGGTGGGTCCGAACCGCTCGGTCCGGTCGGCATGATGACGGGTGGGGACGCCTTTGATTTTTGGAGCTGAACTTCGGTTTTGGCATTATAATTGCAGTGTATACAAGTCAACGTAGCGTTAATACCAACGGAACTAACGAAATAGTGCAGAGCATGGTTAATCCTAAAAGAAAGTCTCGAAGAGCCCGCAGAATCGCTGGCGCGTCCCTAATCACCGCGGTTGCCCTGACGGCCGCGACCGTCATGCTGAGTTCTGGCCTGGCCGTGCTCGGTATGAGTTATTGGACTCGCATGAACGTGGACCGGTCAGCCGACCAAGCCCTGGTTAACGCGGAATCAGGCGCGAACTGGATGATTAACTACGCCAGCCGCTGGGTCGGAGAGAAAACGTTTTCGCTCAACAAAAGCCTCTACACCAAGTCCAATCCGTATGTGGGCTCGGTTGCCGGCATGCCGGGGACCTATTCGGTTTACCTCGACGTGCCGAGTGGCACGACGACGATCCCGAGCACGGTTTCGGTGGTTTCGACGGGCACGGTCAACGGCGTCAGTCGCACGGTGAACGTCACGGCTGCAGGGCGTTCCATCATGGGTGACTATGCGATGGTGATTACCCACCGGATTTACCTCCAGGATACGAAGTACAACTGGATGGGCAAAGTCGCGGCAAGCGGCCTTGTCGAGGGCAACAAGGCGAACATCAATAACTCCGATATTTACCTCTTCAATGGCACGATTAACGGCGGCACGTGGGACAATCCCGGCTCGGTCTATTCCTATAACCAGGACATGAACGTGCCGACAACGACGGATTTGGCCAAGAAGTTCGGCGCAACCACGGACGCCAAAGACTTTCGCACCACAACGGGCTCGACAGCGAGCAAGAATCTTGAAGTTCGGGTCTTTGACACCAGCAAATCGCCCGCAGACCCTTATGACTTGTCGGCGTGGCCTGTCTATAGTTACACCAAGAACAAAAATACCTATGGAGGCATCCTCGGCCTCAACTATGCCGGCGGCGGATCCGGAGGCAACGCGGCAACCTGGCACATCGACGACAAGACGTGGGACGAGGTCCCCGTTGTCAATCAGAACGGGCATCCCTTAAAGGGGAAGAAGGTGATCTTGCTGACGGCCGCTGATTCCAAAGGGGCGGACTACTTCTTCGACATGATCAACACGTCGATCAAGAAGTCGCCGGACACGGCGATGGTGATCGACAACCGCTACGGCCCGGTGCGCATTTGGATGCAGCACAATGATTCGAGTGGGGATGAACTGGCTTTCCAGATCGTGACCACGGTGCCCGAGAACGGCGAGGGCTACCCGGCACGATTCCTCTATAACAAAGAAAGCACGCTTATCTTTACCAACCCGACACCGCCGACCAATCTCGGCATCTGGGCCGTGCGACCGAGCTCGAACAACCTGAACAAGTTGGCCGCCGTGAAGTTCGACACCACAGGATGGCTTGAAGGCAAAGGATTCCAGGGATCGATTGTCGCCAACATCCTCCACATGGATAAGTCGATGACGTTGACGAATAACCACAAGGACGGCTATCTCGCGCCCATGGACGAGTGGAGCGCCAGTGGTGACCCCGACTCTCGCTTCTACTTCAACGGCACCTATCGCCGAAGCTAAGCGGCATGAATCGGCAGCGTGGAGCCTCCATCATTGAAAACATTGTCGCCAGCGCGATACTAGCGCTGGCGCTGGCTGGCGCGTTGCTCTCGACGCAGTTCATCGTCGGCATGACCACCAAGAATGACAGCGAGACGATCGCCTATCAGATAGCGCGAAATGCAATAGAAGAATTGCGAATGCAGGGTTGGGAGAATGTGCGCGTCGTCGTCAATCCCAATACTAAGCTCGGCGAGTTTCCGATCTATCCCCAGTTTGTCGACGCCAATGGAGCGAATTTGACGCGGGACCCAAAGGCGTCCACCAATCGGTATCGCATTGATGCTGCGATCACCGATACCACGGCGAAGGTGACCTTGCCCGACGGGCAGCAAACGGCTGGGCCATTCTCTTTGGAAACGGTTCAAGTGACGGTCACCGACTTGAAAGAGAACAAGGTCGTTGCGACCTATGCCACGACGATGACGAGGTCCGGAATATGAGGCCGCAACGCGGGGCAACCCTCATTGAGCTGATGATTGGCGCCGCCATCGCGGCCGTCGTCGGGCTTGCGGCCGCTGGCCTCTA
Source organism: Fimbriimonadaceae bacterium (assembly GCA_046292875.1). Lineage (GTDB taxonomy): Bacteria > Armatimonadota > Fimbriimonadia > Fimbriimonadales > Fimbriimonadaceae > JBKBQD01. The sequence continues at coordinate 378,500 of JBKBQD010000001.1, forward strand.
CACGATCTCTCAGGGTATGCACCGGCACGGAACGAACCAGAACGAATCGGTTGCTGGTGTCCGTGAGGCAGTTGACGCGATTCGAGACGACCTCTCCGTGGCGATTCCCCTTTCGGGTTCGAGTCAAATCTTGACCGCGGCTTCGGCAACGAGCGTCACCTTCGCGGTTCCAAGCACGAACGGTCCGGTCGAAGTCACGTACAGTCTCTCGGGCAACAATGTGGTGAAAACCTCAAAGGTATTGAGCACGAACAAGTCCACCAGCACGGTTGTTCTGAAGGATGCCAAGGGTCTCAAGTTCACCTACTTCGTCGCTTCCAGCGCCTCGACAAACTCTGGGGCGGAAGCAGATGGGGTGACCGGCTACAACGCGTTTTGGTGGAACACCACCGCCAATCCCAATGCCCCGTCCAATACCGAGCGGCCTAAAGTCATTGCCGTTCAGGTGGAAGTCCAGGCGGTCAAAGAAGGTTATCCGGCAACCTACACCAGCATTGGGCGCATCCGCAACCGCGTTTCGTCTTAACCGCTTACGAGGCGCTGCACGTCGACGCGACGACCCGACTCAGCGGACTCGATGGCGGCAAACACCATCGCCAGGCTTTGAATATTGTCGTGGCACTCGCCCATCGGAGTCGAACCCGTTTCCAGCGCGTTCACAAAATCCCGCAGCGAACCAGCGATATGCGGAACCGCATCAGGGTCCGGTTTGCCGTTGACAGGCTTGGTCGGATAGAAAAAGCCACCCGAACCCACCACGACATCGGCCCGCAAATCGGAGTCGCCATCCCAAGTGGCTGAGCCATTGGCACCGACGGCGCGCCACTCGGATTCCCAAGAGGTGTTGCGGCCCTCCGCACACCAGCTTCCCCGGTAGCTGTAGCGGGAGCCATCGGACATGGCGAAGAGCGCCTCGGCCGAAGCGTCGCCTCGGTACCAGCTGTTTGCCGGGTTGAACGACTCACAGTAAACGGACATCGCGTCGGCGCCCGTCAAGAATCGCGCCGCGTCGAAGGTATGAATCGCCATGTCCAACAAGAGCGGATAGTCCATTTCTTCGCGGAACCCGCCAAAGTGCGGCCCAAGAAAAAAGTCCGCCGACAAGTACTGAATCGCTCCCAAGTGGTCTTTGATCAAGCGTCGGTAGCCCTGCAGTCGCGGCTCGTACCGTCGGCTCTGGCTCACCATATAAAGCTTCCCGTAGCGGTCTGCCGCCTCAACGGCCATCCGTGCGTGCTCCATCGAGTCAGCCATCGGCTTTTCTCCCAGCACGGCGCAGCCAGCCGCCATGGAGCGAATCGTGACGTCATGGTGAGATTCCGGCGGCGTCACATCGACCACGAAGTCAGGTTTGAGTTCGGTCAGTCCCTGGTCGAGGTCCGTGCCCGTCCACAGTCCGCCGATTTCGAGTTCCTCGGCAGCCTTGGCTGCCTGGTCCGGCACGATGTCAATCCACCCGACCAGGTCAACTTGAGTTGACTCGCGAAGATTCTTGGCCCACGTGCGGCCCATTCCTCCTGCGCCAATCAGCAGCGCCCGATGACTTCCCACCTGCTGAGTATTCCCGCATTTGAGGTCAAATGCTCAAGGGGTCGGCTACACTGGGAACTGTCTTGGTGCGCCGACTGCAAATTCCCTACCGTCACGGCGAAGGCTGGACGACCTCATTCGACTTTTTCCGCCCGGAAGGTCAAGATCGCGTACCTTTGGTTGCGTTGCTCCATGGTGGCGGCTGGATCTCGGGCGACCCCTGCATGATGCATGACGTCGCGGAGTCGATGGTGTCCGAAGGATATGCCGCGGCGTGTGTCGGCTATCGGCTTGCTCCGCTTTATCCCTACCCCTCCGCCGTCGAAGACGTATGGAACTTTATCGAATATGCACGGCAGAACGATGCGGAGCTGGGCATCAACGGAGATCAGATTGCCGCCATGGGCAACAGCGCGGGGGGATATCTCGCCGCAATGGCCGGCGTTGCCCGAGACGACGCGCAGCGGGCAAACGCCGTCATCGCCATTTGTCCCATTACCAACATTGATCACCCGCGCGAATCTCATCTGCCGATCTCATGGTCGTTTATCGACCAGTACATGATGCTCCCGTATGACGGTAATGAGGCGGTATATCGCGAGGCAAGCCCCATCACTCATGCCCGGAGCGGCCTTCCGCCATTCATGGTCGTGCACGGCGAAGCGGACGATATCGTTCCTTGCGACCAAGGCATCCAGTTTGCAAACGCGCTCGCAGCGGCCGACAACGATGTCACGTTGCTTCGAGTCCCCGACGAAGGGCATTCGTTTACGCTTCCCGCCTGGAATCGCATCGAGGCGGAGTCGATCGCCTTCCTTCGCCGAGTCTTCGCGGTGGCCTGATGATCGCCGTCGACCTTCGCTCTGACACCGTCACGCGCCCGACACCAGAAATGTATGAGGCGATGCGCACCGCGGCGCTTGGCGATGACGTCTTGGGAGATGATCCCACGGTTCGCGAACTCGAGGAACTCGGCGCGGCAATGCTCGGAAAAGAGGCCGGAGTGTTTGTCCCGAGCGGAACCATGGGCAATCAAATTGCGCTGGCGACTCACTGCCGCCCTGGGGACGCGATCCTGCTGGATGAGGACGCCCACATCCTCTACTACGAGGTCGGCGCCCCGGCAGTGATCGCTCGTGCGGTCACCTGCACGATGTCGGCCCCGCGCGGCATTCTCGATCCCGACGAAGTGCGACGGCGGCTGCTCCAGCGAACGATCCATACGCCGGGGACCGCCCTGGTGTGCATCGAGAATACACACAACCGCGCAGGAGGCACGGTGACCCCGGCGGACGTGATGCATGCGCTGGGCGAGGTCGCACACCTACATGGCGCAAAGCTTCACATGGACGGTGCCCGCGTTTTTAATGCCGCCGTTGCGCTCGGGGTGGACGTCAAGGAACTGGCTGCCCCCTGCGACTCGGTGAGCTTTTGCCTGAGCAAGGGGCTTCGGTCTCCGGTGGGGTCGCTGCTCGTGGGATCGCAAACCTTTATTGATGAGGCGCGATTCTGGAGAAAGCGACTGGGTGGGGGGATGCGACAAGCGGGCATCTTGGCGGCATGCGGCATCGTCTCGCTGACGACGATGGTGGCCCGCCTTGCCGAAGATCATCGCCGAGCACGAACGCTTGCCGAGGCGCTTGCCACGGTTCCCGGATTGTCCGTTGACCTTGGCCGCGTCCAAACGAATATCGTCCTCATACAGACCGACCGTCCGTCTTCAGCTTGGCACCAAGCGCTTCTTGGCGAAGGTATTGGCTTAGTCCCTTTCGGCCCGCACACGCTTCGGGCCGTACTCCACGCAGACGTTGACGACGACGGCGTCGAGCAAGCCGTCGCCGCCTTCAAGCGCCTTGTGGCATCCAGCTAACCGTTGTAGATGATCTTCTTAACGGTTTGGATGGTGCGGGCCGCATCCCCTGTGTTCTGAGCGGCGACCAGCGCATCGCGGTTCGCATAAATCTTCAGCGCCTTCTTCATGCAGTTCGCGAAGAACTCCAGGCTGAGTCGCATCGATTCCACTTGCTCCGTACGGTAGGTGAACTGGTCTTCGCCGAACCATCCATCATAGCCTGTATCCACGGCAGCGTAACAGAACTCGACGAGACGCCAAATGTCGTCCGTGCCCGCGATCCGATCCTCGTCGTTCGAATTGAACTTGGCGCCATTAATGTGGAAGTTGGCGATCGGAATGCCTAACGTTTTGAGCATGTAAAGCGAATCCGCCGGCGTGTTGCCCACCATTTGCTCGTGACCGTAATCGATCACAACACCCATGATGTCCTTGTTCAGGTTGCGATTGACGGCTTGGGCCACCAACGCGGCTTTGGCCACTGTGTTGACGATCATGTTCCCTTCTCGCGGCTCCTTTTGCTTGGACTCCGTGCCGAACTTGAGTCCATGCGCATCGCACTTCGCCGCGATTTCGGTGCATGCATCGATGTACCAGGTAAGTCGCTTTCCATAATCGACCTCAAAGTGATAGTCCCAACCGTCTGAGCCAGGCCAGAGGTTGCACGAAACACAGCCAACTTCTTTTGCTAGATCAACGCCTTGAAGAATGAGCGCCATGCACTCTTTTCGGACGCCAGGATCGGGATGGGTCACCCCGCCAAACTTCCACTTTGGATCCGTCCATGTATTCATATTCATGTTTGTTGGCGTGATGTCGTGCTTTCGGAGAGCGTCCATAATCAACCGAACCTTTTCGCCATCGCGGTGACGATGCTTGTCGATAAAAACGGCTTCATGAAACTCGACACCCTTGATTCCAGCTTGCGCGACACGAGCGATTTGGGCCGGCACACTGTCGTCAAAATCCGGATTGTCTGAGTTGTAGCCAATGGGGCAAAAGCGGTCGAAAAACTCTCCTGCGCACCAGTGCCCTGCCGCAAACTGGATATTAAAGTCGCGAATGAACTGATCCACAAGTTCACCCTCAAGGTAACCATGGTATGTTGTGTTTAATGTGGAAAGGAGTTCGGGACTTACCTTCATTGTGCTAACCCTTATCTGCAACTCACACGTTGCAATGCGTCACGGGCAGTATACCTACCGGAAAAGGTAGATTCGCGTTCATGTACCTTGGTCGAATCACACGCCCCAAAGTCGAGTCGCTGGACCGAGAAACGGTCTTCCTCATCCCGACTGGCTCGATCGAACAGCATGGCCAGCATCTGCCGCTCGGCACCGACACCCTGCTCGTGAGCAAGGTGGCCGAAGCCGTTGAAGCCCGCCTGTCGGACCAAGTCGTGGTGACGCCGCCGATTTGGCTTGGGGCTTCCGGGCATCACCTGGACTTTGCCGGGACGCTCAGCGCTCAGATGACCACCTATATGGCGAACCTGACGGACGTCATCGAGTCCCTGGCACGACATCGGTTTCGACGCTTTTTCGTCCTCAATGGCCATGGAGGCAACACCGAGCCAAACAGCGTTACCCTCCGTTCCATCAAGGAGCGACGTCCCGAGCTCATGCTGGCCCATATGCTCTATGCCTCGACAAGCCGCCCAGAGATTGCCGCTCTTCTTGAGGGTCCAACCAAAGAGATTCGCCACGCCTGTGAAGCCGAAACCAGCCTGATGCTGCACCTGTACCCCGACTTGGTCCACATGAACCTCGCACGCGACGATGGTCTGGAACCACATCCCCCCATCCCAGGACTGATCAGCACGTTTCGCGAGCAAACGGAAGAGGGCTCGTACGGCTATGCCACGCTGGCCACCGCCGAAAAGGGACGCCTGATTTTCGAAGCATGCGTCCGCAATGTCACCGTAGCCGTGGAGCAGATGAGCACTACGTTAAGTTTTATCGGCGAATCGTCGGGATAGCATCTGCTTGGCGGCCTCGATGACCTGCGCAGGGTCAATGCGCGAGACCTCGCCAGCCTCGGCTTGAATGGCATGGGTGTCGGGGTGTGCCCATTTCGTGGCAGGTTGGGGCCCAAACAAAGTCACGCGTGGGCAACCTGCCGCAGCGGCAAGGTGCGCTACGCCGGTGTCGGCGCTCAAAAATCCGCGCAGCACGCCCAATGCGGCCACGGACTCACGGACTGACGTTTTCCCGGCGAGGTTCACGACGTCCCCGCCGATCATTGCCGCGCATTGGTCCGCCAAAGCTTGCTCGTCGGGACCTCCGATCACAGCAATTCGTTCACCGGCGGTCTGGAGCGCCTTTCCGACGGCGACCCAATGCTCCACTGGGTATTGCTTTCCAGCGTAGCTCGCCCCGGGCTGAATCCCCAGCGTGGCCTCTTGAATCAGCTCCTTGCCAAGGCCCCGCTCGGCGTCCGAGAGCGGAATGCGACAGGGCGTGAGAACCGCCGAAGCGTCAACGGCACGCAACAAGTCGAGGTAACAGTCCGCCTCGTATTTCGTCCGGTCATAGCGAACGCGCTCGGTCAGCAGCAGTCCTCGCCCTTCGGTGTTGTGCCCGATGCGGATGGGAATTCGTGCGAGCAGGCAGACGATGGCGCTGCGCGCACTCCGGTTGACCAAGAAGGCGACATCGATCCGCTGCTTCCGCAGCGATTGGGCCACGGCCAGCGTTTCGCGAACGGCGTGGCACTTGCCCAGGGGTTGTAACTCGATCCTGGGGCTGCGGCCTTCAAAGATCGATTGGTTGGATTTGGAAAGCCACAAGATCACGCTGTCGGCACGCTGCACCACCTGGTCAACCAGTGGCATGGCCATCACCGCGTCCCCCAGGAATCGTGGTTTCAGGCACACCAAGGCCCTTCTATAGCGCACGGTGGATTGCTCCCATGACCTCCGCCTCATCAATCGCGGCCACAGACCCACCGGGATCATGCGTCACCACCTGCAGCAGCGGTGTCGGCGGAGCCCACAAGCGATGGATCCCCTCGCGGTAAATGCCCACGGTCGGTGTCCCGGCCGCGACAGCCATGTGGAGGATGCCGTTGTCCAGCGTCAGAACCGCCTGAGCCTCTGCCAAGGCGCCGACCACCTGGGGCAAGGTCCACAGCCCGCGCAGGTCTTCGGTCGCAGTGGCTTCGAGAAGCCGAGCCTCGTCTTCAGACCCGCGCCAAAAGCGCCCCTGATTGCTTGGCTTTGCGCCGAGCAAGCCCGTTGCCATTCCGGCTCGATGAAGCTCGGCAACGACCTTGATCCACTTTTCGACGGGCCACAGCTTTTCGGGCAGGCTCGCCGACATGGCGATCAAAACATCGGGAACTCCCCTTTTCGGCTCTGCGCGTGGGAGCTCATAGGCGGGCACCTCGCCATCGAGGTAAGCCAGTCGGCAGAAAATCTCGGCGATGAACCCGGATCGAAGGAATGGATAGCGTTCGACCAAATCGGGCGCGACCCACGCGCGATCTTCGGCCAGGTGTCCCCGCTCGTCTTGGGCATGGGGCAACTCTCCTCGCAAATCCCGCGACCAGCAGGGGCCGGTGACATAAGTCTTTGGCCCGCTCAGGAGCGCGGCGGCCGCCATCGCCGGACCCGTGGACTCAAGGTTGATCACCCAGTCGAACGGATCATTGGCGGCGATCGTCGCGGCGGTCTCACGCCAGTCGACGCCAAAGAGGGGCCTCGCCGAGTGGATGCGGTCATGGCGCTCGGCCAGTTCCATGGTCCGCGTTCCGCCCCAGTAGCTCAGATGGCTTGGCGACCATTGGCGTTGAAGCGCGGCCAGAAGGGGTGTTGTGACAACGAAGTTGCCCAGATTGTCGTTGGAGATCACGGCGATTCGAGGGGGTTCGTCGAATGACTGCCCGGTGTACCGAATCACGCGGGGATTCTAGCCGATTTGAACCTAAACGAATGGGAAACAACATTAAGGGCTATCCTTTCCCCCGCCCTTCGGGCTATGCTAAGCACGAGGGAAGGGCAGGAGTCGATGGCGATCATCCTCGGTATGGATTGTGGCGGCACCTCCTCGCGAGCGCTGGCGATTCGCGATGACGGCGACGTCGTGTTTGAGGGCATGGGAGGACCGGCTAACTGGTCTTCAACCCGAAGAGAGCTCCTTTTGCGCGAGTTATGGGCCGCCACCAAGGACTGCCCAAGCCCCGACATCGTCGCGGCTTGCTTCGCCGGACTCCTTTCAGAAGAAGATCGCATCGAAGCGGAAACCGTCCTTGGCTCCCTCTTTCCCGAAGCGCGCGTCCTGGCTCGTCCCGACTATTTCGCCGCCATCGAAGCCTGTCCCGATGACGCTACGGCTTGCGTTATCGCTGGAACTGGTTCTCTGATTTGTTCCAAGAGCGATGGAAAGATCGTCAAGAGCGGTGGCCGTGGTTTCCTCATCGGCGATCGCGCCTCCGCCTTCGCGTATGGCATCCGTGCCTTAAGGCATTACCTGGACCCCGGAAAAGCCGACGTCAGTCAAGACCTGGAACGCCACATCGAGGAAGTCTTCGAAACCACGCGTGAGGACTCGATTCTTGCGACGTTATATCGTGGAGGGTCTCCCGCAGCCGTAGCAGCGAAGTTGGCCAAAGCCTTGGCGGTCGACGCGCTTCATGGCCACTCCTATGCATTGCAGGAGCTCGAGCTTCAGTCCGGCGCGTTTGGAGTCGAGATCATGCACCATCTCAACCGCTATCACGGCCGAGAGGAATCATGGAAGCTCTACCTGACCGGCGGGCTTTGGGAAGCAGACCCGATCTTCCAGGCAAAGCTGGAAGAAAAGATTCGGGACCTTGCCGACGAACGCGAACTCGATATTGAGCGTTTAGAAGTAGACCCGCTGGAAGGCGCGGTGAAACTGGCGTTCGAAACGTTCTTCGCATGAGCACTGAGGCCCGCAACCCCCGTTCGTACAACCTCGACCAACTGTCTGCGGTCGAGATCGTTCGCCTGATGAACGAAGAAGAGCGCGTGATCTTTGATGCGTTGGACAAAGCGTCGGAGGCTATTGCGATCGCGGCCGAGCGAGTAGCGGGCGCGTTTCAGTCGGGCGGCCGCACGATTATCATGGGCAGCGGAACCAGCGGCCGCATCGCCATGATGGATGCGGCCGAAATGCCCCCCACCTTTGGCGTTGAGCCCGATCGATTTATCGCCCTGATCTCTGGCGGCAATGCGGCACACGGGCAGGCCATCGAAGACGCCGAGGACGACGAATACGCTGCCATCACCATGCTCAATGATTTGCAGCCAGATCGCAACGATGTCGTCATCGGCCTTACGGCCAGTGGACGAACCCCTTTTGCCGTGGCGGGGGTGCGCCATGCCCGCCAAAAGGGCCTCTGGACCTGTGGCATTGCCAATAGCCCCATGAGTCTTCTTCTCGAGGTGGCCGAACACCCCATTCTGCTGGCAACCGGCCCTGAAGTGCTGACCGGATCCACACGCCTTAAGGCCGGCACCGCGCAAAAACTTGCCCTGAACCGGATCAGTACCGCGGCCATGGTTCTGAGCGGCAAAGTTATTGAGAACCTCATGGTCGATGTCAAGGCGAAGAATCAGAAGCTCAAAGAACGCTGTGCGCGCATCGTCCGCGATCTATCGACGGTCACTTATGACGAAGCCTGGCAGCTGTTAGAGGCTAACGAATGGAGTGTACGTCGCGTTCTTCGCATCCTCGGTCGTACAGAGGTATCCGCAGCGACGTGATCAAGGTCTTTCTTCGTACAGGCTCTTTCATAGTCCTCGGCGCGGCTGGGATTCTTCCCGGTCGTCTCGCGGTTTCGGACAGCAACATGGACGTCGCGCCAAGCCGGATGCTCTGGATTGAATCACCGAACTATGGCGCACGCCCGACAGACCGAGACATTGACACGGTCGTCATTCACTCGACCGCTGGCTCGACGCTCTATGGCACCGTGAAGTGGTTTGAGACGCCACGCAGTCAGGTCAGCGCCCACTTTACGATCGGCAAGGATGGAACCATCATCCAGCATGTATCCACTTATGACCGCGCCTGGCATGCAGGCGAAAGTGTGGATGCCCTTGATCGCTCCAACGTCAACCATCACTCGGTCGGCATTGAGCTCGTGAACCTTAACAATGGTCGCGATCCGTACCCGAAACGTCAGCTCGAATCCCTCAAACATGTGCTCTATATGCTGAGTCGCCGCCATCCGCTAGTGCTCATTACCAGCCATGAAAACATCGCAAGGCCAAAAGGCAGGAAGAGCGATCCTGCCGGATTCCCTTGGGAGGAACTCGACGAGTTTGCTGGTTTAGGCATCAAGATTGTTCCGTAATCGCGCCGCCGATCACGAAGTCTCTAAGATTACGGTCACCGGCCCATCATTGATAAGGGACACCTTCATATCAGCGCCAAAGATCCCCGTTTGCAAGGGTACCCCGAGGTGATGGAGCTCCTCAATCAGTTGCTTGAATTTCACGTCTCCATCAGCATACGGTGCAGAAGCCGTAAAGCTCGGACGCCGATTTCCAGACGTATCCCCGTACACGGTGAAGTTGGGAACGATGAGTACCTCGCGCTTTGGCTCGAACGCCGCCAAGTCAAGGTTCATCTTCCCCTGAGCATCCTCAAAGATCCTCAGGGTGGCGATCTTCTCCGCCATGCGTGAAATTTGCAGAAGGCCGTCGTCACGATGCGCGGCAACGAGAACTAACAGGCCTTGACCTATTTGGGAGACCTTGGCCCCATCGACACTCACACTTGCCTCAAGAACGCGCTGGACAACGGCCTTCACTTGCCGACCCTGCGCCCGAACTGCCGACTCACGCTGATGACATCGGAGAACTGGTTGAGTTTGTTGATCAGGTCATCCAGTTTTTTCGCCGAAGTCACTTCGACGGTTACGGTGATTTCTGCCGTATGGTTGGGCAAGGTCCGGATGTTGGCCGCCACGACGTTGGTTCGGGACTCGCCGATGACGGTGCTCACATCCATCAGCAAGCCTTGACGGTTCACCGTGACCATTTTCAATACTACGGAGTGTGGCGATCCGTCTTCGGGCCAATCCAAACTCAAGAGTCTCTCTGGCTCCTCGAGCAAATAACGCTGAGCATTGGGACAGACCCGGCGATGTACCATGATGCCGCGCCCTCTTGTCACATAACCGACGACCTCATCACCGGGCACGGGGTCACAACACTTCGCCCGCTTGAGCATCACATTGTCCACACCCGAAGCGGCCAAATGGAGCTTTCCTTCTCGTGAACTTCGCGTTTGAATGACGTCGGCCTTGCGCGCTTCTTCCTGAACGCCGCGAATGCGATTGACGACACTCCCGACCGCGACGGTGCCGTGCCCAATCTTGGCCAGAAGATCGATTACGTTCCCACATCCTTCATAATGTTCAAGAAGCGATTCCAGAGTTTCTTCAGTCAGCGCGACTTTCGGGTCTATCCCAACGGCTTTCAACTCCTTGCTCAGCGCATCGCGGCCGCGCGACGCATCAGAATCGCGGTTGAGCTTCCTAAAGTGCGCACGGATCTTGCTTCGAGCGTGGGATGATTTGACGAACTCCAGCCAATCCAAACTTGGTTGAGCATTAGATCGGTCGATGAGTTCAACAACATCGCCATTCTTCAGCTTTGTGTTGAGCTGACTCATCATCCCATTCACTTTCGCGCCCACAAGATGCAGCCCGACATCGGTATGGACGCGAAATGCAAAGTCCACCGGAGTCGAGTCTTTGGGCAAGTCAATGACGTCGCCTTTTGGAGTAAAGACAAAGACTTGCTCCGAGAAGAGGTCGGTCGAGAGTGACCTTAGGAAATCGCTGCTCGTACGCGCATCGGAAGACCAATTGAAAAGCTGCTCTCGCAATCGGCGAAGGCGCGCCGTCTCTTCTGCTTTGGTACGACCTTCCTTATAGTCCGCGTGTGCAGCAACGCCGTATTCGGCAACTTCGTGCATGGCGCGTGATCGAATCTGGACCTCCAAGGGTTCGCCGCGCGGCCCATACACTTTGGTGTGCAGCGACTGATAGCCATTGGTCTTCGGGTTGGCGATGTAGTCCGTAAAGAGTTGTGGCAAGGGCATCCAGAGAGCATGAACCACTCCAAGCGCCGGGTAACAGTCCTCCTCACGCTCAAGAATAATGCGAATGGCAAGCAAATCCAAGATGTCATCAAAGTGAAATCCGTGCTTGGCCATTTTGTTAAAGATGCTGTAGAGGTGCTTGGGTCTTCCCTCGACCTCAGCGCCAACAATGCCGCGTCGTTCGAGCGCTTCTTTCACGGTGACAATCGCCTGCTGCAAATCCGCCTCGCGCTCGCTGCGGCTGCGGTTCACCAGCTCTTCAACGCGCCGATATTCATCGGGATGGAGCACTTTGAAGGCAAGGTCTTCGAGCCGCCATTTGACCTGCCAGATACCCAACCGAGCCGCCAGGGGTGCATAGACTTCGAGCGTTTCATTTGCAATCCGGGCTTGTTTTTCGGGGGGCAGAACCTCGATGGTGCGCATGTTGTGCAGGCGATCTGCCAGCTTGATGACCATGACCCGGTAGTCCTTTGCCATGGCAAGCAGCATCTTGCGCATCGTCTCGCCCATGCGGCGGACCTCGGCCGCACGCCGCTGACGCCCTGTGACGTCTTCGGGCACATCGAAGCGCAGCTTCGTGACGCCTTCGACCAAGTCAAGGATTTCCGGGCCGAACGCTTCTTCAATGCGAACCCGGTAACCGTCGGAGCAGTCCTCGAGAACGTCATGCAAGAGAGCGGCCACGATCGTGTCATCGTCCATCCGCAGTTCGGCCAACGTTTTCGCAACGGCGACGGGATGCGTGATGTAAGGCTCGCCTGTTGAACGCACCTGCCCCTGGTGCGCTTGCTCGGCAAGGTAGTACGCGTATCGGATCCTGCGCACGTCAGCGGTAGGCCGAATCTCTCGGATGAGATTCAGCAATTCATGGAGGTCCTCGGTGTCCTCCCACGCGGGATCAAGGGCGTAATCGGCGACCATCAGATGGGGTCGTGCTGGTCAAGAGCCGACGGCGGGACCGAAAAGCCACCTCGCAGACAACGGTGTCCGCGTTTTCCGGCAGTACTCTTAACTTTAGTTTACAGGCTTTGCCGCAAAACGCGGCAGTCACGCGCGGGCCGCAAGGATGCGGCGAACTTCTTCGGCCTGTTCGGGGGTGTCGACGGCAAGTTCTGTCCCTGGCGCCTCCGCCATAAAGATCCGCACCCCGCGGTCCAGAAATCGCAGTTGTTCGAGACTCTCCGAGACCTCGATGTCCGCCTGGGGCCAAGTCGAAAAGCGTCGAAGTGCCTCGCGACGGTATGCATAGACTCCAACATGTTTTTTCACGGGGCTGCGACGCTCGGCACGGGGAAAGGGGATGGGATAGCGGCTGAAGTACAGGGCAAACCCCTCGCGATCGGTCACCACTTTGACAACGGCTGGTTGGTCCCATTCGTCAGGGGTAGCCGATGTGTACACGCTGGACATTTCAAGTTCAGGGCGGTCGAGCATGGGTTGCGCACACGCGGCAATGGTCTCGGGGAAAATCAGCGGCTCGTCTCCTTGAACGTTGACATACACGTCGGCCACAAGCTTGTCGGCGACTTCGGCGATGCGATCCGTGCCGGTCGGCGCTTCATGGGATGTCAGAACCCCTTCAGCGCCGAACGCCTGGCAAGCGTCAAGGATCTCGACGTCCGGGGTTGCAATTACGACCTTTTCGGCGACATCCGCCCGCATCGCTGCTTCGAAAACCCATTGCACCATCGGCTTGCCGCAGAGGTCCGCCAGGGGTTTGCCCGGAAAGCGAGTGCTCCCCATGCGGGCGGGAATCACGATCACACAGCGCACGGTTCGATGGTATCCGCTCTTCAAAAGAAAAAGCGGGCCACCAACCGTGGCCCGCGACGTTCAGATACCAGGGAAGGTGAGTTCATCACTCCCCAAGACATGAATCATGGATCGCTAAAACCCAAGACCTCCCTGGGTGCGTTGGTCATGAATCATCGTGTCGGCAGTACCTCCTTTGAATGGGATACTCAGTTCTACAACTCCGGCGCGACCGCAGTTCCGGGCCCTACTCTTTGGGACTGCGGGCGCCACTCTTTTCCAGTAAAACGCGCGTTGCCTCGGCCTGATCTTGCCGGAGTCTCGACTCGCTGATGCCCAGCGCATCCATGATGGGCGCCACCCCAAGGATCACGGCCACGTTCAGGTCACCGGATCGCATTCTCGCGGCAGAAATGACGAGCCGGTGCTCCGGCGATTGGGGCGGAGCGGGTGAGTCCCAAATCCAAAATCGGACGGGATCGCCTCCGATAAAGGTTTCTTCGATCCCGCGCGGCGCGTTCTTCTGGACGATTTCTGAAAAGTCGCGATCGTCAAGACCAACATATTGTCGGTTCGCGAGAATGACCTTGCCTTCGTGGGTGATGATTCCAAAGCCGCCGCTCTCCGTGTCCCAGCCCTTGGCCGCGAACGAATCATCGAAGCCAGGCGGCAAGGCGGACACCGTAAAAAAGGACTGGGGCTCCTGAAAGGCGGCCAAAGCCTCTGACGAGGACATCCCAACTTTCACGGGCCCATGGTCGCCTTGCATTGCCAAAGGGGTTTGTCGCGACAGATCTGGCTTGGGGACGGCGGCCCCATTCATGGCGTTGGGGAGCGGTACCCCGCATCCGACCAACGCGACCAGCAGACCCCATCCAGAAATCGACCAATGGGCCTTCATTGAAACGACAAAATGGCGTACCTCTTCAAACCTTTTGGCGCCTGCACTTCGACTTCGTCCCCAACTTTGCGCTCCAATAGCGCCGAACCGAGCGGCGAGGCGATCGAAACTTTGCCTTGACTGGGGTCGGCCTCGAAAGCCCCTACCAACTCGACGGTCGACTCCGCTCCATTGTCGAGGCTCTTGAGCACGACGATGGATCCGAGCTGGATGTGCTCGGCCGCGTCGTTCGCGACGTCGACCACCTTCGCAATCTCGAGGGCCTTCTGGATGTCGTGAATACGCCCCTCCAGGCGGCCCTGGTTCATCTTTGCCTCATGATAGGCCGCATTCTCGCGCAAATCGCCATGCGATTTCGCCTCGCGAATGGCTTCGGCAATTCGCGTTCGCTCAGGACCTTTCAGGAACTCCAGTTCCTCTTTCAGCTTCTCGTACCCTTCGCGAGTCAGGATAATCTCGTTGGGCATAGACCGGTAGTTTAGCATGGGCGATTCCGACGACCTCAACCCGATTCGCGGCGTGACCGTCGTCGTGGTGAGTTTCAATACGCAGGACCACCTGCGCCGTTGCCTTGCCTCGGTGGGTCCAGGAATTCCCATCGTGGTCGTTGACAATGCCTCGGAAGACGGCAGCCCCGAAATGGTCCGTCGCGAATTCCCCCATGTCCAGCTGATCGCGCTGGATTGCAACGTTGGATTTGGCGCGGCTAATAACCTGGGCATCGCACGGGCCACCACGCCGCTGATCCTGTTGCTCAACAGCGATGCCGAGGCACGACCCGGTTCCATTCGGCGTTTGGCCGAGGTTTTCGTACAGTTTCCTGACGCCGTTGCGGCCGGCGGTCGGCTGGAGTTTCCGAACGGGCGGATTCAGTTGTCTTCCTCGGGTCCGCTCACCCTTTGGGCGGTGTTTTGTGAGCAGTTCTTCGTGGAGCCGGCGCTCCGTTTGTTCGGTCTGCCCGGGTATTGGAACTCCCATCGATACCGCACCACCACACCGGTCACCCAAGTGATGGGAGCGTGTCTGATGATGAAACCGATCGAGCGGTTCAATCCGGATTACTTCCTCTATTGCGAGGACACGGACCTCTGCCACAGGCTACAGCGCCATGGAAGCATCTTCTACTGTCCTGAGGCCGTTTTCACCCACGCGCTTGGGGGCAGCAGTCCTTCGGTCTCGCGCTGGCTCTCCGTTGCGCGATACAACGCGGGAAAGGAGCGTTACTTCCGGCTCCACCATGGCCGCATCGCAGCAGCCATTTGCTGGGTCCTTAACCGACTTGGCGCGCTCCTTCGCCTGATGGTTTGGCTTGTTCTGACGCTCGTCACACTCGGATCGATCGATGCTTTCCGCCGGAAGCTTGTCATCTTTGCCCGGGTGCTCACCGCACCGGTCGGGGGTCCGAAAAGGCCAGAGTGTAGCGATCAAGAACATCATCGGGATGACCTTCCGCCTCGATCTGACCATCCTTAAGCCAAATACATCGATCCGCAACCCGCTTGATGGCATCGAGGTCATGACTCACAAAAAGAATCGTCCCACCTTTGGCTTTGAAATCATCCAAGGTCGCAAAGCACTTCCGCTCAAAGTCGAGGTCGCCAACCGCCAGAACTTCGTCAACCAAGAGCACTTCCGCATCGACGTGGACGGCCACTGAAAAGCCCAAGCGTGCCAGCATGCCACTCGAATAGGTTCGAACCGGAACATCGATGTGCTTCTTGAGCTCGGAAAACTCGATGATCTGATCGATTCTCGCAGCCATCTCCTTACGGCTGAGCCCTAAGATCACCCCGTTAAAGAAGACATTCTCATAACCTGTTAGTTCCGGGTGAAATCCCGCTCCCAACTCTAAAAGCGGTGCGAGGCGACCGTGCACCCTGACTTCGCCAGAAGTCGGTTTATAGACTCGCGCCAAGAGAGACAATAACGTGCTCTTCCCTGCTCCATTTCGGCCGACAATGGCCACCGTCTCACCTTGATTGACGTCAAAGCTGACTCCCTTCAACACTTGCAGGGTCTCCACCTGGGAATGGCGGCGTCGAAACAGGATGCCCTTGAGCGAACCGGTGCCCGCATGCCGAAGGCGGAACTCCTTGGCAAGCGAACGAACCTGAATCGCAGATTTTGCACTCATGGACGCTCGACGAACCTCCACTTCATCCTATTGAACACGTGGTAGCCCAAGATCAAAATACCGAAACAAGTGGCCGCCGTCACGCCAAACATCATCCAGTCGATGGGCGTCGCCTCCATGCGCACGCCGTTCACGTTGACCGGCTGCGGCGCCAAGAGGAATTTGCGAAACATCACGCACAGGTTTGCCAGCGGATTCGAGGTGTATACATAGTAGACCACCGCACGGTATTCCTCAGGAATCTGAGGAGCATAGATCACGTTTTCAATAAAGTAGAAAATGGGACAGAGGAAGAACATCAAGTAAAGCAATACGCTGACCAGATACTTGACGTCTTCGTAAAACGTATTCAAGGCGCTCACAATCAACCCGAAACCGGCCGCAAATGCGAACCCTAGTACCAGGAGTACCGGCAGCATCAATGCCCCAATTTGGAAAGGGTTAATCTCGGGAAAGAGCAGGTAGACACAAAGCAAGTACACGAAGAACACTCCGAGCGCCAGCATGAAATGGATAAAATTGCCAATAACCGATGCAAGCGGAAGAATTTCGCGCGGAAAGTAGATTTTGCGAATGAGCGGAGCATTAATGAGAATCGACTGGGCGGAGTCGAGAATCGCAAACTGGAAGAACATATAGGGCAGATAAGCCGCTAAGATGTAGGCCGTGAAGTTGGGCGTGTCGTTGCCATAGAAGAAGCGGAACACAACGGTCAGCACCAGCACCGTTACCAATGGATTGATCAATGACCAAAAAAAGCCAAGCAGACTATTGCGGTACCGAATCTTGAGTTCTCGCTCGACCATGGTGGCGAGCAACTCGCGAAATCGCCACAGCTCTTTCAGTTCTGCTCGCATGCCTACACCGCTACGGGAGCTCTCGTCAGCCAAGTCCCTACTTCGCCGACCAAGTAGAAGCTGCCGGTAACCACCACCACGTCGGCCGCAAGAGCCGCGGTCACCGCGGCCGGAACAGACGGGTGAGAACTCGCCCTCTTAAAGTAGTGCCCCACGTCATGGAGCAATTCGGAAGGAGGCACGGCGCGATGAAAGTCAATCGGCGCAAAGTGCGCTTCATCGACCACCGACGACAGAGTGGAAAAGAACGCGGCAGGATCATGCCCACCGACCATCCCTCCAACGAGGGCGATTCGCTGGCCGGGAAAAGCGTGAGATAGTTCACGAGCCAAGCCGTCCGCCGACGCAGGGTTGTGAGCGCCATCAAGGACGATGGTTTTGCGCCAATACTGACGGACTTCAAAGCGTCCGGGCAAACTGGCCTGTCGTGCCCCCGCAGCAATGTCCGGATTGGACAAGTCGGGCACGGCTAGCAGCGATGCCGCCACCGCGATCGCAAGATTGTCCTCGTGGTACGAGCCGCGGATACCTGGTTCAAGCGGCCCAATGTGTCGTCCATCCACCATGACTTCAATGCCATGCCCGGTTGGCTTCCAATCGAAGTCACGGCCCAAGACTTTCATCTTTGCGCGGCGCCGCTGTGCGATGTCAGAAACGACCTCGAGCGGGCCGGGCGCAAGTCGCCCGACGACGGCGGGACAGTCAGGTCGAATGATTCCGGCCTTTTCGGCGGCAATCTTCTCCACCGTATCCCCAAGGATCCCCACGTGGTCGAGACCGATGCTGGCGATGACCGCGATGCTGGCATCGAGAACATTCGTTGAGTCCAAACGTCCGCCGATGCCCACCTCCAATGCGACATGTGAGCAACGCTTTTCGTTCCAAAAGAGAAACCCCATCAGGGTCTTAAACTCAAATTCGCTGAGTGGACCAAACTCAGAAGATCGCAAGTCGTCGTCGATTCGTCTCGCCATCGTACCGACACGGGCAAAGTCACGCCGGGTAATCAAAGCTCCGTTCAGACGGATGCGCTCTCGAATGGTGTAGACGAACGGGCTATAGTAGCCCCCAGTTTGTCGCCCGGATGCCGTCAGGATGGACTCGACGTATGCGGTTACCGTTCCCTTCCCGTTGGTGCCAGCGACGTGGACAAACGTCTTTCCGGACCGCGGGTCTTGCCCCGTCATGCAGGCACTGAGGCGGAGCGCCTCATTCATGCGCTGCAGATTGCCGCGCCACCCTCGCTGAGGCAGAGTCTGGATATAGGCGACCGTTTCTCGATAGTTCACGCGGGCCTCGCGAACATTCGGACAACGGGTACCCTATGCCTTCGTTGAGTCACGGGGCGTGGCGCAGCTTGGTAGCGCGACTGCTTTGGGAGCAGTAGGTCGTGGGTTCGAATCCCGCCGCCCCGACCACCCAAGTTCAGTTCACCGGAAGGCCGTAGCGCCGCGCCGCAATCAGCAAGCCCTCAAGCGTCATGTTGGGCTCGTGCGCCTGGATCGACTCGCAGAGCTGCATAAAGATGCCCGCCAACCCACCGGTAGCGACGGTCGATGGGGTTGCCCCCAGTTCGTCGGCAAATCGTCGCACCAAGGTGTCGACAGCTCCGGCATAGCCCAGCAAGGTCCCGGCGCGCAACGCGTCCGTCGTATTGCGACCGATCGCATGGTCCGGTTCACGCAAGTCAATGATTGGCACCTTGGCCGCCCGGCCAAAGAGCGCTTGACTCGCCACGATCACGCCGGGCATGATCGCGCCACCCAGATACTCGCCTTTCTCGGAAATCGCCTCGACCGTCGTCGCCGTGCCAAAGTCGACGATGACGATGGGCTTTTCAAACTTCTCGAGCGCAGCCAGTGCGTTGGCGATTCGGTCGGCCCCAACCGAAGCCTTTGGTTCATACAGGATCGGAAGGCCCAGGTCGTCTTCGGGGTGCAAGAACTTCGGAGCGATGCCAAGCCAGTCTTTGCAGAACAAGTCGATCGCCGTGTTCATCCCAGGCACAACGCTGGACACCATGGCCGCTTTGATTTCGAACGGCAAGCCTGCCATTTGGCACAGGCCATAGACCCAGCTCGCCAGTTGATCCTCGGTTTCGTCCAAGTTCGTGGCGCGCCGCCAAGCGCCCTTCCACTGGCCATCCTGATAGATGCCATAGACGGTGTGCGTATTTCCGACGTCAATCGCCAAGAGCATAAGTTAAATCCACCTTGCTATAAACTTTGCCAGCCGCTTCGCTTTCCAGGGCCGCCACAATTTCGGACGATACTTCATCGCGCAGCGCGGCTTCATCGGCTTCCACCATGACGCGCACCATCGGCTGGGTTCCGCTCGCGCGAACGATCATCCGCCCGCGGCCGGCCAGCCGCTGCTCGGCGATTTCCAGGGCGCTGGTAACGGCCGGGCCTTGATTCCAGCCCACACGGTCGGCAACGGAAACATTGATCAGGAGCTGGGGCCAGTTCTCGAACTCGTCATAAAACGCGGAAAGTGGCTTGCCTTCACGGACCAGAATGCGCAAGAGCTGAAGCATGGTCAGCAAGCCGTCGCCGGTGGGCGCATAGTCCGAAAAGATGACGTGCCCGCTCTGCTCGCCACCAACGCAGGCGCCCGATTCACGCATTCGCTGGGCGACGTACTTGTCGCCCACGGGGGCGCGCTCGACCGTAATGCCGAGTTGCTCCATGTGTCGCACATAGGCGCCGTTGCTCATCACGGTCCCGACAACCACCGGCTTTGCGAGCAATCCGTGGCGATTCCAGTGGGCGCTCCAAATGGCGATGGTGCGATCGCCGTTCACCAAACGCCCTTTTTCATCGCTAAAGACAGCCCGATCAGCATCGCCGTCGAAGGCCACGCCAACCGAAGCGCCGCACCGTACCGTGAAGTCTTGGATGGACTGCGGATGGGTCGCTCCGGAGGCCACGTTGATGTTCATGCCATCAGGGCGATCATTGATGATGTCAACGGTTGCGCCAAGTTCTTCAAGCACGCGGACTGCAAGCTCATACGCGGCGCCGTTTGCCGTGTCGACGGCAACATGGAGTCCCGTGAGTCGTTCGGGTACGAGCGAGACCAAGTAACCAATATAGCCTTCAATGTCGGCTCGATCCGATTGAAGCGACCCAACGGCGGCACCCTCTGGACGTTGGTCCGGCGCGACCCCAAGGTAGGCCTCCATCTCCATCTCGACTTCATCGGGCAGCTTTCGCCCGTCATGGCCGATGAATTTGATGCCGTTGTCGGGCGCTGGGTTGTGGCTCGCCGAGATCACCACACCAAGCCCGAAGTCCCCAGTGCGGGCAATATGGGCGATGGTGGGTGTCGGCGCAACACCGATCGCGACCACGTCGACGCCAACACTGCAGAGCCCGGCGCCCAGCGCCGCCCCGAGCATCGGCCCACTGCGCCGCGTGTCGCGTCCAATGACAGCGCGAGGCTGCCAGCCTTTGGCAAGCAGCACCCGGCCTGCAGCCTGGCCCAACTGGAAGGCCAACTCAGGCGTTAAGTCCCGATTGGCGACCCCTCGGACGCCATCGGTACCGAAAAGTTTGCGACTCATGACCCTCGGGCCACCTGAACGCGCGCCGGGCGCACGACCACATCATGCATGACATAGCCAGGTTCCGCCTCCGCGACGATCGTCCCGGGTTCGGCGTCGGGCGCATCAACCGTCCCAATGGCCTCGTGAAACTGCGGGTCGAAAGGCTGCCCGAGCGATTCGATGCGCTGGACGCCGTGCGTTCCCAGCACCTGCCGCAACTGTCGGTCGATGGCCTTCGCACCGCTGAGCAAGCCGTCGAAGTCAGGAGCCTTTTCGGCAGCGGCTACCGCCCGCTCAAAGTTGTCCAAGACAGGCAGCAGGTCCATCACCATGTCTTCCGTGGCCCGTTTGCGAAGCGCGGCCTTTTCCTGCTCCATGCGACGGCGCGCATTTTGCAGCTCCGCCATGGCACGAAGCGCGGCATCCTTTGCGACGGCGACCTCTTCCTCCAAGCCGCGAATCCGTTCTTCGAGTTCCATCACCGCCGAGTCGGACTCAGCGTCAAGCTCTGGCTCTGCCGTCTCGGGCTCTATGGGTTTATCCGGCATCGTCGACACTCCCTCATTCATGGTGTTTGGATAGGGCGAGCGCCCTGGCGGGTCTTGCGCGGGTGCAAAGTTTACCCGGCACGCTGCCCGCCATCGAATCACGGGGTCATGCTATCCGCATCGATTTCCGTACCCAAGGTGACCCTCAGACCGCCTGGACCCACAATGCTGAAATCCCGCATCCCGTACTCCCGATCTTTCAAATCCTCCTCGATCGTCAAGCCGATCGCCGTCGCCGCACCAAACAGGCGGTCAACATCGGGAACTTGTATGTAGAGGGGCATGGGAACCACGTCATCTCCTCGCGTCTTTTGGAGATGGATGACGAAGTCGCTGCAGTAGAGACCGGCATAGTCGCCATCGTCGAAGTCCCATTCCTCTTCAAACCCCAATTGCTGAAAGAACTTCGATGCGGCTTCCACATCGCGGACCTGCAGCACGGGAACGAGGTATTCAATGTCCTTGATCATATGGAGGCACGTTACCCCGCAGAGATGATCAAAAAAGATGACTCCCCTGCACCCTGGTCCATTCTATGAGTTGCTCGTTTCGGGGCAGGTCGCCGTCGCCGTGGACGACGCGCTGATCGAGTTTGTCGGCGATGACCGACTCGAATGGCTGCAAGGGCAATGCACGCAGGACCTTCGCAGGCTTCGCGAGGGCGAGACTTTGGAAGCGGGCCTCTGCTCCGCGACGGGTCACCTTCTATCGCACCTGGCCGTTTTTGCCATGCCCGACCGGATATGGGTCACAACCAGCCGTAGCGGGGCTGCTCACGTGATGAGTCGCGTGGAATCCGCCGTGATCATGGAAGACGTCTCGGCAGCCGTCCTCAACCCGGCAAGGCCACTGGTCGCCCATTACGGCGCTGAAAGTAGGGGGATTCCCCGCGATCGATTCGGCCGCCTGGGATGGGAGTCCCTTGATGCGGACGACGAAGCTGTCTCCGACGACGCTTCGCTTGAAGTCCTTCGGCTGGAGGCGGCACGTGCCTCAGGCGACGTTGACGCCCAAGACAAGACACTCGCGCCCGAGCTCGGTCCCGATTTTGTCGCCCGAACCATCAGCTACACGAAGGGATGCTATACGGGTCAAGAGGTCCTCATGCGGATTCACAGTCGCGGCCACACCAATCGAACCTGGCGTGTCTTGCATGCGGACCGTCCCGTGGCCCGCGGCGCGGAAGTAATCGGCTCTGACGGAAGGCTGGCCGGTGTGGTGACATCCTCGGTGGTGTCGCCGCGATTTGGCCCGCTGTGCGCCGGAGTGCTTCGCGACAAGGCCGTCGATGGGCTCGATACGGCGATCGTGCGCGACGCCGATGGCGAGACCCTCGCTCGGTGGCACGTTCCCAACCGGTAGAATTCCGACGACATGCACATCCGCCAATGGGTCAAGCGCTTACCCAAAGACCCATCGGCGCATCCCCTTTTCGAAGCGCTCCGGTCCGGCGGAGTCGGTGGACTGGCATCCGAGGCAAGGGCACTTTTCGTTGCCGCCTCGTTCCTGTCAGAGCCAAGGACAATCCTGGTCGTCACGCCCCATCACGATCGCATGCTGCAATGGCAAGCGAAGTTGGTGCTCGCTGGTGTGCCGGAATCCCAAATCGCCGTGCTCCCCAGCGGCATCTCCGCCCTCTTTGAAGACGCCGCCTCAGAGCACATCGCCCTTTCTGACCGCATCGGCGCGTTAAGAACGCTCCACCACAAAGCGGAACTTCCCAGCATCGTGATTGCGACCCCCCAAGCAGCACTGGAACGCACCCTCCCGTCCGAAATCCTTGAAGACTCGTTCATGGACCTCACGGTCGGTCAGGAAATCGCGGTCGAATCGCTGATCGAAAGGCTTGGCACACTCGGTTACGAATACGCCGAGCCGGTACGGGTGCCGGGCCAGTTCAGCCGACGCGGCGGCATCGTTGACCTTTACGCCACGGGACGCGATCTGCCGATACGCCTTGAGTTTTTTGGCGACACCATTGAGGCCGTTCGGACCTTTGACCCGCAAAGTCAACGCTCCATCGGAGCCGTGTCCGGCTTGTCGCTCGGACCATCGCGCGAGACCCTCTTTGTTCCGGGAGTGGAGCAATCAGCCGACCTGATTCTTGATGCCGCCGAACGGGAGGCCGCTCTGCTCGGCGACGATGCGGCTGCGCGGCTGATGGAAGTCGTTCGCTCCGACGCCGAGGCGCTTCGCGCCCACACCTTCTTCGATCGGCTTGAGCTGTACCGTCCGCTGATCTATCCCGATGCGGGGTGTGCGATTGACCTGATGCCCCCCGGATCGACGCTGGTCCTCGACGAGCCCTTGGAAATTGACGCAGTGGCTGCTCGTTCGGAAGAGGAACTTGCCGAAGCCTTGGATGCGCGGGCCGACCGCGGCGAAATCTTGCGAAGCACCGCGAACGATTTCCTTGCCCCCGCGCCCGTCCTCGCCAACCATGCCTCCGTTGTCCCGCTCAGTGCCATGCATGGCAACCCCGAGTGGTGTGCGCCACCAAAGGTCCCAGAGGCGGAAATCGCATCCCTGAGCCCGTACCGTGGCCAAGGGGAAAGCTTGCTCAAAGCCATTGAAAGTTGGCGCAAGCACGACCTCACCATCTATTTCGCGACCGATCAACCGACGCGCGCTCAGGCGGTCTTAAGCAACGCCAAGATCACGACGACCGAAGAGGATGGCGACTTCCCTTATCGCCTCGTGCACGGCAATGTCGGCGGTGGATTTGTCGCCCCGCAGCTGGGATTGGCGCTCGTCTCGGACGCGGAGCTCTTTGGGGTGGCGCGACTCAAAATGCCGACCCGTCGGTACAGCGAGGGCGCACCCATCACGACCCTCCTCGACCTCAAAGAGGGCGACTACGTCGTCCACATCAACTTCGGTATCGGGGTCTTTCGCGGACTGGTCACCCGCACGAGCGACGGCGTTGAAAAGGAGTACCTCTTCATTGAGTACGCCGCGCCCGATAAGCTCTATGTCCCGGCCGAGCAGCTCGACCGGATTCAGAAGTACCTCAACCCAGGCGACGCTCAGCCGAGGCTCAACCGACTCAGCGGTGGCGATTGGCAGCGTACGGTCAGCAAGGCAAAGGAAGAGGCGCGCATCTTTGCCCGGGACTTGGTGAAGCTTTACGCCGAGCGCAAGGAGGCGAAACGCCGCCCTTTTGGACCCGACAGCCCGTGGCAGGCCGAGATGGAGGCGACGTTCCCTTGGGTGGAGACACCGAGCCAGATGCGGGCGATCGTTGAAACCAAACGCGACCTCCAGCTCGACTACCCGATGGATCGCCTGGTCTGCGGCGATGTCGGTTTTGGCAAAACCGAGGTCGCCATCCGAGCCGCCTTCAAGGTCGCGCAAGACGGTCGCCAAGTCGCCGTGCTTTGTCCGACGACGATTCTGAGCGAGCAGCACTACCGCAACTTTGCCGAACGGCTCGCGGCCTTTCCCGTAAGAGTCGAAATCATCAATCGCTTTCGATCGGCCAAAGAGCGTCGGCAGATTACCGACGGCCTGAAGAACGGGGAGGTGGACATTGTCATCGGCACCCATGCGCTGCTCGGAAAGGAGATCGCGTTCAAAGACCTCGGTCTCGTGATCATCGACGAAGAGCAGAAGTTCGGGGTGAAGCAAAAGGAACTTCTGAAGCAACTCCGTGTCTCGGTGGATGTGCTCAGCATGTCAGCGACACCCATCCCCCGCACCCTCAGCATGGCACTCATGGACATCCGACAAATGTCGCTGATCACGGATCCCCCGCCGGGACGACTGCCGATTCGCACCTTTGTGCGGCCTTATGCTGACGAGGTGGTGCGTGAGGCGATCCTGCGCGAACTGGCACGTGGCGGTCAAATCTACTATGTGTTCAACCGCGTGGAAGGGATCTATCACGTGGCGGAGCGGCTGCGGAAGCTTGCGCCGATGGCCCGCATCGGCATCGGTCACGGCCAGATGACGGAGGCCGAACTAGAGCCCGTGATGATCGGCTTTATCAAGGGCGAGATCGACATCCTGCTCTCGACGACGATTATTGAAAACGGCATTGATATCCCGAATGCCAATACGCTCATCGTCGAGAACGCCGATCGCTTGGGGCTCTCGCAGCTCTATCAGCTTCGCGGTCGCGTGGGTCGCTCCGACCGCCAAGCCTACGCCTACCTCCTCTATAACGCTCGGGGGGGCCGCGAGCTGTCACTGGGAGCTCTGCAGCGGCTAGAAGCCTTGCAGGAGTTTGGAGCGCTTGGATCGGGCTACTCCCTTGCCTTTCGCGACTTGCAGATCCGCGGGGCGGGCGAGCTCATCGGCGCGAAGCAGCACGGGGCGATTGCGAACGTTGGCTATGAGCTTTACCAGCAGCTCATCGACGAAGCCGTTGCGATGCTGAAGGCCGCGGCCGACGGCGCGCCGGTCGAAGACGTTCGGGATCCGCTTGCTGGCCTGGCCCCGCTGCCCCCGATAGACTTGCCGACGGCAGCCTATCTGCCGAATACCTGGATCCCCGATCAAGCCCAGCGGCTGTACTACTACCAGCAGATCATGACTTCAGGAAGCTTGTCGCGGTTGATCGAGGTCAAAGAAGAGATTGCCGACCGCTATGGACGATTCCCCGCACCCGTGGCCAGCATTTTCCGGATCGTCGAGGCGCGGATGCAAGCCCGAGAATTCGGCATCGACAAGATCGATGGCCGCGATGGGCGTCTTGCCGTGACGTTCCGCACCACACCCTCGCTGCGCGTGATGACTTATCTGAAGCGGCACCACAAAGGGGCCTACACCGCGCGGGACCAGGTGATTTGGCCTTACGTCGGCGATCCCCTGGTCGCAACCGAGCAGTTCCTTCATGCGTTCGGGTTGGTCATGGCAGAAATCGAAGCCGAGCGATCGGCTGCTGAATTGCTTCAGGGAACCTGACGAGAACTTTTTTCAGACTTTTTTTGTGGGACTCCCCAGTGCTTGGCACGGTTCTTGTGTTTCCTTCTGTCATCTCCGCGAAAGCGGATCAACAACATCTCGGAGAACCCGAAAACCAACACTCAACCTGGAAACAAAAGAAATGAAGAATCGCAAGAACATTCGCCGCAATCGAAAGGGTTTGACCCTCATTGAGCTTCTCGTCACCGTTCTGATCCTCGGAATTCTCGCTGCCGTCGCGATCCCGCTCTACACGAGCAGCATCGTGGACGCTCGCAACAAGAGCGCGGAGCAAAACCGAAAGATCATTCTCAACGCCGTGCAAGTCCGCAAGGCAAAGAGCACCTCGGACTCTTACGCTGACATCAAGACGGCCATTGAGACCAACATGGCCACCGCACTGCCTGACCTGGGAACCGTCGTCACTCCTCCAAGCGGCTGCGGATCGTACAGCTACACCGCTACCGCGACCAGCTTCAAGGTCACGGACGGCTGCGGCGAGAACACGCTCGGCTCGTAACCTTTCCCGGTCTTCGGACCACCGACTCAAGCCGCGCCCCACTTCACCGGGGCGCGGTCTTTTTTTGGATCAGGCCGGAAACCCGGGAGCCGTCTTGATCAGGTGTGCCTGCCCCTGATGGTAGGCCGCGTGAAACGCAAGCCGAGCCATCGCCCCGCTGCCGTCGATCATTGGCCCCAAGGCGCTCTTGATGACCTTTTGCCGCACGGGTTCAATCGGATCGTGGATGACCGGTTCAACCATCTTTTCGGAGGTCGCAAGGGCATCGGCAACGGCTTCGGGCGTGATCTCTTCGGACGGAAACGGAAATGGCGCGTCGTTCACGACGCCCTCGGTTGCCGCCAATTTGAGTTTCGTGAGGTGCGCATCCAGAGGCAGGTCAAGCAGCTGCGAGATAAAGGACACTTCGACCCCGGCAACGTGCAGCGCACTTTCGCCCAACGTCAAAGAAGACGGATGCAGTCGCCAGTTGAGCTGCTCGTGACTGAGTCCCGTAATCGCATCGACGAATCGACTGCGGCTGAGCCGCCAAGCTGCTTCAAAATCCCCCATGGCATCACGATGTTACACTCGCCGACCGCATGGAGAATGGGCATGCTCCGAGGCAATCGTTGAATTTTCCAATCAAACGTCGCATCCGGCGCACCGAAACGGGACGGCATGGCGTAGAGTGTGAGAAGCTTGCGGACGGCGTAGACCGCAAAGCCATCGATCCGGCCGCGCCGTTACCGCTGAACCATGGGTTCGATGAGTTGGCGGGGCCTGTGACAAGGAAACCATCGTGCCCCAAGCCAACGACCTGCTCCCGCCCGAACTCGACCTGCCGCCCGTACTGAATCTCAGCCGGTTTGCCCGCGCCGCGATGCTGGAAGATGCGATTACCAGCCTTTACCGATGGTACGTCGCACGGTCGCAGGAAAACCGCAACTGGAATCCTGACATGTCGGTCAAATGGAACGAGTACGGACAGAACCACACGGAAGAGGTCCACGAAGCCGTCGAAGGCTTCTTTGCCGTCGAGCAATACGTCCCCGATTACACGACCAAGCTCCTGCACCTCGTCCGGCGCAGCCACGGCCGCTCGCATTTCCAGCTTCGGTGGGGCTCCGAGGAGCAAAAGCACATGGAGCTTTGGCGCAATGCCATTCTCTTTGGCGGACGCCGCTCGCAAAAGTGGGTCAAAGATTATGACGAAGGGTTGCGGGGCCAAGAGTGGCGTTTGCCTTGGGACGACCCGCTCCACATGCTCTACTACACGGTGTTCCAAGAGCGCGCAACCCAAGTCAACTACCTCAACCTCGGGATCATTGCTCGGGGCGAGGGTTTTTCGGGAGAGCGCGATCGCGACCCCATTCTCGAGCATGCCTGTCGCTTGATCGCCGCCGACGAGGCCGCTCACTATCACTTCTTCTTGGAATGCGGTCGCATGTATCTGTATTTCTTCCCGGACCGCGCCATGGAAGCGCTGGCCAACGTCCTGAGACACTTTGCCATGCCCGCCGCCGACATCATCCCCAACTTCTCACAGTTCTCCGAGACAGTGATGCGGATCGGGGTCTATGGTCCGCGAAGTTTCAGCCGCGACGTCGCCAAAGTCGCCCTCTCGCAGCTGGGCCTGGAAAGCCTGCGCAAAGTCGAAGAGGGAATTCGCCGCTCGCGATTGATTCCCGACATCGAAGGCGCTTTCCGAACCGGCGCCATCTTTGAAACGCTGGACTATCGCACCGTCGAACAAAAGGTCAAACAGCTCTTTTCGCGACTCAAGGCCTACAACATCTCCGTTGGGAGACACGAAGTAGATCCGCTCGCCGAGCCGCCCTGGACACCTGAGCCCGCCTAAGCGTCGAGTTTGATCATCATGCCCTCGCGGCAGGTGGTGCGACAGGCACGCTCGTTGGCCACGCCGTCCACCGTCACAAGGCAGTCGAAGCACGTTCCCATGCCGCACAGCCCTGCGCGCGGCTCTCCATCAACGGAGCGACGCACAGGGACCATGCCGGCGTTCCACAATGCGGCGAGCACGCTCGTTCCCGCCGCAACGGCCATCCGCCGCCCATTGACCGAGATCACGACTTCCTTCGGGGGGTGGGCCATGCCCAGAGTCTACTGAGAACGGTCGCGATGTGCTACCTCCCGTCCAACGACGGGAGTTTCATGACCAAGACTTCCCCGGTGCGCCGCTGAATGCCCCAGATGTGCCCGGTTTCTTCCTCGTACGCGATACCTTGGCCCTCGCACTCCATCGGCACGATGCCGACGAGGCGCAGCGTCGACCCCGAAGTCGGCAGCCGGTAAAGGTGCAGTTCGGGCGCGTGGTGGCCAGTGCCCACTAGAATGACGTTCGGAAGCCAGATCGCACCGGAGTTCGTCATGCCGTCCCAGCGATCGATCACGGCCCTGGGAAACACGAAGCCCTCCAACTTACGAAACTGGTCGTCGAACTTGACCAGCATCGTCCTCTCGTTCGTTTTCCCTGGCTCGCCCCCGCGCTCGTTGTAGTGGCCGAAGCACGCCCACCAGTCTTGATCGCGCTTTAGCACCCACAGCAGGCTGCCGATATCGATGCCAAAACTGCGCGAGCCGACGTGCCGCAGGTCTCGGGTATCGAAAATCTCGATTGAGCCGGTCATCGGAATATCCGGAAAATTGCTGTTCGCACAGTACAGACGATCACCGATCACCACACCCGCATTCATGTGATAGATGGCGCCGTCGGCAGGATCCTGGTACTCGGCAACCCGCTCGCCGTCCGACTTGCGATATTTTCCAATACGTCGATTCGTGATAGCGTAGAAGTGCTCGCGATCTACGGCAACCGCTTGACGTGCTTCGGGGGCACGGTATCGACGAACGGTCTCACATGACGCGAGTTCTAACGGTGCTCCCTGGAATGGTCCAAGCAGCAATGAGGCAAGAAGAAGAGTGGTCATAAATACACAAGAAAGAGCGCCCCCTCCGCAAAGTGCGGAGAGGGCTGACTCACCGATGGTTACGGGTAGATGACGCCGCCGACGCGAGGGTTCCAGAGGTCCTTCGAACCGCTCCCGCACTGGTAGTTGTCGCGGTTCGGAACGCAAACGTTGTTCCAAAGCTCCACGTTGGACGCTTCGACGCCGCCGAGCACGCCGCCACGGTCCGTCGTCGGGTTGTATTCGGGTGTCCACGTTGCCCCGGATTTATAGCTCTTGACGTGTCCATCACAGAACACAAAGTTGGAGCGTGTTTTGTTCGCGTGGAAGTTGTAGGGCGCGCCGATCGTATAAAACGGCACGCTGCTGGCGCCGACCGATCGCGCGTGATAAGGACTGCCGTTCCGGTTGTTGGTCCCTGCGGGGAACTGCGTGGCCTCGTAGAGCAGGATGACACTTGCTGCCTCTTCCATTTGCGTGGTGCTCAGGCCGTGCGCAAACGAAACCGGCATTCCCGACACGCGAAGGATGTTGGTCGCATACGAACCCGGGTGCATTTGTCGCAGGAAGTCATTCATCACGTAGTTCTGGTTGCCCAAAGCATCGCGACTGGTCTGACCAATCGGGCGCGAGCCATTGTATGGCTGTGCGTTCGGGCACGAATAGACGTTGGCGTTCGGGTTCGCTTGGTCCCGCTGTTTGACATACGGGAAAATGCCGCGATCCTGCTTCCAGAGAAGCGTGACAGGATCGCGAGTGTACTCAAGCCAGGTGTTCTGCGGCGACCCGCCCGTGATGATCGATGTGCCGCCGCCCGGATTCGGCATGAAATCGTCAAAGTCGTTGGCGTAAAGGTGAAACGCCATCCCAAGGTTCTTGAGGTTGCTGCTGCACTGTGCGCTCTTGGCCTGGTCTTTAGCTTGCGAAAAGACGGGGAAAAGGATCGCCGCAAGAATGGCGATGATCGCGATGACGACGAGAAGCTCAATGAGCGTAAAACCGGCTCGACGGTAAGACATGTATTCCTCCAAACCCGAGAAGATTTCGGGGCTCCTGCACTAAAGTACGGTTGGCATTGGAGTCAAAGTAACGCAATGGTTCAAGACTTAATCATGTAAATTTTAACAATTGATTGTTAATCTTAAGTTTTAGTTATGACCTTCATCATCCTGTGGGATGGCACACGAATTGCCGTTCTCACCACATCCTGGGGAAGCTTGGCACCACCATCGCACGATGAGATATAATCCGTGCTCGCGAGCGCGGGTGTAGCTCAGTGGTTAGAGCGCCGGCCTGTCACGCCGGAGGCCGCGGGTTCGAGACCCGTCATCCGCGCCATCTCCGACCCATGCCGCGGTAGCTCAGTTGGTAGAGCAAAGGACTGAAAATCCTTGGGTCGCCGGTTCGAATCCGGCCTGCGGCACCATCTCAACTCGCGGTTCGCGGGCCTAGAAGATCGAGAGTCCAGCTTTGTTCCAGTCGTCAAGAAAGCGCTTGAGGCCGCTATCGGTCAGCGGGTGCTTGAACAGCATCTCCATGACCTTGAACGGCATCGTCGCGATGTGGGCGCCGGCTTCGACGGCCTGAACCACGTGGAGCGGGTGCCGAACGCTCGCGACCAGAACCTCCGAACTGTAGCCATAGTTCTCGACCATTTGCACTGTCGCGGAAACCGCTTCCATGCCGTCACCCGAAATATCGTCCACACGCCCCACAAAGTTGCTGATGAACGTCGCACCCGCCTTGGCCGCCAGAAGCGCCTGACTCACGGTGAAGACCAAGGTCACGTTGGTGCGGATGCCCTTGTCCGAAAGGGTCGATACGAGGCGAATGCCGTCCGGAATCAGGGGCACTTTGACCACGATTTGCGGATGCCATGACGCGATTTCCAGAGCCTCTTTGAGCATGGCGTCATATTCGGTCGCGACGACTTCCGCGCTGATGTCGCCCTCGGGAACGAGGTCACAAATCTTGAGAACGGTTTCTTTGAACCCTTTGCCCGATTGCGCGATGAGCGTCGGATTCGTGGTGACGCCATCCAAAATGCCCCATTCGGCAGCCTTGGCCACCTCGTCCAGATTGCCTGTGTCGACAAACAGCTTCATCGGCGCATAGGGTACCTATGCACCGTCGTCCGCGTCGTAGCGCACCGTGAACTTCGGCGGTTCCTTAACCGCTTTCGGTGACGGCACCACGGCCGGCGGCTCTGGCTGCAAGGGTGTCGGGGTCTCGATCACCGAAGCACTCTGAGCCTCGATTGCCCGGGCTCCTGCGCCCGCATCCCCCATGGTCTTGAGCTTCTCCACCAGGTCAACGCCCAGCACCTGTTTCACCTGCTCGAGGGTGCTGACGAGCTTCAAGGGGATGCTGCCGCCACCCTGGCCAAAGTTCGGCGCTCCAGAGTCGATCATGGTCACCTTCTCGATTTCCGTCTTGGCCACGGTGTCGGTGATAGCGCCGATCACCTTATCCAGCTTTTGCATTAGGAGCACTTCCCTGGCCTTCGGACCGGCCTTTTCCCACGCTTCGGCCAAGTTGCGCAGGGCGTCGGCGCGAGCGCGGCCCTCTTCGAGGATCGACGCTGTGGAGGCTTTGGCGTCGTTCTCGGCCTTCTCCGCGTCCGCCTTCGAGGGTGCAATCACGTCTGCCTCAAGGCGCTGTTTGACTTGGATGACGCGGGCTTTTTGCACTTCCAGCTCGGCCAGGGCCTGGGCTACCTGGGCTGCAACCGTTGCCTGCTCCTCGGCAATGAGCGCGTTGCGCTGGGATTTGATATCGACCAGCTTGCGCTGGGCCTCGGCCTTCGCAACTTCGAGCTGAGCGGAGACCTGAGCGCGGACTTCCTGCTCGCGGTTCTGGGCATCGCGAACGACAGAGTCAGCCTTCGCAATCGCCTCGGCAATCCGCGCGCGGGACACGATTTCTGCGTTTCGCTTGCGTCCGATGGAATCGAGATAGCGCACCTCGTCCTGGACGTTCTGGATCTTCATCGTGTCGACCACGAGTCCGAGGTTGGTCATGTCCTGCTCGACCTCTTGCACCAATCGCTCAGCAAAGAGAATCTTGTCCTCATTCACCTGCTCCGGCGTCATGGTGGCCAGCACGCCACGAAGGGATCCCTCCAGCGTCGCCTTGGCAATTTGCATGATCTCCTGTCGGCTCTTGCCAAGGAACCGCTCGATCGCGTTGTTGAGCAAGGGCTCGTGACCGGCGATCTTGACGTTGGCCACTCCCTGTACGGTCAGCGGGATACCGCCGCGTGAATACGCGTTTACCGCCGAAACATCAATGACCATATTGGTCAGATCAAGACGGTCCACACGGTTCATCAGGGGGATACAGAACCCACGACCGCCCTTGATGACCTTGTAGCCGACGGTGCGACCGGCGACCGACCGTCGCGCCCCGGTAATGATCAGCACCTCGCTCGGTGCGCACAGCCGGATAAACGCGCGAAACGCAAGGAACCCGAGGAAAAGAAGGGTTCCGACGACAAGAATGGGGATCAGCCACGCTTCCATTACTTCGTGTCCTCCTGCGCCTCGGTGGAGCGCGTCGTCGAGATGGCTTTCGGAATGTCGATTCCGGTGGTCTCATTCACCGCTTCAAAGATGGACTTCAGCATGGCCGGGTAGGCGCTGATGTAGTTGGAGAGCACCTTGCCGTCCCCGCCGTCGATCATGTTGAGACTCTGGATTTGCACCTTGCTCACGCCTTCGGCCGCACGGGCAATGATCTTTTCGATGTCCTCGATCAGCGTGATCGAGAGCGCGTTGTCTCCCGCGGCCCGCCAGGCGGCATTCATCTCCTCGACTGCCTGACTGATGGCCACGCCGCGCTCGCGAACAATGGCCGCCGCACCCCGAGCCCGATTCTGCTCGGCCACCCGGTGGGCTTCCGCGGGCAGGACCGTATCGACTTGAAGCCGCAGCGTTTCGAGCTCGGCCCGCGCCCGCTGAAGCTCCTGTTCGGCTTTGGCTCGCGCCTCCCTTGCGGCTGCTAGCGTGCGCTCCTCTTCGGACTTCACTTGAGAATCCAAGTCTGCTTGCTCGCGGCGCAGCTCGTTCTTCATTTTCGCGATGGCGGCTTCTGCGTTCGCGCGAGCGACGTTGGCCCTTCCCTGGTTGCCGGCTTCGGCCAACTCGGCTTCGCGGCGAGCGTCTGATTCGGACATCTCGGCATCTTTGATGACGTTGGCGATAGCCTCGCGCCCGATGGAATCGAGATAGTGGGTCTCGTCGCTCACGTGCTGGATCTTCAGCGTGTCGAGGTGGATGCCGAGTTTGTTGAGGTCCAACTCGCTTTCGCGGCTCAGCTCATCGGCAAACTTGAGCCGATCTTCGTTTACTTCTTCTGGCGTCAATCTTGCGAGAACGCCGCGAAGGTGACCTTCGAGGGTCTCTTTGGCCACGCGCCGGATTTCATTGGGATCCCGACCCAAGAACCGCTCGATGGCGTTGTTGATGATCTTCGGATCGCTGGAGATCTTGACGTTCGCAATAGCATCGACATTCAACGCAACGCCACCCTGGGAATAGGCGTTGCGCACGGAAATCGGCACTTCCAGCGTGCTGAGCGACATCCAGGCGACCTGCTCAAAGATCGGCACCTTGATGCCCCTCCCTCCAAACAGCTTCCGAGGTTCCCGGCCCCGGCCATAGAAGATCAGGACAAAGTTGGGTGGGCAGAGATAGAGGAACGACTTGATGAAGGCGACGACCAAAAAAATCGCCACCAGCGCTCCGGCTGCTACGCCGATCACCATTTGTGGTGATATCCCTTGTATGGCCTGCAAAGTAGCGATCATCGTTGATTCTCCATAACTTCTTCTAAA
Source organism: Fimbriimonadaceae bacterium (assembly GCA_046292875.1). Lineage (GTDB taxonomy): Bacteria > Armatimonadota > Fimbriimonadia > Fimbriimonadales > Fimbriimonadaceae > JBKBQD01. The sequence continues at coordinate 412,870 of JBKBQD010000001.1, forward strand.
GATGACACTCGAGCCTGGTTGCCCTCGATCGACGTCACAAAGACTTCCTCGCCGATTTCAAAGGGGTGATTCGTGTCGGCGAGAGCCAGCATGTCGATCGTCTCACCATTCACTTCCATTCGAACGCGGCCAGGCTCGTCCGGACGAACGCGCACCAGTACTTGGGCGCGCTTGCCAATCAAATCGGCCGAGACGGTGAGGACACTTGATTCTCCACGCCGCGCCATTCGCGTCATCAGATGAATCAGCATTCCCGTGACGAGGCCGGTGACGCCCGAGATGAGGCCCGTGCGCGGCTCCGCCACCTTGGCCAGCGTCAAGAAGAACCCGGTCAACCCGAACGCCGCGGCGCCAAACATCCAGAATCGGAGAGACAGAAACGGAAGCCAGCCAAGGCCGTGAAAGTCCCCTGCCTCATGATGCCCGCCGTCCAGACCGGCATCAATGTCGTGCTCATGATCCCCGCCAAACAGACTGAGCAAGACCACCACAATGCCGACGATTCCGGCAATCAGATAGACGTTGATCATTCCTGTGATTGGGGCGTTTCTGGAAAAGTGAGGACCCAATCGTCCTGCAAAGGAGATTACCCTTCCACTGAAGCTAAGGTTGCAACGGCATCAGCGAAGCACTTTTGGGCGTATCCTGAGACATGATCGGCGCTCTCACCCTTGCGGCGGCATGCGGCATGGCATGGGCGGATCAACCGTTGCCGCGCATCGGCTCGGTTCCGCCCGTATCCGTTCAGGCCCTTGGACTCGACGGCAAGAGCGTGGCCCCGCTTGGGGCAAAGGGTCCGATCGTCGTGTTTGTTGTCCTTAGCGAATGCCCCCGTGCCAACCAGATTGCGCCGGAGATCGGCCGAATCATTCGAGAACACGAGCCAAAGGGCATCCACTCGCTGATTGTTTACGCAGAACCGAGTCTTGCCCCAGCCGAAGCCGCCAAACACAAAACAACCTACAGCTTGCCGGGCGCCGCCTGCATCGACTCGAAGTGGGAGGTCTGCCGCGCGCTCGGCGCGACCATCAGTCCCGAAGCCATCGTCCTGGATCGCAACGGCGCCATTGCGTATCGCGGACGGATTGACGACCGGTTTCCCTCGATCGCCAGACCAGCCGCCGAGCCCAAGTCGTTTGATCTTCGCAATGCTCTCAACGACGTGATCGCCGGACTCAAAGTGAGGACGCCGGAAACAGAGGCCGTTGGTTGCCTGCTTCCTTGGCGCTTCTAGCGGTCCCGCTTGCCTTCTGCAAGTGCCGCCACGGCGTCCGCGATGCGCCGTGCCCGCGTTTCTGGACGCTTCGCCGATTCAATCCACCGCAGATAGTTCTTGCGATAAAACGTCGGCAGCGACTCGAAAAACGCTTTTGCGTCAGGCCTGGCACTGAGCTCGCTTCGAAAGTCCTCGGGCAAGCGATCTCCGATTGGTCCTTCTGGCGCCAGTTCGACCTCGACAAGCTCTCCAACGGCAACCGCGTTGTCTCGCAACCAAGCGGCGCCGAGCCGCATAGCAAAACTGCCGGCGCTCGATACTAGGGGACCACGGACCTTCCTACCCGCAACAAACCCTGTGACGTCGTAGCGGGAGCGCTGGCCCCAAACTTGTGAAGGATCGAACGGGACAGCAAGCCAGGCGCCTGATCCCGACTTCACCAGAACCGCTTCAAATCGCTGGGGCTCGAGATCACTCGTCACGATGCGTTCATTATGCGGCCGCGCTGAGCACCCGATCGGGCGGTCCGACGAGCATCAGGTATGCGGCGCGCGCTTCTTCTTGAATGGTCATAAACCCGGCCATTAACCGCTCAAGGCGCCGAACCCCATCGTCATCGTGGGCTCGTTCGAGCACTTCCAGCGACGCCTCAACGCGTCGACGCTCGCGCTTGATCTGTCGGGTAACACGGGCAATCTCGCGAACTTTGCGAGAGAGCGTGAAGGGCGCGGCTAGGATCGCCTGAATTCGGCGACGCGCCTCATGCAACGTCAGTTTCAAGTTGTCCTCCATTGACTCTTCATTGAGCCTGTTCTTGCACGGCCGCCGAGGTTAGCTGTCGGGTTCGGACCAAGAACAGCCCGTCCCGGCTTGCGCCGAGATTCACCCCAATGTCGGTTCCCCCGTCAGCGCCGAAGCGCCGCTAGGCCGGGAGTTCGACGGTTTCACCGTCAAACAACGCATCCATTGTACACGACGACCCATGAGGGCGCCGTGTCGCACTAGGCCGAAGCACCCGCGACTTCGAAGCCAAGTTCATCGAGCGCCACGCGCAACTCTTCCAGGGAGAACGGCTTTGCCAGAAGGCCGTTCATCCCAACTCGACGGCACTCATCCTCCACTTCGGGACGGATGTCCGCCGTCAGCGCGATGATCGGGGTGCGCGTCTCGATCGCCCCCTCGATGTCGCGAATCCGCTTGGTCGCCGCGAATCCGTCCACACGGGGCATATGCAAATCCATGAAGACGGCGTCATATTGCCCCTGCTCGAAAAGCGAGATGGCCTCAGAACCGTCGCGCGCCACTTCCACGACGACGCCTTGAGACTCCAAGACCTTGCGCATCATCATCAGGTTGAGATGGTTGTCGTCTACAAGCAGGAGCCGCAGCGCCTCGCGTCGCCGTCCACGCCTTGGAAGCCCGGTGGAAGCGGCACCGTCGCCCTTTGGCAAAGTCAGCTCGACGTAGACGGCACGGTGGTCCCTGGCGTCTGAGCCAACCCCAATCGTGCCTCCCATCTGGACGGTGAGGTTGCGCACCAGGGCGATCGAGGAGCCTGGCCCCGCAAACATGGCGCCGCGAATGCGGTGACGGCGAAACTCCTCTTCGTCGGCGCCGAACATGCGGTGCGGCGAAGACTCAGATACCGTCAGGCGGATGCGACAATCGGCGGCTGTCTCTTCGAGCACCTCGACTTCGACGACAATGCGGCCGCGACTGGACGCTTGGATGGCATCCCCGATCAGGTGGTGCAGCATTTGGCCGATCCGTTTGGCGTCTCCCACGACGCGGACACTGTCCGGATGCGAAAAACGCGTCTCAATGACCAGCCCCTTCTCAAAGGCGCTTTGGCCAAACAAGACAACCGTTTGACGGACGGTCGCGTTCAAATCGAACTCTTGGTTGTTCAGAGTCACCCGGCCGGAGTCGATATAGACGCGATCCAGCAGGTCGTTGAAGCTTCCCACAAGGGCGCTGCCGGAATCGGCGATCACCGACACCAGTTCCGTCTGCTCCGAGTCGAGACTGGTTTGGCGAAGCAGCTCCGCCGCGTTCAAGATGGCCGTCATGGGCGTCCGCACGGCGTGGCTCAAGCCCTCAACAAACTGAGACGTCACGAAGGGTTGGGCACCCGCGCCGAACTCCGTGAAATCGGGGTTGGCCGGGGGTTCAGCAGCCGAAGGCGGCAGAGGCACCAGCGAAAGGCAGATCGCACGCGATCCATGAAAGTCGATGGCCGCCAACGCCACCAGTCCCGGCGTATCGCTTCCCCCATCGCGCCGAGACGTCAGTGCCGCAACGCCATACGGCTCGCGAACCGCTTCGGGAGCAACGTCGAGCCATTCATCGACCGATCGACCGACGAGTTGGCCGCCGTTTGCGAAGAACGCTCTGGCCGTTGCGCTTGCCGCCAAAACGGCTCGCGTATCCGCGTCGATCACCAAAGTAGGCGCCGCACAATATTCAATGTCCATCGTGGGGGATGAGCCGGGTGGTGAGGAACTCATGCGCGGACGCCTCCTGGGGATCCCGTTTAGTTTCTCACATTCGCCATCGGTTCCTGCCAACCGAGTGCTACCATGGCGCCATGTTCGATCGGTTCGTCGAGCACATTGAAGCGTTGGGTATGGCACCCACCGACGAAGTGGGCCTCGTCGCCTACAGCGGGGGACCCGATTCGACGTGCCTTCTGCACCTGCTCGTCCGGGCAGGACGTCAAGTGGTGGCGGCCCACCTGCACCATGGCCAGCGCGAGGAGGCGGATTCCGAAGCAATGCAATGCGAGGCCTTCGCCAAAAGCCTCGACATCGGATTCGCCCTTGGACGTGCCGACGTTCCGAAGCTCGCCCAAGACCGCCGGATCGGCATTGAAGAAGCAGGGCGGCTCGCCCGATATGAGTTTCTTCGAAGGACAGCGAACCAGCTCTCGGCAAGTTGGATCGCAACCGGGCATACCAAAGACGACCACATCGAAACGGTTCTTTTCCATATCACGCGGGGCACGGGATTGGCTGGTTTGGCCGGGATCCCGGCGCAAAACGGCGAGATCATTCGCCCGTTACTGCCCTTCACGCGCAGCGAAACAAGGGACTATTGTCAAAGGCACCACCTATGGACCCACGATGACCCCTGCAACGACGATGATGCCTTTGCCCGGGTCAAGCTGCGTCGCTACGTCATTCCCGCACTGAAAGAGGTTCACCCTGGGTTTGACGAGGCCATCGCTCAACTGGCCCGGTTGGCTGATGAGGAAAACCACCTGCTGGACGGCATGGCGGCTGGCCTGCTGGAACAGGCCGAGATTCGTCCGAACGGGCCCCTCTTTTTCTTAACCAAGGACATCGAGGCCCATTTCAGCCGTGCTCGGCTGGCGATGGCGCCCCACCCTTTGATTCGTCGCGCCATCTACCTTTTGGCACGGATGCTTGGCGGCGAATCGTCCTTTGACGTGTGCGACCGTGTGGCACAGGCGGTGCGCATGGGTGGAAGCGTTGCCTTCACCTTCGGGGGCGGAGATGTCGTGGCAGAAGTCGATGCCGAGCGAGTCGTCGTTCGCATTGTTCATCCAGATACGTTCCAGCGGACCGTGCTGCAAGTCCCCGGTCTCACGGAGGCCGTATTCTTCGGTTGGTCGATTCATGCGGAGATCTGCCCTGCCGGGCCGCCTCAACGACAATCCACGACAACGTACCTGGACCTTGGAGGCATCGTCGGCGACCTCTCCATTCGACCTCCCCAGCCGGGTGACCGAATGGAGCCCTTCGGGTTCAGCGGTTCGCGAAAGCTCGCCGAACTGATGCGAGAGGTCGGCTTGACGGCGGCAGCACGAATCCGACTTCCCCTTGTCTGTGATATGATGGGTCCTGTTTGGGCGCCGGGCGTGTGCGTTTCCCATCGGTGCGCGGCTGGGCCTGACCAGACTCATAGCCTGCGCCTGTCGCTGGTCTCGCGGGAACCTGGGACCGGCAACGCTGATTCCGCGTCTAACGTAAAGATAAGCGAGATAAGCTAAGGTCACGACAAGTCTTGAATAAAAACTATCGCGGAATCGTTGTCATCACCTTGCTGGTGATCGCCATCATCATGGTGATGAATGGCCAATTCTCAGGTGGGATGGGCATTGGCCAGTCCCGACCGAAGGAACTCACGGCGAAAGAATTCAGCGCCTTGGTCCGAGACAGCCAGGTCAAGACCGCCGACTGGCAGCAAACCATGATCCGCGGCGAGCTCGTCTCCGGCGAGAAGTACCAAGTGCGAACCTTCGACGCGAGCTCTCCCAGCGCTCCGGCGATGATCGAAGAGATGCTTCGGTACAACGTCAACCTTGACTTCAAGGAACCGCCGGTTTCCCAGTCGGTGATCAGCGTCATTGGCTTCCTTGCGCCGTTTCTGCTGCTCATTCTTTTGTTCTGGTTTTTCTTCATCCGCTCGGCCCAAATGGGCGGCAACCAGGCGATGAACTTCGGCCGAAGCCGCGCCAAGCGCGCCGGCGAGACCGGTCCCAAGGTCACCTTCGAGGACGTTGCGGGCATCGACGAAGCCAAGGAAGAGCTCTATGAAATCGTGGACTTCCTCAAGAACACGAAGCGCTACACGGCACTTGGCGCAAAGATCCCCAAGGGCATTCTTCTGATGGGTCCTCCGGGCGTCGGCAAGACGCACATTGCGCGCGCCGTTGCTGGCGAGGCGGGCGTTCCCTTCTTCCACATCTCGGGTTCTGACTTCGTCGAAATGTTTGTCGGCGTTGGCGCTGCCCGCGTCCGAGACCTTTTCGAAACGGCCAAAGCCCACCGGCCGTCCCTGATCTTTCTTGATGAGATCGACGCCGTCGGTCGGCAGCGGGGCGCAGGATTGGGAGGCGGTCACGATGAGCGGGAGCAGACGCTGAACCAGTTGCTGGTCGAAATGGACGGCTTTGACCCGAACAGCGGCGTGATCTTGATTGCGGCCACCAACCGACCCGACGTGCTCGACCCGGCCTTGCTTCGCCCCGGCCGCTTTGACCGCCAAATCGTCGTCGAGGCGCCTGACCAGCCGGGCCGCGAGAAGATTCTCAACATCCACGCCAAAGGCAAACCCATGGACTCCGATATCGACATGGGGGTGATCGCCAAGCGGACCCCTGGCTTCACCGGCGCCGATCTGGCCAACACGCTCAATGAAGCCGCCCTTCTTGCGGCCCGGAACGGCCACGCCAAGATCGCGCAAACCGACATCGAAGAAGCGCTTGACCGCGTCATCGCGGGCCCGCAGCGCAAAAGCCGCGTGATTGACGGGAAGGAGCGCGAAATCATTGCCTATCACGAAGCGGGGCACGCGGTTGTCGGCGAAAGTCTGGAGTTCTGCGACCCCGTCCACAAGGTCACCATCCTGCCTCGCGGCATGTCGCTCGGCTCGACCTGGTCCCTGCCCGTTCAGGATAAGTTCTTGGTCTCCAAGCAGGAGTTGCTGGACGACATTACCGCCTTGCTCGGCGGCCGCGTCGCGGAAGAGATCGTCTATGGCGAGGTTTGGACCGGTGCCAGTAACGACCTTGAGCGCGTGACCCGCATTGCCCGTGCAATGGTGTGCGAATACGGGATGAGCGAAAAGCTCGGCACCCTCGCCCTGGGCCGCCGCAGCAACAACCCGTTTTTGGGCCGTGACTATCACGACGAGAGAAACTACAGCGAGGACGTGGCGCGCCAGATTGACGACGAAGTTCGCGAAATCGTGGAGCATTGCCACGCTCGCGCAAGGCAAATCCTGATGGACAAGCGAGCCCAGCTGGACCGCCTCGTCCAGGAACTGCTGGTCCATGAAACCCTCAATCGAGAGGAGTTTCTCAAGGTCATGGACGGCCAGGCACTGCCCAAGCCGCAAAAGCCCACCTTGCCCTCCGGACCGGTGGGGACGTCGGAGTCGTCAACCAGCGACAAGAGCGCGCCCCAGTACCAGCCCCCGCGATTGGAGCCGGGCCCCGCTTCGGGCTAAGTCAGCGCGGCATCGCCGCGTTCGCCCGTTCGGATGCGGATCGCGTCGATCACGTCGCTCACAAAGATCTTGCCGTCGCCGATCTCGCCCGTCCGGGCTGCGCTCGTGATGGCTTCGATCGCCGGTTCAACGTCCTCGTCGCGGACGACGACTTCGATCCGCATTTTGGGGAGCAGGTTCACGGCGTACGTGCTGCCCCGGTACTTGTCGGTTCGGCCCATCTGCCGCCCGTAGCCGCGCACCTGCTCGACGCTGATTCCAAAGATGCCCGCCGCCTCCAGGGCCTCTTTCACGGCCTCAAGCTTGTTCACCCGCAAAAAGCACTCGATCCGCTTCATCGACAAGTTGGGAGTATGGCCGCTGCGCAGGCTCGGCTACCGGTTCCACATGGAGGGATCGCTCGACTCAATCGCTCGGGCATTGAACTCGCCAAGCACCAGATAGATAACGGAACCCATCACGATGAGGAGCGCCGTGGTGAATGAAAAGGTGAGCAGCAACAACCCATGGCGCCGTGCCCAGCGATTTTGTCGCACGAGAGACCGTTGCGCCGACGCGCGCATGCGCTCGGGGAGCACTTGGATGCTTTGGCGCTGAAGCCGTTTCATCACGGGGCGCCGCATGAACCAAAGCATCACCCACCAAACGGTTCGCGCGACGCGGTACGAGATCGACATCTGCTTGCTACTACGCCTTTCATGGGCCGCCTGGGCGCATGGGAGCCCTGCGGGTCCACAATCGGTCTTGGTGCCTGATCTCAATCGCATCCTGCTCCAATGGATCAACGGCTGGCCACAGGAATGGGCGCCGTTTTGGCGATTCCTAAGCGAGGGTATCAAGGGGGCGCCGCTTCGCATCGCCTTTGCGGCGTTGGCCGTATTCCTTCTATGCGCGTCGCGAATCACCCGCAAGACCACCCTGCTGGCTCTGGCGTCTTTCCTTTTGGCGAACCTGACTTGCGACGCGCTCAAGTACGGATTCGAGGCGCCGCGGCCGGATCCGGCGGTCGACATGATTCTGGTCCACGGCGACCGCTTGACCAGCTTTGGCACGGCATCCGCCCACTCGGCCAACATGGCCGCCATTGCGTTCGTTTTCACGCTTTATCTCGGTCGCTGGGGCTGGCCCTGGATCGTCGTGGCGCTCCTGACCGGCCTATCGCGGGTCTATGTGGGCGCTCACTACCCCTACCAGGTTGCGCTCGGCTGGCTCGTCGGCGTGTTTTGTGCGTTCCTGGTCACACGGACATGGGACACCTTTGTCGCGTGGAGGTCCGTCAGGCGTCATGAGCCGTAAGCGCTCTTTACGGTCCGATCAACAGCTGCTTGTGGGCGCAGCGTTGCTGTCCTTGGCGCTCTGGTTCGTGCCGTTCGGGTACTACGCCGTCTTGCCGCTGCTGTTCTTGAACACGCATGTCCACGAGCTGTTTCATGCTCTGGGGGCCATCGGCACCGGCGGAAGCGTCGAGCACATTCTTGTTTTCGGTGACGGCAGCGGCGTTACCCCGGTGCGCGGTGGCAACCTTCTCGTGGTCGGTTCAGCCGGCTATGTGGGCGCATCGATTCTGGGCGCATTCTTCATATGGCTGGGTCGCACCCAGAAGGGCGCTCAGGGCGTCTTCTGGCTGATGACGGTGGTCCTTGGCATCGGCCTCATCCTTTGGGTACGAGGCGACGGGGTGGGATTGCTGTCCGGCTGGTTTTGGTTGGGGGTGTGTCTTTCGCTCGCCCTATGGGTGCGCGGAAAGCCCATCGTGTTTGCTGCCCAGTTTCTTGGCGTCCAGCTCTGCCTGGCCTCGTTCCAGTCGATTTTCATGCTGTATCGCCTCAGCATGTATGCCGAGGGACAAAGCGACGCCACGATCATGCAGGACGCGACCGGCATCCCTGCCGTTGTTTGGGCTGGTGGCTGGATCTTGTTCAGCCTTCTTGTGGCGGGTCTGACTCTAAAGGCGGCTTGGCAGGACGCCCCTCGGCGTCGAGCGTCAGCGTCCTGATGCGCTCGCTGAGGTCAAGGTGGCCCAGCGTGCGAATCGGTTCGCCCTCCACGTGCATCTCGAAAGTCGCGACGTTTTGAAACTGGCCCAGAGCCACACGGATGCCATCGATCAGGGTGCGCTCGTCCTCCAACCCGACTCCTGACTCAAATTCAGGTGACATGCTGAGACTGGCATGTCCATTGGCGTCGACATTGATGCCGACCACGCGTGCTTTCTCGGGCAGGATGTGACTGGACCGCAAGAACTGGTTCACAGCAAAGACCATCCGGTCCTCGCTTTGCGGAATGCTTTGCTCGACAAAGTCAAACCGCAACTCGTCCCCGACGTACTTCGGCATGAAGACCTTGATGTAGTTAGCCCGCTTCTGTTGCTTCGCATCGACGTTCACCTCCGGACCGCCGCCACCATCCTTGCGCATGTGGTCCGGTATACGATTGACCTTGCTCTGCGACGCGTAGATGGCTAGTCCGGCAAAGCCGGCTGCGCTAAGTGACAAGACCAAAATCGCCGCCAGCTTACTTTTTGCCATCGCCAAAGTACACCTTGAGACCCCTCACCACGGCAGCGGCAATGGTCGGCGCAAAGTCCGGCTTCGTCATCCGCGCGCGGTCATGTCGATGGTTGATAAACCCGAGTTCGAGCAGTACAGCCGGCATTTTGCTATTCCTGAGTACGGCAAATCCACTGTCATAGATTCGCTGATCGCTCCAGACGCCCATCGTTGGAATGCCGCTCACCTTCGCGATCTCATTCTGAATGCATTCTGCCAACAGCTTTCCGATGGGATCTTGCTTGTGATAAAAGGTCATGTTTCCCGAGCGGCTATCGGCCACCGTATTGCTGTTGATATGCACGCTGACAAAGAGGTCCGCCTTGTTGCGATTCGCCATGTCCGTCCGCTCCTGAAGCGTTACACGGGTGTCCCTGGGTCGGGTGACGACCACCGTCACCCCCTCCTTGATGAGGTGCGCCGTCAGCTCCTTGGATATGGTGAGCGTCAGGTCTTTCTCATTGGTGCCGCTGGGGCGATGCTGGGCGCCAGGGTCTGAACCTCCGTGACCGGCGTCGACAACGATGATCTTCCCGGCAAGTTTGCCGTCCCCAACCGCCGGCTTATGCAACTTGAGCTGGAATCCAGTAACCGCTTCATTGAACTCAAGACCCATCGGGCGCGGGAGCTCCAGCCGAATCACCACGCGGCCATCTTCGGAGGTCATCTCGACTCTCGTTACGGCCGCCGTCGAAAAATCGCTGGATTCGGGCGTCCACGTCGCCAGAGGGAGGTGAACTTCAATGATGTGGAGTTCCGGCCGCTCGATGCGCGGTGGCGCAAGCAGCGCTTCACCCAAAAGCTCAATCGTCGTCACGCGCTCGTCCTCTTGACTCAGTTTGAGCGGCCCGACCACGGGCAGCAGCGGCCCAATGGGTGCTTCGTACTGATCGGACTTCGCCTCAATTTCCAGGGTAGGAGGGTCTTGTTTCTCGCCGGTCACTGGCGGCGGTTCTTGCGTGACGACGGGGGGCGGCTCTTGCCGAACGGGGGGTGGTTCCTGTCGAACGGGCGGCGGCTCGACCCGAGTTTGCGTTGTGGGTGGAGGCTCCGTTCTTGGCGGCGTTTGTGGGGCTGGTGCAGCACCCGCTCGAAACTCTGTCCCGATGCGCCCGTCCAGCGATCTCCAGAAGTCAGAAGATCCGGGCAATGTGATGCGAATGCCTCGCTCCGTCGAGGTGACTCTCGCGCCATCAACCAGTTGGGGCCGAAGCTGCGGATTTTCCGCCGCGCCCTCGACGTCCACCAGCGTCCTTGCGCCACCTTCGACAACCGACGCTTTGAGACGCACCGGCAACGTAGCTTTCACGGACACAAATGCCGGTTGAATCGAAATCTCGGTGATCCGCGCTCGCATCTCCAATTGATCCGCCGACGACCAGCGTGCAGAGGCGTTCAGCTTCCGGGCCGCCTCGGTCAGTGAGAAGACACGCTGCGGTCCGATGCGCGAGGCTTTCACTTGAATCGCCCGTCCCTGCACTTCGATTTCGGCGACTGCGTCCTCGAACGAAACCAGCCACCCCCATTGGGTGGCCACGCGTTGCGGCACAAAGCACTCGTCGCCTACGCGCCAAATGTTCTCTTGGAAGACGCCCTCGAACGTGTAGGCCACGCTCGCCGGTCGGGGGTCCGCGGCGAGGGCCACCGTCGTCATCGCCATCCATGGAACCAGACAGACCGGCAGTCTCATCATTCGAAACGTCACGTTAGTTTAGGCCGAAATCCGCCACAGCGCAAGTCACTTCCTTGGACGCTATGGCCGTCCGCGCGTTCAGAGGTCCCTTCCCACGCGGTGGCGCGACTTCAGCGCCTTGACGATCGCGGTCTCCAACTCGGGGAAGGAAACCGGCTTGGCCACAAACGCATCGACTCCGGCATCAAAGGCCCGCTGCCGGTCCAGCGCCCCTGCCGCTGCCGTCACCGCGACGATGGGGAGCCTTGTCATACCGGTTGCGGACTCGCGCGCGCGAATGAGCGACGCAGCGGTGTAGCCGTCCATTCTGGGCATATGCAAGTCAAGGAGCAACAGATCATAGTGGCTCTGCTCCAGTTTCGTCATGGCAACGAGACCATCTTCGGCAACCTCCGTTTCGTACCCACGGCGGCGGAGCCAACGTTCCAGCACTTCGGCGTTGAGCGGCTTATCTTCGGCAATCAGGATGCGGATGCCGTCGCCGTCGTGCGCGGATGGAACCGGGTGCCGAGGTTGGTCACTGCCGAGTTGAACGGTTGGGAGCGCCACATCAAACCAGAAGGACGATCCTTTGCCGACTTCGCTGTAGAAGCCGATCGTGCCTCCCATGCGCTCGATCAGCGCCTTGACCAGCGACAAGCCGATACCGCTTCCGCCAAATCGTCGTGTCGTGGTCATATCGGCTTGAAAGAAACGTTCGAAAAGCTGCGCCTGATCCTTCGCGTCAATTCCAATCCCCGTGTCGCGCACTTCAACCCGCAGGTGAGCGAGATCCGCCACGACGTCGCACCGAAGCTCAATGTCTACAGAGCCGCGGTCAGTGAACTTGACGGCGTTCCCCACCAAGTTATTGAGCACCTGCCGGAGCCGGTGCGTGTCCCCCATAACGATGGGGACAGCATCGGGAATCTCGATATTGAAGGCCAGCCCCTTGGCGACGGCGGATGGGCTGAACAGTCCGGCGGAGCTTCGTACCAAGTCGCTGATGCTGAAAGGCTGGGGATGCAGCTCGAGTCGACCCGCTTCGATGCTCGATAGGTCGAGAACGTCGTTGACCACCGCCACCAAAGCCTCGCCCGAAGATAACATGATGTCCACCCACGACCGCTGCTCGTCTGAAAGGTCGCTGCTCGCCAAGAGCTGTCCCATGCCGATCAGCCCATTGAGCGGCGTGCGCAATTCGTGGCTCATGTTCTGAAGGAACTCGGTTTGCGCCTTGCTCGCCGCCTGTGCCTTTTCTGCAAGCTGCTTCTGTTCGGCAACCACACGCTCGAGTTCAAGGCGCGACCTCTTCGCTTCCGTGATATCGCGCCCCACCGCAAAGATGGCCTGGCGCTCCTCGGACCACGTCGCCGCCCATAACATATCGCGAAGCGTTCCGTCTCGACAAACGCAGACCTTTTCGAGCTCCGAAATGTTCTGTCCCTTGGCCACCTTGCTGAGAACGTCTCGGATCGATTCGACCGCCCCCCGCTGATTCAGCAGCGCAAACGACTCTCCGATGAGTTCCACAGGTTCATAGCCAAAAACGCGCTGCGACGCCGCATTGATGTGCAGAATCGTTCCATCCGGAGCCAGTGTCATCATCACGTCCACCGAGTGGTCCAGCGCCTCTTGAAGGAACGCAGCCGTCGCACGTGACTCGGTCAAGTCCACGATGGAGCCAATCAACCGGACCGCGCGCCCATCGGTATCGCGGAGGATCCGGCACCGATCTAAAACGACCGCATACGACCCATCGGTTGTCTGCAACCGGTACTCATGCTCCCATGAAACCGACTCCGCGTCCAAGAACCGCTCCACCACCTCCAAGGCACGGGGACGGTCGAGCGGATGAACCCTTGCTTGCCACCACTCAAAGAAGTCGCCGCGAACGACCTGTGGATTGCCCAACAGCTGCGAGAAGGCTCGATTGCAGTCGAACTCCATGGTGTCGAGGTTCAGGTCCCAAATGCAGTCTTTCGTCGCCTCGGCCAAGAGTTCATAGCGCTGGTGGCTGAGTCGTGCTTGGTCTTGAGCTCGGTGCTGCTCTGAAATATCCCGGAACACCAGCGCCATACCATCATGCAAGGGGCTCAAGAAGGCTTCGAACCAGATGTCAAGAGGCTTGACGTACCCCTCGAGGCGCTCCCGGCGTCGTTCTCGGATGGCATCCAGGAAGGGCGCCCAATTGTTATCAGGGCTCGTAAAAGGCAATGCCTTGTTGATGGGCCGACCCACCAGGGCCTCGGCTCTGATTCCTGAAAGTTCCGTCGCGCGGCGGTTCACATAGGTGATCACCCCATCGTGATCCATGGCAACGAAGGCGTCGGTCACACTGTCAAGGATCTGATTTGCCCGATCCTCCACGCGACGCAACTCTTCTCGGGCATCCAGCGCGGAAGAGATATCCATGATCGCACCGATCATTCGGATGGGCTGGCCGGTTTCGTCGTCAAGCAGCACCCGGCCTCGGTCAATCACCTCGATATACTCGCCTCGGGCATTGCGGAATCGATACGACTCCATCCAAAACGATGCGCCTTCGGCCAGTGCCGCAGCCAGACTGTCCGTAACGCGCTGCCGGTCGCTTGGATGCACTTTGTCGGCCCACCATTCGAAAGTAGGCTCACACTCATCTGGTGCATATCCATACGTCCGGCTCAGGTTCTCCCCCCAATCGACTTGCCTCGTCTCAAAATCCCAATCCCACGCCGCATCCCGACCTGCATCGCGAACGACTCGGTAGCGCTCGACGGCCTGCTCAAGCTCACGCTTGCTCTTGAGGTGCTCCGTCACGTCCACGATGGAGACCAGCCGACAGGGGCGGTTCTCGTAATCAATCAACACGTTGCTGGCCATCACGCGGCGCAGCGATCCGTCTTTGCGAATCAGCGTCCACGGACCGGATTCTTGCACCGAGGTCGGAGCGGTGCGCACCAGTTCAATAAAGCGGTCTCGCTCCTCTTCGGGACGCAGGTCGAGGGCCGACATGGCCAGAAACTCCTCGCGGGAGTACCCATAGATCTCGAGCGCGGCGTCATTGACGGCCACGAATTGGAAGGTTTCGATGTCATACACCCACATCGGCTGGGGGTGCCGCTCGAACAAAGCACTCTCAAAAGGCACGGGCATCCCGTGCTCATTCTGACAAATGTTAAGGAGCGGACGGCGGATTCATGGCTTCAGGCACGAAGACGAAGTGCCCGTCTCGATACTCCACCGTCACCCCTTGTCCATCTCGCAACTCGCCCTTGAGGACCAACTGAGCCAACGGATTAAGAATTTCCTTTTGTAGGGCCCGCTTGAGCGGCCTGGCGCCGTATACCGGGTCGTAGCCAGCCATTGCGATTTGGAGCGTCGCCTCGTCCGTCATCTTGAGGTCGATGCGCCGCTCCGCGAGCCGTTTGCCGAGCACCGCCAACTGGATGCGGACGATCTCCTTGATCTCCTGGACACCAAGCGGACGGAACACGATGATGTCGTCCAGACGGTTGATGAACTCAGGCCGAAAGTGATGCCGAACCTCGTCCAGCACCTTGTCCTTGGTCGCCTCAAAATCGGCATTTCCGGAAAGCGGGTCCCCGTAATGGTGGCTGCCGATATTGGACGTGAGGATGAGGACCGTGTTCTTAAAGTCGACCGTGCGGCCTTGACCGTCCGTCAACCGGCCTTCGTCAAGGACCTGGAGCAAGACGTTGAAGATCTCGGGATGCGCCTTCTCCACCTCATCCAACAAGATGACCGAGTAGGGCCGCCGGCGGACCGCTTCCGTCAACTGGCCTCCCTCTTCATAACCCACGTAGCCCGGCGGCGCACCAATGAGCCGAGCTACCGAATGCTTTTCTGAATACTCGCTCATGTCGATGCGGATCATGCTGCGCTCGTCGTTAAACAGAAACTCCGCGAGAGCTTTTGCGGTCTCCGTCTTGCCCACTCCTGTCGGGCCCAAAAATAGGAAGGAACCAATCGGCCGGTTGGGGTCGGCCAGGCCGGACCGCGATCGGCGCACGGCATCCGCCAGCAGGGTGACCGCTTCATCTTGGCCGACTACCCGTGCTTGAAGATACTGTTCCATTGCGAGCAGCTTGGCCATGTCGCCTTGCATCAGCTTGCTCACGGGAATGCCGGTCCAGCGGCTGACCACATCGGCCACGTCTTCGGCATCGACCTCCTCTTTTAACATCTTCCCGCCCTCCTGAATCTGAGTCAGGGCGTTCATTTCGTCGTCGAGCTGCTTTTGCAGGCTTGGAATCCGTCCATGTTGGATTTCGGCAGCTCGGGCCCAGTCGGCGTCTCGTTCCGCCGTCTGCAGCTGCGACTTGAGTTCGTCAATCTGGCCCTTCAGGGCGCGCACCCGCTCAATGGCGTCCTTCTCTTTTTGCCATACGGCGCGAAGGGCCGATGCCTGCTCTTGGAGTTCGGCCAGCTTCTTCTCGGTCTGAATCAGCCGCTCGCGGCTGGCCTCGTCATCCTCCTTTTTGAGTGCCTCGCGGTCGATTTCGTACTGTCGGATCTGGCGCTCGATGTCGTCGATCTCGCTCGGAACGCTGTCGATCTCAATTTTTAACCTTGAGGCTGCCTCGTCAATGAGGTCAATGGCTTTGTCCGGAAGAAATCGGTCCGTGATGTATCGGTTGCTGAGCGTCGCGGCGGCAACAATGGCCGAATCGGTGATGCGCACGCCGTGGTGGATCTCATAGCGCTCTTTGAGTCCGCGCAAGATCGAGATCGTTTCCTCCACGCTCGGCTCGCCCACATATACCGTTTGGAATCGCCGTTCAAGCGCTTTGTCTTTTTCAATGTACTGTCGATACTCATTGAGCGTCGTCGCGCCGATGCACCGCAGCTCGCCGCGCGCCAGCATGGGTTTCAGCATGTTGGCGGCATCCATACTTCCTTCGGCCTTACCGGCCCCAACCAGGGTGTGCAGTTCGTCAATGAACAGAATGACTTGCCCATCTGACTGCTTGATTTCGTCGAGGACGGCTTTCAATCGTTCCTCGAACTCGCCGCGATACTTCGCGCCGGCGACCAGCGCTCCCAGGTCCAGAGCAATGACCGACTTGTTCCGAAGCCCTTCGGGAACGTCCCCCGCGACCACGCGCTGGGCGAGCCCTTCAACAACCGCCGTTTTGCCCACGCCAGGTTCGCCAATGAGTACCGGGTTGTTCTTCGTGCGGCGGCTCAGGACTTGAACCACGCGCCGAATCTCTTCGTCGCGACCGATCACCGGATCCAGCTTGCCGGTCCGAGCCCGCGCCGTCAGGTCGATGCCGTACTTCTCGAGAGCCTGGTAGCGATCCTCGGCCCCTTGGTCGGTCACGCGACGTCCGCCGCGCACCTCGCTGATGGCTTTGAGCAGGACGTCCTTTCCAACTCCATGGGCACGCAGCAGCTTGCCCGCCTCACCCTGCTCTTCAGCGAGCGCGGCCAGGAAGTGCTCGGTCGATACAAATTCGTCCTGGAGTTCTTCGGCAAGCTTAAAGGCATCGTTGAAAACGCGGTTGACCCGCCCTGAGAGCGAGCTCCCGTAGCCCGATGCACCCTCGACCTTTGGCATGCGCGCCATGGCCTGACTAAGTTCGCGCCGAATCGCGCCCAAGTCGGCGCCGACTTTCTCAATCAGAGGGACCGTAAGGCCGTCGGGCTGGTCGAGCAGCGCGTTCAACAAATGCTCGGGCTCGATCGCTGAAGACTTTTCTCGCGATGCGACCTCCTGCGATCGCTGGAACGCATCCTGTGCTTTGAGGGTCAACTTATCAAATCGCATGTTCCGTTCTGCCCGTTTTCGTTGATCTGAAAGGTACCCGCGTTGCGGGGCCTATTCAACTTGCCAAAGGTCCCAAAAGATTGTTGTTGTTTTGATGAGGATGATTAAGCATGGGGTCGATTCGACGCGATTTGGTGTACGCTAACAGTCTAAGGCGAGAGTTGCTCACCTCGTTCCGTGCGACCATGCATATCCGTCGTTTCCATCCGCTCATCGGCGCGACATTCCTTGCGATCCTCGTCGCATTTGGTGGGTGCGCCCCCCAGTCCCCCAGCGTGGTCGTCGAAACACCGGCGCGCGAGCACGTCCGCACGACCGGGGCGGGCCTTGCCATGGAATGGCGTTACAAGGCCATGGTCGACGAGCACGGCTATGTTCCTGCCGATGGGCGAGCCAAGGCGTGGCAACACTACCTTCAGAATCTGGAGTACACGCAGCGTGAGGGCTACATGGGCCTCACTTGGACCGAGCGAGGTCCGAGAAACGTTTCCGGCCGCAAGCGTTCGCTTCTCATCCACCCGACGAACCCCAACCTCATGTGGTCCGGCTCCGTCAGCGGCGGTATCTGGAAATCGACAGATGGCGGCGCCAACTGGGCGCCTGTCGACGACATGTTTGAGAACCTCGCGATCGGCTGCATGGCGATGACCCCGGGGAACCCAAACGTCATGTATGCGGGTACCGGCGAAGGCTTTTTCAACATCGACGCCGTTCGCGGGGCGGGCATTTTCAAAACGACGAACGGCGGCGCCACTTGGACCAAGTTGGCGAATACGGCCAGCTACCACGCGGTTAACCGCATCGCCGTATCTCCGACCGACCCAAACAACGTGCTCGCGGCAGTCCGCGGCGTGGGCATCGTGAGGTCAACCGATGGCGGTTCAACGTGGAACGTCGTCTACGGGGCTCAATCCGGTGTTCAGGTGCTGTTCCACCCGACGGACGGTACCAAAGCCCTTGCGTCGATTCTCGACTATGACTTCGGCACGAGCCAATGGTTCTACACCGTTCGCTACTCGACCAATAGTGGCCAGACATGGACAGCCGCAACCGGAACCATGGGTCGCGTCAACGGCTTCGACAGCCGCATCGAGCTCGCCTATGCGCCGAGCAACCCGTCGATCGTTTATGCCTCGGCGGCGCATAACGGCAAAATCTTCAGATCGACCAACGGTGGTGAGAGCTTTGGTCAGACCACCACCACGGGTACGGCAAATACCAGCTGGTACAACAATGCCCTCTTTGTCGACCCCAGCAACGCTGACCGCATCGTCGTTGGCGGCGTCGATATCTTCCGGAGCACCAACCAGGGCGGCACGCTGACCAAGATCTCGAACGGCTACATCATGACGACGCAGCCGCATCCGGACGTCCACTTCTTTGCCGCTCACCCCAACTACAACGGCTCAACGAACCCCGTTGTCTTTGTCACCACGGACGGCGGCACCTATAAGTCCGACAATATCTGGACCGCCAACACCTCATCCGGCTGGGCCATCCTCGACAACGCCCGAACGACACAGTTTTACGGCGCGGCAGGTCACGGCGGTACCGGCCGGATCTATGGCGGAACCCAAGACAACGGTTCCCTTCGCTTGAACTCGGGTTCTGACAACGCGCACCTCGTCTTTGGCGGTGACGGCGGCTGGAGCGCGATCGACCCCACGGACGCGAACTACCTCTACGGCGAGTACATCTATCTGACCATCCACCGGTCGACGAACGGGGGGACCAACGCCAACTACATTTACAGCGGAATCGGGGATGCCAACAATGGCAACATGGCGAACTTTATCGCACCCTTTATCCTCGATCCGACCAACCCCAATCGCATGTATGCTGGTGGTGCCCGGCTCTGGCGCAGCAACAACGTCAAAGCGGCCACGCCGTCCTGGTCGCAGATTCGGGGCACAAAGTCAGACTTTATCAGCGCCATCGCTGTCGCCCCTTCCAACGCCAATGTGATTTGGGTCGGCTACAACGACGGCATCCTTTCCAAGGCGACGAATGGGACCAACGCCACGCCGACCTTCGTCGACATCGACTCGAACTCAGGCAGCACCAACCCGCTGCCGAATCGCTACATCACACGGATCCTCGTCGATCCCGCCAATGAAAATGTCGTCTATGTCGCGCTGGGCGGCTACACAGCGAACAACCTCTGGCGAACCACCAACGGAGGGACAACTTGGACATCCATCACAGGCAGCGGCGTCACGGGTCTGCCCAATGCCCCCATCCGTGGCATCGCGCGCCACCCCGACGACGCCAACAAACTCTATGTCGGTACGGAGGTTGGCATCTTCTCGTCCCTGGATGGAGGGACAACTTGGATGGCCAACGTCGGTCCTGCCAATGTGAGCGTCGACGAACTGGTGTTCATGAGTGGAAGCAATATCCTTCTCGCAGCGACCCACGGACGCGGCATTTGGACCGCCACCATTTCAAATCTTGGCAATCTCACGATCAATCCAACGACCATCCCTGGCGGCGCCGTTGCACAAGGCACGATCTCAATCGGCGGCAATGCGCCGGCGGGTGGAGTAACGATCAATCTTTCAAGCAGCAACACGGCCGCGGCAACGGTTCCGTCGACAGTCGTGATCCCGGCCGGCCAAAGCAGCGCAACTTTCGACGTGACCGCCAACCCGACGAACGTGAATCTCACCTCGACGATTACGGCATCGCTCTCCGGAGAAACAAAGACGGCCGAGGTGACCGTGCGCCCGGCGGCGATCACCAGTGTGACCGTCAATGAGGCCACGTTCTTTGGCGGGTCGACCACGGTCGTCACCGGCACGGTGCAACTCGATGGCAAGGCCTCGAACACGGGATACAACGTTGCGTTGGGATCGAGCCACGCGACGGTGACCGTCCCGGCATCGGTCACGATCCCGAACAATCAGTCGCAGGTTGACTTTGCAGTAACGCACAATCTCACCACGACTCAGCGCACCATCACGCTGACGGGCACTCTGAATGGCGTCAATCGAACAGCAACCGTCACGGTCAATCCAATCGTGCCAGTCGCGGTCAACATGAACCCGAGCCCGGTCATCGGCGGAGCACCCTCTAGCGGGATCGTCGAGTTGAACGCCCCCCTCAAGAACGGCGCCACGATTGCGCTCAGCGCCATCAACGCACCGATCACGACGCCGGCCAGCGTGAACATCAACGCGGGAAGCCAAGTGTCCAATGTGTTTAATGTCACCACCAGCGCGGTTGCCGCGGACGTGACAGGCAAAGTGCGCGCCACCTTCAATGGCTCGACCTTCGCCCAAAACTTCAAGCTCCTGGCGCCTAGAGTCTCCAAACTCATCTTTTCGAAGAACACCGTTTACGGTGGTCAGAAGATTGGCGTCACGCTCGAACTCAATGGAAATGCGCCTCCCGGCGGCATCAACGTGGTCTTTGCTTCGAATGATCCGAACGTGATTGTTCCGAGCCCAGTCAAGGTTAATGCCGGTCAGAGTGTGCGCACGTTCAACATCAATACGACCGACCCTGGCACCACCATTCTGGCCCAGGTGACTGCAACCTTGAATGGAGTGACAACCCGAAACGTTACGGTCAAGATGAACAGCGTGGCGAACGTCACGTTCAACCCGAAAACCGTCGTTGGAGGTAGCGCAACCACGGTGACGGGTACCGTAACCCTTCATGTTGCTGCGGGTTCGAACCTTGCGATCGACCTGTCAAGTTCACATCCGTCGGTCGCTTCGGTTCCGGCAACCGTTGTCATCCCACAAGGGCAAAAAACCGCGACATTTGCGCTGACACATTTCCAGGTCTCGCAAAAAACGCATGTGGTCATCACGGCGACACGGAACGGTGTGTCGAAGAAGCGCGGCTTCGTGGTTCACCGGCAATGAATCACCGCAGGGCCATGGCCACAGCAGCCATGGCCCTGCACGTCCTGATCAAATCGTTCTTTCAAGAACGGCACGGCTAGGTGCGTCCAGCGCTTCGGTGTCCATAATCTCGAACCGATTGCCGTCGACATCGATGAGCAGAATCCGCGTGGGCGTCGCCCATTGCACGTTTTCTTGGAGGCTTTGCGTGACGAACTCCCGGACGCCGCGATCCGTTTCCACGGTCCAATAGGTCGCGCCAAACTCGACCCTCGCCCCGATCACGCGACGCACTTTGGCCGTTAGATACCGGCGGTGAAGCTCCTCAGCGATCGCTCGCTGAGATGCCTCATCAAACTCCTTGAGCGTCTGCGCCATCACGATCTCGTTGCCCTTTTCGTCGAGCAGCGCCAGGTTATGCCCGGGCGCTGAGAGCGGCGTGGCCCAGACCGGCTTCACGGTCAGGTAACTGCGATCATCGATCACGGTCGCCCGTAATCGGTCCATGGGTTCAAAGAACACCCTTACTTTATTGGGTTTCATCAGACAACTCCTTCTTGGTGAGTGGCAGCGGAACCGACCACCACGTGTTGCCACGGACCACCCGGTAGCCGAACCGCTCATTGACGCGCAACATGCCGATGTTGGTCGTCGCGTTCTCGGTCCGCGCCATCGGGTAGCCGGCCAACTTTGCTGCGTTGAGCGAGAGCGCTTTCAGCGCCGTGGCAAGTCCCTTTCCTCGATGCTCTCGACGGACACCTGTCCCAAGGCTGGTTACCGACCCTTCGACCATCGGCCCCACCATGGAGTAGCCCACCCAGGCGCCGTCTTTCTCGGCAATGGTGGTGCCACCAGGCCAGAACCAATAGCTGGTGTAGGTGGTCTCGGCAAACTCCTCATAGGATCGAGGCTCGTCGTCTTCTTCACCGGGTACGTCGCGATCCGTCGATGTGACCACATCGTGAAACGCCCTTTTCGCAGTCTCTTCATCAAACACCGAGCTCAGGGGGAAGAATCGATAACCCATCTCCTCCAAGCCGGTGATCAAGCAACCAAAGGTGGCGATGTCGAACGACGCCAGATCAAGCTCAAGGTCAAAGAGACTCAGGTCGAACACCGCGCCAAACGAGTGGCCAAAACGAATCGACTCTTCGTCTGAGTCCATCGTCATGACTTGAAGCACCTTCGCCTCCATCTCATGCGCGCGATCGGCGAGCCAGTGCGCCACCTTGGTCCCGATACCCCGGCGGCGAAACTCCGGCATGACGATGATTTGGACATCGACCTTGCCCGGCTTCCAGGTAGGGATGCGCATGATCGTCGCCATCCCCACCCGCGTGCCGTCGTTCAGCCCAAGGACGAGTCGTCGCCGCGACCATGAGGCGTTGACCGTGGCGTCCCGCGCTTCAAGAACCTCAGGCTTCAGCATGTCGCCGTACTGCATCGCCAGGACTTCGCAAAGAAACGGATAGTCCTCGGACCTGGCATCCCAGATCGCAACCTCAGCCTGTCGCTTAGCCATTGACCACCCCGACGCCGATAATCTCGTTGACTGCGGTTTGCGTCTGAACCAGGTTGTAAAACACCCCCTGCTTCTCCATCAGCTCCTCGTGGGTGCCGATCTCGGCAATCTCACCCTTTTCGAGCACGATCAGCCGAGAGGCGTTGCGCAAGGTGGACAGGCGGTGAGCAATCGCAAAGGTCGTGCGTCCCTCGATCAGATGGGCGATCGCTTCCTGAATCTGTTTCTCTGTTTCCACGTCGACGGACGACGTGGCCTCATCCAAAATCAAGATGCGCGGGTTGTGCAAGATCGCCCGGGCAATCGAGATACGCTGACGCTCACCTCCCGAAAGCTTCGAACCGCGCTCGCCGACGGAAGTGTCATACCCGTCAGGCTTGGCCAGGATGAACTGGTGCGCGTTCGCGGCTTTCGCCGCTTCGACGATCTCTTGGAACGTCGCGCCCGGCTTGCCATAGGCAATATTGTCCGCGACCGTTCCGTTAAAGAGGAACGGCTCCTGCAGCACGATGCCGATCTGTTCGCGAAGGTCGCGCAACGACAAATCGCGATAATCCACGCCGTCGATCCGAATCGTGCCCGCGTCGGGTGAATAGAACCGACTAATGAGGTTGATCGTCGTCGACTTTCCGGCGCCCGACTTTCCGACAAGCCCGATCATTTCGCCCGGCTTCGCGGTGAAGGTCAGGTTCTTGAGAACGGGGTTTGACTTGTCGTATCCAAAGCGAACGTTATCAAAGGCGACCTCGCCCTTGATCGGCATGCGGATCCCATCCGGTCGGTCAGGCTCCGGCTCGGTGTCGATGACTTCGAAGATCCGCTCCGCGCCAGCCATCGCCCGGCTGAACCAGTTGTTCACCATCGCGAACCACTGCAACGGCCCATAGATGAGCCCCAGATACGCATTTGCCATCCAGAACTGGCCGATGGTTAGTCGCCCTTGATAGACCATCGATCCGCCAACGGCCCACAGCACCAAGGTGCCGACACCGACAAAGAACGTCATCGCGCCGAAGAGGGTCGCCCACCGCGAGTCCGCGCGGACGCCTGCATCGCGCAACTCCAAGTTCCGTTCCTGGAACTTGGCGAACTCGCCATCTTCTTTGGCAAACGCCTTGACGACCCGAATGCCGCTCAGCGATTCGTTCAAGTGGGTATGGAATCGCGCCCACTTCTGCCCCACGCGGTGGAACATTTGTGAGAGCGGCTTCCAAAACACCACACTCAGGACGAGCACAATCGGAATGGGTGCAAAGATGCAAACCGCCAACAGCCAGTCGATGCTGAAGAGGAACCCAACGATGCCGAGAATCAGCAGCGAGTTGATGGCGACATAGGGAAGCCCTTCGACGAGGAACCCCCAAACGCGATCCGTGTCACTCGTCACGCGCGAGGCAATCGCCCCGACTTGCTTCTTGTCAAAGAAGGTCAGCTGCAAGAACTCGATCGCACGGTAAACCGCGCTGCGCAAGTCTGCCGCAATCTGACCCGCCAGTTTGGCGATCAGGCGACCGGTCACTACCTGGGTGACGGTGCTCAAAAACACCACGCCGAGCCACAGCCCCACGAGGACGAAGAGCATGTTGAGGTCGGACTTGCGGCTAAGGACCTTGTCAACGATCTCGCCCTGGATATAGGGTGGCGCCAGGTTGACCGCCGTCGACGCGACCGAAACCAGCGCCAGCAGGATCGCCTCTTTCTTGTAGGGCGACAGATAGCGCGCGATGCGCATCAGGGTCTTTGACCGATTCACACAAGCCGGGCAAACGCCGTCTTTCTCGGGCAATAGGCGCCCGCACTTCTCGCAGCGCAGCTTTTCCTTCGCCAAGTTGATCATGAGCGGCTCGCCCTTGGCCAGCTGCTCGATGCCGCGCGCGGCCTCGCTGAACTTCGGCGCAAGCGTCATAGAATAAGAGATCACAGGCACGATCGCGCCCGACTTCATGGTGATTTCAAGCCGGCCGCCGCCGACCAGCGGTTCGTTGCGCGCGTGCGCAATGTCCGCAAACGGGATGTGCGATGTCACCGCGCCGTTCGACTCAATGAC
Source organism: Fimbriimonadaceae bacterium (assembly GCA_046292875.1). Classification (GTDB taxonomy): domain Bacteria; phylum Armatimonadota; class Fimbriimonadia; order Fimbriimonadales; family Fimbriimonadaceae; genus JBKBQD01. Next base: position 437,473 of record JBKBQD010000001.1, read on the forward strand.
GCGAACGGCCTCTCGGGTGACCTCAAGCGTTCGGCTGCCGAAATGTCCGTCGGCACCGAAATCGGCTTCGATGATGATGAGACGTTCGGACGCGTCCGTGACGTCCGATTCGCTCGGTTGTTCGTTAATTAGCTCCGTGTGAGACACGGAAACCTCCTTGATGTAACGGTTGTTGGGGGCAGGAGACCGGTACAGGGCCGGTCAATGTACAGGGTAATGGGCCGGGATCAACGAGTCCCAGCTCTATTCGCACGCCTAGAGAGTGGGCTCAACGGTGGCCAAGAGGCGAAATGCGTTCCATCAGCGCGTGGAACGATACCTATGGTCTGCCAACGTTGTCAACTGCTGAGGCGAAAGTCACAAGACCAATTGGTCGCTGACGCGGCGCCATGCCGCACGCGGCGTGCCGTCCGGAGCAAGCTCTGATGACGGCAACGCTTGTTGGCCAGACGCCTGGAGCAATCGAACGACATCTGGAGTGTCCCACTCATACCCTCATTCCCCTCGTTTGCTCTAAAATGAAACCGAGGAAACCGCCATGGCCCAACCGAGTGTCGATACTTTGGAGCACGGCAGCTACAGCGAGTCGCTCTATCGCGTCTCCGGCATGCTCCCTCTTTGCCCCGATCTCACGCCGACCGAATCTGTGCTTGCGCAATATCACTCCGTCGGTGTGATTGGCATCGAGCGAGCTTTCGATCAAGCCAAGATCGACGCGGTTAAGGACGCCTTTCGGCAACTGGTCTCTCTCGGAATTGACCATCCAGATCAGTTGCCGCCACGCATTGAACTGCAATTCGAACGAGACGCCGCCCATAACCTTGCCGACCTTGGGCCGGACGAGCGGTGCGACCAAGTGCGAAAGCTCATGTGGTTCGTTGACGCTGACCCGCGATTTATCGACATGGCCTATGACCCGAATTTGTTGGCCATGGTCGAGGCTTGCACCGGTTACGAGGTGGAGATGTACCAGGAAATGGCGCTTTTCAAACCGCCGAGCATTGGGCGCGAAAAGCCTTGGCACCAGGACAATGCCTACTTCAACGTTCCCGAGGGCACGCCGGTTGTCGGTGTATGGATTGCCCTTGATGCGGCAACGCTTGAGAACGGGTGCATGCACTTCCTCCTTGGCGAGCACGTGCATGGGCCTCGACCGCACTTTAACATCCGTGACTGGCAGCTGTGCGATACCGACATCGAGGGCGAAACCATTGTCGCGGCCCCAATCCCCGAAGGAGGAGCCTTGATCTTTGATGGTCTCGCGCCCCACGGTACGCCGAAGAACACCTCCGGGGCCAGGCGACGGGCGTTGCAGTTTCACTATGTTCCCAAAGGAACGCCGCGAACGGATAGCAGCGACCGACTGCGGATTTTCGGCGCTGAGGGATTCGGCGCGACCTGTTAACGCTGCACGGTCGGTACCCAGGCTGTGGTGCGGCAGCCGATGTCGGTCCACACAATGGACTCGCCATTGATGGTGTCGCCTTCCCGGCCCTTGCCCCACCGCACATGAAAAAGCCATTCTGCAGGGTACTTTTGCGCGTCGGCCTCGGCGGCGACGGCGAGCCGGCATACCTGCTGAATCGCGGCCCATAAGCGCTCTGCCTCGTCCCGACTGAGGCTGCGGCACTCTCGCGCCGGTGCAATCCGGCTTTGGTAGAGCACTTCGTCCGCCAGGTAGTTCCCGATACCCGAGACGACCGCCTGATCCAGCAACGCGGCCTTGATTGGCGTCGACTTCCGTCCCCATCGTGCCATGAGTTCTTCGGGAGAAGGGAGATCGTCCAGCGCGTCGGGCCCAAGTTTGCCCAGTTTTGCGCCAAGATCGGCGTCGCTCAGCAACCAGACGCGAGCCAGCCGTCGAGGATCATCGAGCCGAACTTCCGAATCGGCAGCGTGAACCGTAAGTTTGTGAAACTTTTCATTCGGCGTCGCGGCATGGCGGTACGCCACGGAGCGATTCGTGTGATCTTGACGAGCAAAGATCCTGCCCGACATGCCCAGATGCAGTCCGAGGTGCCGCGTACCGTCGAGGGTGAGCCACATCAGCTTTCCCTTTCGCCCAACGTCGGTCACGTGGCTGCCTTGACAGAATGCCGTTACCGCCAGAGGCGGTGCCTCGACAAAGACGATGGAGTCCTCGGCAACCTGCACCGAGTCGATTCGCCGGCCCAGCAAAGCGACCCGCACCTGACGGCGCGAGGTTTCAACCTCGGGAAGCTCCGGCACCTCGCCTTAGCGGGCGTAGAACTCGACGACCTGCTGCTCTTGGAAGAAGTTCGGAAAGTCTTCGCGCTCGGGCAGGGCAATGACCTTGCCCCGGAACTGAGGGATATCCACTTCCATGTACGGCGGGACGGCCGCGCCTTCGTAGCTGTTCATGCGTGCAATCCCTCGGCTGACGTCACGATCGCGAACCTCGATCACATCCCCGACCTTGAGCTGGAAGCTGGGAATGTTGACCACGCGGCCATTCACCAGGATGTGGCCATGGGATACGAGCTGACGGGCTTGGAATATCGTCTTGGCGTAGCCGAGCCGGTACACAGCGGTCTGGAGCCGCAGTTCAAGGAGGCGGAGGAAGTTCAGGCTCGTGTTGCCGTGCATGCGCTGAGCCCGCTCGAAGGTGCGTCGGAATTGCTTCTCAAGCAGTCCGTAGTATCGACGGATCGTCTGCTTGGCCAAGAGCTGTTCGGCGTATTCCGACATGTTGCGGCGCTCTTTCTTGGCCGGACCATGTTGACCGGGCGGGTAGGGCCGCTTGCCACTCGGACAATTCGGGTGACCCCAGATATTGAAGCCGACAATGCGGCAGATGTCTGTTTTTCGTCCTCGATAAGTCGCCATGAAATCGAATTCCGTAAGGCGCGTGAATGCGCAACTGCCGATTGTACCTTGTGGACCTCAATGATTTTCTCTTTGCTCGCGAAGCCAAGCCGGTGCTTGGGCAAGGTCATCAAAGCGAGGAACACGGATGGGGACGCCCCCGTTCTCGATCGACAGCGTTGACGCCAGTCCCGCTGCGGTCCATTCCAGCGCATCCTGCCAAGAGATGGGCGGGGCAATTTCGCCCCGAGCGGCGCGAACAAAGTCCCGTCCGACCCGAAAATCAGCGCCGCCGTGCCCGGATGCCGCCGCCTCTCGCTCGACGTGGAGCCAGTCCGGCGGAAGATGCTCGTCATAGTCTTGGAGAGACCTCCAGAACCGCGTACCCATTGCCCCGTCGTCGAACCAAACCAGGCCGCGTACGTGCTCTTCTGGCCCACATTCAAACACGCCTTGGGTGCCTTGCAGCGCGTACTTCGCCGCATGATTCGGACGGTTCGACAGCATGTCCAATCGAATCTCGATTAGGCGGCCGCTTGCCAGTTGCACCAGGGTGACCGTCGTGTCCTGCTGCCGGTGCTCCGGTCGCGTCCAGCGCCCGGCTCCAAGACAAACCACCGACTCCACCCGGTCGGCAGGGTCGCTCACCTTCATCCATTGCATAACGGGCCCAAGGCTGTGGGTGCCATACGTGCATCCGTCGACCCCCACCTGATAGTGCGCGCGCCACGTGGGACGCCCTTGATCATCGTAATGATAGGACTTCACATCGTGGAGGTAGGCGCCCTGACCGAACGTCGGGGTGCCAAAGAAGCCCTTGCGAACGAGTTCGCGAACCAGGACGCAATCGCGAAGGTAGCAGTAGTTCTCCGCCATCATGTAGATGCCTTTCGAGCGCTGAACGGCATCGGCAATGGCCCAGCACTCGTCGATCGAGAAGGCGGCGGTCACTTCGCATAAGACGTGGCGATCCGACGCCAGAGCCACGATCGACTGCTCGGCATGAAGGGGCATCGGCGTGCCGATGATGATCGCGTCGGCGTTCTCGACCACCTCGTCGAATCGGTGGGTCACGCGCGAGAACCCAAACTGACGCGCTGCCTGCTCCAGGGAACGGGGGTCCAGATCACAGAATACGGACGCAACGGTTCCGGTTTCACCCAGCGCGCCGGGCAACGAAGCCAAGCCTCGCTTTCCAACGACTCCAATCCGCATCGCAGACTCCTTCGACAATTAGCCGTGCCTCCCTGTCGACCCAGCGCCAGTTCCCCTCACGATTGGCCAAACTGTGACGGAACTCGCGAACTCAAACATGATCGGTTTCATTGCCGCACTCGCCACATTCGCCATCCTTCAAGAGTCGGAGGTTCAAAAAGCTCCCGATCGGGCAGGCGAACCTGCGCTGCGGGCGCTCATGGACGCCGCGCACCGACTGCGCGACGTCCACATCACCGTTGAGAAGACACAGCGCAACGGCCAAAATGCGGCTTTCTTTCCCGATTGGACCTTGGACGCTGAGGTTGCAAGCCCAACCCAGTTTGTCATCACGCGATCCGACATGTGGGGCGACTCGATTCGCGTTGCCTTTGACGGCAAGGCGTTCCTCAACGACCCGCTCTCGGATTACCAGGCTGCCACATTGGTTGACGCTACCGGCGATATTGGGAATGCCAGCCCGCTGCTCGGGCCTGGCGGCTACGTCTTCAGTCCGCTTTGGCTCCTGCTTACGGGCTCCGGCGCCTTGGAGCGTCTTGCTCCAAAGGAAGGCGCGATCCACACGCCCGTCGAGGCTGACGGGTGGACCACGCTGCAATGGACGTCACCCAGCCTGGGCACAGCTCGGGTGGTCTACCGGATGGTCGACGGCCTTCCGGTGATCGACCGCATCGAATACGACGAACTTCCTCGACGGCAGAGCAACTATCGCGCTTCGCCGGAATGGTACGAGGCACCCGAGAACCCGCTCACGATCGAAACCGTTCGCATGCGACCGGCAACGGGCCGATCCATCGACCTTGACCGCCTCAAGCCGCCGAACACCGTCGACAGCCGCAACTCCAAGGGCAGCTAACCGCTCTTGGGGTTGGCGACCTTTGGCGACGTGACCTTCGACTTCGCCGACGCGACAAACGTGGCCGGCGCTTTCTCAAACTCGGCACTGCAATTCGGGCAACAGAAGTAGTAGCGCACATCGGCGTGATCGACGTACGATCCCGCGCCTGAGTACCCGCCGAGGCCGTGGTCCATCACGATGCAATAGAGCACTTCTTGCTTAGGCCGCGCCGCATACTTCTTGGGCTCCTTCTCAAAAGTGGCCTTGTTGTCGGAGGTCGCGAAGAAATACCGGACCGATTCGAAGTCAACAAACCCACCTTTGGCGTCTTTTTCGTCGAGCCGGCGCCGCGACACCGGATCAAAAAGCGAGAACGCTACGGTCTTCTTGTCCTTGACGGATTTTTCGAACGTGGCGAGAGGCGCTTTCTCAAAGGCGTCTTTGCAGCCGGGACAACAGTATGCGAAACGGAGCCCAGCGTAGTCGCTGAACCCGCCCGACGCCACGGCTGGGTGACCCATGATCGGGCACAGCGTCGCGGTGGATTGCGTCGCCAAAGCAAACGAACTGATGAGTAGCGTGATCATTTTTCTCAACCTATTTTATACGAGCTATCGAGTCCACGAAAACATGATCCCAAGGCTTTTGCCCGCGATGAGGTACGCCCCAAGCGCATACTCCTGATAACGATATGCGATAAACGGGTGCCCGTCGTGACCGTCGTGCTGAAAACCCAGGGTCCAAGGGCCTCGGGGGCTGAACTTCACACCGCCAAGGAGATGGGAGTGGCTTTCGTTGGCTCGCCAGCCCATGCCACCGTAGAGGTTAAGGTCGCCTTCCGGCAACGCCCAGTTCTTCTCTGAGGTAACAAAGTAGCCGGGATTTCCAGTGCCGATCCCTTGAAGGCCAAAACCGGCCCGCAGATTGGGGGTGCTCTTCGTCTCGGGAATGAGCACGTAGTTGCCAAGCCCGCGAAAAGCGCCCTGCTTCCATAGAAGGGCCACACCGATTTGCAGTCGTTCCTCCGGCCGGTACCAGAGGAATGATTCGCCCTCGGTCGCCGTGCCGGGCGCCCACACGGTAGTGAGCAGCCATTTGGAAGCTGTGTCGCGAGCCGAACCGGCCCCGTAACCCCCCGCCGTTCACAACGGACAGCCGCCGGACGATTGCGCGAGAAGCCCCGCCGCCATGAGTCCGAAAGCCGCCGTCGTGACCGGTCGATGCCAGGACACGCGGATACCCATGGGGGTATTGTAGCACGCTTCACAAGACATAATGAGCGCGTGGCCGTGTGGGGCGTCGTCAACCAAAAGGGAGGGGTCGGAAAGACCACGACGTCCGTCAATCTCGGCTATGCGCTGGCTCAACTTGGGCAGCGGGTGCTCCTCATTGATGCTGATCCGCAAGGCAACGCAACAACCGGTCTCGGTGTCGAGAAGACTTCCCTCGGCCCGACGCTCTTCGACCTGCTCGTGGCCGCCGCCGATCAGCCAATTTGCCCTCAGACTGCGATCATTTCGGTGGCCGACAGACTCGATCTGATCCCGGCCACTCTTGATTTGGCAGGCGCCGAGCCCGTGCTGATGGGCGCGGTCGGCAAGGAACTCATGCTGCGCGAAGCGATCGAAGCCGTTCGAGGCGACTACGACTGGATTTTGATTGATGCGCCGCCCAGCCTTGGGCTGCTGACCGTCAACGTTTTGGCGGCCTGCGACCAGGTTCTTGTGCCGATGCAGTGCGAATTTTATGCCTTGGAAGGCCTGAGTCAACTGCTGAAAACCCAAGAATTAGTGCGTAAACGCGTCAATCCCGGTCTGGAGATCGGTAAAGTCGTCCTCACGATGTACGACACTCGCAATCGCCTTACCGAACAGGTGGCGAACGAGGTCCGCGCGTTTTTTGGCGACAAGGTGGCGCGGACCACCATCCCCCGCAACGTGCGGCTGAGCGAAGCGCCAGGATTCGGCGAACCCGCCGTCAAGCGTTACCCCGAGTCAAAGGGCGCGCAAGCCTACTTTGACCTTGCGCGAGAGGTGTCGGCTCCATGAGACGCGCGCTTGGCAAGGGTTTGGCCCAACTCGTTGGCGAGCAGGCGAGCGGAGCGCCCACCGAATTGACACTCTCGAGCGTTGCGCCCAACCCCACACAGCCGCGTCGTCACTTTGATGAGGATCAGCTCAAAGAGCTTGCCGCTTCGATTCGCGAGGTCGGCGTGCTGCAGCCCATATTGGTCCGCCCGGTGCGCGAGGGCCGCTATCAGATCGTGGCCGGGGAGCGCCGGTACCGTGCCGCCCAGGTTGCGGGATTGACGCATATCCCGGCGATCGTCCGCTCGGCCACGGACCAGGCCAGCCTTGAGCTTGCGTTAATCGAGAACGTCCAGCGCGAGGACATTTCCGCCGCCGAATGCGCCCGCGCCTACCAGCGCCTTGCCGACGAATTCGGCCTCACCCAAGAAGAGATTGCCGCCAGAGTGGGCAAGTCCCGAGCGGCGATCGCCAACACCATGCGGCTGGTCCGCTTGCCTGAGGAAGCGCTCGAAGCCCTTGACGTCGGGTCCGTCACCGAGGGTCAGGTACGCCCGCTGCTTAGCTTGCCCACACGCGAGATGCAGCTGCGCGCCTTAGAGCGGATCTTGGTCGAGGGGCTAACGGCGCGACAGGTCGAGGCCCTCGTCAAACGGATGCTTGAGCCGGCGCCGGCACCGCAACCGCGTGTGATCGACCCCAACTGGCGAGCCTTGGAGGATGGCCTATCGCAGCACATCGGAACGCCGGTGCGTCTCAGCCGCGGCGAGCGCGGGGGCCGCATGGTGATCGAGTTTGCGAGCGACGACGAGCTTCAGCGCGTCCTCGATGCGATGGGCTTTTCGCTGTAAATGGTCATTCGACAGATGGACGTCGGGGACCTCGATGGCGTCGTGGCCCTGCAGCGCGCCTGCTTTCCGCCTCCATTCCCTGAGGAACTTCTGTGGCAGCGGTCGCATCTGGAACGGCATATCGCCATCTTTCCCGAAGGACAGTTCGTCGCCGACACCGGAGGTCTGATTACTGGGAGTGCCAGCAGCTGTCTGGTCAGCGAGTCCAACTGGCAAGCCCATCTTTCGTGGGACGATACAGTCGGCGGCCCCTTGATTGCAAACCACGACCCTGAAGGCTCGACGCTCTTCGCCTTGGATGTCAGCGTTCACCCCGAGTTCCGCCGCCAAGGGATTGCCCGCCAACTCTATCAGGCAAGGATGGATCTGGTGAGGTCACTTGGATTGCGTCGCCTTGGGGCACCATGCCGGATTCCTGGCTTCCATATTTGGAATGCTTCAACGGGCGGAACCGCGCTCGACTACGCGACCCTTGTCGCCGAGGGCGCCCTTGAAGACCGTACCATGACCCCACTGCTTCGCCTGGGACTGCAATTCGAAGGAGTGATCGAAAACCACATGGAGGACGCGGAGTCAGGAAATGCCGCCGCAATCATGACGTGGACACCGTAACCGTCGCCGCCGTCAACTGGATACTTTTGCCGGGGCTTGGCACGCAAGGTCTGCTGGACCATGCCAATCGTCTGATCGATGACGCCGTTCGCCGCGGCGCGGAGTGGATTGTCCTTCCTGAATGCGTCACCCTCGAAGCGCTTCCTTCGCAGGGCCGATTCGCGGAACCTGACGTTCCGCACCTCCTCGTGGACGTGGGTGCGGCGTGGGTCGACTTGATGCGCGAACTGGCTCGCCATCACGATGTTACGATTGTCGCCGGAACCCACTTTACGGAATCACCGGGAGGCATCCTTCACGTTTGTGCGATCGCGGATCCGCTCGGCAAGGTCGCGATACAGCCCAAAAACAATCTCACGACCTACGAGCGGGAGGTCTGGCGCTTGGCCGAATGGCACGGCGTGGCCAGCGCACCCGATCCACGCTTAGGGGTGCTCGTTTGCTACGATGGCGAGTTCCCGGAAGCCGGGCGCGTTGTTGCCGAGTCCGGCGCCATGGTCTTGGCCGTGCCTGCCTTTACTGAGACAGAGCACGGATTCCACCGCGTGCGCCTCTCGGCACACGCCCGCGCCATTGAAAACCAGATGTACGTGGTCCACGCCTCACTGGGCGGCGATCTGGGCGGCGAGCCCGTGCCCAGAACCGTGAGTGGCAGTGCGATCCTTGCGCCATCCATCGATCCCTTCCCCGCCGATGGCGTCGTTGCCGAAACGCCCCACGGTGCCGAAGGGATAGCCGTCGCGACGCTCGACTTGAGCGAGCTCGACCACGCACGGGAAACTGGGGATGTGCGGAACTGGCACGACCGGCGTCGATCAACATGGACGCCGATGGCATGACTTTGCCGTGAGTGAGTACTTTGGGGCGAAGATCACTGTGCCCGACTGCCTCACGTGACCAGGGACTTCTTCGTTGTGCGCCGATGAGGCTATTTCATCGAACACGTCAGGCACTATGAACTTGAAGATCAAACTGCGGGCCAGCGCTACTTCCATCCGGGTATAACGCTCGCCTGTCGGATCCAGTGAGCCACGTGGGCATCCTGAGCTTCTTCGACTGACCGTAACTTGATATAGCGACTGCGATCCACGTCTCCGAGTGGAGGCGGCATATCGAAATCAGCGCCGCCAAAGAAGAGAATATTGACCGAGAAGTCGTAAGCGGAAACCTCGATGATCCATCCCTGTTCGGGCAGTCCATAGTAGGCCTTCTTCCACTTCACCGCAAAAGTTAGACCAGAAATGGTCTCCAAAATCATCTCATCAAGTTGAGCCAAGATCGGCTGAAGACGTGGCATTTGTCCCTTCATCCACTCGATAACAACGACATGGTCGCCCGTCGGTTCAGGCGCCTTTTTCGAACTGAGCGGTCTGATGAATTTTGACCCGCTCGACTTACCTTGCTTCTTCATCTCGATGTTCTACTGTGATCCGAATGTCGATTCTATTCTAGGCCTGTTGGAGTTGCTGCCTGGCCGCCTCGATATGTTCAGAAAGTTGGTTCTTAAGTGCGAAAGCGGCATACCGGAGTGACATGGTTGAGTGGCGCTCCACGATGTGCTCGGTCATTCGTGCCCATACATGACCCCCCTTCGCTTCATATGCCGCGATGAGTTGATGGAGGCCGTCCTTACCAAAGGCGGCCAAATGCCCTGTGAAGTCAACTGATGGATCGCCGACATGCGCCTCTGACCAATCGATGACACCCAAAATCTCACCCTTTCGATTCGAAAGTGTGTGCCCAGCATAAAGGTCCCCGTGCACAAAAGCGCAGAAATCGGGCCAGTAGTCGTCGGAGTCTAGCCATTGACGCCATCGAGACTCAAGTTGAGAATTGACTTTGATCTCCTGCTTCACGTCATCAATGCAATCACTCATGTCCTTTCGGACTTGCGCGATAGACCGTACTTTGATGTGCGCCTTTTCAGCAGCGTCAATCGGGATATCATGCATCTCCAGAATGAGATCGGCAAGCGAGGGCACGAAGTGATGGGCGTCCTGATCGATGTTCCAGTGCACTTCGTACGTCTGCGGGTCGATGGTAATAACCGGTTCGCCGGCAAGGAGACGATATGCAATCAGGTTCTCGTCAACGATGACCCACTGCGGTACTGCTACCGATAGATGGTCGCTTACAAAGTCCAAAGCGCGCTTCTCGTGAAGGATTTGCCATTTCAGACCATCTCGACGCGGAATTCTGAGAACCCAGCGTTGATCATGATGGTCGGCAACAATAGCCACAAGAAAGTCAAGGCCCATCTCGTTGAATTGAACATCCTTACCGATTTTCAATCCATTTTGAGCAGCTATTAGCTGCAATTCATCAATCTTCATTTGTATCAGCTCTTTGTAGCGAGAGGTACCAAACATGGCTTCCTACTTCAGATACAGAATCAAAGTATCGTTCTACCAAGTAGGTTTATCTAAGTGTTCTGTGGTCCGTGTCTGAGCCCATCGCGCGATGCTCTCCATATGTTAAGGCATCATCAATTCGACATCATGGCCGAACGCATCATGAACATCGTTTTCATCATGCATCAACTGCACACTTGTATCTGTCGGTTGATAACCACGATGCATTGGAACAGCTGAGGAATAAGCTTTTGCTGACCAGCAATGGAATAATCGGCAATGACGTACTCCAAAGCCTCCCCAGCTTCTGCAATCTCCTTTCGCAGAGCAGTTACCTTACCCAAGAGAGTTGCAGCATGGTCTGTGCCGACGCAAGAGCCCTCTCAGCGAGCTTTTTCTTGCCTTCGAAGTAAAGAATCCGTCGGTCCAGGATCGAAGACAGCAATCAATTCCGCGTTGGCTGCCTCGGCCGACTGGCTAAACAGGGCCCACACGACTTCCCCACTGAATGGGTCATGGATGCCATTGGTCCGAACGAGTTTCCCGGGCCCCTTGACGGCCGACGTGATCATCACTATGAGGCTGTTATTCTCAGCATCAGTCGGTCTCGGTGGCTCCGGCGTGGCGTTTCGGGTCAGATTGAACGCCGGGTCTTCCAGCATCGACCGCGCCGCCGCCTCACATTCCGCCAGACTCATCTCGGATGCGAGGTCAGTCTTCAGAGTGGTCAACACGGTTTCGTAAATCCTGGATGTGATGCGCCGACCTCCGAAAGCCGGCATGACCATCGCGGAAGTCATCAGCGGTTCCGGTGGTCCGAACATCATCCGCACCACCGCCAGCATTACTTTATCGGTGACCTGTTCCACTTTGGCGTCTGAGACTTTTGCAGGCAGTGCGGAGCGCATCGCGGCGACCACCTCGCCACGGTCCTTTGGGTCGAGCCGTGCAGGCTGGCCCACTCGTCGAAACACTTCGCGGAACTCAATCAAGCCGCCATCGATACGTCGTACCGTTATCTCATTGACCAAGGCGACTTTGCCGTCGTGCAGACACTGAATGTCGGTCACTTGGCCACTGTCCGCCGCGTATGGCCGCTCAAATGTCGCGACCATCTTGCCGTCCTGGGTCTTGACGTCGACGCCCTCCTCCGGCAAGACAAACTTCGTCCGGATATCGGGCTCCTCCTCCATGACCGATGTTGCCAGTTCCAAAGTCACCCTGCGATAAAACGAACCATCCGCCTGAACCGATGTCTCCGAAACGGCGCTTGCACACCCAAGCAAAACAAGCCCAGCGAACCAAGGCAGCGCCAGCCACTTCATGGCTCATTCTATGCCATCGGCGTGAAACACCAAAACCTGGCCTAAAATAGTTCATGCTCCTTGCCATGATCTTCATTTGTCACCTTGCCGTCGTCCCCGGGCAGGACCAGGGCTTGGCCGGTCAGTCCGCGCAAAAAGTCGAGAAAGTGCCGTTCGACGCCGCAAAGTGGGAGCTCGTGTGGGGCGATGAGTTCAATACAGGCACTGCTCCCGACCCCGAGAAATGGACCTATGAAGTGGGCTACATCCGAAACAATGAGGCACAGTACTACACAAAAGACCGTCGCGAAAATGCCCGAATAGAAAACGGCCGGCTCGTCATTGAAGCACGACGCGATAACTGGGATAATAAACCGATTACCTCCGCCAGTATCACAACAAGTGGCAAAAAGTCATTTCTGTACGGACGGATCGAAGCTCGGGCGAAAGTCCCTACCGGACGCGGCACCTGGCCGGCGATCTGGACGCTCGGCGACAACATTCACGAGGTGGGCTGGCCTAAGTGCGGCGAAATAGACATCCTGGAAAATGTCGGTTACGACCCAGATCGCGTCCATTCCAACATTCACGTTGAAAAATACAACCACACCAAAGGAACCGGCAAAGGTAACAGCATCGTTGTGGATAAGCCATACAACGACTTCAATATCTACGCCGTAGAGTGGTACCCCGATCGTATCGAAGCGTACTTCAACGACACGCGATACTTTATCTATCGCAAAGAAAGCAATGATGTTGATGTTTGGCCTTTTGACAAACCCCAGTACCTGATCCTCAACTTGGCCATTGGGGGCGCGTGGGGAGGGCAGCGTGGTATTGACGAAGCTCTCTTCCCGCACCGATTTGAGATCGACTACGTGCGCTACTATTTACCAAGATCGCGGGCAAGCGATTAATCATTTACAAACCGTTGTGCATTTGGCTTGTTGCGATGCGATAGTTGAGCATTTCACGCGCAGACGCGGTATTGTTCGCCCGTGCCCATCCGCTACCTCGTAGACTCCGTCGAAGCGTCGATCTCCTTTTACGTCGAGCTCCTCGGGTTCGAGGTTCAAGAGAATTGGGGTGGGCTGTTTGCGGTTGTTCGTCGGGGTGACACCGTTTTGTGGCTTGCCGGCCCCGAAACGACGGGGTGGCGTCCGATGCCAGATGGTCGCCAGCCAGAGCCCGGAGGCTGGAACCGAATCGTGGTCGAAGTCGAGGACCTGGACACGCTGGTGGCCCGGTTGCGCACGGTGAATGTCATCTTTCGCAACGAGCCGTTTGCTGCTCCTGGGGGGCGGCAGGTGCTCATCGAGGACCTGAGCGGCAACCCGGTCGAGCTGTTCTGTCACAACCCGCCCTCGGGTCTGCCCGGACTGCCATAGCAGCGGTGCGCGTGCGACTCTCCATCCCATCGCTCGCGAGCAGACTGCCTGCCCAGTCCGGTGCCAGCTCAAGGTTGAATCCTCCGCCGTAGTCCAGGTATCTTTTCCGTCCGTGGACCGTTAGCTCAGTTGGCAGAGCAGCTGACTCTTAATCAGCGGGTCGTAGGTTCGAGCCCTACACGGTCCACCAAAGATTAGGTTCAAAATGGCTCCTCTCATGTCACGTAAGGGCCTTTTTAGTTCGCCAATCGTATACACCATTCTATACACCCGCCGCTTAGTTGCTCAGCCATGGAGTGTCTGACCTCTTGAGGCATCCTCGAGGGGCACCTGGGAGTAGCGGATCCAGTCATGAACAAGTTTGAGCTTTTCACCATGGACTGATGCCGTTCAACATCTTGAGATTCGCTGATTTGAAATAGGTTTGCGGGTCGAGACTTTGTGTGCTAAGATGGATCCATAACTGGATCCAGGCATGCCTAAGGCCCCTTCCGATTCCTACGTGGCGAACCTGACCAAGGGGAGCTTGAAGCCAGCAGAGTCCCGCCAACTGGCGAGCTTGCTGGTCGAGGGCCTGTCGCCCGCCGAGGTGGTCGAACGCGCTGTAACCGAGAATCTTCTCCAAAAGCGGTCGCCCTCGTCGAACCAGACTTTTGCCTCATACATTCTTAAGCGGCTTGGTGCCTGCCCCGCATGCGTTGTGGAAATCGTTGCGCGCGGCAATAGTCGCGAGGTGGCGCAGGGCGCTCTGGTTGCAGCGCTGGCCGAGTCCAAGCTCCTCCGAAGTTTTCTCGAGCACACAGTTGCGGACGTGAAAGCGGCGGGGCGAGGCTACCTGACATCAAGCGACTGGGCGAGCTACCTCGATTGGCTCGAATCCGTTGAGCCTGAGGTCATTCGATGGACTCCCGTGGTGCGGGCAAAGCTTCGGCAGAACATCTGGCGCATCCTGGCCGAGTCGGAAATTGTGGACTCAACGAAGTCTCTGCGACTTCAAAGCATGCGTCTCGAACCCACGGTGCGAAAGTGTCTGTCGGATGCCAGATTGGCGGAAGTCTCCAAGGCACTGGCTACTGCGGGGGTCGAATGAATAGCGCACTGGCCGAACGCCTCAATGAGTTGCCACAGCGATTGCTCGCTGATGACGTGAAGCATGGGCGCGGCCTCGGCAACGAACTCGGCTTCTTTATCTTCGACTACGAACCTGAAGTTGAGCTGCAGGTGCGCCGACAGATCCCCTCGATCATCTCCAGGATGGCAACGCTTGAGCCAGGTTACTCCGTCGCTTCAGTCAACATGTTTGGTGAGATCATCGGCTCGCTCCAGGATCAGGATCTTCTTGAGAGAGCAATCGAACTGGAGCAGGAAATGGGTCTCGAAGTAACCCTTGACGCACTGAGGCAGGCGGTTTCGCCAGTGGATGTTGCGAAGCGAATTGTGGCGAAGTATCCGCCCTCGCAGACCGATCTGTACCTATTGCACGGAATCGGCAGCGCATATCCCCTAATGAGGGCGCATGCGCTTCTTTCAAACCTCCATAGCCCGCTGCAAGGCAAGCCGCTGGTTATGTTCTTTCCTGGACGTTTCACTGGTCGTCGGCTCGTACTATTTGGAAAACTGCAGGACGACCACTACTATCGAGCGTTTCGACTCTTCGAGAATCCATGCTAATCAAAGATCTATTCGAGAAACCGATCAATCGTCGCATTGACGGAGTTGTAAAGGCCGACCAGCTTGAGCAGGAGGCACTCTGGGGCGAACTCGATGAGTTTGTGATCACTGGAGAGGTGCGCAAGCATATGATCGCGTTCTTTGCGGCGGTGAAGGACTCTATCGACGCGCCGAACGATCCCGCCATTGCGGGGCGAACGGGGGTGTGGATTAGCGGCTTCTTCGGTTCAGGTAAATCGATGTTGCTTAAGATCCTGAGTTTGATGATGGAGAACCGAACCGTCTCCGCTCATGGCCAGACGAAGCGACCCCTTGAGTTCATTCTGCCAAGGATTGATGATTCGCTCACGGTTCAGGACATTGAGGCTTGCTGTGGACACCACATGGAGTCCGTACTCTTCAATATCGACGCAAAGGGCGATGCCGCAAAGGGTGATGCAGCGGTCATCGACGTTTTCTATCGGGTCTTCAACCAGCATCGCGGAAGGTGTGCCGCAAACCCAGATGTTGCAGAGTTTGAGGACGCCCTGGCTGAAAATGGGGCGCTCGAGGCCTTCGTCGAGGCGTTTGAAAGCAGGACTGGCAAGTCATGGGCAGACTGTGCGCCGCGCTACCTCTTCTTCGCAAAAGATATTTCAGCGGCGCTCCAAGCCGTGAATGACATTTCCGAGGAGGACGCCAAGCGCCAGATCGATGCAATCAAGGGCAGCGCGAAGCTCAGCGCCAATCATCTCGCAGAACTTGTCAACCGATATCTCAAAGGGCGAGATCCGAAGGCGCGCTTACTCTTCTTCGTCGACGAGGTCGGTCAGTTCATCGGCAAGAACGGTCGGCTGATGTTGAGTCTCCAAACGATCACCGAGGAGCTGGGCACGAAGACGAAGGGCCGAGCTTGGGTTGTCGTGACTGCGCAAGAGGACCTCGAGGCGATCATTGGCGATCTTCCCGAGCGCCGCGCAAACGACTTCTCGAAGATTCAGGGCCGATTCAAGACGAAGCTCAAGCTCTCCAGTTCCAACGCCGACGAAGTTATCCAACGACGCCTCTTAGCAAAGACGGATGCTGCCGCCAGCGCGATCAAACCGCAATACGACAGGCTTCACGACATCCTGCGCAACGCACTGACCTTTAAGTCGGCGGGCATGACGTTCCAGTCAATCGGTGGGGCCAAGGAGTTCGTCGAGGAGTATCCGTTCCTGCCCTACCAGTTCCAGCTTCTCCCGAAGATCTTCACTGCGATTCGAAAGCGAGGCGCAACAGGACAGCACTTGGCCGAGGGCGAGCGATCTATGCTCGATGCCTTCCAAATCGCCGCCGTAGCCATCAGCGACCGCGAAGTAGGTGCCCTGGTGCCTCTTCACGGGTTCTACGCTTCCATCGAGAGCTACCTAGAGGCGGTGGTCAAGCGGACCATCGATCAAGCGGCTCCGCAGAGGGGTCTCGGTGAGTTTGACGCGCAGCTCCTGAAGACGCTCTTCTTGATCCGATGGGTGGATGAAATCAAGGGCAACGTCGAAACGCTCGTGACCCTGTCACTCACCCACATGGATGAGGATCGAGCAAGCCTGAAGTCTCAGATCGAAGCTAGCCTCCAGAAGCTCGAAAAGGAAACGCTCATCAGCAAGAGCGGTGAGAACTATTACTTCCTCACCGATGAAGAGCAAGCCGTTGACCGTGAAATCCGACAGTTCACCTTGCAGCTTGGCGAAGACTCCCGCGAACTCGGGAAGATGATCTACTCAGACGCCCTCAAGGATGCCGCCAAGTACCGCTACAAGAACGGCAAGGACTTCACTGTCGCCCGTTTCTGTGATGGCAGGCCCGTGGCAACCGCTTCGAACCCTGAGCTTGAAATCCGCCTCATCACCCCGTTTGACGGCGAGTACAGCCTCTACGAGGACGATGGAAAAGGGATCATGGTGAGCGCAGCTGAGAACTGCCTGGTGATCGTCCTCCCTGATGATCGGAGCCTCACCGACGAGATCGTCAAGATGCTCCAGGTCGCGAACTACCTCAAGGTCAAGCGGTCGGCCGACCTTCCCAAGGAGACCAAGCGAATCCAAGAGGAGCGTGCCATCGAAAACGACGAGCGACGAACGCGGATTCTGAACGCCCTCAAGCCGACCTTTGCGTCCGCCAGGTTCTTCGTCGCAGGTGTTAAGTTCCAGCCAAAGTCGGCGGAGCCGACCACGATCTGGAATGAGGCGCTCGAGGCCCTGATCGACAGCACGTTCAACCAACTTGGGCTGCTCAAGAAGCTGTCGGACAAGCCGCAAGCGGAACTTCAACTCGTCCTCAAGGCAAACGATATTCAGAAGCAGCTTCTCGAAGTCCAGCAGTCGGAGAATCGCGATGCCATCGCTGCCGTCAAGCAGCGAATCGAAGTGCTCGCCAGTCAGAGCAAGCAAATTTCCGTGTCGAGCCTCGTCGAAGATTTCGGTCGGCGACCCTACGGCTGGCCAGAATGGGAAGTCATTCTCATCCTGGGTCGACTCCTCGTAACGGGCGACATTCTTCTCAAGGCGGATGGCTCGGTCCTCTCGCTTGAAAACTGTTACGACCCGCTGAGCAAGCCAGGCCGATGGAAGCAGACCATCGTCGAGAAGAAGCAGGCGCTCGGTGAGCAAGTGCTTACCGATGCCCGCAAGCTCGCCCAGCAGCTCTTCCAAACCGCAGTTCCTAGCCTCGCTGAGGAAGTGGTTCGCCACATCCGTAAGGAGCTGCAAGCCTGGCAAGTGGCGCTGAACAACGCAAGGCCCTACGCCAACCAGGTGAGTCGCTATCCAGGCAAGGGCGTTATCGATTCGGGCCTCACCATCGTCGACCAACTTCTCGAGGAGTCCGACTCTACGCGCTTCGTCAACGGATTCTTGAATCGCAAGGACGCGCTGACGAGCTTCCAACCCAAGTACACGTTGGTCGCAGGGTTCTATTCCGCACAGCGGCCCGCATGGGAGCGGATTCTCGATGTTTTCGACAAGACCCGCCCCAACGAAGCCGCCATCCGCGAACACGACGCCAGCGCCGCCGAAGCCATCGGCACCTTGCGCATGATCATCACGAGTCCCGAACCTTATGCACGGATCCCTGAGGCCACTCAGCTCTGTACCAATATCGAGGCGGCCAATAAGGCGGTCATCGCGGCGGCCCGGGCCAAGGCCAAAGAAGCCATCCACGAGGTTCAAGAAAACCTCGACACCACGATTGCCGACATGCCGAACGAGGTAGCGGTCGAACTCCAGAAGCCGCTCCAAGATCTGAAGGAATCCATCGAGAAAGAGACCATCACCAGCAACCTCCATCAGGTTCGAGAGCGGGCGGCGACGGTCTACAACGCGATCATTGAGCAGATCAACAAGCAGGCGCAAGAGGCAGGAACCCCGCCGCCGCCCAAGGCGAAGCCCATTCGAACCATCCGTCCGCCCGCCAAGACGCTGGAGACTGCCGCCGAGGTGGACACCTACCTCGAGGCGCTCAGAGCCGAGATTCTGGCTGCCATCGAAGGCGGAGAGAAGGTGCAGGTCCAATGAACACCGCGAATCTCAAGTCTTTCGCTCCCGAGGCTCGTCGCCTGCTGATCGAAGCGGTGACCGCCAAGGCGTTGCGGCTTGGAGTTGCCAAGGGAAAAGCGCCGATTCCCGCCACAATCCAAGGCGAAATCGCGCTGATCGAAGGAAGTGCTTTCCCCAAAGCCACGCTAAGCCTTCGCGAGAAGCTCATCAAGAAGGTCGCCGAGCACGGTTTCGATGCCGTGATGGAGGAGGCCGCCTACACTTGGTTCAATCGCCTCATGGCCATCCGCTACATGGAGGTCCACGGGTACCTGTCCCACGGCTTGCGTGTCCTGAGCGATCCAGCGGGCGGGCCAGTGCCTGAGGTGTTGCAGCAGGCCCAATCGGTCGAAATCCCAACGCTGGACAAGGCGCTCGTCACCAAGCTCTTGGTGGCAGGCGATAAGCAAGAGGAGCTTTACCAAACGCTCCTGCTCGCTCAGTGTCACGCCCTCGGCCAGGCGATGCCGTTCCTCTTCGACCGTATCGACGGGGCGACCGAGCTGCTCACCCCCGACAACCTGCTCGGCCCCAACTCCATCGTCCGTAAGCTGGTCAAGGAGATCCCTGAAGACGACTGGCGGACCACCGAGATCCTCGGCTGGCTCTATCAGTTCTACGTGAGCGACGAGAAGGCGAGGGTGGATGCCTACGTTAAGAAGGGCCAAGCGGTGGAACCAGAGGACATCCCCGCCAAGACCCAGCTCTTCACCCCCAACTGGATCGTCCAGTTCCTTACCCAGAACTCCCTCGGGCGGCTCTGGATGGACGTCTATCCCAATTCGCCCCTGCGGGAGAAGATGCCCTACTACACGCCGCCTGCGCAGCAGGAACCCGAGGTGACGGCGAAGCTGCGGGAGATCACGCCCGATTCGCTCGACCCGAACACCCTCACCGCCATCGATCCCGCCGCGGGGTCGGGGCACATTCTACTGGAGCTTTACAACCTCTTCTTCGCGATGTACCAGGAGCAGGGGTACATGCCGCAGGACATCCCGCGCCGCATTCTGGAGCAGAACCTGTACGGCCTGGAACTCGACCGACGCGCCGCGCAGATCGCGGGCTTCGCCGTGCTCATGCGGGCGCGGGCCGATGATCCTCGACTACTGGCGGATCCGCCGAAGGTGAACGTGCTCGCCATTCGGTCGAGCAAAGATCTCGACCCCGCCACGCTGCTCTCGCCGCGCCAGGCAGAAGAGATGTTCCCGAGCGACCGCCTGATCGAGGACGATCAGCCGAGGCTGGTGGCGGGCGGAAGGGCGCTCTTCAGCGACGCGACGATGCTACGGGCGATGAAGGAGTTGTTCGCCGATGCAGATGTGGTCGGCTCCTTGCAGCGCATCCCCGAGGGCGTGGCCGCTAAGCTGGATGCGTTTGCCGCTGAGATTGACCGAGTGCGCCAGAGTGAGAACCTGTTCGAAAACGAGCAACTCCCGCTGCTGGCGGAGCTGGTGCGCCAGGCTCAGGTGTTGGCTGGTCGATACAGCGTAACCGCAATGAATCCGCCCTACATGGGAGGGCGCAGCCTTGGCAAAGACCTCAAGGCCTTCCTCAATGAAACCTACCGCGGCGCGGAGAAAGATGTGTTTGCCGCATTCATGGTGCGATCTTTGGAATGGACGCAAGAGGGTGGCTACATGGGCTTCATGTCACCGTTCACATGGATGTTCATCTCAACGTTTGAGAGCTTACGCAGAACGTTAATCGATTCCACACAGTTGTCGTCATGGATTCAACTCGAATACTCGGGCTTCGAAGGTGCGACCGTGCCCGTGTGCACATTCACCCTCAGAAACCGCAAGCTCAAGGGCGAGAAAGGATCCTACATTCGCCTGAGTGATTTTAAGGGTGCTGAGAACCAAGCCCCTCGAACCCTTGAGGCGATTCAGAATCCGAGTTGCGGCTGGCTATACCGAGCGGATCAGGACGAGTTCAAGAAGATCCCTGGCTGGCCCATCGCCTATTTCACCTCCGACCGCGTGCGTGAGATCTTCCAAGACGGAGTCGCACTTAAATCTATTGCAGAGCCAAAAGTGGGGCTGCAAACAGGAGAGAACGCCCGTTTCGTGCGGTCATGGTGGGAGGTTGGCATTGATCGGATCGGACTTGGAATGGGGTCACGCGATCAGGCCCACGCCTCTGGCCGACGTTGGTTCCCTTATAACAAAGGCGGCGAGTTCCGAAAGTGGTACGGCAATCAGGAAGACATTATTGACTGGGAGCGGGACGGGCTGCGCCTAAACGCGATGAAGCCCAAAGCGGTCATCCGCAATCCTGACACCTACTTCAAGAAATCTGCCAGTTGGTCGAAGGTAACGAGTGGTTCCTTCGTGCTTCGTCACTTTCCGCAGGGATTCATCTATGACGTCGCAGGTTGCAGCATCTTCGGCCCTGAGCCGAACGCTCTGGAGTTCATCACCTGCGCCCTCAATAGCGCGGTGGTCAAGCCAATCCTCGCCGACTTGTCCCCAACACTCAACTTCGAGGTTGGGCAAATTGCTGGAACGCCAATCATCCGAAACTGGGCGGATCATGGTGTTGATGCTAAGCGCATGCACGACACTCTGGTCGAGCTGTTCCGAGCGGACTGGAACGAATACGAGACCTCGTGGGAGTTTGAGCGGCCTCAACCCAGTTTGGGCAGTACGTCGAGGGCATCTGACTGGTGGAATGGCCGCCGCGAACACTGCTCCGAAATGATGGATCAAGCCCTTGCGCTTGAACGAGCCAACAACGAGGTGATGGCGGAAGCTTACGGACTTCTCGACGAGATCGAGACTGCGGTCGATCCGAAGTCGGTGTCGCTCTGGGCCAATCCGCTTCACGTTTTCCGCCCCAAGCGCAAGAGGAAAGCCGACGAAGATGAGATCGACGACTCGCCAGAGGAGACAGAAGATGAGGCCGCCCAAGACCAAGAGGCTCTGGAAGCGAAGTTCCGCGAGAAAGGGCTGAAGGAGCAGTTGAGCTACGCTCTTGGCTGCATGATGGGTCGCTACAGCCTCGATGAGCCTGGGTTGATCTACGCTCATGCAGGCGGCGAGGGGTTTGATCCCAGCCGATACCGCACATTCCCCGCCGACGAGGACGGCATCCTGCCGCTTACCGACCAGCCGTTCTTCAGCGAGCAGGATACCGCCGAGCGCTTCGCCCAATGGGTGAAGGCCGTCTGGCCAAACTCCCCGCTGGAGGAGAACCTGGCCTTCATCGCGGATAATCTAGGCCGCAAACCCGACGAAACCCCGCTGGAGGCGATCCGCCGTTACCTGGTGGAGGACTTCTACGCCGACCACCTGCAGACGTACAAGAAGCGCCCGATCTATTGGCTGTTCAGCAGCGGCAAGAAGCGCGCGTTCCAAGCGCTGGTCTACCTGCACCGCTACCATCCAGGCACCCTCGGGCGGATGCGCAGCCACTACGTCCAGCCCCTCATCGGCAAGCTCCAAGCCCAACTGCAGCAAGCTCAAGCCGCCGAAAGCTCCGCCCCCTCGGCCAGTGAGAAGGCCAAGCGAAGCCGCGAGACCAAAAAGCTCCGCGAACAGTACGACGAGCTGCTTGCGTTCGACGAGAAGCTCCACCACTACGCCGTTCAAGCCATCGCCCTCGACCTGGACGACGGCGTGAAGGTGAACTACGGCAAGTTCAGCGACCCCAAAGTCGGCGACATCCTAGCCAAGGTCAAGGACATCGCAGGAGGTAAGGACGACTAAATGTCCACTCCGTCGCTATTTGAAGAGCTGGATCTTGGTCCGATTCGGACCGCACTCAGCCGCATCTTGAGCGATGGGGTGGAAGCGATCCATTGGCACGACCCCGAAGGAGCCTTTGCGCAAGCGTTGGACGAGCTGGGCGTGGACAACCTCGCTGTGATTCCCCTGGCGGGCAGCTCGGTCTTGGAGCTGAAGATGCGTCTGAACGAGATCCCCTCGCGACCGTTCTTGCTCTACACCCTAGGCGACGAACCCAAGCCGTCGGAGGATCCGTTCCTCGATGTGAAGAACTACGCACGGCCCTTCCGTGCCGATGCCGCCTCGCTCAAGCTAGGTGAGCTTGGACTCGCGGATCGGCTGGATCTTGTGCCTTGGATCGAGAAGCGTAAGAAGTTTCTGGCCAGCGCCGCCCGAACCGCCAAGTTCCGTGCCCTCCTCGAGCCTCGGGATACGGAATCCGACCTGGATCGTAAGGCGATCAGCGTGCTCGCTAAGGCGGCAACGAGCGAGCCACGCGAAGTGCTGCTTGCCACGTTCGACGCGCTTGATTCGCTGGACTCTGAGCCTGCCTTCTGGAAGGACTTCGTTTCGTTCGACCTGCTCGAAGCTTTCTGGAGCCTGGTGACCGTCGGATTTGCCATCTCTGAAGACGTGCGAACGCTGCGCGCGTTGCTGCTTCGACTATTTGCAACCGATCTCTGTCGAGCCTGCCCGTCCAAGTCGCTCGGCTCATCAGTCATGAGCCTGAAGCTGGCGGCAGATCAGGAGGCGGGGGTGTTCCTTTCCCAGTGGCGAGACTCCAGCTCTCGATGCGCCAGCTATGCGCGCCTCGCCCGCGAGACAGCGACGTTCCTCAAGGTGCCTGTAGCCATCGGTGCAGTCTCCATCGACGAGTTGGCCGCCGCCGAGACCTTTGATACGGTGGACCAGCGCATCATCGTCGGGATCCGCGATGAGGTGTTGGCGGGATTGACCGACTCGCGGCGTTCGGATCTGGATGACCTGATCCAGTTGCGGTTGGCCTCCCACTGGCCCCGCCAGGCTTCTGGAGAGGCGATTACCGCATGCTATGAGGGTCTCGAGGAGGCGATGGTCTTGCTGGATCGCGTGGCTCGATTCGAACAAGAACTGCCGATGACGGCTCCTCAGGATCTTGCCCAGGCTTACTTGCAGCGCTGGTACCTGATCGACTCGGCGTACCGAAGATTCTCGGCAAGCGCTCAGGTGGCGACGGCGGCCAACTACGACGTTCTGAAGCCCCTAGCGGATCGAATCGAGGACGTTTACTCCGTGGGCTATCTGGCCAAGCTAGGGTCTCGGTGGTCTGAGGCGCTCGATGCGTCGTTGCTCGCCGACTGGAAGATTCCTGGGGTCCCGCTCCAGCGGCGATTCTTCAAGGAACAGGTTCAAGCGGCGCTCAACGACGGCTTGAAGCGCATCTACGTCGTGATCAGCGACGCTCTGCGATACGAAGCGGGAGTCGAGCTGGCGGACCGTCTGCGTAAGTTCCGTTATGCCCCTGAAGTCGGGCCGATGCTCAGCGTCCTTCCAAGTGCGACGATGTTTGGCATGGCAGCGCTGCTTCCGCATTGTACGCTCGCCCTGCAATCTGGCACTCACTTGCTAGCGGACGGCCAGTCGACCACTGGTCTTGAGGCTCGCAACGCGATTCTCGCTACGGTTGGTGGAATTGCGGTTCGAGCCGAGGATCTCAAGGCTATCAAGCGAGATGAGGGCCGCGCGATGGTCAAGGATGCTCGCGTCGTCTACATCTATCACAACATCATCGACGCGATTGGAGACAAGGCAGGCAGCGAGAGCGGCACCTTTGCAGCGGTTGACGATGCGCTCGACGATCTGGTGCAGCTCATTCGACGGATTATCGATCAGTTGAATGGCTCGACGGTGATCGTCACGGCGGATCACGGCTTCCTCTATTCCGAATCCAGTCCGACCGAGATCGACAAGTCTTCGCTTGGGGGCAAGATCGAGACGGCGTTGATCGCCAAGAAACGAATGGTCGTGGGCACGGAGCTGCCGACGAGTGGCCCGTTCCATCGAGCGGATCTCTCTGCAACAGCGGGTATCGAGGGTGACCTTGAAGCGATCTATCCGCGCTCGACCCAGAGATTCCATCTTGCAGGCGGCGCAAAGTACCTCCACGGCGGCCCGATGCCTCAGGAGGTCTTTGTTCCGTTGCTCGTGGTCAAGGAAAAAGAGGGTGATGCCGCGCGCGCCACTGAGGTGCGACCTGTTGGTATCACCTTGGCGACGAATGCGACCCGAGTCACGGTCAACCAGCAGACATGGCGCTTCTTGCAGACCGAATCGGTGGATGAGCGGCGTCGCCCCCTCCGCGCGACGATTGGCATTTACGACGGCCTGCGGCCTGTCTCTGACTTGCAGACCGTCGTCTTCGATTCTGAGACCGATTCGATGTCCGACAAAGAGCGTCGAGTCCGCCTCACCCTTTCAAACGAGAGCTTTGACCAGTCTCGCACCTATCACCTGGTCGTCCGCAATGCGGCCGATGGGACCGAAGTGCTGTCACAGCCTCTGACACTCCACATAGCGTTTACCAATGAGTTCTGAAGCCGAAATCGTCAATAGTCAGGATCTGGATCGCCTCCTCAACGAGGCGTTCCCAGGCCGAGTCGTCCGCAAGGATCTGACCACCACCATGAAGCAGGGGGCGAACGTGCCTGTGTACGTGTTGGAGTATCTGCTGGGGATGTATTGCGCCTCGGATGACGAGGAAATGATCCAGTCGGGTTTGCAGAAGGTGAAGGCGATCCTGGCGGACAACTATGTTCGCCCCGATGAAGCCGAGAAGGTGAAATCCCGCATCCGTGAAAGCGGCACATACAAAGTCATTGACCGAATCCAGGTGAAGCTCAACGAGAAGCGTGACTGCTACGAGGCAGCGCTCTCAAATCTCGGAATCACGGGCGTTGAAATTTCAGATCGAACGGTGAAGGAGAACGAGAAGCTCCTCGCAGGCGGCATCTGGGCCATCGTCACGCTGCAATATTTCTTCGAAGAGGGCATGAAGACCAGCCCCTTCTCGGTCGTAGAGTTGAAGCCCATTCAGATGCCGAACTTTGAGTTGAACGAGGTGCTGGAAGCCCGCAAGCAGTTCACGGTCGAGCAATGGCTGGACGTGCTCATGCGCAGCTCGGGGATGGAGCCAGCCAATCTTCCTGAGCGGGCGAAGTGGCACCTGCTTGCCCGCATGATCCCGTTTGTCGAGAACAACTTCAACCTCTGCGAACTCGGGCCAAGGAGCACAGGTAAGAGCCACCTCTACAAGGAGATCAGTCCGAACTCGATCCTGGTTTCAGGTGGCCAGACTACAGTCGCGAACCTGTTCTACAACATGGCCTCTAGAAGCGTCGGTCTTGTGGGCCTGTGGGACGTCGTGGCATTTGACGAGGTCGCAGGGATCCGCTTCAAGGATCACGATGGGGTCCAGATCATGAAGGACTTCATGGCATCGGGATCCTTCGCGCGCGGCAAGGACCAGGTGAACGCCGACGCAAGCATGGTGTTCGTCGGCAACATCGACACGGCGGTTGACATCCTGATCAAGACCAGTCACCTGCTCGCGCCATTCCCTGCAACCATGATCGACACGGCGTTCTTCGACCGCTTCCACCTCTATGTCCCTGGATGGGAGGTTCCGAAGTTCCGACCAGAGTTCTTCACGCGCCGTTTCGGATTGATCGTGGATTATCTGGCTGAGTATTGGCGAACGATACGAAAGCGAAACTTCGCGGACGCCATCGACCAGTTCTTCGTTCTGGGGAAAGATCTCAACCAGCGGGACAGCATCGCCGTTCGACGTACGGTCTCTGGCCTGCTCAAGCTTCTCTACCCAGATGGATCCTTTGACAAAGAGGGGGTTCGGCAGTGTCTCGAGTACGCGCTCGAGGGACGCCGCCGCGTAAAGGAGCAACTCAAGAAGATCGGCGGAATGGAGTTCTTTGATGTGCACTTCTCCTACATCGACAAGGAGACGAGCGAGGAGCGCTACGTGACCGTGCCCGAACAGGGCGGCGGTTCTCTCATCCCAGAGGGTGAGCTGCGGCCAGGCTTTCTCCACACCATTGGAATCAGCACAGCGGCAAACCGTGGTGTCTACAGAATCGAGACGCAGGTTATGCATGGGAGCGGCAAGTTCACGCCGTTCGGATTCACTGCTAATGGGCTTGCGAAGGAGAGTCTTAGGCAGGCCCTGGACTACTTGAAGGGAAATGCCCAGCGGCTTGTTGGTCAGTCGAAGGTCGGTGAGTCTGACATCCAGCTCTCCGTCGTTGAACTCATGAATGTCGGCGCTCCAAAGACCCTCACTCTGGCGGGATTGGTGGCGATGTCGTCTGCCCTTACAGGTAAGTCGGTCCAAAGCCAGATGGTTGTGCTCGGTGAGATGAGTCTTGGCGGGAATGTCCAGAAGGTGGATGGGCTTGCGGAGACGCTCCAGCTTGCCCTTGATGCGGGGGCGAGAAAGGTCCTGCTGCCGATGGCCAATGCGGCAGACATCGCCACTGTTCCCGCTGAGCTGTTCACCAAGTTTCAGACCGCTTTCTATTCGGATCCAGTCGATGCGGTCTACAAAGCTCTGGGGGTTCAGTAGAGCGTGCTCAAGACCTGGATCTCCAAATGGCGTTCGATATGAGTGACTTCATCCAGAAAGTATCGGAGGTTGAACCCGACTGGTCAACCTGGGTCTCGGCAACCAAGACTCGTAACTGGGTTGAGGAAGACCCATTGCTGGACTGGCTTGACCTCTACGGCTCTGCGCACGGGTTCGTCAAAGATACCGAACAGCCCACCTATATCCTTGAAGCCGATTTCAGCGAATTTGTAAAAAGGAAGGGCCAGGAATTCGAACAGCGTGTGTGTGACCTACTCGAT
The DNA here is from genome assembly GCA_046292875.1 of Fimbriimonadaceae bacterium. GTDB lineage: Bacteria > Armatimonadota > Fimbriimonadia > Fimbriimonadales > Fimbriimonadaceae > JBKBQD01. Next base: position 464,728 of record JBKBQD010000001.1, read on the forward strand.
TCTCGGTTGGATAAGGCTGGCTTTGAACGGATGGCGCGGATAGCCACGAGCGGGCAGGACGCCAAGTCAAGAGAGCGCTGGATAGAGACAGTGAAGGCGATGCAACGTGGGACTCCCGTGATTGCGCAGGGCGTTCTCTGGGACTGGGAGCGTGGGACGTACGGGGTCCCCGACCTGCTGGTTCGTTCTGACATCCTGCACCACCTTTGCGATGAGGATCTCGACTACCCTGAAGCGAGGGAGGGTGCGCCAGCTCTCGGATTATCGGACTACCACTACGTCGTGGTTGACATTAAGTTCAGAACGTTCCATCTCGCATCGAACTGGGAGGCGGACAACAATGCCTCGCACTATAAGGTTCAGCTTGCCATTTACAGTGCTGCGCTCGGGATCCTTCAGGGCTACACCCCGACGATGGCATTCTTCATTGGACGCGGCTGGGAAAAGGGTACGGGAGAAAACTCTAGCAAGAGCACAAGTTGCCTCAACCGCCTTGTCCCAGTCTCTCTACCCGAACAGGCCCAGCACCGACGGCCATCGATCAACTGGCTCGACAAGGCATTGGAGGCCGTGCAGTGGGTTCGAAGGGTGAGACAGGAAGGCAGGAGTTGGCAAGTTCTGCCGACACCTTCCAATCGATGGCTTCATCCAAACATGAAGAATGGCCAAGACGCTCCTTGGCACGGAGCAAAGAAGAGCATTTCTGAGGCTATTGGTGAGCCAACTCAGATTTGGTACCTCGGCGTTGATGCTCGGAATGCATTGATCGAGGCACAGGCAGCCAACTGGCGCGATCCAGCGTTCCGCCTTGACGTTGCGGTTTCAGGTCAAGGAGCTACAGCCGAACGATTGAGGCAAATGCTGGCTATTAATCGCGATCCTGATGGCCCGTTGTATCACCCGAAGGTCGTTGATTGGGCGAGAGAAGATTGGGCAGTGCCTGAAGCTCTCGAGTTCTTCGTAGATTTCGAGACTACAAGCAATCTGGATGATGACTTCTCAAGCCTGCCGAACTCTGGCGGTCAGCCTCTCATCTTCATGATTGGTTGCGGCCACTGGGAACCCGTAGAAGGTGATCCTGGTACGGACGGTCAATGGATGCTCCATGCCGAACGACGGCGATGGGTGTTTAAGGTCTTCTATACGGAGTCGTTGACCGAAGACGAGGAGAAGAGAATCATCTTCGAGTGGTGCCAACACATGGCGGAAATGCGCGAGCGGACGCCTCGCGCTCCAGAACGCCCCAAAGTGTTTCACTGGTCGCCTGCAGAAACCAGCACCTATTCGATGGGAGCCACCTCTGCCTTTGTCCGACACCTCCAGCCCGCTGGTTGGCCCACTCCGAACTGGTACGACTTCCTTGGAAATGTTGTCAAGCAGAAGGGAACGAGCAATGCCTTCTACGTGAAAGGAGCTTGGGGGTTTGGTCTGAAGGCAATCGGTAAGGGGCTGCATAAGCACGGCTTCATTCAGACACTTTGGGTGGATGGACCAGCAGATGGACTAGCTGCCATGGGCGGTTCCTGGGCTTGTTACCGTGTTGCCGCGGAGAAAGGGATACCTGTAACCGATGTCGTGTTCACGGACGTTGCGGGAAAGCCTCATCACCTCTTTCGTGAGGTGATTGAATATAACGAGATCGACTGTCGGGTGATGGCTGAGAGCATAATGTTCATCCGCTCCCTCTAAGACAGTTGGCTTATTGAACTATCGGGCAGAGCTAGCATGCGGTGCCCGAGCGCAGTTCATCTCGGACCTGCATAAGTATCTCGCCCAGCCAGTTTTTCCCTCGCCAGCTTCCATCCTCAGACTGTACACAGCCCCATCGTCGGTCACTCCAATCATTGCCCTCGATTAGGAGTCGCTCTCCCGTTGACAGGAGCTTCTGGGCCATATCAGGCAAGTTGAACTTTGCCCGAATGACACGAAGCATCAGTTGATATCGGCGATCCACGTGTCCGTTTAGGCGATGTGGGCGACCAAGGCGGGACGCAAGCCACTTTGCAGACTTCGGGGTGTTGGCGGACTTAACGCGATCTCGAAACGCCCCCTGCGGAAACTTCGCGCATTGATAAGCGTGTTCCGAGGATGGAAACGTCTCGTCCCAAACCTCGACTTCACAAGGATACATATTCGAAAGAAAGTGGTGTTCTCCTCGAAAAGAGACAATGGCATCTGAATCTGCGTGAAGAATCATCCAGAAGAGATAGGCGGATGACGACGGAAATTCTAGGGTTTTCTTTGAATCCTCTCGGTGGTCAGTCAGAAGATCGAATTTTGATGTCGCATGAGTTCGAGACGAAGGTCTCGCAGGCGGACCCGTGCGTTAAGCCACTTGTTTCGCAAGTTGGGATTCTCTCTTAGGCGCAGCTCCTCCTGAAGACTCGAAATGCGCTGCTCCTCAGCTCTGATCTGGAGCTCCAATCGGGCGATGAGACAGCTTTGAACGCTGATCAAATGGTCTGATGATAATCTCATCGCTTGCCTCCAAGCGAATGGCGTTGCCATTCCAGCCTGTGCCGCCTGTGCATGACCAAGAAATCGATGGTGTCAGCGGTCACCCAATAGGCTCGCCTTGCCTGCGAGAGTTGAATATGGACGTCGGGGTCCAACGTCGCCTGAAACTTCCTCTCAAGGAGGCTAATCTGTTCCTCGAATTGGACGAGGTCTTGGCGCATCTCGTCGATCTTGTCGTCGTACTCGTCGACCCAGGTGAACTCATCTTCATATGTGCCCAAATAGTTGTTCACCTTGTCCTATTCACCCTTCTGCTACCGCTGACCTTCGGCGAGTTTGCGCCGATAGAAGGATTTTCGGTAACGAAGTCTGAGAAATGGTCGCCATAGACTGACCCTCGCCTGGCTCCGCCAGGCGAGATCAGTGTAGACAAAGCATGGGGATTCGTAGGGTTTGGTCGATGAGAAATCTAGCTTTTTCATAAGCCTAGTGCGGGAATCGGCATAAATGCACGAAGACAGGATTGATGGCATATCAAATCATTCAATTCATGACCAACCGCGTCGCCGTCGGCTCCGCGGCGACCCCCTGCCTTCGCGCCTCGTCACTTCCGAGCCTGGCGGCTCTCCGCTCCTCGTTGCTCGAGCAGGTGGATCGGTTGAATATGAAGGAATCGAGAGTCCCACTCTTCACACGTCCCTCGTGCGGTGTCGACGACGAGCTTTGCGAGGAGGAGCAGAGCACGAGGACGTCCGTGAAGGCCGAGCGGCGAAGCCCGAAGGCCGCAGCGGTTGATTCAGATAGATACTATCTAACAGTAATAGGTCAAGCCCTGCGATCAAGATCAAGTGAACCTGCATCTCGGAGTATTCCTCCGTTACTTGCCACATCGGCAGATAGCCTCCGAGCCGCGTTCGCGAGATGGGTTCGCGGACATACCCAAGGAGTGAGACGCTTGGAGAAGAGTAGCGCATGGCGGAACGGTCTCTCAGAGGCTGAACACAAGCATTTGGAAGGTACATGGGCGAGTCTCCGTTTGCCTGGCCGCGAAAAAGTGAATCGCCGCCTTGTCCGACGATTCCAGAACTTGAATGAGTTTGCTTGGTGGTCAATTCGTAATGGGTTCAGCCTCCATTCTGAGGTTAAACTTATCAACCCTAGAATTGTCGAGCACGTCGTCGTTCAGCGACGTAGCAAAATTGTTTGGCTCGACTCAGTGACGACCAACTTCGAATACCAGTTGCCATGGAAACATGACCCCGAGTCCCTCGCGCATGAGTGGATAACTGCCTATGATGTGGTCTGGACGCCACATCATAGGCTGCGCGCGAAGAAGCAGAGAACCTTGACGCCTTACGGCGAAAAACGTCTCAAGCGCACAAAGCGTGGATCGTTGCGAGGACGTTGCTCACAGGTGCGATATCAAGGACGCACCTGCTCAGTTGCAGAGCTTGCACGTCTCCCCGAATCGGTCGTGTCGGACAAGGTTATCGCAAAGCGCCTCGAGGAAGGTTGGAACGTTGATGAGGCAGTCACGACTCCTAGAGGATCGCGTGGCCGTCCACGAAAATTCAGCGCCGAAAATGACAAGGCCTAAATTCGACGCTCAACCAGGTCGACGATCCAGGCTACTAGGACGGTGAGTGCTGAAGCCGCGATGAGGACCAACGTTGCGACGAAGACAATCATCACCATGATCTCCAGATGGCAACTGCGACGATGGCGTGCGCGAAGATGATCCAGATCGCGCACTCCACGGGGCGGCCTGTGATCGCAGACAGTAGCATCCACTGCATCAAAGCTTCCATGATGACAATGCTCAGAACAGTCAGCACGATGGTGGCAGCGACGAGAATCAAGGCCCAATCTTTTCGGCTATCTGGAAGCAGAGCATAGGTGATCCAGGAGATTCCGACCAACCCTAGTAGCAGTCCGATGACCGTCACCGACTCCCTCCTCGATTTCGTCGCTCCTCCTCTTCCTTGTAGAATCGGAACAGCGTCGCGCGGCTGATCTGCGCTGATTCGAGGATTTCGCTTGTGGTCATGCCTTGCGCACGCATAGCTCGGATCGAGCGAGCCTTGGCAGCGTCAACGACTTTCGGGCGTCCGCCGATTCTGCCACCCTTTCGAGCCGCTGCAAGTCCTGCGTTGACTCGCTCGCGAATGAGGGTTCTCTCATAGTCCGCGAGGCAAGCGAGAATGCTGAAAACAAGCTTCCCACTGGACGTGTTTGTATCGATCTGCTCTGTTAGAGACTTGAGTTCCACTCCTCTGCGTTGAAGTTGCTCGACGACAGAGATGAGATGAGAGAGGCTTCGCCCCAAGCGTATCTCCCTCCCGCACGTAGTCTAGCGCTTGCTGGAGGCCTGGCCTGTCGTGCCGTGCTCCGCTCATTTGGTCGCTGAAGAGCTTGGAGCAACCAGCAGCACGAAGTGCATCAGTTTGCAGGTCTGCGGATTGATCTGTGGTCGATATGCGCGCGTATCCGATGATAGCCATGGTAATTGTTATTTGGGAGTACCAGAAACCCCAACAGTGGAGTTCATTGAGTGGTCGAGAGAGAGACTAGGTTTTGAGATTCGGAGGCCCACTCGTTGTTTTTTCAATGGGTCTCAGCAAGCCCTTGTATTCAAAACTGATGTTTCTGATTAGGGTCAGCCGCCTCGAAGAGCGGCCATTGTTGACTCGACTATAACGTGGGCCAGAAAGGCGAGGGCAAGTGCGTCGTCGATGTCGACATCTGATCGCTCGTTCAACAGCGCTTCGAGTTGGACGGTGAGTCGCCAGAACTCTAGGTCCGAAGGCTTAGGCGCTTGATTCAGCGCATGAGCGGGAAGTGACTCCCTAAGGACATCGAGAAAGCTGGGCTTGGACAGGAGAGTTGTGATCGTGTCTCTGACGAGTGACTTGACGGAAGTCGTAAGACGAGTCGTCGAGGTGCCTGGATTCTTGACAAGCCCTCGGCGAACAACTCCCTCGGCATGACAGCAAAGGGCATCGAGGATGGTAGTCGGCGGTAGAAGATTGGCCGTTCTCACTCCACATGTAGACGGATGCTCCAAAAAAATCTCGGGGAAACTTGAGCCTGTGATTTTGAGCCGCGTAGGTTAGAAAACGCATACTCCGCTGGGGCAACGTATGCAGATTCTAACTGAGAGCCAACAACCTTCAATATTCCTAAGCGCCTCAAACCACGAGAACCTAACTGTCGATGCGGGACAGCTCGTCGATAGCATTGGCCAGGTCGCCGCTCTGGATCGTCGCATAGATTCGCTCAACCATCGCCTCAGTTGTGTGCCGTGTCATTAGGCAAATTGTCTTTGGTGCCCATCCTTGCAAGATCAATTCCGCAATCAGGCCGTGCTTAAGGGAGTACATGTCGGTATTGGCTGGCAAGCCAGCTTTGTCGCGAATCGCCTGCCATCCTTGTGCATAGGCGTCCTTGGTTAAGAAGGGCTTGCGCTTGTGTCCCGAGTTCTTGCTACCAGGGATCACGGGAGCAGGCGGAACGACATATTCGCATCCCTCCACCTTGTGTCTTCTTAGCAGTTCAAGCATCGACTCAGGGATCACTACTGGTTCACTTAGGGCTGCAGCAGTCTTACCAGTGGGCACGAAATGCTCGCCCAGCCCCTTCGCGTGCTGTATCGTGCCCTTGAGAAACGCTGCGTGCATCCTTTTGCCATATAGATCGACTTGTTGAATGCCCGACCACTTCAAGGCTCGTGCTTCTGATGGGCGGAAACTGCACCTGGTGAGTACAAGCAAGGGAATCATATGGTTGAGGCCAAGTTGCTCGGCTGTTTTCACGATCTCCTTAAACTCAGCCGTTCTAGGGGCAAATCCCTTCTTACGGGGAGGCGATTTCTCGACCATTTTGTACTTGGCGACAATGTTGATCGGATATTGATGCAATCCCCACCTGTCTGGTACCTGCATCGCCCACTCGACGACGCTCGCAATGAACGTGATGATCTTCTCGGTCGTTTCAGGCTCGATCTTTGGATGGCGCTTTGGCGAGCGGCTCAATGGAGTGCCTTGTTCCAAATGAGCTAGGAATTCTGTAAGGAACTCCTTGTCCATCGGCGAGTATTTCAGCCGAAAACCATCTCTGGGTTGATACAGTGATCTCTCGAAAGCTTGCAGCACCTGAACGGTTATCTCAGGAATCCTCAACTCACCGATGGCAATGCGCTCGACTGTCGTGGGCACCAGGAGGTGGTTTCGGAGGTATGAGGAATAGACTCGACGCGTTGACGTGCCCGCTTTGACACCCGCCGAGTCTGCGAGATAGCTGATGGCTGTTGCGCCAAAACTTGTCAGCCGCGTGGCCTTCTCAAGGTTAGTCTTTGCGTCCTCGATAAAGGATTGCTCGTTTTCTACTTCCGCAGCCAATCCAGCCGCCAAAAGTTGTTTCTTCGCTACGTATTGCTCGCAAGCAACCATGTAGGCCTCCAGAGCGCGCAATGTTGCAGCGTCTTGGCTCACCTCTTGGGAGAGCAGTCGGTCCACCCTCCGTGTGAGTTTCTGGTACTCAGCGGTAGTCGGCTCCAAGTCAGACTCGATAGCCTCCAGCAAGCTTTCAGTTGCCGCGTTTATGACGTCGAGCGACTCCTGTGACTGCGTAACCAAGTCTGAAAGCTCCCGATCCAGTGCTCGAAGTTGGGCAGCGGTCATTGACTTCGGATTCTGGTCAACAAGCACGGAGACACTCTGTGTCTTTACCTTTCGACCCTTGACGAGCGTCCAGCCGTAACGGATGACTCGCCATTTTTCGACGATAAGCTTTCCACTCTCGTCTCTGGCATATTCGCCCTTGATCCGCTTGTAAACAGGTTGGGTGCGGGTGCCACCCTTCGTCTTGTAGGCAACACGCCCGTCGACCGTGCTACTCTTCTTAGCCCAGCTCACGAAGCAAATCTTACCGCAGATTGAGTACACCATTGTATACACCTTCATGAGTGAGGGCTTTGGTGGGCTGATTATGAGCCTGAAACATCGTGACCCTCGTAGGTTCGAGCCCTACACGGTCCACCAAGGTTCAGGCTTATCACTCCCTTTAAATCAACCGCGGTCATCTGGCCAAAGGCATTCGCATCTAAAAAAGTTCCGGGGGTCGTCCTCAGTGTCGAATGGACAGTGATTGGAGTCTCTGGCTAAACCCTTTCTAAAGATTGGATGATTTCGATAAAGGATTCAATGGACCCCCTTATTGCCTTCTCTCTCAAGCTCGGTGAAAGCACGATTCCCCAGTGGGACTCGATCGCGTTGAACGCAAATTCCGTATCCAGTCCATCTTGATAGGCCCAAAAAGCAACCCTCAGATCGTCCTGCGGCTCGAAGCACCCATGCTCCCAACCGCATTCGATTTCCGCAATGCGACAAATAACGGAGTGAATCTCGGATCTCGGCGACCAGCCTGCCAGATGACGTGCCTCAAGCTCTTGAGAAACCCAAGCCATTGCGTCATTCCAGCGATAACGAAAGCCGATCCAGGACGGCACCCAGCCTGGCAGCTGCCGCTGACGTGCCAAACAGTCTTTCCAAGTCAGCGATGTTACAACCGGCTGATCGGTCACACAAAACAACCTCGTGAAGTCAAGCGTTCGCTGCGTCCAAACGGCGAAGCGTACACCCTATGCCTTCGCCGTCTGGTCACTCACTCTTCGCAACACTGTTCGGATTCAGCACGGCGCGAATTTCGGAAACAAGCTGTGATTCGGCATCCTCACCCTTAAGATATATGGCGGTCGCGGTTCGCTTCAGCCGCTCGAACTCGTCTTGCGTGAGTTCCTTCGCCGTCAGGACGACAACCGGAGTATCGTCATACCTCGCATCGGCACGAAGCCGATCGAGGAATTCAAAGCCATCCATTTCGGGCATCATGATGTCCAGAACAACGAGGTCCACGGGCTCTTGGTTGATTTGTGCTAGTGCCTCCACCCCCGTGACAGCCTCAAAAACGACTCCGCCATGGCGCTCCATGACCTGCCGGATCAGCGCCCGGGCGTCCGGCTCGTCGTCCACCACCAACACCCGAACGACGCCATCGCTCGGCGTGACTCGTCGCAACACGCGGACCAATGCCTCGCGCTCAACTGGCTTCACCAAATACTCAGTGGCGCCAAGTGCCAGGCCCAACTCGCGGTTGTGAATCATGGAGAGCATCACCACCGGAATCGCCTTGGTCTCTTCACTCTCCTTCAATGAACGCAGGACGGTCCAGCCGTCCATTTCGGGCATCATGACGTCAAGAAGGATGACGTCGGGACGCACCGACTCCGCCAATTCAAGCCCTTCTCGGCCGGTCGCGGCGGTAAACACGCGATAGTTTTCGCGCGCCAGACGGCGTCGCACCAAGTCGCGGGCCGTCGCGTCATCGTCGATCACCAAGACCGTCGAAAGGCCTGCAGATTCGACAACGCTCGCTTCGCTCGCGACCTCGACCTTTTCCACCCGGACAGGAACGGACATGGTGAACGTACTGCCCACCCCCGGTTCGCTCACCACGGTCACGTCGCCCCCCATCATGCGGCAGAAAGACCTCGAAATCGCAAGCCCAAGCCCGGTTCCTCCGTACTTCCGCGTCGTGGATGCGTCCGCCTGAGTGAACTGCTCAAAAAGCCGCGATGTCTGATCCGGTGTCATGCCGATCCCCGTATCCGTGACCGCAAATTCAATGCATTCGCGTCCGTCGGTCCGGATCAAGCGCACTTCAAGAGAAACCTCACCCTGAGACGTAAACTTTGCGGCGTTGCTCAGCAGATTGAGAAGGGATTGCCGGACCTTGGTGACATCGGCTTGCATCGAACCCACTTCAGGCGCCACCTCGACACGGAAACGGTTTCCATTCTTGAGCATCAGCGGTGTCACGATCGACTGAACCCCACCGACCATCTGGCGCACGTCGAACTCCTCGATGAAGAGTTCCATCTTCCCTGCCTCGATTTTGCTCAGGTCAAGGACGGCGTTGATGAGTTCGAGCAAGTGCTTTCCAGCGCTGTGGATGCGGGTCAAGTCTTCGGCCAAAGCGTCGTTTCCATCGGCACGCGCGTCCTCAAGGAGCATTTCGCCATAGCCAATAACCGCGTTGAGGGGAGTGCGGAGCTCGTGGCTCATGTTGGCGAGAAAGATGCTCTTGGATCGGTTGGCACCCTCAGCCTCTTCTCGAGCCAACTTCAAGTCCACAACGGCGCGCTGCAGTTCGGAAGTGCGTTCGCGCACGCGAGATTCCAGCAGCGCATGCTGTTCTCGCAGCCCGGCGACCATGGCGTTAAAGGCCGTAATCAGCTGACCAATATCGTCGTTGGACCGTGTCGGCACCGGTTGATAGTCTTCTTCGGTACCCGCGGTGATCTCTTGTGCGGCATCCGTGAGCATGCGTATGGGAGCGAAGAGCCGAAACGCGACCAGGCCGAAGGCAAGCATCCCCGCCACCATAACCCCGGCAATCACTGACCCAATCATCCATTTCCGGGAGTTGATCGCGGCGTGAAGGTTGTTTACTTCGAAGCCGACGTAGACGTGGCCGACGATGCCCGTCAACAGCGGTGCGCCAAAAACCCGGCCGCGATCCTCTTCGAAGGGCGTGATGACTTCGCCCCTGGATTGGACGGCTGCCGCCGCCGTGTCTTCAAAGCCTGGCGGGAATTGCGGTACGAACGTATGGTTGGTGACTTCGCCCGTGGGTGAAACCACAAAGGCGTACTCCACGCTCGGAGAACTCAATGCCGCATCGAGCGTCGCTTGAACGGAAGTGAGGTCTCGGTCGACCATCGCCGGCTCAATGGCTTTGGCCACCGAGTTCGTCACCGTCTGCGCATACTGCTCGAAATTGGCGTTGATGGTTTGGCGCAGGCTCACGTCCAAGAGGACAGTAAGCACCAAGATGACGGCCACTCCGACCATGGCCTGAGCCGTCAAAACCTTGGTCAACAGGCTTCGATTCATGAACGCGCCCGATCCACCTCGACCCAGCGGCCACTTTGCGTTTTGGTGAGCCACACCCGGCGAAGCCCTTGGTTTGACGCTGGGCCGAATTGCAGCGGCACTCCCACACCGGGATCCCAGCCTCCCAACCCCATCAGTGCTTGCACGACGGCATCTCGGGAGGGGTTAGGCCCGGCTCGCTCAAGCGCCTCGACAATGATCTTCGCGTTCAGAAAGCCCTCTAAGGAAACGAAGTTTGGCTTTGCCGTTCCGATACGGCTGAGATACTCGCGCACGAGCGGGTAGCGCCGATCAGTGGGCGGTGGGACCACTTGCGAGTTGATCAGGTCCGCGGTCATGTCAATGCCGGAGTTGCGCGATTCATCCGATAGGAGGGCCAACAGACTGTCCGCATCCACAAAACTGACGTTCGCAATGGGAATCATCCAGCCTGATTGACGAGCATCGCGAATAAAAGCGCCGCAAGTCGAATAGGTGCCGATACAGATTACAGCCTGCGATCCTGCCTTTCGCAGGATATCCACCTGTTTGGCCATGGATTCGCCAAAGTCCTGGTTCCTTCGAAAGGTCGCGACGGACGCTGGCCTGAGCCCATAGGGTTCGAGCGCTTGGCGAACTCCCAACTCGCCGCTCTTTCCATAAGCATCTGATTGGGCCAAAACGCCGATATTGCGAATCCCTTGTCCGACAAAGTAGTCAACCAGCTCCTTGGTTTCCGAAAGGTAGCTGTCGCGCACGTTAAAGACGATCCCATTGTATCGGTCGTGCCTTTGCGGAGCCGCGCCTGTAAATGGGCCAATCATCGGCACCTTGCGGTCCGCATAGTATCGCAAGAGGGGCAATACTCGTGTGAGCGTAGGGGTACCCACGTAGTTGAAAAGCAAGACCACATTGGCGTCATTGAGGAACGTGTTCGTGTTCTGTACTGCGGGATCAGGCTCGTACCGGTCGTCCAGTACCCGCACCACGATTCGGGACCCATGAATGCCACCCGTGCGGTTGACATGGTCAAACAAGATCTGGGAACCCAGCATGAGGTTCTTCCCCAGAGCGGCGGTGGGGCCGCTTTGCACGTTGGAAGCCCCCAAAATGATGTCCGTCCTGGCCTGCGGCAACTCCACGTTCCCCGACAGGAAGATCGGTAACATGGCAACGCTAACTAAACCCATACACTCTCAGTGGCTGCCGCCTCAAGCTCGGACAGTTCGACGCGCCTTCCCCCTTCGACTGAGCTCTTCATGATGGCCAAGATCGTCTTGAGCGGCGCCAAGCCTTCTTCGACCGGAAGAAAGGAAGTCCGGCGATCCCGAACGGCCGCCACAAAATCCTCGATCTGGAGGCGATGTTGACGACCCCAACCGATGGTGTCGTCGTCTCCGAGTGCCGTTCCGACCGAGGAGGGGACATTGGGCGCGGGTTGCACCATGACTCCTCCTCCGTATTTTGATCCGTCCTCGATCGCTTCGTTTTCGTGCCAGGCGATGATCCGGTCTGCTTCGACGATGGCCGAACCTCGTTCGCCGTGCACTTCGAAACGCTCTTGGAAACCGGGAAATGCGACCGTGGTCCCCATGATGGTTCCTACCGCACCGGATTCGAACTCAACCAACGCCATCCCCACATCTTCACACTCCATGTCGTGGCTCATCGTGCGGCAGAGCCCGTTCACGGCTTTCACGGGACCCATCACCCAAAGGAGCATATCGATGGTATGGATACTCTGGTTCATCAGGCATCCGCCGTCCCAGCGCCGCGTTCCTCGCCACTTGCCTGAGTCGTAATATGCTTGGGTCCGATACCACTTCACCTTGGCGTCGCCAATCAGCATTCGACCCCAGCGCCCACTTTGGACGACTTCGCGAACCTCTTGGATAGGCCGCGCAAACCGATGTTGGGAGACTACGCCTGCGATTCTGCCCGTACGAGCCGCCGTATGGACCACCGACTCGGCACGGGCTAATTCCGTATCAAGGGGCTTCTCGACGAGCACATCGACGCCAAGCTCCATGGCCGCGTTGGCGATCTCGGCATGGGTGCCGGAAGGCGTACAGATGAGCACGGCGTCGACTTCGCGGCAAAGTTCGTGAAGCGTGGTGAAGGTCGGGACGCCAAGAGACGCGGCAAACGTCTCGGCTTGAGCCAGGTCATGGTCCTGGACACCGGCCAGAACCGCCCCTTCCAGGGCCAACACGGCGTTGGCATGTATGGGGGCAATGGCCCCGCAGCCCACGATGCCGAGGCGAATCGGATCAGCCATAGAGCGGTCCCAGCGTTGCGCAAGCACGATAGTCTGCGCCCTGCAAGTCAAGTGTGCCAAAGCGCGACCACATGGCCGGTCGAAAAACATGGGCTGCCGAAACGTTGTGCATATCCACCGGAATGCGCAACATCGCTGCGAGCGCCATGAGATCGGCGCCGATCCATCCGTAGGAGATCGTGCCGTGGTTGGCTCCCCAGTTGAGCATCACATGGTAGGCATCGTCGAATGGGTAGCTACCGGTCAGGTTGGGGCGGAACCACGTCGTGGGCCACGACGGATTGGTGCGCTCGTCCAATGCGCGGTGGACTTCATCGGGCAGGCTCACCACCTGTCCTTCGGCAATCTGCAGCACGGGCCCCAGCCCGGCTACCAGGTTGACGCGGAACATGGTCGCTGGCATTGGGCCGCGAGTCAAGAAGTCGGTGGACCATCCGCCTCCCGGGAAATATTCGAGAATCGAGGCGCCCCATTCGGTAGCGTCAAGTGATGCGCGCACTTCAGCTTCATCGAGCTCCCAAAACGGTTTGACGACTGGCTTCCCATCGCGAGCCGCTTGTCCGGTCCAGTCAAGGGCTGCCGGTCCCGAGTTGATCAGGTGGAGCACCCCCTCTTCGCGTTTCCCGGTGACGCGATGGATTGCATCCGGGCTCCAATACGTCCGAACATCGGCGAACAGCTGGGCCGTACCGGTCAAAAGTTGGCCAAAGAGCATGCAAGCCCCGTTGAGCGCGTCGTTCTCCGTAGCCAAAGCATAGGGCTCGCGGATGCCGTTCCAGTCAAACGACGAGCTCAGGATGGCCTCCATAAAGTCGCCGTTCGGATAGTGGTCGGTCCATTGGCGCTGGCCTTGGAACCCCCCGGCGATGGCGTTGTGCCCGCGCGACTGTTCCAGCAGGCCCAAGTCAGCCAATCGTGGATTTCCAACCATCAGATCTCGCGCGATCAGCGCCATCTTGACGGACGTCTCCCAGTCGCGGTCCTTTTCGGCCCGGCTGCGCTGCTTGGCGGGCTCGTTCCAATCCTTCCCTTCTTTGCAGTTCGCACGGACCCAGACAATGGCTCTCTCGTATTCTTCACGATCGTACTGCTCTTTGCTCAATCTGCCCGCAAACTCGGCCATGTCGACCGCTTCCACGCGCATCCCCAAATAGCGCTCGAAGAAGGGGAGGTCGACGATGCTTCCGGCGATCCCCATGCTGGTGCCGCCCATCGCGAGGTAGCTCTTGCCGCGCATCGTTGCCGCTGCTATCCCGGCTCGTACAAACCGAAGGATCTTGTCGCGAACGTCATCGGGAATCGACGAGTCGCCACTGTCTTGGACATCCCGGCCGTAAATTCCAAAGGCCGGCAATCCCTTTTGGCTATGCCCGGCCAAGACCGCTGCGAGGTAAACCGCGCCGGGTCGTTCCGTGCCGTTGAACCCCCACACCGCCTTGAAGGTCATCGGGTCCATGTCCATCGTCTCGCTGCCATAGCACCAGCAAGGCGTCACGGTCAACGTGACGCCAACCCCCTGCGTGGAAAAGAGCTCGGCGCACTCGGCGGCTTCGGCGACGCCTCCAATGCAGAATTCGGGCGTCACCGTTTGCACGGGGAGGCCGCACGAGTGTCGGCATTCAGCTTCAATCAAGGCGGCGGCCGCATGAGCCATCGCCATGACCTGGGGCTCCAAGGATTCGCGTACCCCACCATAGCGACCATCAATCGTCGGACGAATGCCGACTTTCGGCAGACCGCCGCGGAGCCGGGAATGGAAAGTGCCGCTATGAGACTGAGATGCCATCGGTACGTCCATTTCGCCACGGGTCCCAAAGTTCCTTGAATCCACGATTCGCATCTGAAACCCTACGTAGCGCTTGAGCGTTGTATACTCATGGAGTTGAGTCCTAGACGTTGATATGGGTCGCGATTACTACGCAGTATTAGGAGTGAAGCGCGGGGCCGACCCAAAAGACATTAAGGCGGCCTACCGTCGGCTCGCGCGAAAATACCACCCCGATGTGAACCCGAACGACCAAACGGCCGAAGAAAAGTTCAAAGAGGTGACCGAAGCCTACGAAGTACTTTCGGACCCAGACAAGCGACGGCTCTACGACCAACTGGGACCGAATTGGGAAAACATTCGGAGCGGCGCGCAATCGGCAGGCGAGACGTTCCGCACCGGGTTTGCGAGCGCGGACGGCTTCTTCTCTGAAATTTTTACCAACATCGGCGGCTTCGGCGGCCCAAAGACTGAGGAACCGCGGGTCGTTTCCCCACGCGACATCGAGAAAGTCATTGAACTCTCGCTGGAAGAAGTCGACAAAGGGGCGAAACGGACGCTCACCTACCAAAGCGCCGATGCCTGCAAAACATGTGATGGTCGCGGCCAGGTCGCCAAACCGACCAGCGGAGTTTGTGAAGAGTGCAAAGGCAGTGGCCGGGTGCGCGGGGTTTTTGGCATCAACCAAACGTGCCAAAAGTGCCACGGTTCGGGCGCAGAAAGTGTCGAGCCCTGCCCAACCTGCAAGGGTGCGGGCGTCATTCCGACCACAAAGAAGGTCGAGGTCACCATCCCGGCCGGCATCGAGCCGGACAAGAAACTCCGCATTCCCGGCAAAGGAGTCTCCGGAACCGGAGGCAAATCCGGCGACCTGTACTGTGTCATCAAATACCTGCCCGATCCGAAGTTCAAATACCGCCCGGACAGCCTTGAGGTCGACATCGATGTTCCCTACTGGGTGGCGGCGCTCGGCGGCGAAACCAAAGTGCCGACCCTTCGTGGATCGCTCAGCATGAAAGTTCCGGCCGGGACGCAAGGCTCACAGACCTTTCGGCTGGGTGGACAGGGGCTGGCGAAGATGGCGGGAGGACGCACCGATCTGATTGCGCGCGTGAAGATCTCTGTCCCCAAGACGCTTACGACCGAGCAGCGACGTCTTATTGAAGAGCTTGCCCGGTTAATGGAGAACGCAACATGAGGCCCGATTCACAGCCGGTATACATGATCGGGGTCGCGGCGGAACTCTGCGGCGTCCACCCGCAAACATTGCGCCAATATGAGCGACTCGGTTTGGTGGTGCCGGCGCGGGTCGGCGCTAAGAACCGTCTCTACAGCGAAAGCGACATACGCCGCGTCCGCCAGATTCAGCGGCTGACGCAGCAAATGGGCGTCAACCTTGCCGGCGTTGAACTCATCTTGAAGCTGCTCGACGACATCGAGGAGATGAAGCGCGACTTTGAAGCCCAATTGATCGAATACGTGGCCGAAGCGGAGCAGCGCATTCAAAGCTACATGTCGGGCGCGAAGACCCCAATCCGCAAGGACGAGTCACTCCTGCCCGTCCCGAACATTCGGATCCGAAAGAACGTGGAGCTTTAGCCGCCCCGGCTCCACTCCATCTTGCCCTTTCCGTCGGCGGCTGACTCCGTCACCAGGAAGGTGTTCTGCCCCTGCTGCTCAAAGCGATAGCGAAAGGTCTCGGTGGTGCCGTCCTCAAAGAGCAAGATGATCAGATTGCCATCGGCAGACCATGTTCCCTTCCATCCGTCGCCGCGGCGCGCGTTCATGCCGCCCGTCCAGGTGGCTTCGCCGACCGAGTTCGCACCACTTGCCGTAATCGTGGTTTCAGAATCATTCAAATAGGTGAATGTCCCATCGGCTCGAAGGTCAACGCGGATCTTTTCTTCACGCCCGTACTTCCCGTCCGCAGTGCCCTTGTAACCCCAGTAATGCCAGGTTCCCACAAGGTTGGGATCAACCTTCCCTTGTCCCCAGCCAACGGTTTGGAAGATTTCGCGCAGATCCTTGTCTCGCGCGTCGATCTGTTCTTTGGTCCCAATCGCCAGCAGGGCGACGCCGAAGTTCTTGACGATCGTCAGGTATCCGCGAACGAGAATCGTTTGGCCATTGACGTTGCCTGACCACGTTTGGATCACGCCTTTGCCAGCGCCAACCGTCGTGCGCTCCAAGCTGCCCACTCGGCGGGCGTCGGGAATCGACTGCCGGATCTCGCCATCCATAAAGCCCAGGACCTGGTTTGAGCCGGGGTCGGTCTCGCCTTCGGCACTGTCAGCAACGATGAGGTACGTCTCGCCTGGCTTGGCGTCACTGGGAATCAGCACGACGAAGCCGTCCTCTTCCCGAATGGTCCAAGTGGCTGGGTATCGAAACTTGCCGCCGGACGCATGCGTGTACTCTTTGCCTGATGCCAAGAGCGCCGTGGGCTGTTTCTTGAACACCGTGCCCTCCAGCGGAGATTTCTTTTCGTCCTGGATAGCCGCGCCACCGACTCGCTTGAAGGCAATCGGTTCGGCTTGCGCGTAATCGGGCGTCGCGCTGATCCAAAGGGTCAGTGTGTCGCCCGCCAGCTCCGCCTTCCAGTGGAGCGTATCGGTAAATCCGCTCATCTTGGCGGTTCCCTTGGCATTCGTTGATTCCGCGGTACCGGTCAGATCGATCGTCACCTCATCGGCAACGACCTTTCCCGTCACGGATGAACCGGATTGCTTGAGTTCCAAGGTCGCTGTCCCATAAGCCGCCTTAAACTCGTACTTGCCGGTGAAGTCGGCCCATGCGCCAACCACCATCGCGCATGTCGCGGAAAGAAATGCAATCACCATATCCATTGAGTATAGCGACCCCTCAATGGCAGAAATCTACGGGAATGGGCCTCGCGGGGCACGCGAGAACGTACGCGACCTCCTAGGCGCCAAGCTTGGATTCGCCGCAGTCGTCCTTGACGGTGAAGCTTTGGACCGTAGCACTGAAGACGTAAGAACCACATCCCGGAGGGGGCGCGACATGTGTTCCGACATCTGGAAGCGCGTTGGCCACGCCATCCATGGAGATCGACGTCGCGATCGTCGCATAGCTTTCAGCGCTGCGCAAGTGTCGCAACTGAACGCCATTCAGCAGCGTTTTACGCTGAGTCGTCGCCGTATTCTTGCGTGCATCGGAGATGCCGTTCGAGTAGAGGGGAATGGACACAGCCGACAGGATCCCAATGATCAGCACTGTCACCAGCAACTCGATGAGGGTTAAACCGCGCCTCTTCATTGCTTACGCCTTCCTGATCAATACGACGGAGCTGGCCGCCACCCGGTTCTATTTTAGCGGAACGAAAGTCCCATTCCCCAACCCGGCGCCTGCCATTGTTGCAAGATTCACGCCAACGCTGCTCTCGACGGTTAATCTGACCAGTGCATCAACTCGTCGCCACCAAGGGTTTGGATGTAGTTCAGTTGACCGTCGTGGTACCCCATGTGATAGATGCAGAAGAAGATCATGTCCACACCGGGAGAGTTTCCGCCCGTGATGGGAACCGGGTCCCAAATTCGATCGTCGGGGATGGCATCCCAGGCGTCCAGGAGAGCCTGAACCGAAGCGTCGAAGTCGGCCATTGCTTGCGCTTTCGAACCGTAACCTTCGGGCGCCGTCACCCATCCAGTGAACTCGAACGGGCCCGGGTCCTCGTGCTTGAAGCGTTTCGCGATGCGCTGGTTGATGACGGCGACTTCGTACGTCAGATCGATCGGCGACCGCGCAGAAGACGCGGGTCGCTGCACGAACCTTTCGTCGGACAGAGCCTCGCAGTCCGCGCGAAAGTACTTGGCTGTGGCCACCAGCTGCTCACGCATGAAGGACTTGAGGTTGGACATCGCGCTCGCTGTAATCATTGACGAATTATTCCTGTTCTGGAGTGCCCATGTTCTGTGGGCGTGACGGAATGCGGGTGGTACAGGTCGCGAGCAGGCGATTGTCCGAGAGACGCACCCCGACAAACGTCACGGCCCCATGAAGGTGTAAGTCTTTGTCCAGGTCCACCACGGGATTGAGGGTGTCAAGGAGGATCCGCGAGGATTCCGCGTCGGGTGTGACGCCATCAAAGTAAATCTTTGCGTCCTCCAGATGGAGTTGAACGCCGTTGCGGGCGCGCAGATTGGCGACCACCAAGAACTCCGTCTTGACCAGTAAGAACTCGCCATAGCCCGCGACCATGATGCGATCACCGCCCAGCTTGACTTCCACGCGTTTGACTTCCGCGAACTTGCGGACAATAAACCGTTCCAAAGCGTCGTGTGTGACCTCGACGCGTCCGGATCCTTCGCCGCTGCGACTGAGCCGAATCTTCTTTGCCGAAAGCGCCAGCCCAAGGTCAAAGCGGCAGTCCGGAATCGTCGCCTCCAATCGCGCGACGTCGAGACCGGCCAGGTTAAAGTCGCGGAGCCGGATGACCAGCTCACGAACCTTGCCGTACTGCGATCGGCCGGGCTCTACCCAGAGAGGCAGCCCTTCCGCGCGAAAATCCGAAGCATCGATGGTGACCCGAGCGAAGTCGCCCCATGCACCGCCAATGCCTGCGGTCATGCGGGATGTCACGCTGACCTTCGCCGAATCTCCCTGCAAGTTAGAGCGAATTTCTTGCGCCGCCAGGGACTCAAACTTCCGAATCTCGACCCCAGCCGAGTGAACGCCCATGCCCAGCCCGGCGAGGAGAAACAGAATCAACGACCGGACCTCATCGCCCTATGGTAGGCGAATTGCGCATGTGAAAAAAGGAGCGCCCGGCTGTGAGAATGCCGGGCGCTGTTCGTGAGCGTGCTTACTTGTCTTCTTTGAACTCGGCGTCGATGACGTCATCGCCGCCACCGGTGGACGCCGCGGCTCCCGCCGGTTCCGGTTCGGGCTGAGGCTGTCCTGTCGACTCATACAGCTTTTCGACCAAGGCGTGGCTCTCTTTTTCGAGCTGGTCGAACGCATGCCGCATTGCCGTCTCGTTTTCATCGGCAATCGCCACGCGAAGGTCGCGGACCATGCCGTCGATGCGCGCCCGGCTCTCGCCGTCCACCTTGTCTCCAAGCTCGCGCAGCGTCTTCTCGACCGAATAGCAGAGCTGATCGCCCTTGTTCTTGAGTTCGGCAAGCTCTTGGGCGCGCCGGTCGCCTTCGGCATTCTTTTCGGCCTCATCGATCATGCGATCGATCTCGTCGCGCGACAGGTTGCCGCTGCCGGTGATCGTGATCTTCTGCTCGTTATTCGTCGCCTTGTCCTTGGCGCTGACATGCAAGATGCCATTCGCGTCGATGTCGAAGGTGACCTCGATCTGCGGCACGCGTGCCGGGGCCGGAGGAATTCCGGAAAGGTGGAATCGACCAAGGGTCTTGTTGTCCTTGGCCAGGGGCCGCTCGCCCTGGACGATATGGATTTCCACCTCGGGCTGATTGTCGGACGCCGTGGTATAGATGCGGCTCTTCTTGACCGGGATCGTCGTGTTGCGCTCGATCAGCTTGTCCAGGATTCCGCCCTGCGTCTCCACGCCAAGGGACAGCGGCGTCACGTCCAGCAGGACAATGTCCTTCACGTCTCCCGAGAGAATGCCTGCCTGGATTGCGGCACCGACCGCGACGACCTCGTCAGGGTTCACGGACTTGTTCGGCTCCTTGCCCGTCAACTGCTTGACCAAGTTCTGCACCATCGGCATGCGCGTCGAACCGCCGACCAGAATCACTTCCTTGATTTCGTTTGGCTTCAGCTTGGCGTCTTCCAGAGCCTGGTTGAACGGCTTCTTCACTCGCTCCATCAGGTCCGAGCACAGTTCTTCGAACTTCGCTCGCGTCAAGGTCATTTCGAGGTGCTTTGGCTGGTTGTCCACCGCGGTGATGTACGCCAGGTTGATATCCGTGCTGACTTGGCTGCTCAGCTCGATCTTCGCGCGCTCGGCAGCATCGCGAAGACGCTGGACCGCGGCCTTGTCTTCGGTCAGGTTGACGCCGTGCTCCTTCTTGAACTCGTTCACCATCCAGTCGACGATCTTCTGATCGAAGTCATCGCCGCCAAGGTGACTGTCGCCTGCGGTGCTCTTGACTTCAAAGACTCCGTCGCCGACATCGAGGACCGAAACGTCGAACGTTCCGCCGCCAAGGTCAAAGACTAGGATCGTCTCGTTGCTCTTCTTGTCCAGTCCGTAGGCAAGCGAGGCAGCCGTCGGCTCATTAATGATTCGCAGCACTTTCAGGCCGGCAATCTCACCGGCGTTCTTGGTCGCCGTTCGCTGCGAGTCGTTGAAGTAAGCCGGGACGGTGATGACGGCTTGATCCACCGTCGTGCCCAGATAGGCCTCGGCATCTGTCTTGAGTTTCTGAAGGATCATGGCGCTGATCTCTTCCGGCGTAAAATCTTTGTCGACAGCGGGGATGTGCACCGTCGCCATGCCGTTCTTGCCTTCCTTGACCTTATAGGCGACGCGGCCGACTTCGTTCTTGACTTCCGATAGCTTGTGCCCCATAAACCGCTTGATGCTGCTCACCGTGTTTTCGGGGTTCATCACGGCTTGGCGCTTGGCCGGCACCCCGACTAGGCGCTCGCCGTTGGTCTTAAAGCCAACGACACTCGGAAGTGTGCGCGTTCCTTCGGCGGTGGAGATGACGACCGGCTCGCCGCCCTCCATCACCGCCACGACCGAGTTGGTCGTTCCTAAGTCAATTCCTACTGTTTTTCCCATTCGTTCGTGCTGCTCCTGCTCTTGGCGCCTCTATGATACCATGCCTTATGGACATCATGTTAAGACACTTGAGCGTCTTATGCTCATGTCAACGCCATAACGGCAGAAAAGGTTTCAGGCGTCGGGACTTTCGCGCACCCAAACAAATGGAGAGTCCGACGGATCGTCGACCTCTTCGGCGGCTACCGGGAGATCCACGAGGGTCAGCCAAAGGGTTTCGTACTCAGCTTCATCGCGAATGATTCGATCAAACGACTCTGCGTAGAAAGGCGGAAAACGCTCTCCCGTCCCTTTGATGATCTGTTTGCCCGCTTTCCGCTTCGCGGCCTCAATCGAGTCGGAGAGTTCGAGGTCATTTTTTGCCACTTCAAAGATCAGTTGCGCCTCTTCCGCCATCACGGCGATGGCGTGAAGCTCGAGCCCCCGGCGTGAGGTGGTCAGCAGCGCTCGGATCAGAAGAGTTCGCTCAGCATCGCTGAGCGGGCGTCGGTACCGAAACGTCACGAAGTAGGTCTCGTGGTCGGCGCGCCAATGCGGCAACCGACCTCGCCACATGCGGAAGTTCTCAAACCGCGCCACACGGCGATTGTGACGTCGACAGGCGATGAAACGCGGGCTTGCGTTCGGGTAACAACAGCGAATGGCGATATTGTTGGCTTCGTTGGCCATAGCGACGATCACTTTGCCGCAGGCCGTTCAATCCAACCCGATTCGAACGCAAGATGCTGACCTGATCACGGCGCTGCGCCAGTTCGACCAGTACGTCGAAGCGTCGTACCCCAAATGGAAAACGCCGGGGCTCGCCATTGCCATCATCCGAGACGGCCAGGTCATCTTCGAGAAGGGCTATGGCGTTAAGCGATCGGGCACGACCGACCGCGTCGATGCCGACACGGTGTTTCAGATTGGCTCGATTTCAAAGTCGTTCACCTCGACTTTGATCGGCACGCTTGTCGATGCTGAAGAGCTGACCTTCGAAGACACGGTCATCGACACCCTGCCAGCATTTCGCATGTATGACCCGTGGGTCACCCGCCAGTTTCAAGTTCGCGATCTCATGTCTCAGCGCAGCGGGATGGCTCCTTATAGCAGCGACTTGATGGCGATGATCGGATTCGGCCGAAACGACATCATCGACAAGATCCAATACATCAAGCCGATCACCAGTTTCCGCTCCACCTTCGGCTACGTCAACAACCTGTGGCTGGTCGCGGCCGACCTCTTCGAAGTGCTCGCCGAGGCCAGTTGGGAAAAGGGTATCGCCGACCGGATTTTCACACCGCTCAACATGAAGCGGAGCTCGACCGGAAGCGCAGGGCTCTATAACGACGGGAACTCCGCGATGCCGCATGTCCTCATCGGGGACCAGATCCTGCCTCTTGAGCGGGACAATCTGATGTCCGAGTGGGTGTACGTCTACGGACCAGCGGGCGGCATCAACTCCACCGTTGGCGATATGGCGCGCTACTTGGCGATGCATCAAGCCAAAGGCAAGCTTGGCGAGTACCGTTTGCTCACCCCAACGACGGCTGAGACGCTTCATGCGCCTGAGGTTCCGCTCGGTGTGCCGAAACAAGGAGCCAATGTATCGCTCTCTGTCGCGACGATTGGCATGGGGAACTATTGCCTGGGCTGGATTCGGCAAGAGGCGCCGTCAGGTCCGGTTGTTTGGCATAACGGCGGAACGTCGGGCATGAAGGCCGTCGCCGGTTTCCAGCCAACAGGACGAAATGGCATCGTTGTTCTCTCGAACCTTGGGAGCACCGACCTCCCCGAGGCGCTCATGTTCCGATGGCTGGACGTCGCGACGGGCAAAGTACCCGTGGATTACAGCGCCAAGTTTTTGGAATCGCATGAACAACGGACGGCGGCCATGCGAGATGCCGCCCCGAAGCGGCCCGAAGCCCCCCTTCCCCACCGCGCGCTCGAAGCCTATGCCGGACTGTTTGAACATCCGGTCTACGGTGAGCTGCGGGTCGCCACCTTTGAGAACCGGCTTGATGTTTACATTGGCCCGAAGCTGATCCCCGGATATCTGGAACCGTGGGATGGCGACCGCTTCCGTGTGGTGCTGCCTCCCGAGTTGACAGACGGCATCCCTGTTCTGATCAACTTCGCCGCCAACCCAGATGGCAAGATCGTGGGCGCGCAGTTTGAAGGGATGCTCGACGACATCCCTGACACATTCTACAAGCGCATTCCCATCACCAAGCCGCTCGACCCACCTCAGCCGTAAGCGGTCGTGGCGGGTACATTCAACCTTTAGTGAAAGAGACCGTCCTCGTCCTCGGCTCCGGCCCCATTCGGATCGGACAGGGCATCGAGTTCGATTACTCCTGCGTTCATTGCGTCTGGGCGCTTGAAGCCATGGGGTATCGGGCGATTACCATCAATAACAACCCAGAAACCGTATCCACCGACTTCGACACTGGCGACGGTTTGTATTTCGAACCCGTGACAGCCGAGGATGTCATGGACGTCATCCGTCGCGAACAGCCCATTGGCGCTGTCGTGCAGTTTGGCGGTCAAACGGCAATCAATCTGGCGGAGCGGCTCGCGGCCTATGGCGTGCAAGTTCTTGGAACGAGTCCCGCAGCGATCGCAGCGGCCGAGGACCGCGACCAGTTCGACCGCCTTCTGACCGATCTCGGAATCCCCAAGCCGCCGGGCCGAGCCGTGCGTTCCAAAGCCGAGGCGATGACAACGGCGTCCGAGATTGGCTATCCCGTGCTCGTTCGCCCCAGCTTCGTTCTCGGCGGTCGAGCCATGGAGATTATTTACGACCCGCTCCATCTCGACAGCTTTTATGCCGAAGCTGAAGCCGAAAGCCCGGGCCAGCCGGTGCTGATTGACAAATACATTCAAGGACGCGAAGCCGAAGTGGACGTGATTTCGGACGGAATTGACACGTTTGTCCCCGGGATCATGGAACACATCGAGAGTGCTGGCGTTCACAGCGGCGACTCGATGGCGGTCTACCCCCCGGTCGGGCTGACCACCGATGAGCAGCGCCAGATGGTCCGCTATGCCTGCGCCATCGCTCGCAAGCTCAACGTCCGCGGCCTGATGAACATTCAGTTCGTCATCGAAAACGGCGTGGTCTACGTCCTTGAGGTCAACCCGCGCGCCAGCCGCACCGTGCCCTACTTGACCAAGGTCACCGGAATTCCGATGGTCGATGTGGCGACGCGGTGCATGATGGGGGTCCGGCTTGCGGACATGGGTTACCAAAGTGGAATCTGGGTCTTGACTGGCGTTGGAAGTGGTGCTAGCTTTGGCAACCGCGAGCCCCACGAGCCGTTTGCGCATGGCGTCCAGATCAGCCTCGAACACTTGGAACGGGAACCCGGCATCCTTACGACGACCTCTCCCATTCACTATGCCGTCAAGGCGCCGGTGTTCAGTTTCCTCAAGCTGAGCAAGGTCGATGCGACGCTGGGGCCCGAAATGAAGTCGACGGGCGAGATCATGGGAGTGGATCGCACGTACGAGGCGGCGCTGTACAAGGCGATGGTCGCCGCCGGCTTGCAGCTGCGTGAATCGGGGTATGTCGCCATCACCGTCCGCGCCGAAGACCGCCCGCGCGCCGTCGAGCTTGCCCGCGCCTTCAGTGGCTTCGGCTACCCCATCGTGGCGACGGAGGGAACACGAAACGCCATCTTGGCTGCTGGCCTGGAATGTGACTTGGTGCTCAAGATCCATCAAGGCTCGCCAAACTTGACCGACATGGTCGCAGCCAAACAGCTCGCGCTCCTCATCAATACGTCGACGCCAAGCCGTACGCCCGAGAGCGAGGCGGCCCTCAACCGTCGCGCCTGCATCGACGCCGGAGTTCCCTGCCTGACGAGCTTGGACACCGCGGAAGCGCTGGTGCGTGCCTTCGCGGTGTTTCGAGACCCTTCGTTGTCCTCATGCCTGCGCATGGAGGAGTACCTGGTCGCTCCGGTTTAGGCTCTGCGTCCGATGTGATGCGCCAACGTGCACCCGGGCGATGCCGCCATCGGGTGGGTTGCATGCATCTCATGCGCGGAATCAATCAGGGCCTCTGTTTAATGAAGCGTCGCCGTCGTGACCTCGATTCGAGCTGAATTCGGATTCTCAGTCGCAGTAGTGGGATAGCGAGTGAGTTTAAGAGGGCCATCTGATGCGAGATCAGGACCGAACTCTGGGCTTTGGAGGAGGTCTCGAAGGGAACGCTCCTCGCCGTCGACCCAGCAACGATTGGACACGAGACGTATGCCGTGGCTGTAGTCCACATACCAGTTCACGTGGCCTGCATAGACCGGCTGGATCGGTTTGCCGCCTTGACGATGCCAGCCATAAATGGCGACGCGATCCGGACGGTCCTGCAGCCGATTCGTCAAGACAACGTCCTTTTTGATGCCCGCAACGAGCCATCCCAGTGGGGCATCGCCTCGCTGAGCCTCGACCTGGTCGTGGTGAAACAGAAACGTTCCCGAGCGATCTCGCAGCGTGGTGAGGGGAACGGGGTTCAGACGCCGATCGGCCTGCCGGTATACGGCATCGGAGATGGTGTCGGTGATCAGCAGGGCGTCGGTGAGATCGGCAATCCCCTGTGCGCTCTGGGGCGTCATCGGGGTGCGAACCCAGTCCTGGTCCGAACCGACACTCAGCACATCAGGCATGACCAGGACGATCACGGACTTCCCCGCTGCATCGAGACGGATCGGAATCCACCGGCGCAGAAAGCCGGGCACATTGCCGCTGAGGATCTGGTCGAGAATGGCTGCCTCGCGTTCCTTGCCCATCATGAGCGCGATCGAATCCATCCAAGGGCGCCCATGGACGGCGTGCGGTGACCGGGGCGGCAAGCCCCGAACGACTTGCGCGACGTCTGGAGGCGCAATGTACGCACGATAGCGGCGTTCTTCGTCAAGCGGTGCACTTGCCAGATACAGCCAAATCACGCCGTTCATCTCACCGACGAGGCGCGTGTGAAGAATTGCGTTCTTCGGGTTGACGTGAATGCGGAGGTCGATCTGACGTCGCGCATCGGATGCCACGATCCAGTCCCCGCTGGCGGAGCGTTGCGGAAGCACACCGAGCGCGCTGGCCATGCGATGGGTCGACCGATAGGTGCCACCCGTTTCAGACACGACGGGTTGGCCGTCGAGCGTCACATGACGGTCGTCATACGCCAAGACGCGAATCTGCCGTGACCGATTCGCTTGGAGCCATGCTTGCAGCGTTGGACCGTGGCGATCAGCATCGAACGAGTAGTTGGCGTCGAGCCACGCTATGCGCTTGAGCCAAGAGGGGAGAGGACTTGATGCTTCCAAGGTCGCCCAGAGAAACGCGCCGCCTCCACTGTGGGCGGCCAGCGTCACTTCGCCCGCCGGAACGGGAAGCGCGGCCAGCCACTGAGCGAGGAGCCGTCTCGCTTCGCTCGGCGCGCTCGCCTGGTTTGCGCGCCATCGCGGCCAACTGAGCCCTGGTGCCGTGGCAACCACCAAGCAAAGCTCGCTTGTCTCACACCTTTGGCGAAGCGCCCGAACTTGGGCGGCTACATGCTGAATGTCAAAGCGCCAGGACTGCCCGTCACTCGGTGCCGCACCCAGCGTCTCTTCAGTGGATGATCCATTGGGCGCAAGGTAGATCAGCACCGGCACCGGACGGCCGCTCAGGCTTCGGGGCGCTATGATCGCGGCGCGGACGCCGTCGGGTTCGACCATGTCCAGCCTCTGCTCGTCAAAGGGGTGGAGGGGCGCAAAGGCGAGCCCGGCAATCAGCCACGCCGACGTCATGGGGACATTCTATCGCGCCAATCAAGCGCGAAAAATCGGCGTCAAGCCCGCACCTCGCCCCCTTCCCGATCGAAGATAAGGAAGGGGACTCTGGGCTTCGCTAATCTGGCGAGGTTTCGTACTCTGCAGTGGGCTATTTGCCCATGGCTTTGAGGTTAGCCAAGCATCGAGCCACGGCGTCCATCACGTCGCCGGACTCCTGCTCATGCTCCACGACATACCATTGGGTGCCACCGACCGTTTCGCACGCTTCGAAGACTGCCGTCCACGGCACGTCGCCTTCACCGACGACCGCCTTGCCATGGCCGTCCTTGTACTCCTTGAGGTGGGTGCTGAGCGCACGGCCAGGGAACATGCGAATCGGTTCGACGGGGTCAGCTCCGCCGCCCATTCCATTCGCGGTGTCGTACTGCATGATGAAGGTCTCGGGGGTGTGCTCGCCGAGGAGCTGCCACGCACTTTGCCCCCCATCCAGAGGGGTCATGTCGCCGCCGTGGGCGTGGAAGCCAAGGCGAAGGCCGACAGCCTCCAGCTTCTCGGTGAGTTCGGTGAGCTTGCCTGCCGTCTTCACGCACGCTTCAGAAGTATTGCGCTCCTCCTCAGGGATCCAGGGAATGATGACGAACTGGGTGCCCAATGTCTTGTGAATATTGACGGTTTCGTCAAAGTTCTCGTCGGACAGTGCCGCCATGCCGGTGTGCGTCCCGCAACACACCAGACCGTTGTCGTCGAGGACCTTTCGGATGTCGGCGGCGCTGTGGCCATAGTAGCCGGCGAATTCAACGCCGTCGTAGCCCATTTTGGCGACGGATTCCAGGACGCCGAACAGATCGTCGGCAGCAACGGAGCGAACGGAGTAGATCTGAAGACCGATGGGGATGCGCTTGTCGGACATGACCGCCTATTTTGACTTGGCCCGGGGTTGCCCCGCAGGCCTTTCGCCCTGTCCGTAAAAGAAAAAACCGGCTCCTTCGCGACGCGATGAAGCCGGCCCTGTTACGAGGCTGCGCCTAAGCGTCCGCGTAAAGATAGAACTCATACGGATGCGGGCGCAGATCCACGGCGTCGCATTCGTTAGTGAGCTTGTAATCGATGTAGGTTTCGATGAGGTCCGAGGTGAAGACGTCTCCCTTCAGCAGGAAGTCGTGATCTTCGGCCAGTGCCTGTAACGCCAATCGGAGCGAGCCTGGCGTCTGGGGAATTTGGGCCTTTTCGAGCGGCGGCAACTCGTAAAGGTCCTTGTCCATTGGCTTCGGCGGCTCGATGCGGTTTTGCACGCCGTCGAGACCGGCCATCAAGCAGGCCGAGAATGCGAGGTAGGGGTTCGCCGTGGGGTCGGGCGCACGGAACTCAACTCGCTTCGCCTTCGGCGACTTGCTGTACATGGGAATGCGCACACAGGCGGAGCGATTTCGCTGGCTGTACATCAGGTTGATCGGCGCTTCGTAGCCAGGCACCAGGCGGCGATAGGAGTTCGTCGTTGGCGCGCAGAACGCGAGCAGCGACGAGGCATGGGCCAAAAGTCCACCGATGTACCAGCGTGCGGTGTCCGAGAGTCCGGCATAGCCACTCTCGTCGTACATCTGCGTCTCGCCGTTCTTCCAAAGGGACATGTGGATGTGCATGCCGCTGCCGTTGTCGCCAAAGATGGGCTTGGGCATGAAGTTCGCGATCAAGCCGTACTGCGCAGCGGTGTTCTTGACCACGTACTTGTACTTTTGCAAGTTGTCCGCCATCTTGAGTAGCGTGTCGAAGCGCATGTCGATTTCGCATTGCCCCGCGGCGCCCACTTCATGGTGATGCACTTCGACATGAATGCCAACGTCCATGAGATTGAGGAGCATTTGGGATCGGACGTCTTGCAGTTTGTCGCTGGGCGCACAGGGGAAGTACCCCCCTTTGGGACGCATCGTAAATCCGCCGTTCCCTTCGGCGCCGCTGTTCCAATAGGCTTCTTCGCTATCGATCTTGTAGAACGCGCCTTGAGGCTTGTTGTCATAGGCCAGCGAGTCAAACAGGAAGAACTCGGCTTCAGGTCCGAAGTAAGCCACATCGCCGATCCCGGACGAGCGCAGATACTGCTCGGCCTTCGCGGCAACGAAACGCGGGTCGCGGGAATAGCGGTCGCGGGTCAGGGGGTCTTCGATGCTGCAGATCACCACCGCGGTTGGGACAGCGGTGAACGGATCCATGAAGAGAGTGGCGGGATCCGGCACCAAGAGCATATCGGACTCGTTGATGGCCTGAAAACCACGGATACTCGAACCGTCAAATCCGAGACCATCTTCAAACAGGTCTTCGGTGAAATCGTCGGCAGGAATGCTGAAGTGGTGCCACATTCCGAAGAGATCCGTAAACCGAATCTCCACAATCTTGGCTTCATTTTGATGACAGTATTCGACAGCGTCTTTGGGGGTCATGTTCGCTCCTCGGGCAATTCAATGATATGAGATGCCGAGCGAGACCGGAGACAGGCCCAAGCGGGGTCAATCGTCGCAGTCGTGGCTCGGATTGACGGCGACGTTGCCGCGCGTCCTATTATGCGCGCGAATCGTGCCAAATGTTAACGAATGGCACAAACCTTTCGAAACAAGATGGCCCGGGCACGAAAGGCGCCCAGGCCATCCAATGTGCAGTGAGGACTACTCGTTAAAGGTGGGAGTCCACCCTTTCGCCCGAAACGCACCGTCGCCGGGAGCGGCCGGAGGCCACTTAATGTTGAGGACCTGGAACGACCTGCCGTTGTCGTCGGTGACGGTGATGGATTCACACTGGTTGTTCGGATTGCCCCAAGCGGTCTTGCGCCACTTGACGTGCCCGTCGATGAACGCGATGGAGGTGCCACCTGCGTGGCCGCCCATAGGTGCGCGACCGTTGCCCGTGCCAATCGCGCCACCTTCGGGGCACGTCTGGGTCCGGCTATACAGCTCGTCCAGCTCATCGCCTTGAATCTCCGAGTCAGAAGCCTCGAGAAGGAAGAATGACTCTGCGGGCGACTGCCAAGCGGTCAGCGAACCGCCACCCCAGCGCGGGATGTGCTCATTGATCGCATAAGTCATGTAGTACGCGAACGCGGGTCGGCCCTCCACGTCAGTCGTGCGGGTCAGCCCAAGCTGCACGTCGAGACCCTGAGCCTCAAGGTAGGTGACGCGGCGGTTGCTGTTCGACTCGCTGAGGTAAGAGAGGCTCGTCGACGGCGGAACGAGCGGCGAATAGAAAATGTTCTGCTGGCTGGCGTTCCAGTTGCCTGGTTTCGCCTTCATGTACGGAACAAAGCGGATCCACCAGTACCAAGATCCATTGCTGATGACGCGACCGTTAAACAACTCGGTGTTGCCGTCGATGGGAAGCATGTCGTCGTTATCGCCGGCGTACATCAAACCAGCAAGGGCGATCTGCTTCAGGTTGGATTGGTTGACCTGCTGCTTGGCCGATGACTTGGCCTGCGAGAAAACGGGGAACAGGATCGCCGCCAGGATCGCGATGATCGCGATCACGACGAGCAATTCAATAAGGGTGAATGCGCGTTTCATTAGATAGTTACCTTCACTCTAATAGAGCGTGAAAAGTAGACCCTTATCATGTTAAGAAGCTGTTATTTTATTAAGATGCGGTTAAAAATCGCCGTATGTGCTGATCTTGCTCACTTCGAAATCAAGCGCCTTGACAAATGCATGAGAATCCAAAGCGCTGTAGGAGACCGACGAGGGCCCCCGAAAGACAGTCTTGGGGTCAACGAGGGGCAACCTCACTGGAATGCTCGCTTGGATCAGAAGCGATTTCTGGCCGAGCCGCAGCGCACACCCACAGACCTTTTGGCCGGTCAGGGGGTCCACAATATCGTTGGGTGCGACCGAGGCAAAGCAATCCACCACGCCCTTTTGGGTCGATCGGACAAGTGAGGTGTCGTCCCCGAGAGCTGCGCGGATGCCCGCCTGGTTCAACGTCCGGATCAAGAGCGGCACCGCACGCCGATAGACGGTTCGGACTCGACGCCGAAGGAAATCGGGGGCCTCGCCATGGACAGTCAGGAAGGACAATGGAAGCGCCAGCCCCACCGTCATGTCGTGTCCATGGAGAACGGCCTTTCCACCGGTGGGACGGATCACGGACGGGATGGTCACCCCTGGCAGCAAATCGCGCTCGCGCTGCTGCGAGATCCCGAGCGAGACCCAAGGCCCCTCCCACGAATAGACTCTTGCGCCGACATGGCCCCGTTCTGCCTGTTCCCAAAGGTCGATGTCCCGGGCCATATTGGTCGGGCCACTTAGGGGCGGATCAAGGCGAACTGCTCTTCTCGGCATCATTGCAGATCTCCCTGTTGGGGTCGTTGCCCGCTCTCGCCAGCCATGCGCCGCGCATCGACCCGATAGCGCCGGATCAGCGGGTCGTCACTCGGCAAGCTTTCTGGCTGATATTGCGAAAGAAAGCGATGGGCGCGCCGATTCTCAGCGAGCACATCGCAGCAGAAGAACCTAATGCCACGTTCAATCGCAGCCCGGGCAAGCCGAGACAGGAGTAACTTTCCCAACCCCAAGCCTTGAAACGGGTCACCCAGAGCAAACGCCACCTCGGCATGATCGGGTTCGTCCCTGCTGCGCACAAATCGCGCGACTCCGACACCGATTTCTTGGCCGTTTTCATGGCTGGTGATGCCCATCGCAAGGTGATGGTAGCCGTCAAACTCCGTCAGCCACTGCAACTCTCGCGGTGTGAACTGCTTCTTCACGATAAAGAATCGGAAGTAGGTCACGCTATCGGAATAGCGGGCCAGGGCAGCTTGAAACAGAGGCTTGTCTTCTGCAGCGACCATGCGAAGTGTGGCCGTTCGACCGTCTGGCAACAACAAGCGCTCCCGGTACCGTTCATTGATGGCGTAGTCGCCACCCACCTGCTTACCCCTTGAGGGCTTCGGGATTCAGGCCCTGCAGTTCCGGCACGGTAAATATGCCGTCCTTGCGAATCAGCACATCGTCCAACCAGACCTCCCCGCCGCCGTAGTCCTTGCGCTGGATCATGACCGTGTCCCAGTGAATGGCCGACGGGTTGCCGTTACCTCCTACGCCTTGGTATGCATTTCCCGGAGTGAGATGGAATGACCCCGCGATCTTTTCATCGAACAGCGTGTCTTTCATGGGGTGGAGAATCCAAGGGTTGAAGCCCAAACTCCATTCCCCGAAGTAGCGGGCGCCCTCGTCGGTGTCCAAAATGTCGTTGAGTTTCGCGGTGTTCGCTCCCGCGGACGCCTCAATGATCTTGCCGTCCTTAACGCGGTAGCTGATGTCCGTGAACTCGACTCCCTGGAACAGGGAAACGGTGTTGAACTTGATCGTTCCGTTTACGGAGTCAATCACGGGGCATGAAAAACACTCGCCATCGGGGACGTTACGCTCGCCCGTGCAAGGAACCGCGCCAATGCCCTTGATGCTGAACGTGAGGTCGGTGCCGGGACCGACGAGGCGCACTCGGTCTGTGCGATTCATCAGGTCTTCGAGCGGCCTTACGGCCTCGGCCATCTTCTTGTAGTCGGTCAAGCAGACACGGAAATAGAAGTCCTCGAACTGATCGGTCGGCACTGCGGCCTGCTGGGCAAAGGACGCGTTCGGCCATCGAAGCGCCACCCACTTCGTATGGTTGACGCGCTGTCCAAAGACGACCGGTTTGGCGTACACCTTTTGCCACATGGACATCACATCGTCGGGCACATCGGCCATCTCGGCATAGTTGTGTGACCCACGCAGCGCGACGTAGGCCGTCATCAGCTTCATCTCCGCAAGTTCGGCGTCGGCGATTGTTTGGGCATTCCGCTCGGTCATGCCGAGCATCATGCGGCGCCGCACGCGATTGCTTTCCAGCCGAACCGCGACGTCGGCCCCGTGCTGCTGAGCCACACGAACGAACTCGGCGACCACTTCATCAGGCGTATCGAAGGCATGAATGAGGAGTCGGTCGTCGGCATTGAGCTCCACACTGTGCGAGTAGAGCATCTCAGCGAGCGCGGTGACGCGGGGATCGATCATGTACTCGAGGGTACCTACCGGTTGGCGCTCTCGACCGAGAAAAACAAAACAAACCGGGCGCCCCGGCTCATCGCCGAGACGCCCGCCTCGTTCAACTCGCGAGGGGCTTAGTGGCCGTGGCCGTCGCCTTCGCTGTGGGTTTGTCCAGCGCCAGCACCCGCACCTTCCGTCGAACCGGTCTCGGTGGAGCCGCTGGTTCCAGCGCCCGCGCCGTCGGTGGAGCCAGCGCCTGCGCCATCGGCCGAACCGGTGTCGGTCGAGCCTCCAGCGTTTGCCGCATCTGGGGAATGGGTCTCCGTGTTGGTACCGGCTGCCGGGGTGTCACCCGTACCAGCATCTTCCTTGTTCTCACAACCGACCATGAACGCTCCCACGAGCACACCCGCGAGAAGCAGGCTTACAATCTTCTTCATATCCTAACCTCCTGTATTGACAGATTCGTCGCGACTCTTGTGACACGACGTCGTCATGAATCCAGACTCCGCAAAGAGTGAATTCGTTGCGAACAAGTACCCTAAAAGCCCGGCCCGATGCTTAAAAGGTCTTCAATCTCACCTGGAGGAACTTCGACGCGAAGAATTTCCCACTCGGTGCGGGGCACGATGCCCCACTGAAAGCCTTCACGCTTGCCGAACACAATGGAAACGTGGTCAAAACGGCGGTCAATCGAAGACCCCAAAAAGCTGAACTTGACTCGCACAGGCGAGGTGACGACCGCCTCGTTGCCCAGAATGACCGGATTGACCTCAAGAACCTCGACGTCGGGGCGGGCATTGCGCACAAAATCGGCAATGTCGCGACGCGTTCCTGGCGACTGTTTATTGATTTCGAAGCTCTGTGCCAGGACCTCCAGCACCCCACCTGGCTTGCCCTCCTTCCCTGCCTGGATCGACTTTTGGAGGGCTTCGGAGACGAGCTTTTCATGATCGGGCTCGCCTCGAAACGTCAGCCGTATGCCCAGCACCAAAAGGGCCGCCATCGAAATGACGACGATCACTTGATTGCGATTCACGGATACTCCTCGGCGATCCTCACATCCATGGCCATGCGCTCCTTGAGCGCATCAAGCGAATCAAAGTGCAGCTCGTCTCGAATCCGGTCCAAAAACTTGATCGCCAGCACCTGTCCGTATAGTGAATCGCTCTTGTATCCGATGAGGAACACCTCGATCGTTCGCGACGTTCCGCCGACCGTGGGCCGATTGCCGATGCTGAGCGCTCCGCGAAACACTTGCTTGTCCGGCATCTGCACGTCAACGACGTAAATGCCATCGGGTGGCACCGCAAATGCCCGGTCGGCAACCAGGTTTGCCGTGGGATAACCGAGCGTGCGGCCCAATTTTTGTCCCGCGACAACGACCCCCTCCATCGTGTGAGGTTGACCGAGCAAATCGCCGGCAGCGGCCACGTCTCCAACGGAGATTGCGTCGCGGATTCGCGTGCTGCTGACCCGGCTTTCGCGCCATTCAAACGGGGGGACCATGATGGTCCGCATCCGCTGGCTCAGCCATTGCGGGCTACCCTCTCTCCCTTTGCCGAACCCAAAGTCATGACCGACCACCACCGCCTCTGCGTGCAGTTGCCCGATCAGAATGGATCGATAAAAATCGTCGGCGGTGGTGGACGCCATCTCCCGGTCGAAGGGAGCCACCACCACGATGTCGATACCGGTGGCGAGGATGCGCGCGACCTTCTCCTCCAGGCTGCAAAGCGCCAACGGCTCTCGGTCGGGCGCCAAAGTCGCCGCGGGATGCCGGTCGAAGGTGAGTGCGACGGCAGGGAGGCTGAGGGATCGCGCCTCCTCAACAGCTACTCGAAGGACCTCGCGATGACCGCGATGCACGCCATCGAATGCGCCTAAACAGACGATGGAACTGGGAAAGCCGTCGGGAATCGACGCAAAACCGTAGTGCGTGCGCAATCAGCCGAAATTCTACCGACCACCCTCGCGCTTTGCCGAGGGCGTCAACAGGGCAACACAAATCGCGGTGCATCCGATCACCATCCAGGCGTTTTGCCAGATGGTCAGCGGAGCCAGCTCAGGTCGCACAGCGACAATCGCTGTTGGTGGCGTCACCGTCAAGATTCCCACCGTCCAAACACAAAGCCCGTAGAGCAGTGGCAGGGTGACGTTCATGGGCCGGGCATAACCTTCTTCGCTGGCGATGCCGGGAAACAGGGCGCACAGCACCAGCAGGAGCAGGGAGGACAGCGCGGGGACGCTGCAAATCAGGATGTAATCCGGGACGGCCCGATACCCTTGCACATAACCCATTCCCATGCCGACGAGAAGAAAGGCGAATCCCAGAAAGGCGAGTGCCCGGTCACTGCTATGCAGTCGAGCCGAAATTCGTTGACTGAGACGCATCACACCGCAGATTCGTCGTGGCCGGCATCGCGATGGATTTGCTCATGGATCTCCTTTCGGTGCACGACCACGTCCTTGGGCGCTTTGATGCCGAGCCGCACTTGCTCGCCGCGGACCTCCAGGACCACGACTTCGATGTCGTCTCCGATCATGATGCTTTGCTGCAATTTACGAGTGAGAACAAGCAAAGACGTCTGCCCTCCATGGCGCGTCGGCGCCGGTAGACCGGCGCGCAGCCAAAGTATACGACGTTCGTCCGCCGTGTGCGAACGACGAAACCGACATGGCGAACGTCAGTACTCCTAACCATGAATGCCGTTCGCGCTATCCTTTTGGTGCTCATGTTGGGCTTCTTGGCAATTGCCATCGAAAGCCGGTCCGAACACCGGTATCTTTTGGAAGAGCGCCGCGAAGCCTGGATTCCCGTTTACTCGTCGATCGTCCTTGCGGGAGCGTGCCTCATGGGATTTGCGAGGAAGAAGGCGCTGACTGCTCTTGCCGCAGTGCTCTTCGCGCTCGGCATTGGGGTCGGCGCGTTGGGGCTCTTCTATCACACCCAGTTCAAGCCCCTCGCGTTTCAGCGCCTCTTTGATGGTGTCGGCTCATACCAGTCGCCCGAGACCGATGAACCGGGATTCAATGAGTCTGCGCCGGCATTGGCGCCGCTTGGTCTCGTTGGACTCTCCACCGTCGGATTCATCGTGGTGGTCGGCTTGCGGCGCGGCAAGTAGTTATTCCGCGTCCTCGCGAGGCACGTACTCAAATCGAGTAAACCAGAGTGCGGCCATGCCGACCAAGATCGCAGAAGCCAAGCCAAGGACGAGCCACCCTTGAGTGGCGGAAACGCCCTCATTCACGCCTCCAGCCAGTACGCGCAGCAGGTCTCCGCCGCGCTCGGACGCGGGGTGGTCCGAGATCGGCTTGAGGAAGGTGGCGATCGAAAGATAGCGCACGTCTCCCGGAAAATTGGGCAGCGCGGTTTCGACCACAAACGCATAGATGATGCAGATGATCATGGCCCGATTGAACAGGAGGCTGATCATCAAGAAGAGCGCGCAATAGGCAAAGGCGCCAAGGGCAAATGCTGCGGTGTCTCGCCACAGAATCGGGTTGTTCAGCGCGCCGGCCCCAAACACGCCAACGGATGCCCCCACGCCGGCCATGAATGTCACGACCACCGTCGCGACCACCGTCGCCAGATATCGGGCGATCAGAAGAATCCACCGGGGGATGGGCCGCGTCAGCAAATAGACTATGGTCCGCTGCTCGACTTCCTGTCCAATGATGGCCGTGGTGTAAATGGCCGAAACAAGGGCCAACACTTTGAAGACGATCACGCCGCTGATGCGCGCATAAATGTCGTCCAGCCGTGCATCCGGAACGTAGCGACGCCAAAGAACGGCCGCGGCGAGCGTTCCCACCCCGAGCAAAATCCAAGGCAGGATCCGCCGGACTTGGAACAGGGACCTCAGACTCGAAAGAAAAACGTATCCGAACATTAGAAGCCCACCAAGTAGCGAAACACGCTCTCCAGGTTGTTGTCGGGGCTGGTCACGCCGGATATGGGCACCCCCCTTTCCAGCACGATGCGCGGAAGCGACTGGTAGAAGAGATCTGGTCTTTTCGATTCGACCTCGATACCCAGCTGGCCCGGAAGAATCTTGATGCCCAAGACGCCTTCAATCGCAACCAACTCGCGAACAGCGCCGTGGATATCCGGGGTCTCAATCCGAATGCGGTGCGGATGCTTATCGATTAACGATCGGATGACGCGGAGGTCTCCCGTCGCAAGCAGGCGACCGCGATGGAGCAGGAGGATGTTCCGGGTCATCTGCTCGACTTCATACAGGATATGGCTGCTGACCAAGATCGCCTTCCCTTGTTCGGCCAAATGACCCAGAAGATCGATAAATTCTCGCCGGCCAAGAGGGTCGAGGCCATTGAGCGGCTCATCCAGCAAAATCACTTCTGGGTCATGGACCATGGCCTGGGCCAGCTTGATGCGCTGACGCATGCCTTTGCTGTATCCCGCCAATTTGCGATCAGCGCGGTCTGCCATCCCCACCAGCGCGATGGCCTCATCACCCTTGCGCTTTGCCTCGGCCGCCGACATGCCGGTAAGCCGTGCCAAGTGATGCACACATGCCCGGCCCGACATTGTTTCGTAGAGGTTGTCGAACTCGGGGCAATATCCCAATCGCCGAAAGACATTGGGGTTGGCGAATGGCGGTTCGCCGAGGACCAAGACATCTCCAGTGGTTGGCTTCAGCTGACCGGAGATCAGCTTCATCATCGTGGACTTTCCAGCGCCGTTTTGTCCAAGTAATGCCGTCAAACCTGGTTCGATCGTGCACGAAACGTCGTTGAGGCCAATGACCTCGCCATACCAGCGCGAAGCGTTGTGAAACTCAATCACGAGCCGACAACCTCCACGGCGCGGACCTTGCGCCACGCGACCCAAATTCCCAACAGGCACACGATGGCAAACGCAGGCAAGATGAAGTAGCCAACAGGCGGCGGCAGCGCGGCGGTATCCGACGAGGCTCGTCGACCGAACTCAAATGGATTGCTCCCCTGGGTATCGAGCAGCCACTTGGACACCCCCTGGATCAAGCCATCCACGGATAGATATGCCAAGTTATCGGTCAACGCATTGCGTCCACCGGAAGACGAAAGGCTTTGCGTAATGCCGAAAATCATCACGCCAAAAAAGCCCGTGAGAAAATAGATCCCCGCGTAGACTGCCCCAGCAAGTCGAGCCTGATTAAACAGCGAACTGACTCCAACCATCAGGCTTGCATGCAATACTCCTGGGACCTGCGCCATCAAAATGATCTTTG
This sequence comes from Fimbriimonadaceae bacterium, assembly GCA_046292875.1. Lineage (GTDB taxonomy): Bacteria > Armatimonadota > Fimbriimonadia > Fimbriimonadales > Fimbriimonadaceae > JBKBQD01. The sequence goes on from JBKBQD010000001.1 coordinate 502,872, forward strand.
GCAGCAACCATGGCTCCTGCGACACCACTCCGAAGTTGCGGTACGCCAAAAAGCAATAACCATAAAAGACCAATGCTGGCACAAGAGTCACAAGCATTAAGGGCAAGTAGATGGCGAACCATTTTCCAATGATATAGTCACGTTTCGTGCAGGGCTTGCTCAAATAAACCAACAATGCATTCGCTTTGTTGTCGCCAGCGATGGATGCGGAGCCCAGGAGCAGGGTCAATATCAGCAGGAAGACCTGACCCGACCCCAGGCAAAAGAGGAATACGTCCTTCCATATCACTGAGCGAAAGAAAACCTGGGCGTCAGAGCCCGGCGCGCTCATCGCCCCCAGCTGATCGACGGCATAAAAGACAATGAGCATGACGGCATACATGTAGGCCGACAGCAGCGCCCACCACCAAAATCCCTTCTTTTTGATGCCCAATCGCATCATCGTCTTGGCAATGACCCACCAGCGACCCGATGGAGGCAACAAAGGACCGTCATAGTTGCGGTAAGTCAAGTCGGCAATAGGGCTAGCCATGAACCGCCTCCAAGAACGCCTCTTCAAGACTGCGCTCCGCAACCTTCAGACCACGGATTTCTGCGCCGGTCTTGAGCGCGGCTTCAAAGAGGAGCCGGGTGCTCTCCTCAGGGCCAGCCTCGATGTAGAAGCGATAGCCATGGCGATTGGATTCGAGAAGTTGGGCTCCCGCCATCGTTGCTGCATTGACAAAGGCTGCGCTGGGCTCCAGCAATTCGACATCAACCGGCGCCCCCTCGATGCGCTTCAAGTCCTTGATGGCGCCCGCGGCCCGCAACCGGCCTTGCACCACGACGACCACCTCGTCACACGTTCGCTCGATGTCCGGCAAAAGGTGGCTCGACACCAAAACGTTGACCCCTTTGCCATGGGATACCGAGCGAATCAGTTCCAACATGTCCTCGCGACCTGCGGGATCCAGACCGTTGGTGGGCTCATCGAGCATGAGCAACTTCGGACCATGCACGAGTGCCTGAGCCAGCTTGATGCGCTGCCTCATGCCGGTGGAATACGTTTCCACGTTGCGGTAGCGCGCCTCGCCGAGGCCACAGTACTCCAGCACCTCGTGGGCGCGACGCACCGCCTGGTTCTTCGGCATGCCCGCGAGTTCCCCGGCAAACGCCACGAACTGCACGGCCGACATCCCGGGAATGTGGCAGTCCTGCTCGGGCATCAGCCCAATGGTTTGGCGAATCTCGCGCGGCTGGGTACGGATGTCAAAGCCGAAGACGGAACCGCTCCCTCCGGCCGGATCCACGAATCCGAGAATCGTTTTCAAGAGCGTTGTCTTTCCGGCGCCGTTGGGTCCTAAGAGTCCCACGCATCCTTCGGGAATGTCGACCGAGAAGCCGGAAAGCGCGGTAAATGTGCCGTAGCGAACGGTGAGGTCGCGGAAGCTGGCAATCGGCACGATGCTAACTTTACACGCTACAGGTCACCGATGGGTTGCGCGGGTATCTTTTATCGGCCCCTGGGCCACCCCCGACCATGGAAACCACCCTTGTACTTGTCAAGCCCGGCGGCGTCCGCCGCAACCTTACCGGTGAGATTCTTCGGCGCATCGAAGCGCGCGACCTCCGCATCGTCGGACTGAAGTTGATGCAAGCTCCTCGCGAACTCGTCGAAGAGCATTACGCCGAACATCGCGGCAAAGGCTTTTTTGACTCTGTTTGTGATTACCTGGTGAGCGGACCGGTTATTGCGGTCGCTGTGCAAGGCGTGAACGCCGTGAAAGCGATCCGCGCGATGATGGGCGCGACCAACCCGCTGGAAGCGACTCCCGGCACGGTCCGCGGTGATTTCGCACTGACGATCGACGACAACTTGACCCATAGCAGCTCTGACCCGGATGCGGCTGCAAGAGAGGTCGCCCTATGGTTTCCCGAGGGCGTTGTGGCCCAGGTTCCCTAGGTTCTCAATCGATCCTTGACGGCGGACCCCAAGCTTGGGATGCCTCCCTGTCACGTCTGGCTCCGGATTCCATCAGATGGGGTGGCGGAGATTAGGGAGGCATGACTTGACTGAACTGGTTCGTACCGACCAAACACAGGATCAGGGTGTGGCTCTTTCACACGTCCGAGATTTCTCTCTGGCGGTCCATACGCCATCGCAATAGGCGCCCACTGGTGGTCGAGCTGAAGCGAACCGGTTTGCTGATCTGAGTTACTGCCAGTGATCGGACACGGCGCTACTCTCACGCGCGACAGTCAACGAAGCTGAGAAATGACCTCATGGGCGTACTCATGCGTCGTGCTCTTGCCTCCAAGGTCGATCGTCAGGCATTTCCCGTCTGAGCACACCCTTAGGACAGAGGACTGAATCCGGTCCGCTACGTCATGGCGTCCGAGATGCCGGAGCATCATGACCGCACTGAGGAGGAGCGCTGTCGGGTTTGCAATGCCCTTGCCGGCAATATCGGGCGCCGAGCCATGCACAGCCTCAAACACGGCGCAATCGATCCCGATGTTTGCCCCCGGCGCGAGCCCCAAACCGCCCACCAAACCGGCACACAGGTCGCTCACGATGTCGCCATACAGGTTCTCGGTCACCAGCACGTCGAACTGCTCGGGCCGTGTCACCAGTTGCATGCAGCAGTTGTCGACGATGACATCATCGGCTTTCAGCTCGGGATAGCCCTCTGCGGCACGATAGAACTCCTCCAAAAACATGCCGTCGGTAAGTTTCATGATGTTGGCCTTGTGGACGGCCGTCACCCGCTTGCGCCCCTGTTCACGAGCGAGCTTAAAGCTGTATTCGACCAGACGCCGGCTTCCCGGGCGAGTGATGACTTTTATTGCTTGCGCGACGTCGGGATGCGGCTGATACTCGATGCCGGCATAGAGGTCTTCCGTGTTTTCGCGTACGATGATAAGATCAATCTGTTTGTCGGCGAACGGCCCACGCACCCCGGGCAGCGTGCGCGCCGGCCGAACGTTGGCAAAGAGATCAAGCGCCTTGCGCAACGCGACATTGGCGCTGGAGTGGCCGCCTCCGCTAGGTGTGGTGGTCGGCGATTTGAGAGCAACGCCGATCTCTCGAATGGCGTCGATCGTTTGCTTTGGCATGGCATCAAGGCCTTGTTCGATGGCGGTCAGACCGGCTTCAAGTGGAACCCATTCCGGTGTAAACCCAGCCGATTCGAGAATGCCAATGGTCGCCTCCATGATTTCGGGGCCGACACCGTCGCCTTTGATGATCGCGACGCGCTGCGATTCCGTTGTCATGGACTCAATGATGGCTGAGAAACGGTCCATGTTTGGTCACGGGTTTGGATCGATCAACATTTTGGGATAACCTTCAAGGGCCTGAAACGTTACGATATCAAGAGTACGAATGTCCAACGTCGGACGTAAAACCAACATGAAACGAAAGACCGTCGCCCTCGCCATGGCATTTGGTTTCGGCATGTTTGCCGTAGCCCCGAGCGGCCTCGCCCAAGGCATTCTTGACAAGAAAGGGGGCAATGGCGGCAATCAGAGCCCGCCCAAACAAAGCAACCCGCCTCCGCAGCGAGAGCAGAACCCCCCGCCGCAGCGCCAGAATCCGCCTCCCCAGCGCGATCAAACGCCGCCACCATCACGGCAAAATCCGCCATTTATCCCGCCGAAGCAGACCCAGCCTCCTCCCGGAGGCAACGGGGGCCAGAACATGCCACCCCAGCGCCAGAATCCGCCGCCGCGAGAGCAAACGCCTCCGAGGGTGAATAACCCACCGGGTGGCAATGGCGGCCAGGGATCGCCCAACCGTCCCCCCATGACGCCGCCTCAGCGCGAGCAGAACCCTCCCATCGTCGTGCCTCCGCAACGCGGCAACACGCCTCCCCAGAGAGGGGGTCAGAATCCGCCTCAGCGCGGTGGAGACGTCACGAATCCGCCACGCCAACAGCAGGGTGGCTCGTCGGGACAAGGTCAGGTCGGTGGCCAGCGGCAGAATGAGACCCGAGGCGAACAACTGGTGCGCGAGCGGGTGACGAGCCGATCTGGCTCGACGCAGTATGGTAGCCAGAACAACCGAACCGGTCTCGGGTCGCATACGGTACCGGTTTACATCGATACCGCGCCGACCACGCGAAGCTCGGCCTCAATCTCGTTCCAGGTGTTGCGGGAATCCCAAGTGTATGCCGGCAAGTTTCGCCAGGGGTACTACCACAACAACCGCAACTGGCGCGATGACTACTTCTGCTACCCTTACTACTACTTTGAACCGTATTGGGGACACAGCGTCATCTCGCCGTGGTACTACTACCCGAACCTGCCGGGCTACTTGGCGTCCAGCCGCTGCTTGTTTCTTACCGTAAGGATCGGACCGTTCCATGGATACATTTACGATTGGTCGCCAAGGTACGTATCGTACAATCCGTACTACAACGTCCAGCGGAACACGTCTCGTAATGAAGAACTCGACCTTGCGATGGAGGACTTGGTGTACGCCTTTGAGCGCTACAACATCCGTGCCATCGATCGACTGATCGATCGCAACCAGAACGTCAATATCTTCATTGATGACCAGTACGCATACACCTTGTATTCGGACGATTTCCGCGACTTGATGGTGGACAACATCCAAGCGACGGAGACTCGCAACTACACGATCGAGCAGATTCGGGTGAATGGCAATGTCGCTCGAGTGATTGCACGGCACGATTTCGTCGATCCGTGGGGGCGATACGATTCGACCTATCACTTCTACCAATTGCGACGGGATCGGTATGGTTACACCATTACCGACTTTGGCACGAGCCGCTTCCGCACACGTCTGTAAAGTAGCCCTTTTGGGCATTGAAGAGCCGCCGACCTGACGAGTGGGCGGCTTTTCTTTTATAATCCCTTTGTGATTCGCCTCCCCCTATTGGTTGCCCTGGCGGCGTGCATTGGCTTCGCGGGATGCGGGGACCCGGGCAAGTCAGCAACGTCTCCTTCCGGCGAACAGGTCAAGCGGGTTGGCCTGGTGCAAGTGGCGACGACGACCAGTTTGGACCTTCTGCGCGACAACTACGTGCGCGGACTGGCCAGCGAGGGGTTCGTCGAAGGCGATAACCTCTACATCAAATTGGGCAATGCCCAAGGCGATATCGGCACGCTGAATCTGATCGTCAATGATTACGTTTCGGGCAGCTACGACCTGATCGGCACCGTGTCGACCCAGGCCCTTCAAGCCGCATCCAAAGCGGCTCCCAAGATTCCAGTGGTCTTTTGTGGCGTGATCGACCCCGTCGCGGCCGGCGCCGCCACATCGATGGAGCGTGGCAAGCCAGGTATCACTGGCGTTTCGAACCCCTTTCCGATTCGCGAAGGCATCCACATGGTTCATGAGTTCATGCCGGGGGCCAAGGTCATTGGATCGCTGTATGACCCGGGAGAGGCATTTTCCAAGGGGCAGCTGGCCGCCGCCGAAGCCGCATGCAAGGAACTTGGACTGACGTGGGTCGTCGTTCCCGTCACGCAGACCGGAGAGGTTCAGTCCGGCGTTCGATCACTTCAAGCCAAAGGGGTCCAGGCGATCCTGCAACTGCCCAGCAACACGACCAACGCCGGGATTGCCGGTCAGGTTCAGGAGTGCCTGAAAGCGAAGATCCCGGTCTTCTCCCTCCAAGTCGACCAACTAGATGCCGGAGTGGTTGCGGCGATTGGGGTCGACTTGGCGCAGAGCGGTTTTGAGGCCGGAGTCAAAGCGGCGAAGATCTTGAAAGGCGCCTCCCCAGACGAGTTCGCCATTTCTCAAGCGGTGCTCGAACCGCCCACGGTCAATGCCGAAGCGGCCGCAAAGTTTGGCGTCACGGTCCCCGAAGCATTTCGCAAGTCGTCAAAATCGTGAAGGCTCAGTAAACTTTGGTTTAGCGTTTGGCTATGCGTCAACGTCTTAGATAGGAAAGTTCTTAATGTCGATCGCACTTTGGACGGGCGCAACGGTGCAGGGCCTTATCTATGGGTTCTTGGCTCTTGGCGTGTATTTGTCTTACCGAGTGCTTCGATTTGCCGACATTACCGTGGACGGGAGCTTCACCACCGGCGCGGCAGTGGCAGCGGTCTTGCTGGCCCAGGGAGCGCCGCCGATCCAGGCCACCATTCTGGCGATGTGCGCAGCCGGTCTTGCCGGCGTGGTGACCGGCCTCCTCAACACCGGTTTCAAGCTTAACGACCTGTTGAGCGGCATCCTCGTCATGACCGGTCTCTATTCGGTGAACTTGCACGTCATGAATGGCGCGAACGTGTCGCTCAACAATGCGACCACGCTCATTAACTGGTTCCGAGAGCGCGGTTTTCCGGTTGGCGAGGACTATGTCCCGCTCGCCTTTCTTTCAGCTTTGGCGGTAATCGTCGTCATCTTCATCACCTGGTACCTCAAAACCGACTTTGGGATCGCCATGAGAGCCGTAGGGGACAACGAGCAAATGATCACGGCCCAGGGCGTCAACACGAGCGCGATGAAAGTCGCCGGACTCGCGGTATCGAATGCGATTGTGGGTTTGTCGGGCGGATTGCTGGCGCAGGAACAGGGCTTTGTGGACATCAACATGGGGATCGGGTCCCTGGTCGCCGGCATCGCGGCCGTCATGATCGGACAAACCTTTTTCGCCCGCAAGGGTCTTCTCGCCATTGTCGCGGGGGTCGTTGTCGGCTCGATCGTCTTTCGCATCGTCGTCGCGCTGGCCCTCCACATCGGCCTTAATCCAATGAACCTGCGAATTCTCACCGCCGTGTTCGTGGTGATCGCGCTGGTTCTTCCCACCATGATGCGGAAACTGCAGCAGCGCAAGGTGAAGCCGGCGTGATCGCCGTCGAGAATCTCAAAGTCACCTTCAGAATCGAGGGCGGCGAAGAAATCAACGCCTTGCGCGGGATTAACTTCTCGATAGAAGAGGGCGAGTTCGTCACCCTGATTGGGACCAACGGCTCCGGCAAGTCCACGGTATTGAACGCCATCGCGGGCCGAACGCCCATTAGTGACGGGAAGATCCTCATCGACGGTCAGGACGTGACCCATCAGCCGGAATTTCAGCGTGCCAAGATGATTGGACGCGTGTTCCAAAACCCGGCACACGGCACATGTGCCAACCTGACCGTGGCGGAAAACTTGAGGATCGCCGCTCTTCGCGGTTCAACGAAGAACCTCAACGTGGGACTCAACGCCACGGAGCGCGAGCGCTATCGCGAACTGCTGAAGGGCATCGGCATGGGGCTTGACTCACGCCTCAGCGCCACCGCAGAATCGCTCTCGGGTGGTCAGCGCCAGGCCGTTACGCTTCTCATGGCCACCATCGTCAAGCCCCGCATTCTGCTCCTCGATGAGCACACGGCGGCCCTTGACCCGCGCGCGGCGGAGCAGCTGCTGTTTATGACCGACGAGTTGATTCGCGAGCATCGTCTCACGGCGCTCATGGTCACGCACTCCATGTCGCAGGCTCTCTCCGTCGGCTCGCGGACGATCATGCTGGACAACGGACGGATCGAGATGGACGTCAGCGGCAGGGAACGGGAACAGATGAAGCCGGAAGACTTGCTCGACTTGTTTGGCGAACTTCATCGGCGCGACTATCTCGGCGGATAGACGTCAGCCGATGTAGCGTCGCGGGTCCACAGGAGAGCCATTCACACGAATCTCAAAATGCAGGTGAGGGCCCGTCGAAAGACCGGTTGAGCCGACTCTGGCGATCTGCTGGCCCTGTTTGACCCGCTGACCGGCTGAAACGAGGATGGCGGAGCAGTGCGCATAAAGCGAAGTGATGCCTCCACCGTGGTCAATGATCACCGTCAGGCCATAGCCGCGCATCGACGACGTTGAGAGAACCACTCCGTCTGCGGTCGCTTTGATCGGCGTTCCCGTCTTCGCTCCGATGTCGACGCCGTTGTGCATCCGGTTGTATTTCAGGATCGGATGCATCCGCATACCGAATCCGCTCCCGATGGCGGCATCGACTGGCTTCATAAACTTCCCGGTGAACGGGGTGACGACGGGATTAGACGTGTTGTTGTGGTAGGAAGCGATTCGGGCAGCAATCTCGCGACTTTCCTGTTCGAGAATCCGGTCCATCTCGCGCAGCTTGTCTTGGCGGTCGCGCAACTCACCCAAATACGACTGCTTCTCACGCCGAGCCACAGCGAGTTCGGATTGCTGCCGCTCTTGCCGCGCTTTGAGTCGGGTCACTTCGACCACCAGCGCATCGGCTCGCTTTTTTTGACCTTCGACCTTGGCTCGAAGCGTTTTGAAGTCCTCAAAGAGATCACGGTCTTTGCGGGCGATGAGCTCAAAGACCTGTTTTCGGGTCGCCAGGTCGCCGACCGACTCCGCTCCGGCGACAAAGGACACGATCGTGGGCTCGCCGCGCATGTACATCGTGCGCAGTCGAGTCCGCACTCTCTCGCGCGTGGCGTCCAAGTTCTCGGTGGCCTTTTTCAGTTCTTCCGTCAAATTGGCCTGCTCGGCCCGGCTACGCGACAGCCGCGTCGCGGTGCTCTCCAAATCGTCTTCGAGCTGGGTGAGCCGCCGGTCCACCGATTGAATGTCGCCCAAGACCTGATTGACTTGCCGATTGGTGCGGTTCAGCTGTGTGCGGATCTGGTTTCGTTCGGCCTGAGTGGCGGCCTGCTCTTTTCGAAGCCGCTCAAGGGCCTCCTGCGCAGTTTCACGGGTGGGCTGGGACTGCTGCGCCAAGGCCCACGATGCGCCAAAAACGACGATGATCGCTCCCAGATGCAGTCGACTCGCACGCCTCATAGGTTCTTGAGCGGCTCCCTCACCGCCGAGGCTGAACAGAGCAATCCATAGACTGCGCCGATGCCTCCCAATAGGATTACCCCAAATTGCAGCGGCACCGGCTGAAACTCCCCGAGCACGGAGAGTTCGGCTACCTTTGCCCGTATCATCTGCTGGCAGAGTTCAAGCAGAACTCCAGCAAGAATGCCACCGAGCGCGCCCTGCACAAAACCCTCTATCAAGAGCGGAAGGCGGATCGTGCCGTAGGAGGCTCCGACGAGCGACATGATCTTGAGTTCGCGGCGCCGGGCGACGATGGTCAGCCGGATCGCGTTGTAGATCAGCACGCCGCCCGTCAAGAAGAGGAGCCCGCCCAAACCCACGCCGATCCATCGCAAGATCGCCAGCGATTGCGCAAGGAACTGCTGCTCCTCCTTGAGGTACTGCACCGCGTCCTTTTCCGCGACCTCCGGCATCGTGGCAATGGACGCGGCGACCGAATCGCCCTTCGCGATATCGGTCAGGACGACCTTCAGCGAGTCAGGGTACGGGTTTTCGATCCCCTCCGAGAGTTCGGGATACTCCTTTTGAAAGGTGGACCAGGCGTTCTCTTTGGGAATCCAGACCGCCGATTTCACCCCATCGAGGCCTCGGACCTTTGCCGCGACGTCGCTGATCTGCTCTTTGGTCAGATCGTCCTTGAGAAAAACGCGCATCTCGAATTGACCAGCCAGGCCGGTGGCGTATTCCTGCGTGCGCAGGTACACATAGCCCAATCCGCCAATCAGGAACAAGGCAACGGCACAGGTGCTGATGGCCGCGAAGGTCATCCACCCGTTGCGGCGAAAGGCGGTCCACGCCTCGCTCAGCATGAAGTCGATCCGATCAAGCATCGGACTTCTCCTCGCTCGTCTCGGGAAGATCCTTGACAAAGGAGATCGTGCCGTCTGGCTGGACTTGGGTGCGGTAGCCGCTCGCCACGGGCGCCTTCGGCTTGGGATCGGGGTCAAGCGCTTCGGCCAGGTCCTCGGCTTGTCGCTTCACCTCGCGCGCGATCTCAAAGGCTTCTTCGATGACGGCCTCAATTTCGGCTGGCGTCGCCTTGCGATTCGGATCTTCCGGGTCGTCTGCCTCAAGAGCGGGCGTAGGTGCAAAAGCCGAAGGAACGTGCGGCAATGGCTCACTCGCTGCTTCAACGATGAAGGCTTCCGATTCGACATCCGTTTGCTGGATGTCGATCGGTTCCGCGATGGCTGGCTGTACCGGTTCGGGAACGAGAACCCGTTGCGGACGCGGGCTCACTGACATGACATATGGGGAGTTGGCAGCCTCGTCACTGACGACTCGGCCGTTTTCAAAGCGAACGATGCGGCGGCCCATTCGCTCGACCACCATCATGTCGTGCGTCGCAACGATGACGGTGGTCCCTCGCAGATTCAAGTTCAGCAACAGCTCCATGATCTCCCAGGAGTGCTCGGGGTCCAGGTTGCCGGTCGGCTCATCGGCTAAAAGCAGGGGCGGGTTATTGATGAGCGCACGGCCAATGGCCACGCGCTGCTGCTCGCCGCCGCTGAGTTCATGCGGATAGGCATCGGCGCGATGGGCAACGTTCACCCGCTCAAGGATTTCGGGAACGCGGCGCAGGATCTCCCGCTTGGTGGCTCCCACGGCTCGCATTGCATAGGCGACGTTCTCCCAGACCAGTTTGCGCGGCAGCAGCGCATAGTCTTGCGGGACGATGCCCATCTGTCGGCGGAGCCGGGGAATGTCCCGGCGATGAAACCCGTGGAGCGGTCGCTGGTCGAAGTAAATCTGGCCCTGCGATTCGGATACTTCGCGCGTCAGCAGCTTGAGCATCGTGCTCTTCCCTGCTCCGGTGGGCCCAACAAAGAACACAAAGTCGCCCCGCGCGATGTCGAGCGACACATCGCGCAGACCAAAAACGAGGTCCGAGTACCGAACCTCTACATTGCGGAACGAGACGTAGGCTCGTTCGGGCTGCGTCGTCAATCCGTTGACTCCGTCCTTCTCCTCAACATGCTACCCTTTGAGACGAACGAGTCCAGATGAGCCGTTCCCTCTACCTTCGACCATGAATCGATTTGCCCGCACGCGCGAGGATCACAGCCGCGAATACGCGGAGGATTACGTGGAACTGATCGATTCCCTCATCAAAGAGACGGGGGAGGCCCGCGTTGTGGACCTTGCATCTGCGCTCGGCGTGAGTCATGTGACGGTCTCCAAGACGATCCAGCGGCTCCAGCGCGAGGGACTGGTCGTGACGCAAAGGTACCGCTCGATCTTTTTGACGGACGCTGGCAGGGCTCTTGCCGATGCTGCGCGCCAACGGCACGAAATAGTTCTCCGGTTTCTGAGTGCTCTTGGGGTCCCGGAAAGCGTGGCCGAAACCGATGCCGAGGGGATCGAGCATCACGTAAGCGACGCAACGCTACAAGCCATGGCCAGGTTTGTCGAAAACCTGGACGTCGCTGGATGAAATGTTAAGAAGGACAGGTCCCCAGGCCATCTGGGGACCTGTCGAGTCAGTCCTTGCTCGGGGGCGTGGCCCCCATCCCAGACGGGTCCTGCTGGGCGGCAGTGTTGCCGCTAATCTTGCCGACCTCTTCCGGCGTCAAGTCGCGACTGATGTTGTTTTTCAGCTGCGCCTCATCCTGGGGCGACAACTCGCTGCCGCCGCTCTGGCAAGCAACCAGCGTCAACGCGGCGAGTGTGCCAGCCACCCAAAATCGAAGGTTGCCCATTCGACTATTGGATCTCCGGCGAGGCATAGGCGAGGTAGCGCACACCCGGCGAGTGCTCCACTGACTTGGAGTGCATCTCCAGCCAGTTTCGCGTTTTCGCGTGACCGTCTGTGTAGACGGAGATGTTGCGCCCCGTGGGCCAGATTTGAAGAGACGAAGCGGACGTGGGATAGACGCCCGCCTCACGGCCCTGGGTCGCGATGCGGCCCGCCGGCCCAGTCAGCATGTTCATGTTTCCGTACAGGTTGAAGTCGCCATCGCCCCAGTATCGGAACGCCTCGTCGGGATTCCAGTTGAAGTTCCACATCATGTCGAAGTGGTTCGCTTGGGTGATCATCATCGTTTCCGACGGGCGCGTCACAGCGGTCGTCGTCAGCGAGGGGAAGCTGTCTTTGTAAGAGTAGCTGGCCCACGACTGCCACTGACCCGGGTCTTTCCACGCGCCGCCAATCCCGTCACGGCCCCAATAGGCGCCACTGGTGATTTCGTTGCGTGTCTTGGCGTTGTAGCGACCAAAGGAACACCGCGTCAAATCCGTCGGACTGGACGGACAGTTGCCCCACGTTGGGTTCGAAGCAGCGCGACGCGGCGGCATGGCCCATTGGCTATTCAGCACGAAGGGGTTGTCGGTGATCCGAGCCGGACCGAATGGGTCCATGATGACGCCGATACTCTTTGTGTAGGGCGCAGTCAGGACGATGAAACTCGGAAGGTTCCATCCGCCATGGAACCCGGCGACCGGGCTGAACATATCGTCCGAGTCCGTGGCGTACATCAACTGAGCCAAGCCAAGTTGTTTGGCATTGGAAAGCACCATCGTCTGCTTCGCGGCCACCTTCGCTTGTGAGAAGACCGGGAAGAGGATCGCGGCAAGTATCGCGATGATGGCTATAACGACAAGCAGTTCGATGAGCGTAAACGCTCGAGCCAACTTCTTCATTGAAGACCTCCAAATGCTCCCCGTATCGTTCCGGCGAACCTGAAACGCCACGAGGCTGTCTCTATTCTAATACGATGGACATGCCTTGATTAAGGCCAAACACGGAAGGTCATCACAAAATAGACATTAAGTACTTATAATATTATAGTCTACATAGTATCTAAGTAGCCCATTCCCACGGATCGCGCGCGCTGCCTTGCAGGTCTTCGATCGTTTCGGTCGCTTGACGCAACCGCATGGAAAGAACGCGGCTCAGGTTGGCGAGCATGATGAAGCCAATGTCTCGGTTCTGGAACATGAAGCGGCGAAGGGCACGACCGTCGAGTTTCGCGACGCGCACATTGCCGAGAGCGACGGCATAGGCCGAACGCGGGTTGTCATCCACGAGCGCAATCTCTCCCAAGACGCTGCCTGGCCCACGCTGAGCGATCTTGGCCCCTTCGTCCGCATAAACGTTGACCTGTCCCTCCAAAATCACGAAGAGATCGGCCGTTTTGTCACCTTTCTGAATAATGGCCTTGCCCCCGGGGACGGTGTTGAATTCGGCCATGGCGGCAACTTGGTCGATGGCGTCGTCCGGCAATCCGGAGACGAGGTAGTTGAGGCGAAATTGTTCTCGGTCAGTGGCCATCGTCGTTTCCCTTCTCTTGGTCAACCGGCGTAGATTACCCGCGCCTCTCGGCAAGGGAGCCCCGACAGCGCCAAAGGCGTTAGAATGGAGTGCGGAGTCGACCGGATGGCGGCCTCGAGCAATCGGGGAGGAAAGTCCGGACTTCACAGGGCGCGGCGCCCCGGGAAACCGGGGGACCCAAGCGATTGGGGACGGAAAGTGCCACAGAAACAAACCGCCCCGCATGCGGGGTAAGGGTGAAATCGTGAGGTAAGAGCTCACGCCGGGTCGCCGCAAGGCGGCTCGGGGGTAAACCCCGCCGGAAGCAAGGCCAAATAGGGAGAGGTTGACGTGGCCCGCCGACTCTCCGGGTTGGCCGCATCAGATAAATCGTCATCCACGACAGAATCCGGCTTACAGGTCGGCTCCGCGCCTCAGTCTACCGGCGGCCGCCCAAAGGCGAGCGTGACGTTGTGTCCGCCAAACCCGAACGAGTTCGAGAGCACAACGTCCAATTTCGCCTTGCGCGATTGATTGGGAACGTAGTCCAGATCGCAGTCGGGATCGGGCGTCTCGTAGTTGATCGTCGGCGGGATGACCGAATCGCGCATCGCAAGGAGCGCCACAATCGACTCGATGGCACCTGCGGCGCCGAGCGTGTGGCCGATCATCGACTTCGTACTGCTGATGGGGACCTGATAGGCATGCTCACCCAGCGCCCGCTTGATGGCCACCGTCTCCAGTCGATCGTTGTAGGCCGTTGACGTTCCGTGGGCATTGATGTAGTCGACGTCCTCGGGCTGGATGCCGGCGGTGCGCAATGCCATTTTCATGGATCGCATCGCCCCGTCGCCTTCGGGGTCGGGCTGTGTCATGTGAAACGCGTCGCCGCTCATGCCGTAGCCCAGCACTTCCGCGACGATGTTCGCGCCGCGAGCCTTGGCGAACTCGTAGTCCTCGAGCACCATCACCCCGCACCCTTCGGCCATGGCGAAACCGTCACGATTCAAATCGAACGGACGCGACGCGTGCGCCGGGTCGTCGTTTCGGGTTGTCATGGCCCGTGCAGCACAGAATCCGGCGAAGGCAATCTCATTGATCGGCGCCTCGCACCCCCCGGCCAGCATCGCAATTGCGTCGCCGCGCTTGATGATGTGATAGGCATCGCCGATCGCGTTGGCACCGGTGCTACACGCCGTCACGACGCAGGTGTTCGGTCCTTTCAGACCGTACTCAATGGAGACAAAGCCCGAGGCCATGTCCGGAATCATGTAGGGCACAAGGAACGGCGAAACGCGATCCGGGCCGGACTCGACAAGGCGGCGATACTGCTGCCCCATCCAGGTGAGGCCCCCAATTCCGGAGCCGATCAGGACGCCCACGTTCTCGGCGATTTCGTCCTCAGGTTTGAACTTCGCGTCTTCGAGCGCCATGGCCGCGCCGCCGACGGCCAGGGCAATAAAGCGATCGACTTTGCGAGCGTCTTTCTTGTCGAGCCAATCCTCGGCGTTGAAGTCGAGGATTTCCCCTCCGATCCGCGTCGTAAAGGCCGAGACGTCCAGCGATTGGATGGGACGAATCGCCCCCTCGCCAGCGACCATGCGCGGCCAAAACCGGTCGATACCGGTGCCCAGCGGTGTGATGCCCGCCATCCCGGTGACGACGACGCGCCCGGAAGGTCGGAACTCAGCGATCACGCGTCGGCTTTGTTCGAGATGTACCGCACAGCATCGCCGACGGTACGAATTTGGCTCACGTCCTCATCGGGGATTTCGATGTTGAACTCCTCCTCGAAGGCCATCACCAGTTCGACGACGTCAAGCGAGTCGGCGCCAAAGTCATCGGTGAATGAAGCAGACTCCACCACTTCCTCATCTTTGACCCCTAACTCCTCAACGGTGACACGTTTAACTCTAGAAAATATGTCTTCCGACATGATCCGAAAGGTACCTCTCTCTGTTCGACTTGCGCAAGAAAGCCTTCTACGCTTCGATGTCGAAGTCCTGGTTGTGATAGCGAAGCGCCACGTCTCCATTCACGGCGCTCACGTCCAACACGCCGGCCCCTTCGCCCAGTTGTCCGGTAATCCTGCGGTCTGCCCGTGCTTCGCCTTCAAGCTCGACATCCGAGATCACATCACCGCGGAGCGTCGAGAGGGCGACGCGACAATCGCTGCCATCCGGTACATGGATCACCGCGGACCCGTTGACCGTTCGCACATTTACGACACCCGCAAGCGGAGATCGAAAGTCGGCAAACACATCACCCGAAACGGAGTCGATGCTCACTGATTTGGAATCGAGACCGCGGATATTGACGTCTCCGCTGGCGGTGCTGAGCCGCACGTTTCCAACCAGATCTCGCAGGACGACGTTGCCACTTCTGTTCTCGATCGAAAGCATCGGCGATGCCGTCTCCACGACGAAGACGTCGCCTGAAGTCGAACTGACTTCAACGAGCCCCTCCAATCCGCGAATCTCCACATCGCCTGATTCGCTTTGGACCTTGGCCCCTCCGCCCGTTCCATCAAGTCGGATGTCGCCGCTCGTCACCTGCACGTCCACCATGTTGGCTGCAGGAATCCGGACCTCCAAGTCGGCGCTGAGGCCCGTAATCTCCGGCTGGCGGATCACGACGTGATGGTCACTTTCCTCGATCACCAACGTATAGCCTTCGGCCTTCGTTCGCGCGTCTTCCGGAGTCGTGCCACGAATCACGGCGTCAATGGACACCGCCGCCGCGTCACTTCCGCCGATCACCTTGACATCGCCCTTCGGGTTGACGATCCGCAGCGTTTTGGCTGGGTCGACTGCAAAGTCCATCTCGAATGCCTTCCGTTCTGTTGCGCTGAAGAGATCAAAGCTGATGCGTCCCTTTTTGATCTGCGACGCCGTCTCCCGAAGACCTTTTACGGCTTGGGAGACCGCTTTTCGGGCCGCCTGGCCGACCTCGCCCGAATCCAGCTCGGTCGTCAACCGCCGGAAAGCCTCCCCAATGGTCTTGAACGGGTCGTCCTCGACGGTCGCTCGTTCTTGCGACTCGGTCTCGGATGGCTCATCCTCTTCGACCGGCGGAGGCGTTTCATGGTCGGTGGACGATGAAGACTCGGCTGCATTGAGGGCCTTCAGCAGGTCGGCGGCTTCGTCAGCGGTGATCTTTCCCTGCTCCAACAGGTCGAGGATCTTTTTCACGGGGTCTTTCATATGCGATTGGATTCCTTCAACTTCGTACGCCCGCAGCCTCCATCGGTTGCGTCGCCAAGGCGAACGGACCGGTAAATTGCGGAGCCATGTCCTCGGCGCTCGATCAGCTTAAGCAACGACTCTATGACATCAATGCGCTCCATTGCGCCGTCGGAATTTTTGATTGGGACCAGCAAACCTACATGCCGCCGCTCGCCAGCGAAGCGCGCGGCCGCCATGTCGGAACACTCACCCGAATGGCCCATGAGCTCCTGACCGACGACCGAACGGGGCAATTGATTGAGGCAGCCGCCGAGGTGGCTGTCACCGACGAAGATCGCGGGCTGGTTCGGCTGGCTAAGCGCCAGTTCGAATTGGCGACGAAGCTTCCTGCTGACTTTGTCGAGACGAAAGCAAGAGCCACCACGCACGGCCATGAAGTCTGGGTGGCCGCTAGAAGGGCCAATGACTTTGCCGCATTTGCGCCGGTGCTGGAACAAATCATGGATTTGAGCCGACGCGAGGCGGAGTATTTCGGCTACAGCGAGCATATCTACGATGCGCTTTTGGATCAATACGAAGAGGGGGCAACCGCAAGCGATGTGCGTGCGATGTTTGATGCCATTCGGCAACCCCTCGTTGACCTCATTCAAGCCATTGGAGCATCAGAGGTCAAACCCAACGCTCAACTGCTGATTGGTGATTGGGACCCCGCCGCGCAAAAGCAGATGGCGGAGGAGATGCTGCGGGCTATTGGATTTGACTTTGACCGAGGGCGTCTGGACGTCGCGCCGCATCCCTTCTGTTCGGGGTGGTCGGTGAACGATGTGCGGCTCACCAACCGCTACCAGAACTATTTGGGCACCGCGATTTATGGCGCGCTGCACGAAGGCGGCCACGGCCTTTACGAGCAAAACGCACCCCTGGAGTGGGACGGCCTGCCCATCGCTGGGGGCGTCTCCCTAGGCGTTCACGAAAGCCAGTCCCGTCTTTGGGAAAACATTGTCGGCCGTAGCCGTGGATTCTGCCGCCATTTCCTTCCCAAGCTTCAAGAACGGTTTTCTGCTCTGGCCGGAACGACAGAAGACGAATTCTATGCGGCCGTCAACCGCGTTCACCCTTCCGAGATTCGCGTTGAAGCCGATGAGGTCACGTACAACATGCACATCATGCTCCGATTCGAATTGGAGTGTGATCTGTTGGAAGGAACGCTGGCGATCAAAGACGTGCCAGAAGTTTGGAACGAGAAAATGCGCGCCTACCTTGGGGTGACCCCATCCTCCGACGCTCAAGGCTGTCTCCAAGACGTCCACTGGTCCAGCGGCGGCGTCGGCTACTTCCCGACGTACTCGATGGGCAACCTTCTGAGTTACCAAATTTGGGAGTGCTTGCAGCGCGATCTCGGAGATACCGACGCCCTGATTGCAGAGGGCAACTTTGCGCCGATTCTTGAGTGGCTTGTCGAGAAGGTCTATCGCCTGGGCAGCGTCTATACGCCGAGGGAGACGGTCATTCGCGTCACCGGCAAGCCGATGGGGGCAGTGGACTATCTGCGCGGTATAAGCTCGAAGTACCAGGACCTCTACCGTCTCAAAAACTAATCGTCCGATCGGTTTCATCAACGATGCTGGACGGGACTTGAAGCCCCAGCCGCTGCGCCGCCCCGAAGTTCAATAAGAACTCTGGCTTCGCCGTCGGAGTCTCGATGGGAAGATCCGCGGGATCCTCACCCCTGAGAATGCGCTCCACAAGGCGCCCAGCTTGCTGTCCGTAGGCGGTGGACTCAATCCCAACGGCCAGCACGGCGCCGCGCTCGGCAAGACTAACCTGCGAGCCCATGATGGGAATGCGGTTGCGATTCGCAACGCGCAGCATCCCGTCGAATCCTGCGGTCGCAAAGTCGGAGGGAACCTGGATAATCAGGTCCACTCCGCGGGTCATGAGCGCATTGGTGGCGCTCGCCGTTTCCCCAGCTCCATTCACAGGGACCTCCTGCCACTCCAGGCCCTTTTGCCGCGCACGAACGCGACAGGCCTGCAACAGTCGGTCGGAACTCGGGTCGCTGGGGTCATACAATGTCCCATACACTTTCGCGTCCGGCATGATTCGCTGGGCGTAATCAAAGATCCGGCCAAAGGCGTAATCCCGCGTGACACCCGTCACGTTGGGCCGCTTGTCGCCGTCCGGCTCCACGACACCGGCATCCATCGGATCGTCCACCAAGACGAAGACGATCGGCTTGTTCTTGATCGAGTCGTTCGCTGCACGAAGCGCGGCACCCGAGAGCGGCACGACCACTTTTGCGCCCGAGTCCCGAATCTTCTCCGCCATGATCCTCAGCGTCGACAGATCGCCGTTCGCGGACCGAACCTCGGTTTCGAAGTCAACGCCCTGCACCATTCCGGACGCCTCAAGGTGCTTCACGAGGCCCTCTCGGGCTCGCTGTGTGCTTGGCGTCTCCATAAACTGTAGGAAGCTGATGAGCGGCACTCTCGAATCTCGCCGCTCGCATGCCAGCGTGGCGACGGCCAAGATGCCGATCAGCAGGACGCGGAGGAGAGTCCGCACGGTGGAGATTATGGCGAACGCGCGTCTGATGTTTTGGCTCTTGCAAACGCTTGGCGGAATTTGACGAGATTCAGCGCACAATAGGGTCGATGCGCGTGATGATGCTTTCGTGGGAGTACCCGCCGCGGATTGTGGGGGGCATCAGCCCGCACGTTGCTGATCTCTCCAAGCGATTGGTCGAGCGCGGCATCGAAGTCCACGTCGTGACCAAGGCCACTCCCCAGGCCCCCGATGAGGAAGTGGAGCCGAGCGGCGTGGTCGTTCACCGCGTTCATCTGGAGGCCGAACCCAATGACTTCGTTCATGAAATCCAGTTGCTCAATCGCGCCACGGAGCGACGGGTTCGGCGGCTGCTGGAGGATTGGCGCCCGGGCGGCGCGCCAACGGTTTTCCATGCGCACGACTGGCTGTCTCTGGACTCGGCTCGCGCACTGAAATATGAGTATCAGCTGCCGATCGTCGCCACGATCCACGCCACCGAAGAAGGGCGGAACGCTGGGCTTCATACGCCCCTCCAACGCTACATTCATGAACAAGAGTACTGGCTGACCTATGAGGCTTGGCGGGTCATTGTCTGCTCGGAGTACATGCGCGGCGAGGTCATGCGGAGCTTCAACGTGCCGCAAGACAAGATCGACGTGATCTTCAATGGCGTTGACGCGGCCAAATTCGCCTTTGAAGCCTCGGCGGCCGAAGTCGCGCAGTGGCGGGCGCGCATTGCCCTCCCGGAAGAGAAGATTGTCATGTACGTCGGGCGGTTTGTCCGCGAAAAGGGAATTCAGCTCTTGCTCGAAGCCATCCCGGCCATCCTCGCCGAGCAGCCACTCACCAAGTTCGTCATCGTCGGCGGGGGCCATCGCGCACAGCTCGAGGCCTTTGTGAAATGGTACGGGATCTCGGAGAAGGTGCTCTTCACCGGCTTCATGGCGAATCGTTCGCTGATCGAGCTGTACCGCAGCGCCGACGTTGCTGTCTTCCCGTCGCTTTACGAGCCGTTTGGAATCGTCGCACTGGAAGCGATGGCCGCTGGAATACCAGTCGTTGCCAGCGATGCTGGCGGCTTGCGGGAAGTGGTCCTACATGACAAGACCGGCACACTTTGCTATGCGAATGATTCGGCCTCGCTCGCTTGGGCGGTCTTGAAAGTGTTGGGCGACCCCAAGCGCGCGTCGGAGTTGTCAGCCGCCGCCAAGATTCGGCTCCAAACCGACTTCGAATGGGGACACATCGCCGACCAGACGATCGCAGTCTATGAGCGAGTATGGCGAGAGTTCCTCGACAGCTACTGGGCCGACAACACGCTTTGGCCGGTTTCGCCCGGAGCGACGGAAAGAGCGGAAAAGTTGCGGGTTCGCGAGAAGGCCGTCACGGGCGAAGTGCGGTCGTCCTCCACGGTGCCGGTGATGGATCCGCTGATGCCGCAGGACGCTGATTCCCCTCTCGAGTTGGAGGCGACGTAGGCATGCGATGGCATCTTCCTGTTATCGCGCTGGTTTCTCTGCCAGCCCTGGGAGGATGCGATCTTATGACCGGCAGCGCTGCGCAAAGCTGGCTTTCGGAACTGGAGGCAAACGCCGGACCAACCGAACCTCTCGTGGCACCCGAGCGTCGCGCGGAATCGGGTGATTGGACCAACTTGGTGACCGTGGTTCGCGAGTTCACGCCCCTTAGCAACCCTGTTGCCGACCTCGTTCAGCGCAATGGCGCTGGACCGATTTTGTTTCTCGAAGACGAGGACCGCAACGTGCTGCGCCAAGAGTTGCGGGCGCGCAAGGCCACTTTGGACGCCTTCTTGGAGAGGGCACATTCGCCCAATCTTCAGGTTCCGCGACAGGACGGTCGCACCTCGTTCGCCTACGAAGAGCTGGTTGCCGATCTCGAAGCCATCAAGTCCACTGCATCGGCCGCCCTGACGCGCGCGAAACTTCGATTTGCCGACGGGCAATCGGACCAGGCCCTCAGTGACTTGCGCGCACTGTATCAGCTCACGGAAGCAGGAATCAACGCCCAGGGCCCATTGGTTGCCTACGATGCCTTCGTCTCGACCCAAATCGAGGTGCTGGCAACGGTTCGCGTGGCGGTGCGGCGCACGCCACTGAGCGAAGCGCAGCTTCGTGAGCTCTTGACGTGGATTCCCAAAACGCCGATGGTGGACCCTGCCCTCTCGGATGCCGCCGCGATTGAGCTCGCGGACCTGATTGAGCCCGACGTTCGTCGGATGCGTCCCAAGGACGCCGCCTTTGCCCTATCTCGCCTCTCGGGGACCAGTTCCGCCGACCTGAATGGCATTGCTGACGCCAATCGCCGCTCCTTTGATCCCGAAGAAACCGTGGCGCTCCTGCGCTATACCTACGGATTTTTGGCAGCCAATGCCCGCCGCCCGTGGCCTGAACGCCGACGCGAACTCTCGTCAACCCTTCGCAACCTTGGCATGAAGCTTCCTTACGGACTTGGACGCTACGGTCCTCCGACCGATGACTACAGTCCGGATGACGGATTAGCCAACCAGTTCAACGTTCTGGGGCGGGCCCTTGCCGTGCGCTACACCGTGACTTTCTCACGCCAGCGCGCGATGTCCATCCGGCGTCTATCAGACCAGTCGGTCCACCCGATCGTGATCGCCGCGCAGCTCTATCGGCTGCAGTATGGCGAACTGCCCTCCACGCTCGATGAACTCACGACAGTTGGCTTGCTCGCTTCCGTTCCATTGGATCCCGCCACGGGCGAGCCGTTCTACTACTCCGAAGAGGCAGGGAGGGTTTGGGGAGCCGGCATTGACGGCGAAGTCTCGGCCAAAGAGATGCAACAGCAAGACGTCCGCCAGCAGCAAAGCGATTATGTCTACCCGCTCTTTTAGCCAGCTAATCGCAACCCGATTTGGTTGACAATCACTGCAGCCGTATAGGCCAAAAGTGACATCACGGAAAACATGATAATGGGCCACCGCCAGGTGCCGGTTTCGCGTCTGACCGTGGCAAGTGTTGCCATACACTGACAGCAAAGCGCGAAGAAAATCATGAGCCCGAAAGCGACATACGGTGTAAGCAGCTTGCGCCCGTCTGGCCAGGTTGCTCTCTGGAGCGCTGTGCGGAGGTCCGTTGACTCGTAGTCGATATCATCGCCAAGGCTAAACAAAATGCCCAGAGAAGGAACGATCACTTCCCGTGCCGGAAATGCGGCGATGATGGCCGTGGAGAGTCGCCAATCGAACCCGGCCGGTTCAAAGACGGGCTCGATCGTACGGCCAAATCGGCCGAGAAAAGACTGCTCCAGCAGCCGTCCCCGAACAAAGTGATCCATCGCCTCTTCGTCGTTATCTCCGACGTTCTGGGCCACGTATTCCTGCTCCAGCGCTGTGATGGTCGCTTCACTGCGAGGAAAGTAAGTCAGCGCCCAGATCACCATCGACAGCGCCACGATGATCGTGCCGGCAGTCTTGACGAACGCTCCGGCTCGAAAGTAAACGGTCAGCCCGACATCACGCCACTTCGGCCATTGATAAGGGGGCAGCTCAAGGTGGAACGGCAAACGCTTCCCTTTCAGAATCCCTTTGTTCAGTAGATACACCATTGGGATCGCGACCACGAGACCGATAAGGTGCATGCCAAAAAGAGCGACGCCAGCCCAGATCGGCCCGTACGTCGGCGCGACAAACGTACCAATCAGCAAGAGATAAACGGGTAGACGCGCGCTGCAACTCATCAATGGAGCGACCAAAATCGTCGCCAGGCGACTGCGTGCATCTGGCATCACCCGGGCTGCCATGATGCCGGGAATCGCACACGCAAAACTGGACAGCAGCGGGATGAACGCACGGCCATTGAGTCCGCACCAGCCCAAAAGACGATCCATGAGAAATGCTGCCCTTGCCAAATAGCCGGTGCCTTCGAGAACCGCGATCCAGAAGAAAAGGATTATGATTTGCGGCAGGAAAACCACCATCGCCCCGACGCCGCCAATGAGACCGTCAACCACCAGGGATTCCAGCACCGGCGATTGCTCCAGCAAAGGGCCTACCCGTTCACCCAGGGCACCAATACCCATTTCAATCCACTCCATGAACGGCGCGGCAAAGGTGTAGATCGACTGGAAGACCAGATACATGACCCCAACGAAAACTAACAGGCCATACACCCGGTGCGTCAAAATGCGGTCAAGCTTTCGTGCCGTAGAGATCTTTGGCGCCGTTGGACGGCTCGCAATCGCCGCCTTGGCAACGTTGGCGGCCCATTCATAGCGCCGGGCGGTCACTTCGCCGGCTTCGAGAAACCCCCGATCCTCAAGGCGTTGGCGCGCTTCGCCGAAGGCCATCGCGATCTCCGGCATTTCATGCAGGCGCTCTTGCAGTGCGCCTCTCTGCAGCAACAAGGCTTGCCGGATTTCGGTCGTGGCCACGTCGAAGCCGTTGCGCGCCAAACGATGTCGCAGCGACGTGACTTCGGTCTCGACGTCTTCGGGCAGGCGGACGTCAACTTCGGGCCTCAACCCAGAGTCCAATCCATCGCGGATAGCCTGTCGCAACTCGTTGACACCCTGTTTCTTGTGCGCCACGATCGGCACCACGGGCACCCCAAGTTCTTGTCGCAACCGATCGACGTCAACAGTCTGTCCTTGGCGGGTCAGCATATCGACCATCGTCAAGGCAACCACCACCGGCGTTCCAAGTTCGGCGACCTGCGAGAACAAGAGAAGGTTCCGTTCGAGATTGGTGGCGTCGATCACGCAGACCAAAAGGTCGGGTCGATTGACGCCCGGCTCACGGCCGTAGAGCACTTCGGTCGCCACGCGCTCATCTTCCGAGATCGGCATCACGCTGTAGAGTCCTGGCACATCGACCATCTCGACCCGCAGATCTCCGACGTTCATGGTTGCCGAGACGCGCTCCACCGTGACGCCGGGATAGTTGCCGACATGCTGCGATGCGCCCGTCAGCGCGTTGAACACGGAGGTCTTTCCGGCGTTCGGATTCCCGACCAATGCCACGACGGGAATCGACGTCCGGACGGATGCCATCTACGCTGCCGACTCAAGCATGCGGATCTCGATGTCTTCAGCCTCCAATCGACGAAGACAGAGACGGTAATTGCGAAGCTCGATTTCGATGGGGTCGCCGAGCGGCGCGACTTTGGCCACACGAAACTCCGTACCCGCCACTAACCCCATTTCGGCCAGGCGCAGTCCATGCGGCGACTTGGCGTCAACGGAGGTCACCACGGCACGATCGCCCACTTTAAGCGGGGCGCAGCACATCTTCACTTCGGCGGGATCCGCGCACATCGTTGCTCTCTATTGTGATAAATCCTTGGCGTTCGTGGCGAGAAAATCTTGATTTTTTTGTGCACTTTTTGCCAATGATGCCTTATCGCTGTGCAAAGAAGGCTCATTCCGATTCGGGCATACTGGGAGGCTCGGTGGAACGACGATGATCCGAACTGCTCTCTCACACCGCGTTTTGCTTGCCATTCTTGGCATTTCTCTGGGCGTTGCCGCGTATTCGCAACCTCGCCCCACGACACTTGACGACTTCGAGAAGTGGAACTCGATTCAAAACGCTTCGCTGACCGAAGATGGACGCTGGCTCAGCTATCGGGTTTCGGCCGCAGAAGGCGACGCCACGCTGACGATCCAAAGCACGGCTGCCAGCCAAGAGCCGAA
This sequence comes from Fimbriimonadaceae bacterium, assembly GCA_046292875.1. GTDB lineage: Bacteria > Armatimonadota > Fimbriimonadia > Fimbriimonadales > Fimbriimonadaceae > JBKBQD01. The sequence continues at coordinate 527,314 of JBKBQD010000001.1, forward strand.
GTACTTGATTGAGCGCGGCGGGGCGCCGCGGTTCACCGCGGATGGCAAGTTCGCTGTAATGATCGTTCCGCCGAAAGCAGAAGAGGTTCGTGCCGCAAGGGCCAATCGCACTCCCGCCCAGGATTTGCCCCGCTCCGAGCTCCTGATCCTCAACCTGGCGACCGGTGAGCGCACCGTCGTTGAGCGTGTCGCCTCCTTTACGATGTCGCGCGACGGCGGACTTTGGATTCTCTATCGCGCGGACACGGGTCAAGCTGCCGGCGGCACAGCACCGGCGGGTGGCCCCGGGCGACCGGGCGGACCTCCCGCTGGCGGAGGTGCCGGGGGCCGAGGAGGTGCAGCCGGTCGAGCAGGAGGGGCCGGTCAATCGCCGCCCGCGCAGGAACAAGAAGGAGAGGGACAATCAACTCGCAAGAAGTCGGATCACCGCGTCGGCGATGCCTACACGCTTCGCAACGTTGCCACTGGCGAGGAGCGAAAGCTCGAGAACGTCGCTTCCTTCCTCTTCAGCAACGATGGCAGCCGACTCATCCTGAGTCTTTCCACTCGCGATGGCGAAAAGGACGGCATTGAGGTCCACGATTTGCAGAGTGGTGGATCGAAGTCGATCATCGAAGGATTGGGGCGGTACACCCAGCTGACGCTTTCGAACGATCAGCTTCAGCTGGCCTTTTTGACGGACCGCGACGACTATGCCGCCAGTCGTCCCGACCTGACCCTTCACCTGGCGCAAATCGAAAGCGGCGCGGTCACGAAGGTGGCGGGACCTGGATCGTCGGGCATTCCCGACGGGTGGATCATTGCCGACGGCGGCCTCACCTTCAGCGAATCGGGCGCGCGCCTCCAGTTCCGAACGCGCCCGAAACCAGCCGAAGTGCCACGCGATGAGCGTCCCGAAGAGGAACGCGTTACGCTGGATGTTTGGCACTGGCTCGACCCAGTGCTCCAGCCGCAGCAGCTGCTTCAGGTAAACGCCGAGCGGAATCGGAGTTACCTTGCCGTGGCCGAAATCGCGAGTGGCAAGATTGTTCAGCTGGCGACTGAATCCATTCCCAACGTGACGATTGCCAACCGAGGCGATGGCGCGGTGGCGCTCGGCACCTCTCAACTGCCCTACCAGCGTGAATCATCGTGGCAGCTCGGCCGAACGGATGTCTATCTGGTGGACGTGGCCACGGGGACGGCTCACCTGATGTTGCAATCCAATGCGGGTGGCGCGACCCTTTCCCGGACGGGCAAGTACCTTTACCTTTGGGACGCGATCAAGCAAGAGGCCTTCATCGTCGATACGGCAACGCGACAGGGAATCCATCTTCCGGCCCAAGTCAACCAGCTCATCTGGGACGAGCTGAATGACTCTCCCTCGCCTGCCGGCACTTACGGCATCGGCGGATGGGGGCCGAATGATTCGACCCTCTTCCTTTACGATCGCTACGATATTTGGGCTATCGACCCGACCGGGGAGATGCAGCCTTGGAGCCTTACTGGCGGTTGGGGACGTCGTTTCGAAAAGCGTTACCGCTTTGTTTTTCTAGGCGAAGAAGATCGCGATATCGAACCGAGCCGACCGATCTTGCTGAGCGTCTTCGATGAGCGAAACAAGGACTCTGGCTGGGCTTTGCGAGAGAGCAACGCCATACCCCGAAACCTGCTCTATGGTCCGTACGCCTTCGGCGGTTTGCAGAAAGCCGCCAAAGCAGAAACGGTCATGTTCACACGCTCTACGTTCCGTGAGTTTCCCGATCTCTGGCTTGCCAATGACCCGCTGTTCGATGACCCTCGCAAAGTGAGCGACGCCAATCCGCAATGGAAAGAATTCAGCTGGGGTACGGCAGAACTGATCAACTGGATGTCGCATGACGGTATCGACCTTCAAGGCATTGTTTACAAGCCCGACAACCTTGACTTTTCGAAGAGGTATCCGATGGTGGTGTACTTCTACGAGCGGAGTTCGGATTCGCTCCACGCTTTTCGCAATTTGGTGCCGAGTGCCTCGACCATTGAAATCGGGCACTACGTCAGCAACGGCTATGTCGTTTTCGTTCCGGATATCCCCTATAAGATTGGGTATCCGGGAGAGAGCGCGGTCAATGCGATATTGCCCGGCGTTCATGCCGTCCTTGCGCGCGGCTACGTTGACCCCAAGAGAGTGGGCATTCAAGGTCAAAGCTGGGGTGGGTACCAAGTGGTGTACATGGTGACGGAGACGGACATGTTTGCGGCGGCTTGTGCGGGTGCGCTGGTCGTCAATATGTTCAGCGCCTACGGAGGCATCCGCATTGGGACTGGCCTCGTGCGCCAGTTCCAATACGAGCAGACGCAGAGCCGTATTGGTGGCTCGATATGGGAGCAGCCGATTCGCTTTATGGAGAACTCTCCCCTTTTCTTTCTCGACAAGGTTCGTACGCCGCTTCTCATCATGTCAAACGACCAAGATGACGCCGTGCCTTTCTCTCAGGGTGTTGAGCTGATTACCGCGTTGCGGAGGCTCGGCAAACCGTCTTGGATGATCAACTATAATGGTGAGCGTCACAACTTGACGCAGCGACGCAACCGCAAAGACTGGTCGCAGCGTATGATGCAGTTCTTTGACCACTATCTGAAAGGTGCGCCCGCGCCAAAGTGGATGGTTGATGGAATTCCTGCCATCGACAAGGGGCGTGACTACGGCTTCGACCTGGTGCCCCCGCGTTCCGGTGGGTAAAGAATCAGCTTAAAGTTGATTCACGGCAGCCGCATCTCGGGTGAAGTGCCGGGGTGCGGCTGTATCATGTCGTTAGCGATGGTTCGCCACTTCGTCCTCGCCCTCGTCGCGCTTGCGATTCTTACCGGCGCGCCACCCGTATCCGCGCAAGCCAAACGCGACCTCATCGTATGGGGACTTGGGTTCGGACCGGACAGCAAAGGTTTCGAAGCGGTGGTCCGCGAGTTCGAACGTCGCCACCCCGACATCCGCGTTCGCATTTTGAGCATGGGTGCCGGGCGCATGGACCCGCAGAAGCTGATGACCAGCATCGTTGGGAACGTTCCGCCCGACGTCATCCACCAAGACCGGTTCACCATTGGCGACTGGGCCAGCCGTGGCGCGTTTCAGCCCCTTGACGACCTGATCCAACGAGACCGCAACGAGCCGCTATGCCCTCGGCCCGAGCAGTACTACCCCGCTACCTGGGAGGAAGCCTCCTATGACGGCCGCGTATATGCCATTCCCACCGGCGCCGACGACCGCGCGCTGTATTGGAATCGCAAGGTGTTTCGCGAAAATGCCGACAAATTGAGGGCGGCTGGACTCGACCCCGACCGTCCGCCCCAAACCTGGGACGAAACCCTTCGCTATGGCGAGGCACTGACCGAGTTCAACCCCGATGGATCCATCAAAGTTGCGGGATTCCTGCCGAACTACGGCAACGTGTGGCTCTACATGTACGCGTTTCAGAACAACGCGTCATTCCTGTCGCCTGACGGTCGGACCTGTACCTTGAACACGCCGGCAGCCGTCGAAGCCCTGCAGTTTATTGTCGACGGCTATCGGCTTGTCGGCGGGTACGAGAACGCGAAAAAGTTCGAAACAGGCTTTCAGGGCGGCGAGAACGACCCCTTTGCGGTTGGCAAAGTTGCGCTGAAGATCGATGGCGACTGGATCCTTGGCAACTTGGCGCGCTATTCCCCGAACCTCGACTTCGGCGTTGCGCCGCCGCCTGTGCCGCGCGACCGGCTGGAGAGAATCGGTCGCTTCAAAGACGAGAAGGACACCTTTGTCACCTGGGTTGGCGGATTTGCCTACTGCATCCCCACTGGCGCGAAAAACGTCGATGACGCCTGGACCTACATCAAGTTTGCGACCAGCACCGAGGCCCGGCTCATCGAAGCGCGCGCACAGCGAGACTGGGAGCGGCGACGGGGCCGGGAATTCATCCCGCGCATCTCGGCCAACATCGAAGCCAATCAACTGCTGTTTGCCGAGTTCCGTCCGCGCATGCCCCGATTTGCCGAGGCGCTCAAAATCCACATCGAGTTGATGAACGTCGCGCGCATCCGACCCGTGACCTTCGTCGGGCAGCCCCTTTGGGACGAGCACGTGCGCGCGCTTGAGCGGGCCGCGCTCGGAACCATGCCCCCGGAACAGGCACTGGCCGTCGGACAGGCCGCGGTCCAGCGCGAACTCAACACGTTTTTTGAGTCAGAGAAGTATCCGATCATCGACCTGCGTGTGCCGGCATTCGTGGCGCTGTCGCTGTTTTTGGGCTTCGCCGTGTTCTTGGCGGTGCAATACCGCCGGCTTCGATTGGGGCGATTGGCCCGCGAAGAAGCGCGCTGGGCCTATCTGTTTGTCGCGCCGTGGGTGATCGGCTTCTTGGTCTTTACGCTCGGACCGATGCTCGCCTCGTTCCTGTTCTCGTTCACCCAATACAACGTGCTGAGCGAACCGCGCTGGGTCGGCGGCCAGAACTACGCGACGATGGCCGGGATCGACCGGGACAACATGCTGAAAGCGCTGGGCAACGCAGGCTACTTGGCGGGCATCGGGGTCCCGCTCGGCTTGGTGACCGGCCTTGCGGTTGCCTTGCTCCTCAATGCTGCCGTGCGAGGCATGCGCTACTACCGCACGCTGTTTTATATGCCCGCCATCGTGCCGGGCGTCGCTAGCGCGGTGCTATGGATATGGCTCCTGACCCCCGACCCCAGCAAGGGCCTGATCAACTCCGTCTGGCAATCGACGATCGGCGTTTGGTTCGGAACCCCGCCGCCAGGCTGGCTCAATGCCGAAGCGTGGGCGAAACCTTCGCTGATCATGATGGGGATGTGGGGCGCAGGCAGTGGGATGATCCTCTGGCTCGCCGGGCTGAAAGGGATTCCGACCTCGCTTTATGAAGCCTCGCAAATCGACGGCGCGAACCCGAAGCAGCAGTTCTGGAAAGTCACCTTGCCGATGCTGAGCCCCATCGTCTTCTTCAACATGGTGATGGGATTCATTGGCGCACTGCAGGAGTTCGACCGCGTGTACATCATGCGACCTTCAGGCGGATCCGTTGGTCCAAACGACGCCTTGCTCGTGCCGGTTTACCACTTGTTCCGCAATGGCTTCGACTACTTCAAGATGGGTTATGCCAGCGCCATCGCCTGGGTCATCTTCGCCATCATTCTCATCTTGACGCTGATCCAGCTCAAGCTTGCTCCCCGTTGGGTTCACGTCGAGGTGGAGAAGTGACGACGTGGCTCTTTGCCGTGGGCACCCTGTTGGTTTGGGTCGGGTGGTTTTTCGTCCTTCGGATTGGGACGATGGTCGTCCGACGCCTGAGTCGCGATCCTTCTTTGGATCTGGTTTCTTGGACGCGCACCGTTGGGCTTTTTGCTGGGATCGCAGCCGCCGCATTCTTGGTCGGATCCCAGCTGGCCTCTGACACTGGTCGTTCGATCGATGCGCCGATCAAGATCCCATTGGTATGGCTGATCATGCCCTTTCTATTTTGGGCGGGCGCTGTGTGCATCATCATTGCGCTGATTCGCCTGGGCCAGTGGCTGTCCGGAGTAGGCGAGGAGCGCCAAGCTCGTGGGGCTTCTTTGGCGGTTTGGAGCGCCATGGGCATCGGGTTTGTGGTTTGGGGAGTACAGACGGGTGGAAACGTCGAGGTCCTGCGCGGCGTCATTGGCCTGAATTACGGCAGTGCGACTGGCGTTTTTGCGCTGGCGCTTTGCGCGACTCTGGCCATGTCGCTTGCTGGCCGACAGGCAGCGGAATTGGGATGGTCCAAAGTTGCGGCCCTTCACGCCGCTCTGCTCATCGGGTCCGTTGTTTTTGGAGCGCCCTTCGTCTGGCTTCTCTCGACCTCGTTCAAAGAGGATCGAGACATGGTGAGTGAAACCGGTCCGGTATGGATCCCCCGGGTAGCGGTCACGGAGCCGTACTTTGACCCCGACGACCCCTTGTACGCCGTCTCCTTTGAGGGTGAGCGTGCCGATGCGTCGCTCATCGAGCGGCTGCCCAACGGCCGACTCCGGCTCGACATCATTCGGCCCCTCGTCTATCGTGGGCGCACGCTGGAGATTTCCGAGAACGAAGCAACCCTCATTCCCAAAGACGCGCCCGTGGTGGAGACCACCTTCGAGGGCCGTCCGGTGGTGGGGATGGTCGTCAAGGACTTGGACAATGGCGATCGGCGCATTCGGATCAACGAGCCCATTGACTTGAAAGGCCGCGAGTTCATTGCCCATCCTGACGACGTTGAACCCGTTCGCGTGATCGGCTTGCGGTGGCAAAACTACCGCGATGCGTTGGAGTTCTTGCCTCCTGAAACGCATCGTGGCCTTGTCTATCTGAAGAACACGCTGATCATCGTGATCCTCAGCGTGATCGGCACGCTCTTTTCCTCTGCCATCGTCGCCTATGCGTTTGCGCGGATGCGCTTTCCGGGACGGACTCCTTTGTTTCTCGTGCTGCTGAGCACGATGATGCTGCCTGCGGCGGTGACGCTATTGCCGACGTTCTTGATCTTCCGCAGCCTCGGGATGATCGATACGTTGACGCCGCTCTGGTTGCCCGCATTCTTTGCCAGCGCCTTCAACGTCTTTCTCCTGCGTCAATTCTTCAGCACGATTCCCCTGGAGCTCGAAGATGCCGCCACGATTGACGGCTGCTCCCACTTCGGGACCTTCTGGCGCGTTATGCTGCCCCAAATCAAACCTGCCCTAGCCGTCATTGCGATCTGGACTTTCATGGGAGCCTGGAACAACTTTATGGGTCCGCTGATCTACATCAACTCGCCCGAAAACATGCCGATCAGCTACGCGCTGCAGCTTTTCCAAAGTGACCGAGGCGGGGAGCCTGGCATGTTGATGGCGTTTGCGACCCTGGCGATGCTGCCAGTGCTGCTGCTGTTCTTTTTCGCGCAGCGCTACTTCATCGAAGGCGTGACGCTCAGCGGACTCGGCGGACGCTAGCCGTTCTGCTTGGCCTTCTTGAAGACCAACACTTCACCATTGATGCAGTAACGGAGGCCCGTCGGCTTTGGCCCGTCCTCGAATACATGACCCAAGTGACCATCGCATCGTGAGCAAAGCACTTCGTCGCGAATCATGCCGTAGCTTCGATCCACCCGCGTCCAGACGGCATCTTTGGTGGCCGGCTGGAAGAATGAGGGCCACCCTGTACCCGACTTGAACTTGTTTTCGGTGACAAAGAGCGGCAAATCACAGCCCACACAGTGGTACGTGCCGATCTCCTTGTTGTCGAGCATCGGGCTGCAGAACGCGGCTTCGGTTCCGGCATTGCGCAAGATACGATACTGCTCGGGTGTAAGCCGGGACTTCCATTGATCTTCGGACAGGATCACCTTGTCGACGCGGGCCGGACTACCGGGAACGGTCCCAGCGCGAGGGGCAGACTGAGGGGTTTCGCTCATACCAAAAACACTCACCAGCGCGAGAGCGCAAAAAACGAGGCCTCCCATAATCTCTATCTACGGAACTCCGCCACGGCCGATTGTATCCAACGGCCGATGTCGCGAGGCTGGGGTACCCTGCCGCGTCGAGGAAGGGGAATCGTGGAAGTCATGAGAGTGGGATTGATCGGCTGCGGCTTTATGGGACAAATGCACGCCAACGTGTACCGTGCGCTTGATGGCGTGGAGCTCGTGGCGGTTACGGATCGCCGCCCTGAGAAGCGCGATGCCTTCGCCAAGCAGTGGGGCGTCCAGGCGATGGACGATTTTGAGGCACTGCTGGATCGCGACGACCTCGACATCATCGACATTTGCCTGCCGACCTATCTTCATGCAGACACAACGGTTAGAGCACTCGACGCTGGAAAGCACGTCCTGTGCGAAAAGCCGATGGCGATGTCGGTCGAGGACGCCGACCGCATGATCGACGCGCGGGACCGCTCAGGCAAGCGATTGATGATCGCGCACTGTATCCGCTTCTGGCCCGAATACGCGAAGCTGAAAGAGATCGTCGATTCTGGTGCGCTTGGCAAGTTGCTCTCCCTCAACTTGACCCGCTATGGCGCGTTTCCCAAATGGGCGTCAGACGGCTGGAATGCCGACGAGAACAAGGCCGGGGGCGGTGCCATGGATATGCACATCCACGACACGGACTATGCGCTCTACCTGCTCGGCATGCCTGATGACATGGTGTCCTTTGGGACGTACAACGAAACCGGCGTTGGGCACATCTTTACCACGATGACCTTCGGGGATACGGTAGTCCACCTGGAAGGCGGTTGGAACCTTCCCAGCGGCGCCCCTTTCAAGATGGCCTTCCGCGCTGTCTTTGAGAAGGGAGTCGTCATCATGGATGGGGGACCGATGACGGTCTTCGAAGAAGGAAAAGACCCAATCGTGCCGGAGTTCCCCAAGATGTCGGCCGAAGGTGCGGGCGGCAATCTTTCCGATCTCGGCGGCTATTACTACGAAATTGCCGACTTTTGCGAAGCCATTCGCCACGACCGGCCACTCACCATTGCGCCGGCTGAGTCTTCGCGGGCGTCGCTGGAAGTCAACCTGGCTGAGATTCGTCAGGTCAAAGAGCGATTGGGACTTATTTAGGATCATCGCCATGTTGTATAAAGGAATCAATTATTGGTCGTACCCTGGCGGGTTGGAAGGCACGCTCGACCCCTTCGAGTTTCTCGTGCTGGCCAAAGAGCATGGGTACGAGGCCGCTGAGCTCTGCATCGGAGAGGGCGGTGCGTTCGGCCTGGACGCCACGGAAGGCCGGTGCCGAGCCCTGAGATCCAAGGCAGGCGAACTCGGATTGCGCCTCGATACGGTGGCTTCTGGCACCTACTGGACCTGTAATCTGGCCGACGACAACCCTGACGTTCGCGACCGTGCTCTGGTCAACCTGGCCACGATGACACAGATCTGCGAGTGGCTGGGGGCGAAAGTATTGCTCACGATCCCGGGCGCGGTCGACGTCTTTTTCTTGCCAGAATCACCCGTAACCCGTTATGACCTTGTGCTGGAGCGAGCCAGTTTGGGACTCAGCAAGGCTCTGGAGTATGCCGAGAAGCATCGCGTGAAACTCGCGATTGAGAACGTTTGGAACAAGTTTCTTCTCAGCCCTACCGAAATGGCGCGGTTTATCGACTCGTTTGGCAGCCCATGGATCGGGTCTTACTTCGACGTTGGCAACGTGCTGGCGTTTGGCTATCCCGAACAGTGGATCCGCATTTTGGACCACCGCGTTGTCGCCGTGCACTTTAAGGATTATCGCAAAGCAGTGGGTACCGCTGACGGATTTGTGGACTTGCTCGAAGGAGACGTTAACTGGCCTGCGGTGATTGAGGCCCTGGAAATCATTGGGTACGACGGGCCCGTGACGGCCGAAATGATCCCCCTCTACACCCATTACCCGGTGGCACGCGCGGTCAATACGTCGAGCAGTCTCGACTTTATCCTTGGCCGCCGCACCGTGTAGGTCTAGCGGATGGCTTCTTCGGTTTCGCCGTCGAAGAGGTGAATCTGCTCCAGGTTGACGGAGAACTTGGCATTTTCGCCGGCCTTGAGGCGGGTCCCCGTGTCAATGGTCGCCAGCATGTTGTGCGGCCCCGTGCCGAGATAGACGACGTACTCGTGTCCGAGAGGCTCCAACAGGTCAACCTTCGCTTCGAATGTGTTGGTGTCGGTCGTCGCAATCGGGTTGTTCATGGCCGCGTCGAAAATCGCCTCGGGCCGAATGCCAAGCGTGACCTTCTTCCCCGGCATTCCCGCCGCCGGGTTTCCAGCCGGAACGGCAAAGCGGAAGGATCCCGCGTCAATCCATGCGGTGCCGCCGTCGACAACAATTTGGGCGTCAAGAAAGTTCATCGGGGGTGAGCCGATGAAGCCTGCTACAAACTTATTGGCGGGCATGCTGTAGACGTTCTCGGGCTCCGCACACTGCTGCAGCAAGCCGTCTTTCATGACCGCAATGCGCTGCCCCATCGTCATGGCTTCGACCTGGTCGTGGGTCACATAAATGGTGGTAATGCCCAGCGAACGGTGCAGGCGGATCAACTCGGCGCGGGTCTGGATGCGGAGTTTGGCGTCCAAGTTGGAGAGCGGTTCGTCCATCAAGAAGACTTTGGGTTTTCGGACGATGGCACGGCCCAGCGCGACGCGCTGTCGCTGACCGCCGGAAAGCTCCTTTGGCTTGCGGTGGAGGAGCATCTCGATTCCCAGCATCCGCGCCGCCTCTTTAACGCGCCGATCGATGTCTTCTTTGATCTTGCGGGCTTCGTCCAGATGGGTCATCTGCCAGAAGAACCCTTTGAGCTCACGAAGTCGCAGGCCGAACGCGATGTTGTCATACACGTTCATGTGCGGATAGAGCGCGTAGTTCTGGAAGACCATCGCGATGTCGCGGTCTTTGGGCGGCACGTCGTTCACGCGCACGTCGCCGATGAAGAGGTCGCCGCTCGTCGCTTCTTCCAATCCCGCGATCATTCGCAGCGCGGTCGTCTTTCCGCAGCCCGAAGGACCGACAAGAACCATGAACTCCTGGTCGCGAATGTCGAGGTTGAGGTTGTCAACCGCTTTGACATCTTTGCCAAAGATCTTTGTGATGTTTTGAAATCGAACGCCTGCCAACCGGGTGTCTCCGTCAAACTGCCTTCGGCGCTCAGTATAGCCAAACCTTCTTCCAATTGCGCTTATTCGATTCTTGACAAGAAAGTGAAGATAGGGTTCAATGGTCTCGATATGGATTCGCGACCCGCCGGTTTCGTGGCGATCAACCGCATCGAGTGCAAGCCCGACTATCGCAACCGCTTCGAAGAGCTCTTCCTGACCCGTGCCCGCGCCATCGATCGGCTCCCCGGGTTTATCCGTATGGAAGTGCTCAAGGATTCGAGCGGAGACGGCGCGTACCTGGTGGTGAGCCACTGGACGGACGAAGCGTCGTTTCGGGCTTGGGTCGGCTCGCCCGAATTCCTCGAGGGTCACAAGCGCGGTTTCGAAGACATCGCTTTGGCCAAGGAACGTGGCGAAGAGCCCCCGATGCGCTCGGAGTTTCGCACGTACGAGGTCCTGACGACCTAGACTGCGCCGTATACTTGCGGCATGGACCCGGAAGCCCGGTACCGCCGCGTTCTTGACCTGTATCAGAAGCACCTGAATCCTCCTTTGGCCAAGCTCATGGCTTTTGCCGGATTCGGCATCGAGGATCACGCCGAGGGGTGCTTTATCTGGGACCATGAAGGGCGACGCTATCTGGACTGCCTTGGCGGCTACGGCGTCTTTTCATTGGGGCACCGCCATCCAAAGGTCGTCGAGGCGGTCAAGCGTCAACTCGACCGCATGCCGCTGAGCGGCAAGGCGTTCTTTAACGAGCCGCAGGCCGAACTGGCTGCCGCTCTGGCCAAGATCACGCCCGCGGGCCTCGAGTTCGCCTTCTTTGGCAATAGTGGGGCGGAAGCCGTGGAAGCCGCCATCAAGCTGGCAAAAGGCGCGACCGGCCGGGCGGGCATTGTCAGCACTCAAGGGGGCTATCACGGCAAGACGATCGGCGCACTGTCCGTGACGGGGCGCAAAAAGTACGCTGACCCCTTTTCACCCCTGATGCCTGGCGTTTCGTTCGTCGAGTTTGGGGACGCGGCGGCCCTTGAGACCGCCGTTGGGCCGGAAACTGCCGCCCTTATCATCGAACCCATTCAGGGCGAAGGTGGCATTGTCATCCCTCCGGACGGCTACCTGCATGCGGCGCGCGAGATTTGCGACCGTCACGGCGCACTGCTCATCGCTGACGAAGTCCAAACGGGCCTCGGGCGCACCGGCAAGTGGTTCGGCTGCGATCATGAGCACGTCTCGCCCGACCTGATGCCGCTCGCCAAGCTCTTGGGCGGCGGCGTGATGCCGATCGGGGCCGTGATGATGACGTCCACCGTCTTTGAGGCGAACTTCGGCGCGAATCCCCTGATTCACACCAGCACCTTTGGCGGAAATGAACTTGCCTGCGCGGCCGGTCTGGCGACCATCGACGTAATTCGCGAAGAGGGCCTGGTTGAGCGATCGGCAGCTCAAGGCGCAAAGATGCTGGCAGCACTGCAAGCAGCATGCTCCGAAACGCCGTCCCTGGTTGCCGATGTGCGGGGACGCGGGCTGATGATCGGTGTGGAGTACTCGATGGATGAGTGCGGTGAGTTGGTCACCGCACAACTTATGAAGCGAGGTGTTGTCGCGGCCTACACGCTCAACAACCCTCGGGTCATGCGGTTCGAACCTCCCCTGACCATCTCGGACGAAGAAATAGAGATGGCCGGCTCGGCGCTTCAGGAAGCGCTTGCCGAGACGGCCACGATGATGGAAGAGTTTGGTTTGCTCGAACCGGTGTCGTAAGTTAGCTCGACCGCTTCATGGTGCCAACGATGTTCCCCTGCATGGGAATCTTGAAGCCCATGTCCACCATCTCCATGACCTGCTGCATGCGACCCTTGGTATTGGAATCAGCAATCGCACGGGTCTGCGGGTCGAGATAAAACTCAACCTCAATCTCCATCTGTCCAGTGACGTTCATCGCGGGCATCCCCTCTCCGCCGCCGCCCATCATACTGGCCGGATTCATCGCCATCGGCATCTTGGTGGTCGAGGTGAGTTTGATCATCGGCTTGCCACCGACATCCATCAAGCCATTATAGGTGGTCTTGATCGTCGAAGCGCCAAGTCCGAGTTCCTTGTTCTCGGGCAAACTGGTCTCCCACGAGTCGCCAACTTTGATGGCTTGCTCGGGAAAGACAGGAAACGAGGCCTGGAGAAACGCGATGCCAGTTTGAACGGCCGCACGCTGCTGCTCATTGAGCCCTTCAAGCGTGAGGTCTGAGAGCACATTGAGGGCATCAATCTTCGCCTTCACCACGTAGCTCTCAGGCAGCATGCCGCCAGGCAGGCTTTCCATTCCCGGAAGACCGCTCATGTCCATCTTCATGTCGGAAAAGGTCATCGTTATGGCCGTCTTTCCGTCGTCACCGGTCGAGCCATATTCAATCGACATCTTGCTCGACTGCGTCATCGTATAGGTCATGTTGTCTTGGCCAAACGACGAGAGGTCGATGTTCATTTGCACTCGCGTTTGAGTGGTGAACACCTCTTTCTGTCCAGCAGTAAACGTCCGTCGCAACGTCACGTCTTGGCTGGGCGCCAAGAGCATGGATGCGCTGAGGGCAAGGATGGGAGCAATCGTGGTCATCATGAGTTCCTCGAAGTGTTAGGGTACCTGTGCGTCGCTTTGAACTCGGCGACGATAAGATTTACAACGCGATTAACACAGAAAGATGCAGAAATCGATCCCTTTGAGGGAGGTTTTTCTGTATATTAGTACGAGGTTTGGGCAAATCGATGCGCTGATGTCCATCAAGCATTACACCCCGTTATCGTTGGTGGGATCTTTCTCGATCTTGGCCATTGCTGTGGGAGCCATGTGGGTTCCACGCGAAGAGCCGCTTGCCTCGACCCAGCAGCCGAAACCCACGTTTGAGCGCAACATTGCCCCATTGGTCAAAAAGTACTGTGGCGAGTGCCATGGGGCGAAAGACCCCCTCTCGGGTCTCGCGCTGACTCAAATGACGAAGCATGCCGATTTTTCGGCGAATCGCGACATTTGGGATCGCGTCGCAGCCAACCTTCATGCCAAGACCATGCCGCCGCAGGGCTCGCCGCAGCCGACCGACGCCGAGCGAAAGCTGCTGGTGGAGTGGATCGAAAGCACGCTCTCTGCAGAGTGTGACGTCGCCGATCCCGGTCGCGTCACGCTGCGCCGCCTCAATCGCGCCGAATACAACAACACGATTCGCGACCTTTTTGGCATCAACTTCAAGCCGGCGGACGACTTCCCGTCTGACGATGTCGGCTATGGCTTTGACAATATCGGTGACGTGCTGTCGATCTCGCCTCTGCTCATGGAGAAGTACCTCGACGCCGCCGAGAAAATCGCCGAGACAGCGATCCCGCTCCCACTGCGCGCCAAGCGCAAGATCGGCGCACCCGAATTGGATGGCGACAGCTCGGCATCGGACGGTGAGGGACGGATCCTGTTTTCAAACGGCGAAGTCGGGGTAGCGCATCAGTTTCCGGCAAAGGGACGCTATACGATCAAGATACGGGCCTATGGCCATCAGGCTGGCAGCGAGCCGCCAAAAATGACGGTGCGCGTTGGTTCACAGCTCCTCAAGACCATTGATGTGCCCAATGAACAAAGCCACCCGGTCGACTACGCCGTCGAAGCCGTCGTTGAAAAAGGGCGTCATCAGGTCCTCTTTGGCTTTATCAACGATTACTTTGACCCCGAGTTCGCTGACGCAAACCGCCGCGATCGCAACCTGATTTTGCTCTCCGCAGAGATTGACGGCCCGCTGGAGGAGTCCACAGGCGAGTCGTCTCCCCAACGCCGGGTCATTCCCCGTGAAATCGACCTGTCCAATTGGAAAGCAGCGGCCAAAACGGTGCTGACCCCCCTCGCCACCAAGGCATACCGGCGGCCCGTCAAGCCCGACGAACTGGACCGGCTGGTCGCGATCACGGAGTTGGCGCAGAAGAACAACGAGCCCTTCGAACAAGGCATCCGCCTGGGGGTCATGGCGATGCTCACCTCGCCGCACTTCCTCTTTCGCGTGGAGCTGGATCCGCCTGCCGCCGCCGGCAAGCCGTATGAGCTTGGGCCTTACGAAGTCGCCTCCCGGCTTTCGTATTTCCTTTGGAGCAGCATGCCGGACGATGAGCTTTTCCTTCTCGCGTCGCAAGACCGGCTCAAGGACCCTGCCGTACTGGAAGCGCAAGTCAAGCGCATGCTGGCCGACCCGCGGGCAGAAGCGTTGGCCGAGAACTTCGCTGATCAGTGGCTCCAGTTGCGCAAACTGACGATCGTCACGCCCGACCCTGATGTTTACCCATCCTTTTCGGACCAGCTCAAGCGAGACATGGCCACGGAGACACGGCTGCTCTTTAACCACATCGTCGGGCAAGACCGGAGCGTCGTGGAGTTCATCGACGCCGACTACACCTTCGTCAACGAACGGTTGGCCAAGCACTACGGGTGGGATGGGATTTCCGGCGATCAGTTCCGGCACATCAAGATTCCCGATGAGCGGCGCGGCGGCGTGCTGACTCACGCCAGCGTGTTGACTCTTACGTCCAACCCAACCCGAACGTCGCCTGTAAAGCGGGGCAAGTGGGTCTTGGAGAACATCCTCGGCACTCCGCCCCCACCCCCACCGCCGGGCGTCGGCGACCTCAAGGACGACGAAAAGCACATTGATCCCACCGCCTCACTCCGCGAACGGATGGAGCAGCATCGCCAAGATCCAACCTGTGCGAGTTGCCACGCGCGCATGGACCCGATCGGATTCAGCCTGGAGAACTTCGACGGCATCGGCTCATGGCGACTCAAGGACGGAAAGTTCGAGATTGACGCTACGGGCGAGCTTCCGGACGGCTCTTACTTCGACGGCCCCATCGAACTGCGGGGAGTATTGCTCGACAAGAAGGATATGTTCGTCAAAGCCTTGGCCGAAAAGCTGATCACCTACGGCATTGGGCGCGGTTTGCGCGTCGAGGACCGCTGCTATGTGGACGACGCTTTGCGAGCGGCGCGCAATCACGACTATAAGTTTTCTGCATTGATCATCTCCATCGTCACTTCAGACGTCTTTACCGTACAGAACCCTATAGGAAGAACGCCATGAGCCAACAAATCTCACGAAGAACCATCTTGCGCGGACTTGGGGCCGCCGTCGCGCTCCCGCTGTTGGAAGGCATGGCGCCGGTGCGCGTTCTCGCCCGGTCCACTGACGGGCGGCCGGTCCGAATGGCATTCATGTTCGTTCCAAACGGCATTGACATGGACCACTGGCGTCCGGGACCCGATGGTGCCTTGGGGCAGCTTCCTCACATTTTGGAACCCTTCGAGCCGCTGAAGTCCAAGGTCAACGTCCTTACGGGCCTGACCCAAAAGCATGCGTTCGCCAATGGTGACGGCCCCGGGGACCATGCGCGTTCGTCCGCGGCTTGGCTGACGGGCGTCCAGCCCAAGAAAACGGCTGGAACAGACATCCAAGTCTCGATCTCAGTCGACCAATACGTGGCCAAAGAGATCGGACATCAAACCAAGTTCGCTTCGCTAGAACTCGGTTGCGAAAGGGGCGCGTTGGCCGGCGACTGCGACAGCGGCTACTCCTGCGCCTACTCGAACTCCATTTCGTGGCGTGGCGAGAGCACGCCGGTGGCAAAAGAAGTCAATCCTCGGCTCGTCTTTGAGCGGTTCTTTGGAAGCGGCGACGCGCTGGAGCAAGCCGAATCGCTTGCCCGAAGAGCCCAGTACCGGATGAGCATTCTCGATTTCGTGCTGGAAGATGCCGCCAGCCTCAAGGCCAGGCTGGGCGGGCGCGACCAGCGCAAGATCGACGAGTATCTCGAAGGGGTTCGCGACATTGAGCGCCGGATCGAGCGATTTGAGAAAGAACAGGCAGCGAACCTGCCTGAGGGGGCAACTCGCCCGACCGGGATTCCAACCGATTTTGGCGAGCACATTCGCCTCATGGGCGACATGATGGTCCTTGCCTTTCAGGCGGACCTCACCCGCATGTGCACCTTCATGTTCGCCAACGAAGGCAGCAACCGCAGCTACCGGCCGATTGGGGTCACCGACGGTCACCATGACATCTCTCACCACGGGCGAGATCAGGCGAAGCTGGAAAAGAAGCGGCGCATTGACCGCTATCACGCGGAGCAGGCAGCCTACATTATCAATAAGCTGAACAGCATTCCCGAAGGGAGCGGCACGCTCCTCGACCACTGCATGATCGTTTACGGCGGCGGCATTAGCGATGGCGACCGGCACAATCACGACGACCTGCCCATTCTTCTCGCAGGAGGCGCGGGCGGCGCGCTACAAACCGGACGGCATATCGTCTACCCGAACCACACCCCGATGACCAACCTCTTCCTCTCAATGATGGATCGGGTCGGGGTGCGAATCGAGAAATTTGGCGACAGCAACGGTCGGCTGCAGCCGCTCTTCTAGGCGTTACTCAAAAGCGTATTCGCCGCGGTGAGCGTCGCTGATATAAGCGGCGAGGAGGTCCACACCCGCGTCGAGGTCTTTTTCGTGCACCGTCTCGTTGACCGTGTGCACGTACCGCGTCGGAATCGAAAGCGTGAACGACGGAATGCCGCCGTGCAGTCGCTGGACACCACCCGCGTCAGTGCCTCCGAACGGCAGCAGCTCCATTTGGTACGGGATCTGGTTTTTCTCGGCCAAGTCGCGGAAGTGATCGACCATCTTGGGGTGACAGATCAGAGACGAATCAAGAATCTTGATGGCAGCGCCCGCGCCCAATCGAGTCACCCAGTCCAACTCGGGAATGCCGGGAATGTCATTGGCCAAGGTGATGTCGATGGCGACGCAAATATCGGGCGCAATCCCGGCACCACTAGCGGCCGCGCCGCGCAGGCCGATCTCCTCCTGCGTCGTCGCCACGGCATAGAGGTCGACCGCATGCTTCTTTGCTTTCTTGACCGCTTCGATCATCACATAGACAGCGGCGCGGTCGTCCATGGACTTATTGGTATAAAGCGAACCCATCTTCTGGAGACTGCGGTTCATCGTCACCATGTCTCCAATGCGCACTTGCTCTTTGGCCTCGTCCCCCGAAAGGCCGACGTCCACAAAGAACTCCTGCATTTTCTGCCCGGCATTTGCTTCGGCGTCGGTCAGCATATGCTTTGGCTTCGTGCCATACATGAGGACCCCGTTCAGCAC
Source organism: Fimbriimonadaceae bacterium (assembly GCA_046292875.1). Taxonomy (GTDB): domain Bacteria; phylum Armatimonadota; class Fimbriimonadia; order Fimbriimonadales; family Fimbriimonadaceae; genus JBKBQD01. The sequence goes on from JBKBQD010000001.1 coordinate 545,041, forward strand.
GCCTCCCTTGGTGTGGACAAAGACGCGCTGGCTGTTCATTTGGCGAGGGTCCCAGCCCCCAAGAGGATGGATGCGGAGAAAGCCCTTGTCCTCGATGAACCTCACGACAAAACCGATTTCGTCCATGTGCGCCGCGAGCATCAGCTTCTTCGGACCGCCCTTTTTAGGCTTGTCCGTAGCAGCTCGAAAGCAAATCGCGTTGCCCATCGCGTCGACCGTGATTTCGCACAAGTCGCCCAGCTCTTCGCGGACAATCTTTCGGATCGCGTCCTCTTGGCCTGGTACACCCGAGGCTTCCGTCAACCTGCGCAAAAGCGGTTCATTCATGACGCGGTTTTACCTGCGCCAAGTGCGCGTGATTGGCCCGCAGCATCGTTCGGCTACCTCTGTGCAACCGGCGGCATGATGCAAGCCGGACCATTCGGACGTCTGTAGTAGTCATGATTCGCAAGAAGAAGGTCCTGCTGGGTTGCGTCCTGCCCGTTGGATTGGCGCTGCTGGTGGGCGGCATCGTGTACGGCCCGGTGGTGCGCGACTTTTGGCGCGCCGGCGTGCTGCCCGACCTGCTGAGCAAAACCGAGATGCGCGAGTACGAGGCCGGCCGCGAAGAAAATCTGCAGGAAATTCATCGGGCCATCATGCGGCACCATGACAGCGAGGGCGCCTTCCCGGAGGCGGCGAACTGGATGGATGACGTCAGGCGTCGGATCAAGACCAACGACATGACCGACGAAGAGGCGCTCAAGAAGCTGCAAAACCCCCTTTGTGGAGGCGCGGCAGATTGCTATCGCTATGCCCTCAATCGCGCCGTGTCAGGCATGTACATTGAGGATATTCCCAATGCCGATGAAGTCGTGCTCATCTACGAAACGTCCGATCCGGCCTGGAATGCGGCAGGCGAGGAAACCGAGGGTTTTCAACCCAATGGCACGGGTGACGTGCTGGGCATCACCATCGGCGGCGTGATCGTTCGGCGCTGAATCTATCGGTCGATCTCGCCAAGCACGATGTCGATGGAGCCGATGATCGCAATGACGTCGGCGATGAGCCGCCCCACGGCAAGGACCTCAAGGGCCTTCAGATTCATGAACGATGAAGGACGCTCGTGCCAGCGGTAGGGTCGGTTGGTCCCGTCGCTTACAATGTAGAACCCAAGCTCTCCTTTCGAGCCTTCGATGCCGGCATAGGCCTCGCCCACCGGAGGACGGAATCCTTCTGTATAAAGCTTGAAGTGATGGATAAGCGACTCCATCGAGTTGTCGAGCTCGTACCTCGGCGGCGGGGCCACCTTGCGGTCGGCGGTATTCCATGGACCGGACGGCAGGTTGTTAATTGCCTGTCGAAGGATCTTGGCGCTCTCGCGCATCTCGGCCAGCCGGACCAAGAACCGATCGTAGACGTCGCCGTGCTCGCCGACCGGCACCTTGAAATCGAAGTCTTCGTAACTGCAGTAGGGGTTGCTCTTGCGCAGGTCCCACGCCACGCCGCTGGCGCGGGCGATCGGACCTGAGCATCCCAGCGCGAGGGCTTCCTCCCCGCTCAGCACGCCAACCCCGATGCAGCGCTCCTTCCAGATCGGGTTCTCGACGAGCATGTTCTCGACGACCGTCAGTTCCGGCTCGAATCCATCGAGGAACTCGTTGAGCCGTTGGTCGAAACCTTCGGGCATATCGCCGCGAAGTCCGCCGGGCACAATCCAACTGGGCATCATGCGAACACCCGAGAACATCTCGAACATGTCCAGCACCTTTTCGCGCTGGACCATGATGTAGAAGAACGGGGTCATTGCGCCCAGGTCGAGCGCGTGCGTGCCGAGCCATACGCAGTGCGAGGCAATACGGCTCAGCTCTGCAAGGATGACGCGGAGATACTGTCCGCGCTTGGGGATCTCGCAGCCCAGAAGTTTTTCGACCGCCAGCGCGTGGGCCAGGTTGTTGCCATTGGCATTCAGGTAGTCCATGCGGTCGGTCATGACCACGCACTTGTGATACTGCTGATACTCGGCTTCTTTCTCCATGCCGGTGTGGAGGTAGCCGATGACGCATTTCGCCTGGACAATGGTTTCGCCTTCGAGCTCGCAGATCACACGAAGAACGCCATGGGTCGATGGGTGCTGGGGACCCATATTGACGACCATCGTGTTTTCGCCGGTTTTGACGAATATGGTCTCGGTCGAGGGCATAAACTCGGTCGTTGAACTCATGGAGAAAGCGCTTCCGTGTTGCCCAAGGATACCTCTCGTCTTGTGCAGTACTCAGAGACAACGTTTGAACCCCAGGTCAGTTCTGCATCGAAAGGCTAACGACCGCGAGAGGTGCGTCAGAATCGGTCAGCCTCGTCCTCAAGCGAGAAGCGAGGCCAACCGAGTGGACGGATTGATGGAGCGGCTTTAGCCAGAAGGTGACGCGCCGCTTGGACCCAGAAGAATCATCGGCAAATTGTTTCGCAGCAATGCGATATCCGGCTCGCCGGATTCATTGGCGAAAACGACCACCGAATAGGCTTCTCCGTCGTCCATCGCTTGGGCCGGCGCGGTCACCGTACGACCCATGACCTCGGCAGTTATCGTATAGCGTCCGGGGTCAACCGCAACGGTTGTGTCGCGGACCAACTCCAGGTCGCCGGCCTTAGCCACAGCCCTGCCGTCAGCCGTCAAGTTCACGAACCGAATAGCCGCCTTCCCCTTTTCCGTCGTTCTGGGATCACCGACGTAGGCAACATGCTTGGGCTTTCCGCCGTCATCAATCACGTAAACCGTGACTGTGCCTCCCGAATCGGGTCGAAACGCCACGTCGACCGGTGCGCTGTCGCCCCATACGAAATCAATGGTGCTGTCTCGCCCCAATGGCGTCGCCACGAAGGCAGAATTGCCTTTGGCTTCGAGAGCTTGGCCCAGCGTCAGCCCGTTGAGATTGGCCGCCACCGGCTTCGACGTCAGGTTGACCACGCGCGCATGCCCGCTCGGCTTGACTTCGACCCCTTTGGCCATTTCTGTTTCGGGGTCCGTACAGCCCCAAAAGCAAGCGACGGCAAGTACCGACCATCCAACAAGCGCGGGCCGCAACATGCGAGCCCTATTCGCTCTGTGCCTGGTTTGCGCCAAGCTGATCGTTACCGGACTGGCTGTCCACTTGGCGAGTCGTTTCGCCTGCCGAGTCACCGGTGGTTACCTGCTGGGTGCCGCCATCGCCGCAACCGGCTAGGGCAAAAAGTACGAAGATGGCGCAGAGTCCTGCGAGGAACTGTGTTCGTTGCTTCATAAGGTCTTGGCTCAAGAAAATGGGCCCACGCCCGAAAGCATGGGCCCAGTGGTCATCGATCGGGACCTAGTTGAACTGGTCCTGGTCGGGGCGGAAGAAGCAGGCATAGGACGCGGTTGCGCCACTGATCGTGCATCCCCACATGGTGAGCGGTCGGCCATCATTGCGGATGTGCGCGAAGGGCGAACCGTAGTAATTGCGGTTCGGCTCGCTCGTCGTATCCGGACCGGTGCGTCGACCGATCGGTCGGAACTTGGCCGAGGAGTCAGTGTGAGCAAAGTTCATGCCTTCGCCGAACACAAACGCGCTGGCGGGGTCCGTCGCCCAGAACCAGCCGTAGCCTCCGTCAGCGCCCGTCTGGGGCACGCCCGTCGGGTTGAAGCGGCAGGGCAAATACGCAGCTGATGCGTTGTTGCAGCGGATCTGCGGGTTCGAGAGCGCGCGGCCGCGATAGGCTGCTTTACCGAAGCCATTCCAGAACATGGTGAGTCGCGAGGGCGACGCCACTTCGGAAGTGCTCAACGTGTGAAGCAAACCGTTGTACGTGAAGTTCACGGACGCCGGCTGTCGGTTCGGTGCGGCGAAGTCGGCCGCGTCGGCCGCATTCTCGACTCGAGTGAACCCAGTGTCATCCCAGATGGCCCAGGACTTGATATAGGGCTGGGTCGAGTTGGCCCAGTGCTGATTGGCCTGATTCCAACCTGCCGGAAGGGTCCAGTAGTCGCCGGAGGCGAGCTTCCAGTCACCCGGAACCGGGTGGAGGACATTCCAGTTGGTGGTGCCGTTGGTGTAGCGATAGGTCAGTGCCATGGGCAGCATGTCGTCGCTGTCCACCGAGTACATGATGGCGCCGGTGGCCACCTGCTTGATGCCGCTGAGGTTCTTAACTTTCTTGGCGGACTCCTTGGCCTGCGAGAACACAGGGAAGAGAATCGCCGCGAGGATCGCAATGATTGCGATGACGACGAGGAGTTCAATTAGCGTAAACGCTTTACGAATGCTCATGAATGTATCTCCCTCCATTGGGATTGGAGTGGACTTAACCTTAACGCGAAATGCCCCACCACCGCAAGGGTCCGAGGGACATTTTCTGGGCGTTAAGGCTCGCCCGCTATCAACTTGCTATTTTACCGCAAGTTCAAGTTATTTATTCACAAATTTTGAGTGAACTTTAGTACTGCCTTATTCAGGCTCTTTCATTTTGGGCCCTGTGGCCGCATCGCTGCCCTGCGGCTGCTCACCGGTTTCTGTACCCAAATTCTGCTTATTGGCCTCTTCCATGTTCTTTTCGCCGGATTCAGAGCAACCGACAAGGCCGACGACGGCAACCGCCGCCAAAACTGCGAACCAAACGGAAAATCGCTTCATAAAGTGTCCTTCGTTGTGATGTCATCCAGACGATGCGTCCGCCGGGATTTTCCCGGCGGACGCATCGTCGACAGTTCTCAGCTTACGGCTGATAGTCGGGTCGGAACAGCCACGCGTGGCAGCCATCCCACCAATAGAAGCCCGGGAAGCCCTGGGCGTTGTAGCCCGTGTAGGGGTCAACGCGCCAGTCGGTGTTATCGGGCGAAAGTTGCGCGCCGAAGCGTCGGAACTTGGCCGATCCGTCGGCATTGCCCACGTTGCCGCCCTTGCCATAGACCCACATGGGACCGGAGAGGACGAACATGGCACTCTGCTGACCGTTGTTCGCGCTGCTGCAACCTGCGGCGGCCGGGATGTACCGGCACGGCTGGTTCGACTGGAGGCAGTACAGGGCCGGGTTCGAGAGCGCTCCGCTGATCACCGCAGCGCGACCGCGGCCGTTCCAGATCATGGGAAGCGTCGAGGGCGACGCCACCGCGGTCGCGCTGGACGACTGCAACAGACCGTTGTACGAGTAGCTCACGTTCTTGCGAGAGGCGCCCGCGCGAAGCTCAGCGAGGCTCGTGCCACCGCCACTGACCGCCGGCATACCTGGACCCGCGAACAAGTCATTGCTCTTGATATAGGGCTGCGTGCTGTTGACCCACGCGTTGGGCGAAGAAAGGATTCTCGCCGCGTAGCCGCCATCACTGCCGGGGCCGACCATGTCGCCAACCGGGAAGTATTGGTTGTAGTTCCACGCCCAAGCAACACCTAGAGTGCCCCGGACGTCGCTAAAGCCGAGCGGATAGGTGTCATCGGCATCGGTAATGTACTGATACACACCGAGCGTGGTCTGTTTGATGTTGGAAAGGTCGGTGACCTTCTTCGCGGCTTCCTTGGCCTGGCTGAACACCGGGAACAAGATCGCAGCGAGGATCGCAATGATCGCGATCACGACGAGCAGTTCGATGAGTGTGAATGCTCTGCGCATAGTATTAGTCCTCCACATCAATGAGATGTGAATGCATAACATTATGCGCCGGATCTTGCGAATTGCAAGCCCCGGAGCATTTACACTGCGATTTTTTTCAGATTTTCGGACGCCCTCTTGTGCTTCGCAACCAAGAGCGCCCTATTCCGGCGCCATCATTTTCGGCCCGGTGGCCGCATTTCCGCCGGAAGGCTGCTCTCCCGTTTCGGTTCCCAGGTTGTGCTGTTCCGCAGCCGCCTGATTTCGATCACCCGACTCGGTGCATCCGGCGAGGAGCGATCCGATCACGACGGCAAGCGTCAAAAGTCCTATCGAAAAAATCTTCATAGAGTTGGATGCGTGGCTCTGGGGTTGGGTGGCCTTTCGCCGCCCAACCCCAAGACTTGGTGACTTACGGCTGATAGTCGGGGCGGAAGAGCCACGCGTGGCAGCCATCCCACCAGTAGAAGCCCGGATAGCCCTGGTCGTTGTAGCCGGTATACGGGTCAGTGCGCCAGTCCGTATCGGCCGGCGAGATCTGCGCGCCAAAGCGGCGGAACTTGGCCGAACCGTCCGCGTTGCCCACATTGCCGCCCTTGCCGTAGATCCACATCGGACCGGCGAGGGTGAACATCGCGCTGTTTGCGCCGTTGCCCGTCGCACAACCCGCGTCGCTGCGCGCTTGATAGCGGCAAGCCTGGAAGGGGTTGTCGCAGATCAGCGCCGGGTTGGAAAGCGCCGCGCTGATGACCGCCGCGCGGCCGCGACCGTTCCAGATCATCGGCAATGTCGACGGCGATGCGACGCTGGACGAGCTCGACGTTTGCAACAAGGCGTTGTACGAGTAGCTCACATTCTTGCGAGCCGCACCTGCGCGAACTTCCGCCAAGCTGGCGCCGCCGCCGCTGACGGCCGGCATACCCGGACCCGAGAACAGGTCATTGCTCTTGATGTAGGGCTGAGTGCTGTTCACCCAGGAGAGCGGCGAAATCTCCGAGCGAATGGACCAAGCGCCGTCACTGCCCGGACCCACCATGTCAGAGGCCGGGAAATAGTGGTTGTAGTTCCATCGCCAGAAACCGTCACTGGAAACACCGTATCCCAGCGGATACATGTCGTCCGAGTCCGTGATGTACTGGTAGACGCCGAGCGTGGTCTGCTTGATGTTGGAAAGGTCGGTGACCTTCTTCGCCGCTTCCTTGGCCTGGCTGAACACCGGGAACAAGATCGCAGCGAGGATCGCAATGATCGCGATCACGACAAGCAGTTCAATGAGCGTAAATGCGCGTGATTTCTGCATAAGTACTCCCAAAAAGGAATGTCCCGGTCATGTTACAGAAGTCCCGCACAACCTTCTTGCGACCGATTAGCAAAGAGTGGCCGCAATTGTGAAATGACACAATTTCGTACTATTCAGCAGTTAAAATTTGTGAGGCATCGGGCCAATGTTGTCGACTTTTGTACCGTCCCGTGACCCAATGAGTACCTTGGGCGGCAGCACAGAAAGAGAGACATCAGTCATGGCTATGCCATGCGACATCTTAGGATGCGTCAGCGCTGATCCGACGCAACACGCGACGTCGGATGGCTTCGTCTTCCTCGCGCAGCGCGCTCAGGACGCCGCGCAAGTCATGGCGAAGCGTGTAAACCTGGTCGAGAAGTGACAAGACCACTTCGATGGCGTCATCTTCAAGTCCAAGGTCGCCGCGCAACTCCGACACAAAGCGCACCCGCGCAACATCGATTTCCACGAACGTCGGCGCTCCCTCGACATCGCTCGGCATGACCCATCCTGCGGCGATGAACCGCTCCAGTTCGGCTCGCTCGATTCCCGTATGCTCGGCAAACTCTTCGAATGTCACTTCGCGCCCTCCCGCGGGTTGTACGGGTGGAGCTTGGACCACGTCTCCAAGAACCGCTTCAAGTCCTCGTCAGGCGGGGTGGGCAAGACGACTTTCAACGTCACAATCTGGTCGCCTGTCTCGCCGCGTTGCGGTTTGATGCCCCGGCCTTTAAGTCGAAGCTTCGTTCCGCTGTTGGCTCCAGCAGGAACTTTGAGCTGAACGTTGCCGCCGATGGTTGGAACGTCGACTTCCGCGCCGAGCACGGCTTCGTGCAACGCAACGGGAACCTCAAGATGAATATCGTTCCCCTCCCGTCGAAAAACGGGACTCGGCTTTACCGATACGGTGACATACGCATCGCCTGCTGGGCCGCCATGGTAGCCCGCTCCCCCTTCTCCTTTGAGTCGCAAGGTCTGTCCATCCTTCAGTCCGGGCGGAATTTTGATGAGTAGCGCCTTGCCGTCGGGCATCGTGACGCGCTTTTCGGCTCCATTCGCCGCGTCGAGGAATTCCACTTCCATCGTATAGCGAGCGTCCTCACCGGGCATCGGAGCGTTGGATCTCACGCGGCGTCCACCCTGCATATTGCCGAACATCTCACCGAACAGGTCATCAAGGTCGCCGGCAGTGTAAGAGCTGTAGCTTTGACCGGTCCGATACTTGAACCCCGGATCCGACTCCGCATAGTCTCCATATGAGCGGTACTTCGGAACCTCTTCTCCGGACGCATCGATCTCGCCCGCATCATACTTTGCGCGTTTTTCCTTGTCGCCGAGGATCTCAAAGGCGGCAGAGCACTCCTTGAACTTCCCTTCGGCTGCCTTGTCGCCCGGATTCAAATCGGGGTGATACTTCTTGGCCAGCTTTCGATACGCCGACTTGATCTCGTTTTCGGTCGCCGTTTTTGCTACGCCCAACACGGCATAAAGGTCGGTGTTCATGGAAGAAGCGCCATGAGGATACCGCCCGCGACCATGGTCGACCGCAAGCGGGTATCACGCGGAGAACGCGCATGGTCGAACTCACTTCGCTCCTGAAGGCCTTTATCGCGATCTTTGTGCTGATCAACCCCCTCGAAGGCATCCCCTTCTATCTCCAGCGCACCTATGCGATGACACCAGAAAAGCGCCGGGTGATCGCCCACAAGGCCGGAGTCGCCGTCCTTCTCATCTTGCTGGTTTCCCTGGCGACTGGCCAAGCCATCTTGGCCACCTTCGGCATTACGCAGGGAGCTTTTCAGAGCGCAGGAGGCATCATCATTTTTCTCATCAGCTTAAAGATGGTGCTGGGCCCAGCGCAATCGGACGACCAAAGCCAACCAGCTGCTCAACCGACCACCGACAGTTTTGCAATTGTCCCGTTGGCAATCCCCCTGCTGGCCGGGCCAGGGCCGATCGGGACCGTCATCGTTTACGCTGCCTCAGAGAAAACGTGGGACTGGTGGCTTGGACTCACCGCCGTGGTCTTCTTAGCGTCGGCAGCGACATACGCATCGCTCTTGCTTGCCACGCCTATCGGCAAACGGCTAGGCCCAACCGGCATCGATGTCGCGACGCGGATCAGCGGCCTCCTGGTCTCTGCCATCGCCATCGAAATGGTCGCGTCGGGCATCAAAGAGATGCTCCCGGCGCTGGCAGCGACACCTGGTGGGTAGGGACAGGCCAGCTCTGACCCATCCCAACCATCCTCGGCATCAGTCTTTGAATGCATCTTCGACCAAGACGGTCGTTGAGTACTCCTTCTCACCGATTTTGAGGGTCACTCGGTACGTTCCGGCAGCCACCACGCGACCTTGGGCACGCGCATTCCAGCGGACGGTGTTCAGTCCGGCCGTCTTGGCTCCCTGAAGGTCGGCGACGCTGCGACCGGCAATATCGGTGATTGCGATGCGGACGTCGTCGGCCATGTCCTCTTTGAGCCAGTACTGGATCAATGTCCCTGGCTGCGTATTCGGTACCGTGAGCCAGCTGTCGTTGCCGCCGAATCCGCCACCCGTAATGAATCCGATGTTGTAGACCGGCTGAGGCTGGAAGATCGCGACTTCCGCATCAAGCGACGTCATTTGATCGAGGCCGTTGACGTCCAGCGTCCAGATGGCTCGACCGTGGGTGCCGATGACGAGGTCGCCATCGCGGGGATGGATCACCAGGTCATGCACGGCCACCGTCGGGAAGTTGTTGCGGAATCGGTACCAGTTTTGGCCGCGATCCAGCGAGATCCAGAGCGACATTTCGGAGCCGCCGAACAGAAGGTTTTCACTTTTGAGCCCTTCCTTGATGACGTACCAGCAGTCGTAGTCCGGCAAGTTGTTGTTGAGCTTCGTCCATGTCTGACCAAGGTCTTCTGACACATAGACATAGGGCTTGAAATCATTCGTTCGGTGACCATCGAACGTCGCATACACGCGCTCCAATTTGAACCGTGAGGGCGTGATTCGCGAGCACCACGTATTCGCGGGCAAGTCCGGTATGTTTTGCGTCACCTCGCGCCAAGTCTTTCCGTCGTCTGGCGAGTAATGAACCAAGCCATCATCGGTGCCTATCCATAGCAACCCTTGTCGCAACTCGGATTCGGCAAGCGTAATGATCGTGCAGTGCCGCTCAGCGCCGGTGTTTTCTGGCGTCACACTTCCCTCACCCGGCCGTTGCTTGGCTGGATTGTTGGTCGTCATATCTGGTGAAATGACCGTCCAGCTGTCGCCTTGATTGACACTCTTAAAGAGTCGGTTACCACCGAAGTAGATGGTCTTCGGATTATGAGGAGACAGGATGAATGGACTGCTCCAGTTAAAGCGCCAGCGCTCGCCTTCCTCCGGGCGAGGGGTCGTGTTGTTCGCCGTGGGACGGATTCCTCTCTGAACTCCAGTGACCTGATTGTATCGATTCAGCGCACCCCCTTGACTTTCGCCGTAAACCCACTGATAGTCGGTCGGATCGACCTGCATGTGGAAGCCGTCGCCGGCAGAGAAATAAGACGCATCGTAGAAGGCGACGCCCCCACGCCGGCTGTTACTCGGAATACCCCAGTTGCTGTTGTCCTGAAGACCCCCATAAATCCAATAGGGTTTCCGCATATCAACGGCAACGGCGTAGTATTGGGCAACAGGGAGATTCAGGAAGTGGACCCACTTTTCTCCTCGGTCTCGCGTCAATCCAACGCCGCCATCATTGCCGAAGATCATGTGATTGCTATCCGTTGGATCGATCCATCCGGCATGATAGTCTGGGTGAAGGTTGACGCGCATCGTGCGGAATGTCGCGCCCTTGTCATCGCTGACATGGACATTAACCCCCAGCAAGTAGACGCGATTCTCATCAAGAGGATCTTGAAGCGGATTGCTGAAATAAAAAGGCCGTGGGTTCAAGTTGTTCATCTTGGTCCAGCTCTCACCCTTATCCGTGCTGCGATAGGTGCCTCCATCGGGACGGTTCTCAACCGTGGCGATCACGATGTTCGGCTTCGAACGCATGATTGATAGGCCAATGCGCCCAATCGTGGTACTGGGAAGTCCATTGGTGATACGGCGCCAAGTTCGACCACCGTCGGTGGTCTTGTGCAGCCCGCTCCCCGGACCGCCGCTGATAAAGTTCCAGGGGTAACGCATCCGTGTCCACATGCCGACCAGGAGGGTGCGTGAGTCGCTCGGGTCCATTTGCATATCGGCGACACCGGTCGAGTCGTCAACGTACAGGACTCTTTCCCACGTCTTGCCGCCGTCTGTCGTTTTGTAGACCCCTCGCTCCTCGTTCTTGCCCCAGAGGCGGCCAAGCGCACCGACATAGACAACGTCGTCGTTGTTCGGATCAATGATGATCTTGGAGATATGGTGCGTTTCCTTCAGCCCCATATTCGTCCAGGTTTTGCCTCCGTCCGTGGACTTGTACACACCGTCGCCCCAGGCGACCGAGTTGCGGCTGCTGGCTTCGCCGGTGCCGACCCAAACCAAATCTGGATTGCGTTGGCTCACCGCGACGGCGCCCATGGAAACGGTGTTCTCACGGTCAAAGACGGGTTCAAACGTTGTCCCAGCATTGATCGTCTTCCATAGCCCGCCCGAAGCGCTTGCCGCATAGAAAATGCGTGGCTCTTTCTCATACACCGCCAGGTCCTGGAAACGACCCGACATCGTTGTCGGGCCAATCAGCCTCGGCTGGAGGTTCTTGAATACCGGTGTCCAATCCGGCTTGGCTGTCTCCTGTGCCGGAGTCCACGACGCAAGGACGGCGAGCACGGCTGCACAAGCAAGCCGCGGCATGGTGAATCCCCTTCCCATGCGGGGTTTATTCGCCGCGCAAACCTTTCTTCCTTTGCATCAGCCTAATGCCGCCTCGTCACCGTCGGGAACGGATGACTCTGCCTCTCCATCGGTATGCGAGGCGCTCTTTTCAAACCATGGCCGACAGGTCACACGCAAGATATCCGAACCGACGAGAATCGAAGCGAAGACAATCACTCCTCCCCGCGGCCACCAGAGGGACACGACGATCGCTGCACAGGCTGCAATGAGGAGCGACCACCGATAGAGTTGGAGCTGGATGGTCATCCGGACGCAGTCTTGTGGGTTAAGAATGGCTCGATGGTGGTTCAGAGCGTGAGCATAGGCCAACAAATCCGTGAGTCCAAGCAACACCATGGTCAGCATGTACAGGTGGACCACGACGGGCGAATCGGGATAGCTGCTCATGGCGTGTGTTGCTACTGGAATGATGCCCACCAGCGACATGGATACAAGGGTCAGCACCGCAAACAATCGGGTGGGACGCTCGATCATGCTCGTCCGGAAAATATGCCCCAGCCACATGCGCGCCAAAACATAAAAGGACAGGAAGTAATGCGCGACGCGATGAAAAACGGAGGGCAGATCCGCCGCCAACTGTTGGCTGTTGAGCCCTTCTTTCACGGTGATCGTGAAAGCCAACAAGGTCATCGCGATGGCGAAAATCCCATCGCACAGTGAAAACAGCCGGTGCCGATCGATCAGGTCGCTGCTCTTGAGGGTCAGTCCCAAGTCCACCTTCGGTCGCCGCATGGCCGTTAAGATTATCGTCTTTCGAATCCAAACCGCCGCCAGGGTCGAACGGCTGAGGGTTGCTCAGGTACAACCGGGTTCACATGGATGAGCGGTACGAGCCCCAAAAGTTCGAGGCGAAATGGCAGGAGCGGTGGGATGAAGCCGACATCTTCATCACTCGCGAAGAGGCAGACCGCCCGAAGTTCTACGGCCTTGACTTTTTTCCGTACCCAAGCGGTGCCGGCCTCAGCGTGGGACACTGCCGCAACTACATCCCTACCGACGTCATTTGCCGGATGAAGTTTATGCAGGGCTACAACGTCCTGCATCCGATGGGATGGGATGCCTTTGGTCTACCCGCCGAGAATGAGGCGATTGCCAAAAAGGTCAACCCGGCCCAAATGATCGAGCGCTACGCCGCCAACTACAAGCGCCAAATGCGCATGATCGGCATCAGCTATGACTGGTCGCGCGAAATCTCATCTTGTGACCCTTTCTTTTATAAGTGGACGCAGTGGATCTTTAAGCTGCTCTATAAGCGCGGGCTTGCCTATCGCAAAATGGCGGCCGTGAACTGGGACCCAGTCGACAAGACCGTCCTTGCCGATGAAGAGGTGATCGGCGGACTGGGCTGGCGCTCAGGGGTGCCAGTCGAAAAGCGCTACATCCCGCAATGGTTCTTCCGAATCACTGCCTACGCAGATCGCCTATTAGAGGACCTAGACTACGTCGATTGGCCTGAGGGGATAAAGCAGCAACAGCGGAACTGGATCGGGCGCAGCTCGGGCGTTGAATTCGAGATGAAGGTTGATATCCCAAAGCGCAAGCACGAGGGCCCCGACGAGTTTGGCTTTGAGGTCTTCGAGCACCATCATCCGGTGGCCTTTCGCGTATTCACCACGCGAGTCGACACGATCTTTGGCATGACCTTCTGTGTTCTTGCACCCGAGCACCCTGTGGTCGAAAAGCTGATCGACCGTGCCGAGTTAGATGAACAAGACGCACTGCGAGCCTACGTTGCATCTGCCAATCGGATGACGACGACCGATCGAAGTTCAGCGGCAAGAGAAAAGACCGGCATCTTTACCGGCTCCTTCGCCATTAATCCGGTTAATGGTGAGAAGGTACCGATCTACATTGCGGACTATGTGCTCATGGACTATGGAACCGGTGCAATCATGGCCGTCCCGGGTCATGACGAGCGCGATTTCGAGTTTGCCATGAAATACGGGTTACCCGTCAAGCAGGTCATCGCGCCGGTCGATGGTTCTTCAGTGACGCTGCCGTGGACCGAGGCAGATGGCGTCCTCGTGAACTCTGGCGAATATGACGGCATGGCAGTGAAGGACGCGCAAGAGTCGCTGGCTCAATGGATGATTGCTCTCGGCGTAGGGGAAAAGCGCGTCACGTACAAGCTTCGGGACTGGTTGATTAGCCGTCAGAGGTATTGGGGTTGTCCGATTCCCGTCATGTACACCCAAGACGATGAAGAGCAGCTGGTGATCGACAGCCTTCTCCCCGTACTTCTCCCCGATGTTGATAATTACGAGCCAACTGGGGACGGGAAGAGCCCCCTTGCCAATATCCAAGAGTTTGTGAACTGCACCGATAATGACGGGCGACTCGGACGCCGTGAAACGGATACCATGGGCGGATTTGCCTGCTCATCGTGGTATTTCCTTCGCTTCTGCGATCCGCACAATGAGGAAGAGCCGTTTAACTGGAACAAAGTCAATTTTTGGATGCCGGTTGATTGCTACGTCGGCGGGGCCGAGCACGCTGTCATGCACCTTCTCTATGCGCGCTTTTGGACAAAAGTGCTTTATGATGAGGGTCTTGTTCCTTACATGGAGCCTTTCTTCCGACTGATGAACCAAGGGCAGGTCCTTGCCCAAACGCCTTATCGACCGCCGAGAGAAGGCGAGGTCCTTCCCGTCGGCGAGACCGGCATTCAAATCTCAAACGAAGAGGCCAAACAGGCTTCAGCGGGAGAGGTTTTCTATAAATGGGCCCGCATGAGCAAGTCGAAAGGCAATGTAGTGACTCCGGATGAAATCGTGGAGCATTACGGCGCAGACGCCTTGCGCGTGTACGAACTCTTTGTCGCGCCCTTCGATCAAGATGTTCAGTGGTCCAATGAAGGCCTGAACGGGGCAACCCGCTTCCTCAACCGGGTCTTCAAACTTTCTTCGGAAATCAAAAAGCACTACGTCCAGGATTGGAAGCACGAGATCGACAAGCTGGATATGGACGAGTGGACCCGCGATCTGCGCCGTGCCACTCATCAAACCATTAAAAAGGTGACGGAAGATATTGATCGCTTTTCATTCAATACCTACATTGCCGCGCTCATGACCTACCTCAATACGCTGAACGACGCGATGCGCGACATGCCGTCATCGCCACCGACCATCCAGCGGTTGGCACTCTCTGAGGCATTCGACGCCCTGATCATCACCCTTTCTCCTGCTGCGCCGCACACCGCAGATGAGGTCTGGGAGCAAATGGGCAACTTTGGCTTCATCTATCACGAGGCATGGCCCCACTTCGACCCACTCTTGGCTAAAGAAGACATGGTTGAGATTGCCGTTCAAGTCAATGGCAAGCTTCGTGATACGTTGAGCGCGCCTGCGGACATTGCCGAGGAGTTTCTCAAGCAAGCTGCCCTCAATAGTGAGCGTGTCCAAGCTCACATCAACGGACGCCCCATCTTGCGAACCGTCGTGGTTCCCAAGCGGCTCGTCAATTTCGTTATCGAAGAATGAGCTTGAGAACCACCTACGTCCGTTTTCTTCCGGCAATCTTGCTGGCCGCCATTTTGATCGGATGTGGCAGCCAAAATGACCTTGTCGTCGTCCGCAGCGACGTTGAGTTTTCGACCATCGATGCACGTGCCAAAGCAAAGGCCAAAGAACCCCTTGAAAAGTTTGCTCGCGAGGAAGAACTCACGGTTGAGGACCGGAAAGCACTTGAAGAGGCCCGGAGGGACGCGAGAAGCTTGGTCGCCTACCGACCGAACGCAATTCCCCCTAACGTATTCCTTGGCTACATCAACCAGGCCCTCGGTGAAAATGAAGAGGCGATCATGGCGTTACGCCAAGTGCTTGCCAACCAGCCACCCAATCCCGAGGGTGAAATGCGATATCTCATTACCGATGTGCACCGCATTATCGCCGCTTGTTTGTTTGACTTGAAGCGATATGAAGAGTCCGCAGCAGAGTTCGATCGAGCGATTGCCCTCTCCCCAGAGCGACTTGAAATTAAGATGGAACTCGCGCAAGTTCTCATTCAGCTCGAGCAGTACTCTCGCGCGGAGTTTCTCCTTGATGAAGTACTGGCCGAGGATCCAAGTAACGCACGAGCCGACGCGATGAAACGCTTCATCCGTCAGACACAGTCCGGCGGCAGTGAAACGCCACCGACCGACGAGACTTAGTGAACCACTCCAGACACGAAATAGAGCGCGCCGATCACGGCAAGCACGATTTGCGCAGGATGGATCTCTCTCACTTTACCGGCCAGTAGTTTCATGACGGGGTAAAGCAATAAGCCGGCTACTAATCCGTTTGCAATGTTATAGGTAAAGACGGTTAACAAGATCGTCGCAAACGCCGGCACCGCCTCTGTCAAGTCGGTGAAGTCGACGTGAATGCAGAAGCGTGTCATCAACAGTCCAACCACGATCAGCGCCGGGCCATAGGCGAAAGCCAGGCCTTGCATCGGCTCGAACAAGGGGATAAAAAAGAGGCTGATTGCAAAAAGTCCTGCGGTCACCAGCGCGGCAAGGCCCGTTCGCGCGCCTTCTTCAATGCCCGCTGCGCTTTCAATATAGGCCCCGGTGGTCGACGTGCCGAGTACGGGCGAGATCGTGGTCGCGATGGCATCTGCCAGCATCGGCTTTTCGATGTCCCGAAAGTTGCCCTCTTTGTCAAGGAAACCGCCAGCTGCGCCGACACCAACGAGCGTTCCCAATGTGTCCAAGAATGTCATGAGGAAGAGAGTCAAGACAATGGGGATCATCGAGACTTGAAGCACACCTGCGAGGTCCATCTTGAACGCAATCTCTCCCAAATCGTACTTGCCGACAAAAGGCATCGCAAAGATGGCATTCGGTGTGAGCGCATAGCCTAATGCGATACCGACAACTGCTGTAGCAGCCATCCCGATCAGAATCGCTCCTTTGACTCGGCGCGCCATCAACGCGGCGATGAGCACAAAGCCGGCAATAGCCAAGAGCACTTTGGGATCGCGAAAATCGCCAATCTTGAGGGGCACATTGGGATTCCGCAAGAGGCCGGTCTGCGCATCGGTGAGCGAAGCCGCTTCTGCCCCCGAAACGAACGACACCACAATGCCCGTTTCATAGAGTCCAATCAAGGTGAGGAAAAGACCAATGCCGACAGCAAAGGCATACTTCAAGCTCTTCGAGATGCCATTGGCCAACCACGCCCGTGCCCGGAAAAGGGTCAGGGCGATGAATGCCAGACCCGCGATAAAGAGTGCGCCAAGTCGCGTTTCCCAGGCGATCCCCAGGGCTGCCAGCCCGAAGGCCATAAAGGCATTCTCTCCCATGTAGGGCGCACCCGCGATCGGGCGTTTGGCCAGCAATGCCATCAACGCCGTCGCGATGACGGCCGCCAGAATGGTCGCGACGGTTGATGGGCCAACGGGCACCCCCGCGAAGGCCAGAATCGACGGATTCACGACGATGATATAGGCCATGGCGAAGAAGGTCGTCATGCCACCGACGACTTCCACCCCGACCGTGGTCCCGTTTTCCTTAAGCTTAAACCATCGTTCCAGCATGAACGCCCTTATCCCTTTAGGACGCGATGGGGCCGGCAAATGGACCCTACACCAGTCCCAGTAACGGAAGCATGATCCGCAGCACCGTGAAGACCACGATGATTCCGAGGATGTCAAACAAGACACCGTTCGATATCATGCGGTTGATCTTGACCAGACCGGTGCCGTAAACGATGGCGTTCGGAGCGGTGCTGACGGGCAGCATAAATCCGAGACTCGCTCCGATCGTCGCTCCCAGAGCAGGAGCAATCGGACTTACCTCGGCGCCTTGGGCGAGCCCGATGGCGACGGGTACCAGCGTGGTTGCGGAGGCCGTATTGCTGGCCAGTTCGCTCGCCGCCACGGCCGCCACGATACAGAGAAGCGTAATGGCCCAAACCGAGTTGGCGCCCGTTGCTTGGGCCGCCAGTTCACCCAACCTTTCGGCCAGCCCCGAGGAAAACATCGCTTGGCCCAATGCCAAGCCACCGCCGAACAGCATGATCGTGCCCCAGTCGATGCCCGACGCTTCGCGCCAGGTGATCGTCTTGCTGGCAAACCGCCCTTTCGCCGGCAGCATGAAGAGCAACGAGGCCGCCACAAGCGCGGCAACCGCGGACGTGATGTTGGCTTTGAACCATGCGGCTATGGGGGAATCCGCCCCGAGGGCGAGGGACGAAACATCGGGCGATATCCACAGAACGACCGCCACACCCAAGGCGATCATCGCGTTGCGCTCGCCGGGAGAAAGTTTGCCCAACTTGGCGAGTTCGCCCTCCGCCAAGTCGGGATTCACCGAGTGCGGCGGGTCCTCCTTTCGGTATCGCAAGCGCAACAGACTCCAGCCCCCCAGCAACATGAGCACGCTGACGGGCGCGGCAAACATCATCCATGTCCCAAAGCCGATCGACTGCCCGGTCGCTTCCTGGATCAAGCCCAAGCCGATCAGGTTCGGTGGCGTGCTGACCGGGGTGCCAACCGCTACGCTGGCGCTCCACGTCAACAGCAGCATTGCCGACTCGGCATATCCCTTCCCGGCGAAGTCCTTTTGCATCGACCGCACGACGCTCAGCACGATCGGAAGCATCATGGCCGTTGTCGCCGTGTTCGAAATGACTGAGGAAAGCGCGGTGATGATGAACCCAAGGGTAAGCAGCGTCAAGCCCGGGGTCCGCGTGGCAAAGCGCAATCGCAAGATCGACCACGCGATGCGACGATTCAGACCAGTGACCTCAATCCCTTTGGCCAGCATGAAGCTGCCAATAAAGAGAGGAATGATGGGGTCGCCGTAGGACGCAAAGGCCGTCTTTGGCGCGACGCCTGCCACCATGATGAGCAGCGTGGTGCTCAGCAGTGCGGTGACCGCCATCGGCATGGCCTCAGTGGCCCAGAGGACGACTGTGGTGGCGAAGACCGCCCCAACCGCTCGCTGGTCCGGCGAAAAGTCGCGAAGCAAGAACCACACCACGCCGAAGGTCGCGAGCCCGCCGACGAACTTCCAAAGGTTGAGGGGCGCTTCCGTGCGTTGCTCGTCCACCAGTGTTTCGTTTCGACATCAAGGGTCCGGCAACCTGCCCCATTCGAAGGTAACGTTCACCTGATGCGCATCGCTACGTTCAACGCGAACTCCGTCCGGAAGCGACTCGACGCCATTCTCGAGTGGATCGGCGAGTACGAGCCGGATGTACTGGCGATCCAGGAGACAAAGGTCGAGGACGCGGCCTTTCCGCGGGACGCGTTCGAAGAGGCCGGGCTGCATGTTGCGTTTCATGGGATGAAGTCCTACAACGGCGTCGCCCTTGTATCGAGACAGCCCATTGAATCACCCTCCATGGGCTTTGGCGATCCGCTTTGGCCCGATGACTGCCGGATTCTCAGTGCTGAGGTCAATGGGCTCAAGATCATCAATACGTATGTGCCAAACGGCACCAAGGTGGGTTCCGAAAAGTTCGATTACAAGATCAAGTGGCTTGACCGGTTCGCGCAATATTTGGCCGCTCGCTACCGAGCGGATCAGCCTGTCGTCTGGCTGGGAGATGTCAATATTGCGCCGACCCCGCTCGATGTCTTCGATTCGCCGCGCCACCTCGGCAATGTCGGCCACCATCCCGCTGAGTTCGAGGGACTCAAGCGGATCGTCGACTTTGGCCTCGTCGACGTCTACCGGCAACACCACCAGGGACAAGGTGAGTACACGTTCTGGGAGTTTGTGATCCCGAGAGCAGTCGAGCGCGATCTCGGATGGCGGATCGATCACATCTATGCCACCGAGCCCTTGGCCGCCGCCTGTGTGGACTGTCAAGTCGACAAGGAACCGCGGTTACGAGAAGGACCGAGCGACCACACCTTTGTTTACGCGGACTTTGATGTCTGACCTGACGATTGCCGCAGAGGCCGAACAGCTGGGCATCGCTTTGTCTCCCGAGACCATCGAGCGGCTTTTTGAGTTCCTTGACGCTCTCTATGCGGCCAACGAGCACATCAATCTGACGCGCGTCCCGCGCGACGAAGCCCCGCGTCGCCACTTGCTGGACAGCCTCATGGTATCAACCCTGATCCCCGAAAGAAGCCGGGTCTTAGACATAGGGGCGGGCGCGGGCTTCCCCTCAGTTCCGCTTGCCATCGCCCGCCCTGACCTTGAGGTAACGGCGCTCGACTCCCACGCCAAATCCCTTGACTTCATCCGGTCCCTTGGGCTGTCCAACGTCGAAACCTTGTGGAGCCGCGCCGAGTCGGTGGCGTCACGTGAGGCTTACGACGTCGTGACCGGTCGCGCCGTGGCGCCCCTCGCGATTCAACTCGAGCTGAGCGCAGGGCCTTGCTGCCTTGGCGGCATGGTCCTTCCCCTGCGGACCGGCATCGAAAGGGAGTCCATCGACCTTTTGGACGTATCGCCGCTTGGCGTGACGCTGGAAGCCGTCCGCGACTACAAACTTCCGGGCGCGGACACGCCGCGCCTCATCCCGGTCTACCGAAAGACATCGCGGACGCCCAAGCTTTTCCCACGCCCATGGGCGCAAATCAAGCGCGAGCCGATTGGCTAGTCCGCATCAGGCGTCGTCGCGCAACTCGGGCAGGCATGGTCGGTCCCTGCTTCCGCACCTTTGGCGCACGGGGTCGAAGCAGGTTTCGAGCCGGAGTAGTCGTTAATGTGAAATCCGGACCCTTTGAACATCACCGCGGTCGGCTGAATCAAGCGGCGCAGCGAATCCTGGGCCCCACACTCGCAGTCGCGCAAGGGATCTTCGGAGATCCGCTGCTCAGTCTCGAACGTCTGGTTGCAAGTTTTGCACTCATAAACATAAGTTGGCATCGTGGTCCTCCTACAGATATCGAATCAATCGGCCCATTTATATGACACAATGCGACACTCCGGCGCAATTCACCCGGTAGACCGTTTGGCGCTCTATGGTTCCACAAGTCTTTGACCCGGGAGATCTCGGCAAGATCGCCCTGCTTGTGTTCCTTGAGGCGCTACTCTCGGCCGACAACGCCCTGGTTCTGGCGATCATCGTTCGCCATCTTCCGGCAAAACAGCAGCGAAAGGCCCTGTTCTATGGCTTGGCCGGAGCGTTTGTCTTTCGCTTGGGTGCAATCCTCTTGGCAGCCACGATCCTCAGCCTTTGGTGGGTTCAAGGGCTCGGGGCGGCGTACCTGATTTTCCTGGCTGGGAAACATTTTTTGAGCAAGAAGGCGCATAAGCCCAAAGTCGTCAAAGAGGCGACGACCGCCGGGTTTTGGATGACGGTCCTGCAATGCGAACTCGCCGACATTGCCTTTGCCATTGACAGCGTCTTGGTCGCCGTCGCCATCGAGCCTCGCAAGGACAAGATCTGGGTCGTCTATATGGGCGCTATCGTCGGCGTCGTCCTGCTGCGATTTGCGGCTGGCGTTTTTCTCAAGCTGCTCAACCGTTTTCCAGCGCTTGATCACGTCGCCTATGCTTTGGTCGGCTGGGCGGGCGTGAAGCTCCTATCCCTCACCGGCCATACGTTCGAAGAGTGGTACCACAAGACCTATGACCGCCATCTTGCGGTTCACCTGCCGGAGATGACGCCGCTTGTTTTCTGGGTTGGGGTGGCCGTCATTCTCGGAGTCGGTGTCGGTTATGCGCTCCGGCACCCGAAGGCAAAGGCCCCATCAACGGACGACGTCGTGCCCCATCCTTGAGGATGCTTCGGTATCCTACCGTGGGCCCTGATCCGGCTCGGTTAGCACCATGTCCGACAAACTACGAATTGGAATCATCGGCAGCGGCGGCATCGCCCGCGGCTGTCACATCCCCGGTTACCTGAGCATCCCCGACCAGTGCGAGATCGTGGCGATCTGTGATGCCAGCGACGCGGCCCTCGACGAATCGGAACGCCAGCTCAACGAAAAGGGTGTCCACCCCAAGCGCTTCAGCGACTACCACGAGATGCTGGCCGCCGGTATGGTCGACGCCGTATCTGTCGCCACCCCGAACGCGCTTCACGTTGGTCCGACGGTCGATGCCCTCAAAGCAGGCGTCCACGTGCTTTGCGAAAAGCCGCTTGCCATGAATGCTGAAGAGGCGAGGGCCATGTGCCGCGCCGCCGAAGACAGCGGCAAGATCCTGCAAGTCGCGCTCCAGCAGCGATTCAGCGGCCCGATGCGCTTTATGCGCGAGTTCATTGCCAACGGCAACATGGGCCACATCTATTACGCCCGCGCCCAGGCGCTTCGACGCCGTGGCGTCCCGGCGTGGGGAGTGTTCATCGACAAAGAAAAGCAGGGCGGCGGTCCGCTCATCGACATCGGCGTTCACATTTTGGACATGACCTTGACGCTGATGGGCTATCCCAAACCCGTCTCAGCGGCAGGAAAGACTTGGGACACTCTCGGTAAAAATCCCGAACTCTTTAACTACTGGGGGGACTACGATCGGGCCAAGTACACCGTCGAAGACTTTGCCGTCGGGTTCATTCGCTTTGAGGACGACTCGGTCGTCGTGTTGGAAAGCTCCTTCATGGCGAACCTGGACGCGGATCCCTTCCAAACGCAGCTGTTCGGCACGAAAGCCGGCGCGATGGTGAAGGGTGGCGGCGAGAACCCCGTGGAGATCTATGTCGAGAAAGATCGCCAGCTGTTCAACATGACCCCAAAGAACATCCCGAATGTACCTTCGGCTCACACCGCCGAGGTCCAGGCGTTCGTCCAGGCGATTCGAGAGGGTCTGCCCTCCCCTGTACCCGGTATCAATGGGTTGATTCTGAATGCGATCTTTGACGCGCTGTACAAGTCGTCGGAGACGGGCAAGGAAGAGCCGGTCGACGTCTCCTTTTAAGGCCTCGGCTCATCCGCCTAGTCGGCAACGTCGCCCCTCTCGATCGGGGGAGGGGCGACGCCCGGCTCGTACGAGGACCCCGACGCGGGCGGAGTAAAATAGGATCCGTTGCCGGATCGTCTAATGGCAGGACAGCGGTTTTTGGTGCCGCACGTCTAGGTTCGAATCCTAGTCCGGCAGCCACGATCTCCCCTCACTCGATGCACCAATGGCCCGTGCTGTTTGCAAGCGGATTGGGCTTCGCAGTGACCCGCATTCGCGCTGGGCACCTTGCTTGGCCAACTGTTCTCGCGAATTCGGCTTCTCAGCGCCGGCGCTAAGACGACGAATCGTCGCCGCCCGCATCCGTTGCGCCGTTCGAGCTCTCGCCTTCGCTGGACCGGATCAGTTCCGTGACCCGCCCCATGCTCCCTTTTGCCGTCAATGTGAGCTTGTCGCCATTCAAAGAATGCGTGTAGACCGCGACATTGCCGGCCTGGTCCTTGAAGAGCATGACCTCACCATTCACCCGCCATTGGCCGCTGCTATTGGTATCAATCACTCCGCCAGGCGTTTGCACACGCGCTGCCAAATCAAAGTCCCCCGAGGGCTTGAACACGTATTTTGAATTGTTGTCGGGCGTGACCCACACCGCGACGAATCGCTCATCCGGCGTCCCCTCAAAGGCGACTACCTCTTCCGTCGGCTCACCTTCGCCCGAGTTACAGCCAGAAATAAAAACGACGGACATGACCGCAAGGGCAACAGAGAGCCACTTCATCAGGATTCAAGTATAGGCTATCCCGCCGACGATGGGGCAAGCTGGGCAAATTCACCGAGCCACGGCCCAAACCGTTCGGAACGGCGGAGCGACGTTTGATAAATCGGCTGGCGCACTTGCCACAAGCTGGGAGTTCTTACAGATCGGACGTTTGCGGTATGGCGAAGGCAAGCGTCACTCCACTCGACACCAACAAAGGCAATCATGTTCCGAATCGTTGCCTCGGCATTGGTTACCAAATCTTCGTACTTGATTTCAAGCAATCGATCTTGCGGAATTACCGATCGCCAGTGAGACATCAACCGCTCATACTCTTGATATGCGAAAACAATGTTTTCTTTTTTATGGGCAAATATAGGAGGCTTTTGAAAAGCCGTCGTATAGATGGAAAGACAATTATCTACTGGGTCTCGCATAACATGGATAAATCGAGCATTCGGCAATGCCGCATGCACCAAGCCCATCATCGCAAAATTGTGCGGCAGTTTATCCGTTATATGTTGAGTACTGCCGTCAATAACACGGAGTGTTGCTAAATACTGCTGAGCCAATGGTCCGAGCGTTTCCCGGTTCAAGTGCCCGTCTGAATACGCCTCGCGCTCGTGTTTATGCCAGAACTCAAGCTCGCCGCCACCCGCGATCTCGGGATGAGCCGACAAGATCTGCTCGACAAGGCTCGTACCGGACCGAATCATGCCCACGATCAGTATCGGCAATTCAGAGCCTTCTGCTTGATCGGCAGTTTCACGAAAAAGGTTCGGCGTAAAGCACGCGATCTTTTGATTGAATTCGGCAGCGTAGGCCTCACGATCCCATGGCCTTGGTTCAATCCATACTCGATAGGCGATTTCGTTTCCTTGATCATAGTGACTCATCGATGATGCGAAATCGCCCTGATCTTCAAACACTTTCCCCAGCGCGTAGTGCATGTAGCCACGATCATGCTCTTGAATGTGTTGACTCTTAGAAAGCCGCTTGAGCTGCTTGATCAATGGCTCATCTTGGGCACCAGCCTTATGCTGTCGAAAGTAGTTGTAGTAAGAGAATCCATGCGTCGGATTGAGCTCAATGGACCGAATCAGCACCGCGAATGCTTCGTCAAATCTGCCCTGCTCCTGGAGCCAGAAACCAAGCGAGGCATGGGCTAACCCGTTGTTGGGCGCCAGTTCGATCGCTTTCCGCAAATGTGGCTCGGCTTCCAAGGCGCGCCCCGACTCCGACAGGGCCAGGGCCAGCATCAGGTGTGCTTGATCGTGATCGGGCTCCACCTGAACCGCAGTTTGCCCCGCCTTGA
This sequence comes from Fimbriimonadaceae bacterium, assembly GCA_046292875.1. GTDB lineage: Bacteria > Armatimonadota > Fimbriimonadia > Fimbriimonadales > Fimbriimonadaceae > JBKBQD01. The sequence continues at coordinate 569,620 of JBKBQD010000001.1, forward strand.
TCGCGGCCTCCCAGTCCGCTCGGAGCATGTGCACTTGGCCCATTGCAATCCAGGGTGACGCTGCATTCGGGGCACATTCGGCTTCTCGCATCAATTGATCAAGCGCTTCATCGAGACGGCCGGCATGCTGCAATGCCATTGCCATGATGCGGCGGAGTCCAGGGTCTTCCGGTGCCTTCTCGATCGCAATCTCGAAATGCTTGAGGGCGTCTTCATACTGCCCGGCAGCTGCACACAGATGTCCAAAGTGAACTTCAGTCGAAGCCTCATCCGGTTCCAGCTCCCGGAGTCGGTCGGCGAACTCTCGCGCCTCCTCGATGCGGCCCAGATCTAGCATAAGGTTGGACATCGCGATGATCGCGGGAACGTAGGTCGGCTCGCGATCCAAGGCGTTGGTCAGATAGGCTTCGGCAACGGCAGGGCGGCCAAGGTGCGCCTGGACGATGGCGTGAATCACCGTTGCTCGAGTATCGACCGGGTTGATCGCCAACAACTGCTTGGCGAGCGCCTCGGCGAGGTGCAGGTTGCCCGCTGCAAGCGCCGCCTCGGCATCGTCATGCGTTCCGCGCGTTGAACCAAGCGTACTCATTGCCTTCCTATTGTACGAGGCAACAAAAAAGCGGGCGCCCCCTTATGGGGCACGCCCGCGATTCTCTCTCGGTATCAGCGATTGCGTCCGGCGGCAGCGCCTGCGCCAACGCCGCTGGTTTGCTCATCGCCACCCGCTCGGTCGGACGGAACTTTGATCATGTTCCGCTCTTCATCGGTGAGCATGTTGGCTCGGTCCTGGTTGAGCTGTCCGGCATCAACGACGGGGTCGTTGGGGCCGCCGTCTTGGTTGCAGCCAACCAAGGCTCCCATGATGCTTGCCGCAGCAATGGCAGCGATTAGTTTCCTTTCCAATACGGCCCCCAGAACTTCCACAGGTCGCGGTCGTACATCTGCTGGCACCACTGGCCGAAGGTGTTTGCCTCGGTGCGGCTCGGCGTATCAACGTAGTACTTCACAAACTTCTCGGGGCCGAATCGGGCCGCATGGCCGTCCGCGTAGGCGCCGATGAAGCGAGTGTTGTATTGCTTGCGAGCGTCGAAAACGAGCTGGTACCAGCTGAAGCCGTTCGCATATCGGTCGGCGGTTGGCCAAGACGCCTGATAAGCGATGAATCGCATCCAGGACCAATCCGGAATCGTGCCGTAGCGAGTCGGGGTGACGGCCAGTCGCGACGCGGGCTCCTCAAACGCGGTGAGGCTGCGAATGCCGGCGCCGCCGGTCTCGGTGCTATTGCAGTTTGAGCCGCCGAGAGACCGCGAATACCCATCGGTGTTGAGCGAGAAGGTGGTCACCCACGCCCAGGTGTACGAGTAGTACGGATCCGAATAGTACGGGTCCTGGTACAGGCGGTTATAGTCCTTGATCTCAGGATAAACCTTGTCGAAGAACACGCTCTGGTTCTTGACGTAAGGGTAAATGCGCCCAACCCAGGTCGTGTTGTAGTGATATTGGTTCGTGTTGGTCGCGCTCTCAGCGTAGCCATACTCGAACACGGCCATGTCGTCAAAGTCGGTTGAGTATCCCTGGAGCGCAAGGGCAATCTGCTTGAGCCCAGAAATCGACGATGTTTGCTTCGCGGCGGCCTTGGCCTGGCTGAACACCGGGAAGAGAATTGCGGCAAGAATCGCGATGATCGCGATAACGACAAGGAGCTCGATGAGCGTAAATGCTTTGCGCTTCGCCATAGAATGCCTCCAGAAGTGGCTGGCGATAGTGTTGCGTCCTTGTGTTAAGGCCTCGTTATAAAAAGGCGGGCGACCCCCGCACAAAAGGAGCCGCCCAACGGGGGATGGAGAATCCCTTAGTTAACGTGCGAAGGCTGCACATGGCTGGCCAGGGTCGAACAGCCACTCCCAGTTCTCGCCGTAATCCGTCGTATACCCACGAACGTAGACGTAGCGACACCAGTTCAGTGCGCCTTTCTTGATGTACTTGGCATGGCCGTCGGCATACGAGTTGTTCATGCCCTGGGTGTACCGGTAGCGCGGCATCGACCAGTTCGGCGCCACATTGCTATCGGCGTCCCATTGCTCACCAGACGTCGGCCCCGTAAAAATGGGCGGCCATTGAGCGCCACCGAACCACCACCAGGATGCCTCCATAAAGTCACCGGCTGCGTTCCAATCGGGATTGATGCCGACGGTGAAAGTTGTCATGACCTGGGCGGGCGCATCGACGGCAGTCTGGGAGACCGAGGGCATGACCGGCTCACCAGTTGGGAATCCATCGTCCGTGGAGTCGCACCGCCAGTACCCGCCCGGGGCATCCCAATAGCAGTACCCCGGCATGAGGATCCGATTTGAGTTGTACACTCCTCGGCCAGTGGGCCGTGCCGGAGTGCTCCAAACGCCGCCTTCGGCAAGCCGGATGTCGCGATTCCCGTCATTATATGACACGTCGCCACCCTTGATGTAGGGCTGTACGGCCTCGCGCCAGGTCACCGGCGTGTTCCACCCCCATACATCGTTCTGGGGCTTCTTGTAGACTTGTCGCGGGAACATGTCGTCGGCGTCTCCGCTATACATGAGGATGGCGTACGCATGTTGTTTCGTGTTGGATAGATCGGCGGTCTTCTTCGCCGCTTCTTTTGCCTGGCTAAAAACCGGGAAAAGGATGGCGGCAAGGATCGCGATGATGGCGATGACGACCAGCAGTTCGATCAAGGTAAATGCGTCACGATGTTTCAATTCTGACCTCCTAAAAGTCGTGACTATAGTATACAGTACTTTTGAGATTACTGCGTACTTTTTAGCACGAATTTCGGTTTGACGCAAAAAAGAGCGACCCCCGTCTCCGGAGGTCGCTCACTGGGGGCAAGGTAGCCCTTAGTTACCGCCTTGTCGCTGCGCTTGTTGCTGCTGCATGTGCTGCTGCATGGCTTGGGCTTGGCCCATAGCCGCTGCTGCTTGACGCCGCGCTTCGGGCGGCATATCCTGCGGCAACTCGTCCACGGACTTCGGTGCCTTCTCTGCCGCCCTGTTCGCGGCTTCAACGTCACCAGAGTCGCTACCCGTGCAACCGACAACGGCCATCACGAGCGCGCCAACGATCAAGAGTCGCTTCATCATTATCGTGCGAAAGCGGCGCAAGGCTGGCCCGGATCGAAGATCCACTCCCATTGCTCGCCTCGGTCCATCGCAACGCCCTTGACATAGACGTACTTGCACCAGTTAAGAGCGCCCTTCTTGGTGTACTTGCCGTGACCGTCCGCATAGGCGTTGTTCATGCCCTGCGTGTAGCGATAGCGCGGCATTGACCAGTTGGGGAACACATTGCTGTCAGCGTCCCACTGCTCGCCGGAGGTTGGGCCGCTGAACACGGGTGGCCATTGCGCGCCGCCCCACCACCACCAGGAACCTTCGCTAAAGTCACCGGACGCATTCCAATCGGGGTTGATGCCGATCGTAAACGTCGTGATGACTTGCGCCGGAGCGTCGACGGCCGTGTGGGAGATCGACGGCATGACCGGATCGCCGGTGGGAATGCCATCGTCCGTGGAGTCGCAGCGCCAGTAACCGCCTGGGGCGTCCCAGTAGCAGTAGCCGGGCATGAGGACTCGGTTGGACGTGTAGGCGCCGCGAACGCCGGGCTTTGCGGGAGTATCCCACACGCCGCCCTGTGCCAAAGGAATCGATTGGGTGCCGTCCGAGTAGCGCACATCGCCACCCTTCATATAAGGCTGCACGGCTTCTCTCCAGGTCACCGGAACGTTCCAGCCCCAGAGGTTGCTTTGCGGCCGCTTGTACACCTGGCGCGGGAACATGTCGTCCGCGTCGCCGCTGTACATCAGGATGCCGTAAGCATGTTGTTTCGTGTTCGAAAGGTCAGAGGTCTTCTTGGCTGCCTCTTTGGCCTGCGAAAAGACTGGGAATAGGATCGCCGCAAGGATCGCGATGATCGCGATGACAACGAGCAACTCGATGAGGGTGAATGCTCGAGACTTATACGTGTTGTGCATGATTTCTGTCCCCCGTTGGACGGAGCGCGTGCCGTTCAGTCGGACACTGCTGATCACAGTATAACGCGGCTTTTGTATTTTCCGGTATATCTGGCGAAGAATTGCGACAAAAAAACGTTCGTGTTCCGAGGAAATTGCGGTCCTTGACGTGACCCGAAGCACTCGATGCAACTTAGGAGCGCATTCGTGCGGCAAGCTGGAATACCGCTTCAGTCATCGGGTTCCAAAAGCTGTAAATCGCGGGCAGCTCCGAGACGTGGACGAAGCGTGCGCCCCGAGATTCGGTGCCCGGCGGGAGAGCGCTGACGCCCGTGACTTCGGCGTTGAAGACGACGGCAAGGGACTCGCAACCGCCATTCGAAATGTGAAACGTTCCAAGCAAAGTGAAAGGACCGACTTCCGCACCTGCTTCTTCCATGAGCTCTCGGCGGGCGGCCTCCTCCGGCGATTCGCCGGATGCGATTCGGCCGCTCGGAATGGTCCAGCCGCGCCCAGCAATGTCGCAAACCAGCACACGATCCTCCTGCCACGCCATCACGAGGGCGGCAAACGGCGGCGCGTTGAGCTCCTCTGACCCGGCTCGGAACTCCATCACCGTGTCGCCTGATCGGTAAACCGGGAAATCACTCACAAGGGGCGAACCTGGACGACCTTGCCGACGATGTCCTCTTGTCTCACCGGCCCATACATGCGGCTGTCTTCGCTGACTTCGCGATTGTCGCCCATGACATAGACCATGCCCTCGGGCACATGGTACGGCGCGGAATCAATGCGCACGTTCTGAGGAAAGTACATCAGCGGCACCTCGTCGCCCGGCAAGTACTTCACGCGCTTGATGGCGTACTCGTCCTCACCTCGTCGAACCACGACCACGTCATCTCGGTTAATGGGGCCAATCAGCCAGTAGGCGTTGTTAACCAGTACCCGGTCGCCATCCTGGAACGTATCTAACATGGATGAGCCTCGCACGATCGACGTCGTCGTGGTCATCGACAGGTAGATCGCGACAAGAAAGAGCACGATCAAGAAGATGCGAAAACCCCATCTCGATCGCTTCTTTTTCATGCCGCCGAGCGATTCTACCGAGATCACCGACGCTTGGGTTGCTATACTCCGCAAACGGCAATGTGCGTCCTAATTTCTGACCGATGGCTGAGATGACGCGAACCTTGACGGAGCACTCCGGCACACTCCTCTTGATCCTGATGATCGCCGTTCTTGGCTTGCTCGTCGGCGTGGTGGTGCTGACACGTCGTATCGCGGCTACCAAGGCGCTCTGGATGCGGCTTGCCGCGGAGTCGTCAGGAGAAAAGCTGGAGACCATGCTGGAACGCCATCTCGATGAGCGGCGGCGACTTCGGGAGCGGGTCGAAGCCCTGGAGAAGCGCGCTGAGCGCTCTGAAGCTCTTCTTGCGACGGCAAAGCGCCATTGCGGATTCGTCCGCTTCGACGCCTTTGAAGACGTTGGCGGGAAGCAAAGCTTTGCGCTGGCGCTTTACGACGACCGTGGTGACGGGGCGGTCATTTCATCCATTGTTGGAAGGCGAGATCACCGTGTGTTCGGCAAACCGCTGCATAAGGGCGCGTCGCCGTTTGGCCTATCGAACGAAGAGACCCGCGCCATCGAATCCGCCTACAGCGGAAAGGCAGCGAAGGAATAGCGATGCTGGCCTCTTCCGATGATGGAGTGCTGATTCGCCGTGCTCAGGCGGGCGACTCGTCCGCGTTCGATGATCTGGTGCGACGCTACGAGAACCGCGCCTATCAATACGCTTATCGCCTGACGCGCAATCCTGAGGAAGCGGCGGACGTTGTGAGCGAGGCGTTCGTGCGCGTCTACGGCGCGCTCAAGAACTTCAAAGGGCACTCGGCCTTCCCGACCTGGCTGTATCGCATTCTCACCAACTGCTTCCTCGATCAAAAGAAGCGCGAGAAATCACGTCAGACCGTATCGCTGGACGCGCCCAATCCGAACATCGACGGTGAAACCGAGCGTCAGTTCGAGGACCCGTCGCGCTCGCCGCTGGAGGAAGCGACTCGGTCCGAGATGGAAGCCACCATGGCGGCGGCAGTGGCCAACCTGCCCGAATATCAGCGCGCGATGATCGTCATGTACCACGCGGAGATGCTCTCTTATGAAGAGATCGCCGAAGCGCTCGACCTCCCACTGGGAACGGTCAAGAGCCGGCTGAATCGGGCTCGGCTCTCGCTTCGCGACGCTTTGGCAAAAGACTCGGAACTTTTTGGCGTGGGTCCGGGTCGAACCGGTTAGAGCCTCGAACGATGTCACCCGAAAAAGTCCGAGATCAATTTTCCGCCCTCTACGAAGGGTCGCTCAGCGAGTCGATGGCCACGGCGATTCGTGAGGAACTTCGCCAGAACCCATCACTTGCCGAGGACTACCGCACCTTTGAGCAAACGATGGAGTTTGCGCGCACCTTGGCGGAAGTCGAAGCCCCCATCCCGGCAGACCTGCACGAGCGGATCTCCCGCCGAGTCGACAAGTACGCTTATGACCGGAAATCGCAAAGCGTCGCGCCCTTTGCCGTGTGGTGGAAGTCGCTTATTGCCGGGTCACTCGCTGTCGGAGGGTTGCTTGTCGCCACGCTCACGATGAATCCTTCTTCGGGCGCGCGAACTGCCGGCATGGTCGGTGGCGGTGAACTCAATCAGCTCGCCGTGTCGGGATCTGGTTCCGACGTCTCGGTTAGTTTGGTTTCCGCCCACGTCCATCAGGTCACGATTCGACTGGGCGTCAATGGAAAAGTTTTGAATCGCGAAGCGGACGCGCCAGGTCGCCTGGTGCATCGCATTCGCAACCCCGAGGACGGTCCCGTCCTTGTATCCGTCAACGTTTCGGGGGACCCCGAGCCGCTGCTTCTCGCCATTCCTGGCACTCAGCGGAGCCTCGGCGAGCGCGGGTCAGGAACCGTCGCCGACCTTTCTTTGGCTCTGGCCGACCGCTATCGCATGCCTGTGGAAGTCGATTCCGCCAAGTACGCCGAGCGCGTCACTTGGGACCTCTCGGCTGAGGAACCCATCGCTGCCGTGGGGTCCATTCTCGAGCCCCTGGGTTTGACCGCCGAAGTGCGCGAGACCGGCACCCTCAAGATTCTCAACCGTTAGTTGCTCCTCCTCCGCGGGCGTCGTACGAAGGATCGTGCGGCGCCCGTTTCTCTTGCGGAGGACCGATAGTTTTCGGCCTTCAATCGCGACTTTCCTTAGTTGGCAACCTGGCATTCATCTTATTGAGTCTTATAGACTCAATGTTGTGCGGGCCAATTGCAAGTTCAATTTGGGACTAATTCCTCATCGACTTGCGCCTATGCTTATCAAATCGTTTGTGTTAGATTATAATAGGTCAAGTCGCGATGGCGACGGAGAAACCAATGATCACCACTCCTGTCTTGTCATTTGAAGCGCACCTCATCCGGCGCGCTCAGCAAGGGGACTTGGACGCTTTCGAGCGTCTTTGCGATACTTATCGACCGACGCTTCGACAGCTTGCGATGCGCATGCTTCGAAACGCCGACGATGCGAACGATGTGGTTCAAGACACCTTTTTGAAGGCCTATCGAGGATTGGCCGACTTCGATCCAACCCGGCCGCTCAAGCCTTGGCTTTGCCGAATCTGCACGAACTGCTGCATCGATGCCGTTCGCGACCGGCGCAAAGGCGGCGAGTCGATTGACCAGCACGAGTACATGCTTGTGGATGAGCGCGCTGATGCGGAAGCCCATGCTCACGAGACCTTCGAGAGCGAGCTCGTAGTCGGCGCGGTCCATCGCCTGCCCGAAAAGTACCGAACGATTATCGCCATGCGACACTATCAGCACATGGAAGTGAATGAAATCGCATCGGCTCTCGACAAACCAGAAGGAACGATCAAGAGTTGGCTCTTCCGAGCAAGGGCCATGCTTCGCAAGGACCTTCAGCCAGAGTTTGCCTCGGCAGCGTAGACCGAGGACGTCGAGTCAGGAGGAGCCCGAAGTCGCTGCCAGCGGTTTCGGGCCAATTTATGCCTCAGGATCACCCAGGGCGACACTGAACTGCTTGCGGAAGAGCGCGGCATACTGACCGTTCTTGGCCAGCAGTTCGGCGTGGGAGCCACGCTCGAGGATGCGTCCCTGATCCAGGACGACGATCTGATCGGCATGGACAATCGTTGAAAGGCGATGTGCCACCACAAAACTCGTGCGGCCCTTCATCAAGTTATCGAGCGCCGATTGGAGAAGGGCCTCGGTCTGCGAATCAAGCGCCGAGGTGGCTTCGTCCAGAATCAGGATTTTTGGATCAGCCAGAAGCGCGCGCGCAATGGCAATCCGCTGTTTCTCGCCAACACTCAGCTTGATTCCGTCCTCGCCGATCTTGGTCTGATATCCGTCGGGCAAACTCTCGATCGCGTCGTGAATGCTGGCTGCCTTGGCGGCCTCGACGACCTCATCAAAGGTGGCTGAAGGTCGCCCGTAGCGGATGTTCTCTTCGATCGAGGTGCTGAAGAGAATGCTCTCCTGCATGACAACGCCAATCTGGCTGCGAAAGCTCACAAGGTCCAGGTCGCGCAGATCGTGGCCATCAATGAGAATTCGTCCGGATTTCGGATCATAGTTGCGCACTAACAGCGACGTGATGGTCGTCTTGCCGCTTCCGCTAAAGCCTACAAGCGCTACCGTTTCACCCGGTTCAACCACAAAGTCGATCCCCTTGAGAACAGGTTGATCGGGCTCGTATTCAAACCACACCTGCTCGAAGGCAACCCGACCTTCGACGGCATCGATCGCACGTTTTCCTGCATTGGTGTCAATGGGATTGGGCGTGTCGAGCGTCCGGAAGATACGCCCAAGAGCCGCTTCGGCTCGCGCGATAGGATCGAGCACAACAAGGAATCGCACAATCGGTCCATAGACGTACATTGAGCTATACATCAAGAACATCACGAGCGTGCCGGCTTCCATCTTCCCTTGAATAGCCAGCATGCCTCCGTACCACAGCACCAATCCCTGTCCCACGCCGCAGAGCGCGTCTGCGATGGTCCAGAGACCGCCGCCGAGCATGCCTTGTCGAACGTTCAGACCCATCAAGTCGCGGGTAATCCCCATGAACGATCGCGCTTCCCAGCGCTCCTGGCCGAAACTTTTGACCACCTGAATGCCCGACAGCTTCTCTTGCATGTCGCCATACATCACGTCGCGTTTGGCGCGAATATCCTCGCTGGTGGCTTGAATGGGCTTGAGAAATGATCGAAAGTTGTAAATGTAGAAAGGCAGGATGCTCAGAGAAAGCAACGCCATGATGGGGTTGATATAAAAGAGAACCCCCAAGACGATCACCAACTGGACAAAGTCGCTGACCATGGTGTTCAAATGCCCGGTGATCAGCGATTGCACGGTAACGGCATCGTTGATGACATTCGACACCAGCTTGCCCGGCTGATTCTTTTCAAAGAATGCGAGCGGCAGGGACTGCATATGCGCATACATGCGTTCTCGCATCACCAGCAAGAAACGATGGCCCAGCCGAAATGTCGCGTAACCCACGGCGTAGCCGAGCAGCCCGCTGGCGATCGCAAATCCAACGATGTAAGAGAGATAGAGCACCGTATTGATCGGCTCGCCGCGCTGCAGTTTGTTCACGATGTCGCCGAGGATGAGCGGCGGCACGAACCCGAAGCCGGACTGCAGGATCGTCAGGACGGCGCACAGCGCGATGTGTGCGCGGAAGGGTCGCAGCTCTGGAACCAGCCGTCGAAGTGGGGACGTCTTCTTGGTTTGTGATCGAAGCGAGAGCGCCTGGGCCATGGCGAATGATTCGGACCTCGGGTCGACTGTAAAGACGATAGCGCGGCTCGATCTGAAGGTCTGATTCTATAATGCGTTTTGGCTTCCCTTCTCCATGAGCACGCGCCACCAGTTCGACGAACGCCTTCATCAGATCCAATCCGAAGTCATTCGGATGGCGGAAATCGCCTCGGATATGGTGCGCCGGGCGATTGAGACCGCGACGCGCGGTGACCCGGGTCTGGCCGATGCCATTATCGTCACTGACGATGAAGTCGATCGCCTCGAGGAGCAAGCCATCCAAGACACAATCCTCGCGGTCATGCAAGAAGCGCCCGTCGCAAGAGATTTGCGATTTCTTGTCGGCACCCTTGAAGTCATCCACGAGATCGAGAAAGTGGCCGACGACGCCACCAAGCTTGCCCGCCGCGCGGCAAAGCTTGCCACCAGCTTCCCCGGAGAACTAAAGGCGCCGCTCCACCAAATCGGAGAACTGGCAAGGCAGGCCTTTGGACTTGCCATGAAGCAATATCTCAGCTACGACCCGGCGGTGGACGCCGATCTGCATGCGATCGAAGCAGAGGTCGACGAGCGCTACGACCATGTCCGACGCGCGCTGCTGGAGCGCATCTCTGAAAGCCCCGAGGCGGCGCGCGTGCTTCTTCGCACGATTGAAGTGTTTCGCGCCGTCGAGCATGTTTCGGACCGCGCGGTGGAGATCGCCGCACGAATGCGCTACGTGACGACCGGCGCTGACTTGCACGCCAAACCTGAACCCACATGATCGCCACCCTCGCTCTGACGGCTCTTCTCTTCCCGATTCCGTCGAATGACTACAGCACTGCCGCGGCGTCCATCAAGGCGCCTGAACTTCGGGCCGACGTCGAGTTCTTGGCAAGTGACACGCTCCAGGGCCGTGCCACGCCGTCGAAGGGATTGGACCTCGCGGCCGACTACATCGCCGCCGACTTCAAGAAGGCGGGCCTGCGCCCCTTATCGGACGGCACCTACTTTCAAGTCGCCCAATGGAAGCAGCAGTTTCGCAAGGTTGACGATCAGCGCCTCACGTTCCGATCGGGCGGGCAATCCTGGGAGGTCCGCGGGGCGGAAATCGGCGTCTCTGCTCACTTTTCGGGCGCCTCTGGAACGTTGGATTCAAAACCCATTCGTCACATAGCGTTCTCCGAACTGGCACGCGCCACAGCCGAGTCGCTTGGCCCCGCCAAAGATCATGTGCTGGTCGTTGCCCCGCCGGAACCTGACCTTACCGAGGGGCGGGTCCTTGTTCAGGCAATGGGACGAGCCGGCACCGTAGCCCTGGAAGCCGGCGTATCTGGGGTGCTCTTTCTGGATCCCGCGAACCAAGTCGGCAACTACGACGGACGCGACGGAGGAGGTCCCACGGCACCCAACACCGGCTCGCGGGCCATTCCCGTGCTGACCTTGCTGAATCGTCAGGTCGCCGAGGCGATCGCGCGCGCTGAAGGTGGCGAAATCTCATGGTCGATGCCCGAGTCAGCGGTTCGCGACGTGCCGGTTCGAAATGTCATCGGGGTATTGCCGGGAAGCGACGAGGCGCTTTCGCAGACCTATGTGCTGTTAACCGCCCACTATGATCATCTCGGAGTGAGGCCCGGTTTCGGAGACCGCATTTATAACGGCGCCAACGATAACGCCAGCGGCGTTGCGGGCGTGATGGCGATTGCCCGAGCGTTGGGCGCACTCACCGTCAGGCCGAAGCGAAGCATCATGTTCATCGCATGGTTCGGCGAAGAGCGTGGGCTGCAGGGCGCCAACTACTTTGTCAGGAACCCGGTGGTCCCGCTGGAAAACATCATTGGCATGGTGAACCTTGAACAGATTGGACGAACCGACGACAGCGAGATGCCCAAGGTGAAGCAGTTTGAGGTTACGGGGTTCGACCTCTCGGACTTGACCGATTCCCTGGTCGCAGGGGGGGAGACGGCCGGCATTCGTGTCCTGAAACATCCTCGCAACAGCGATGCGTACTTTGGGGCCAGCGACAATGCGGCCCTTGCCCGCGCGGGGATCCCTGCCCATACGGTTTCCGTGGCCTATTCTTTTCCGGACTATCACGCACCGGGCGACCATGCGGACAAGCTCGACTACGACAATATGGCGCTTGTGACGCGAGCCATCCTGATGGGTGTGGCCCACCTGGCTGACCGTCCAAACGCGCCAAAGTGGAACGAGGACAATCCGCGAGCGCAGAATTTCATCGAAGCCGCCAAGAAGCTTCGGGGCGACCCACCCGCACCATCGCGAGCCTACTTAGGCTAAGCGCAGGAACACACGCGGAGGCACGACGCCGATCATCAGGAGCGTCCCCAAGAGGGCGCCCATGGTGTTGCCAACAATGAACGTTTTCGTTTCGCCGGCCGCAACCTCGAACTCCATCGGGCGCGTCCTCCACAGGCCGTTTGACGCGTGGATCGTATGTTTGCCCGGCGCGAGTTTGAGCACCATGTGGTGGCCAAAACAAAGGTCGCGCGAGCGCTCGCCGTCGACAACCACCCAGACATCGCGGTAGCGAACGTCGTCATCGCCAGTACGCGAAACCACCACCCGGGCATCTCGTTCGACTGGATCAACGACGTACACTGTGGTTCTCCCTGGCCCGTTCAGAGCAGTTTGGCACGGATTGCCCCGCTCCACAAAGCGTGCTACGAAACTCTACCGCCGTCCGTCACAATGGGAACGGACTTCCCCACCGATGCCTTTTGTCCATCTTCACAACCACACTGAGTACAGCCTTCTCGATGGCGCCAACCGCATCCCTGACCTGGTGAAACGCGCGAAGGAGCTGGAAATGCCCGCCCTTGCCATCACCGACCACGGGGTCATGTTCGGCGCCATGGAGTTCTACTTTGAATGCAAGAAGCAGGGTGTGAAACCGATCGTAGGTGTTGAAGCCTACGTGGCCCCCCAGGGTCTCCACGACAAGTCGGGGAGCGAGAAGAAGAACAGCTACCACTTGGTCCTCTTGGCCCGGAACGAAGAAGGCTATCGCAATCTCTGCAAGCTGACGTCGATCGCCGCTCTCGAGGGTTTTTACTACAAGCCGCGAATCGACCATGACTTGTTGCGAAAGTACTCTGGGGGACTCATCGGAACAAGCGCATGCCTGGGCAGCGAGATCTGCCAGATGCTCATGGAAGGTGACTACGACGGAGCCCAGTATCGCGCCGGAATGTATCGCGAAATATTTGGCGAGGGCAACTTCTATATTGAGCTTCAGGATCATCGGTTGGAGCCACAAGCGGCCATCCGAAACGACCTCTTGCGGATTGCCAAAGAGCTGAAGCTGCCACTCTTGGCGACCAACGATGCGCACTATCTTTGTAAAGAACATCACGAGGCGCATGACGTTTTGCTGTGCATTCAAACCGGCGCCAACGTAGAGGACCGCACAAAACGCCTTCGCTTTGAAACGGAAGAGTTCTATCTTAAGACCGAAGACGAAATGCGCGAACTCTTTGGTGACTTGCCTGAGGCGCTTGAGAACTCCATGGAAATCGCGGAGCGATGCAACCTCACACTCGGGGACACTCGTGCGCCCATGCCCGAACCGATCATGCCGGAAGGAACGGATGCCGCCTCCTACTTGCGGCGCCTCGCGGAAAAGGGCCTTTCGGAACGCATCACAAAAATCTCTGAGGAGGCCCGCGAACGCCTTGAGTATGAGCTTGACGTCATCACCAAGACCGAATTTTCCGAATACTTCCTGCTCGTTCGAGAGTTCGCGCAGTTTTCGCGGGAACAAGGCATCACGTTTGGCGTTCGCGGCTCTGCCGCGGGATCGCTCGTCGCCTACTGTCTCGGCATTACGAATGTCGATCCGATTGAGTACGACCTGACATTCGAGCGCTTCCTCAATATCGAGCGCAAGTCGATGCCCGATATCGACATGGATTTTGAGGACTCTCGCCGCGACGAGCTGATTCGTTGGGTAACGGATCGATTCGGAAAAGATCATGTCGCCCAAATCGTTACCTTTGGGACCTTGGGCGCAAAGGCTGCCATTAAGGACTGCGGCCGTGTCATGGGCTACTCCCCTTCAGAAACAGATCAAGTGTGCAAGACCATCCCTAGTACACCCAACATTACCATTGAGAAGGCTCTCAAAGAGTCGGCAGAGTTTCGCGAAAAAGTTGCCTCAAGTCCAAGGATCGCCAAACTCGTCGAAACAGCGAAGTCGGTGGAAGGATTGGCTCGGCACAGCGGTGTGCATGCTGCGGGCATCGTCATCAGCCGTGACCCCTTGGTGGACTACGTGCCGCTCTACCGTGGGGCAGATGGTCAGGCCGTCACTGCCTACGAAATGAAAATCCTTGAAAAGATCGGCCTTCTGAAGATGGATTTTCTCGGCCTCTCCAACTTAAGTGTTCTCGCAAGAGCCGTCGAATTGATCCATCGTACGAGGGGTGTTTCAATAGACCTTCAACAGATTCCGCTCGACGACGAAACTACTTACGACATGCTGGGTCGGGGCGAGACTACGGGTGTTTTTCAGCTGGAATCAGCAGGAATGCGCCGATACATTACAGATCTCAAGCCCCGATCGGTACGCGAGCTTGCCGCCATGGTCGCGCTTTATCGACCAGGGCCGATGAAGCATATTCCGGAATTCATTGATTACAAATTCGGCCGGAAGAAGCCTGAGTACCTTGACGAGCGCATGATTCCCATTCTCAAAGAGACTTACGGGGTGATCGTTTACCAAGATCAAGTGCTCAAATTGGTGCAGGCGCTCGCTGGTTTTTCATTAGGCAAGGCTGACGGGCTTCGACGAGCCATGGGCAAGAAAATTGCTTCCGAGCTCCATAGCTTGAGGAGCGACTTTATGGCCGGAACAAAAGCGAAAGGTATTACGGAAGAAGTCGCTAACCGAATATGGAAGACCCTGGAGCCATTTGCCGACTACGCCTTCAACAAAGCCCATGCGGTTGCCTATGCTTTTGTTTGTTACCAAACCGCATACCTCAAGGCCAACTATCCAGTTGAGTATATGTGCGCAATTTTGGCTGCCTATCGTTCACGCGAAGATAAGGTAATCAACTTCATCGAAGAATGCCGGCGCCAGAAAATCAAGATCCTGCCCCCAGATGTGAATCGATCAGAATTGGACTTCTTCGTTGTCGATGGCACGATTCTCTTTGGTCTTGGAGCGATCAAAGGGGTTGGAGACGGCTTGGCAAAAGCCATCATCGCAAGTCGCTCGGATGGCCCCTATACCCATCTCTATGAGTTTGCGGCACGCATTCGCAAGTCCGGGCTCAACAAGACCAGTTTGGAGGCGCTCATTAAAAGTGGAGCGCTCGATGGCATCGAACGCAATCGCAATACGCTCCTCAAATATGTGGATGCCGCGCTTGCATATGCTGACCAGTACCTTCGAAATCAAGAGGCCGGACAGGATTCGTTGTTTGGAGAGATCCAGGAATCCAGTCCCGATGTTCAATTGGCCCTACCTTCTGAGTCGCCACCGACACGAACCGAGGTCCTGGCCATGGAGAAGGAGGTCATGGGGATCTATGTTTCGGACCACCCATTGCGCGGGCGAGAACGTGCGATTGCTAAGAGTGCCACACATACCTGCGCATCGATCGCGGAGCAGCCTGATAAAACACCCGTGAAGTTGGCCGGCGTGATTGCGTCGCTTCGAACCATAGTCACGCGCTCAAAAGGCGAGAAGATGGCGACGATCGTACTTGAAGACCTTACGGGCCAGGCTACGATTACGGCCTTCCCTGCTACCTATGCCAAGTTTCAGGACTTCATCGCCAAAGATGCAGTGGTGCAGATGAGCGGCGTGGTCAGTCACCGCGACCGACCAGGCGCAGGCGGCGAACAAGTGATCGAGGTGCGCATGGAAGAGATACGGCCGATTGTCGCGCATGACCTCCATGACGACCAACCGAGCAACGCCCCCCAGTTGCGCATTGAACTGTCAAAAGCTACGCGATCTCAGCTGTCGCGGCTCTGTGAAGTGCTTTCAAGGCACCCCGGAGACCATGAAGTGACGATCCAAATCCTGCCGCAGGACAGCCACCTGCCGCTCTTGCTGGATCAGCTGGTGGAACCCAATGCTGAGCTGCTCGACGCGATTCGCAGGGCGCTGCCCGGTGCGGTGACCGAAGTTATGGCATCAGAAACCGCCGAGTTGACCTAACGCCTTGAGTCGTGCCAATCGATCGGAAGTCACCCAGGGATCGGCGCTAAGAAGGCGAATGGCATCGTCGATGTGTGTTTTTGCCAAGTCATTTCGGCCAAGTGCGATCAAGTTCTCTGCAAACTCTTCCGAGAGGTAACCGTCTTCCACAGGCGATTGCTCGCGAGCTTCGCTCAGCAGGTCGAGCGCCTCCTGGTACCGCTGCATCGACCGAAGCGTGCGGGCCACGGCATATTTGGCGATGCGAATGGCGTTCGGTTCACCCCGAGCTTCGCGCAGAGCAAGCGCCGTCGTGAAGAGTTCATAAGCCTCATCGAATGAGCCCATGTCGTGGTAGGTCCACCCCAGGTTGTTGAGGAGTGATGGCGCCCATTGCTGTGCCCGCGGATCGCTGGATTGCGCGGCAATCTCGATAGCGCGTCGGTTCCATTCAATCTGCCCATCAGGGTCAGAGACGATGCCCAGCATGTGAGCGGCATCTACGGCCAAATCGTCGTCTTGCGATGCGGTGGCTCTATCAAACGCTTCGCGAAACAGCGGGGCCGACGCGTCTTGATGCCCTGAAGACCTCAGGAGGCGGCCACGCTCCAGGTGCAACCGAGTGACGGCCCGATCTGTGAGTGAACCTTCGGACTCGACGCGATCCAGAATCGCATGTCCTTCGTCAAAGCGGCGCTGTAGCCCCAGTGCCCGGGCGACTTGGGTGAGCACCTCGTTACGCCAGCCGAGGTCATCGGTAGACGCAGCAGCCTCTCGGAACCGCCGCTCTGATTCCTCAGGCTGGTCAAAGTCCCAAAGGTCATTGATTTCCGGCATGTCGGCAAGAAGCATACAACGCAGCTGCAGGACTTGAAGCGAGGAAAGCGAATGATGCGCTATGTCGATCATCCTGCGTCGCAGTCTGGTTGCCGTCGTTTGCTTGTGCCTGGCGGTCCTTGCATCCGCCCAACCGGCGACCTACCGCAAGATCGAATACATGATCCCCATGCGCGATGGCGTGCGGCTCTACACGTCTGTGTATGTTCCCACGGACAAGCCGGGGCGACATCCCATCCTTTTGCAGCGCACGCCCTATTCAGCGGGTCCCTATGGCCCCGATGCCATGCGCCAGAATTTCGGCGGCTCGCCAAAGTTCCGCGAAGCGGGCTACATCTATGCCTACCAAGATGTCCGTGGCCGCTATATGAGCGAAGGCGAGTTCGTCCATATGCGTCCGCAACTCCTCATGAAGTGGATGCCGCATGACATTGATGAGAGCACGGACACCTACGACACCATCGAGTTCTTGATCAACAATGTGCCGGACAACAATCAACGAGTGGGCATTTGGGGCATCAGTTATCCCGGCGGCTATGCAGCATTAGGCACCATCGACAATCACCCCGCTCTCAAGGCTTCTTCGCCCCAAGCGCCCACGACCGATTGGTTTTTGGGGGATGACTTTCATCACAAGGGAGTTTTCTTCCTACAGGATGCCTTTTCGTTCCTGTCGCGGTTTGACGGCACTCGCGTGGGAAATCCACCAAGATATCAGCCTATCTTCAACTTTGACATCGAAGGCGACGCTTATCAGTTCTATCTGAATCTGGGACCGCTCCGTGAAACAAACAGTGACCGCTACTTCAACCATAAGAGCCAGTGGTGGAATGACATGATGCGCAACGGGCACTTTAATGAGTTCTGGCAAGCCCGAAGTGTTCAGAACAACATGAACAACATTACAGCCGGGGTACTGACTGTAGGTGGTTGGTACGACGCGGAGGACCTTTTTGGACCCTTGGCTATTTATGAACAAACCGAAAAGCGCAATCCCGGCATTTTCAATGCGATCTGCATGGGGCCGTGGCCACACGGCGGTTGGGCCGGTGGCAGCGGTGACCGACTTGGTGACGTACTCTTCGGCTCGGAAACGTCGGTTTACTACCGAGAGGAAATCGAGTGGCCCTTCTTTGACGCATTCTTGAGAGGCAACGGCAGGCCAGACCTGCCTGAAGCCATCATGTTTGAAGGGGGTAACAACGTCTTCCGCACCTTCGACGCCTGGCCACCGCGCGCCGCGCGACCCGCCACGTATTACTTTGCCTCTGGTAAGTCCCTTTCGACCGCTCGCCCGAACTCGGTTGGACATGATGCCTATGAGAGCGACCCCATGAATCCGGTTCCCTATGAAGGGGGTACGCTGCGTGGTCGTTCACGGACCTATATGATCGCTGACCAAAGATTTGCCTCAGCAAGGCCGGATGTACTGACATACCAAACAGGTGATTTGAGTGAAGACGTAACGTGGGCAGGTCCCATTCATGCGAACCTGTTCATCCGTTCGAATTCAACGGATGCCGACTTTGTCGTCAAGATTATCGATGTTATGCCATCTGGTGCTACCGGCGTTAATGGCGTGGACCTCAGCGGTGCGGAAATCTTGGTGCGAGCCGAGATCATGCGGACCAAGTTCCGTGATAGTTTTTCCAATCCAACCCCATTGAGACCGGGTCAAATCGAGAAGGTGAGATTCACTCTGCCCGACGTGCTCTACACCTTTAAGAAGGGACACCGCATCATGGTGCAAGTGCAGTCGTCATGGTTTCCGCTTGCCGACCGCAACCCGCAAACGTTTACTGACATCTATGCCTGCGGCCCTGAGGCCTTCGTAAAGTCCACGATTCAGGTCCATCACGGCGGCGAAATGGGGTCGGGAATCGAAGTCGGCATTCTTCCGAGATAGCCCTTTCTTGACCCATCGCGCCGGATAAAGCGGGTAAACCGAGCCCATGGAGTACCGTTCGCTCGGCCGCACCGGCATGCAAGTCTCGGTGGCTTGCCTCGGCACCATGACCTACGGCTGGCACCCCGATGATTGGGGTTCCCACGAAGCTGATGCCATTCGGATCAACGACAAAGCACTGGACCTGGGGGTCAACTTCTTTGACTGCGCTGATGTTTATGGTCGCGGCGCGAGCGAGACTATCCTTGGCAAGGCCCTCCAAGGCAAGCGAGATCAAGTTGTCCTCGCCACCAAATGTCACGGGAAGATGGACGACCATGACCCCAACGCTTGGGGCAACTCTCGCCGCCACATCATCGAAGCCTGTGAGGCATCGCTTCGCCGCCTAAAGACCGATTGGATCGACCTCTATCAAATCCACCGTCCACAGCCGTCCGTCCCGATCGACGAAACGCTGCGCGCCCTCGATGATCTGGTGCGATCGGGAAAGGTGCGCTACCTGGGATGCTCCACCTTTGCCGCGTGGCAAGTGTGTGAGGCGCACTATGTCGCCAAGGAGCTCCGATCAGCGAGTTTCGTTTGCGAGCAACCCCCGTACAACCTTCTGGACCGGCGAATCGAACGTGAGCTGCTTCCCTTTCTCCGCACCTACGACTATGGATGCATTCCCTGGTCACCCTTGGCTGGGGGCCAGCTTTCGGGCAAGTACCTCGACCAAAAGCCCGAATCCGGGCGATATGCGTCCAGCGACCCCATGGGCCGGGTCAACGAAAAATCGCTGGACGTCGTGCGAAAGCTCAAACACATCGCCGACGAAGCAGGCATAAGCCTTACGACGCTGAGCCTGGCATGGGTCGCCGGCCAGCCTGGCATCACCAGCCCGATCATCGGCGCGCGCAGCGAAGCACAGCTGACGGAGAGCGTCGCGGCCTGTGAAATGAAGCTCGGCGACGACGTTTACAGGGCGATTGACGAAGTCGTGCCACCTGGCAGTATGGTCGTCGAATACTACAACGCGAACTTTGGCCCCAACGTGCGCCCGCTGTGAACGACGCCTTCGATCTGGTTTTGTTCGGTGGAAACGTTGTCCGCCCAGACGGCATTCATCGTGCTGACGTTGGCATCCGTGAGGGGAGGTTCGCCGCATTCGGCGATCTGCGCACGGCGTTGGCCGCAGAGTCTGTGGACGTCTCCGGCTTGACGTTGCTGCCGGGTCTCATCGACACTCAGGTGCACTTCCGCGAGCCTGGAATGGAGCACAAAGAGGACATTGAGTCCGGGACGCGTGCTGCCGTATTCGGCGGTGTGACCTCCATCTTTGAAATGCCCAACACGGCCCCCCCAACCACGACGGCCATGGCGTTGAGCGACAAACTGCTGCGCGCCAAAGGGCGAGCCTGGTGTGACTATGGGTTCTTTGTGGGAGCATCTCCCGACAATGTGGGGCAACTCGCCGAACTGGAAAAGGCACCCGGAAGCCCGGGAGTGAAAATCTTCATGGGCAGTTCGACGGGCACGCTCCTGGTCCCCGATGACGAGACATTGCGCCAAGTCCTGATGGCGGGTGAACGGCGCACTCCGGTTCACTCGGAGGACCACATGCGACTGGAAGCCCTTAAAGGGTCGATTGAATCCCCCAAAGTCATGGATCATCCTCGACTTCGGGACCCTGAGACGGCACTTCGCGCCACGCGGCGTTTGCTTCGCCTGGCACGCGAGACCGGCAGACCGGTTCACGTGCTGCACATTTCCACGGAGGAAGAGCTGGCACTCATCGAGGAATCCCGAGGTGACTCTGGAGTCGATGCCACTTGGGAGGTCACTCCTCAGCATCTCTACTTTTCCGCGCCTGAATGCTACGAGCGGTTGGGGACTCTGGCCCAAATGAAT
Organism: Fimbriimonadaceae bacterium; assembly: GCA_046292875.1. Lineage (GTDB taxonomy): Bacteria > Armatimonadota > Fimbriimonadia > Fimbriimonadales > Fimbriimonadaceae > JBKBQD01. The sequence continues at coordinate 590,211 of JBKBQD010000001.1, forward strand.
CCGCCCATTCGAGATGCCCGCCATCAGTTGGCGCTGCGCGAAGCCGTTCGCCGAGGGCTGTTCGACGTCTTCGGCAGCGACCATGCCCCGCACACGCTAGAAGAAAAGGCGCAACCTTATCCCCAATCGCCGAGCGGCATGCCGGGCGTCCAAACGATGTTGCCTGTTTTGTTGCAGTTTGTGCGCGAATCTTTAATTGATTTGCCGACGTTAGTGCGCATGACTTCGGCGCGGCCAGCAGAGCTGTACGGAATAACGAGCAAGGGCAAGATGGAAGTTGGGTACGACGCCGACGTGGCGGTCGTGGACCTTGATGCCGAATGGACTTTCGAGCGATCGATGGTGCAGTCCAAGTGCGGCTGGAGCCCCTACGAAGGAGCAAGATTGGTCGGCCGCCCCATCCACACGCTGATCAGGGGGCAATTTGCCTTTCGCGATGGCGCGGCCGGCCGTGGATCGCTCGGCGAACCGGTACGATTTGACTGGAAGTAGAGCCATGCCTGAGTTAAGACCGCTGATCGAAGGGTTTGCCTATGATGCTTGGGCCAACGCGCGGTGGATCGAGGCAATGCCATCATCGCCTTTTGAGCAGGAAGGCACTACTATTCTTGAACATATCGTTCAGGCCGAACGGATCTGGTTCGATCGTGTCTTTGGCGATGAACAGCTCCCACCGCAGAGTGGCGACTTGGCATCCGACCTTCGGGCCATCGCCGCCGCTTGGGCTGAAGCGCTCGTTCCGGCCGACCCCGGCGCCTATGTCGTTTACACCAACATGGCCGGCAACACCTACTACAACACCGTTGAGCAAATAGGGAGGCACGTGATCAATCACGGGACGTATCATCGCGGGCAGCTTCGGGGTCTGGCGCAGGCGCACCAATGGACTGGGTACCCCGAGACAGATTTGATTCTCTACTATCGCGAAAACCCCGTGGAGACGGTATAGTCACAGCCCGTCATGCCGACTCTTGCGCTTGTTCGTCACGGCCAATCGCTTTGGAATCTTGAGAATCGGTTCACAGGCTGGGTTGACGTCCCGCTCACGCCGCAGGGTGAAGAAGAGGCACGCAGGGCGGCTCGCCTGCTGCGGGACGCGGGGCTCTCCTTCGACATCGCGTACACCAGCGCACTAACCCGGGCGCAGGCTTCGTTGCAGATCATGCTCGCTGAATGGGGCGTGTCGATCCCGGTCATTCGCGACCAAGCCCTCAATGAACGGCATTACGGCGACCTTCAAGGGCTCAACAAAGCCGACACGGCCGCGAAATATGGTGAAGATCAAGTTAAGATTTGGCGGCGCAGTTACGACGTGCCTCCCCCCAATGGTGAAGCGCTTCTGAACACGGCCGAGCGTACGCTCCCCTTTTTTGAGCGTTGCATCTTGGGCGACATTCGTCAAGGGAAGAATGTGCTGGTGGTGGCACACGGTAACTCGAATCGATCCATCGTGATGGACCTGGACAAACTCAGCCGCGAAGCCGTGCTTGAGCTTAATCTTGCCACCGGTGTGCCGCTGGTATACGAGTTGGACGACCATGGCGTCGTTCTCAACAAGCGTGAGTTAACGTAGATTTCCCGCCCCAAGACCTTGCGCGTTTGAATCTTCATCGCGCGTGTTACAGTATCCTTAGAATCCGATACTGGAAATATGACGATGGGTCACTTTGCGCTCTCACTCACCTTGGCCCTCGGGCTTTTCCCGCCCCAAGAACCCACCGCGTCGCTTGAGATTCGGGCCGTTCCATTGAAACGCGCGCTCGCCGAAGTGGGGCGTGCCTACGGAGTGAACCTGTCCAGTTCAGGCAGCTTTGCCGAGCTGCCGATCTTGCTCAAGTTCGACAACGTCCCGCTCTCCGTCGCCAAGGCGAAGATCGCTCAGGCCTCACGTGCAGAATGGGCTGAGCAGAATGGTCAGCTCGTCCTGTTGCGTACCAGCGCGATACAGACGCGGCTCCAGCAGGAGGAGCGGCAGCGAACGATCGAGAAGATTCGGACGGAACTTGACAAACTGAAAGCTTCCATCGCAGAGCAGAATGCCTTTGACTCAAATTCTGCAGCAGACTATGTACGCAAGAGCGAGGCGTTTCAGCAGCAAATGCAGACCGGCAATGTGCAGTATGACGCCTACTCTGAGCACCAAAGAAGCGGGGTCGCTGGACGAACTCTGGATCGCCTATTAGCCAGCCTGTCACCAGAGGCACTTGCAGATGCGAGGATTGGCGAGCCGATAGTTTTTGCCATCAACCCGAACCGCATGCAGCGAGCGATGCCAGCAGCCGCCACCACGATTGCCCGCACCGCAGTGGCCGAGCAGAACTTGATCGCAGAGGCTTACAAGAACCTTCCGAATCAGATGCATTACATCGACCCGATGCGGAGGGGTTTTGAGGATGGCGTCGGACGGTTTCTGGTTAAGGTATCGCGCTCGAATCAGATGGGGCCGCGTTTAAGCGCGACGTTACTTGCATCAAACAGCAAAGACTTGATTGTCCTCGATGCATCGAAGTCATTGACGTCTTCGGAGCCGATGATGTCGGAAGAGCTTCTCTTTTCTGGAAACTTGGGCGATGGCGACTATGAACTCAACTTGTCAGAGCCATCAAAGGTTCTGGGTGCCACTCTGCGCAGCATGAGCGCCGGTGGCATGAGCAGTTACTCTTTCCCACAAGCGGCGATGGTTCATCTCAAGAAGCCAGAAGTGATCGATCCGCTGTCGATTACTGCCTCGGAGATCATCCTCGATATCGCCGCCAAGAAGAAAACGAATGTCGCTGCTCTGCTCCCAGACAGCATCTTCATGACATCGCTCTTCGTTTCGGCCATGCCCAAGCCCAGCGCAAAGATGTTCATGAATCTGACTCGCGATATGATCGGGTACGAGTTCAAAGAGGACGATGGCTGGCTGCTCGGAGAATCGCATTATCCCGTCTCTATGCAAGAGGACTTTGCCCCCCGGAATGTCCTGAGTTCGATTGTTAGTGATCTCGATCAGAATGGTTCCGTATCCCTCGATACGCTTTGCAAAGTAGCCCTGTCCACATCGGATAACGACAACATGAACCTAGCCGTGATCTACGTCTTCTTGCTCTCGTGGGAGACGCTTGCCGGAGTGATGCCTTCCCTTGATGTCTACCGCATATGGGGCAGCCTGTCCGTGACTGAGCGAAACCAGCTGATGGGCAACGGGCGAGTTTACGTACGGGGCGCATCTCCGACCCTGGCGAAGGTTATTTGGAGCCACCTCAATTCCAACTCAATCCGATACCAGTTCACTCCCGCTGAGGAATCAGCGAATCAGGGTTCAGATCGTTACTATCGTCTTCGCTATCGCGAAGCTACGGAACTTCTGCCCGAAGGTCTTCGGCCCGATACGTATCTCGAGGGGCCGATCGTGTCAGTGCCAGGCGTGCGCCTTTCGTTCGTTGGCGGCTCTGAGTCGAACTACGAAGGAATGCTGCCGATGACCGCGCAAAGCTACGCAACCTATGCTTTTCAAGGCGAGCGGCCAGACATTTTTGGAGACCATATTCGTCAGCGGGAGCAGCCCCAAGGGTTCCTGCTCGGCAAAATGCTCACAGGGCCACTTAAGATCCATGTATCACCAGAAGGCTATTACGGCCAGACATTTACCTACTTTTCCATGCCAAAAGGCACGAAGCCTGTTCCGTTCGCATCTCTTCCAGCGGAGTTCCGTGAGGAGTTTGAGAGGCAGATGAAGGCGCAGCGCGAATCGTGGGGACAGGTGCGCCGAGACGGAGGCGACGGCTAAACGAGATTCTGCAATGCTTGCTCGACGTTCAAAAACTCGAACTTAAATCCGTTGTTTAATGCCTTTGCCGGAGTGACATTTTGGCCCTCCAGCACAAGCGCGCTCTCCACGTGATTGAACTGAGAGGCAAGATAAATCATGAACCCTGGAATCGGTGGGCAATAGGGTCGACCAACCACTCGGCGCAACGTGCGCATGAAGGTACCGTTTGTCACGGGAAGCGGCCCCGTTACGTTCAACGGACCTTCGATGCCTTCTTCGTTGAGCGCCCAACGGGTCATCTTGCAGACGTCGCGAATATGAACCCAGCTGACGTACTGCTGTCCATTGCCCGCTGAGCCGCCAAGGAAAAGGCTGGTCAGTCGGACCATGGGCGGCAAATAACCCCCTTCCCGAGCCAGAACTTGCCCAAAACGAAGACGCACTTTGCGTGTGTTCGGGGTGGGGAATGCGTCCATTGCCCGCTCCCACTTCAGACAGGTGTCCCCTAAGAAATTGGGGCCAGGGCCTGCACCCTCATCAACCTGCCGCGATCCGGTATTTCCATAGAACCCGATGGCGCTGGCGTTCAGCCAAACTTTCGGGGGCGATTGAAGGTTGGCGATCGCCTCTCCAATTGCCCGCGTAGGGTTTACCCTCGATTCCAAGATCTGCTTGCGATTTGCCGGTGTCCAAAGCACCGCGATCGGCGAGCCGCTGAGGTTAATCACGGCCTCGGCGCCCTCTAACTGCGACGCCCAGACGCCTTGGCTCTTGCCATCCCAGTATTCGGCATGGACCCCGCGCTTTGCCTTCCCATGCGTGTGGGTCAACACGACAACCTCGTGTCCGAATTTCTGGAAGTGCTCGATGAGCGCCGTGCCGATTAAGCCCGTTCCTCCCGCGATGACAATGCGCCCTGGATCCGCCATACCCTCAATCCCTCACTTGTACGAGACGTTACTCAATCATCCATTGACGAACAATTTGCTGTTCTACTCCCAAAGTTTGGAGCACACGCGCCACGACGGTGTCCGCCAGTTCTTCCAGCGACGTCGGTTTACCGTACCATGCAGGACTTGCTGGAATCACGACCGCGCCGGCTTCCGCCAACTGGGTCATGTTCCTTAGCATGATTAAGTTATATGGCATTTCCCGCGGCACGACCACCAAAGGTCGGCGCTCTTTCAGACAGACGTCGGCAGACCGGGTGAGGAGATCGTCGCTGATCCCGTTGGCAATTCGCCCCAAGGTACCCATCGAGCAAGGGATCACCACCATGCCGTCATGACGAAACGACCCGCTGGCGGGTGGAGTGAAGTAATCGCTCGAGTCAAGTAACTTCAGATTGGATGCGGCCACGCCCAGCCATTTTTCCGGCATGAACGGGCGGTCAAAGGCTTCGCAGCCGAGTTCCGTCGTCGCGACTTGCACGGCTTGGCGCGAGAGGATCAAGTAGACGTCTTCGAACACGGATACTGCCTGACGCAGGAATCGCTGCGCATAGATTGCCCCGCTGGCGCCTGAAACCGCCACTACCAGTTTGCCCGTCCGGATTGGTTTCACCTCTCAAGGTACGCGGTTAACGTCCACATGATCACGAGTCTGTCATACTTAACTGCGGAATGCGGGCGAGCCACCACTGGAGCCATATCCGCGCCGCTTTCTTTGATGTCGACGGCACATTGGTGGACTCCATCGAAATGGTCGCCAACGGCTTGAGGGATACGATCCGCCACTTCGCCAACGCCGACATCAGTCGTGATGAAGCGAAGTCGCTGGTCGGAATTCCCCTGGCAAAACAGGTCGGCCATTACTGTGGACGAGAGCTTAATACGGCCGAATCGGCGGAAGTGACCGCCTACGCCATTCAGCGTTTTTCCACGTATCGTCACTTGGAGCGGCCGCTTGACCCTGCGCTGCGCGCCGTCGAGATATGCCGTCGAAATGGACTTCGCACGGCGGCGGTGACGAGCCGCAATGGAATGGAGATCGAGGCAACGTGGGGGACGTTCGCGGCGGCCCGCTGGCTGGAACAGGTCATTTGCGCCGACGACGTGAGCATGGGCAAACCGGCTCCGGACAGCGCGCTCCTTGCCGCAAATCGCTTTGACCTTGAGCCCCGTGAGTGTCTCTTCATCGGCGACTCGATTCATGACGCCCAATGCGCAAAGTCCGCAGGCTGCCCATTCGTCGCCGTGACCTATGGCGCGGGGACCTTCGAACAACTCGCCGCATACTCACCCGATGTCATCATCCACACCCCCGAGCAACTCTTGGCTTGGACTGAAACCGAATTACTGAACCTCTCATGCCTAGGAAAAAGAACATAGAACCCGAAATCGCCGCGACAGAAGCCCTTGTGCCCGTCGTCCCCGAAGAAAAACCAAAGCGACGCCCTCGCGCCAAGAAGACCGAGGTCCAACCGACCGTGGATGCGTCCACAGAGGTCGCTCATGAGTCGACGCCCACGCCCACGGTTCGCCGACGCCGAAAGCCCGTTGCCGCCGAAGTGGTTCCGTCTGAACCGCTGGATGAAGCACCGATCGCGGAGGCTCCCGTAACCTTCGAGGAACCGGACGAGCCCGTCGCCCCGAAAAAGTCCCGATCTCGCAAGCCGAAAGAACCTCTGGCCGAGGAGGCTGCAGCAGCTGAGCCTGCAAAGCCAAAGCGACGCAAGAGCGCCTCGGCGGCTCCCTCGGGAGACTTGGCCACCATGCTCGGATGGGACCCAGATTCGACATTGTTCCCCACCATTGAGTGGCGGCCGGCCACCCCTCGGCCCGCCCGGCGAACCAAGCCCGCTCCGGTTCCGACGACACCGCCCGTAGTACCAGCGGTCAAAGAGCCACCCCAGAAGCGCAATCGCCGCAAGCAGTCCGAACCCAAGCCCGCACAGCCCGCGGAAGCAGAAGCACCGGCTCCGACGCCGCCACCGGCGCCAACGCGACGCCTGCCGATTGTTCCCCCAGATCACGCCCCCTGTGTGGTCTTCCGCAACGGCTCACCGGCGATCGTGCGGAACCAAAAGGTCTATCCTCCGCTGTTCTTTTTCGGCAGCAGCCCAGATGAGCGCCGCCTCGCGAACGTGCTCGAAGAAATGAGGATGGCCACCGACGCTGGCATCCACCTGCATGCGCACTTGGTCGAACTCGAAGTCGACCGCCGGTCGATTGATCACGCGGCGACAGTAGCTGCCTACCTGCTGCGCAAATCGCTCGAGGTAGATCCGGAGGCCCAAGTGCTCTTTCGGATTCTATTCGTTGCGCCTTCGGACTGGTCAAGTCGCTACCCGAAGTCGAGGCAACGCTCAGGCTCCGCGCTCGCGGAACCCAGCATCTGCGACGATGACTATTGGAACGAAGCGGAAGTTTGCCTGCGAGCCTGGATCGCCAAACTTCGCAAGTTGGAGGAGTCTGCCAGCATCATTGGGGTGCATTTGGACCGCGGCGAGTGGTTCCTTCCCGCGTCGAGCGGGTACGACACTACGGACGCTGCTGCCCACAATTTTCGCGATTGGGCGCGCGTCCGCTATGCCGGAGATGTTGTGGCGCTTCAGGCCAGCTGGTTCGATGGGAAAGCAACATTTGATTCCATTGCGCCGCCGGAGTTCAAGCCTTCTCCAAATGGGGCTCGAAAACTCGTGCGCTCATCCCGAAAAGAGCGTAAATGGGTCGACTACCACTTGTTCCTTAGCGATGCAACAGTCGAACGGATTGGACAGCTCGCTTACGCGGTAAAAGAGGAGTCCGGTGGTGAGCTGCTCGTCGGCGCGAGCTATGGCTATACCTTTGAGTTCGCCCATCCTTGGAGCGGGCATCTCAGCTTGGGCAAGCTAATGCGAACTCCTGAGATTGATATCATTGCTGGGCCGCCAAGCTATCGCGACCGGGAGCCTGGCGGGGCGGCGTCTTTTCCAGTACCCATTGACAGCATCGCCCTGAATGGAAAGCTCTTTATTAGCGAAGAGGACTTCAAAACTTCGATTGGCGAAGGTCGCGAGCCTGACGATTTCAACCCGGTGATCCGCACGCCGCAAGCCTTGGAAAGCGTCCATTGGCGAGGCGCTGGCGCCGCCCTGGCCCATGGCGCCGGGATTGCTTGGATGGACCTTTGGGGCAACGGCTGGCTCAAGACGCGTTCTGTCTGGGAGCGGGGCAAGAACCTTCTTGATTTGATCGCAAGGGCCACGGCCATGCCCCTCGAAGACCCGGACGTCGCGATGTTTGTCGATGAGCGCTCTCTGGGCTACTTGGCCGATGATGAGGCCTTCCAGCTGCTGATCGCGAACGCGCGAGAATCCGCGATAAAGTCAGGGCTTAGTACAGGCTTTTATCTGTTAAGCGACCTCATCCATCGTGAACGCTTCCCCGAAAGCAAGGTTTATTTGTTCCTCAATGCATGGGACATTCGCGCCGATCTGCGTCTCATGATCAAGTCACGATTGCAGAACGAGGGCAAAGTTCTGTTCTGGTTATATGCGACAGGGTTGTTCGACGGAGGAAGAGAGTCGCTGGAGCGTGTCCGCGAAGTGACGGGTATTGCTTTGAAACCGCAGCCATTCCACAGCAACTCCGGCACGACACTGTTTCATCGCCGCCACCCCCTATCCGAAGCCATGCCAGCAACTGGCATTTTGGAAGCCTCGAACCTGGAACCGTCATACTTTGCGATTCCGGAAGACGGCCATGTGCTTGGTGAATACACACAGTCGGGCCTTCCGAGTTTTGTCGTTCGCAAAGTCGTTTCGGAATCTGCTTCCGGGACGTGGACGAGCGTCTTCCTCGGCGAACCCTACGTGAGTCCGGCGTTGATTCGTGCACTGGGCAGCATGGCCGGAGCGCATATCTGGAGCTACCAGGAAGATATTGTTCATGTCCGAGCTCCCTTCGTAACCGTCCATTGTCGAGAAGCGGGATTGCGCGCGATAACGTTGCCCAACAAGTACTCTGCCTACAATGTTACAGAGACGCGATGGGAAAGCACGGAAACCAGTACTCTCAGGTTCCACGCAGCCGAGGGGTCGACTCATGTATTCCTGGTGGGTGTTCGCGAGGAGATTGAAGCGATCCTCACCTTACCGCTCGACGATCTCCTGAAAATGGATCAAGTACCCAGACGCACAGAGAACACCATCGAATTGGACAAGATCAACTTCGAGATTCCGATTATGCGGTTGGACGAGTGGATTGAAACCGGCGAGACAGACGCCAACGAAGACTTTTTGCTCTTCCATGCTGGTTTGGATATGTCGGATCTGGAACCTGAGCCACCGCGCAGCGATGAGACTTCGGGATCAAGCCGAGGCAGGCGAAAATCGCGTTCGCGATCCACGCCAAAAGAGCGACGATCTTCGGCCGTCCCTGCGACTTCGGAAATTAGCTTCGTTTTCCGAAAGCGAGAAGACTAATGGACTATCGCACTGGCTTTGCCGCGCTCATCGGTAAGCCAAACGTTGGAAAAAGCACCCTGGTGAACGCTCTGGTCGGCCAGAAAGTCGCCATTGTCAGCAACAAGCCGCAAACGACGCGACGACGCCTTCTCGGCATCCACACCCGCGATGACGCACAGATCATTTACGTGGACACTCCCGGCATCCATGAGCCACACACCCGATTAGGCCGCACCATGGTTGAGAGCGCTCGCGGGGCGATATCGGAAGTTGATGTCCTGCTTTTCGTCGTTGACGGCTCCATGCCACCCTCAGACGACGACCGACATATCGCGGCAACGTTGCGCTCACGACTCGACGCAGAGTTCAGGGAAAAGCAGTCCATCGTCGTGCTCAACAAGATGGACAAGTTGCCACCTGAGTTCGTATTGGCTCACATTGACGCGTACACAAGACTTATTGAAACCGCATCGTACATGCTCACCACGGCCACAAAGAATCACAATCTCACGACCCTAGAAGATATGATCGTGGAGCGCTTGCCGATAAGGCCCGCGATCTTTCCAGAGGACGAATTCACGGACCAATCGGCTCGCTTTCTGTCTGCCGAACTTGTCAGAGAGAAGATCTTGCAGCGATCTCGCCAGGAGATTCCCCATGCCACCGCTGTCGTGGTCGATTCATGGGACGAAAGCGAGTCGGAAGTCCGAATTACTGCGTCCATCATCGTTGAGCGTGAAAGTCAAAAGGCAATCGTTATCGGAAAAGGCGGCGCGTTTCTCCGCGATATCGGCAAAGACGCACGACAGGAGATACAAGAGCTTCTTGGCAAGCCCACTCACCTCGGGTTGTTTGTAAAAGTAAAGGAAGGGTGGAGAATGAATCCTCGTTTACTTCATGAGTGGAACTATCAGGATTCTTGATGAAAACAACCCTGACTTTTTACGGTGCCACACGGACAGTTACAGGCTCCCGACATTTGGTAACTATTGGGAATCGACGAATTCTAGTTGACTGTGGTCTTTTCCAAGGTCCCCGAGAATTGCGTGAGCGGAATTGGCATGAGTTCCCGGTTCCGCCTAACAGCATTGACGTCGTCATTCTCACTCATGCCCACACGGACCATATCGGGTACTTGCCGCGGCTCATTCGCGATGGATTTCGTGGTCCCGTCTATTGCACCAAAGCGACCAAGGCCATTGCCCAAATTAGCCTGCCCGATAGCGCTCGTCTTCAAGAAGAAGAGGCACGGTACCATGCCAAACATCGATTGACGCATGCGGGCCATGGCCTGCCCCTCTATAACGAGAGCGATGCCTACTATGCGCTTTCTCGCATCGAGGCCCATGCGTACAATGCTGTCATCTCTCTTGGAAATCACGCCGAGTTTCGATTCCTTCCCGCTGGACACATCTTGGGCTCGGCTTTCGCCGACATCACCCTTCCTAACGGTGAGACACTCCTCATGTCTGGGGACTTAGGTCGGTTCAACACGCCGCTCATTGTTGATCCCACCATTGTCACCGCAGCAGACTATCTCGTTGTCGAAAGCACGTATGGCGATCGACTGCACCCGACGGAGGACCCGGAGTCCTTCCTGGAGAAAGTCATCCACGACATCAGCGAGAATGGTAAGGTTCTTCTCATTCCCAGTTTTGCCATCGGACGAACGCAAGAACTGCTGTACTACATCACCCGTTTGCAGTCTGCAAAGCGAATCAAACGCATTCCGATCTTCATCGACAGTCCGATGGCTACGGCGACAACCCTCCTCTATCACTCCAGTTTCGAGGACATCGACGACGAAACAAAAGTCTTCTTTGACCAGGAGCGATCACCCATCAAGCCGGAAGGTCTCACGTTTGTCAGGGATCGAGAAGGCTCCAAAGAGCTTAACTCGCGGCAAGGTCCGTTCATTGTGATTGCAGGGAGCGGAATGGCCTCGGGAGGACGCATCGTTCACCACCTTCGCAACCGCATTTCACGTCCAGATACGACCGTACTCTTTGCTGGCTATCAAGCGGAAGGCACCCTGGGTCGACGGATCGTTTCGGGTGAATCTCCGGTCAACATTCTAGGCGCGCCGGTCGAAGTAAGGGCCAGCATTATCTCCATGGGTTCACTGTCCGCGCATGCAGATCAGTCGGAGATCATAAGCTGGCTCTCACACTTTGCGGCTCCACCAAGCCAGACGTTCCTAGTGCATGGCGAGTATCAGCCCCAGCTGGCACTCCAAGCGCGCATTCAGTCAGAACTCGGTTGGAACGTGAGCATCCCATCTTACGGCGAGTCCTTTGAACTGGCTCGCTCTAAACATTGAGGACGCGTTCCGCAAGAATAATCGCGACGTAGTCGTCGATCGGGGTCGGCGGCGTAAGGAGGGTACTCGGCACAAACCGCTGTAACCCCTTCCTCTTATTTTCAATCCAGTAACGTTCGCGGGCCTGAACGCTTGTGTCCTTTTCGTCAATGAGAAGAATCGACCGGCCGACTACTTCATCGCGCAAGCGTGCGATCAGGTCTCGAGATGTGGTCCCGTTGCCCACCACAATCGTCGAAAACTCTCCAAAAGACGAGGCTTCTTCAATAGCTTCCAAGATGTCCAGGGGTTTGACAATTTTGCGCCACAAGCACTTGTTCTTCCCACTTACATCCCGACTTACCAGTGCGATCCCGCACTTCTCCTTGCCTGGGTCAATGGCCAGGACCGTCCGAGCGTCATACTTATGTGACATCAATTCATCCTGAACTTAAGTCGCAGCCGGTCCGCCGCACGAACATCAACATCGGTGTAGGCCACCAATCGCAACTCGCGATTCGCCTCTTTAATCGTGCGCACCAGGGCAAGAATCTCTTCTGAGGTCACACTGCCTACTTCCGCATCGTTTCCGAAGAATGGGATCATCCCTCCTTCGATCGCGCGGTTTTTTACTGCGCCTGAAAGGAAACGGTCAATTGACCTTACAATCTCATCTTCGCTTTGTCGACCGTCGATCCGGGTTTCCGAGATAATCTGCCCCGCGCGGAACACCAGTCGGTTCCGATAAATGTTCACCTCGAGGGGCACAGGCTCGCCCTGAAAGACGTTCCAGCGAGCAGCGGCAATGATCACCAGTGGCTCGCCGACGGCAGTGACTGCCCTTGCGATTTCTGCCTCCTGATCCAAGGCCGTCACGATACGGCCATCGGGCAACGCAACCGGCCACAGTCCTGCCGATGGCAACGCCTCGACATCCGAGGGTAATGCGCCCCTCCCTTCGGCTGTCACGCGCGCCGTTCGCAAGAGGCTCGTCACAATGTTTCTTGCTTCGGGTGCCGATTGAGACGGATCGACGCTGATTCTCGCCAACTCCTCATTGATGCGAAAAACCATGGGTTTGCGCCGCGAGGCATCGATGTTTGCCGACAACTGAGCTTGAATAAAGGCAGCCTCCCGCCGAGCGGCATCAAGATTGCGCTGTTCATCGGCAAGCTTTCGCTGCGCTTCCTCCAGCGCATCATCAACAATCCTTAACTGGGAGGTGAGCTGTGTATTGATGGACTCAAGTTGCGAACGTTGAGCCTCTAATCGCTTGGTCTCCTCGGTAAGCGATGTCATTTCGGCGTCAAGTACTCGCAAACGCTCTCCGGAAGCAGCAAGATCCTTTTCAAGCTGTGCGTTAGAACTCGTCAATTCGATATTACGATTCTGAATATCAGTATAGTCCTCATAAACACGCGCATACTCACTATTGAGCTTCTTCAACCGGTCTTGTGTTTCATCGAGGGAAGATTCGTTTTCTTTTAGTTGTCGCTGAAGCGACGCCAGATTTCCTTGGAGCTTCTTCGCATCTGCTTGCAGATTCTGAACCGATGCCTTCAGCGCCTCTTCACTGTTCGACAAACGTGCCACTTCGGATCGTGCGCTTACGAGCGACTCCTGGGCGATGCGATATTGCTCACTCGCTCGTTCAAGCTCAGTCGCTTTCGCCGCGATCTGTTGATTCAGTTCGTTGCGCTCTTTGCGAAGCGACTCATTAACCTGGTTGCCTTCAATGATCCACCGGCGCACACTTTCGCTGACACCCATGACCGCAAGAACAACAAGAATCGGAATCAAAAAGCCAGCAGTAAACGTAAAGAGAGTCGCCGTATGCCGGGGCCGCAACCGCCCCAGCGTATGGCGCCGCTTTCCTATCCTGCGCCCAAGATTGTCGGCAAGAATCGCAATGCCCCCACCCATCACCGCGACGACGACGAGGAAGCCGAAGCTCGTTGGATCGATGGCAAGGAGACTCTCACGGTTCACGTGCAATACCTCACGTTGTATCTCGACGCCAAATGAGCGCAAAACCGCAGACAAGACCGATACCGACGGGCAACAAGCTTGCCACACTTGCAGGGATGACATTCCCTTGCGCGTTGACTGCTAGAAAATTTGCCAGAAGCATGTAGCCGAAGATGATGACAATCGACATCCAGAAACCCGAGGCGACTCCCGTACGATGATTCCGAATACCGAGGGGGGCACCCACTAACCCAAAGACCAAGGCAGCCAAAGGCAGGGCAACTTTGTTATAGTAACCAAACTCAAGATTCGCAATTTGGCTGGGAGAAAACCGAGGGTTGGCCTTTGCTTTGGCGATCTCTTCGCCCATTTGCCGCATGCTAAATGAATCAAGGTCCTTCAAACTCGGCGCGATCAAGGTCTCAGGGGTGAAGCTGGCCTTTGGCAGTTGGGGTGGCCAAGCGTCTCCATCGAGGACGATCGATTCCGTGCCGTCTGCTGATAACAGGCGACCGCCTCCGCGAAGGCGCCACGACTCAGGACTGTGATATTCCAACTCCTTGGCAAACATCACCCAGCCTGGCTCACCTGCTTCGTTGTACGCCACCACCGTGACTCCACGAAGCGTTCTTGCCTGAAAGCTGAAGTCCACCGCGCTCACATTCGCCACAAGTCGCCCCTCATCGAACTGCGAGAAGTTCATGGGCTGCGTTGCCTTGACGTCCAAGGTTTTGGCGATCTCCGATTGAATGACCGTCGCGCGAAGGGAGGCGGCGGGCACCACCGTCTCATTCACGGTGAAAAATAGAAGCGAAACGGCGAATCCAAAGACACCAACGGGCACCATCATTCGCCGAATACTGGCCCCTGCGGCGCGCATCGCCACCACCTCACTATCGCTGCTCAGTCTCCCAAAGGCAAGCAGCGACGCCAGCAGCATGGCCATGGAGAACGTCTTGGCGATGACTCCGGGCAGCAAGAGGATCGTGAGCTCAAGGATTACGAGCGGCGGTATGCCTTGAACGATAAAGTCAGTAATCTTAAATAGATAGGTCCCAGCCATGATAAGGACGGTGAAAATCCCCACGCCGAACGCCCACGGTCCAAAGAGCTCCTTCAGGATCAGACGATCGATGAGCCTCATTCGTCGTCTTCACTCTCGCCGTTGGATTGACCTTTAAGGCCGCGGGAGTCAAACTGGTCTCCAAGATAATGCTTGCGAACAACGGGATCATTGCCAATCTCGAAGCTGCTTCCTTCGCGAAGGATCTGTCCGTCAGTAAGGATGTAGTTTCGATCAGTAATGCGCAGTGTGGCCGCGACATTATGGTCCGTAATCAATACGCCGATGTTCCGATGTTTGAGTCGAAAGATGATCTGTTGAATCTCTTCGATGGTCACAGGGTCGATCCCCGTGAACGGCTCGTCCAGCAACAGAAACTTTGGTCCAGTCACGAGCGACCTTGCGATTTCGACCCTACGACGTTCTCCGCCGGACAGCACGCTGGCAGGGCTGCGGAGCAGCCGCGTGATGTGAAGTTCCTCCGAGAGTTCCTCGATTCGGCGCATCGCCTCGGCGCGTGGCACCTTGGCGATCTCCGCCGCCATGCGCATATTGTCTAAGACGTTGAGCTTCCGAAAAACACTGGGCTCTTGGGGGAGGTACCCCACCCCAGCACGTGCACGGCGATACATCGGCCACTTGGTAACGAGTGCGTCGTCGAAGCGGACATGACCTTGGTTCGGCTTAACCAGGCCCGTAATCATGTAAAACGTGGTCGTCTTTCCAGCGCCGTTGGGACCAAGCAGGCCAACGATCTCGCCTTGCTCCACTTGTACGCTCACATCATTGACGACCTTGCGGCCGCGATAAGACTTGACCAAATGCTCGGCGCGAATAATCAAGGCTGACCACCGCCTCGAATGGTGGTCGTTGCCGGGTTACCCTGCATGCTGATGCCCTTTGGTTTGCGGTCCGGAGAGAGCGTGATCGTTGCCGAAGTAAGGCCCTTTACATCGCCGATTAACGCCGGGTCATTCCCCGTAATGGTGACATTGCCGATCAGCTTGATTGTGCGATCTGAGTCATTGAACACGACGCGATCTGCCGTGGCATGGATTCGCGTTGAGGTGCCGTCCGCTTGACGTGTCGTCAGTTCGATCGTCGACGGGCCGGCCACGTCGGCCGTCTTGACCAGAAGTTGCCCTGGCGCCGGGGCTTGCCCCAGGGGGAGAACTGTCACGACGGCGCTGCGACCCTGGAGGGCAATTCGCTGCCCCACGCCAGGATCTTCGTTCACCACGGAAACCCCTCCACGGAGGTTCATTCGTGAGTCTTGGGCCGTGTAGTCTGCCGAATCGGCAACCAGTACCGACGTTTGCGCCGTGCCCGCGCTGCCTGCCGAAGGAGCCGTCATCGTGGCTCGGACCGATCGCGACATGTCGGCACTGACCAGCGACAAGGTGCGGTCGGAGTTCCGCGACGCGATGCCTGACATTTCGCCCGTCAGTACCGTCAGTCGATTTTCTGACCATTCCGCGCGGATGGGTCCCGCACCGGTCTTACCTTTCATCGTAAATCGAATGGCGCTGCCATCGATGACGCTGCCAAACTCGCCGAAGTTCGTTATCGTTAGGTTTCCAGCTCTGTCTTTTAACGTAATCGTTTCCTGAATGGCCAGCGCAGCGGTTGCCGAGCAAGCAAGGAGAAACAGCAGGAAACGCTTACTTAAGGGCATCAAACATGGATGGGGTCGCGACGCGCCGCAAGTCCGGACTCGCCCAAAGGACGGCAATGGGCCCAATCTCATAATCTTCCATAACGATCCGTACGTTTCCCTGTGCTTCAAATCGCCCATCCTTGGCATTCCATTTCAGCGATTCGCACGTCATCGATCCGACGGGCTCCACGCTGGTCACGATGACCTTGCCGCTCAGTTCTAAGACGTCCGACTCGCGACTGGCGAGTCCGCGATCGGCGGTGAATCGGCTCGCTACGATGTCATTTTGGAACACTTCACCCCTCACGCGTTCAAGTTCACCTCCTGACATGGTTGTACCGGTAACGTCGAGGCGCGCCTTCTCCCAATGAACCGTCCAAAGCCTGCTCCTGTCGCTGGACGATGCGCGCCGGGTCATCGAGCCGGACTCTGCCGCCAAGGCCCGTTCAACTTCAGGCGCATTGTCTGAGGGAACAGCGCTTTGCAGCGGCCCTCCTCGTGAACCACAACCCGCGAGCATCACCAGTACTACCAGTGCGGTGCGCTTCACGGGGCTATTGGCACCATCGACACGTTCGACCGGCGCGCAAAGCGTCCTTGATGCTGTCCAGCCAACTGTCCACATGCAGCGGCGATATCGTGGCCACGTTCAACACGCTGGGTCACATTGACCCCCTTTTGCTCGAGGACAAGACGGAATGCCCGCACTCGCTGCGGATCCGGCCTTCGGTAATCGTGCTGGGTGTCAACGTAGTTAAAGGGAATCAAATTGACAAACGATGGCAACCCTTTTACCAAGTCTGCGAGCGCCTCCGCTTGGTCTTCTGTATCGTTTAATCGATCGATCAGCAGATATTCGATGGTAATTTTTCGCCCCGTTTTCTGCTGATACTCACGCATCGCGTCCATGATTTCTGCAACTGGCCAGCGGCGGTTGACCGGCATCAGTTTGGACCGCACTTCGTCAAACGGAGAGTGCAAGGATAGTGCTAGGTGAATCGGTAGCCTTAATTGGCCCAGCTCTCGAACTTGCGGTGCAAGGCCAACGGTTGAGATCGTCATGTGACGATAGCTGAGACCCACTTCATCATGAAAAACTCGAAACGATCGAATGACGGCATCCATGTTGAGCAATGGCTCGCCCATACCCATCATGACAATATGGCTAATGCGTCTATCTGAGATTCTCTGAAGTGACAAGTACTGGGCGACAATCTCCGATACAGACAGATTTCGCTCATAGCCACCAAGCCCCGTTGCACAAAAGGTACAGCCCATTGGGCAGCCTACTTGCGAACTAAGGCAACAGCTCACTCGATCTGGGTAAGGCAGCAAGACACATTCAAATACCTGGTTGTCCCCTGCATGAACAAGGAGCTTGTCGACCCCATCCGAAGAGCGTTGGTGACTTGCGATTTCCAGTGGTGCCAGTGAGAATTTCTCGCTAAGCTCCCCGCGAAGCGCTTGTGGCAGCACATGAATCGCGTCAATGCGATCCGTGGCACGACGGTAGATCCACTCGGCAAGCTGCTTGGCTCGAAGTCGTGCGTCCGGCCGAGGCTCGAGCCGTGCCTGAATCTCCTCAGAGGTAAGCCCACAGAGCGTTTCCATTGGGTACTACGAGTATTGTACGCTGGTGCCGCTCGTTCCTCGGTTCGCGTTGTGTCCGCCATCCGCTGCAATCGGCCGGTCTTTCGAGACGTCGCCCAGGCGCCACACTGAGGAATCAGGAGCGTCGCTCGCCCGTTCGGCCAACGACGCTTCGCCTTCACTCATGTGAAGAGCTCTCCTAAAAGTTCACGACCAGAGCTTCAGCGAGCCGCCACAAGCGCAACGATCTTTGACGCCGCTTCTTGCATGGTTGTTGCGGGAACGATCTTCGTCTCTGCCAAAATGGCACGCCCTTCTTCAGCCCCGGTCCCTTCAATTCGAGCCACTACAGGAAGGTCAAGGTTCAATTCGTCAAATGCCGCCTTGATGCCGCTGGCGACCTCGTCGCCGCGAGTTATCCCTCCGAAAATATTAATGAGTAAGCCCTTCACGTTTGGGTCAAGCATGATGAGTTCGACACACTGCTTTACCCGCTCTGCCTGTGCGCCTCCTCCAACGTCGAGGAAGTTCGCTGGCTTGCCGCCCGCCGAACTGACTTCGTCGATGGAGCACATCACTAGCCCGGCACCGTTTCCAATGATGCCGATGTCGCCCCCTAACCGCACATAAGCGATGCCCCTCTTGGCCGCCTCTGCCTCGATAGGGTCTTCGAATGCTTCGGTGGCGGTAGCCGCGTAATTGCGGTGTCGGAACAGCGCGTTATCGTCGATCGACACCTTGGCATCCGCGGCCAAGAGCCGTCCTTCCGGCGTCAGAGCACACGGGTTCACCTCGACCATGTCGGCATCCGTTTCAAGATAGGCTTTCACCAAGCCACGGATCATCTTGATCATCTGTGACTGGGCGGACTTTGGAATGCCAGCCTTCAGAACCGCAGCCCGTATCTCGTAATCGCAAAGTCCCCACGCCGGATCAATCGGAATGCGCACGATCTTTTCGGGCGTCTCAGCGGCGACGACCTCGATTTCGACACCGCCTTCAGATGACAGCATCACGGTATTTTGCTGCCGGTCACGATCGAGCAGGACCGCGATGTAGTACTCCTCCGCAATGTCGATCTGCTCGGCTACCAAGACCTGCTCAACCAACATGCCCGCAGGATTTTGGTAGCTCACGAGTCGAGAACCAATCAGTTCCTCGGCAAAGCGCCCGGCATCGCGCGGATTGTCAAACAGCTTCACGCCCCCCGCCTTGCCACGGCCTCCCATCAGCACTTGCGCTTTGACGACCACCTTTCCGCCCAGCTTCTCGGCAAGGTCTGCCACAACGGCCGCGTGCGACGTGACTTCGCCCCGTGGAACGGCGACGTCGTATCGCTCAAGCAGGGCCTTGGATTGGTACTCGTGAAGCTTCATGCCAAGGGAAAAGTCTACCGCCGGGTCCCCTCATGCGACCGCCTCCTGAGCCTCTGGCGCCTCGCTGGCGACCCACTTGAGAATCATATCGGCCGTTTCCTGTGCCAGCCGTTCGGCGTCGGCTTGGGTCAACCCTTCGGCATGAATATGGAAGGCCGGCTCGACGGCGTCGGGGAGCACGAGACTCCATGCATCGCCCTGATAGATCTTGATGCCGTCCGTCAAATCCGACCGCTCGGCCCCATCTGCCTTTTCGGCGACGTGTCGCATGATCGCGCCTTTGAGCTCCCAAGGACAAGCGACGTCGCGAGTCGCCATCGAGAAAGGCGGCAGTTCGGCGACGGCTTCGGTCACCGAGGTGTTCTGTTCGCGCAGCATCGAAGCCAAGCGACCGAAGGCAAACATCGCGTCAAATCCGGCATGAAATCCCGGAAAAATGAACCCGCCGTTGTGGTCGGCGCAAAGGTCCAGTTCATGCTCCAGCCCAATCCGGATGAGCGACCTGGCATCGGATTTCGTTCGCGTGACCCGGGCGCCTTGCGACTCCAAGTGGAGAACCAGCGCGTCCGGCGCCGTGACCGGAAGGCCGATGGCGACCCCTGGCT
Source organism: Fimbriimonadaceae bacterium (assembly GCA_046292875.1). GTDB lineage: Bacteria > Armatimonadota > Fimbriimonadia > Fimbriimonadales > Fimbriimonadaceae > JBKBQD01. The sequence continues at coordinate 609,912 of JBKBQD010000001.1, forward strand.
GCGTCGCAGCCGCCAAAGTCGTGACCAAGCCGAGCAGTTGATAACCGCTCAACACCGACCCATGGCCGTCGATGAGGGTCATTCGCTCGCCGTCTACCGCGAAGAGAATCCCTAACTCGTAGTCCAGTTTGCCGACCACTTCGGCCAAGTTGCGGACGTGTTCCTCAAAGGCTTCGGGATTGCGCGGCGCTCGTTTGGCGTCGTTATAGGCGTTCAGTCCGATGGCGTCGATGCCCAGCCGCGCGAGCATCGTGGGAAAGATGGATGCCAGACCAAAAAAGCCATAGTCCACCACGATCCGCATGGGCCGCGTGTATTCGGGAGGCGAGATTTTGCGAAAGAAGTCGGCTTCATACTCTTCCACCGCACGACTGGCGAAGTCGATCACGCCCAAATCGTCGGAGTCGATGCGCAGGAAGTCCTCGCGAAAGAATGTGGTTTCCACCTTTCGCTCTTGGCTCGGAGGCAGGTAGGCGCCCTTCGAGTCAAACATCTCCATCAACGTGACCCGTGCATTGCCGGGCAATTTGCGCGTGTGGATGGCGCCGGCGGCGCCGCTGCTCTTGATGAAGTGCTTGACGATGGGCAGCGGCGTGCTGCGCAAATCTAGGACGTCGCATCCGACGCTCAGCAGACTCGAGATGATGGCCCGCTTGATCATCCGCGAAGAGCGCGTGGAGTCGCGGCTGGTAACGACCTTTGAGCCCCGCGGCAGAGTTGAGCCGTAAGCGGCGCCGAGCCGGCACGCAAAGTCGGGCGTGATCTCGATGTTGGAGATGCCGGCGACGCCGAGTTCGCGAAAGAGGGCGCCGCGCCACTTGTTGCCAGAAATTACCGACATGGTGACCGTCGCGCCGCGGTCGATGATCTTGTCGGGCCAAAGGCGGACCCGAGGCCGAACTGTGCAGCCGGCGTCTAGCAGGCAGCGATCTCCCACCACGGCGTCTTCCATCACCCGACAGTCGCGTTTGACCGTCACCCGGGAGCCAAGGATGGCACACGAAACATGGGCCTTTGACCCAATGTAGGCGCTATCCCAAACGACGGAGTGCTCAATTTGGGCGAAGGACTCGACCAAGGCATTGTCACCCACCACCGAGTTGGGACCAAGGATTGCCCCACGCTTGACCTTGGAGCCTCGGCCGATGCAGACCGGAGCCACCAACTCGGCTCCGTCTTCAATCACCGTTCCCTCACCAATGAACACCCCGGGCGAAACTTCATTCCCGGCCGGTCGCAACATGGTCTGCCCCGAGAGCAGGTCGCGCTGCGCTTCGACGTATTGCGGCAACGAGCCTACGTCGCACCAATACCCCTCCATGACGTAGCCATAGAGCGGCATCCCCCGGGCCAGGATCTCAGGAAAAACGTTCTGGCTCCAGTCGACATTCGTGTCCGGAGGAAAGAGGTCGAGAACTTCCGGCTCCAGGATGTAAATGCCCGTGTTGACGGTGTCGCTGAAGACTTCCGACCAGCCCGGCTTCTCGAGAAACCGTACGATGCGGCTCTCATCGTCGGTAATCACGACACCAAATTCGAGGGGAGACGGCACGCGATACAGTACGAGCGTGGCGACACTTCCCTTCTCGCGATGAAAGGCAAGGGCCTTTGTCAGATCGCAATCCGTCATGGCGTCGCCCGAGATAATCACAAACGTGCCGTCGCGCAGACTGGCTTCCGCTTGCTTGACACTTCCCGCAGTGCCAAGCGGAACCGTCTCGATGCTGTATTCAAGGCGAACGCCAAAGTCGGATCCGTCACCGAAGTAGCGCTGGATTTCATCGGAAAGGTAGTGCAGAGTGGCCACGACGTCGGTCATGCCGTGACGCCTGACCAGCCCAAGGATGTGCTCCATGATCGGGACATTGCCGACGGGAACCAGGGGTTTGGGGCGGTGGAGCGTAATCGGGCGAAGTCGCGACCCTTCGCCCCCTGCCATCACGACCGCCTTGAGACCACCTTCGCGCATGGCACCATTTTAGATTGACCGCGACGCCATGGGACGACGGTTTGTCAAACCTTTACACGATTTCTTTGATCTTTTCGCCTAAACTGGCTCGCCAAGATAGGCTTCGACGACCTTGGGATTATTGCGCACGGCCTCGGGTGGCCCGGCGGCGATCTCCTCGCCGTGGTCCAGCACGACGATCTTCTCACAGAGATTCATGACAAAACGCATGTCGTGCTCAATGAGCAAAACGGTCATGTTGAAGTCGCGCCGGATGCGACGCACCGTCTGCATCAGGTCTTCAGACTCTTGGGGGTTCATGCCCGCTGCCGGCTCGTCAAGCAACAGCAGCTCCGGCTGGGTCGCCATCGCCCGCGCGATTTCCAATCGGCGCTGCTTGCCATAAGGCAGGTCCGCGGCACGCGTATGGGCCACGCTCGCCAGGTCGAGCACCTCCAGCAGGGTCATCGACTCGTCGCGGAGTTTCTTCGTCTCGTTGATCGGACCCGGCAAGTAACACAGCGCACTGACCATCAGCGTGTGATGGCGCAGATAAGCACCCACCATGACGTTTTCCAGGACGCTCATGGTCTTGAACAAGCGAATGTTCTGAAAGGTCCGCGCGATACCCAGTCGACAGATCTTGTGCGGCGGCAGACCATCAATGGCCCGATCGTGGAAGTAGATATGGCCGGACGTGGGCTTGTAAACCCCCGTGATCAGGTTAAAACACGTCGTCTTGCCCGCTCCGTTCGGGCCGATCAAACCAAAGAGATCGCCACGCTCCAGCGAGAACGTGACGTTGTTGACCGCCACCAGGCCACCAAAGCGGATGGTCGCACCATCCAGCCTCAGGATGGATTCAGCAGTAGGGGCCGAGGTCATACCGGGGCCGCCTCCTTGCGCCGGAATCGCCGAAAGAGACCGAAAAGCCAGTTCCAGCTGAACTCATGATGGGCAAATACGCCTTGCGGGCGAATGAGCATGACACCCACCAGGGTGATGGCAAAGATGGGCCAGCGCAGGTCGGCGGCCTTGTATGACCGCTCGGCGATCGCCGGAATCATGGAAAAGGCAGCAGCCAAGGCGAACTGGAGTGCCACCGTGCCGCCTAGGGCCCCGCCATAAAGGGCCAGCCGCCGCGGCATTGCCCCATGGAAACTGGTTGAGATCCAGCGGATCGCAGCGACCAGCAGGAAGGCAGCCAAGACTCCGGCGGTTACCTGCGCGCCCGTCACATCCGGCGCTTTGCGCAGCAGTTCGGGCAGTACAAAGAGCGTTACCGCAGCCAAAGCCGAGCCCGTGATCGAGCCCGAACCGCCCAAGACGACCATGGTCAGGATCATAAACGACTCGGCCATGCTGAACGTGGTCGGTGTGATGAAGGTGTCAAAAAGGGCATAGCATGCGCCGGCAGCTCCGGCGAAACCGCTGCCAAGCAAGAAGGCGATGACCTTGACTTGGGTGACGTTGACGCCCATCGCCGAGCTGGCAACTTCATCCTCGCGCACAGCCAGGAATGACAAGCCCTGGGCCGTCTTCAGGAGGTTCCGGCTGACCGCAATTGTGATGATTGCCAACATCACGATCACCCAAAGAAAATTGAACTGGGGGCGAATCTTCAGGCCGTAAGGACCGCCCACTGCCTCTTGGTTCTGCACGACGATGCGCACGATCTCGCCGAAACCAAGGGTGACGATCGCAAGGTAGTCGCCGCGGAGGCGCAGAGAGGGCAAGCCGACGATAAGCCCCGCGATGGCCGCGCAAAATGCCCCCACGACGGCCATGGCGATGAGCCACAACACGGGGGGCAAGCCCGAGTTCGCAAAGTGTGTGTTGGTAATGAACCCGGCGCTGTAGGCGCCGATCATATAGAACGCAGCATGGCCAATGGAAAACTGACCCGTGATGCCATTGATGATGTTCAGGCTTACGGCTAACGTGATGTACAGAAACGCCAAGACGACCAGCCTTGCGTCGTAGTCATTCAGCGAACTGACCGCCCATGCCTGGATTCCGAAGGCAAACGCCAGCGCCGCGCCAATGGAGAGGAGGCGCACCAGCCAGAACTTCATACCTTCTCCACCTTGGCTGAACCAAGCAGGCCACTTGGCCGGAACAGGAGCACGACGATCAGGATCACCAGCGCAACGGCGTCCTTGTACGAACTGCCTCCTGCCCAGACCACCATTGTTTCGGCGACTCCCATCAACAGGCCGCCCAAGACCGCGCCGGGAATGCTGCCGATGCCGCCGAGGACCGCCGCGGTAAAGGCCTTGACGCCAGGCTGCAGACCATAGAACGTCGTGATCGGCGTGCCGATAAAGGTCGCCGTCATCATCGCGCCCGCACCAGCGAGCGCTGAGCCGATGAAGAAGGTGATCATCACGATCCGACCGACGTTGACGCCCATCAGCGAGGCCGAGTCAAAGTCATGAGACACCGCGCGCATCCCGCGGCCCACTCGCGTCTTCATCACGAGCCAGCGCAGGAGGAGCATGAGGACGATGGCGGTGAGCAACATCACCGTTTGGCCCTTGGGGATCTTCACGTCCACGCCGCTGCTGTCGTATTGACGCTGGACGTCGGAATACTCCCGGTCGGCCTGCTGCATTTCATTGCGAAGTTCGATACCTCGCTCGGAGAGGTCAAACCGGCTCCGCTCCAGCTTTAACTGCTCGTCAAATGCCGCCTTCGTGGCGTCACGCTGCGCCTCAAGTTGCTGCATTTGCGCCCCAAGCTCGGCAGACTTGGGACTCAGTTGGACATCCCATACGCCGCGAAATGGGTTCACCTGTTCTGAGATGGCCGGTGGCGGACTGACGGGCAGAAACAGCGCGCCGCCATATTGCAGGAGCAGCGAAACGCCAATCGCGGTAATCAGCGCCGCGATACGCGGCTGATTGCGCATGGGCCGGTAGGCCAGGAATTCGATGGTGATGCCAACGATCGCACAAACCGCCATGCTGAGGATCAGCATCAGGAACAGGTTCATGATGGACGACGTCTTATCGCCGCCACGAAGCGCCTCGGGAGTGAATCCGAACGACCAACTGGCGAAGAGCGCCACGTAGGCGCCCAGCATGTAGACCTCGCCATGGGCGAAGTTGATCAGCCGGAGGACGCCATAGACCATCGTGTAGCCGAGAGCGAGCAGCGCGTAGATTGCGCCGACCATGATCCCAAACACGAGTTGTTGCGGCAAGGTGGAAAAGTCCAGATTGCCGACAAGGTGAAGCCCCATATCCTTCCCAGAGAGCCGCCCCGAGATGCCGGAGCGGTCGGATTATGCCACATTGAACCCGGGAGCACCCGGGGCCACGGTCGCTAAATGGAGTCTAACCAAAAAGGCCCCCGGTCCGCGAGGGAACGGGGGCCTGTCCTTTCAGCGCGTGCCGATTTACTGTTTCGCGTCAAACCACTCGAAGGCTTTGACAAACTTGTCGCCCTCGCGCGTGACTTCCACCATCAGAGCGCGCTTTTGCGGGTCACCTTGGCGATCCTTCAGCGTGATCTCTCCCGACACTCCCATAAACCCGACCGTTTGATCGAGTGCGGTCGCAATGTCGGCCGGAGTCAGGGCGCTCGCCCGCTTCAGGGCGTCGAGCACGAGCCGGGTTGCGTCGTACGACAGCGCGGCCATGGTGGTGGCGGGTCGCTCGCCGTACTTGCCCTCGAACTTTTTCAAGAACTCGGCGACCTCAGGGCGGTCCTCTTCGTTGTTGTAGTGGTTGCAATAGTAGTTGCCAAGAATGGCCTCGCCCCCAGTGGTCACGAGGTCGCGGCTGTCCCATCCGTCTCCGCCGAGCAGCGGGACATTGATTCCCGCGTCACGAGCCTGGCGCGCAATCTGACCGACTTCCGTGAAGTAGCCAGAAAGGAAAATGCCGTCGGGATTCTTGGCCTTCAAGTTGGTAAGTTGGGCGCCGAACTGAGTCTGCTCCGATTCGTACTTCTGCTCGTCGACGATCGTTCCGCCGAGTTTGGTGAAGTATTCGCGGAAGTTGTCGGAGAGCCCGATGGAGTAGGGCTGCTTGATGTCCGTCATGATGGCGACGCGCCGCAGGCCCAGATCCTCATAGGCGAACTTGGCCACCACCGGCCCTTGGAAGTCGTCGGTGTAGCACACGCGGAACACCATTTGCGGATTCGTACCGATCTTGGTGATGTCGACACGTGTCGCGCCAACACTCACGACCGGAATGCCCTTGGCAACGGCCGCTTCCGCCATTTGGGCGGTGATTCCGCTGGCCACTTCGCCAATCAAGGTGATCGCACCCTCAGCCATGAGCTTCTCTGCGGCCGACTTGCCCTGCTGCGGGTTTGAGTTGCTGTCTTCGATCTTCAGAACGACTTTCTTGCCGTTCAGGCCACCAGCGGCGTTGAACTCCTCGACGGCCAATTCCGCCCCCTTGACGCTGTCCACGCCCCAAGGCTTGAGCGCGCCGTTCTGGCTGGCGACAAGACCGATAATGACCTCATCCCCGGTTGCAGCCGCACCCGAACTTCCGTTTGCGCCGGTGGTCCCGGTGTCGCTCCCGCCGCCGCCGTTGCATCCGGCAAGGCCGGCAAACAGGCCGCACGCCGCGACGAGCGCGACCCATGGTTGAACTCTCAACTGTTTCATGAAATCCGATTTACTCCTGTGTTTGCGCGATTGCTCAGCGCAACCAATCGTCAAGTATACAAAACTCGCGTCGTTCTGAATCGATCTGCTCGTCGCAACCGTATTCAAGGTCGATAGGTAACCTTGAACCGAGGAAGACCATGTCTGACGAGCACACCACCGAGTCAAACCAACCCGAACGACAGTTTGTTGAGGAAGCGACCCTTGCTATGCAGGGAGGCGCATTGGATCGCGCGGTGGAACTCGCCGATCAAGGCTTGGCCATCAACCCCGTCAACACGGACGCGCTCATAGTCAAAGCGATCGCCCTGTCGCAGTTGGGCAGGGAGCAACTCGCCACGGAGACCTTTCGCCAGGCGATTGCGTCCGCCCCCCAAAACGCCAAGGTCTACTACAACTTCGCGGTCCACTTGTTCGGATTGGGCCATCGTGCCGAGTCCGCAGAAATGTGCCGGGAAGCGGTACGCCTCGATCCCAGCAACGGCGCGGCAAGGGACCTGCTGGCACGATTTGAGGCGGAGGCCGTGCAGCCTGCCCCGCAAGTCGGCATGCCCCCGGTGGGCAACCCTTATCCCATGGGTTCACCCGCTCCCAACGGCGCCCCGGCGCACAGTCTAAAGTTTGTCCAGGACCTGGGCAGCAAGTGGCTTGTCATTGGTTGGATCATGGCCGTGGCCTATCTTGCGTTGACGGTCTACAGCTATATCCAGATTGGGCCGATGTTCTCGCAAATGATGGCGGCCGTTTCGAGCGGAGATCAGGCGGCAATGGAGCAGATGCAGGCCCAGCAAAACCCCGTTCGGGACCTCGTGAGTTACCTGCTCTTCGCGGGCATTCTCGCGTGGTCCATCATGGACATCATGGACCGGCGAAACAACTGGTGGTGGCTGGTTGTCGTGATTGGATGTTGCGTTTGCATGCCGCTCACATTCCCGATTTATCTGTTGGCGGGGCGCAAAGCCTGAGCGTTTGGCGTATGTCCATACGTTAGGAAGATGTTTGCCGCTGGAATCTTTGCCTGCCTTTCGGTCGCCTTGGCGCCGGCTCCCATCGAAATACCGTTCACCCTGGCCGACGACGCCATCATCGTCGACGCGACCGTCAACAACCGTCGCGTCTCGCTGATGTTTGATACCGGTTTTTCCGGAGCGGTCGTGCTGAACTCGGCAATCAACGTCGGCAAACCGGACGGACAGATGACCTTGCGCGACTTTGTCGGTGAATTCGTCGCGACCACGACCAAAGTATCCAGCTTGAAACTGGGAGCGGCTGAACTCAGCGGGCCCGACATGCAGGTCGTCCAAGGTGGCATGAGCGACCTGTCTCTGTCCTACAACACGCACACCGACGGCATCTTGGGTTATCAACCTTTCGTCGATCATGTTTTGGAAATCAACTTTGAAAACTCAAAGTTCGTTCTCCATCCAAAGACACTCGACATCAGCACGCGCACGCCCGACAATCAGCGCACCTTCTTGAGCCGGATGTTGCCGCGTGGCCGAGGCTCGATTGACATGGAAGTCGTGATGCCCAACAACAAGAAGATGGTGCTGAGTTTGGACACCGGTAATGCTTTCTATGCCACCACGCATAAAGACGTGTTGGAGCGGGTGGAGATGTGGTCACCAGATCGGAAACCCCAGTTCTTCAAACAGTCTTTCGTAGCCAGCGGGGCCGTCGACAGCTGGTACAAGCACATGCGCGATGTGAAAATCTATGGGATCCCTGTTGAGCGCAGCGTTTGGAGCATTATTGACTTGCCGTCGAGCTCGGCAGAAGGCGATGGTACCATTGGATTTGGCTTCCTTAAAAACTTTAACATTATCATCGACTATCAGCGCCGCCGCGTATGGATGGAGAACTTCACGGGAACCGTCCAGAACGAGTTGCCGGGCGACATCGGCCTGATTGCGGTGATGGACCCCAAGACGGATCGTGCGCGAATCGTATATGTTTCTTCAGATGGACCTGCATATAAAGCGGGCATCCGTCGGGGTGACGACCTGCTCAGTTTGGACGGGGCCGAAGTTCGCGACCGCTCGTTTCGACGCTTGAACAAGCGGTTGGAAGGTCCCGTCGGATCAACCGTCAAGCTGGTGGTCTCTCGGAATGGGCAACTGATGCGCTACGAAGTCGAACGCGCCGCGTTGGCAAACGACTAAGCCGTAAGCGTCTCGGGAATCCCAAGGCACTCTTCGAATCCGTTCATGACATTGAACGCGTGAATGGCTTGGGCTGCGCCCCCCTTCCCAGTGCGGTCGAGCATCACCTGAATCGTTACAAGGCCGGAGCGTTCATCGGGCGTATAGCGAAGACGGTAGAGCGCGAACGGGCGATGGATCACCGCATCGACGTGCCAGTTTTCTGGCCCCGTTCGGCGCACATAGAACGAGCGCCCAAAGCGCTCTTCGAAGATTTCGTCCAGTTCGGCGACATCCGTAGGAGCTGGGATTTCCACCATGCACACCGCAGCGGCGACATGGCCAAGATCCTGGACATCCTCTGCGATCGTTACTCCCCCCTGATAGCCAACCGTACCGAGCCAAGGGCTCAGGTCCTTGCCGGAGTAGGCAAAGCTATAGATAACGACCGGATCGGCGAGCGGGGCCACGGCCGAAAGGAGCGGCCCCAAACCAATCAGCGCTAGCGTCGCCTCCAAGCCAGGGATGCTGATTTCGTCGGCGCACACCATGGGGTTGTTGTCGCACAACTCGACGAGCCCCGAATGGGGCACAGACGGCTGGTCCACCCAAATTCTGCGGTTCCAGCCCGGACTTTGCCACGCCACGATGGGACCCGAACCACTCAGGGCAACCGATGCCACCTCTGGATGGCGCTCCAAAAGCAAGGCCGCTTCAGGCGAATAAGTCTCGACGTGGAGGCCCATAGACTCAGGGCTCTTTGGTCATGGTCACTTCCGTTTCAGCCGTGACTTTGACTTCGCGTTGGCCAACCAGGGTTGAGGCATTGAGTGCCGAGTAGGTGTGTGCCAGAAAACCATCTCGGGTGCGGATACGCACGGATCCCGCGCCCCGAACGTCGAGCGAACCCCGACCCTGCATGGTGAAACGAATGGTCGCCACCGTCCGGCCGTTTTCAACCTTGATGCTTTCCAGCTTGTAGACCGTTCTCACACTGGTCGAACCGACAAAGAGATTCATATCCTCGGTTGCTTCCCACGTGTCTCCGACTTTCAGCGGCTTCTCCGGCAGTTCCATGGGCAGCACGCTTTGAAGCTCGATCGCGTTTCCTTCGACAATGCGTCCCCGGCGATCGATCTTGCCTCTGCCCGATTTTGCAGGCTCGGGTTTCGCGACTCCGACGACGGTTGGCCCGTAAGTGTAGGCAATCGTTGCAATCCCATCGACAACGTCGAGCACCTCAACCTTGATCGGGGTGTTGGCGGGCAAGGCCGTATCCGCGGTCCGGCTGAGAGTTTTGAGCGTGTACTCATATTTCGCCCCTTTGGTGAAGCTCATTCGGAGCGTCACCGCCGCCGGGGCTTGCGTCGCCAGGATGGCCACGGCGACGGCGCTAATCAACCTTGATCAACTCCACTTCAAAAACCACCACGCTGTTCGGCGGAATTTCGGCGGGCGCGTACATACCATAAGCGACGCCGGGATTCGCGGTGATCTCGCGGATGCCTCCCTCACGGAGGCCCGGCAAGCCGGCAAGCCATGCCGGAACGGCGACCTCATCTTCGCTAAGCACAAACTCGATCGGCTCGCCTCTTTCGTACGAGTCGTCGAACACTTTTCCGTTGAGAAGTTTTGCCCGATAGTGGACCTTGAGCTTCTTACCTTTTTCGGCGGCCTTTCCGGTGCCCTCTTTCAGGTCCCTTCGCGTAAAGGCGTTATTGTCGCCCGGCTTGACCAAACCGATCATTTCGATCGTGAAATAAAGGTCAGAATTTGGCTTGATCTTGCCCATATCCTGGGCGCCGTAGCCCAACTCTGCCGGAATCTTGAGCGTGCGCTTGCCACCGACCCGCATGCCGACAATGCCTTGGTCCCAACCCTTGACCACCTGCCCGCGCCCAAGCGGAAAGTTGAAGGGATTTTGGTCGGCCCCGAGGTTGGAGTCGAACTCCGTTCCATCGGCAAGCGTGCCGCGGTAGAGCATATAAACCATGTCTCCCTCAGCCGCCTCTTCACCCTCACCCACCACGTCGTCGATGACGACGAGTTCAGTCAACTTGGGCAACGATTGACTTGTTTCTTCGGCCTTCTTTTCTTCGGAACCACACCCCAGAAGGGCAACTGCCAAAAGCGCGACGCCGACAACAATGCGCAACATAGATAGAATTTACCAGTCGGCGCACCTTTGGGTTCCCCGACCTCATCACCATGGCAAAGACCACGCCCAAGGACAAGTCGCCCTCGCCCATCGTCAACCGCAAGGCGCGGCACGACTACGAAATCCTCGAGACCCTTGAAGCGGGCATTGCCCTTGTGGGTAGCGAGGTCAAGAGCGTTTGGGGGTCACGAGTCAACATGGTAGACGCCTACTGTCGCGTGGTCGGCGGCGAACTGTGGCTCATGAACCTTGATATTGAGCCCTATTCCCATGCGTCCGTTTACCTCCCCGATCGGCGGCGTGATCGCAAGCTCCTAGTCCATAAGCGGCAAATCATCGACTTGGAACGCAAAGTCGACGCTAAAGGCTACACGCTGGTTCCACTCCGCATATACTTTAAGAACGGCAAAGTCAAAGTTGAAATCGGTATTGCCCGTGGCCGCCGACAATACGACAAACGCCATCAGCTGCAACAAGAGGAAACAAGACGAGAAATGCAAGCCGTGAAGCAACGGCGTGCTATCGATTAATCGCTGGCGCCATCGGGATCGAGACCCACTCTCTTGGCCAGCGCACTCGAAAACAAGTTCTCCGGGTCAAGCTGTGCTTTCCAATCCCTGAACTCCTGCAGCCTTTCGTCACCGAGAAATGCTCGAGTAAGTTCAGGGGTAAGGACTCGATCTTTGGCGAAGTAAAACCTTGATCCATATTTGACGGCGAAGCGGGCCATCTCATGACAAAGTGATACGAGCTGCCTTTGATGCCGGTTCTTGATCTTGAAATCGAGTGCCAGCGAATAACCATCTACCCCGTGACTGAGGAGATAGCGGTCCGGGCGATGGCGCTTCATGACCGCCAGGAAGGCCGGCATGCCACCCCGATGCTGCATTTCCAGCAACTCCTCAAACACGTGCTGGGCATGCTCCTTCGGCGTGAATACCTGAAACTGTAGCAAGCCGTCGGGTTCATAGGCGCGTCGCCAATTCGGAACATAATCGAGCAAGAAAGAGAACCCAACAATCGATTGAAGATGTGGCTTGTCGTCGCCAAGTTTCTTCGACGATAAGTACTTGGACGCGTTAATCCATCGTATGAAAGCTGGACGATTCAATGCTTTGAGGTATTTCCAAACTCTCGACTTCGGTATGGTGCCCAAGATCGTGTCGGGCAGATCCTGATGACGCGCAAGAAGTGAGTGGGGGTCCACGATGTCGTCCGGATACCAGGCGGCGTGGATCAGTCCACGACCGGCCGACGATCCCTTGGCAAAGGCGTCCACCCAACTCACCAGATAGTCTGCCGACGATTCATACTTTGCAAAGGCAGCAAACTGCTCACCCCAGCTTCGCACCGAAATCGGAAGCACACGAAGATCCCCACAGGTTACACGCTTTAACCGCAATCGCAATCTCAGGATGACGCCGAACAGCCCCATCCCCGATACGACCACGCGAAACTTGGGATCCTCCGACGTAATATCTTCGACGTTGCCATCGGCCCACATGATGCGAATGCGCTCAACATGGTCTCCGAGAACGCCCATGCAGTAGTTATTCTTGCCGTGGATGTTGGCTGATAATGCACCCGCCAAAGTCGGTCGCATCGTCCCGCTCACCACAGGCGGCCACCACCCATCCTCGAGGGCATGGCGCCAAACTTGTTCGATGGTCACCCCGGCATCTGCTTCGATAACCCCTCGTTCCGGGTCCCACGATCGAATCTGGTTCATGCGGCCCAGATCAAGAGCAGCGGCCTCAGGAAGCAGCGCCGCGTCCCCGTAGCTTTGCCCTGCTCCCCGCAATACGACCTGCCGCCCTGTTCGACGCGCCGTCATCAGCGCGGCGCGAACCTCATCTTCGCTGGTCGGCCGGAAAAGATAGACGTCCGCTCGATCGGCCATGCCAAACCCCGCAAGGCATTGCACGCGCGCGGAATCCAAGTCGGCTTTCATATCTTCAAGCGGCGAAAGATCGGTGACGGGATCGCTTTGATGATCGCGAAGGCCAGTCGATGGCTTGGCTTGAGATACAGCTCGCCGTTCCGATGGGCCGACGCTAGAACACGGCGGGCAGCTTCTTCCGGCGGCATGGCCCCTCGAAGCCCGAGGTGCGCGGTCATTTCTGTTTGGAGAGGGCCCGGCTTTATGGTCAGCACGTTGACCCCCCGTCGCGACAAACGATTTCTCAGCGATTCGAGGTAAGTAGCGAGGGCAGACTTAGACATATTGTAAACGGGCTGCCCCATACGACCACGGTCTCCTGCGACGCTGCCGATCCCGATGATCGTGCCATGCCCTGCTCCATCAAATCGGGTCGCAGCCTGGTTGAGCCACGCGATCGCTCCCAAAACGTTGACTTCGACGATATGCCGATCCTTCTCAAAGTTGAACTCAGAGACGCCGATCTCGGGCATGACCCCGGCGGCGTAAACGATGAGGTCAAGTCCTCCCAACATTGATGTTATGTTGATGAAAAGGGATGGAACTTGTTCATATTGCGTCACATCGTGCGGAAATGGAAGCACGGCGCCTGGGTAGCGGTCCGCCAATTCCTGCAGCCGATCCACCCGGCGTCCCACAACGGCTGTGCGGCACCCGGTTGATGCCAGCTGAAGCGCGATCTCTCGACCGAGCCCCGAGGAGGCCCCGACAACGATCGCATGGCGAAACACTTTCGCTATGGCGACGCCTCCACGGGATGCTGCATGGCAAAGAAAAGCGATGCGATAAAGAGCACGAGGCACATCGCTAATTGGGGATCCCGAAAGAGCAGTGTGTCAGGCGCTTCGCCTTCGCCGTCGTTGAATGCCAACACAAGATAGCGGCACACGGCATAGGCAACCCACACGGCGGAGATGCCGATCAACGGATAGCGCAGTGCCGTTTCACTTTCAATCGCATATAGTCCGTAGCTGATCACGGTGAGACCTGAGAACAGCAGGACCAAAGCGTCCAGCGTCTGCTTCCCATACGCTTGCAAGACTTCTCGCGTGTCTCCGGCTTGGTCGCCGCTGGCCAGAGCCTCCGCGCGGCGCTTTGCAAATCCAAGATAGAGCGCGAAGGCGCCCGTGCAGAAGTAGAGCCAGGGCGAAACGGAGACGTCGATGGCCACAGCGCCAACGACGGCCCTGAGAACGAAACCTGTCGAGATCGTGAAGACATCAGCTACGGCCAAGTACTTCAGTCCAAAGTTATACAAAACCTGGATTGCAAGATAGCCGATTCCATAGTAGAAGACCGCTATGTCCACGAGTGAGGCCAGCTCCAAGCCGCCCGCCACGCAGACGATCCCGATAAAGAGGGCTACGCCACCGGACACTTTTCCGGAGGCGATCGGCCGTCGACGCTTGCGGTGATGGGCCTTGTCGCGTTCCCGATCCAACCAATCGTTGAACACGTACGTGGCCGAGCTGAGGAGGCAGAACGAGGCAAAGGCCAACAGCGCGGCGCGAACGGATTCGGGATCGGAATATCGCCGGGTCGCCAGCAATGCAGCGAACACCAAGAGGTTCTTGGTCCACTGGTGAGGCCGCAGCAGTTGGAGAACAGGCAACATGGCGCGCTCGCAAGGCTATTTGACCCCGAAAGCGGAAAAGTCGGAAGGATGGTAGCGGCGGTCAGACTTGAACTGACGACCTAACGGGTATGAACCGTTTGCTCTGACCAACTGAGCTACGCCGCCAAGCGCCTCCCAAAGATACCGCGACGGGACCCTTCAAGTAAAGCGCCGTCGGTTCACAAACCGTTCCGAAGGGTATCCTCTTGCCCGGCATTTCGTGCGCAAAGCAGCGTGCTGAGACTCCTTATGCCGGCATCCCCACGATTCGATCATTGGTCACAAGCGCAGTCGGTCTGCGTGCTCGGCGCTGGCACGATGGGCGGCGGCATCGCGGCCCATTTGGCAAATCTCGGATTTGACGTCGTGTTGTTCGATCTGACGCGCGACTCCGTTCAGCAAGGGTTTGCCCGGGCGCAGCAAGCCAAGCCCCCGCATTTCATGACCCCAGAGGTGGCGCGCAACGTCCGCTTGGCCTCGATTGAAGAAGATTTGCACCTGGTGCGAAGCGCGGATTGGGTGTGCGAGGCCGTGGTCGAGAAGCTGGACGTCAAGCGCTCGCTCTACCGGCTGTTGGAACCCGTGCTCCGGTCCGACGCCATGATCACCACCAACACAAGCGGACTTCAGATCGCGATGCTGGCCGACGATCAGTCGGACTCCTTCCGCGAGCGCTTTATGGGGGTTCACTTCTTCAACCCGCCGCGCTATTTGAAGCTGCTCGAACTGATTCCGACCCACGAGACCGACGCTGAAGCGGTGACCGCGATGACTCGGTTTCTGGAGGAGCGCGTCGCGCGCCGTGTCGTCGTGGCCAAAGACACACCCGGCTTCATCGCCAACCGATTCGGCATGTGGTCCATGTATCACGCCACCGTCACCACGGAGAGGCTTCATTTAACGGTCGAACAAGTCGATGCCATCACCGGACCATTCTTGGGGAGACCGCGCACCGGCTCGTTTCGGCTGAACGACCTCGTCGGCCTCGACATTATGGAGGACATCGCGCGAAACCTGACCGAACGATGCACCGACGATCCGCATCGGTCTATTTTTGGCGAATCCAAGTCGATTCCCATCCTAATGGAACGCGGCTGGATTGGCGATAAGGCGGGTCAAGGATTCTATCGCCGCGAAGGACGCGAGTTTCTGTCCCTTGACCTTGGCACGATGGCCTACCGTCATCGGCTGGAACCGGACATTGCCTCATTAAGAGAGCTGGGCAAGCTGCCGCTCGGTGAAAGGATCGCCAAGACGCTGGACGCCCGCGACGAGGCTGGTGAGTTTTTGCGCAACCACTTGGTGCCTGCGCTCCAGTATGCCGACGCCCTCAAAGAAGACATCAGTCACTCGGTCATCGATTTCGACCGTGTCATGCAGTGGGGATTCGGATGGGAACTCGGCCCGTTCGCCTTGGCTGATGCCATCGGTCGGGAAAAGCTGGGCCTCAGTCCGGAGCCCAGCTATCGCGAAGGTGGCATGCGTGATTTCAAAGGGGTCTACGTCTCGATCCCGAAAGATCCCGCCTTTGCTGTCGTGGGCGACTTTCCCAAGCTGGAGTCCTTTGAGTCGTTTCACCTTCGCGAATTCGGCGACGGGGTGACCGGCATTGTGACCTCGACCAAGTTGGGCGTGTTTACGCCAACCCTCATCCGCGAACTGACCGCCGTGCTCCGATCCGGAAAGATCGAGCGTTTCGTGTTTACCTCCGAAGGTCGCGCCTTCTCGGCCGGATTCGACCTCAAGTTCGTGGTCGAGATGATCGACAAGGAAGACTTCAGCGGGCTCCTGAACGCCCTTGATGAGTTCCAGCAGCTCGGACTCGCGCTGCGGTCGGTCCCGGGCGCAGCGTGCGTGTTTGGTTATTGCCTTGGTGGAGGTTACGAGATGGCGACCTCTTGCTCGGTCCTGGTCGCGCATGCCGAAGCGCAGATTGGTCTGCCCGAAGCCCGCGCCGGACTGGTTCCCAGCGGGGGTGGCGCGGCTCTGCTGAGGCTGCGACACCAAGACACCGCCAAAGACCTCGCTCATGCGGCAGCCATCGTGGCCCAGGGTTTTGTGGCACCCAACGCTGAAGTTGCGAAAAAGTCCGGCTTCCTGCGCGAGGGCGACCGCATCGAGTTTCACCCGGACCGCATGCTCTTTGCCGCCAAGCAAGCGGCCCTGGCTGCAAGTATTGAATCTCTGCCCGATTGGAAAGCGACTCCTGCCCAGGCGGGCGGCATCCTGGACCGCGAGCTTGCTGAACTGCACAAAAAGCAAGAGATGACCGACTACGACATGGTCGTTGCCGAGCGGGTCAAAGCCGTCTTCTTGCGAACCGCCGGGTTCGACGAAGCCCTGCAAGCCGAGCGAGACGCCTTTGCGGAGCTTTGTCACCGGCCACAAACTGAAGCGCGGATGCGCTACGTTTTGGAGAACGGAAAGCCACTACGCAACTAACCATGAAGATTCTCGTTCCCATCAAGCGGGTCGTCGACCCGTACTCGAAGGTTCGCCCCTTACCGGACGGCTCGGGCGTGGACACGTCAAGCGTCAAGTTTGAGATCAACCCCTTTGACGAAATTGCCCTCGAAGAAGCAGTCCGGATACGCGAGGCCGGGCACGAGGTTGAGATCACCGTGCTCAGTATCGGAAGCGCTGATGCCGAGGAGCAGCTGCGCAAAGCCTTGGCGATGGGTGCGGACCGCGCCATATTGGTCGACACGTTGGCCGATCCCGATTCACCGGCCGTGGCACGCGAACTGACGGCATGGGTTGCGGAGCTTGCGCCGGATATGGTGCTCATGGGCAAGCAGGCTACGGACGACGATGCGAACCAGGTGGGCCAGATGCTTGCCGCAAGGCTGGACTGGCCGCAAGCCACTTTCGCCTCGAAAATCGTGATCCAGGCGGGCGCGGCGATCGTCACCCGAGAAACCGATACAGGCGAAGAAACGCTTGAACTTCCCATGCCCTGCGTCGTGACCACCGACCTCAGACTCAACGAGCCGCGCTATATCGCGCTGCCAGGCATTATCAAGGCCCGATCCAAACCGCTCGAAAGGGCCACTCCGAAGACGGGCCTGGAATCCTCTGTGCGCACCTTGGCAGTCACTGCTCCGCCAGCCCGCACGGCCGGCCGCAAGGTGGCCGATGTTGATGAGTTGGTCTCGGCCCTCAAGGATCGCGGGGTGTTGGCATGAAACTGCTGCTCCTTGCGCTCGATCCTCAAGAAGCCACCGTTGGAGCGGGGTTCGCCCAATCCACCGGGCTGGCATTCGATCTTCTTTGCTTGACGGGCGAGGCGCCGGGCGACCTCGGCGCGGGCAAAGCGATCAGCGCCTCATGGGCCGAAGTTCCCCCCGCCGACGCGGTATCCAAGGCACTCCGAGATATCGCCGCCCCATATGACCGCATTGCTGCCGTGTCGACCATGGCATGGAAGGACATGCTGCCCCGCCTCTCCGGTCTGCTCGATGCTCCCATGGTGAGCGACATCGTCGCTTGGGAGTCTCCGAACCGCTTCGTGCGTCCCATCTATGCCGGGTCTCTGCTGGCAACGGTTGAAGTCGCAGGACCGAGAGTGCTTCTGACCGTTAGGCCGGCCGGATTTCCCAAGGCAACCCGAGGCGGTGAGTCAGTGACCGAAACGCTTTCGCTGCATGCCGACACGAAGGCAAAGCGGCTGTCGGTTTCCTCAAAAGCCGGAGGGCGACCCGATTTGAACCAAGCGAAAGTCATTGTCTCTGGCGGTCGACCGCTCAAGGACGCCGCAACCTTCGAGTCCGTGATCGGCGGACTGGCCGACGCTCTGGGCGGCGCCGTTGGTGCTACTCGGGCAGCCGTGGACAGCGGCATTGCCTCAAACGAGATGCAGGTGGGACAGACCGGAAAAATCGTCGCACCGGACCTCTACATCGCGGCAGGGATCAGCGGATCGACCCAACATCTGGCCGGGATCAAGGACAGCAAGGTCATCGTCGCGATCAACAAGGACCCTGACGCGCCGATTTTCGAGGTGGCGGATTTCGGTCTCGTGGCGGACCTGTACGACGCCATTCCCGCGATTCGCGAACGACTCGGCAAATAATCGCGTTCAGGAATGACAGACCGTCGTTTCGTCGTAAACAACGTAAGGCCATCGGGCGGCCGCATGGCCCGGGAGACATCGAGATGAAAAGAGTTTTGCTTGCGGCCGGTATCGCCGCGTCGTGCCTGTCCTCTGCACAGGTTGATCCCAACCGTGTGGTTGCCGTTGTCAACGGCCAGGAGATTCGTGGAGCGGAGTACTACCGGCGCATGGAGCATCTGCCGAACGTGGGTCGCATGATGGGCGAAGAGTTTGCTGAGGCGCCTCCGGGCTTGCTCACCTTACAACGGCTGATTGAAGAAAAGTTGGTCCTCCAGCTGGCTCGAGAGAAGAATTGCTATCCAACGGATGCCGAACTTGCCGAAGAAAAGAGGCTCCGTCTGGAGAGCAATCCCGACCTCATGACGCAACTCTCGGCCGCCGGGCTCACCCAGTCTGATTTAGACCAGCAGGTGCTGCTCGATTACGCGCAGTTCAAACTCCAAACTCGCGGCATCACGGTCACCAACCAAGAGGTCGACACCTTCTACAACCAGAACAAGACGATGTTCACCACGCCCAAGCGGTTCAAGCTTCGGCTCATCGTCAGCGACAAGGCCGAAGATCGCGCCAAGGTGGACGAGGAACTCAAAAACGGCGTACCTTTTGCCGAGGTCGCCGCCAAGTACAGCCAGGACGTTTCAAAGTATCGCGGCGGAGACATCGGGATGTTGCCGGAGGGCGCCCTCAGCGACGAAGCGAAGGCTGCGCTTGGCAGCGTCGAAGCCGGGAAAACCACGGAATGGCTGGGCCGCGACCAAAGCCGATTCAAGTTCCTGGTTGAGGAGATTCTCCCCGAGAAGCTCGAGGAGCTCACCGACACCATTCGAGTCGTGATTCGACGGCGCCTGATGTTGGATCGCGGCCGGATCCAGCACAACGTTCAGAAGGAGTTGCAGGAGGCCTGGGCCAACTTGAAGCTCGACGTCCGCCAGAAAGAGTTCGAAGAGCCGCTTCGCGCCATTATTCGGGCGAACTCCGGCTAAACCATGGTGCCTGAGACGACGGTCTCAGGCACACTTTCACTCCTCAGGAGGCGTAAAGAGGACGAGACCGATACCATACATGAGCAGGTCGATCCCGACGAAGAGACCAATCACCCAGTACGCTGACTCCGGGAACTCCATCATGATCATCACGCCAAGGATCACGGAGATCACGCCGTTCAGCAAGGTCCACGTTCGATAGCCGCTCTTCGCCAGCTGCAATCCGAGCGAGAACCGAAAAATCCCGACGATGAGCAACTGAAGGGCAAAGAGGGCGGTGATGATTTCGAGGCTGCGTTCCGGTCGCGCCAAGACGAAGCCGCCCAGTGCGATCCCCGTCAATCCTAAGCCAACGGCAAAACCCCATCCCGGCGCGCGGGAAGTGAGACCAGCAATCAGGCCGAGCAATCCAGCAACAACAAGAACGACGCCAAGCGATAGCGCGACAGCCGCTGTCGCGACATAGGGAATCGAGATCATGGAGATGCCACAGAGGACAAGCAGCAACCCAAAGATCAGGGAGAGCATGCGGGATCCCTTCATGACCCGATTGTAACGCCGCCTCATGATCCATGCAAGGCAGAACTGAATTCGAGCCGCCTGAGGAACGTACACAATAGAGCATGATTCGACCATTGATCGTGGCCCTGGGAGCGCTTCTGCCGACTCTCGTCCTCGGCGCGGACTATCGATTCGAAGCGTTGCCCGAGGAGAACCTGGCGGAAGTCACGGTCACCCTGGAAAATGGATCCTCCGGCTCTTTCTGGATGCCCGCATGGGCGCCGGGCGACTATCAGATCTTCGATTACGGCAAATACTTGGAGAACGTCCGCTTCTTTCGCGGCGGCGCACCCGTTCAGGCCGTCCAAGGCGACAACCCAAACCTCTGGACGATCGATGGCGGGGCCGACCGTGTGGTCTACCGTGTCAAGCCTTCGCGCGGCAACTTCACGATCAACCTGCGCATTCGACCCGAGGAAACGTTCTTCAGCGGACCGGCCGTGCTGGGCTGGTTTGACGGACATGCCAACGAGCGGCACACGCTCACCGTCGTCAAGACTCCCCTCAATGCGATCGTGGAGTGCTCCCTCAGGCGTCTTGAGTCGAGAGACCCCAACACGGCGCAGTTTGAAGCAAAAGACTACGACGAGCTGATTGATGCGCCGGTCGTGATCGGCACGACCCTTCGCGTCAAAGAGTTCAAGGTAAGAGGAAAAGACCATGCCTTTGTAGCCTTTGGCTCGGCCGAATCGGCCGACCTGGATGCTTTCGCCGCCGTGGCCACCGGATTCATCGAGCAGAGCGCCGACCTTTTCGGCGAACTGCCTTACGACCGCTACCTCTTCCTGGCAGATTTCGGCGGCGGGGGAGGTGGCCTGGAACATCGCAACAGCACGAGGCTTGGCCTTGGTCGTAACACGCGTGCCGAGCAGGCCGCCTCGTTTATCGGTCACGAGTTTTTTCACGCCTTCAACGTGAAGCGCATACGATCGAAGGCGCTTGGCCCATTCGACTATACAAAGCCGGCTGTAACCGGTGCCCTTTGGTGGCTGGAAGGGGTGACAGACTATTACGCGACGATCCTTGGCGTTCGAGCCGGGCAATTCACGAAGGTCAACGCCTGGACGGAGATGATGCGGACGGTCCGAAGCTTTGACCGTGTCGCGGAGGAGCGGAATGTATCGGCAGATGAGTCCAGTCGCCGGGTGTGGGAGACCCGCGGCAGCCAAGGCTTCGGCATCAGCTACTACTCCAAAGGCAAGGGAGCTGGCTTCCTTTTAGACCTGGCGATTCGGGCCAAGTCCGATGGAAAGCACTCACTGGATGACGTCATCAGAAAGCTTTATGAAGAGACCAAGGGCGGCAAGCCCGGCTTTGCCGAGACCCGCATCCGCGAACTGTGCATCGAGTTTGGCGGCGCATCGCTTGGGCCGATTTATGATGCCTGCGTCATGACCCCGGGACCGCTTCCCCTTGCCATGGTCTTTCGCGAAATCGGCTTGGAAGAATCGGAGGGGACCGTGACCGCTACGACCGAAGTGGGTCGCAAGACCGTTGACCAATGGCCGCTGGCTATCGGCCGCTGACCAGCAAGTCCCGAAGTTCCGTCGCGCGCTCGCGAGGCACCAGCGCTACGATCGTGTCGCCTACCGTGAGCGCGGTGTCGCCGTCAACCGTGTGACCCTGGTCATCCCGAACCAACCAAACGATGTTGGTCTGCAGCGGAAGCTGGAGATCCCGCACGCGCCGGTTGACGGCGGGTGACCGTGAGGTTAGGGTGGCTTCGACCACTTCGATGTTGCCGCGCTCCAGTGCGCCGACGGGAATGAGCTTGTCAGGATTGATCTGCTGTTCCAGCAAGGAATAGATGATGCCGGTCGCACTGACGGTTTCGTCAATACCCGCCTGCTCAAAGATCGGGAGATGATCGGGGTCGTTCACACGGGCAAGCACACGGTCAACGCTCCACGTCTGCTTGGCGAGTTGGCAAACCACCAAGTTGTCCTCATCTTCGCCCGTTACGGCGATGACGACATCAGCCCGGCCAAATCCAGCCTTCTTTTGCACGATCATCTCGCAACCGTCGCCGATCATCACGTTCTCTTCTCCGAGAATCGAAGAGAGCCGGTCTGCTCGGACCGTGTCCTTTTCCAGGATCAACACCTCATGGCCGTCTTGGAGCAGCTTCTTGGCCAAAGTCTGCCCGACATTTCCACCTCCCACAAGCACCAGGTACATCGCTAGATCCCCTGCTCCCGACAGATGCCGTTGTACTGGTCGATGGTTTCGTACGGCTGAGCCAGCAGCCAATCGCGCATCAGTCCAGCCGTCAGTGCGCTCGGAGTAATACAGAAGTAGCCCATCTTTCGGTAAGCCTCGGCGCGAAGAGGATCAGAGCATTTGACACAGACCTGTTGAACGCCATACTTCACCTTCACGATCTGGGCTGACATGATGTTCGTGTTGTCGCCGCGCGTCACGGCGAAGAACGCATCGGCCGTCGCGATGCCAGCCTTGACCAGGATGTCTTCGTCCAGGCCGCTGCCGATGACGATCCGGCATTGATGGTTCTCGCCAAGACGAATGAGGGCCGCAGGATTCTGCTCGATGACGGTGACCGATGCGCCGCGGGAAGAAAGTTGGAGCGCCAGACAGGAACCTGTTCGTCCGGCGCCAAAAATCACGACGTTCATAGAAGGGCGGAGCCAACTATACCCGCGCGCTCAAAGCGGATTCGACCTCATCTTTGCCGAGAGGCCGATGGTCCTTTCCCACGATGTAAAAGGCAGCTGTCGCAAATGAGCCCCATTGCCCCACCCGTGCGCTGAGGATCTCCCAGCCCTGCTTTCGAATGGTTCGCGATAGCCGGAACGCCATCCCCCTGCCTCTCGGCGTTTTCACCTCCAACACCCCGGGATCACCCTCGACGAAGCGGCATTCGAGGAACGACTGCTCGCGATCGGGATCGCGCCCTGAAGCCAGCAACAGCTCGTCGGCAGTGGTTTGGCCCGTCAGAACCCGGTGCAGCGCTTCGCTGAGTCGTCGGCACGTGGCGTCGGGAACCGGCCGGTCTGAAAAGTTGATGGTGAAGACGTCGAGCGCAACCGGTGGATCGGATTCCGTGGTGCAGGCACGGACGCCGCCAACCCGCAGATCAAGTGCATAGATGACGCCAAGAATCTCGCTCAGCAGCCCGGGCTTGTCTTGACAACACACCGTCACCTCGGTCCCTCCAAGCTCGGGGACGTGGTGCAACTCGACGACGGGTCCTTCGCTCAGCGCTCTGCGAACATAGGCCAGATGGGTGCGGACCGTTTCAATGGGTGTGCTGACGACGTAATGCGCAGGCAAACTGTCCAAAAAGGCGTCGACCTCTTCCCGCGTCGGAAGCTCAGCCTGCAGCCTTCGAGACAGCAGGCGACGATACGGAGCGGGATCCGTCTCCGGCTCGGCGCTTTCCAAAGCCGCCAAAGTCCGAGCGTAGAGGTCCCGCAACATCGACTCCCAACTGGGGGTCCAGACGCCGGGCGCCACAGAATTGACGTCGGCCCAGGTCAAGAGGCAAAGCATCCGCAACCGATCGCCGTCCCCCACGATCCGCGCAAATTCCAGGGCCGTTTGCGGATTGTAAACGTCCCGGAGACGCACCATTTGCGACACGACCAGGTGGTGTTCCACCAGCCACGCCGCCAGTTCGATCGTGTCTTCGCTCAGCCCCCATCGCTCGCCGACATGGCGCACCATCGCCGCGCCGACCTCCGCGTGCGTCGCCTCGTCGACCGCTCTCCCCACGTCGTGCATCAACGAGGCAAAGATCAGCAGCGGCATGTCGCCCACCGCCCCTCGCATCTCCTCAATGAATGTCGGCGCTTCTCGCGAACGAAGCGCCTCTGTTACGCGGAGACTATGCTCAAAAACGGTATGGGTATGGAGTGAATCCGGCGGGACCAATGTGCGGCAGCGGTCAAGCTCAGGCAGAATTGCCGACAGCAGCCCGCAGCGATCCAACGCACGCCACGTTTCGATGCCACCGGCCAATGCGCGAAGCATTTCCGGGCCACGAACGTTGGGATTGGAGACGGGCTGGGCCGACGAAATCCTCAGGCAAAGCTTGGTCGCCAAGTTGACGGCCAGCGCCGCATCGCTCAAGTCCGCTTCGTTGCTCACGCGCAACTCTCCCCTCAATGCGACCACATGCGGCGAAAGCTCAAATCGGGCTTCGTGGATCCGCTCGGCTGCCTCGTCGTAACCGCGTAAGAGTGCCTCGGCCGCCTGAAAGTGAGCACCCATCCAATGCTGGACCTCTTGACCAAGCCGGTCGGCGATTTCTGCCTGGCGACTTCGGCTGAGGACATCGACACGCCGGCCGCAAACAGCGTGCAGCAGGTTGCGGTGACACAGCACGGTTTCATAGGCATCGCTGGGACGCAAGGGCCGCTCTCCGAGCGCCATCCGTATCCAGTTCGCCGCCTGGAAGCTGCGCAGGCCACCGGCGCCTTCCTTGACATTCGGCTCGACAGCGAGAGGAGAGTCGTTATGGTGAGCCCATGCGTCAAGTCGCTCATCTCGTTTTGAGACGAGAAACTCGCCGACGGGCACGGAGTCCCAAAAGGCGTCCGTGAGTTCTCGGTACGGGCGAAGATCACCGACCACATAGCGGACGTCAATCAGCGACGTTCGCGACTTGGCGTCCAGACCGGGCAGGTCGGAGACGAGGCGATATGCATAGCCGACCTCCATTTTCAGTCCGGTCGCCACGACCGTTTGGATGGCACGAAACAGTTGTCGGATGAACTGGTCGGTTTCAGGGTCGGCATCGTCGAGCGGTACCACACAAAGGTCCACGTCGGACTCCGGAGCCAGTTCGCGGCGGCCGTAGCCGCCCGTCGCCAAAACGGCAACACTGGGGACCTTGAACCCGGCAGCTGAATCGAATGCAAGCCGGATGGCGCGATCAACCAAGTCGGTATGCGCCGAGCACCACACGCCGCCCGAGGGCGCGTCCCAGAGTCCCTGAATGAGTTCAGAGCGCTCTTTGGCCAAGTCGGCCGCGGCAACATCCAGTTCCAGACCCGAACTCATCACTCCGGATTATTGCCCGGTGCGGGGTGTTTCCGTATACTGATTCCGCCATGTTAAGCCGCCGAACCATGATCACCTCGCTTGCTGCCGGGGCAGTCAGCGCAACCATGGGACGCCAAGCGGCGCCCGCAACGTCGCCATCTCAGCCCGTTTCCCATACGGCCCTATTCCCAAGCCCGGAAGCAAGCTTCGAAGCCATGCGGGCACTTGGCTACACCCCTGCGTGCGGAGCGGACATCATGGAGACGCTCCAGACCCTGGATCACATTGATCTCAACAATCTGAATACGTGGTACTCAGCCTGGAACGACCTTGCCACGATGGTCAATGGGTGGGGCGCTGAGAGCGAAGCCGACAAGAAAACCGTGAGCGCCTATCAGGCATACCTTCGGTCGTCGATGTACTTCCGCAGTGCCGGCTTCTTCTTGACGATCACTCCCGAGGACCCCAGGCTCCTCCAGACCTATGACAACAGTGTAGGCGCTTTTCGCAAAGCGATTCAGTACTTGTCGCCGAAAGTTACACCGATAACGATTCCCTATGAGGGAACGATCCTTGACGGCTACTATTGCGAGCCCGTTGCGGCGCCAAAGCCATACCGAACGCTGATCCTGCATACCGGGTTCGACGGTACCGCCGAAGAGATCTACTTCTGCGCTAAAGGAGCGATTGACCGCGGCATTGCCTGTGTCATCTTCGATGGCCCGGGCCAGGGTGCTGCGATTCGAAAGAGGGGGCTAACGTTCATTCCTGAGTGGGAGAGGCCCGTCGGAGCCGTCATCGACTGGTGCGAGAAGCAACCCGAACTGGACCTCCGCCATCTCGCGCTGATTGGCTTCAGCTTCGGCGGCTACCTCGCGCCTCGCGCCGCCGCCTATGACGATCGAATCAAGATATGCATCGCCGATGGCGGCGTCTACAGTGAATTTGATGCCGTAATGAGCCAAATGCCCAAAGAGATGGAAGGCCTCTTGGAGAGTGATCCTGCCACGTTCAACAAATACTTCGATGAGGCGCTCGGAAGCATGGGACTCATGGCCCGGTGGGCTCTGGGCAATGGCCTTTATACTTTTGGGTGCAAGACGCCCGCCGAATGGTGTCAAAAGCTGCGAGCGTATACACTTAAGGATGCCGCGCCAAAGATTAAAGCGACGACCCTTGTGATTGATTCAGAAGGCGATACAATGATTGCGAATCAAGCAAAGCCGCTCTATGACGCGCTCACCTGTCCCAAGACCTACATGGTCTTTACTGCGAAAGAAGGCGCCCAGCTTCATTGCCAGGTCGGCGCGCTCAATCAAATGTCACGCCGCGTCTATGATTGGCTTCTCGATGCGTACACCAAGTTTGAATCCGCATCGAGTCAGCCGGCACGATAGATCGCGCTTCGTGATATATTGAAGTGATGTTCAGGTCGATTCTGGCGGCGGTTGTTGGTTTTATCGCCATGATGGTGAGCGTTGTTGCCGGATTGACCGGCCTGTTCGCTGCTTTGGGAACGGAGCGATCCTACCAGCCAGACAGTTGGGAGGCCAGCACGACCTTCGGGGTCGGCATGATCATCATTGGGTTGCTCACGGCTGCGATTGGCGTTGCCATAGCACGCCTCATTGATCGAAAGGGGCGCTGCGATCTGATCCTTATCGGATTGATCCTTGCATCGCAAGTTGCTTCGGTGGCGATGCAAGGTCAGCGTCCCGACCCAGGCGAAAGGCCTGAGGTGGTCAGCGCAGAGGACGCCCAGAACAAATCGATCACCCCAGTCTATGTGACCGTGCTCTACACGCTTGGCGAAATTGCCGTGGTCCTTTGGCTCGGCCGACGTATGCGTCGGCACTAAAGCGGACACCGACGCAGCGGCGATACAATTTCCCCTGTGAGCGACTTCGTCCAGCTTCCCCGCAACTCCAATCAGGCCCTCGGCATCGGACAATTTGCTGTCGATTTTCTGGCCGGTCGGCTTGGCCCCGGCCCCTCACAGGAGGTCCTCGACAAGACCGTACAGTTCCATACCGATGCGGTGCTGTGCGGAGCATCGGCCCTGGCGCTTGGCTGCAATGCGCCGACAATCCTTCGCAACGAAGCGCTCACCTATCCAGATGCCTCCGGTGCCTGTGTCTTTGGCTCATCGCAACGAGTCAAGTCAGAAAAGGCCGTTGTCGCCAATAATGCCGCGGTCCGAGAATGGGATAGCAACGGCACCAACTTCGGCTACAACCCAGCACTGGGACATACGGCAGGAGAGTTTGGGCATAACGACTATTACGGCGTTGTGATGGCAGCTTGCCAGGAAGAAGGATTGGACGGACGCACGGCTCTTCTTGGCATGGTCCTCCTCGATGAGATTCGCGGACGTCTCGCCGAAGTCTTCAGCCTTAAGACCTACAAGATTGACCACGTCGTTCACGGCGCCATCGCTTCGGCGGCCGTTTACGGTGCTTTGCGCGGGGCAACCCCTCAGCAAATCGAAAGCGCAATCGGCATGTTTGTCGCCCATTACATCCCTTGGCGAGCCATTCGAGCGGGAAAGCAATTGAGCGATTCCAAAGGTGCCAGTGCGGCAATCAGCTCTGAGGCTGCCGTGTTGTGTATGAAACGCTCGATGATGGGTTTCCTGGGTCCTGCCGATATCTTCCGAAACCCCGAATCCATGTTTCGCCAGTTCATAAGAACGGAAGGCGAATCTCCGTTTGACCTCCACTTGGCACATAGCGGGTCGGACTTCGCGGTCATGGGCATGCACTTCAAACTTGGCCTGTACGAACATCAGTCGGCGGGAGCGCTTCAGGGACTGATCGACGTCATCGTGAGCCGGCCGGAGATCCTTGAGCCAGGCGCCATCGACTCCATCGAGGTTGTCGCTTACGAACCGGCATATGGCATTATCGGCGACCCGGCCAAGCGCGACCCGCGCACCCGGCAGTCGGCCGATCACTCCATGGTTTACATCTTGGCGACGAAGTTGCGAAAGGCCATGGAGCAGCGCGCTTTATTAGCCAATGCCGGTAGCGATCAGTGCTGGAAAACGCTAATGCTGATGCCCGAAGATTACTCCGCAGAAGCGATTCATCACCCAGCTACCCGCGCCCTCATGGAAAAGATCCATTTCCGCCACGGCGGCAAGGAATACGACGACAAGTATCCGGAAGGTATTCCCACATCGCTTCAGATTAAGCTCAGCGATGGCACGACCGAAGATAGCGGACTTGTCATGTTCCCCTCGGGCCATGGACGCAACACTACCGCCGACCTCAGCAGCATCTTAGCTCACAAGTTCGATGCCCTTGCCGCGTTGGCCTTTGATCATGATGCGACCAAACACCAAGTGATCGAACGGCTCAACAACGTCGGAAACCTGAGCGCGGAGGAACTGATGGACCTCTATCAGTTCCCCCTCGCGTCACGGGAGTATCACGAAGCCGCTTAGACTCCTAGTTCCACGGGCCAAGTCG
Organism: Fimbriimonadaceae bacterium; assembly: GCA_046292875.1. GTDB lineage: Bacteria > Armatimonadota > Fimbriimonadia > Fimbriimonadales > Fimbriimonadaceae > JBKBQD01. Next base: position 638,472 of record JBKBQD010000001.1, read on the forward strand.
GCAGCGTATGGCTCAGGGGCCGATCGGTGCGGTAGCCCAATGCGTACTCTGCCTGCATCAGCGTGTGGATCTCATGCGTGCCTTCGTAAATCACCGCGCCACGCGAATTGCGGAAGTAGCGCTCAACGGGAAACTCATCGCAGTATCCATAAGCGCCGTGAATCTCCACGGCTTTGTTTGCCGCGTCGAAGGCTGCCGCACAGTTCGTCCACTTGGCCATCGATACCTCGCGAGTGTGCCGCAAGCCCACATTCTTCATCCACCCGACCTGGTAGTACAGCAGCCGCCCAATATCGCGGCCCTGCACCATGGACGCGATCATCTGCTGCACCAGTTGCTTTTTGCCAATCGGTTCACCGCCAACGACACGCTCATTGGCATAACGGACGCTCGCGTCGAGGCACGCTTGGATCAGACCGACGGCGCCGGCTGCCACTGTGTAGCGCCCATGGTCCAATGCCGACATCGCCACTTTGAAACCGTCGCCTTCCTCGCCGAGCCGATTCTCAATCGGCACCCGCACATGGTCAAAGAAGATCTGGCCGGTGTTGCCCGCTCGAACCCCGAGTTTGCCGTGGATGGCGCGGCTGGAGAAGCCCGGCATGTTGCGGTCCACGATGAGGGCGACGAAGGGCATCTTCGCTTCGGGCGGGGCCGGGTCCAGCCGGGCAATGACCAGGAATCGATCGGCGTAGTCGGCCAGGCTGATCCAAGTCTTTTCACCGTTCAGCACATAGTGATCGCCATCGCGCGTGGCCCTGGTCCGGATGTTGATGGCATCGGACCCTGCGTTCGGCTCCGTCAATCCAAACGCGCCGACCCATTCCCCCGTCGCTAGTTTAGGCAGCCACGCTTTCTTTTGCTCGCTGGTGGCCCACTGCAAAATGGTGAGGCAGTGCAGTCCGTTGTGGACCGACATGACGACGCGGGCGCTGGTGTCCGCCCGCTCGAGTTCTTCGCAGACGATGCCAAGCGAGATGTAATCGACATCACTGCCCCCATAAATGCCGGGGATTCCGACGCCCAGAATCCCCCCAGCGGCCATTTTATCGAGCATCGTGCGGTCGCTCTTAGCTTCGCGATCGCGCTCGGCTAGCCCGGGAAGGACCTCCCGGATGCCGAATTGGTGCGCCATTTCTCGTACCTGGCGATGTTCATCGGTCTGTGCAAAATCCATTGCTGCAAATTGTGCCGGATTGCCTCTTGCTTTCGCGGCTCATAATGCGACGTGCTGTTCGAAGATCCGCAATGGCCCCGAGCAAGCGCATGGCTGCAGTTTGGCCATGGCGACCGCGCCGCATTGGGTGTCGTGGGGTTGCCAGTCAATCGCTCGATCACTCCCGGTCGGTGCGATCTTGCGCCCGCCGCCATCCGAGATGCCCTGATTCGATTCAGCTTGGGTGACCTGACGTTGGGGGGCTGCCTCGAAGACCTGCCCCTCCATGATTACGGCGACGTCAGCGAATCCGACCATTCGTTGGCAAAAATCCTGACGAAACATGAGGCCTGTGTGATCTTGGGCGGCGATAATGGCGTAACGCCGTATGGTGTCAAAGCGCTCAACCGCCCTCTGAATTCAATAGGCCTCCTAACGATTGATGCCCATTTTGATTTGCGCGACGTGGGTCTCGGGGTCATGAATGGCAACCCAGTTCGTCGCCTGCTGGCTGATGGGCTTCCCGGTGAGAACATTGTGCAAATCGGGCTGCAATCCTTCGCCAACTCGGATGCTTACGCAAAGGTCGCCCGAGAAGCGGGCATCGCGATCTTCACCGCGGAGAAGGCACATGACTTGGGAATGGAAACGTGCATGTCCCGCGCCCTTGGCTTGCTTGAGAGCCGGTGCGAGGTCATCTATGTTGACCTGGACCTCGACGTGATGGATATGGCATTTGCGCCAGGGTGCCCAGGTGCTCGCCCGGGAGGCATCACACCCTTGGAGCTACGGCGCGCCGCACGGACGGCAGGACTTCACCCTATGGTCAAGGTCCTGGATGTGGTCGAGTTGGACCCAACGCGTGACGTTCGCGACCAGACCTCGCTGGCTGCCGCCGCTTGTCTCCTTGAGTTCGCAGCAGGCCTCCGTCAACGGTTGGAGGCTCAAGGAGCATGAAGCGAGCCTATGTCGGCCTTCACCAGTTGGTGACCATGCGCGGCTCGACGCAGCCGCGCACGGGAGCGAAGATGGCTGAACTGGACGTGATCAACGATGCGGCGGTGATCGTTGAGGTCGAAGGACCCGGACACGAGACCATCCAGAACGTCGGCCGTTATGGCGAACTTCGAGACGACGTCGCCGCCTGTGACGATGAGGTTGACTGTGATGGCCTTGGAATTCCTGCATTCGTCGATGCCCACACCCATCTTGTTTGGGGAGGCCATCGACGGGATGACTTCGAGCGCCGATGCCAAGGCATGTCCTATCGCCAAATTGCGGAATCGGGCGGCGGCATCCTGAGCACGGTGCGACAAACCCGAACTTCATCCCCGGGTGACCTTCTGGACGCCGCGACACAACGGGCATTCGATATGGTCGCCCTCGGCACGGGAGTCGTCGAAATCAAGTCAGGATATGGTCTCGACCGCGATACCGAAGTTCGCATGCTCGGCGTCGCGGGTCGGCTGAAGGGGTCGCCTTTCGCGCACGTTGAGCGGACCTACCTCGGACTCCACGCGGTTGCACCAGAGTTTGATGAAAAGGAGGCCTATGTTTCGTTCTGCCTTGACGAGGTTCTGCCCGAAATCGCCGCTCAGCGTTTGGTAAGCGCCGTGGACATCTTCGTGGAGGAGGGCTACTTCACCGAAGAAGATGCAACACGCCTCGCAGCGGCTGCACGGGAGCGGCGGCTTGCGCTTCGCCTTCACGTCGACCAGATGGCCCATCATCGCGGGGCGGAGCTGGCGGCACGACTCGGGGCCAAGACGGCTGACCATTTGGAGCACACGGATGATGCCGGCATTCGCGCCATGGCCAACGCCGGCGTGATCCCGATCCTCCTTCCGACGTCCGTCTACGGCCTTGGCCTGGATCATTATCCCGATGCCAGGGCGATGATCGATGCCGGGTTGCCCGTCGTACTTGCAACCGATTTTAACCCAGGCTCCTCTCCCTGCCCTTCCATGCCGATGGTCCATTCCACCGCGTGCCGATACATGAGCATGTCGCCGGCTGAATGTCTGACGGCTTCCACGATCAATGCTGCCCATGCCCTTGGCATCGCGGATCGATTTGGCAGCATCGAACCCGGCAAGCAGCTTGTCATGGCGATCTTGGATACGAATGACTATCGCGACTTGGCCTATAGCGTTGGCAACAACCTCGTGGCGGCGATGTGTGGCCTCGCCGACGAACGGGGAGACTTTGAGCCAGTGGGCTACTGAGCGCCGCGCCCCGCAATCCGGCGAAGCGTTTCCGTCATCACGTGCTCCGTTTGAGCCGAAACGGTGAACACAATCGACTCCCGAAAGACCCGCTGCGCGGGATGACCCAGACTGTTCGCTGCACCGCTCGAAGCGGTGACGGCCGCGTGGGCACAGCGCACGGCAAGGTCGATCGCCCAGGCGCGAACGCGAACCTTTTCCTCAAAACTGGAGGCCGCCTGCACTTCCAGCATCTGGTCCCGACACGCCAACAGTTCGGCATCCAAACGATCCCAAATCTCCTTGAGATGGGAGAGCGACCGGGCTGCGAGCCGTTCCTCGACGATGTCAAGTCCTGCACGGGCGCAACCCAGGCTAAAGTAGCCATGCAGCGCGGCATTGATCTTGTCGTTTCGCGTCAGCCAGTCACCGGGCACAATGTTGACGACATCCTCGGCCGGCATGCGGTAACCGTTGATTCTTGCCGATACGGTGCGCGCAGGTTCCATCGCCGCCAATCGCATGGGAGCACTCAGTTCCACGACCCCTTCGATCGAGGCAAAGGGCATGACCCCCAGCAAGGACCGACCGTCGTCAAGGGTCGCGCCGACAACAAACTGTCGGTAAAACGACTCCCCGGTAATCCAAGGCACGGTTCCGGACAGTACATAGCCATCGTCGCCGTCAGGTGTCGCACGCATGATGGGCGGACCCGTGCGCCGCAGTTGGCTAAAGCCAACCCCCATGCGAATTTCACCGCCAGACATACCCGCAAGGAGCCGCTCCGAAAGCGCTTCGTTGGGTGACTTGGCGATCATGCCGACAGCGCTTTGGTGCTGGGTCGTAAGGAAGGCTAACGTTCCGCTGCACCGCGCAAGCATTTCTTGCAGGTCGCGGAACTCCTGCTCGCTCGCTTCAGGCGTTCCGAATCGAGACGGACGGCGCACGGCCATGGCATGGAGCGCAAAGAGTCCTTCGAATGCCTCACGCAGGGCTGACTCGCTTTGATCGATCTCCTGCGCCCGTGGCCGAACCACATTCCAGGCGTATTCCATCGCTGCCTGCACGGGAGTTGAACTCATACTTCGATCACCGAAGGCATGATGATCGGGCGCATGGAAGTCCGCTTTTGCAGGAACTTGCGCACTTCATCGGCAACGGCGTGGCGCACCAAGTTCACATCCTTGAGGTCGGTCGGCGGCATCGCGTCGAGGACCCGGTCGACCACATTGATCACTTCGTCGAGGATGCCGTCAGGGCCATGAAAGCCCCGGGCATGGACATCGAGGTCGCCTACGACTTCCCCGCGCTCCACATCCAAACCAAACGTGATGGTGACGACCCCCTCATTTGCCAGGCTCGCCCGGTCACGCAAGACCTCTGGAGTCACACCCGGTGTCCCGCTGTTATCCACCAGGACGGCGCCTGCAGTGATTCGGTCACCGAACGACCATGATTTCTCATCCAGGACGAGCGCGCGGCCATCCGCCATCGTAATCGTCCGATGCTCGGGATAGCCCATGCCCCGAGCCATGTCGACGTACATGCTTTGGTGTCTGGGCTCGCCGTGAACCGGCGCCACATAGTAGGGCCGGGTCAAGTTGATCATCATCTTCAGTTCTTCTTGATAAGCGTGCCCGCTGACATGAATCGGCGTGGAGTCCTCGTAAATCACTTTGGCGCCCAAACGAAACAGTCGGTTCACCGTGCGCCATATCGCCCCCTCATTGCCGGGAATCGGACGCGCAGAATAAAGCACGGTGTCCCCTGCCTCGATCCGAAGTCGCGAGTATTCGTCCTTGGACATGCGCACCAATGCCGAAAGGGGTTCGCCTTGACTGCCCGTCGTCAAAATGGCGATCTTGTCTTTCGGATACCGGCGAATGTCTTCCAGCCGAACGTGAACACCTTTGGGAATTTGCACGTAGCCCAGTCGCGCGCAGACGTCCAAGTTCTGCTCCATCCTTCGACCGACCACGGCCACCTTGCGACCGGTATCGGCTGCCACATCGAACACCTGCTGCATGCGGTGGATGTTGCTGGCAAAGGTCGTCAGCAGAACCCGACCCTTGGCTTCGGTGAAATGCTTCCGCAGCCCCATGCTTACCGTTCGCTCGCTCGGTCCCCACCCAGGGCGCTCCACGTTCGTTGAATCGCTCAGGAGCAGCAGCACGCCCTCCTGGCCGAGTTCGCCCAGCCGGGTGATATCGCTCAATCGCCCGTCCACTGGAGTGAAATCGAACTTAAAGTCGGTGGTAAAGAGAATGATGCCGTGCTCGGTCCGGACGGCCATGCACGTCGTTTCCGGAATCGAATGGGTGATGCGAATCGGCTCAACGGTCAGCGAGCCTGCCTGAATGACATCTCGCGGCTTAATCGTCACAAACTCGACTTTCTTGATGTCCAGAAGTTCTTCCAGTTTCGGGCGAATCAGCGCCTGGACAAACTCGGACGCGTACACCGGGACGTTGACACTGCGCAGCAAATAGCCGAGCGAGCCGACGTGATCCTCGTGCCCGTGAGTCAGGAACACGCCGCGCAGCTGATCTTTGTGCTCAATCAGATAGGAGAAATCCGGGATGATAATGTCCACCCCGTACATCTCTTCATTTGGAAACGAAAGGCCGCAATCGATGACGACCATGTCGTCCCCTTGTCGAACGGCGGCGCAACTCTTTCCAATCTCTTCGACGCCGCCGAAGGGGATGACTTCTACAAGACCCATTGCCCTGCAGGTTACCTTTCGGCTTTGCCAAGGGCCCTATGATTCTTTGTTGTTCGCTTCTTCGTTCCGCTCTTGGTGGCCACAGCCCCCTTCGCCGCTTGGCCGCACGTGCGGGCCGTTGCGCTGCTCGATGCCTTTGAAGGCATAGGGGTCCTCACCCGCAATGATGATGATGTCTCGATTGTCGCCGATGGCAACATGCTGGCCCTCCGGCAGCTGGTTTCCAAACCAGGGCAAGAACGACTCCGCGCTCATGTAGTGGTTCACGAGCGAGCGACGATAGCCCGACGAGGCATAGTTCGGCAAGGAGCGGTGGAGCAAGTAGCCGTTGAAAAAGACAATGCTTCCGGCTTTGACTTCGACCGGAACCGCATCGTCGTTGGAGTAGGGGAATCGCTGGGCCTCCCATGCGCAGTCGAAACGCCGATCGTGGTGCTCGGCCTGCATATAGAGCACCCCGGGCCGGTGAGAACCTGGAATCACCCACAGGCAGCCATTCTCTACGGTGGCGTCGTCCAGTGCAATCCAGCCTCCCGTCAGCGACCGGTCTCGCGTCGGGATGTAGATTTCGTCCTGATGCCACGCCTGTCCTGGCTTGCCTGCGGCCTTGATGAAGAGCATGGATTGCATGCACTTGACATTGGGGCTTACCGTTCGCGTCAGCGTTTCTACGATGCCCGGGTGGGACAGGGCTCGCTCCATGACCGCCGAGATCTTGTGTGGAAAGTGGATACAGAGGTACCGACGCATCACGTCATCGTCAGACTCATGCGGCTCGGGCGTGGTCACCCCACCCAGCGCGCCGCGTTCGGCCCGGCAAATGGCCAGCGTCTCGGCACGAAGCTCATCCACCTCGTGGAGACTCAGCGCATCTTCAATCACCAGAAATCCATTGTCGCGATAGAAATCGGCCGCGGCGTGGGTCATGGGGAGTCGGTACCAACCGGCAGGCGGCACCCCGTCTCGCCAAGACGACCAGGCCGGGAGATTTCTTGCCTCAGCCAGTGCATTCATCGATGGAGCAATCATCTGCTGCTATTTTCGTTCGTTTTGATGGGCACAGCCAGACTTGTGATGAACAAGCTTGTATCCCTGATGAATCAACCGCCGTCGGATTGCCTGCCTTCCCTCGTACAATGGGGATGTGTCGGAAACCACCAACCTATCCCGTGTGAACCGAAGGTCATCGACAGGCACGGTCACCTTTGGCGATGCGACATATCGTCCGGGCGGTTCCTGCGGCCCCCGTGTCCAGACCGACCATCAGCTGGTGGCTGTGCTCAGCGGCGAGGCGGCAGTGTGCTCCGGCGATCTGCGCTTCACCCTGCTTCCTGGCCAAGTCGTCCTCATGGAGCCGAATCGCATGGAATTTTTTCGCTTCTCGGCTCGGGCTTCCACGCGACATCTCTGGGTATCGGTTTCACCGTCGCGATTCGCGTTTGAAGGACCGTCCCTGCGCCCGACACCGTTTTCAAGTCGGCTGTCATCCCTGATTGAGATGGGACTGTCCGTTCCCGCCGCGAAGGAAGCAGACCGATTGGTTGAAGAACTCGGTGCGGCCTGCTTGGCTTGCTTCGCCTATGACGTGGCGTCGCGTTCGCGCGGGGAACTCGATGAGCCCGTGGCCAAGGCCTGTGCCTTGATGCGGCGAGCCATCGAGCGTCAAATGTGCCTCGCCGACCTTGCTTACCACGCCGGCGTTTCACCTCAGCACCTGATTCGCCTGTTTCGACGCTCGCTCGGCGAGACGCCGATGGAGCACTTGTGGTCGTTGCGCGTGCGTTTGGGCGCAGACATGTTGCGTGAAACTGGGCTCAGCGTTTCCGAAGTCGCCGAGCGATGTGGCTTCCAGAATCCACATCACTTTTCCCGGCGCATGAAGGCAGCCTATGGCGTCGCTCCATCGGAATGGAGAAAGCAGTCCTGGAATCGCCTTTCAGAACCTTGCATACTTGGAGCGGAAGGAAGCACATGACCGAGGACCTGACGCTGATCCCCGATACGCAGTCGCCCATCGACGTTTCACGCGCGCCGTTTGAATTCAAGATGTCGCAGGGCCAGGCGGCCATGACGTCCAGCGCCTCAGGTGCGCACGTCAAGGCTGAGGAACCGTGTACAGGCACCATTGGTGGCTGGGTTGGCGTGAAACCCCATACTCCCTACCGCATCGCAACTCGAATTCGAGCAGTGGGCGGGGCGGCCGAGGTGCATATTGCTGGAAAACAAGTCACCTTGACAGCGACCCAAGATGGGGAGTGGACGAGCCAGGTACAGGAGTTTGATTCAGGCTGGGATGACGCCCTGCGCGTGGAATGCCGCTTCCAATCGGCGGCCCCACAAAGCACCTTTGAGTTCGGCACCTTGCATGTTGAGGCAATCGGCGAGCCCGCTCGTCCGACCAGCGTTTCGCTTGACGAAGAGAAGCCGGTAATCGAAGTATCTCCTTACATCTACGGTCAGTTCATTGAGCATCTGGGTCGCTGTATCCAAGGAGGTATCTGGGCCGAGATCCTTGACGACCGGAAGTTCTTTTGGCTCCCCGGCTCGGAGCCGGCACCCTGGCGACCAGACGACCCTTCTACGTTGGTGCGCACGACCGACGAAGGCCTGGTGCTCACCGGCTCCCTCACCCAGCAGGGACTCACCCTTCAAGCCGAACACGAATACGTCGGCCGCATCGTTTTCCGTGGCGCCCCTGGAACAGAAGTTAGTCTTTCGATTGGAACATGGTCAAGCACGTTCACGGCGACCAGTTCCGAGTTTTCGCAATTCCACTTTTCTTTTACGGCAGGTGACTCGTCGAACGACGCACGGGTGCGGATTGCAGCTGATTCTGAAGTTGTCTTGCGCGCCATCTCGTTGATGCCAGCCGATAACGTTGAAGGCTTTCGGGCGGATGTTCTTGCCGCGCTTCGAGAACTGGATGCTCCGATCTATCGATGGCCGGGCGGCAACTTTGTCAGTGGCTATGATTGGCGCGACGGTATTGGCGATCGCGACTTTCGTCCCACACGCAAGAATCCGGCATGGATGGGGATCGAGTCCAACGACATGGGAACCTTGGAGTTCCTGCGCTTTTGCGAGCTGATCAACACCGAACCCCTGATCGTGGTCAACACGGGCTTTGGCGATTCCAACTCGGCACGGGAGTGGGTCGAGTACGTCAATGGCAACACCGACACGCGCTGGGGCCGTTTGCGGGCGGAACATGGACGACCAGAGACCGGTAACGTCGTGTGGTGGGGCATCGGCAACGAGATGTACGGCCCGTGGCAACTTGGCCATATGAGCATCGACCACTATGTGATCAAGCATCGCGACTTTGTCGATAAAATGAAGCGAGTTGATCCCAACATTAAAGCCGTAGCAGTAGGTGAGTTAGGCTTCGGCGGATGGTCACGACGGATGCTGACGGATTGCGCGAGTCACATGGATCATCTGAGCGAACACTTCTACTGCGGAGAAAAGCCGGGACTCATGACCCATGCCCGTCAGGTCCCGCTGGCCGTCAAGACAAAGGTTGACGCCCACCGAGAATTTCGGCGAACCATCCCCCAAGTCGCCGAGCGAGATATCCGCATCGCGCTCGACGAATGGAACTATTGGTACGGCGAGCATATCTTTGGCGAGTTAGGCACACGCTATTTCTGGAAAGATGGCATCGGAATCGCGATGGGCCTTCACGAAATGCTGCGCAACGGCGACCTTTTCGCGATGGCCAACTACGCACAGACCGTCAATGTGATCGGTGCCCTGAAGGCCACTCCAACGGCCGTTGGCTTTGAAACAACAGGGCTTGTTTTGCGGCTGTATCGACGGCATATGGGCACCCGAGTGCTCCCTCTTTCGGGCGATTTCCGCCCCTTGGATGTGGTTGCGGCGCGGCGCGCCGAAGATGGAGGACTCACTTTGGGCATCATCAACGCGACGACTCAGCCCATGTCGTTACCTTTGGGATCCATCACGGCCAAAGCGGGCAACGTTGTGGACCTGCATCGGATCGTTGCCGAGCCCATGGAGCACAACGATCCCGAAACCCCTGCTCAAGTCGGTGTTGAGATGCTATTCGGTACGACGATTGGCGACGCCTACGTCGCACCTGCAGCAAGCGTCACCATTGTCGCATTTCGAGATTCGGGGCGATGAATGGTTCCGCAATGACGTCACCCCAACCGGCAACCGGCCTGCGCTCGCTCCGGGTTTATCTCGACATGATCAAGATCGAGCATTCGATCTTTGCGTTGCCTTTTGCCATGATCGGCATGATATGGGCCGCCCATGGGTGGCCGGGATGGCGAACCTTTGGGTTGATCGTCCTCGCCATGGTCACCTGCCGGAGCGCCGCGATGGCTTACAACCGAATTGCAGACCGCGACATCGACGCGCTCAACCCCAGAACAAAGGTTCGAGCGCTCCCCGCGGGCCTTCTTACCTTGCGCACGGCTGCCCTATACTTTTGTGGCAGCGTTGCGCTTTTTCTCACCGCGGCGGCGCTCCTGAATCCGCTCACACTCTCGTTGTCGCCAATAGCGCTCTTGGTCACCTTGGGTTATAGCCGCACCAAGCGCTTTACTCCTCTTTGTCACTTTGTTTTGGGGCTCAGTCTGGGTATTGCCCCTGCAGCGGCATGGATCGCAGTGACTGGTTCAATTGACTGGCGCGCTGTTCCATTGACGATCGCGGTGATGCTGTGGACCGCAGGCTTTGATATCTTGTATGCCTTGCAAGATGATCAGTTCGATAAGGATCATCGTTTGCGCAGTATTCCCGAAACGCTAGGGCGCCGTACCGCGATCAACATCTCCCGTATGTGCCATGTGTTTGCGATTGCCGCCTTGTTGATCGCCGGTGGACTCGTCGGTGCGGGCCCAATCTTCTCGGTAGCGGTGATCGCTGCCGGGATTGCCTTGTTTTATGAGCAATCATTGGTGAAAGTGCATGACCTCTCAAAGCTTAACTTGGCCTTCTTTACGATGAACGGCGTGGTGGCCATCGTCGTGTTTTTGGGCGCTTTGCTCGATCTGCTCCAACGCAAGGGGATTTTGTCGTGACACAGCCCAAACGTCTGCTCGTCCTCGATGCCTACAGCCTTTTGTTCCGCGCATTCTTCGCGACCGGATTCCTGAGCACCGCGGACGGCCGCCCAACGAACGCTCTCTTTGGCTTCCTGAACATGTTTCTCACGCTGTTGCAGCAGGAGCAACCCGATGCCGTCGTCGTGGCGTTCGATGCCCCGGGCAAAACGTTCCGCCACGCTGAGTTTCCCGATTACAAAGGTACAAGAAAGGAAACGGCGCCCGAACTCATTGCCCAGTTTCCCGTTGCACGCGAGCTCGTCACGATCCTGGGCGTCCCGAGCATCGAACTTACCGGATATGAAGCCGACGACATCATCGGCACGATTAGCCTGCAAGCAGAACGCAACGGTTACGACACGTACATCGTAACCGGAGACCTCGACTCACTTCAACTGGTCGACGATCATGTGCGTGTTGTGACCAACAAGGTCGGCGTCTCCCAAACGGTTACCTACGATCTCGAAGCGGTCCATGCTCGCTACGGCTTTGGACCAGAGTATGTGCCGGATTACAAAGCCTTGGTCGGAGACACCAGTGATAACATTCCTGGCGTACCTGGCATCGGTGACAAAAGCGCCAAGATTCTTATTACGCAATTTGGTCACATCGAGAATCTGCTGGAACAATTCGATCAAGTCGAGGCCAAGTTTGCCAAAAAAATCGAACCCTTTAAAGAGCAGCTGATCAAATCCAAGTGGCTCGCAACGATTGACCGCAATGCGCCATTGGAGTATGACTTTGCTTCTTATGCTGTTTCCGAAGCTCAGTTCGAGTCGGGCAAAAAGTTCCTTGATAGTCTCGAGATGCGATCGCTCCTCAAACGATACGAGAAGGCGCTTGCACCCTATGTCACCGATGGCGAAGGAGCGATTGCCCATGTCGAGAGCGTGATCGAACAGCTCGCTACACTGTCACACTCCATTGCTGACTTTGAACAGCTCAGGTCTTGGGTCGGTGATCGACAATATGCGCTCTATGTCGATACGGCGCCAAGGCAACATCTGCTTGAGGAAGACTCGGTGACCACGTACATCGCCATTGATCGCGAAGTGGCGTCAATCCCGCATGCGTGGGCCATGTCCCTCTTCGAATCAACCTCCGCCCAGGCGATCGTTCATGATGCGAAACCGCTCTTTCATCTCGCTCCAAACGCTGGAGTACCCGTTTACCTGGATACCTACTTGGCGAGCTTTGTGCTCCAGCCCGGTCGATCGAGCTACTCACTCCGCGACCTGATCGGCGGTTTCCTTGAATCGGCCCCACCGACGACGCCCGAAGAGGTGGCCGTGGCACTCGGCCGGCTGGCGCAGCCGCTGATCGAAAAGCTCACCCGAGAGGATCAGCTTCCGGTGCTTCGCGATATCGAGTTGCCCTTAACTCCCATTCTGGCCCGGATGGAAAAGACCGGGATTGCGGTCAACAGTGGATTTTTCTCGGAGTACTCAAAGGAGCTTCAATCAGAGATTGAGCGAGTGCAGCAGCTTGTTTACGAGTATGCCGGCCAAGAGTTCAACATCGCATCTCCGAAGCAGCTGGGAGAGGTCCTCTTTGAAAGACTCGGCATTCCTGGCGTCAAAAAGACGAAGACAGGTTACGCTACAGGCGCGGAAATACTCCTTGAATTAGCCGCCGAGTACCCCATCGCGGGTGCAGTACTCAACTGGCGGGAATTAACGAAGTTGAAGTCCACCTATGTTGATGCCTTGCCGCGCATGATTGCTCAAGATGGCCGGATTCATACAAACTATAATCAGGCAGGTGCAGCCACGGGGCGCCTCAGTTCCAACGATCCCAATCTGCAGAACATTCCAATTCGCACGGAATTGGGTCGGCGTATCCGAACGGCATTTGTCGCTGCGAATGGCTTCACCCTTGGCTCATTCGACTATTCTCAGATTGAGTTGAGACTGTTGGCGCATATGTGCCGAGATGACTCGCTGGTGGACGCCTTTAATCGGGGCCAGGATGTCCATGCGATTACGGCCGCGTTAATGTTCAATGAGCCCGAGAGGAGCGTGACAAAGGAGCAGCGCCGACTTGCCAAGATGCTCAACTATGCGGTGCTCTATGGAGTTACTGACTATGGCTTGGCGAATCAGCTTGGCGCCGGTTTCGGCGTGTCTGAGGCGCGCGCCTTGATGCAACAGTACTTTGAGCGCTTCCCAAGTGTAAAGGCGTTTACGGAGTCCGTCGTCACCGAGGCGCGCAGCAAGGGCTACACCAAGACCCTCATGGGTCGGCGTCGCTATTTCCCTGACATTCATGCCCAGAACCGCAACGAACGCTTGGCTGCCGAGCGGCAGGCCGTAAATGCGCCGATCCAAGGTTCCGCGGCAGATATGATCAAGATTGCCATGATCGATGTGGCAAAGGCCCTTGAGGGCCACCCGTCGAGAATGCTGCTGCAAGTACACGATGAATTGGTCTTTGAAGTGGCAACGGGTGATGAAGGCATAATCGATCCGATTCGCGAGAAAATGCAGTCGGCGCTTCCGCTCACGGTTCCGGTCACCGTCGATGCCAAGCTTGGTCCGAACTGGAACGAAATGACCCTCAGATAGCCATGCGCACCGAGTTTCTCAGAAGCGAATTCGGCACGCTGCGTATTCACACGTTGGCCAACGATGAGCTGCTCCGGGTTTCGTTCAGTGAAAATGACGTCGGGCGAGTCGAACCTGACGGCGACCACTCCATCGCCTATCGGCAGTTATCTGAGTTCTTTCAGCGACAGCGCACGGAGTTTGATCTCAAACTTGCGTTGAATAGAGTTGGTACACCGTTCCAACATCGGGTTTGGGATCTTGTGAGCAAGATTCCGTTTGGGCAAGCCAGAACCTACGGACAACTGGCGATCATGCTTGGTGACCGGTCGCTTGCCCGAGCCATTGGCAACGCGAATGCCAAGAACCCTTTTGCGATCATCGTGCCCTGCCATCGCGTGATCGGCGCAGACGGCAGCCTCACTGGCTATGCCGGAGGACTTCACCGTAAGGCCGCCATCTTAGCCTTTGAACAAGGTGTGAGCGGTGGCCTGTTCTAGCCGGCTTGAGTGCCAGATCGCACCACAACCAGTCCTTGGCGACTGCGCCGAATTTCGGTCCCCATTTGACAGCCATTGACAGTCACGGAGTCCATGGCCGTCAGAGCGCGGCCCGTGAGCAAATCACGACCGACACTCCACAAATGCTCACGACTCACGCCGCTTCCGCGCCTAAGAAGGTCGATACCGACCTTCTTCAATCCGATGAGCTGATCATCGTCGATGGCCAGATGGAGCGGCGCGAGATCGCCGCCAGCCGCGCCGTCGAGCAACTGTGAGAACTGGGCGCGATCAAACTGGTTGCCCGTGATCACATCCACGATGGTCTGAGCCCGAACCAATCGCGCGACGGTCTCGGCGACAGTGGGCACAAAGATCAGCACACGAGGCTCATAGACCGCTTTCTTATCGATAAACTCAATCTTGGCCATCGCAACCACCGATTCGTCTGGAAACAGTTGCCCAACCAACTGGAGATTCTTAGCCCGGTCAATGAGCCAAACTCCAAAGCGAATATCGCTGAACATGAGCGCTTCGGTGGGACCCATTCGGGGTAAGTGCCCTCGAGGTGGCTTCATGGACTCCACCATGATCGCCTGAGCTTCGGGCAGCTTCGGGGCGGATAGGGGCACAAAGTAGGCGATTCGTGTCTTTGGCTCGCGACGACCCCACATGACATCTAGGGGCCGGTTCCGCGAAGCCACTTGCTGGCAAGATCGAACTCATCGCCGTCCAAGGTGGCGGTACAGATCTCACAGAGACCGGCTTCATTCACGCTTTGGCGACAGCAGAGCATGCAGCGGCCCGCCCGACGCCAGGCCATCACCAAGTGCGGTGTCTGCAGAGTCACCGAAAGTTCATGGCGCGGAATCGCCTCGGAATTCCAGCGCTCAATCGCCAATACTAGCGGCCTACCTTGAGCTTCTCGCTACCAGCGAGGGCAAAGTCTTCCCACTTGTAGACAAGGAAGTTCCTGTCCTTTGAGTTCATGACAACGACGATCCCATTGGGAAAACGGGGACCAAGGTTGCGAGACGTCGCTTCAATCCCGTCGGTCGAGTCTGCTCCCGTAGCAACAACCTTCACTGTTTCGCGGTGATCATGGGGGTCTTGGCGCGTACCTTCTCGGCGGTAGACATTGATGCGACTGGCATTAGGGATCTGGTTGGATACCAATATGTATCCTGTGCCATCGTTCCTCTTATAAATGGCGATTCCTTCACGATCTCTCGGGTAGCCATCAAGAGCGAAAAGCGCCAGCTCGCGATTAGCGCCTGGCGTGTCAGGATTGGCAGCATACTTGCGGACACCGAAAAGCTCGTCGGAGTAGTACACCGCATTGCGCTCTGCGTCGACGGCAATGGCTTCAACTTCCTTCTGTCCGCTGAACTGCCCAAACTCGCGCACCTTGTGAGCCTTTACCCGGCCCGTACCGTCATCTTTGAGTTGATATTGCCAAAGATACCCATTGATGGGCCCAGACTTACGACTAAGAATCGCGAAAACCGCGCCGTCTTGAGGTCGCTTGTAAAGTGCGATACCCATCGGTTTAGAATGTCCATCCGGCTGACCCACAAACACATCGAGATCACCAGAAACATCACGCAGTCTTCGCGTTGCCGGATCAATCGCAAACGCACGAAGCCGACTGCTCTCTCGCTCGGTTAGGACGGCCAGATCGACACGCTTACCGCCAAGAAGAAAGCCCTCAACAACATCCACATTATTGGGATAGTTCAAGTTCGGAATATGTTGCAAGATGCGCCCATTGAGGTCAAACACAAACAGGCCACCAACCACTTCTTCCTTATCCGTTCCCAAAATCAAGCTCAATTCAGGTCGGGTTGGGTGCACCCAAATCGCCGGGTCATCTGGGTCATGGGTCACCGATTGGGTCGCAAAGGCCGGGCGGACCGGCGTCGGCGTCGGCAACGCTTGTGGAGGCGCAGCGACGAAAACAGCCCAAAGAAATGCGATCGCGGACATCACGGCGAAATGTACCCGTCGCCCTGCCATCTGGTACACCCTTCGCGATGTCCGAGCTTCGACACCACCCGTTCCTTGATCAGTGGGTCATTACGGCGACTCACCGTCAGGATCGAACGTTCTTGCCCCCGAAGGACTTCTGCCCCCTTTGCCCAACAACCCCCGGCGGGTTTCCCACCGAAGTTCCTTTTCCCAGCTACGACATCGTGGTCTTCGAAAACAAGTTTCCTTCGCTGCGGACTCCGGCGGCACCCATGGATGTCGACGGAACGGTGGTCACCCCGGCTCGACCCAGCGAAGGCGTCTGCGAAGTGGTCTGCTATTCCTCCGACCATGACGTCACCTTTGCTTCCCTTCCGCTGAAGCAAGTCCAGAAGCTCACCCGCGTGTGGCGCGACCGCTACATCCATTTAAGTTCACGAGAAGAAGTTGAATATATCTTCATCTTTGAAAACAAGGGGAAAGAGATCGGGGTCACGTTGGTTCACCCCCACGGGCAGATCTATGCCTATCCGTTTATCCCGCCGGTGTTGACCATCGAAGTTGAGTCCGAGCGCCGTTACTATGCCGAAACGGGCCGCCCGCTGATGGCCGATGTGATCGATCAGGAGGTCAATTCGCCTCGTTTGATTTACCAAAGCGAGGCGTTTGTCGCCTTCGTGCCGTTCTTTGCGCGCTATCCCTACGAGGTTTATGTCGCTCCCAAACGCCACGTGCCGTCGCTTGCTGAAATGTCAGAATCAGAACTTGACGACTTGGCGAGGACGCTCCTGGTGGTCACCCGCAAGTACGACGCGCTCTTTGGGTTCTCAATGCCGTACATCATGGCGATGCACCAGCGCCCTGCCAAGGGCGGCCATGATCATTCCTGGTTCCACGTCGAGTTCTATCCCCCCTATCGCACGGAGTCCAAGTTGAAGTACCTTGCTGGCAGTGAAGCGGGTGCGGGCGCCTTCATCAACGACACCCTCCCCGAAGTGACTGGCCCACGGCTTGCCGCGATCGATGTTGCCGACATCTAGCCCAGCCCTTGCGCAAGGTACAACCATCGCATGAGTCAGCCTTACGACCGCGTATTCAACTTCTCTGCCGGCCCCTGCACCCTTCCCGTTCCGGTGCTTGAGCAAGCTCGCGACGAGATGCTGAACTGGCGCGGCGTCGGCATGGGCGTCATGGAGATGAGCCATCGGGGCAAGGCGTTCGAAAGCATCCTGGCTGATGCAATCGCCGACCTGCGAACGCTGGTCGGCATCTCGGAGGACTATGAGGTGCTGTTCCTCCAGGGAGGGGCAAGCCTTCAGTTCGACATGGTGGCCACCAATTTCTTAACTAGTGAGCAGGTTGGCCAATACATCGTGACCGGGACGTGGGGCAAGAAGGCCGTGGGCGCCGCGAAGCACTGGGGCAACGCTGCCACCGTGTGGGACGGTAAAGACTTTAACTATGATCGTGTGCCGAATCTTTCCGACCTGTCGCTATCGGAGAATCGCGCGTACCTCCACATCACGTCAAACGAAACCATTCAAGGCGTCGACTTCCTGAGCGATCCTGTTGTGGAGGGAGAACTCGTCTGTGATATGTCGAGCAACATTCTTTCACGGCCTTTTGACGTCAACCGTTATGCCCTGATCTATGCCGGTGCACAGAAAAACATGGGTCCGGCAGGAGCGACCCTCGTCATCATTCGCAAAGACTTCTTGGAACGCGCAAAGCCCGGGCTAACTCCGATGCTGAGTTACGCGGAACAGGCCTCGAACGATTCGATGTACAACACGCCGCCATGTTGGAGCATCTACATTTGTGGATTAGTTTACAAATGGCTGCTGGGCACCGGCGGGCTCACTGCTCGCGCGGAGATCAACGAGCGAAAGGCCGCGCACATATACCAAGCGATTGACCAATCCAAAGGCTTCTACACGGGGCACGCACAACCCGAATGCCGTTCGCTCATGAACATCACCTTTACACTGCCGAGCGAAGAGCTTACCGACACGTTTGTCAAGGGCGCGAAGTCTGCGGGAATGGACGGGATCAAGGGCCACCGAAGTGTCGGAGGTATCCGGGCCTCGATTTATAACGCGTTTCCCGAAGAAGGCTGCCAAGCGCTGGCTGATTTCATGCGGGAGTTCGCGGCCAAGAACGGCTAACGCAACTGGTCCCCGCAAGCTGCGCTGCGGGGACCAAATGTCTGTTACTTACCGTAAGGACCGCCCCAGTGCTTGATCAGGTAGGCCAGATAGATGGCATGCCGATCTCGGTTGTCCATGTCGCCTCCCATGCCGTGGCCGCCCGTCGGATCGATGACAAGTTCGACGAGGGGTCCCTTGCCCCAGCGAAGCAACTGCTGATAGACCTTTACCGTATCCTGGTAGAGCACGTTGGTGTCTTCCACTCCATGAAGTAGCATGAGCGGATTGACCAAGTTACGAGCCATGTGGGTAAGCGAGTACTTGTCAAGGTCCTCGGGCTTCCCAACTTGTGAATCACCGATCACGCCACCCGTGTACCACGTGTTGTAATTTTGCCACTCTGTCGGACCGGCTCCCGCAATACCCAGCGTAAAGACGTCGGGCGCCGTGAACAGGCACATTTGCGTTTGAAAGCCCCCAAACGACCAACCGTTGATGGCGACTTTCTTCGGATCGACATTATAGTTGGCGATCAGCCATTTCACGCCGTCACTGAGGTCTTCGACCTGAGCAACACCAGGCGCTTCCCAGTTTGCTTTGCCAAAAACGGCGCCGTAACCGGATTGGCCGCGAGGGTCGATCGTCACCGTCACGTAGCCAAGAACATAGGTGAGATACATGTTGAACATGTATGCCGAAGAGTTAAACGCTCCATCCACAATCGATTTGCCAGTCCCAAGCGGCCCTCCATACACATAAATCATGAGAGGTCGCTGTTGGCTCTTGTCGTAGCCTGGCGGCAAGAACATATAGCCATAGATCGTGTGGCCATGGCGGTTTTGGTAGGTGAAGATCTCTGGCTTGATGCGATTGATCGCATCAAAGCCGTCTCGATGAGAAGTCGTCAACTGATGGTCCGAAGCACGGCGGTCGACTTCGACCACGAACGTCTCCGGAAGCATGGACCAGTTGTTGAATGAAACGGCGGCTTGACGGCGATCTTTGCTAAAAACAGGATCGCCGTAGGAGCCTAGTTGACTCCCAAATTTCTGGAACTCGCCGGTCTGCATCTCGACACGATATAGCATCATTCTTGCCGGACTTTCTTTGCCGCTTCGCACAAGAAGAAATCGCCCATCTGGCGTCATCGCCAGCGGAAACGTCTCGTAGTCCCCGTTGGTAATTTGCGTCGCTCCTTCGATAAATGGGTCAACAAGCCAGGCATTGCGATGGCCCGAAGTCTCGAGCATGAGGACGATCTTGGTGCCATCGGGAGTCCAGAAGGGCCGCGCCAGACTCGGAGAACGGTGCTCCCCGTCAGATTTCGTCCGCCAAACTGTCTTCAATTCTCGTTTCTCAATGTCAGCAGTGATCACTTCTAAGTCTTTTGGATCCCGCTTCCAACTAACGAAAGTAAAGAGCTTGCTGTCTGGTGACCAAGGCTCGTCGCTGACACTCGTTTCCCAGTAGTCTTCTCCGCCAGGGTATTTCCAAATCTCCCATGGCTTGCCATCGTGCTTCGGGTTCGAACGCGGATCATCAACCAGATCATAAAGGAAGAGGTAGGACTCGTTATTGAACTTGTCATCTGCAACCGTTCGACTCGTTTTCCGGGCCTCGGCAAATCGATCTCGGTAGACAATCCAGTCGATTTGTCGCGATGGCCCGATGGTCCGGAAGCTGGAGATCATCATCTTCGTACCGTCTGGCGAAATGCTGTAACCGCCAACCGTCATGCCGTGGGGCAATGGCGGGTTCAGCTGCTTGACTCTCGGACTATCGAACCAGACACGGTAAACGCCATCCCCGCGACGATAGGTGAAGGAGCGGTCGTCATTGTCATAGCGTGGCTGAGCCTCGCCCTCCCGTGTGTCCGTCAGTCGCGTCAGTTCGCCATCACTGAGGGTAAGGCGGTAGAGGTCGCCGCGATAGGTCAGAATCATCTCGTTTGAGTTGTTAGCCCACACAACCTCTCCAAGACCTGGGTAAGAGGGGAGCGGCTCCGTACGATTTTTCTCTTCCTCACGCTCCTTTTCGCGAAACTCGCGAAACTCACGATCCGACATGCTCAACAGCTTCTGTCTGCGATCGTTGTCTCGATTGATCTGCAGCAGCATGCGCGGAAGTTCGCGATCAAACGGCTCAAAGGTCTTGGGCGTGGTCAGCCGCTTGGATTCTTTCGTCTGCGAGTCGTAGAGGTAGAGGTCAAAGCCGGGCTCGTCGAACGGGTTCCAAAGATAGGCGAGGTAACGGCCATCATGGGACCACGCCATTCCTCGAGCGGCCTTGCCCGAGTACGGGACCCTTGGAAACATCTGGTCGAATTTCAGGTCCGTCTCAAACCGAAAGATGTCGTTTTCGTCGGCGCTGCAGGGGGATGAGAAAGAAAGAAGACCGCACAGAACGGCGGTGGCAATGCCGCAGGGGCGCCATGAAGAAGTCAGCAACAGTGGCATAGTCTGGTGAATATTCAGATTCCGGTAGCCCGGAAAGGTTCCTTTGTTGATACAAAGCGCATGTTTGCGTTGATTTATTGGCGCGGCTGAAGGGATTCGAACCCCCGACTTCTTCCTCCGGAGGGAAGCGCTCTATCCACTGAGCTACAGCCGCACCCCGAGAATCTCAAGATACCGCGACCCGGCGTCAGCGCGTTTGGGTTACCTTTCGCAGGACCTCGGAACGATCGGGATCCAGATTCCGAGCGCGGGCTGCGAAGAGGGCGAGCCATTGAGCAAAGACGATGTCCCCCAGCGGTGCGAGCAAGTCGTGCGAGAAGGAAGGGGCCACAACGGGCAGCGATCCGAGTTGCTCGAGGCCCCATGCATCTCCTCCAAAGACAATGGTTGCGGTCCCTGGTCCGGCGATTGCTTTGGGGCCATGCTCAAAATCCGCGCGCGAATAGGCCTTGCACGGCAGCAAGGCACACTCCATGAGCTTCAGCGCCGCTTCGTGAGCTGTACAAAAGTCGATGCCCCGCGCCAGAAGAAACACCAGCGACGACCGCAGCAAGTAGCCCGCCTGATCCATGGCAACCGAATGGCAGTGTTCCACCCACTCTGCGCCAGGCAATCGCCCTTCCGTGGATGGCAAATCCCCGCCCAGAGCTCGTGCCAAACCGTAAATGGCGAGCAGCGACGCGGTGTAGGACTTCGTCGCTGCAATGGACCGCTCTTCCCCCAGGCCAAGGAGCAGCGTGGCTTCGGCCGCCTGGGTGATCCGCGAACCTTCCGTGTTGGTGATAGCCAGAGTAGCTCCGCCGTCTTCTCGAATCGACTGGAGGACCTCCGAGACGTCCGGCCCGGCGCCTGATTGCGAGATGCCCAGCGCGAGGGTGCGGCCGAATCGAACCCGCCTCCCATAGCGCGTCAGGACACTGGGCGCAGCCAGGACGACGGGTATCCCGACGCTGATTTCGATCAGATACCGGGCATAGAGTCCCGCGTTGTCCGAAGAACCGCGCGCCACCACCACGACCGAATCGAAGCTACGGCCGGCGACGAACTGGCGAATTTCCGATTCATAGCGGTTGGCATGCTCTGCCCAAAGGGCTGGCTGCTCGCGTATCTCTGACTCCATCCATTCGCCGCGCATGTCTTGGAGGGTACTCACACGTCGCTATAATTGCCGCAATGGTGTCCTGCGGGCCGCTCCTGAATTTGGCGGAAAGGGTGGCAACGGTAGCCGACACCGACCAGGCGATGCGCACGATTGTCGACGCGGCGCTCAGGAACCTCCCGATCCGGCACGCTATGATCGCCATCTTGAGCGAGGAGCACGGGCGCCTCGATCTGCGATGGGGCGCCGGCGCCGAATGGGATTCACGGGCTGACCAGGCCAGTTTTGAACTTGGCGCATCGGGGCACGGCATTGTCGCTCAGGCTGCCGCCACCGCCGAGCCGATCCTCGTCCGGAACGTCGACGAAAACGCCAACTATCGACGCCTTTTCGAATCAACCCGCAGTGAGCTCGCCGCCCCGATCTGGGGCATCGACGAAAGGATCCGCGGGGTCTTCAATGTCGAATCAGACGAGCCTGAAGCGCTGACCGCCGAATACATCCCGATGGTCAACTATCTGGCCGCACTGGCAGCCACCGTTCTTGAGCGAGAGGATTCCCTTCGTCGCGAGGATGCGCTCGTTCAAGTAGGTGAGGCCTTGCACCGAGCGCGCACCGAAGAAGAGCTCATCGAGGAGGTCATTCGTGTTGCGGGCGAGGTGCTCCGGTTCCAGGCATTCAGCCTCTTCCTCTTCGACAAACCCACCCAAACGTTTGTCCTCCGTGGCTCGGTGGGCAGACTCAAGGAGCTATTGGGACAGATCAGCTACGGGCCAGGCGACGGTTGTACCGGCTGGGTCTGCGGGACGGGCAAGCCCATTCGACTCGCCAACCCGTCGTCCGATCCCCGCTGGAGGGGACGATATGTGGAGTTTCCGTCGGAGGAAATTAGCTCGTTCCTCTGCGTGCCCATTGTTTCACGAGGGCGTTGCATTGGCGCGTTGCGCGCCGTTCGTCGAAAAAGCCGCAATCCATGGCTCGATACGGCCTTCACGACCGAAGATCAGCGGATCCTGCAAGCGATCGCCGACCAAATGGCGGTCGGCCTTGAAAATATTCGCGCCATCCACACCCTGATCCAAACGTCACGGATGGTCGCTTGGGGGGAACTCAGCGCAAAGAGCTCGCACATGATCGGCAACCGCGTTTTTGCCCTCCGCGGCGATATCAACGAGCTCGGGCACCTTCTGTCTGAGCCACGCTTGAACGAGGAGGCTCTCAAACAGATTCAGGAAAGTTTGGTCGTTAATCTTGGACGCATCGATGAAATCTTGCAGGAATTTCGCGACTTCTTGACCGCAACCCAGCTGCACCGGGAGACCGTCCAGCTCAACGACTTGGTTCAAGAAACCGTGCATGAGCTTTACCCCAAGCGTTCCCAAGTCGAGTTGAACCTTGACCTGGCACCCGACCTTCCCGAGGTCATCGTGGACCAATCCAAGCTCAGACGCGCGATCTCCGAAGTCATCGAAAACGCATTGATTCACACCAAAGAGGGCGCGATCATCGTGCGAACCTCACTAGTCCACAGCGATGAACTGAAGTCACGCGCCCCTTCGCCGGGTACCTTCATCAAAATAGATATTGAAGACACTGGCGTCGGAGTGGCGTCTGAACAGAAGGAGCGTATTTTTGAGCCGTTCTTCAGCACCCGAGTTAAAGGCATGGGACTCGGCCTCTCGATTGTGAAAGGCATTGTCGACGCCCATGGCGGCGCGGTTTATGAGTATGGCAACGAAGGCTCTGGGGCGAAGTTCGCCATCTTGATCCCAGTAGAAGCGATGAATATGGAAGGTCAACGATGATCGGAATCGTGATGGCGGCAGCCACGATCGCGACCGCGACGGCGCAAGACACGTCCGTTTACCAGAACAAGGAGTTCGACCTTGAGTTCACGTACCCGAGCTCGTGGCAGATGGAAACGAAGGCGCTGGAAACATCCTTTGTCGTGCCTCTGGAAGGAACGCAGCGCACCGCCACGCTCCAGGTTTTTTCTGCGCTCTATCGCGGTCCTGCCGAAGACTGGCAGACGCTGCAGAAAGACATCAACGAGCAAATGGGGCGGAACGTCGTGCGCCAATGGCAAGAAACGCTGATGGGGGTACCCCTCCTACTGACTCAGATCGAGTTTGAACAGGGAGGCGAGGCCCTCACGACACACATCGGCCTGCTCTATGCGGCATCAGCGAACAAAATGCTGTTTCGATTAACGGCGCCGACAGTGGTCTTCCCTGCCGCCGATGCGGCCTTTCGCAATGTCTGGCCAACCCTGCGCACACTGTCCGGTTCCTTGCCAGGTCGGGAGGACCCAGCCAACCGTCAGGATCCCCCCGTTGTTCGAGAACCAACGCGCCCCCCACGAGTGACGGTCATCACAGAAGACGATGTCAATCGACCGATCCAAAAAGCGCCGGAGCAGCTTGAAATCGAAATCGGCGGCGAGCCATACGTCCTTTACTATCCGCGCGGATGGAAAGCCACCGCGGTCGACGGCAACCGAGTCAATCTCGAGCATCCCGAGCTTGGCGCACCCCTGGTCGTTTCCCTCAACGGACCATCGGCCGATGCCCCGACGCGCGCGCTATTCATCCGGTCCAGCGAAAGTCTTGAGCGGTTCTCTCGCGTCACCACACGTCAAGAGCCTCAACCGCGGCGAAACCGCGGAGGCGCGCAAGTCGGCTGGGTTCTTCGTGAGGGCGCCAGCAGCACGGGCCCGCTGATCACGTGGGAGGCATTCGGATGGCTTGGCGGTTCGTACTGGATCTTCGGCTATTCGACGGAAAGCCCCGCAGACTTTTCCCGACGTCGCCGGTTCCTTGAGGAACTCATCGATCAGATGACACTCGAGAAAAAATCGGCGTGATCGCCGTCCTGTCCACGTCAAGTCCGCTCGCGTCAGTGGCCATCTTTGCTGCCGATGGGAGCATCGTCTTCCAATGCCAGGAATTGGCGAAGGCAAACGCCTCGGCTAAGGTCTGCACCATGCTGTCGTCCTGGCCAGGCGACATGTCACAAGTTGAGATATGGTGCGCTGACGTCGGCCCCGGAAGCTTTACTGGTGTTCGCGTTGGAGTCACGATGGCCAAGACCCTTGCCCGCGCGTTTCGGGTTTTGGCTGCGGCGATCAGTGCCTTCGATCTCATTCCCGGCTCAGGTCCCAAGGTCATCCCATGCCGCCGGGGCCAAGTGTTTGTTCGGGGTGAAGACGGCGAAGTCCGGATCGAGTTTGAAGCACCCTTGGGCGCCCTCGGCTATCTTCCCCCTGGCGTTGATGCCCCACCGGGATTCGAGGAGCGTTATCCCGTAGCCGTTGCTTTCACACCGACCCAGATGCGCATCGAATCGGCCGCTGGGCTTGTGCCGGAGTACCTTTCCCCGCCCGCGATCTCCACGCCCAATCGACCCTATGGTGCGGCCCGTGAGTGAGCCGGCGGTCTTTCGAGGTCGCTCCTTGCGGCTCCTCACCACGCTGCGTGCGGGGGGTGATGCGGAATACTTTGCCGCGGCTCATTCTGCCGATGATTTGGCTCGGCTCGTCGAATGGTCCGTTAACCGGCGCACGCCGTTTACGGTTCTGGGTTCAGGGAGCAACGTGCTCCCCTCTGATGCCGGGGTTCCCGGCCTTGTGATCCACAATCGTGCCAAAGCCGTTGCCATTGACATCGAATCCGGTGTAATGGAAGCCGAAACCGGGGCTGCCTTTCAGGATGTGTTTCTTGCCGCGGCCCAGGCCGGATTGTCTGGACTCGAGTTCGCCGTGGGTATCCCTGGCACGCTCGGAGGCGCGCTCGTCAGCAACGCAGGCGCCTACCGCAGCAATATCTCGAGTCTATTAATTGAACTGGATGTGGCAACCCCCGACGGACGCGAGTGGCTCTCTCCCAGCTGGATGGAGTTCGACTACCGCACGTCGATTCTGCGCGAGCCCAACCCTCCGCCTGCCGTGGTTTGCCGGGTTCGAATGCGGCTTCGGCATCGCCCGCGTCACGACATCTTTGAGGAGGCAAGGGAGTTCCAGCGCCAGCGCATTCGCAAGCAGCCGCCGCCTGCGAGCGCCGGCAGTTTCTTCAAGAATGTCAATGATCCCGTTATGGCGGTCCAACTGGCCGATCTTCCCGAGCCGTTGCGTTTGGCGGGCGTCGTTCCCGCCGGGTTTCTGATTCAAAAGGCAGGACTCGCCGGCGTGCGTCACCGAGGAGCCGCGTTTTCCCACCGTCACGCCAACTTCTTGATGAACGTGGGTCGTGCCCAAGCATCGGCGATACGCAGTCTCGCGGATCACGTGAAGTACAGCGTGAAAGACCACTTTGGAGTCCTCCTCGAAGAAGAGGTGCTCTATCTTGGCAACTGGTCACGCTACCGACCGGAGCCAGTCAAGCCGAACTTCGACTAACGGAATCGCCAGACGATCGTCGATGCGTCGCTATTGATTTGGTTTGCCGAATACGACTTGACACTGCCATCGGCAAAGGCAACCGGCGTCGTCCCATCCCCATTCAGCGTCGCATTGTAGCGGGCGAACACCGGCTTCAGGAGATCGGCATCCAAGTCCTGATTCGCTTTGACGAGGTCGATGTCACCGGCCATCGGCGGGCTGAGCTTGATGTCCACCGGATTGATGGGGCCATTGTAGGGACTGAACTCATAGCCACGATACTTCTGATCTGTCGGCCCATTGGCCGTCACCGCCAGAATGGCGGTCTGCGAAAGTCCCTGCACTTGAGAGAAGGCAACGGCTGACTTGAAGGCCTGGCACCCAGAACTATCCGCTAGGTCGTCCGCACAGCCCGATGGCGAGAATGCCGTCGCTGACGAGAGACCGACACTCTGCACACCTCGATCAGCCCAGGTTGCGGCAAAAGCGCCTTGGCTCTCAGGGGCAACAAAGAGTCGCTGTTCCTTGACGAAGGGCATGACCGAGGTCTGCCACATCCGGTCGGGGCTCCCTTCTGGGGCGCCGTAGTTCGTGCTGGGAACGAACTTTTCGTCGTGCTCTTGCGAGTACATCAGCAACCCCTTGGTCAGTTGGCTGAACTGAGTAATCGCGACCGATTGTTGGGCAGAACCCTTCGCCCGCATGATAACGGGGAAAAGGATCGCGGCGAGGATGGCGATAATCGCAATGACCGCCAGTATCTCGATGAGCGTGAAGGCTGTGCGTCGGCGCATGAAAACGAAGCTCCTTTTACGCGAGTTTAACACGACGCCTGCCAAAGAATGCCGTACTCATCACGCATCCCGATCAATTCGATGCATCCTTCCAACCTTTGAGCATTG
This sequence comes from Fimbriimonadaceae bacterium, assembly GCA_046292875.1. GTDB lineage: Bacteria > Armatimonadota > Fimbriimonadia > Fimbriimonadales > Fimbriimonadaceae > JBKBQD01. Next base: position 665,622 of record JBKBQD010000001.1, read on the forward strand.
CATTCATTTCGCTCGAGTTCTTGAAACTTTTGTTGGGGACCCGTTGCAGTTTGAAGGCATCAAGGTTCCAAGCTTTTCCGGGCTTCCGCTTCAAGATGACCTTCTCAGCCCCGTCAACGGTCGCGTAAACGGTATCGCGCCCCGACCAAACCAGGTTCATTTTGATCAAGTCCGGAATACTTCCCGGCTGGACTTCCGGGTCCTCAGCAATGGTGAGGTCCTTGAGCAATGCGGTGTCTCGCGATTCAAGGTACTTGCCCTCGGCGCTCACCTGCCCCACCTCGTGACTCAGCTCCAGCTTGACGCCGCCTTTGGGCCCAAACTGCATATCGGCGCCCTTGACGGTTGGATCGGAAATGAGGCCGAACTGGCCCGGTTGCAGCGGGATGGATTTGACCACGATCCACTCTCCGACCAGCGTCGGCGCGCTCGTGCGCTCTAAATAGTACTGGTAACCCAGATATCCGGCTCCCACGAGGATAAGAAAGGTCAGCAGCCCCTTGGAACTGCCCGGTTCATTGTATCGGACGCGCTTTTTCTTCTTGACCGTTGCCTTGATGCCCGCTCCTATTGCCACATAGCCGCAGGCATGACACTTGTCTGATGACTCCCTCCAGTCTGCCCCACAGCGAGGACAGTTTCCTAAATCCATGACTTAATCATAACTAATCCTAACGACCAATCACAACACAGGGGCGATTGAGAGGGGATTCCTTCATAATCTGAAGCCGCGCCCCGGCGCGACCATCCATCATGAGCTTCGTTCAGCGCACCCATTCTTGTGGCCACCTCTCTGGTTCTCATGCGGGCCAAACCGTGACAATCAACGGCTGGGCCCACCGCGTGCGCGACCTGGGTGGCTTGTTCTTCGTTGACGTTCGCGACCGAACGGGCATCGTGCAAGCGGTTTTTGACCCAGAGAAAGCCACAGGACTTGAGGAGATCCGTGCCGAGTCCTGTCTTTCGGTAACGGGAGTCGTCAATCGACGATCACCCGAAACGGTGAACCCACGTATGGCAACCGGCGAGATCGAGGTCGTCGTCACCGGATTTACCGTTCTCGGCCCATCGGCGCCCCTCCCTTTCCCAGTGTCGGACGAGGACCAAATGCAGTCGGTGAACGAGGAGTTGCGAATCAAGCATCGCTACCTGGACCTTCGTCGCCCGACCATGCTGCGGAGGCTTCTTCTTCGGGCGGCAGCGATTCGCAAGATCCGGTCGTACTTGGATGCGCGCGGCTTCACAGAGGTGGAGACCCCCATCATCACTCGCTCGACTCCGGAAGGCGCCCGCGACTATCTGGTGCCCTACCGATTGGAACCGGGACTCTTCTACGCCCTACCTCAGAGCCCGCAGCAGTACAAGCAGTTGCTCATGGTTGCGGGTGTCGAGCGCTACTACCAGATTGCCAAGTGCTTCCGTGATGAAAGTCAGCGCAGCGACCGTCAACCGGAGTTCACCCAGCTTGATCTTGAGATGTCATTTGTCACGCAAGAAGACATTCTTCAGCTAGCCGAAGGCCTCACGATTTCCATCTGCAACGAGTTGATTGAGGAGTTCGGCCTCGAGAAAGACCCGGTCGAACCGTTCCCCCGCCTTACCTTTGACGAGGCGGTTCACCTGTACGGCACCGACAAGCCGGATCTGCGATTCGATCTGCAGCTTTTCGACATCACCGACGTAGCAAAGTCGTGCGAGTTTGGCGTGTTCCAACAGGCGGTTGAATCCGGCGGCGTCGTGCGTGGCGTGCGGTTTCCTGGAGGCGCATCACTCTCCCGCAAGGAAGTGGGCGAATTGGAAAACCTGGCCAAGTCGTTCGGCGCAAAAGGTCTGGCTACCCTTGCCATTGAAGATGCATCGGCACACCCCGAAGCGGCGTACGTCTCTCGCGATGGGCTGGTCTTGAGAGGGTCCATCGCAAAGTACTTCAAGCCCCACGAGTTTGAACACATCCTGGCTGCTTCCGGTGCGGCCGCCAACGACCTCCTGTGCTTTGTTGCTGATGGCTACATGCCGGGCAACGAAGTATTGAGTCGATTGCGCAATGAAATTGGCCGACGCTGCGGACTGATCGACCCGCGAAAACTCAAGTTCCTATGGGTGGTCGATTTCCCGCTTGTCGAATGGGACGCCGACGCTGGACGGTGGTCTTCGGTGCACCATCCCTTCACCGGGCCAAAGCCCGAAGACCTGATCTATTTGGAAACGGATCCTGGCCGCATACGGGCCGACTGCTATGACATTGTCTGCAATGGAATGGAATGGGCTTCCGGTTCCATCCGTATCCATCGACCGGATGTGCAATCCCGAATCTTTGCCTTGCTGGGCATTGACGATGAAACCCAGCGGGAGCGCTTTGGTCATATCCTTGATGCATTCCGATATGGCGCGCCACCCCACGGAGGAATCGCGCCTGGCATCGACCGCCTGGTGATGCTGTTGACCGATACAGAGAACATTCGCGAAGTGATCGCCTTTCCGAAAATCGGTGGTGGCCAAGACCCCATGATGGGCGCCCCGAGCGAAATCGACGCCGATCAATGGGCCGAGATGGGACTGCGTCGTGCAACGGCGCCGTAGCGTTAGCCCTTGATCGTGTAGGTTTTGCTGGTTACCGACTTACCTTCGGCTCGGACTTCAATGGTGAGGGTGGTCGGTCCGGCGGGACGATAGTTCTTCGAGCCTAACTGATTGGCGGAAGTACTCCAAATCGTATTCGCGCCGTCACGGACGATGACTGTTGCATCTTCATAGGGCGTCTTTATGGCGTAACTCAGCCGGACTGTTCCCGACTTCACATCAATGCGGTCCGCTGGCAGATAGGCGAATGACGCACCCGCTCGATGATCCTGCACGATATCGCTTAAGTAATATCGATCTTGAATGGATCGGGCGTACTCCCGAAGGACGGGCTCACTTTCGATGAGCGAAAAGTTGTTGAGTCGTCGTGGAGCGACAGCTCGCTCGAAAGTGTTCAAACTAAACCAATTCACTGCCTTGACCCGGGGAAAGAATCGGGGCACGGACTGATAGAACTCGCGGATGCGAGCGGCAGCCCAATCGGGAACCGGTTTCATGTCGACTTTCGACATGTGGGTGGCCGCCCACTCCCCGACCAAGATCGGATGGCGTGCCGCATATTTGTCATAGATGAACCGAAGTGAGTCGCTTGCCTGTCGCCAGTCGGCGGGACGATTTCGGTCACCGTTAAAGAAGGTGACGGCATAGAAATTGACGCCAACCCAATCAACATACTCGGCACCAGGGTAGTACGCTTCAATCGTCTCTTCTGGCAAGTCATAGGGGCACCACACCATCGCAACGTTTGGCGCCGTTTCGCGGACCACTCTAGACACGATGCGAAACTTTTCCTTGTACTTCGTCGGATTGCCATGCCAAGGAACCCAAGAACCGTTCATTTCTGAGGCAAATCGGAGAAAGATGGGAATCTCGGCGCCGCGCATGTCCGCCACGAACTGACGCAGGTAGGCGTTGTCCGCCACGGCATCTAAGTCGTGCGGCTCGAGCGCAAGGTGCAATGCCGCTCCCCGGTCTCGAAGCACCGCTGCATATCCTTTGGGGAAGGCGCGACCATAACGATGGTAATCCATGAAGATCGCGTGCTTCTTGCCCGCAAACGAGGCGAAGGCGCGCGGATCGGGATGGCCGCTCACCCGTGTCTTGATCTCAAGTTCACCTTGAATGTAGGCGCCAAGATAAAGCCCAGAAGCCGGCTCAAACCGCCCAAGTGTGGACGAAGATGGCGGCGGACCTTCGAAATAGAGACCAATTCTTGTCTCATAGCGACGGGCCATCTGCTCAAGCGCCTGGACGGTGGTTTCTTCGCCGAGACGACGAAACACATCGGCCGACTTTCGATAGGCTTCTGCAGCCCGCTGAAAGTCGCGAGATCGTACGGACGCTTCGGCTCGAGCTCGCCATTCGCCGGCATTCTGTGGTGACCACGCACCATGTCCCCATGCAAAAACTACAATGAGAGAGGCGGTCATCATTGCTGCAAACCCTTTAGGCCGGAATTTCGCCAAGCAACGCGATGTACCTTCCTCTATTCCTTTCGGCGGCCTTTCGCCATTTCTTGAAGCCTGTCTGGTGCAGATCTCCCCGCGATCATCTTTCTGAGCTCTGCTCTTGCACTGTCGGGGATCGGTTTGGGCTCAAAGCCTTCCTTCATCGCAATGAGCAGCACGACCTCATGGACGGCTTCACGCAGGTTCGCTTGACGCTTCAGTTGCCGTCTCACCATCGGCATGGCCAGCGTAAGAATAGCGATCGCGAGGACAACGGCCGAACCGATCAGCATATTCCTCATTTCGGGCGGAACGAACCGGAGGCCTGCAATGACACCAATGACGGTCACCCCGAAGACCATGGCGATGGTCCGTGCCAACTCATGAGGGCGGATCCCCTTCTTCTGCGCCTCTTCAAGGACCTCGAGCGCACGACCCACCGCGTGTCCTGACGACGACCCAGCAAGTTTTTTTAACACGCGAGCCAATTCCGGGTCTTCATATTCCAGACTTTGCAGCGCGCGCCCCTCGACGTCGCCGCCATCTAAGCCCACCGGGCTTCCTCAAAGGCCGACCACATCTCGTCGCTGACATTCCCGAAAAGGGAGACCCCTACGCCCCCGCGCAGGTGCACGAGGCTCATCGCCAGGGAGAGTTCTTTGGGATCCTTGAACGCAGGCATGTAAAGTCCTGCCGCCATGGGTTGCGTCGTGGCCTGGATGTTTTCCCTCACACAATCGCCAATCCAGTTCACGCTTTCGCGATAGAAACTGTGGTAGACCATGGGAAGATAGAGATCGAGCGACCACTTGTCCCAGTCTTGACGGCATATCTTTCTCGCCAAGCTCGGCGTTGGGAAAACGGCAGCCGTAACCTCTTTGCCTTTCCTGCGGATCGTCGAGGCTAAGTCAGCAACGAGCGTGGTAACCGTCTGTTGCCGAAAGGCGATCCATTCCTGGTCGCGGCTCGGATGTTCGATCTGCCTGGGGTCCCTTCCCGACAGCTCCTTGAATGCTTGACACGTGTGGTCGGAATAGCAAAAGTCGTAACGAGGCAACTCTTCTGTCTGGTCGAGCCCGTACGTCTCCCAAAGGTCCCGGGGCAATATCACGTCAGGGTAGCGAACGTAGTCAAGATGAACGCTAGCGACGCCCTCCTTTGAAGCAAGCTCATCGACCCTTTCCTTCAAATAAGTGCGAACCCCTGGAATGACGGGTGAAACCCATCGGTAGTAGTCGACATAAGGTGGCTGATCAAAGCACGATTCGCCGGTTCGCGCAACCATATACCAATCGGGGTGATGCTCGCGAATCCACGCATCACCACGGTTTGTGGTCCACATCCAAATGTGCGCTTCCAAGCCAGCTTCGTTGATCGCCTCGATATCCGGCTGGTGATAGCCGTCGAGAAAGACGCCCGTCATACCACGTGCTTTGAGAAACCGGTAGCGGTTTTTCAGCTCTTCATCGCCGGCCCGCCCGGTCCAAACAAAGTATCGCGGCGCGCTCGCGTCACGACCGGTCGCTCCGATGGTCTCTTGCCTTTCCACTTCGAGCGACGGTACCGCCGCCAGCGCCCCTGCCGCTACAAGAAACTCACGCCGCGTCATGAAGAGCTCCTTCTTGATCTTACGCTCAATCTTGACCAACAATGAGTGCGCATGCTGGGTCCTATTGCAGGAAACCAGGGGGTGAATTCCAGAGGTACCGTTGAGAGATGGACTTCGCCGCAATTCCAAAGGACGGACGAGACGCCATGGATTGGCAATGGGACGACTTTCGGCCCTATTTCGATGAGCTTGAGGGCCGAACGCTTACCCCATCCGGCGCCGACCAGTGGTTGCGCGACTGGACCCGCATCAACGATTTGGCCGACGAGGTAGGGGCACGTCTCTACGTGGCGACCTCGGTGAACACCGAGGACAAAGCGGCCGAGGAAAGCTATAACCGGTACCTGGATCACGTCAGCGAGCCTCTCCAAGCGGCCAATCACGCGCTGAACCAGAAGCTGCTTCAGTCCGGCATCAAACCGGCCGGCTTCGAAACGGCGATGCGAGAGATCGAGGCGGATGCCGCAATCTTTCGCGAAGAAAATCTGCCGCTCTTTACGCAAGAGGCAAAGCTTTGCACGGATTACTCACAAATCAAGGGGGCGCAAACCGTCGAATGGCGTGGTGAAACGAAGACGCTGCCTCAGCTTGAACCTGTCCTTCAAGAGAGCGATCGTGCCACGCGAGAAGAGGTCTGGCGAACCCGATCAAGCCGATCTCTGCAGGATCGAGAGGCGCTCGACGAACTCTGGACCAAGTTCCTCAAGCTCCGAATTGACGTTGCCCAGAATGCCAATCAAGGAAATTTCCGCGACTTTGCATGGCAGGCACTTCATCGGTTCGACTACTCACCAGAGGACTGCATGACGTTTCACGACGCGATCGAAGAAGCGGTGGTCCCGGCAGCGCAGCGCATCCACGAAAACCGACGCAAGGCGATGGGGCTGGAATCGCTCCGCCCGTGGGACCTCAGCGTGGACCCCTTCGGCCGCGACCCGCTGCGTCCGTTCAAGGACGTCGACGAACTCACCCAAAAGGGCACTGTTGTGTTCGACAGTGTCGATCCAGCCTTAGGAACAATGTACCGTACGATGGTTGCCGAGAATCTGCTCGACCTCGACAACCGACCGCACAAAGCGCCCGGCGGTTATTGCACGAGCTATGACACAGTTCAACTCCCTTTCATCTTTATGAATGCCGTCGGTCTGCACGACGATCTCCAGACCCTGCTCCACGAAGCGGGCCATGCGTTTCACGTTTTCGAGGGCTCCGCGATTCCCTATCGCCACCAGCGGTCGCCCGGAGCCGAGTTCTGTGAAGTGGCGTCAATGGCGATGGAGCTCTTGGCTGCTGAAGAGCTTGCGACTGCCGGCTACTACTCCAAGCCGGACGAGGCCCGCGCGCGCATCGAGAAGTTGGAACAGATGATCCTCTTCTGGCCTTACATGGCCGTTGTTGACGCCTTTCAGCACTGGGTGTACACGCATCCACAGCAGGCCATGGACCCACGCCAGTGTGACCAACAATGGACCTCGCTGTGGCATCGGTTTATGAAGGGAGTCGACTACTCTGGCCTTGAAGAAGACGTGATGACCGGCTGGCACCGTAAGCTTCATATCTTCATGGTTCCGTTCTACTACGTTGAGTACGGATTGGCACAGGTGGGCGCGATTCAAGTCTATGAAAACTCGAAACGAGATCGTAAAGACGCGGTCAAAAACTATCGTAGAGCTCTAGCGCTCGGCTCGACTAAGCCGCTTCCCGATCTGTTCGCAGCCGCCGGCGGCAGCTTCTCGTTCGACAAAGCGACGTTGGGCGGACTGGTCCAGTTTGTAGAAGAAGAGATCGCCGCTCTCGAACGGGCTTAACCCGACGTCCGCTGCGGGCTGTAAGTCGGAAAGCTGAAATCGCCACGGTCTCCGGTCAAATCTTTCAGGCCGGAGCCGTCGCGGTTCAGTTGGAACACCGCACGCTTTCCAGAGTCATTACGCATGCAAAAGACAAGACTTTGGCCATTAGGATTCCAGTTCGGCTCGTAGATCGCGCCGCGAAAGAGCACGGACGAACTTTGGATCGCGCCTTCGCGCACCGGCATGGTGGCCAGTTCTTTAGGAATAAACCCTTGATTCTCATCATAGGATCCAATGCGGCAAACGAAGCTGTCTCCAGTAGGATCGATAATGGGTGACGAGAAGCAGGTCTCGTCATTGGGGCTGACCCCAATCAGCGTCATGGGCTCTTTGTCCGCATTGGTGGCGTCCACAAAGCCGATAAAGTGTTGGAATGGAGCGACTGCCACCCCGTCCTTAACGAACTCTTCTGGCACACGGTCGAGGTCTGGCCACTGGAAAGCTTGGACGGTAAAGACGACTTTGCCCGTCTCGTAACTGACGTCAAATTCAATTTCGCGACCGGCGGCAATCGGTGTGGGCGGCTCGTCAAGATTCTTCATGTCCTGAACCACGAGGACTTCCCCACCTTCACGACGCATGACAGCAATAATCGTGTCTCGGTTCTTGCCCCATCTTACGGCTCGGAAACTCTCGCCGAGTCGGCGATAGAGCATCTCAAACTGGTTGGTGGCGTTGCCGTCGTCGCGAGCAATCTCGCGGGCGGTCGGCGGCAGCGCCTGACGGGTGGCCGCTTCGACAGCGTCGTATTCCATCACGAATCCGCCTGCGGTGATCAGCGCCGCGCGGTTCGCGTTGGGGACGTTCGACGGACCAAAGCTAATGCGCCCCTGACTCCGGGAGCCGAGCGAACGGCGCTCGACGACATTCCGCCCCGGATTCCATCGGAAAATATTGAATGTGCGGTCCTCACGGTCGCTCGTGAAGAAGAGTCGATTTCCATCCGGCTGCCAAGCCAAGTCCATGTCACGGGCTCCCTCACGATAGCCTGGCGATTCGATGAACTCGCCATTCGGGCGCAGAATCATCGCGCGCGATCCCTCGTCCAAGAACTCGATCATCGCAATGTCGCCTGCCGTATCCGCTGATCCCAGCGCACCGAGGTCCTGGCTCGCGTTGCGCCACCACTGGAACACAAAGACGAGGATGGCAATCAGGAAGAGACCCAGTACAAAACGAACAGCGACACGATTGTTCATGACCCTTTGATCCGATAACGATTATGGTTCGCCGATGATTCCGACCGGGTCGCCGGGCCGCAACCGACGACCGTTCACCCAGTCACGCCCGGACATGGGGCGTTTCCCGTGCGGCTGGACCATGGTCAACTCGAGGGCCCCTTGGGCCACGGCGATAACGGGCTGCGGAGAAGTCGTCAGAAGGATTCCGCTCGGCCCACTTTGGTCAATCGGCTGCATCGAGTGGACTTTCAGCGCGCCATCGTCAGCTATCTCAAAATACGCGCCCGGGGTCGGCGTCACGGCCCGAAACCGCCGGTAGGTTTCCGTAGCAGATTGGGATAGGGAGAGTTTGGCGTCTGCTTTCGTGATCTTAGCCGCATAGGTCGCCAACGCTTCGTTCTGCGGCGTGTGTTCGATCTCGCCCCGAATGATTCTCGGGAGCCACTCTTCGGCCATGCGCGCTGCCAAAATGGCCAGCCGGCCGGTCAGCTCACCCGCCGTTTCGTCGGGTCCAATCGTTGTCTCCTCAATCGCGATCATGTCGCCGGTATCAAGACCCCGATCCATCTGCATCACAGTCACGCCAGTGATCGTGTCGCCCGCCAAGATCGCGCGCGCAATCGGAGCCGCTCCTCGATGGCGCGGCAAAATGGATCCATGCAAGTTAATGGCCCCATACGGTGCGCTATCGAGGAGCGCCTGACTGAGAATCTGACCATAAGCGGCCACCAGCAACACATCAAATTGGCCCCCGCGAATGGACTCGACAAACTCCGGTGCGCGGCACTTTTCCGGGGATTCGACTGGAAGCCCCAACTCTCGGGCGACGACCTCGACCGGACTCGCGCTGAGCTTGAGCCCCCTGCCACTCGGCCTTGCCGGCTGCGTCACGACCAGATCGATATGCTCGGCAAGCCCTCGCAGGCTGGGAACGGCGAACTCACTCGTCCCAAAAAAGGCGATCTTCATGCAAACTGCCGGGATGGCCGCTCGTCAGGGTGTTCCCAGTGCAGCGTCGCCACATCCACTTTGTCCAAAAAGAGAACACCGTCCAAGTGATCCAATTCGTGCTGTGCGATGCGCGCCGGCAACCCTTCGAGCTCGTAGGTATGTAGGCGACCTTTGAGGTCGTATGCCTCAATGGTTATGACGGTAGGTCGGGTCACATTGCCGTAAACGCCGGGAATACTCAGGCACCCTTCGATATCGGTGTCCTCGCCTTCGGTAGCACGAATAACAGGATTGATCATCACCGTCGACTTCTTTCCGTCCAGTCGCGCAAGAAACAAGCGAATCGAAATGCCCACCTGGGGCGCTGCAAGTCCAATGCCGTTGGCTTTGGACAAGATTCTGTCCATGTTTTCGGCCAAAAGTTGCGTCTTTTTGTTAATTTTGAGGACCGGATCTGCCTTCCTTCGCAACACTGGGTCGGGGATCTTGACTACCGGACGCTCTTCGTTCTGGACATACAGATAGCGAAATTCGTCCGGCACTACGATTTCCATGCGCCCATTATGACAGCCGGCTCAGAGGGTCTCGAGGACAACCCGATCGTTCGTAAACACGCAAAGGTCTGCCGCGATCTGCATGGATTGCCGTGCGATCGTCTCCGCTTCCAAGGACGTGTTGTTGAGCAGCGCTCGTGCCGCCGCAACCGCATAGGCACCTCCGGAACCGATTCCGGCAATGCCATCATCCGGTTCGATCACGTTGCCATCGCCGCCGACAACAAGCAATGATTCCAGGTCGGCGACGATCATCATCGCATTCAAGTGACGCAGCACCTTGTCGGTGCGCCATTCTTTGGCAAACTCGACGGCGGCACGCCGCAGGATGCCGCCACTGCCATCCAACTTGCCTTCGAAAGCGTCTTGAAGCGCTTGAGCATCGGCGACCGACCCGGCGAATCCGCACAGCACCTTTCCGCCACCAATGCGCCTGACTTTGCGCGCCGTATGTTTCAGCACCACGGCTTCTCCCATCGTCACCTGCCCATCCGCGGCAAGCGCCACCTTCCCGTTTCGCCGCACCCCGATGACTGTCGTTGATCGGATCACATTCAGATGATTCCACACCATTCCTGATCCTGCAGACGTCAATCTCTTGCGGGGAACACACTTGGCATGAACGTCGGATCGGCACGCTGGCTCGCGACAACGTCGGGAATTCTGACTGCGGTCATGGCCCTCGCGACCGCAGGCATCGCCTTGTTCGACCGTGAAAGTTTCGCTCTGGTGTTCTCGGCGGTAGCGGCTGGAGCGCTTGCCATCGTCGCCATGATCACCGCGAGAAGTTGCCTTTCCGAAAGTGATCAAACCGTCGCGCATCAGCGAGGAAAGGTCTTTGAACTGGAATCTGAAGTGCAGCAATTCCGCCGGTCCATTGACTCATTGGCCGACGGTCTAGATGTGGCCGTCATCGTCGGCAATAGCCAGGCCCATATTCTGTATGCCAATCGACGCTTTGGCGAAATGTTTGGCTTTACCTCTGTCCTTGGCCGCAGCCTTCTGGAGGTCACCCTATCCTATGATCTTGAGCAGTCGTTCAAGGAAACCGTTCTCGATGGCGAACCCCGCACCCTCGAGGTGAGCCTGAGTTACCCAAGCGATCGCGTCGTGATCGCGCGGCTTTGGCGCGATCCCGACAATCCCGAACAGGCATTTCTTTCGCTGGCTGAAATCTCCAATCTTCGCAGGCTTGAACGCATACGGCAGGACTTTGTGGCGAACGTATCGCATGAACTGCGCACACCGATGACGATTATTCGCTCGATGGCAGAGACACTTCTTGATGAAGTGGGGGACCAGTCCGAGCTCAACCACCGGTTCCTCAACAAAATCATTGCTGAAGTCGACCGATTGAATCTCATCTCAGAGGACCTGCTCAATCTCAGCGACGCCGAATCCAACCTTCCGCGCAAACATGAGACAGACATTGCGGACATTTTTCGCAGCGTCGTGCAACAGCTTCAGAGCGCAGCAACCGAGAAAGATCTTAAGCTAACGTTTACTGGCTTGCCTGCGCTCTCGATTCACGCAAACGCCTCTCAAATGCGTCAAGTCGCGCTCAACCTCGTGGACAATGCCATCAAGTACACGCCAAGTGGCTCGGTAAGCGTTGAAGTCAGCCTCGATGGTGCACGGGCAAAGATCGTTGTCCGGGATACAGGTCTTGGGATAGCAGAAGAACACCTGCCGCGTATTTTCGAGCGCTTTTACCGCGTCGACAAAGCACGCTCGCGCGAATCAGGCGGTACCGGCTTGGGCCTCAGCATCGTGAAACACATTGTCGAATCGCATGGAGGCCAAGTGACCGTAGATAGCCGATTGAATCATGGCTCAACGTTCTCTGTTTACTTACCTCAGAACTAGCTTGGCTATCCTCCGATACCCGTACCCGTGCCAATTGCTTGACCACGACTGCCTACGCCAAAGCCGGTATCAAAGGGCAATGCCTTGAGCCGCAAGAAAAGACCAATTTGCGTGCCCGATCGAAATCCCACCTGATTGTCGATGATCGTGAGGATCGCCTCGGCGCAGTGCATATCCAGCGTGAACTGGAAATGCCTTGCTTCAAACTTATCAATAAAGCCGTTATAGTTTAAGACCGTGCTCACCTTAAGCCTGCCGATCTGTAGGCTATCCAAATACACATTGATGTTTCCCCACGTATGTCGCTGTACATCATAGCGACTGCCCACGCTCAGCGTGGTTTGCCCCATTCGTGCGCCAAGGTCGAAGCGAAAGTTCGACCAGTTCTGCAGTCGGGTATCGTAACTTGACAGAGATCGGAGGAGAAACGTCGTTGATGGCCGCCATTCGCTGCGAAGGCTAATATTCTGCCAATTGGTGCTTCGAAAGTCGGTCTCAAGAAAATCGTAACCGGTCTGCGCGGCGAAGAGCAGTGAAGGAATGGGCCGGACGCTGAGATCTGCCGTAAAGAGGTTGGTCATGCCGTAGTGATCAATAGCAAGAGGAGAAAACCCATAGCCTCGGAGAAATGAGTAGCGAACATTGAAGGCCGTATCGCGCCCAAGACTGTAGCGATAGTTAGCCGCATAGTCAAGAGTCACTTGGGCTGTATCGTCAGAGTAAATCCCTTGCCGCAAGCGCCCATTGAAGCCAAACGAGTGCCGTTGCTGCATGGACGAGGGTCGCTGGTACGCGACATCAAAATACGTGCGCAAGATACGCCGTCTCCGTGATGTGTCGACCAACTCCCCAAACGAGCTCTCAAAGGTCAGCGGCAGGTTCTTACCGACTGATTCACCGAAGATGCGGCGCGAGTCGGACCTCAAGGTCAGCATCGGCGTGCGATCAGTGCCGGAAAAGAAGTTATCGATTTGACCGACGGGAATCGCGCGTTGGTACTCGAACTCTGCGGTCGCCACATCGAGTTCGTGCTGGGCGCGAAGGCGCACATCAAGCTGCTTTCGCTCGACTCCACCACCGGAAAAGGAGGTGTTGCTTGTTGCATAGGCCACATCTAGACTCGTGTTGGTGCGGTCTGACAGACGTTGCTGGTGATTCAGGCTCACGGTCTGCTGTACGCTTTGAAAGTTGTCACCTTCGTTGGAGTTGCGGATGAGGCCCAATCGCGTCGTGCCATTCGAATTGGGAATCGTCAGCGAAGACCTCGTCTGAAAGATCGTGTTTTGCGGGGCATTGAGGGCGTCGAACCGCTGGTAAGTGTTATCCAGCTGGAAGGTCATCTGCCCAATGCGCTGACGGTGACTGCTGCTTCCTTGTAGCGATCTTTGGCCCGTAATGAAGTAGTACTGCGCAAAGCCGATCATCGACGGATCTTCATAGCGATACGTATTCCCTAATCCCAAGCCAAGTTTCGTGTAGTAATCAAGCCGTGTTTCAATCTCGTTATATTGGCCGACGGGCGCGATGAAGGTGAACTTGACAAAGTACCCTTCTTCATTCGAATATCCGAATTCAGGAAAATAGCGGTTGGAGTACCGGTCAAGAGGAAACGAAAGGTACGGAATGTTGGCAAGGGTACGATCGAAGAGCCGAACCTTGGTGTCGCGCAGGATGATGCGACGCCCAACGCGGACTTCTGCTTGCCGTGACACGAATTCATAATGGGGGTGATCGAGCGGGCATGTCGTCACATGCGCGTCGTCAACATACAAGTGGATCCTGGACCCATAGGAACGCAAGCCATCGACGTACACATCGCCCAAGGTCCGGCCTTCGAGGAAAGAGGGTCTCAGTTCAGCGCTTGTTTCGAACGCTCGATAGGTGCGATCGCGAAAGTTGAGATCAACCCGCGCTCCCGTCACCACTTGATCGACGCCGATCACCCGCACCGATCCAATCAGTGAAACCTCCTCGTTCCGCAGATCGGCGACCGCACTATTCGCAAAAAGATCGAGCCCTCGGTAGCGCAATTCCACGCCACCTCTAAAGGTGTAAATCTCGTTCCTGCCGCCGCCAACAAGGCCCTTGAGAATTTGGAGGAAGCGATCATCTTCCGCACCCGGCTCGGGCGTCGGAATCGCGCCCGATCGCTGCGGGGGGTTGGGAAAGCCAGCTGGATTCAGCGGATTGCCCGAGACGGGCGGCTTCGGGGACCGCTTGATGGCCTCACGTGCGGATGTCTGGATAAAGAGTCCAACGCCTTGCGCGCCAACCGTGGCAGAGAGCAATAGCGCAGCCGGTCCAAGGACCCATTTCACTCGAGCCTCCGAACGACAATGAGACCGGCGAGGATGAAGAGAATGTTGGGCAGCCAAGCCGCCAGCCAAGGCACAACGATGCGGTTCGGCCCGAGAATGTTGGTCGAAATAACGAACGCGTTATAGTACAAGAAAACGAGGAAAATACTTAACAAAACGCCGACGAAACCGCCACTGCGGGCAAGCCATACGGAGAGGAGCGGGCCGACAAATCCAAAGATGATGCACGCCGCTGGAACCGCGAATCGCGTCTGCAGGATGATCTCCTGATTGGTGACGTCTGCGCCCTGTTTGCGACCGGTTTCAATAGCCTCTCGGAGCTGCTCCAGCGTCAATTCGCCCACCTCCGGTGGAAGAAACAAATCTTGGATCGTGATCGGTTCGTTGACGACCACGTCCTCAGTTCGATAAGTGATGAGCTGATTGTCGCGGAGGATGTAAAAGTCGGCTTGATCCATGCGCCAGACTCCCGATTCATAGACCCCTTTGGCCGACCAGTAAATCCACGCTTCGCCGGCGCGAGGCCGCTCAATCAGGATCACGTCCGTCAGTCGAACCGCGCCACTTGGCTCCCGCGCCGCGGTTCCGATACTCACGGTTCGGTTGCCCAATCGCAACATCACATTCGACACGAAGTCGGGAGCGGCGCTGAGCGCCCCAAACTTGCTGATCACGTCACGCGACGCCTTTTCCGCCCGCGGCGTCACGTATTCCACAATGAAAAAGTTCAGACCAGCGATCATCACGCCGAATGCCACCGCGGGCATCGTAATCCGAAGGATCGACGCCCCTGCGCTCCTCATCGCGGTCAGCTCAAACTCCCGCGAATAGCGCGAGAACGCCAGCGACGACGCCAGCGCCATGCCTGCGGGCAAGGTCAGATTCAAGAAGTAAGGCGTCTTGAACAAGATCGCCTGCGCAATCGCCAGAGGCGGCACCGTCTGGATGCTGAACATCTTGTACCAATAGATCAGCTCGTTGGCTTGAAACATCAAGACAACAGACAGCGTGCCCACCAAGAACGGAACGATGAGTTCCTTGGCGATGTATCGGTCGAGAATCCTCACGAAGGTGCGTTGGCGCGGGCGCGTCGCGAGAAGTTTCGGAACAGGATCGTGCCCGAAGCAATCACCAGGAAGAAGATGAGCGGCAGCGCAACAACGGGTGGCAGGTAAAGCGCCGTCACCGGAACCCCGACCACCACGCCTAATCCCGCGATCCAGGACGCGATGAGTCGCCGCATGAAATACGGATTGAAGACCTTACCCTTGGCGTACTCAAGAAGGATTTGTGAACCGCATTTCGGGCAGTGCAAGTGATAGGGCGGGTTGTCATACCCGCAGGTCAGGCACGTCAGCGGCAGGTCAATCTTGTCGGCGTCGAACTCGCGATACCAAGAGTTCAAGGTGCGAAACTCTTCGACCATCGTCCCTTCAGGAACGTTCTCCAGGGTCATCTCAGCCAGCGCAATGGCCGGTCCCTGCACGCCTCTCGCCCACAGGCTGCGCGCAATGCGCATTCGTGCCCCTAGATCGCCTGGTTTGAACACCAAAACGCGATAAGCCCCTTCAATGGATTCCACCTCGATCATGTCCAGCTCGCGCTTGCTGAAGATGAACCGCACCACCGGAACAACAATGGTCGACGCAACCAGAATAAACAGGATCAACGGCGACAGGTAACCCATGCGTTCCGGCGGGTTCTGTGCCACGATGCCAAGCCCGATGGTGAGCATCAGGCCGAAAATGGCCGAGAACACGTCGATGTCGGCCTGGACTGCCCAGTTGACGATACTGATCACCAGAATGGCGACCGGAATCCAAACAAAGCATCCCGATAGGAACTCGAGCGGCGGGCGACCAATCCTATCCTCAAACCCCATCAATCACCCTTTGGTTTCAGAACTTGGCGCAACGCCCTCAACGTCAGCAGATGCGACGGACGAGACGCTATCACTAACGGACGTTCGATGATTATGCTTTGCATCCTCGCTTGCCGCAACGCCGGAGGAACGTCCAATCTTCGGCTCCGTGCCTTGCATGAGCCGCATGATGTTCGATCGATGTTTAACGACAATGAACAAAAAGAGGGCACCAAAAGAGGCGCGCAACTCGTTCGGCAGCGGAAGCGCAAACGAGCACGCCAGTACTGACCCCGTGGCAGTGATGGATGAAACGCTGACATAGCGCGTCAACGCGAGAGCCAATGAAAAAACAAGGAGCGCCACGCCCGCGCAAACCGGCGAAACGCCAATGAGGGCTCCTAAAGCAGTAGCCACCCCTTTTCCGCCCCGAAATCGAAGATAAGGTGAATAGCAGTGGCCGACAAAGGCGCCAACCCCCACCAGGAACGCCATGAAGGGATCGCCAAGGAGCTCCATCGCGACAAACACGGGCAGCCACCCTTTGGCGGCGTCAAGGATGAAGACCAATAGGCCTGGACCGACACCGAGCGTGCGAAAGACATTGGTCGCCCCAATGTTGCCGCTGCCGGCCTTCATGATGTCGATTCCCTTTGCCCGTGCGACCAGCACGCCAAACGGAATCGCGCCGACCAAGTACGCGGCGACAAAGAGACCAGCAAACTCCATGTCAGGCCCCTAACCGTTCCATCGACTCTTCGAACATGCCTCTCACCCGGTTGATTACCTGTTCATGGTAGGAGAGAAAGGCGTTCCCTTCCGACATACCCAGCGACCATGCGAGTTTATCCAACTTGTCTGGGTTCTCTGGAATTACGTCGCGCTCAAATCCGAGCGCATAAAGGCGATTGCGGCAGTTCAGAAGGTGATTCCGCGCTTCGAGAAGCTCATGGGCCTCAACTCCCGTCATCAGTCGCGCCCGGACGAGCGAGTCAACACGATCCGAGAAGTCGACATAATCGATCGCGCGCGTTGCTGACGGATAGCGCATCTGCATCAACTGGACCATCCAGTCAAGATCGCTCAAGCCGCCGTACCCCACCTTGACGTGACGACGCCGATATTTGGCAGTGGTGCGCTCGTTTTCGATGCGCTGTTTCATCGACAGCAGCTCTCGAAGGCGCTCGGGGGTCAGCGGAAGCTCGAACGCAAACCGGCGCAGCCGACGGTCAAGTCCGGGGCGACCTGCAACGAGGCGCGTCTGCCCGAGCGCAAACCTCTCCCACAGTTCCATCTCCGTCCGAGCATAGTTTTCAAGTCCTGCGTCTGAACGAACCAGCAAGCCCTGGTTGCCTTCAGGGCGAAGGCGCAGATCCAGCTTGAGCGGGCTGCCCATGCGATGGAGTTCATTGACTCGGGCAAGAAGCTGCTGTCCTTTGCGCTCTGCCGTGGCATGGGCTACCTCGGGAGCACAGAGCAGGATCACATCGGCGTCCGACCAGAAACTGAGCTGCCCCGTGGCATAACTGCCCAGCGCGACGATGTCGAAGGGCGCGTCGATCTCATGCGCGATCCGAATGAGCAGAGCGTCATAGATCGCGGCGAGAGCGACCTCCGGATGCTCGGAAATTCCCAGCGTGAACCGCAGCAACACGGTCAGCTCGGCATTCGCCGCTACGGTCGCCAGCGATTCAATCGGCGCGGTCGCGATCCAAAGATCGGGCCGGTCGTCCTCTTCGATCTCTCCACTTAAAATGTGCTCGGTCACCGAAACGGACTCGCGGAGCCGTGATATCGCGATTGGTGCGCCAACCACTGTCTTGCGCGCGCGCGCCAATGAGCTCTCATTCTCAACCAGGAGACTTAAGAAGGCGTTGGCTTCCGGGAGACTTTCAAACCATCGGAAAACGGCGTCGGCGTCTTCGTGTAAAAGGGCGGCGATCTGGGTGCGCGGGTCATCTTCGGCCAATGCCGGCGAAAAGAAACGGCGGAATATGGACCGCACTGCCGAACGGCAGGCATCGACCTCCCGATGCAAGCCCTCCCACGTTGCGAACGAGCAGAGCGTCGCCAGCTTTCGTCGCTCAAGGTCATTCGTCGGCAAGGTATGCGACTGCCGGTCGTGAAACAGTTGAATCCGATGCTCGACCGTTCGAAAGAGCGTGTAGGCGTCGATCAGGCGCGACCCATCAAAAGAGCTCAGGATTCCCGCCCCGATGAGCCTCTGGATCGACTCGGTGGTCGCCGCCGCGCGAATCTCCGGATGCTGAAAGCCGTTGAGCATCTGAAGCAGTTGAGCAAGGAACTCGATGTCGCGGATTCCCCCCTCCCCGCGCTTGATGTCGTTGTCGCCGGCGTAGGCTTCAATGCGCATCCGAGTCGCCAGCAGTTCCTCCAAGACCATCTGCGACCAACTGGGCTGGTAGCACGTTTCGGCAACCAAGCTCTCCCACCTCTCGCCAATTTCCGATGGGCCACAGACCAAGCGCGACCGCAACAGGGCCTGCTTTTCCCATAGCTCGGCATAGAGGCGGTAGTACTCCTCATAGGACAGCATCGAACGGACAATCGCCCCGGCGCCCCCAAAAGGACGCAGCCGCAAATCGACGCGATAGAGGTTGCCGCGACCCATACGGTCCGCTAAGGCCCGACTGAGCGACTCACAAAACCGTGGGAGCGCCTTGAGTGTCGCCTCATCCACGTGATCGGACACCACGTACGCCAGGTCGACGTCGCTGCTGTAGTTCAGTTCGCGACCACCCAGCTTCCCGAAGGCCACCACAGCCACCGGGCAATGCGTGTCGAGACCGCGCTCAGCGGCGAAACCGGTCCAAAGCATCTCCACCGTCAGGGTGATCAGCGCGTCGGCCAAGTCCGATAGGGCCAGCCACACGGTCTCCGGCGGCCATTGACGCAGAAGGTCGTTGACCACGATTGGGAGCATCCAACGCTGCTTAAGAAACCGAAGTCGATCCAGGCCGTGCGTCTGAGACGTCGCGACGCGCACCAGTGCCGCGCCCTCACGCAGCAGTTCGTCTCGGCTCGGCGCCCGCGCAAGCTGGCTCGGGTCAAGGATCAAGCTTGCCAGCTCCGGATTTTGGACGACGGCGTCGGCCATGGATTGGCTGGAGCCCATGATGGTGCAAAGCACATGAGCCAGCGCCGTGTTCTGACTCAGAAAGGCCAGCTGGGTCGTCGGGCTCGAAGCGGCCTCAATCCACCTTTCGAAGTTCAAAACCGCAAGGTCCGGGTCAGCGGCATCCTCGCAAGCCTTTGGCAACCAGTCGGCCGATTCACCGCCCGCTGCTTCGGCAATTCGGGCTAGCGATCGCTCGATGGCGACGGGATTGCGAAAGGGTGTCACCGGCCTCCGTGCTTACCCGACTTAGCGGCTCTTGGTGCGGCTTTTCGACCTCGGTCGGCATTTTCCTTCCCGCGCAGGCTTCGATACCACCGACAGTGCTCCGTGATGGGACACTCATCGCACCGGGGATTGGGAGCGCGACAGACGACCCTTCCGTGCTGAATCAGCAGCACGTGAAACGCGAAGGCCATCTCCGCCGGAACGATTTTCAGCAAAAGGTCATGAGCCTTGGCTTCCGTTGCCGACGCATCGAGGATCCCGATCCGTTTGGCAACGCGGAACACATGGGTGTCAACCGGAATCGCGCCTTTGCCAAAGCTGAAGCAAAGCACGATCGACGCCGTCTTTGGCCCAACACCTTGGAGTTCCTCGAGCCAGGCCCGCGCCTGGGCTAACGGCATGTCGCGCAAGGGTTCGAGGTGATAGTCCCCGTATCTGGCACGAATCGCCCGAAGCGCGCCCTGGATGCTGCGAGCCTTCTGGTTCGCAAGGCCTGCACGTCGGATGACGTTCGCGACCTCCTCAACCGGTGCCTCGGCGATGGCCTCCCATGTACCGAAATGCGCCATCAAACGTGCGAATGCCGGGAAGCTGGCGGCGTCGGTCGTATGCTGGCTCAGAATGCAACTCACCAGTTCCTCCATCGGGTCAAACCGGGCCATCCGACGAGGAACGCCGTAGCGCTTTTCGAGGATGGGCAATACGGTCCGCACGAGTGCCGACTTCCGCACACGGGCAGTCTACGTGAGAATCCGACGCCACATCGTGAACCGACGTACAATTAGGGAGCGTGACGCCGATGCTGCAGACGACATACCCGCGACGTAAAAGCCGAGCCGTGCGCGTCGGCGACAAATGGATCGGGGGCGATCATCCCATCTTGGTGCAATCCATGATCACCGAAGAAACGCGCAACATTGAGGCGTGCGTCGAGCAGATCATTGCCCTGCATCAAGCTGGCTGCGAGCTGGTGCGCGTCACCACTCCCTCGCTCGGGGAAGCGCAGTGCTTGGAGGAGATCCGCGCAAAAGTCACCGAGCGACACGGCCCCGTTCCGCTGACCGCCGATGTGCATCACCAGGGAACCGACATCGCGGTCGAAGCAGCAAAATGGGTGGACGAGGTTCGGGTCAATCCAGGGCTCTTCGTCTTCCGCAAACATACCAACCGCGTCGAGTACTCGCCTGAGGAGCACGAACAGGAGCGGGCCGCCATTGAGGAGAGCTTTGTTCCCGTCATCGAAGCATGCAAGCGCCGCGACATCGCCATGCGCGTCGGCGTGAACCACGGCTCGCTTTCTGAACGAATGCTCGTCACCTACGGCGACACCCCTGACGGCATGGTCGAAAGCGCGATGGAGTACTTGCGGATTTGTGAAAAGCACCACTATCGCAACCTGAACATTTCCGCGAAAGCCTCGCGCGTCCCCATCATGGTTGCGGCAAACCGGCTGATGGTCCGCCGCATGGATGAGGAGGGTATGGATTACCCGCTGCACCTTGGCGTCACCGAAGCGGGCGACGGCGAGTACGCGCGCATCAAATCCACCGCGGGGATCGCCACCCTTTTGATGGAAGGAATTGGGGACACGATTCGGGTGTCGCTCTCGGAGGACCCGCTTCATGAAATCCCGGTCTGTTACGACATCCTGCAGTCACTCGGCCTGCGCAAGACGAAAGTGGAATACATCGCATGCCCGAGCTGCGGCCGCACCAAATTCGATCTGCCGACGGTGTTGCGCGAAGTCCGCGACGCCACCAAGCATCTGGTCGGACTTGACATCGCGGTCATGGGCTGCATCGTCAACGGCCCGGGCGAGATGGCCGACGCCGACTACGGATATGTCGGTGCGGCCGGGGGGAAGATCACGCTCTACCGAAAACGCAACATCGTCAAGAACGGAATTCCCCAAGAGCGGGGAGTTCAGGAGCTGATCGAGCTGCTCAAAGCCGATGGCGTTTGGCAAGACCCGCCAGAATCAGCATCCCCCACGAAAGAGCGCGTGGCGCTGCGGGTCCTTTGAACGTGGATCAGTTGATGCCTCCCGGGTCCATTGTCGCCGAGGTTCGCGACCTGGGTGTGGAGAGTGCCGGAGTCTTGGACTTGGCCGCCATCGCCTTCTCACGGCGCATCGAAGACGTGGACGCGGCTCGGGATAAGATTCGCCAGGAACTCGGTGGCTCACCGACACCGCAGCGGTTGATGCAGCTCTCTCTCTACGAAATCCAACCCATCATCGCGTTCGATGACTTTGAGTGGCTGCGATATCGCGCCGTCGCCGAGCTCGGTCGCCGATTGGGAGCCCAGCGCCGGGGCGAAGTGACCACGATCAAGTCTTCGGAAGAAGCGCTTGAGCTTTTTACGGAACAAGAGATGACTCAGGCCCAAGAGTGCTTTTGGGCGATTTTGCTTAACGCCAAGAGCCAGCTGATCCGGAAAGTGCTCATTCACCAGGGCACCCTCACACAGTCGGTCGTCGGCGCCCGCGAGGTATTTGCGCCGGCAATCACCGAACGAGCGTCCAGCATCATTGTGCTCCACAACCATCCCAGCGGCGACCCAAGCCCAAGTCCAGAAGACATTTCCGTAACGCGCAAGTTGATGCGCGTTGGCGAGATGCTCGATATTCCCGTGCTGGATCACATTATCATTGGCCACCCAGACAATGAACCACCGTTTCTGAGTCTGAATCGGCGGGGGTTCCTTTGATGCAAGAGCGATTAGAATCCGTGTTTGTTGCCCTCAAAGAGGAAGCAACCTCGATGTATTCGGCACGGGAAGCGGGTCTGACCTACTGCCGAAAGATCATTCAGCTCTCGTCGAAGTCCATTCGCAACGTCCATCGTCATGACTATGAATCGGCGCGAGCACTTCTCGTCGAAGCGCGCCAGGCTGCAGAGCAAGCGCGCGCCTTTTTGCAGCCGCACCCCGAGCTTTACTTTGCGGGATACCTTCACGACGCTGAGAAAGAATACGTCGAAGCGGCCGCCGTGCTGGCCATGGCGACGGGTCAATCCGTCCCCACACCCTCGGAACTCGGAGCCCAGCCCATGAGTTATCTCAACGGACTTGGCGAAGCGGCCAGCGAAATGCGTCGCTATGTACTCGATGAAATGCGTGCGGGGCGACTCGGCGAGGCGGAACGGCTGCTGCATGAAATGGAGTTCATCTATGATGAACTCATCGCTTTCGACTTTCCGGATGCAATGACAGGCGGCTTGCGACGGACCTGCGATGCCCTTCGCGCCGTCATTGAACGCACCCGCAGCGACCTGACCTTGACGCAAAGCCAATCGGCGCTTATTCACGAATTACAACAGTTTCGAAGCGAGTAAGAAATGAGGAACCTTATTTTGAGCATCCTTGCAGTTGGTGCGATCTACGGCTGTAGTGCCGAAGACGTGGGTCCAGCAGCTCCTCCGAATGTAACGCTCCGATCTTATCAAGAAGAAGGCAAGATTGTAAAAATTGGCGATTACAAGGGTCAGGTGCTCTTGCTTGATTTTTGGGCGACGTGGTGTGGGCCATGTCGAGAGTCGATACCGGTCCTCAACCGTCTTCATCGCGAGTACGAGGGTAAGGACTTCCGCATCCTCGCCATTACCGAAGAGACGGAAGCCGATCTTGCCCCATTCCTTGAGCGAGTCAAGATCGATTATCCGATCTATCTAGATGCGATGGGTACCGGCAATTCGGCCTATAAGATCACCAAGCTTCCGACGGCAGTGATCATCGATAAGGAAGGCCGTATCGTTTATTTTGGTCCACCTTTTGACTATGCAGACCTCAAGCAGCGCATCGATAAAGCGCTGGGCTCCTAACCGGTAAGATCAGCGCCATGACCCCGGCCGAACGCGCTGCCGAACTTCGCAGGCTGATCGAGCATCACAATCGGCTGTACTATGAGCTTGACGCGCCGGAAATCGAGGACGCGGAATGGGATCGGATGTTCCGAGAGCTTCAATCCCTGGAGTCCGAGCACCCGGAACTGAAGACACCCGACAGTCCCACCAACCGCGTGGGAGCCCCGCCGATCAAAGCGTTTGCATCACACCGGCATCGGGTGCACATGCTGTCGTTGGACAATGCCTTTGAGGAAGCGGAACTTCGCGCGTTCGATGACCGGATTCAGAAAGCTTTAGGCCAAGAGCCTGTCTATTTCTGTGAGCTCAAGTTTGATGGAGCATCGCTCTCGTTGACCTATGAGGATGGGAACCTGATCTCTGCCGCGACGCGAGGCGACGGCACCGAAGGCGAACTGGTGACCGAGAACGCCCGCACCATTCATGGAGTCCCTCTTCGCCTGGCCGGTGTCCTCGAAGGCGTCATCGAGGTTCGCGGCGAAGTCGTGATGCTGAAGTCGGTGTTTGAGCGGCTGAACCGGGAGCGCGCCGCGACAGGCGAGGCGCCGTTTGCCAACCCACGGAACGCGGCTGCCGGGGGACTCCGCCAACTCGACAGCCGGCTCACTGCGGCACGACGGCTCAGTTTCTTTGCTTACGGCATTGGCGCGGCGCCGGCCAGTGCTCCGTGGTCCAGCCAAAATGAGATTGTGGCGACCTTGGCTGCGCTGGGATTCGCCACGTATCCCTTGAATCGGTTGTGCCACGGCATCGACGAAGCCATCTCTTTTTGCTCGGAAGTCGGCGCCAAACGCAACAGCCTGCCCTTCGGCATTGATGGTGTGGTCATCAAAGTCAATGATTTGGCGCAACAGGAAGAGCTGGGATCCACTGCCCGCGGCCCACGATGGGCGATTGCCTACAAGTTCGCCGCCGAACAAGCCACGACGAGGCTGAATCGAATCTTCACCCAAGTCGGACGGACGGGGACGATCACGCCAGTCGCGGACCTTGAGCCGGTCAGTGTGGGAGGCGTCACCGTCAGTCGGGCGACGCTCCACAACTACGAGGACCTCTTGCGGCGGGACGTTCGTGAAGGCGACATGGTCATCGTCCATCGCGCCGGCGATGTCATTCCCGAGATCGTGGGCGCAATATTGGCGCAGCGGGACCCCCAATCACGTCAGCCGGAACCGCCCACACACTGCCCAGAATGCCACACCGCGTTGGTCCAAACTCCGGGTGAGGTCGCCTTGCGCTGTCCAAACCGTGACTGCCCGGCCCAAGTGGCCGCCAAACTGCGGCACTTTGTATCGCGCTCGGCACTCGATATCGAAGGCCTGGGCGAAAAGCTGATTGATCGCCTTCTCGAACTGGGCTACTTGCACGATCTCCCTTCTATTTTCGCTTTGAAGGAGCACCGTGACGCCTTGATGGCGCTTGATCGCATGGGTGAGCAGAGTGTCACGAACCTTCTTGAAGCCATCGAAAAGGCGAAGGAGCCGACCCTTGCGCGCTTCCTCTATGCTCTCGGCATTCGGTTCGTTGGTGACCGCACGGCCGCAGAGCTCGCGCAAGCCTTTGGCACGCTTGAGGCCGTTCGTCATGCCGACTACGATCAGCTGCTTGCCGTCCCCGACATTGGACCCCGCACGGCAAGCGAGATTCAGGAGTGGTTCGAGGAACCGGATAATCAGTCGCTCTTGGATCGGCTCCTCGAAGCAGGCATGAAGCCTGTCGAAGCGACGGCGCCGACGGGGGGCCTGTTCACCGGGCAAACCTTGGTCTTTACGGGAAAACTTGAGAAGCTGACGCGAGAAGCTGCCGAGGAGCTGGTTCGAAGTCAGGGTGGGCAGGCTGCCAGCAGCGTGAGCAAGTTAACCAGCCTGGTTGTGGCCGGCCCTGGCGCCGGCTCCAAACTGGCCAAGGCCAATCAACTCGGCATTCCCGTGATCGACGAAGAGTCGTTTCTGGGCATGCTCCCACCTGATCTGCGCCCGTGATCGTCCGATTCTCGGTCCCAAAGACCTTCGACCTCAGGCGATGCGTCTCCTCTGGCCAAGTCTTCCGGTGGCACGAGGACGAACCAGACCTGTGGTTCGGCGTTGACGGCGAACACTGGTACCAAGTTGAAGAGCAGGCGCACGAATACGTGATCGCGTCTAATGCAAATCTTGACGCATTTGTGCAACTTTTTGATCTGGAATGTAACGTTTCAGATGAAGAGGCGCGCCTTCTGACCGTCGGACCAGAACTCAAGGAGCCGATTCTTCGCACCAGAGGACTTCGGCTCATGAAGCCCTCGTGCCCGGTCGAAGCCATGTTCAGCTTCCTGTGCACGTCGAACAACCACATCGCGCGAATCACTTCGATGGTGCGCCGACTCTCAGCATACGGCGAAACGCTTGACGGCCAAACGCATTGCCGATTTCCCGACCTTGCAGCCATCGCACGCATTCAAGAATGCGAGCTCAGAACGCACGGGTTTGGATATCGCGCCGCAACCATTCCTCGCGTTGCCTCCATCCTGCTGGACCGCTATCGATCCCCGATTGCGGCGCTGCAGGACATGCCCGACCAGGAACTCCGCGCATCCTTGGCAAGTCTTCCCGGTATTGGCCCCAAGCTGGCGGACTGCATCATGGTGTACGCGTTCCACCGACGTCGCGTCTTCCCGGTCGATACGCACGTCTGGCATGCGGCGGCGCCGATCTACTTCCCCGATTGGCCCATCGAGGGAGCAACGGAACGCAAAATGCAGCAGCTTTCCGAGCTGTTGTGCGACCGTTTTGGCGACCTTGCCGCGCGAGCACAGCAAATCCTGTTTGCTGATCGGCTGCTGAACAGCCGGGCATCACGGCGTGCACCATAATTTGAAGCAAGTGGCCGCCTATCCCCGCTGGCTCCCCAACCCCTATTTGTCCCTCACGATTCTTTCGTGGGGCTACAACTTCGTTGCCATTAAACTCCTGTATCAGGAACTCAACGCACCCTCGGTTGCTCTTGGACGGTTCGCGGCGATGTACGCGATCATGGTCGGGGTCTGCCTTGCTGCGGGCCAGTCGCTTCGCTATCCGACGGGCTCGGCGCTCAAGATCCTCATCAACGGCTTCCTCTCGATGGGTGTCTACATGATCCTCTTCGTTGAGGGCTTGAGGGAATCGACCGCACCAGAGGCGGCCATCATTCTCTCCACGTCACCGATTCTCACCTATCTGCTAGCCGTGTTCATCCGACAGGAACGGTTCAGCGGTTGGGCGATGGTGGGCGCCGTCGTGGCCTATGCCGGCGTGGTCATCGTGGTTCTCGGGGGCGCCGAGCTGAGCCCTGCGCGACTCGGCGGCAACCTTCTCATCTTTGCGTCGGCATTTGTTTGGGCGGTGGCCGTCGTTCAGTCGAAATCGCTGGTCGTCGCGACCAACCCCGTTCGTTTCCTGACGCTGTCAATGCCCGGAGGACTGGCTGCCCTGATTCCCTATGGCATGGCAGCCACGATCGCCGCCCCTTGGTCGCAACTGTCCTTGCCGACGTGGCTCGCGATGGCTCATGTGATCCTGCTCGCGGGCGTCTTGGGCTTCACCTGCTTTTACAAGGGTGTCGAACAGATTGGTCCGTCGGGTGCGATGATCTACCAGTATCTCGTCCCGCCGCTCACTGCCGTGTTCTCTTGGCTCGTCTTCCGATTTGCCCTTACCCCCATGCAGTTCGTCGGATTTGTCGTCGTTCTTGGGGGTGTCATCTGGGCCACACGGGCCCGGACGCTGGCCGCCCGAAGACCCATTCCCGAACCCGTTTCGACGGCGGCCTAGGGTACATTTTTTCCGCATGGCCCGCGTTACGACACTGACCGTCATGGGTGTTCTCGCCCTCGCATCTATCGGCATTGTCAGCGCCGCCTTTGCGATGCGCCGCCGGGGCCCGCTCGAAAAACTGGCTGCCGATCTGGATTCGAACCTCCGAGAGTTGGATGCTCGACTCAATGATCTGGTTGATGAAATCGCTGAACCGGATTGAGCCTCCTTGGCTAAAATGAACCGATGAAGCACGTCGTCGGTCTGCCGCTCGTCGCAATGCCGATCGCCACCCTCTTTGCAACGTGCGGCGCTCCATCTGAGCGCGGATCTCAGCTGGATCCCTTAAACGACCGAAACTCGATCCCGTTCGTCATGCCATGGGACGACAACCTGAAAGGGACCGCGACGGATGTGTCGTTTCTGAACGACGCCCCAGCGGGCAAGAACGGTTGGATCATTGCCCGTGATGGTCACTTTTTTGAAGAGAAGACCGGTCGGCGTGTTCGCTTCCTTGGGACGAATCTAACCGCGAAGGCGGCGTTTCCCACCAAGCACGATGCCGACCGAATCGCCGGGCGGCTGGCCAAACTCGGCGTGAATGCGGTTCGATTTCATCACATCAACAACGGATGGGATCTCGATGGCGGCACGATTTGGAAGCCTGGACGAACGCACCTCGAAATCGACCCGGCACAACTGGATAAGCTCGACTACTTTATCGCTGCCCTAAAACGCAACGGCATTTATTCCAATATCAACTTGCAGACTTCAAGGGAGTACTTACCCGAAATGGGGCTTCCTCCTAGTGTGCGCGAGCTTCGCAACTTCGGCAAGAAGGTTGATAAATTTAACGAGCGAATGATTCAGGTGCAAGAAGAATACGCAAAGGAACTGCTCGATCGGGTCAACCCCTACACGGGTCTGAAATACGCCGATGACCCGGCCATCTTCAAGATTGAAATCAACAATGAAAACTCGCTGGTCGGCTGGCCAGGCGAATCCCCTGGCGCTGGCCTTGATGGATTGCCGGAGCCTTTTCTCAGCGAGATCGTTGGCAAGTGGAATGCATGGCTGAACACCAAGTATGGCGATGATGCCGCCCTTCGCTTGGCTTGGCCCGACCGTCCTGCCCCAAACTCTCCCAGCATCGTGACGCGGAATACCGCGTGGTCCTACGAGAATCAAAGCAATGGGGACGTCACCTTCAGCGTCTCAGAGGCAGAGGGCCCAGCGGATGCTTCGAAGACTCTTGTGGCCCGCATCAATGACAACCGTGGCCCCAATTGGCATGTCCAGGCCCATCTCGGCGGTTTAAACCTCGAAAATGGCCAAGTCTACACGGTCACCTTTCGAGCCAAAGCAAACAAACCAGAAACCATCGGAATTGATGCACGGCTGAATAAACCGGATTGGCGTTTCCTGGGGCTTGGCACGTCCGCGCGCCTCGATCAGGATTGGAAGGAGTATGCCTACTCGTTTCGAGTCGCCAATTCAGAGCCAGACTCTGCCCGGATTAGTTTCGTGCTTGGCGACGCGAGAGCGGAAATCAGCATCGCCGATGTCCGCGTGCGCAAGGGTGAGTCTTCCACCGGATTAGCCCCAGGGCAATCGCTCTCCCAAAAGAACATTCCCCTCCCGGCGTCCGATTTGTCGCCGAGATTTGCGGACTACACGCAGTTCTTGGCGGATCTTGAAAAGTCTTATACGGAGCGGATGCGGCGCTACCTGCGTCAAGATCTTGGCTTTCGTAAGGCCATGATCATTGATGCTCAGATATCCTGGGGCGGACTGACGGGACCCTATCGCGAGGAGCGCAGTGAATATGCGGATGATCATGCCTATTGGAACCACCCGACGTTTTTGGGCAGTGACTGGGACCCAAAGAATTACCGAGTCGATCGCCGCGCACTGGTCAACGAAATGGGAGCCGATGCTGGTTCTTTAGGCGGGCTCGCTCTGACCAGAATCCACGGCAAGCCCCATTCGATTAGCGAATATTGCCATCCTGCCCCTGGCGATTTTATGGTCGAAATGATGCCCTTATTCGCGGCGTTTGGAGCATTGCAAGATTGGGATGCCCTCTATACCTTTGACTGGAGTGCGACGGGAACGGGCATGATCAATGATCGATACGATGGCTTTTTTGACTCGGCGAAAAATCCGGCGCGCACCGCCTTCTATCCCGCTGCGGCGCTCATGTTTCGCGGCCATCTCATCCCTCCTGCACGCGAGACGATTCTCGACCTGCCCCAAAAGCCTTGGGCCGAGACCATGACGGCGCGTGCCGCATGGCAGGCTCACGGCAACTTGCCAAACTTCCTGCTCACCCGCACGTCGCTGCGCCAGACCAACCGCGAATCTTCGGCCCGCCACAACCCCTCGGAGCTTGCACCAACGGGCATGGCGGTGGTTCAGGGCCCGAAAGGGAGCACCGTCACGGTCGACCTTCCAGAGGTCAAGGCTCTGATCGGCTTTATAGGAGGCCAGACGTTTCGTCTGCGTGACTTTGAGGTGACCTTTGACGCGTTCTCGGGTGACTTCGCGGCTCTGACGCTGACGCCGCTTGATAATAAACCGATCGAACAATCAGAGCGCCTCCTGCTCACCATAGGCGCACGATTTGAAAACCACAACATGGGCTGGAATGACGAGCGCAACAGCGTATCGGATCAATGGGGAGAGGGACCGGTTCGGGCGCAAATCGTTCCTTGCTCCATCACGCTCACGAACAATAGGGCGACAAAGGTTTTCTATCTCGATCCCAAGGGACAGCGATTAGGTCCGGTCGAAGGACTTCGTCACAGCGGAGGGACCACTCTCTTTCGCGTCTCGTCATCCAGCCCCAGCGTCTTCTATGAAATCACGGCCAGGTAAACCATGATCATTCGCTCTGCTTATCTCCTCTGCCTCGTCACGATCTTCGGAATCGCTGGATGCAACAGCACGACTTCAGAAGCGCCATCGGCCCGTGGAAACGACGCATCGGCAGCCCCCATTGAAGTCGCCGCATTTCAAGGCGGTTATGGCATCGACTTCTTCGAGCAGGCGGCCAAAGAACTGTCGGATAAGACAGGCGCGAAAGTGACGGTCGAAGGCAGCCCCCGCATCTGGGAGCAGTTGAGACCACGCTTTATCGCCGGCAATCCGCCCGATGTAACCTGGCCCGGCTGGAACATGGACTATTGGGCACTGATCTACGACGGACAACTCCTTGCCCTGGATGAAGCCTTGGACGGTCCGGCCTACGAGGGTACGGGCACGTGGCGCGAATCCTTTGAGCCGTCGCTCTTAAAGCTCGGGATGCATGAAGGCAAGACCTACATGATGCCTTACCACTACAACGTGATGGGATGGTGGTACGACCCTAAAGTGTTTGCCGCCAACGGATGGGCGCCGCCAAAGACCTACGAAGAACTCTTGACGCTTGGCGAACAGATCAAAGCAAAGGGGATCGCGCCGCTGACCTTTCAGGGCCAGTATCCCTATTACATGCTCTACGGATTCTTGTTTCCTTGGGTCATCAGTGCAGGCGGCATGCAGGCTATGGACAACATGCAGAATCTGGAGCCCGGCGCGTGGAACGCTCCCGCGGTGATCAAAGCCGCATCCATGATTGCCGAGTTGCGGGATAAGGGATTTTTCCAAAAGGGCGCAATGGGGCTCAGTCATACGGAGTCCCAGACCGAGTTTCTGCAGGGCCGCGCCGCGATGATTCCCTGCGGCACGTGGCTTTATGCCGAGATGAAAGAAACGATGCCGCCTTCAGCCGCGATTGAGTTCATGCGGGTGCCCATGCTCGCCGAGGGCGTCGGGGATCCCACGGCTCTCCAGATCGGCATCGAACCCTGGGTGGTGCCCATCAAGGCAAAGAACGCGCCTGGGGGTATTGAGTACTTGAAGTACATTACTTCGCTGCCGAAAGCAAAACAGTTTGTTGAGGAAAAGGGCACGTTAATGGGAATCCGCGGCACCGACGAGGCGGAAGTTCCCGCCCACCTGCGCGAAGCAGCCAAAGCATTTCAAGAAAGCAAATCCGTCTTTAGTGCCGAGTATCGCATGTGGTATCCCGCGTTCGGTAAAGAAGTGGAAAACGCGATGGCAGCGCTGCTAAATGGCCAGATTACGCCGGCACAATTTGGAGAGCGATGCGAGCGAGAAGCAGAGAAGGTGCGGAAGGACAGTTCGATCAAGAAGCACCGGTATCAGTCAAGCTAGGTCGGTAGACCACCGTTCCAATACCGGTTTCGTCGATTTCGATACGACAGAGTGTCGAGAGTAGGGGCTTCGCCATCGCGAAGATCGCCATCGCAAGCCCTTCGCATGTCGGCAGCTCGATCAGGTCATTCAAATGGCGGTGATCAAATCGCTCGCGTATGGCAGCCATCACTGCATCGAAATCAAAGAAGTCCACCGAAAATCCTGATTCGTCAAGCCGATCGGACTCGCAGACGAGCGTCACCGCAAACGTGTGACCGTGGAGCCTGGTGCATCCCGACCTCCCGCTGATCGCTTGATGCGAGCAGTGCAGCAAGACAGAACGCTTGACTTCAAATACCATCAAGCACCCCTTCAGGCGACAAGAAGCGCATCGTCAATGGGTCGGACAGCCCCGCCTCATCAAAACCCTTTGCCCTTAATCGACACGAATCACAGGCTCCGCACGGACGGCCATTGGGTGCGGGATCATAGCAGCTTGACGTCCATTCGAAGGGCACCCCCAGTTGAATACCTAGCTGGATAATCTCCGACTTGCTCATACGGATGAGTGGCGTATGAATCGTCATCGTTTTCCCCGTTACCCCTGCCTTCGTGGCAAGTTGGGCCAGCCGCTGGAATGCCTCGATGAACTCGGGACGGCAGTCTGGGTAGCCCGAGTAATCAAGGGCGTTGACCCCGAGAAAAATATCGGCGCCGCCTAGCGTTTCAGCCCATGCTAACGCAAAAGAAAGAAAGATCGTGTTGCGGGCTGGAACGTAAGTCACGGGAATATCGGCCGTCACCCCTTCCTTCGGCACCGGGATGTCCGCAGTCAGCGCGGACGGACTCACTGAGCGAAGATCGAGCGGCAGGACAATATGCTCCGCCACCCCTTGCAGACTCGCCTGACGGGCCGCCATCTCCAGCTCGATCCGATGCCTCTGACCATAGTCCATGGTCAGCGCGAAACAGGCATAGCCCTGCGATCGCGCGACGGCCAGCACCGTTGCCGAGTCCAGACCGCCGCTAAGCAGCACGACGGCTCGCCTATCGCGGTACTTCATAGGCTCAGCAGTCGCGAGGCCGTCTCCATGTCCTTGTCTCCACGCCCGCTCATGTTGACCAGTACACGCGTTCCCTTTGTAAAACGCCGTCCCTGCATCAAGGGCGCAAAGGCATGCGCGCTTTCGAATGCGGGAATCAGACCTTCTTTTCGCGCCAGCCATTGAAATGCCGTCAAAGCCTCCTGATCGGTCACCGCGAAATATTCGACTCGGCCGGTGTCTCGCAAATGGCTATGCTCGGCGCCAACTCCCGGATAGTCGAGACCGGCCGAAACCGAGTGGGTGCCCATCACCTGCCCCTCGTCGTCTTGCATCAGATAGCTGAACGAACCATGCAAGACCCCCGGCGAGCCCGCGGTCAGCGGCGCGGCATGTTCTCCCGTTTCGAGGCCATGCCCACCAGCTTCGACACCCAGCAACCGTACCGAGGGATCAGCCAGAAACCCCGCGAAGAATCCGATCGCGTTTGAGCCGCCACCCACGCAGGCAATCCCTACTTCCGGCAACACCCCATATCGTTCAAGGTACTGCGCTCGACTCTCCTGGCCAATGACGGACTGAAGCTCGCGTACCATCGCCGGGTAAGGGTGTGGACCTGCAGCGGTGCCGATGACATAATGCGTATCCCGGACGTTCGTAACCCAGTCCCGCATGGCTTCATTCAGCGCGTCCTTAAGCGTCTTGGTTCCGCTATAGACCTCGACCACTTCGGCCCCAAGCAAGCGCATCCGAAAGACATTGAGCTGCTGTCGAAGCGTGTCCTCATAACCCATATAGACAACGCATTGAAGCCCCAAGAGCGCACAAACCGTAGCCGTCGCCACGCCGTGCTGCCCGGCCCCGGTTTCGGCGATAATGCGCGACTTGCCCATACGCTTCGCCAGCAGGCATTGCCCGAGCGCGTTGTTGATTTTGTGGGCGCCCGTATGGCACAGATCCTCGCGCTTGATGACGATGTGGAAGCCGGTCTCCTCCGATAGACGGCGCGCCTCGGTCAGAGGTGTGGGTCGGCCCACGTAGTCGCGCAGCAGGCGGTCAAACTCCGATCGAAAGGCTTCATCCGACCATGCCTCTTGAAAGGCGGCGGCCACTTCGTCGAGGGCGGGCACTAGCGTCTCCGGCACATAACGGCCACCGTACGGCCCAAAGCGAGAGGGGAGAACGACGCTCACACCGCGATTCTACTTGGCCAGTGCAGGCCCCATCGGCGTCCGTGCCGCCCGGACCATGAGCGTCCCAGCGACAACCAGGCTGGGATACAAGAAGACAATCAAAAACGGAGTTGCCGCGATCACCCCCGCGCCGACTACAAAGGACGCCCAGTCTGGCAGCCGCGCCACCTTGCCCCATTGGCCGAAGAAGCCGACGCCCCGACGAGCCATCGCGCTCGACGTGAAGTCCAGCAATCCCATCAGGCCAGCCAAGGCCATTCCGACGATCCCAAAGGCAAGCCATCCAACCGAAAGCATCAAGAGGCCCATAAAGCCTCCAAAAGCAAGGCGAACCAAGAGGTCCCCCATCGCCGCCGTCCGGCTCCATGGGACCGGCGTAAACGCCATCCCCTCCCGCTGCTCGACGAGCATCGAGAGTCGATCCCAGGCCGCCGCGCTAAAGGTCGAACAGAGGGAAATGAACACGATTCCTGAAACAAACCACCACAAAACCGCAAACAAAACCGCACCCACAGAGCCACCCAACCAGCTTGGCAATCCAAAGGTGGTAACGGCCCATGCCGAAAATTGGAACGCGCCAATGAAGCCACTGACCATGAGCACCAGGTAGATCAATCCTGACCATACAAGTGGCCGCCACACATACGGCCACAGCGAGCGGTCGGTGCGCACCCGGCGGATCCCCTCCAGGATGAACCTCATGCGCATTGAGACGCTGCGTGGAGAACGCGGGTTGCGAAGGGATCAGATTGCTTGATGTCGAACCAAGACCCATGTCGCTCAAGCTCGGGTTCCAGGGTGTGGCCCACATGCACGCCTACTCCTATGCCTCCTGCGCCAAGGGGCGCAACGACGTGCAAGTCGTCGGAGTATGGGACCGCGATCCCGAAAAGTCGGCCGCCTTTGCCCAAGCATTTTCAGTCGACGTCATCGAGTCTGCCGACGCCTTGTGTGATTCCTCCGACGCCGTGGTCATTGCCTGCGAAAACAAGCGACATGCCGAGGACATCGAGACAGCCGCCCGCCACGGGTGCGCGATTCTCTGCGAGAAACCGCTGGTGACCGACGAAGCCGAAGCTGACCGTGCAATGGCTGCCCTCAAGACTCACGGCGTTCGTCTGATGACGGCATTTCCTTGCCGATTCTCTCCCGCGTTTTCTCGTCTTAAGCACGTAGTCTCCGAGGGCGCGGTCGGCCCGCTGCGCGCATTGCGAACCACCAATCGCGGCACATGCCCGTTTGGCTGGTTCGTTCAAAAGGAGCATAGCGGCGGCGGTGCCATGATCGATCACACGGTCCATGTCGCCGACCTCCTGCGCGATTTGCTGCAGGCCGAGCCGACGTCCGTGTTTGCCCAGATTGGCTCCAATCTGTACGGCCAAGATTGGGAGGACACCGCAATGGTCACGCTCACGTTTCCCGGCGGGATCTTCGCTACCTTGGACTCCTCCTGGTCTCGGCCAAAGACCTACAAGACCTGGGGTGACGTGACGATTTCTGCCGTTGGCGATTCGGGTGTGGTCGACCTCGACATGTTTGGCCCGGGTGTTGACGTGTTCGGCGAAGGGGCGACCACTCATCGACTCAGCGCATACGGATCGAATCTGGACGCGCTGCTGCTTGATGAATTCGTGGCCTCGATTCGCGACGATCGCGAGCCGCTGGTCACGGCAAAGGACGGGCTGCAAGCGGCACGCATTGCGATGGCCGCCTATCGCAGTGTTGAATCAGGGCGACCGGAGCCGGTGCGCTCGGACGACCTGTAACGTCCTTTCCGATACCACGAAGATGCGCTGCGACGACTGCCCCCGGTACGACCTGGAACGCGACCGCTGCCGTGATGGCAAAGTCAACCCGCCCGATTATGAACAGGCCGTCAACGTCGCCAACGTGATCGGCATCCGCTCGATCTGCGTCTTCAATGACCATCGGGAGCGCCTCCTCCTGACGCGACGCCTTCCTGTCGAGCAAATGCAACGCAGAGCGACCGAGCGAAAACTGCTTTGAACCGTCGGCACGCCTAGTTGCTGGTCTTGCCTTGATCGAGGTGAACCAGCGCGCCCATCAGCGTCTTTTCCGCCTCGCCCGTTTGGCCCGATTGAATCGCCCGCAGTGCCATGGTCACCTCTTGCGCCTCTTGAGTTCGCCCTTGGGCGACGAGGATCGCTTGGGTTTTCTGCAGGTCCGCGACCGCCATCGAGGCCGTAATCTGGTTCGACTTCAACCCCATCAGCGTCTTTTCCACTGTTCGGCCGGCAGCGGCAACCTGGGACGCCTGCGCCACCAGCGGATTCGGAGCCACGGAGTAGCGTGCTGCGTCGGCCGTAAACTCCAAGATCATATCGATGTCGACCGTCTCAGTCCGCCCCGTTATCCCGTCGTCGTAGGTCAACCGTCCCCAGGCCACCCGGTAAAAGCCCAGCGGGTGATTGGGATACTCGAAGTCGAAGACTTGGTGGATGGCTGCGCCTCGCTCAACATCGGCGAGCGACAGGGTGAACTCCCGCGATCCCGCGACCACATCCGAGGTGGGTGTGACACGCATCTCGACCCATCGCGCCAGCTTCACCTCGAGTCGCAGGTTGCGCGCCACAACGGTCATCAGTTTCTCCAGTTCGGCGCGGAAGACTTCCGGAATCATTTCGGGCCGAGGAATATAGTAATAGTTGCCGCCCGCCTTTTTGGCCATCGCCGCCAAGAGTTCTTCGTTGTAATCTGGCCCAAAGCCGAGGAAGGTGCACGTCACCCCACGGCTCTTGATCTCGCCAACATGCTGCACTAACGCCCCGAAGTCCCGAATCCCCGCTGTCGGATCTCCATCGGAAAACACGACGAGCCGTGTCGCCCGCCCAGGATCCGCAACTTGCATCACCTGTTGAACGCCCAGCGAGAGCCCGTCATACAAGTTCGTCGTATTGCCGGCCACCAGCCTTGCAATGCCGTCTTTGATGACCGCCCGGTTCGTGACGCGCTGTGGAGGCATCAAAACGTCCACCATCTCCTCAAAGGTCACGATGCTCAGCACATCGTCTGGTGAGAGCAGGTCCACAACGTAGGCGCAGGCTTGCTTCACGTAATCGAGGGGCGGTCCTTCCATCGAGCCCGAACGATCGATAACCAGACAGAGGTTCAACGGGGTCCGCATCGACGTCATCCCCACGCCGGGACCGCCGCCTTGCGTCGACGCGATCTCCACGAGGAATTGCTCGCGAGCCGGCCCGTTGGCCATGGTGGCCTCGCGCGAAGGTGTCACCTTGACCTCCAGCGCGCGCAGCGATTCCAGAGCGGTCGTGCGACCCAAATCCGTTCCGCCGCCCAATCCGGCGATCGCCTGGGTGCGCAAAGGGTCAAAACCGGGGCCGCCAAGCTGGGTGCGATTCGGGTCAATGCGCTGCGTTGGATCCATGGCTGCTTCCTCCTTTATTCGACGCGGAATACCGTGCCGCCGACACGGACAAGGTCTCCCTTCTTCAAAACGTGGCTCTGCACACGTTGCTCATGGACGAAAGTCCCGTTCGTGCTGCCCAGGTCGGTCACGGTCAGGCCGCCCGGGCCCACGGTAAACGCGGCGTGTCGGCGGGAAGCCGCCGTATCAAAGGCCAGGGGCACGAGCGCACTTTCCCGCCCTACTTCGAGCGTCCCTTGTACCGGATAGCGCTGGCCGGCCAGCGGCCCATTCGTCGCGACCAACACCCAAATCTCACCGAGCGCCTGACTGGGCATGGCCACCGTGGGCGACATCGCAGCCGGCATGGCCTGGGTTGGGACCATCTTCGGCTGAGGCGCTGGCGCAGCAGCGTAGGGTGTCGCAACCGGCGCGTAGGGCTGTTGCGCGCGCAGTTGCTCCATCGCAACGGAGGGCTTGGGTCCGCTGCGGAGCATGAACATCAGATTCATCGAGCCGATCTGGATGTGTGCGCCGTGGTGCAGTGCCGCCTGCATCACCGGCTGCCCGTTGACCATGGTCGGAACTGGGCTCCCGCCGTGATAAATCACATAGGAACCGCCGGATTTGACGATGCAGGCATGGCGCGGCGCGATGTTTGGATCGCCAAACAGGGGAATGTGGGCCGATTCGTCCCGGCCAATAAAGGTCTGCCCGGCATCAACCAGATATTCCTTGCCCTCGTTGCGGCCAAGGATGACCCGGACCCAAGCGCGCCGCGACAGCGCCTCCACAATGCCGACGAGCAGTCCGACGGATGCGCCGATGGATACCATGCCGATCGCACGCGGAATCGCGCCAACTTCGCTGTGTCCCTGGGCCGCCATGGTGACGTTGCCGAGTGCGATCGCCGAAAGCTCAAAGGCCACACCGCCAATAAATCCGCCAATCAGACCGCCAACCGCACCTTGCCATACGCGGGCCGCACTGCGGGCCGCAAACCCTTGGGATAAGCCGATGAACAATCCAAAGACCGACCATCCCACCGCTCGCACCACGATTTGAATCGGCCCAACCGCGTCGCGTCCGCCGCCAAGCGCACCGTACACCGCAGAACCCAGGGAGACGCCAATGGGGCCAAGCATCGCCCCGAGAAGCCCCGCGATGAGCGCGCCTTGCCATAGGTGCGTTTTCGAGCCGCGCATCCAGCCCGAGGCGCCACCGATCATGGCACCGATGAACCCGCCCGATGCGATGGCAAACATCTGTTCGAATCGCGTCCAAGCCGCCCGCGCTGGACCAAGCATGGGGTCGTCAAACGTCGGATTGATGACCGGCGGCGCCGACCACTCGACGGCGAGCCACCCAAGCAGGCCGCCAATGGCCCCCGCCAGCATCAGGAACATGGCTCGTGCCGTCATAAGGACTCAACCCGGAATTGAACGGTGCCGAACTGAACCGTATCGCCGACCTTCAACGCCGTCTCTCCTTGGATTCGGACTCCGTTCACGTACGTTCCGTTCGTACTCCCCAAATCCATGACGGAAATCCCGGTTGCGCTGCGACGAAACTCGGCATGCCGGCGCGACACGCCGTTCTCCCCCGGGAGGCTGAGACCGAGCCCCGGTTCGCGGCCCACCACCGTTGATCCATCCTGAAGCGAGATCTGCAAACCGGTGTTCGAACTGAGCCGGGGCGCGCCCGTGGCAGCCGGCGCCCCCATCGGGCTCGCGCCGATCGGCGTTGGTGCCGCATCATCCAAGAGGATCGGCTTGGGTGGCTCCGGCTTCATAACTGGCACCGCAACAGGCCCTGGATCCCCTCCTTGATCCGCGTTCGGGTCGGGAACGTTGATGCCCAGTTTCTTGATTTGTGCCGCGACATCTTCCGGTCGGGACTTCACGAACTTGTAGATCCCATAAATGATTGCGACCCCAATCGCCAGCCCCAGCAAGTTGATGATGAACTTGCCGAATGGATTGGCGCCGCCCTGGTTCGTCGCTGCACTACCGGGTCCGGATCGGTCAGAGTCTTGGGCTTCGGACTCTGGCTGGCCGCTTCCGGCACGTACCGTCTCCGCTGGCTCGCTTACCGAGTAGACAAAGGTCGGAATGAGCTTGTCCCGTTCGAGCGGCGCTTCGTAAATCACTCGCTCCGGCCCCACAGTCTGATCGGCGGACCGATACTGCACGCCGATCTTGATCTCCCCTGGCGTAACGGCCAAGAACGTGGCCTCGCCGTTGGAGCCGGGATCAATGATTTGCGTTTGCGTCCCGGCGCTGTCTTCAAGCGTTACCGTCGCCGCGGCGATCGGCTCGCCGCGCGACTCGACACGAATTTTGACTTGCCCAATGAGATTGAAATCAGCAGCCTTGAGGTCCCAAGCGCCCTCAACATCACGCATCGACTTTCGTGCCAGGTTCCAAGTGGATTCGTCCAGCACGTACATGCTGTCGCGCATCCCAATGAGGGCAAACGGCAACACCGTCTCCTTGCTGCGCACGATCTCCGCGTCAGCCGGGATCGAAGATGCGCCTGGTGG
Source organism: Fimbriimonadaceae bacterium (assembly GCA_046292875.1). Lineage (GTDB taxonomy): Bacteria > Armatimonadota > Fimbriimonadia > Fimbriimonadales > Fimbriimonadaceae > JBKBQD01. The sequence goes on from JBKBQD010000001.1 coordinate 705,200, forward strand.
CGAGGTCCATACACGATAAGGCCCCGAAGATGGGAAAGAAAGCGACACCTTCATTTGCGCTCCAGCGGCGGTGGCCAGACCCAGTGCGAAAATGAACGGCGCTATCTTGGGCAACACGACGTCGTGATTTTAGCCCGAGCGTTCGGAAGCGCATCCGCGACCTCACTGGCCGTAAAGCCGATGGTCCCGATCGCCGAGGCGCACACATCGCCCGCCAAGCCGTGCCAAAACATGCCCGCTGCCGCGGCATAGTACGGCTCAACCTCTTGCGCTGCCAAGGTTGCCACGACTCCGCCGAGGACATCGCCCATCCCCCCGGTCGCCATGCCGGGATTCCCGGTGCAGTTCACGAGAATCGGCCTGCCGGGCTCCCCAACGAGGCTGTAGGCGCCCTTCAAAAGCATCGTGCAGCCATAACGTTCCAAGGCTTCGCGAAGGCTGGAAAAACGATCACACTGGATTTCGCCGATCGACTGCTGAAGGAGCCGACTCATCTCGCCTGGATGGGGCGTCATCACCATTGGTGCTCGGGGAGGCGCCACTCCGAGCGAGACGGAATTGAGCGCATCGGCGTCGATCACGGCCGGACGAGTCCAACCCTGCCAAACGCTTTCGAGAAACCGCATCGCTGCGTCTTCGTGGGTCAGACCCGGACCGAACAAGGCCGCGTCGGTTCGCTCCATGCGTCCCAACACGGCTTCGGCGCCGCTGGGAGACACGACTCCGTCCTCATCGGGCAAGACCAGGCAGAGTGCTTCCGGAACCTGCATCGCGACGGCCTGGCATACGTTGGGGACGCCCGCTACCGTGACCAATCCCGCCCCCGCCCTTAGGGCACCCTTTGCGGCAAGTACGGCGGCCCCAGGCATGTTCCGGCTGCCCGCGACAATCAAGACGGACCCATGCTGGCCCTTGTGGCTTGCCTTCATGCGCTCCGGAAGAACGTTTCCGATCCACGTTCCTTCCAACAGCTTTGCGTCGCGCGGCTCGGCCAAAAGCTCGTAGGGCAAACCCAAATCATCGACCGTCCAATAGCCGGCATGATCGACGCCGATGCCTTGAAACAAATAGGGCTTGGGCAACCCGAACGTCACGGTCCTTGCCGCCCACACGCTTTCGCCCAGTTCCTCACCCGTGTCGGTGTGAAGGCCGCTTGGCACGTCAACGGACACGACCGGCGCGCCGCTTTGGTTGATGGCGTGAATGGCACCTTTTACGTGGCCCTGAACCTCGCCTTGGATGCCCGTGCCAAGAAGCGCGTCGACGACAACATCACAGTTTGAGAGGCAGTCCTTCATCCGCGCAAAGCGAGGATCGTTGCAAAAGACCGGACTCACCCCCTCCGCGACCGCGGTCCGCATCTGCTCGTCAGCGTCTTGCGAAAGGTCGTTCTCTTCTGCAGCCACAGCGCAATACACGTCGTATCCCTTGCGCTTGGCCAACCGGGCGACGACGAAACCATCACCACCGTTATTGCCTTTGCCGCACACCACGCCAATGCGCCCGTGATGGGGTGCCAACTCACGCACAGCATGGAAAACCGCGGTCCCTGCACGCTCCATCAGCACCCGAGTCGGCACGCAGTGATGCTCAACCGCACAGCGGTCGATGGCGCGAATGTCTTGGGCAGTTGCAATCCACACAGGTCAAATGACGTCTACGAAGGTTTGTTGGGATTCGGCGCGGCAACCGGCACGATTCCCACGAACTCAAGGACCCCACCGCAGCCTCGGTGAAGGTACACGACGCCCTGCTGGAACCGCCGGAGTCGATCGAACTCGGCCGTGCAACGTGCACACCGGTAGCGAACCAGCCGTCTCGGTCGGTTGCGTTGCGCCTCAAAAGCATGGCACCGTTCCGGCGCATAGCCAAGAGCCATCATGGTTTCACGCCAGCGTTCGCAATGCGGTGCAGCCCGCCGACCGTGCGCTTCGTACACCAGGAAATGTGCATATTCATGGGCCAAAGTGATCTCGATCCTTTCTGGCGTCGTCAGCAGATGGAGGCTCAGCGAAAGTTCGCCGGCCGCAAGGTCTGCTCGTCCGGCCGTGGTGCGAAAGGGACGCCAGCGCAAGGTTACGGGCCGTCGAAGGGGCGCGACCGCCATGAGCCGTGCAAGGACGCGCTCAGCCGTCGAGACCTGCTCCCGTGTGGGGTCAAGAGGCACGTGGGCATTTTAGCCGTGCCATGCTGATGAGCGTGTTGCTCGGACGAATGGGTGGCGAGACCGCCATGTGGCGTGCCGCGATGGAGATGTATTACCGGGACCAGGTCGCCGAGTCCTTCGACATGGTCCGTCGCCAGGGGGTTGGCGACACCGGCACCCGCCTTTGGCTCTATCGCTTTATCGAAGCCGAAGCCATCACCCGGCATCGAAGCGAGGTTCATTCGATCAACGATTGGCTCAGTCTCGAATGGATCCCCCGCGAAACGCCGCTTTCACTCGAAGAACTGACGAACGCCGTGCTGATGGCCTGTGACGACGTCGCCGAGACGCTTGGATGGCAACATGGCGCGCCGACTCGCGTCACGATCCTGACCGAAGAAGCTCATGCTCCGTGGGCGGTGGCACCCTTCGGCTACTGCCAGGACATGTACCCCTACGAGAAAATCTGCGTGCCACATTACAGCCTGCGCGATCCCGCAGAGTTTCATCGTGTCGTCGCCCACGAATACACGCACGTCATCACGCTGAATCTCAGCGAAGGCAAGGCGCCGCGATGGCTGCACGAAGCCCTCTCGGTTCTGGTCGAGCGGCCGCCAGACTGGCGACTGAGCCGAGTCCTGCAATCGGAGCCCAACCATTGGCTCAGTCCCATTGAGTTGGAATCGCGGCTCACGCTGGCTTACGACCCGGGCGACCAGTTCGGCCGGATGCTGGCCTACGAGCAAGCCGGATGGATCGGACGCTACCTGGGTTCACTCGGGCGCCCGCAACTTCTCGGCGACCTTTTGCGCAACCACGTCAGCGGCTCGTTCTGGCGGCTCTTGGCCTATCAACTCGCTGGCCGGTCGGCCACCGATGCCTCCCTAAAATCGACTTACGACATCGGTGGCGCAAGAGACCTCTTTCGCCGGGCAAAAGCGTTTCTGGACGGCGCCAGCCTTTAGCCTTCGGCCGCTTGTCGGCGCTGCTCGTACTCCTTGACCAGTTGCTCTTGTTCGTGATGGGGCAATTCGTCGTAATGATCTAACCGCATCCGGAATCGACCGCGTCCCTTGGTGGTGGATCGCAAGTCGAGCGCATAGCGCATGGTCGTTGCCATGGGGACTTGGGCCCGAATGCGCGTCTTCCCGGGCGCCAACGGATCCATCCCCTGAAGTCGACCCCGCCTGCCGTTGAGGTCGCCGACCACATCGCCAACGCTCTCGTCGGGCACGTCGACCTCCAGCTCCATGATCGGCTCCAAGACCACCGGGGACGCCTGCTCGGCCGCGTTATGGAGAGCGAGGGCGCCGGCGGTTTTGAACGCCTGCTCGCTGGAGTCCACATCGTGGTAGCTTCCGTCGTAGACCGTCACCTTCAAGTCGATGGCTTCATAGCCGGCAAGGAAGCCTTTTTCCATCGCCTCTTTGATGCCTTTTTCAATCGCCGGGATGTAGTTTTTGGGGATTGCGCCGCCGACGACCTTGTTCTCGAATACAAAACCCTCGCCTCGCGGAAGCGGCTCCAATTCAATCCAGCAATCGCCGTACTGACCCTTGCCCCCGGTTTGCCGCTTGTGCTTGCCCTGGGCCTTGGCTGCCTTGCGAATCGTCTCCTTATAGGGCACCTTGGCGTCTTCAATCGCCACAGAAACGCCGAACTTGGCCTTGAGCTTCTCAATCACCGTTTCCAAGTGAATGTCGCCCATTCCTTCCAGCACATCAAGGTGAGACACCGCGTCGCGGGAGACTCGGAAGGTCGGGTCTTCTTCGCGCAATCGCTGAAGAGCCGTGCCAAGCTTATCTTCATCCGCTTTGGTCAGCGGCCGAATCGCAATGCGATAGATCGGCTCAGGAAATACGATGGGTGGGATCTGGATGCGGTCTTTGGCTGTCGTCAAGGTATCCCCGGTACCCGTGTCTTGAAGCTTGGCAATCGCACAGACATCTCCCGCGACCACTTTCTGCGCCGGCTCCTGTCCTTTCCCATGCGCGAAAAAGAGATTGTGCGCACGCTCTTCCTTCTCGCTGGTCATGTTAAGCACCATCTGGTCGTGGGTCAGCGTGCCGCTGAAGATGCGTACGAAACTGATGCGGCCCACATAGGGATCGGCCGTGGTCTTGAACACAAATCCCGCCAAAGGGCCGTCCGGATTTGCTTCCAAGTGAAGGTCTCCAAACGTGCGAGGCTTGTCCGCTGGCGACGGAAGCTCACCCACAATGCGGTCGAGAAGTGTAGCTACGCCAATCCCGCTCATTGCTGAGCCTAGCAAGATAGGGACAACTTTGCCGCTTTCCACACCAACCATCAGCCCGTGCTCGATCTCGGATTCCGTGAGTTCTTCTCCTTCGAGATACTTCATGGCCAGATCGTCATCGCCTTCGGCGGCTGCGTCCATCATCTTTTCGCGCCGTTCCTCTGCTTCCTCCGCGTAGCCTTTCGGGATCTCCTCAATCTGGACCCCACGGTCTTTGCCCTTATAAACTTTCATGTTCAGGAGATCGAGTACCCCGCTAAACGCCGCCTGATGCCCAATGGGAATCTGGGTACTGACCACCATTCGACCATATCGCTCGTGCAGGGTATTGATCAGTCCTTCGTAGTCGGCATTATCTCTTTCCAGCTTGTTGACGAAGATGCACTTCGCCAATCCATGCTGCTCGGCGACCTCCCACGCAAGCTCAAATCCTACGTCCAGGTCCGCTTTTGCTTCCGTAACGATGATCATCGCTTCCACGACCCGGGCAACGCTATGCAGCTCGCCAATGAAGTCCGGATAGCCCGGAACGTCGATCAAGTTGATCTTGTGATCGTTCCACTCCAAGGGCACGACCGATGCGCTGAGGCTAATCTTGCGGCGAATCTCCAGCGGGTCGAAGTCACTCGATGTTGTGCCGGCTTCCACCGTACCCACGCGATCGACGGCGCCTGCCGTGTACAGCAAATGCTCGACGAGCATTGTCTTTCCGGAACCGCCGTGTCCAACCACGGCCACGTTGCGAATCTTCTCAGGACTAAAGGATTTCAAAGTGTTCTCCAAACTGAAGTCTCGGGGGAAACGCACGGTACAACAGCCGTTCGTGCCCCCGGCAAATGGGCGTCATGGGCGCCTCCGCCCGGGAAGCAAAGGATGCTGCGCAGAAAAGGATCGACGGAGGCAAAATCTCCGTCATTACTGCCGATTGCCCGTGGTCTCACGGGCCTCGGACGCTCCGTTGCGCCGACTGTTCCCAAGGCTGGAACCTCGCCGGACCGCCTGAAAAAGGGCGGTTCGGCGTCGAACCTTCACTATAACCGAACGCGACTCGGACTGTCCGCTATGCGGTGCCTTCTTGCCATGAGGCGAGGTACTTGCGCTGCTCTTCCGTAAGGACATCGATGGCCACGCCCATCGACTCAAGTTTGAGTTCGGCCACCATGTGGTCGATCTCGGTGGGCACCGTGTAGACGTCCTTTTTGAGGCTGTCGCCGTACTTGACAACGTACTCGGAGCACAATGCCTGGTTCGCAAAACTCATGTCCATGACCGACGCCGGGTGCCCTTCGGCCGCCGCGAGATTGATCAGGCGCCCTTCGGCCAGCAAGAAGACTCTCCGCCCGTTCATGAGGGTGAACTCCTCGACGTATTCACGGGCCATCCGCCGAGCCACCGACCGGGAAGCCAGCGTCGCCAAGTCGATCTCGGCGTTGAAGTGCCCGCTGTTGGCCAAAATCGCTCCGTCTTTGAGCCGCTCAAAGTGCCGTCCGTCAATGACGTTCTTGTTGCCGGTCAACGTAATAAACAGATCGCCAAGCGGCGCGGCCTGCTCCATCGGCATCACCATGAAGCCGTCCATCACGGCCTCGATGGCCTTGGTGGGATTGATCTCCGTCACGATGACGTGAGCACCGAGCCCCTTGGCGCGCCACGCCACACCGCGGCCACACCAACCATATCCCGCAACGACCACCGTCCGGCCCGCCAAAAGCACGTTGGTGCACCGCATGATGCCGTCCAGGGTCGATTGACCTGTTCCATAACGATTGTCGAAAAGGTGTTTGGTGTCCGCATCGTTGACGGCCACAATGGGATAGCCCAGGACGCCATCTGCCGCCATGGCGCGCAAGCGAATCACGCCCGTGGTGGTCTCCTCGGTACCCGCCAGGATCCCATCGATCAATTCCCGCCGCTCGCTGTGGATCACGCCCACGGTGTCTGCCCCGTCATCCATAGTAATCGTGGGCTTAAGGTCCAGCGCCTGATGGATGTGGTGATAGTACACGTCGTTGCTTTCGCCCTTGATCGCAAAGACTTGCACGCCAAAGTGCTCGACCAAGGCTGCTGCCGCGTCGTCCTGGGTGCTGAGCGGGTTGCTGGCGCAAAGCGCCACTTCCGCGCCGCCGGCCCGCAGGGTGCGAAGGAGGTTGGCGGTCTCTGTGGTGACATGAAGGCATGCCACGACCCGCTGGCCCTCCAGAGGCTTTTCCTTTTCGAATCGGCTGCGAATCAGTCGCAACACAGGCATGTCCCGCTCGGCCCACTCAATGCGGTCTCGGCCAACGGCAGCCAGCGAACGGTCAGCGATGTCATAGGTCATGGTTGGCATTCCAACCGGATAGGGTACCTGGCAGAGTCGTTTCGATCAGCGCGTTTCCGTTATACTGATCGCACGGTGAAGCTGGTCTTCTGCATTGTCCACAGCCGCGACAAAACCAAAATCACGGACGAACTGATCAAGGCCGGGTTCAAGTTTACGGTCATCGGTTCGACGGGTGGCTTTTTGCGCGAGGGCAACGCCACCATCGTGGTCGGAGTTGAGGACGATGAAGTGCAAAACCTCCTGAAGGTCATCGCCCAAAACTGCAAGACCCGAGACCAACTCGTCAATGTCATGCCGTTTGAGGCCGCGCCGGCGGGAGCGTTCATTCCCAGCCCCATCAAGGTGCCCGTCGGCGGCGCGGTTGTCTTCGTGATGCCGGTTGAGCGCTTTGAACGCTTTTGACATCGACCGCCTGACAGGCCTGATTGCCGCAAAGCGCGTCGCTCGAAAGGTGATTCGTCCCGAGAGCGCGGTCCATGCTCTCCTCCTCTATGGTGCGCCCGGTGTCGGAAAAACGACGCTGGCTCGCTTCGTCGCCGCCGGGTGGCTATGCACGGACCACCAAGGGGCGCCGTGCGGTGCATGCAAGGCTTGCGGATCTCATTCGCGAGGCAATAACGGGGACTTCTTGCTCATCGAACCGATGGGGGCAGGTCGGCAGATTCGCATGACCCAGATCGACGGATCGGGCCGCGACGAAGACGCGTCAGCCCCGCCGATGATGGAGTTCGTTCGCTTTCGACCCTTGTTCTCACGCTTCAAAGTCGTGATGCTGGACCAGGTTGACCGCCTGAACAACGACTCCTCAAACAGTCTGCTGAAAATCCTGGAAGAACCGCGTCCTCACGTCCGGTTTGTTTTGGTCACCTCGGACATCTCGCGGGTTCGCGCCACCATCGTCTCGCGCTGTGTCAGCGTGGCGTGTGAGGCCCCCGAGCGGGGCGAGCCGGGAACTATCGAAGCAGCGCTCAACCCGGGTGAACGGCATCGTTTTGAGCCTGCTCGTTCAGCGCTTGATGAGATTTGGCGCATGGGTCCGAGGCTCCTCCATGCCGATCTCGTCGACGTGCCGAAACTTTCCGAGCAGTTTCTCCAAACGGCGGCGGCGGTCAATGAGAAACTCGATCTGGGCGCACGTTTGGCACAAGCCGAATCCGTGCGAATTCTGGCTCTTTCGATGCGGGCCCATCACCCCGAGCGATTCCGCCCATCAATGCATTTGGTCAACCTGCACCGGGTAATTTTAGGCAACGGCGCGGCGGCACTTGCCGTCGAAGCTGTGTTTGCCCAAATCGCTGCGGAAAATCGCGGATAGAGGAACTTGCCAATGGAAGTGGTGCGTACCGAATGTGGAGCCGCAACATGATAACCGCGATCGTCAAAGGAAGGGATTCGACGAGCGCCCGCACCCGGGAGTCGTTCGAGGTCCTGATGAGGAACTCATACCGACAAGCATTTAGTCTGGCTTATCGGCTCACGGGCAATAAAGCCGAAGCCGAGGACTTGGTTCAAGAGTCCTACCTTCGCGCCTATCGATTTTTCCATCGGTATGACGATGCGCTCCCCTTCACCAGCTGGCTCTACCGCATCATGACCAACGCACATATCGACTCGGTGCGGCGCAAGAGCCGCATCAAGACGACCAGCTTGGATCAGCCGATGGGCGACCATGCAAGCGCATGGGAGCTACCGTCGAATGATGACCGCCCCGGAGACGCGATGTTGGCGGAGACCATGGACGCTCCTGTGCAAGAAGCGCTCAAAAGCATTAAGCCGGAGTTTCGAATGGCCGTCCTGCTCGCGGATGTGGACGGGATGGCCTATGAGGAAATCGCCGAGGTGATGCAGACGTCAGTCGGAACCGTCCGCAGCCGCATCCATCGTGGCCGAACCCAGCTGCGCAAGCGTCTTCTGCAAATGGCTCCTGACCGATTTCGGGAGGCGAACCATGACCTGCGCTAAGGTACGCGAGCTAATGTCGGCGTTTGCCGACGGAGAGCTCACGGGTCGCGTGAGCCTTCAGGTCCGCCAGCACATGAATGCGTGCCCGGCATGTGCCGATGAATGGGAGATGACGATGGCTGTCAAGGAAGCCTTGGCGCTTCCCAGCGACATCGAGCCTGATCCGGATTTCGAAGCCCGGCTCGTGGCCCACGTTTTCGCCGAAGAGACTTCGGCCCAGCGTCGGCCGGCCATGCTGCGGCCCCGGTTTGTCCGCTTTGCCATGGCTTGCGCCGTTGTTGCGCTGGCCGTCGTCGGCGCTATCGTCGCCGACACTGCGACCCGGGGAGGGTCGCCCTCGACCGTCGCCATCCAGCCGTCGCCCAGCTTTGACGTGAGTCGAGATCAGGCCTACTCGGCCGCCTCTTTTGGAGTGGAAGGTTTGCCGGTAGCGATCCCCGCCGGCTATGAATCGCGCTAACTCCCTCCGTCTGATTGGCGCCCTCGTTTGGGGGGCGGCCCTCGCTGCGTCCAGCGCCGCCCAAGTGCGACGCACCTCAGCGGTCGATTATCTGCGCGTCGCCTTCGACACCACCCAGAAAGCGACCTATGTAGCGGTGCAGAACCACCGGATCCCCGTTCGCGACCCGCAAACCATCCAAGTCAAGATCGAGCAGGCTGACGAAACGCGGCTTCGCCAAACGGTTCTTCAGCCTCTCTCCAGCCAAGGAATCGTCACGGTGGATGACGGGCGCGAATGGAAGCAGCTGTTCCCCGATACCAAGCGGATCAACGTGGGCCCATCGCCCCGCGCGAACCGCGTGAACACGGCCGCGTCCATGGCGCTGGCGGCCAAGAATTACTCCTTTGAGTTTGGCGGCGCGGGCGAAGTCGCCGGTCGCCGGACCATTCAAGTTGTGGCAAAGCCGAACCAGCGATTGCTGCCCACTCGCACGTATTGGATCGACGCGGAAACCGATGTCCTCCTGAGGATCGACTTGCTCTTTCCCAACAAGCAAAGTATCCGCTTTCTTGACACGCTTTCCATCACGTACGCCAAGGCGATCGCCGACTCCCGGTTCGTCCTGGATCCGCCTCCGGGATATGCCGTACGGCAGATCCCCCTTCCCATTCCAGTAAAGACCGCCGGCGATGCCCAAAGTCTCGTTCGCTTTGCCCCGCCCATGAAGTTACGCGCCACGATGGGATTTGAAACAACCGCCATCGAAGCCGTCGGTGACGAAGGGGCTCGAATGATTGCCTACCGCTTATCCGACGGGTTGGTTCGGCTGACGATCTATACCAACCTCACCTCTCGCGTGGGAAATTCAAGTCCCTTCCAGTCCGTCAACATGACGAAGGGCACGTTGACCTACGCGATCGTCGGCGAACTCATGGACGACGCCTTAGCCGATTTGTTGCAGCGCTTCCTCGCTGCCGCATCTGCCACCGTGATGCCGTTGGCGGAACTGGATGCCGGGATTCATTTGTTGCATAAGGATACGATCCCGCTGAAGGGGAGTACCGACGACGGACAATTCTCCAGCGTTCATCCGTTGGGAGCCGAATGGCTCGAAATGAACCTGGAGAAAGGTATCGGCGACCGAAAGGCTCGCACCGCATGTTGTCCGTAAGCGGCCCTACGCGGGAACGTCTTAACGCAGAAACTAAACGTAGAGAACCCACCATGAACTGGATCGAAAACATCGCAAGAAGGCCCGCTACTTGGGCGATCGGTCTGGGCGTCGTTGTGGCCGGAGTCGCGGTCGCTTCCATCGTCCAGAACGCTCCTCCGAGCGCCGAGCCCACTCTCATCACCAAGCTTGGCGAGCCGCGTCTTGCCACCAGCCCAGTCAACGCCACGGATGCGCTTGAAGCGCTCCGCAACCTCGACAGCGCGTACTCCAGCCTTGTCGAGTACGTCGCGCCGAGCGTGGTTCACATCCGCGCCGAAGGTCGACCGGTTTCCGGTCCCGATGAGCGCGTGAAGATGCAGCAGGGTGGCGAAGGTTCCGGCGTCATCTATCGATCCGACGGATGGATCATCACCAACGACCACGTCGTCAACGGTTTCGACGAAGTCACCGTGATCCTGAACGACGGCCGCGAGTTTCGGGGCAAGGTCCGCCGGTCGAATGACCCGACGCTTGATATTGCCGTCGTGAAAATCGAAGCCACGGACCTCAAGGCAGCAAGTTTCGGGGACAGCGCGTTTGTCAAGCCTGGCCAGATCGCCATGGCTGTCGGTTCGCCATTTGGCCTTGAGCAAACGGTCACCGTCGGCCACATCTCGGCACTCGGCCGCGCCAACGCGATTCCCGACCCCCGAATCGGCGCCGTTCGCGCCTACAGCAACATGATTCAGACGGACGCCCCCATCAACATGGGCAACTCCGGCGGTCCGCTGATGAACGTTGACGGCCAAGTGGTCGGGATCAACTCGGCCATATTCAGCGGCACGGGCGGCAGCGTGGGCATCGGCTTCGCCATCCCCAGCAACCAGGCGCGCTTGGTGGCGGACATTTTGATCCAGCGCGGCAAGATCGAGCGCGGCTATCTCGGCCTCGCCCCGGTCAACCTCAAGCCGTATCAGCTCAAAGAGTTGGGTGTCGCCGAAGGCGCTATCGTGGAGAGCGTGCCGAATGACGGCCCCGCTGCCAAGGCCGGCATCAAGGAGAAGGACATTATCGTCCGAATCGGTTCGACCAAGGTACGCGATCAGCAGGACGTTCGCAACGCGATGCTGACCAATGGCCCTGGCTCGAAGGTCGAGATTGAAGTCATTCGCGACGGCGACCGCAAGACCTACCAAGTAGAGGTCTCGGAGCCGCCGGCCGAGCAGCGCATTCAGGCTCAGACGCAGCGACGCCGCAGCCAAGAGGGCGGCGGTAGCCTTCCGCCCGAGCTCGAAGAGCAAATGAGGCTCTTCCGGGAGCGGATGGAGCGCGAGATTCCGCGAGGTGACCGCGCACCCATGGAATCGGATCGCCCAGTACTCGGCGTCAACGTCCAGGACATCTCGGAGGTTGATCGACGACAGCTTTCGATCCCCGAGGACTTCAAAGGGGCGCTTGTCGTCAGCGTCATGCCCGGTTCCGCAGCGGACCGCGCCGGCATTCGACCCGGCGACATCATCTATTCCTTCAATGGCAAGGCCCTCACCGGCGGAGCCGAACTGCGGGACAGCATGGCGGGTGTCAAGAAAGGCGACACCGTGAAGCTGAAAATCCGCAGCTTTGGGGAAACCGCCCGCACCGTCGATCTCGAAGTCAAGATCTAAGAGGTCGACGCCTGCCCGCCCGGACCGTTCGGTTCGGGCGGGCTCTTTTTTTGGCGATTACCAATGTAAACAAGAAAACCATAAAAATCCACTACATGAACTCTACATAGTGTTGTAGAATGATAAACACGTTTACTCTTTCGGGTCGCACTCATGAAACGCGCTGCCGTATGCCTGCTCCTGATTTTGCTTCTGCTCTCCGCAGGTTGCGCGGGCGTCAGTTCTGGAAGCGGGCCCAAACCGCCCGACCCGCCTGACGATGGCGGAGGCGGCATCACGAACCCGCCGCCGAGTGACACCGTGTTCACTCCCGCTGGAGTCGACCCTGGTGGCATGGCGTTTGATGCCGGCACGGGGCGGCTTGTCTTTGCGGTCAGCCACCAGGACCGCGTGTTCCTCATTGACACCGCAGCCCTCCAAGTTGTCAAGTCCGTTGAAGCCCGAGGCGGCCCCATCCGCGCCGGCTTTGACGCCGTCACCCAAATGTACTGGGTGGCGATGATGGACTCGGGGCGCGTTGCACGCTTCGACCGCGACCTTGAGCCCGTCGACGAACTCAGCATTGGCGGCATGCCGCGCGGGATCGCGATCGATAGCTCACGCAGGCGAGCCTACGTCGTGGACTTTGACCGTAACCAACTGATCGTGATCGACCTCGATTCGAGCAACGTGCTGGAGCGAATCCGGACCGATTACGGACCCCGATTCGCCGCGGTGGACCCCGCATCTGGCCGCGTGCTGGTGGGTTGCACGACGGGCGGTTCGCTCTTGCTCTTTGAGCCGGATGGAACGATCATTGATCGCTTGAGCGGCTTTGTGGCCCCGACTTCGGGCACCGCCTTCCCTGCCGCCGAGGGCTTTCTCATCACGGACTATGGCTGGGGCGAAGTCTTCCTAATCAGCGCCGTCGATTGCTCCATTGTCGAGCGTCGTGAAACCGCGTACGGGGCGGCAGGTGTTGCCCTTGTTCCCGGCGGCGCCGCATGTCTCGTGGGCAACGGAATCGACACGATGCTCAGCCTCGTCGAGATTCCCTTTACCGGGCCCATGAGCTCGCTTCGAGCCGAGGTCGCCGCGCAAGGGTTCGTTGCGCTTCCAGGCACCGATCACTGCCTGGCCGCCGACTATCGCACTGGGAGCCTCAACGTGATGAGAACCACCAACTTTGACTGGATCGCCAACCTCATCTCAGGGAGAAACCGCTAAACCATGAAACATCGCACTGATCTCTCAACGGCGTCCACGCTGATCGTGGTCATGCTGCTGGCCACCGTCGGTTGTGGCGGCGGAGGGGGCCCCGCATCACCGGGCAGCCCGGAAGCTCCTGCTGTTTCTACCTTCGAAGGCGGCGGAGGCACCGTCCGGTCAACGTCTGAGCTTCGACCACCTGCGATCACGGTTGGAACAAGTGCGACCGCAATCGGCCTCAGCGGGCAGATCAATGGCTTTGAATGGAGGGAACTGGACGAGACCACCCGGGAAGAAGTCGCGGCCATCTCCCCCGGCAGCGGGACCGGGGAGCAAAAGCTGCAGCTCGGAGCCTTGAATCGCCGCTTTCAGACCATCAGTGTCGTTGATGACGTAGCCCTCGGGCCGACCGCCTTTGTCGCCAATGGCAACGCCATCCTCTTCCTGAAAAAGGGCAGCAACAACCGCGTGCAACTGATGAGGGTCAGCACCCTGGGAGACACGTTCGGCGTGGTCACCCGGATCTCGGTCGGAAACGACGACGTGGTGACGTTTACGGTCGCCCCGACCAATCTCGGACTCGACACCGTGACCTACATGACCCGCAAAGCCAGCAACTCCGCACTGACGATTCGACGAGTCGTCTTGCCCACTGGAAGTGATTCCAACCGCGGTGGGACGTTCCCGGTGATTGGCGGGACCTTTACCGACCTCGCCCTCTATCGTAGCGGTACCCCGCTGCTTGGCTCAGAGTTCACGTCAAACAACGTGCGGCAAGTCAGCTACCGACAGTTTGGATCCACGGAACAGTCACAGACGCTTGCCAACGGACTTGCCCCATTCCTCATTGACCATGGCGGAGCAACCGACCGAATCGTCGGATTTCGACGCGCGACAAATGGCACCACGGAACTCATAGGGCTTCCCCTCAATGCCGAAGGGCAGCAGCCCATCGTGCTAGCCGACCCAGTGCAAACGCTGCGTGCCAATATCGCGCCCGCGCCAACATTGATCCGTCAGGCCCTGAACACCGACCGGCTCGTCATCTCACCGGGAGTGCGAACGACTAACGCCAACTGGCATAGCGGCATCACTTCAATCGCAGACACAGGAGTTTGCTGCAGCTTCGGTTCCATGGCCATGCGAGCGATCGATTCGAACCGAATCATCGGCCCCGTCTTCCCCCCCTCGAACTATCAAGGGTTGATCTACACCACCAACACCCTGGCGACGACCGGCCTTGGGTTCGGATCGGCAGTGGGTGTCCGAACGGTCAATGGCGGCCCTGTCACCGTCTCGACAATGCCCGGCGCGGTGAGCACCCAGATGGTCATGACCGTTGTTGCCGAGGAAGCCGCCGACGGCATCCAAGATGTTCACATCGCTCCAGCGTTCTTCGGGCGCGCCACGCAGCTGATCCCAACCGTGGCAGGGGCCAATAGCGTCGTTGTGAACCTGGATGGACGCAATGGCCGCATCCTCGCGGTCGCCATGGTCGCCGGGGTGCGCTCCTCGGACAACTCGCGACGTGAAGGTGGCGACGTTGTGATCCACAACGTTGTCGAAGCCTTTGCCCCGGATGGATCACCGATTCCGGTCATTAATGGAATCCTACGTATGGCTCCGCCCGCGATCGAAGGTCGCCTTCAGGAAAGGTAATGTTGCTCGGTCGTCTCTTGCAGGGGCTCGGCTTGGCCGCGCTCGTCGCCGGATGTGGAGGCGGCGCTGTGACGAGCATGCCGCCACCCAAAGGTGACTACACGTACGAGGGGAGAGGCGGTACGGTACGATCCACGGTACCACTCAGCCAGCCGGTCCTTGGCATGGGTGTCGACGCGGTCGTAACCGGGCTAACGGGCCAGATCACCGGCTTTGAATGGCGTTCGCCGCTCGACCATCCGTTCGAGCAATTTGCTTACGCCGAACTGAATCCTGCCACGAGTCAGCTGGACCTTAGGTTTGTCACCAGACTTGGCGATTTGTTTCCCGTTACCCTGGCGACAAATGTGCTCGCCAAGCCCATTCACTGGGTGGAAGATGGCCGAGCGATCCTTTGCATGCAGCGCGCCTCCAACGGGCGGAACCAGATTCGAAGAATCAGCTTTGCCCAGGAGACTTTCGGCCAAAATACACGCGTCTCCGCCTCAGCAGAGAACGTTGTGACGTTCACTGTTCAGAAAACGGAACTGGGCGAAGAGACCCTCAGCTACCTTGCCAGCGACCCCGATCTGAACATTGCGGAATCGCGCGTGCGACGCCGAGTCCTACCTGGCGGCTCGGACAGCATCGTCGGGACCGCCCCCCTGAACACGTCGCAGGTCGAGATCATTGATCTCTCCGTGATGCAGGACGGGACGCCCGTCATTGGCTTCGCCAACTTCGATGCGCCGCCGCCAAAGCAGATGATCTACATGCGCGCCCCAAACAACTTCGCCTTCCAGGTCGTGAGCCCAGGTCTCTATCCGTTCTTCTTTGGGGTTGAGAACGGCAAAGAGAAGATTTTCGGCATGGTCGAAACTCAACGTGACGACATCCAATCGGAGTACGAGTACAGTTCGCGCGACCTCCTACCGTCCAATGAGTTTGAGAAGATAATGGGCGATACGTCGACAAAAATTGGCACCTACGCCGGGCGACGTGCCAGGATTCTCAGACCCGCAAGCATCGGGACTCGGACAGCCTCTCACGTGAGACCAGAGAATCGCCTCGTCCTTTCTCCCGGGATTTCTCCCTCATTGGGTGTCGCAGGGTCCCCTTTCTCACCGTTTCGATTCTTGCTGACAGAAACGAGAGGCGAGTCCGCCGGACTGATCTTCAATGTCGTCGATTTGCACAGCATAGTCGGAGGCGTTTTGCCTGAGTCGACCTATCAAGCACTGCTCTATTCAACAATCAATGATGGTTCTCGGGCAGCGCTCATCGCGGCGTCGTTGGGAGTCCGAACCGTTGGTGGAGATCCCCTCAAGATGGAGTCGCTCGCGTCGCCCCAGGGACTCCAAGTAGTCGTCATCATGTCAACGGAAGCGGCCGGAGCGCGGCTCCTGGATGTGCATTGGACCACCGGATTGGTCGCGTCACTTCGGAAGATCCAGCCGGAAGGCACGGCTCAGACCGCCGTCGTCACGTTTGACGGTCGCTCGGGCCATCCGCTGGGCATTGCCTTCTTCGCCGGAACACGTTCGGCGCCGGTGGTCCGGTTCGAGGGCGAGGATGTCCTTCTCGAAGGCGTTGAGGAAGCCTACACCCTCTCGGACGTAGTGACCCGCGAGACGGGCGATGTCGTTCGGTGGTCGCCAAGAATTAACCGCTAAGCCCAGAAGCTATCTCTGGCAGTGATCGCAAACGCCGATCACTTCGACATCGACGCGCGACGCCAGAAATCCCCAATGAGACGCCTCTTGTACCGCATTGGCCGAAAGGGTCCGGTCCATCGGGGTCTCAACGACGCAGCCGCACATGCGACATACCAAGTGCTGTGAACCCGCATCATCGTGATCGCGCACCGTGCAGGCCAGATATCCATCGACCGCTCCCAATCGGTGGACCAAGCCCGCTTCCAGCAACAACGAAACGATCCGGTACACGCTGACGACGTCCACGTGACCGCCACCGTCCACAATACGCTGGTGAATCGCCTGCACGGACTGGGCTCGTCGACTCTCGGCCAGCGCCCGGATCACCTGCAATCGAGGCATCGTGATGCGGAATCCGTGGTCACGAAGGGTGGCCAGACACTTCCGCTCGAACTCCTCTCGATCCTCGAACGGCGAGACTCCACAAGACACCGCGTGTTGCTCGCTCAATAGATGATCCATTATGACGTGAATGCCGCCGCACCCTTTCAAAGTTTCAAGTCGTCACAAAAAGTAGCGTTACAGGGTGGTTCAAATGAACTCGGCTTATGCTATGCTCAGGATCGAGTCGGCAAGGGCGGGGTTTCCGCCTCGGTCCACGCAACCTTAGGGAGGAAAATCATGCAGTTTTACAGCCTCAAGAAGCGCAAGCATGTTGACGTTCCGGATGACAATGTGCGCAAGGTGAAGATGGTGCGCAAGACGAAGTCGGGAGAACAGACCCGCTATGCGCTCAAAGCGGAGTTTGAAGGCGACACGCTCTACAAGTTCATCAGCGAAGCCACGTACAAGGAATCCAAGTTCAAAGACGGCTAACCCGTTCTGATCAGCGTACGGAAGCGACGCAGACCCATCGCGGTCCGCGTCGTTTTCTTTTTAAGCTTCCCTTTGTTCGGCGAACAGCGATGCGGCTGCGGCGTCGAATGATGTATGAGCCAGAGCACCTTGCGGGAAGATGTGGCCCATCTGCTCCGCCGGTTTGGACTCGGCGCCGGACGCCAAGACCTGGACTCGTTTGTCGCTGCCGGGTCCTACGAAAAGGCAGTCGACCGCCTGGTCGACTTCGAAAACACCCCGCAGCCATTCGAGCCGTCGCTTGAACTCTGGGGAATCGCCCGGAACAGCGTGGTCCAGATCAGCGGCGTTCAGGCTTGGTGGCTGGCGCGCATGCTGCTCACCACGCGCCCCCTCGAAGAGCGTCTCACGCTCTTTTGGCACGACCACTTTGCGACGAGCGCGGCGAAGGTCAACCTGGCGGGCCTGATGTACCAGCAGAACCAGATCCTGCGGTCCCTCTGCGCCGGAAAGTTTGAGGACCTCACGATGGAGGTAAGTAAGGACCCGGCCATGCTCTTCTGGCTCGACAACCAGTTCAATGTCAAAGGCCGACCCAACGAAAACTTTGCCCGAGAGCTGATGGAACTCTTTACCATCGGAATCGGCCACTACACCGAAGAGGACGTCATGGAGGCCGCTCGCACCTTCACCGGCTGGCACTATCAGCGCCGCCCAGGCGACGACGGCACCAACCGCACCGCCGACTTTCGATTTCGCCCCCTGCTCCATGACAATGGCCCGAAGACGATCTTCGGCAAGACCGCCAACTTTTCGGGCGAGGAAGTCATCCAAATGCTCTGCGCCATGCCGGAAACGGCCACCTTCGTCGTGCGCAAGTTCCTACAGTGGCACTTGGAGCCCAACCCCAGCGAGGAAACCGTCGCCAAGTTCGCCGCGGAGTTCCGGCGAACGGGCCTCAACATCCGCGAACTGGTACGGACTGTTGCCCTTTCGCCGGAGTTCCGATCCACGCGGGTCCGGCGCTCCATCGTCAAGAACCCAGTGGACTTTGTCGTGGTCACCTTGCGCCAATACAACGTCGGCCCGGCGCTTCGCCAAGAGCTTGAGGCTCGCGAGGAGTCCGGCGATCGTCGGGGCAGCCCGGGCCAGTTCATGTTCAACGCCGCCCGCCGCGCCATGAAAGGGATGGGGATGGAGCTCCTCTACCCACCCGACGTGGACGGCTGGCAGATCGGACCCAACTGGATCAGCAGCGCCACCATGATGGAGCGCACACTATGGGCCGACGCCATGTTTGGACCTCGCGTGGGCGCAGGACGCAATGGCCGGTTCCAAATAGGGTTGCCCGTACCTGTTGCCGCAAACCTGATCACTCCGGCGAACCTGGTGCGCCATGTCGTCGAAACCTTTGATGCCCCCATTCCACCCGATCGCCTCCCGGTCCTGGAGGAAGCCGCCAAAAAAGCCCTGGCTGAAACTAGCGGCGCGCGCCGGGCCGCCGAAGCCGTTCGGGCCGTCGCGAAGCTGATCTTCGCTACCCCCGAGTTTCAGTACTGCTAGTCCGTTACCCAGAGGCATTTCACGGAACCGTCAAGCCAGAGCGCGTTCATGCGGTCGCCGTGGAAGGACTTGAACATTTTGTCGCCTTGCCTCCAGTTGGGGGTCTGAAAGGTCCGGTCTTCCAGATAGGCCGAACGGCGCTCTGCGTCAACGCTTAAGAGAATGGAAGGTTGGAACCGAACGACCCACCCTCTGTGACGGAAACGGTGTCGTAGCTTGAAAACAGCGAGGTTCCCATGTCCGCCCCGAAACAGAATTCCGTCCCTGGGTGCGGGTCGAATGGACAGAAAAAGACCTCCTCTGAATTCGCGTATCGCGCAAGACAATCGCGCCACCGCTCCGGGTCGCCTTCTGCCCACTGCGAGTATTCCTCGTTGCCGATCGTTTGCATGATCATGGGCGGAACAAGCGTGTCGTGGTCGCTTGCATAGAGGTGCAGCGCCTTGCCGATCTGCCCCAGCCGCGACATGCACGAGCCGTTTTTGGCCGATACCAGGGCCGCACGACCGGCGACCCACCCCAACGCCGCCAGGACGACGAAGATCGCCATCACGACGAGGATTTCGACAAGAGTGAATGCCCTGCGCATCACACCTCATTCCACACCTTACCATAGCTCACTATTCCATTGTCAGACAAGCATTTTTCTACGACACTTCCCAACTTGAGGTGAGCTTTCCCCCCGTCTGCCGTGCATGTAGCCAGCCTCCTGCTCGCGGAATGGAGGTGCACTCCCAGTCCAGCGTCGGGTCCAGCGGATCAAGGTCCGTGCCGTCACTGACCCCTACCACCCCTCGCAGGATCAAATCAACGATCCAGCTGTGCATGTAGTCGTCGTAGCCCCGATACTCCGCCGCATCTCCAGTAATCGGATGGTAATGCTCGAAGCAGGTGGGTCGCTTGGGGTCGCCTTGGTGGAGAAGCAACCGAAGGGACTTGCGCAGTGCCTCCATGGCGCGCATGCGCAACGACGGATCGCGCTTGGCCAGCCGGAAGCAAGTCTCAACCAGATGACTGTTCGCCATCGGCCAGCTTCGCCCATTCCATGGGCAGTTTCGCAGCACACCGTCCCACTCACCGTCCGCTGAGAACGAAGGATCAGACAGCGAGGTCGACGGAAATCCGGCCGGCAGCCAAAAGTGCTCTTCAGCGAACACGTATCTTTCCAGGGAAAGCACGGCGTGGTCCAGAGAACCTGACAACCCCAGTGGATAAAAACTGGTGGTCGGAATCGCCGGAGATCGACGTCCATCCGGCGCAAGGTCCGTGAACATTTCCCGCTCGGCATCCCACGCATACTGCTCCATGCCCTTCTTCAGCCGCGCCGCCATCTCTCGGGCTTGGGGATCAGTGCCACCGAGATACTCAAACAGACTCATGGCGTACCCCGTCGCCTCAACTCCTAACATTCGGATGGCCGCCCAGGGGTCGTCCGAGTCGCGCACAAAAGTGTAGCGGCTCATGTACTCCTGGCCCGTTTCGTTTTGGTCAAAGACCAGGGTCATCGCCGCCTCGGCGTCGAGCGGGTGCAGACGTTGCGTCGCGAGGTAGGCCGCATACCGTTGCAAGGCCCGATTCCAAGTATCTGGCACCACGTCTCCATGACACTCGATCAGTCGTCGCGTGCCGGGCACAAAGTCGGCATGGTAGAAGTCTCGCGGCTCACGCGTGCTGTAGGTATGGCCGGGAAATGAGCCGTCCTCTCGCTGGTTGCGTGCCAGATTGTCACAAATTCCGAGGGCAAGACCGGGATCATGCATCCAGGCGACTTCCCGCAGCAGTGCTTGCGACGAATACGTCACCAAGTTGCGAAAAAAGCCAATCCCTTCGGCCACAAACGGTGAACCTAATCGTGGCAGTTGAGGGACATGAACCGTATTGAGCCGCAGTCCGTACCATCGATACCAGTACGACTGCTCAAGCACCGGATCCGAGCACGTGAACTGAGGAACGCCTGCAAAGTAACGTGTCCAACTGCGCTCGCTTTCCAACCGGGCATCAGGTGACAACCCTTGTGCCAGTGCCGTCTGGGCAGCCTCCGCACGGAGGCCCGCCCCTGCACAAAGCGCAAGCGGCTGGCCCGGGTGCAGCTTCGCTTGGATCAGCGCATGAGCTACTCCGTCATGGAGGCCGCGAAGGTCGGCTGCGCCCTCGACCAATCGACCGCGAACCCAGCGGCGACTCACCGGGCTTAATCGAAAGTACGGCGAAAGGTCTTGACGCTCGGTCGCGACAAGGCACCGAGACACCGCGTCGCCGCTGACACCAAACGCAAGGTGCACGTTCAAGGGCGCTCCGTACCGGTTTCCGCCGGCTGAGAGCACTTCCTTTTCGACTCCGGTACGGTCCGGCGCCATTTCACCCGGCCAAGCCGTTGCATAGACGAGTTCGGCACCTCGTTCGGTCAAGGAGCCCTGGACGACGGACCGCCACGGCGCACCACCTTGAGGCATGACTTCGAGCGCCGCCCAAAGCACCGCGAAGAGCGGCTCGCTCAAGACCAGAGGCTCAAGCGTGCAGACCCACGCGTCGCCCAAGACACAACGCTCCTCCCGGATGACGCCAAATGCGCAAACGTGGCGCAGCACAAATCGGTCCGGGCGCCACTCGACGACCTCGCTGCGGTAGGACATCGGCGCTCCTGACGAATCCAGCAGAAGAACCGTGAACAGCCTTTCGATTCGCAAATCGGCAAAGAAGCACTCATCCCAAAACCCGATGGTCCGGCGAAACTTCGGAAACGGCGGCGCATACAATGCCCCCCGCCCACTACCGAGAAAGTGCTTGTCTTGGCGTCGAAGGAGGTCGAGCACATCCATGCGCATGCCGATTATAAGGGGTTCCGGAACGGAGCGAGGCCCAGCGCTCGTTTCCGTATACTAAGACAAAGGACCTATGAAGTTCACGCCGCTCCTCTCTCGTCTCGCGCTGATGTCGGCGCTCGCACTTAGCGTGCCGGCCGTCGCCCAGAACGCCAAGATCACCGCCGAGCAAAAAGCAGACGTCATCCGTGCGATGAGCAACATTCTCAATCGCCAGGCCTTTGTCGCCGGCGCCGATTTTGCCAAGTGGGACGAATACCTTGAGGGGGCACGCGATCGCATCGATGCAGCCGAGGATGTGAATGCCTTCACGCTTGGCATCAATCAGGCGTTGCGCAACTTTGGCTTCAGCCACATAGCGCTTTTGTCGCCGGAGGCCGCTCAGCGCCGCCAAACTGCGTCAGTCACGGGCATCGGAATTTCCGTGCGTCGCGAGGATGAAGGCTTTCGCATCATGCGGACCTTCGACAACGCGCCCGCCAAGGAAGCGGGCCTGTTGCCGGGCGACCTCATCATCAAGGCCGACGGCGTCAAGGTGGAGCAGCAAACCCAGATCAGTGGCGAAGAAGGCACGAACGTGGTCGTCACCGTCCGCCGCAAGGACGGCAGCGAAAAAGACTTCACCATCACGCGGCGCAAATACTCCATCAAGATTCCGGAGACCATCGTCTGGGTGGACAACGAAACCGCTCGCGTCGAGATCCCAAGCTTTGAACCGAGCAATTACAGCGCGACGAATGTCGACGC
Source organism: Fimbriimonadaceae bacterium (assembly GCA_046292875.1). Lineage (GTDB taxonomy): Bacteria > Armatimonadota > Fimbriimonadia > Fimbriimonadales > Fimbriimonadaceae > JBKBQD01. Next base: position 727,615 of record JBKBQD010000001.1, read on the forward strand.
CATCATGACGGAGGCCATGAAGGCCAAGAACATCATCGTCGACCTGCGGCAGAATTCCGGCGGCTTGGTGCTCAATATGGAACACCTTCTGAGCTACTTCCTCGCGCCGACCACCCCCTACGGCACGTTCCTCACACGGAACATGGCCAATCGGTACGTCGATGAAGCAGGCGGAAGCATGCAGGACCTTGCCGGCATGGCCAAGTACATCAATGCGCCGAGCCGCATCACGAACGACTCGCGACCGCGCTTCAATGGCGAGATCGTCGTACTCGTGAGCGGCGGCTCGGCCAGCGCCGCGGAGATCGTGGCGTCCGCCCTGAAGGAGCATCGACGCGCCACCGTGATTGGCTCAAAGACCGCCGGTGCGGTGATTGCCAGCGTCTTCGCGGCGATGCCGCACGGTTTTCACCTGCAGGTTCCCATTCGAGAGTTCGTGACCGACCAGGGCCGGCGTCTCGAAGGCGACGGCGTGGACGTGGACATCACCGCCTCGCTGCCCGACTATCCAGACGACCCCGATGAGGGCATCACCAAGGCTCAAGCCGTCTTCCGACTCGCCGCCTACCTCAACAACGCGGCCAAGTCCGGCGGCTAACGGTGGGATAATGGGTCCATGGCCGACCGGCTATGGGCCCCTTGGCGCCTCACCTACATCGAACGCAAAGACGGCCCGACGGGCTGCATCTTTGTGGACCTTCCGGCCGAGCACGACGACCGCAAAAATCTGATTCTTTATCGCGGCCAATGGGCGTTTGTCATGCTCAATGCCTTCCCCTATACCAACGGCCACCTGATGATCGCGCCCTACAAGCACACGGCGAACCTGGCCGATCTCACTGACGAAGAGCACTTGGAGATCGCCCGACTCGTCACCAAGGCCACCCAGTGGATCGGGGCAGCCTATGCGCCGGACGGCTTCAACATCGGCGTCAATCTCGGGGTTGCGGCGGGCGCGGGCATCCCCACCCATGTCCATTGGCACGTTGTCCCACGCTGGTCCGGCGACACGAACTTCATGCCGGTCATTGGCGAAGTTCGCGTTCTGCCGCAAAGCCTCGAAGAAAGCTACGATCGACTCAGGGCCATGATCGAACGTGACGCTTGACCAACTTCGCGAGCAGTGTCTTCAGTGCCAGGCGTGCAGCTTGGCGGAGCGTCGACGCAATGTGGTCTTCGGCGAGGGCAACCCCCGTGCGCCGCTCGTTCTGGTGGGCGAAGGCCCCGGGGATCAAGAAGACGCCACGGGACGCCCCTTTGTTGGCCGCGCGGGACAGATGCTGTATGCCGCGCTGGCGGATCATGGCCTGGATCGCACCCATGTCTACATTTGCAACACAGTCAAGTGCCGGGCGTGCGACTGGTCGACCGGTCGTCCGCGCAATCGTCCTCCAACTGAGCCAGAAGTCGCCGCTTGCCGTCGGTGGCTCTTGCCCCAGTTGAGCCTGCTGGCGCCGAAGGTGATTCTCTGCGTGGGGGCGCCCAGCGCTCGCAACCTCATCCGCAAAGACTTCCGGATTACCGCCGAGCGCGGTCGATTTTTTCCCAGCGACCTGGCGCGCACCATCATGGCTACTTTGCACCCCGCATACATTCTGCGCCAGCAATCCGCGGCCAACGACGGTGGTTATTCCTTGCTCGTCGCCGACATCAAAAAGGCTTGGGATGCCGCTCAGCGGCTTTCTGAGCAGGCACCACGGGCCGCAGATCCTGTCGAAGCGCAGCCCACGTTGTTTGACTAGGGCCCTCGCTCCACGTCTTTGGGTGCGATCGCACCCAAATACCCTCCTTGATAGGCTGGCAATCGCCCGTTGACCCATCCTGAGGCCAGTCCGGGCGATCCGTTTTGAAGCGCAAAGTTCCCCTCCTGTGGATCGACAAACTGCGGGTCGCCAAAGAACACCGGGCTGCCCAGCATCAGCGTGAGCCGTCCGTAACCGTCGATGCCTTCTTGGGTCCGATCGCGGTCACTGCCCACCAGGTTGTCTCGAACCACAAGATTGCGGCTCCGCCACTGGTCTTCGGGGATGGCCGTCGCGATTTCAAATGCACCGCCACCAAAGCAAATGTTGTTGGCGACTACAAGATCCGTGGTGTTCCGGGACCGAAGGTCAATGTTTCCCGTTGGCCCCGCCCAATGGTCGGCATGCCCATTGCCAAAGAGCGTGTTGTTATAGATCGTAATGCCCGAGCGCGGGCCGTCGCCCCCCCATGTCCCCAAGTAAATACCGGAAGCACGGTTGCGGAAAATGATGTTGTGGTGGGCGCTTACGTTCCGCAATTCGGAGGCTCTGCCTTCGACCCCGATGACGAGCCCCCACTCGGAGTAAGAAACGACGTTGTGGTGGAAGACGACATTCTCAAGCAGGCCGAACCATGCGTCCGCATACAGCCCTTGCCGCCGGAGGTCGTGCACCACGTTGTGGTGGACCGTCCCGTTGCGGCTCACTTCTTTGACGTCAATGCCTTCCTTCTCGCAATGATGGACGTGGCAGTAGGCCACCTCGAAACGGTCACAGCCGGCGATGCTGATGGCCTCATGGGGCGCTTCGCGACTCCGCGACCCATAGAGACGCATCCGATTCGTGTTGGCCTCCGTCACTTCGCAGCGGAGCACCCTCAGATCCTCAACGTTCCAACATCCGATTGCCGGGGCAAAGGTTCGATCGATCCGGCAGTTCAGGATGTCGATATGAGTGGAAGGACGTTCCACCCAAATCCCGGCTTGATGCGAGTTTTGGATCCTGAGACCCTCCACTCGGACGTAGCTGGGCCCCCTGATGGTGATGACGCCCGTGCCCGAGGCTTCACCGATATCTTTGGGCCGAATTCGCCCTGCTTCAATGATCGGCATCGCGCCGTCTTCCCCACGGATCGTGATCCAGGCACCGACTTGCCCGGAGCCGCGGACCTCAAGTCGCTGGGTTGGCCGATAAATACCGTCGCGAAGTACGAGCGTATCCCCGGCCCGCAAGGCATCCAATCCATGCTGAATATCTGACCAAGGCTGCTCCCAGCTGCCATTGCCGGCCATCGACCCGACGGGCGCGGGGGCGACATAGTAGGTTAATCCGGTGCTGAGCGCCAGCGCAACCGCGCTAAACCCGATCATAGACAATCCTTCGCCTCGCGGCACCCTCAATCCTCCCGTCTTCACCCTGCACACGAAATACGGGCTATCCTCTGTAGGAGTGTGGGGGCGGGTCGGCGCCGGTGTGCCGCCCGGTCTTCAAAACCGGTGAGGCTCGCGCCGCGGGCCTGGTGGGTTCGATTCCCACCCGCTCCCGCCAGCTCCATCTTCGCCATGGGGGAGCGGCGGCGCGAATCGCGATGTTTCCCCGATAATTCAAGTCATGTGCGCACGCTTCGCGGTCGTCGCAACTGCCGAGGAAATCCAAGAATCGCTCGCAATGAGGCTGGCCCATGCCGATGCTTTCTTCGCCAAGCCGGAATACAACATCGCCCCATCAAGGGGGGTTGCTGTCGTGCTGGATCATGGCGAGCCACATCTAGATACCGCTACTTGGGGACTCACCCCATGGTGGCAGATGAAGCAAAAGATGCCCTTCTTGACCATCGAGAACCTCGCTACAAAAAAGACATTCCACCGATTGGTGAAGGAGCACCGCTGCCTCATGCCGGCGACCGGTTTCTACGAATGGCGCGGAGCGGCAGGACATAAAGAACCCTTCTACTTCTTTCGCACGGATCACAAGCCTTTTGCCTTTGCAGCGCTTGCCCAACGCACGGATGCGGGTGACTTGGAGTGCGCGCTCCTGACAACTCGAGCAAATCAAACGGTAGCGCAGATCCACACGCGCATGCCGGTGATGCTGAGCGGAGAATCTGCCCGGCGCTGGATTGAAGACGACGACTACCGTGAGGCGATTCTTTCGGTGATGGAGCCACTGGATGCGTCACTGATAGCGTGCTACCCCGTCACGAAACGCATGAGCAACCCTCGCTATCAAGAGGCCGACGCCGTCACACCTGTTGCACCTCGTGAACTTCCCAAGAGTTTGTTTGACTAGTGGCGAGGATGGCGTTTTGAGCGGGTCAAGACGCCATTACTATCCCATTGCTTGTTCTCATCAAGCCAGCGCAACGTGAACTTATAAATCGCCACACACCAAAGACACCCAAGGACGAGCAGCAGTCCCAAGAAGCTGCGAAACAGTAGCCACACGTACACGGATGCTGCAGCCGAAACGGCAAGCAGAAACAGCGACAGCCAAAGACAGATCACCAGCACCGAGCGCTTCTTGACCCCGACCATGGTGAACGTGACCCACCAAGGCCATGGGATGAGGGGCGCCTCGCGCGGGTAGTCCACGTAAGTGGTTGGCATCTCAGCTGGGCTAGAGTCGTTCATGAGTCTCTCAGGTTACCGGAAGGGGCTCAGTTGGGACGAATCACCACCGCCAGCGAACTCGTCGTCGTTCGCTCACCCGAGGCATCCGAGACTCGGTTCACGACGTGTCCGTCTACGACCATCGTCGACGAGCCGCCTCCGTCCATATTCAGAGCCTGAAAAGCACCATGGTCAAGCATCACCTTGGCCAGTTCCTCCAAAGTCATCCCTACCGAGTATTGCGGTTGACGTCCATCCACGACCACCAAGATTAATGTTTTCCCATCCCGACTTAAGCCATAAGCTGTGCGCGGATGTCGCACCGCTGCAAAGTCGTCGGGGATACCCTCTCGAGCGTTCTCCACGGAGATGCGGCCATCGCGAACGATCCTTGGCCCACCAGAAATCGCCATGCGCAAGGGCACGTCCGGCGTTGTCGTGGTGCGCAAGGTCCATCGTTGACCAGCTTTGAACCGGGTAAACGCAGGCGAGTCGCGCATCATCTGCAATGCGAAGGTTCCAAGTGGCAACGGAATGCCGCCGCGCGTTGCCAGCACGTCACGGACCAGCAACATTGACTCACCGTTTGGTCGGATCGGGTCGATAGCGGTAAAGATGACTTCGCCGAGGTTCTCGGGCCGCTCTTCGGAGAGAACCCACGCCCAATGGTAAAGGGCCGCGCTCTCGAAAGGGTGCCACTTGTTCAGGAAGTCCACCTTCAACGGCAGTACGCCGGATGTTGGCAAGAGTTCCAACGTTGTACTGAAGGTCCCGATTCCGGCTTCGCCCGATTGGGTCACGTAGAGACTCGAAGTCAACCCCGGCGAGACCAGGAGTTCTCCATCTCGCACCAGCATGCCGCGATTCGCGTTGTGCGGGCCCCCATATCCTGGCTTGGACTCGCCAAAGTCGGCGTTCACGACGGCGAGGACCTTCAAACCTTTGGCTGTAAGCCGGCGGCCAATGGAACTCGGCTGCTCACGCGCCCTCAGCTGATCAAACCCGGTCACTCCAAGGAGTTCCACGCCCGGCTGACTCAGGTCGACCTTCAGGACGTGAACCTGATTCGGACCGGGTATCGCATACGTGCGATACTCAACTGGCGACGGACCAAGCGCCAATGCGCAAGCCAGTAAGAGCGCTGTCATGCGCGGGAGTGTACAAGTCCTTAACGGTCCCATAAACGCCTGCAAAAGGGCAAAATCGAATGATGGAACGGGTCGAGGCAGAGGTCTTGGTGGTGGGTGGGGGGCCCGGGGGCCTCGCCGCGGCCGCCCCCGCTGCGAAGAGCGGGGCCAAGACATTGCTCTTCGACCGCGGATTGACCGTCGGCGGGCAGATCTGGCGCGGAGGCACCACCGAGGAGGCTCGGCAACTGAAGTCCGAGCTCGAGCGACACCGTGTCCAAACGCTTCTCGAAACCACCATTGTTGATGCCGAGGATGGCGAGTTGCGGGCAGTGGTCCGCAACCAACCGGTCATCCTTTCGGCCAAGGCGAGGGTGCTGGCAACGGGTGCGCGCGAAAGGTTCCTTCCCTTCCCCGGCTGGACCCTGCCCGGTGTCTTTGGAGTAGGAGCGCTTCAGGCCATGGTGAAGCAGGGCCTCGATATCGATGGGAAGGAAGTGGTCTTGAGCGGCACCGGACCGCTGGTCGGCGCCGTGGCGTCCTATTTGGCTTCGCGTGGGGCCGTCATCCAAACGATTCTCGAGCAAGCGCCGCCCCGGCAGATCGCTTCTTTTGCGCGCGGAGCTCTGGCATCGGGGGTTCGGTTGCGGCAAGCGTTGCAGTGGGCGGGCGAGCTTTTCGGCGTCGAGATCATGCCCGGATGCTGGATCACCGACGTTCGCTCGGGACGAGGCGGACTGCTCGAAGGCGTTGCTACCGATGGAAGGGAGCGCTGGACCGTGCGCGGTCACTTTTTCGGGGTCGCGTATGGGCTCGTTCCGAACCTCGAGCTGCCCCGACTGCTGGGCTGTCGGATCCGAGACGGATCGGTGTCCGTTGACGCACAGCAAAGAACGAATGTCGAGGGCATCTTTGCAGTAGGCGAATTGACCGGCATCGGGGGAAAAGACAAAGCGCTCGCCGAGGGGCGCGTCGCGGGCGCCATCGCTGCCGGACAGAGCCCTCTCAGCCAAGACGTTGTCCGGGCGAAACAAGAACGGGGCTATGCCGCCGAGCTGGCGACGGCGTTTGCCCTGCGCGACGAACTTCGGCAGCTGCCCCGCGAGGAAACGATCGTGTGCCGTTGTGAGGACGTAAGGTTCAGTCAAGTGAAGGACCTTGCCGACGCCCGCGAAGCCCGGATATTGGCCCGATGCGGGATGGGCTTCTGCCAAGCGCGAATTTGTGGTCCCGCGATGGAGTTTCTGCGCGGATGGGCGCCTACCGACCCCAAGCCACCCCTCGAACCAGCCGAGATCGCAAGTATCCTTTAGCGTCATGCGTTGGCACGGCGTCTTCCCTGCAATCACCACCCCCTTTCATCGGGATGGGCAGATCGACTTTGAGTTTCTTGGTCGCCATTCTCAATGGCTCATCGACTCAGGTTGCCAAGGCCTGGTGCTGTTCGGCTCCCTCGGCGAAGGCGGCACGCTCAGCTTGGAGGAAAAGCGCGACGCGATCGCCACCGTCCAAGCCGCCATTGGTGACCGGGCCCCCATCGTCGTAACGGTTGGGGGACTTTCAACCGCGCAAGGGGCTGCTGTGGCCCGGCTTGCCGCGGAGAGCGGTTGCCATGGCCTGATGATCCTTCCGCCGTATGCCTATCGCACCGAAGGCAGCGAAACGCTAGCTCACTTCCGAGCCTTGATGGCGGAGACTGCGCTTTCGTGCATGCTGTACAACAACCCGATCGCCTACGGCACCGACGTGACTCCCGACCAAATCGAGTCGCTCCTCTCCGTGCCGAACTTTCATTCCGTGAAGGAGTCCAGCGCCGACGTGCGACGGATCACCGAGATTCGTCGGCGGGTCGGCGACCGATTGGCTCTGTTTGTCGGAGTCGATGACCTGATCGTCGAAGGGATCGACGCCGGAGCCACCGGCTGGATCGCGGGTCTCGTCAACGCTTTTCCAGTCGAGTCGGTGCGGCTGTTCGAGCATGCGCTCGCCGGACGCCGCCGCGAGGCCCGCGAACTTTACGAGTGGTTCCTTCCCTTGCTCCGCCTGGACGTGGTGCCCAAGTTTGTCCAGCTGATCAAGCTGACCCAAGCCCACGTCGCGATGGGGAGCGAATCTGTCCGCCCTCCCCGCTTGCCCGTGAGCGGCGCCGAGCGTGAAGCAGCCCTGGCCGTCATTCGGCAGGGGTTGGCCACGCGCCCCGCGGTCTAGCGCAGCGGACGCGACAGCCATGCGCCCGCGTCGGCATCGACGAAGCGCCATGGCAGTTCATCGCCCTTTCCTTTGGCAAGGCCGATGCGGGGCGTTCGCCGTATGCGCGGCGGGGTCTCCCCGCGCTCCAAACGAAAGGACTCATTGCCAATGAGACAAGCGCCGTTGTGGCGACGGTCGATGGCAAACGCTTGGCAGATCTTGGCCGGTCCGCTGAGCAACTCTCGGTCGTGGGTGACTCCGCCCCTTCGTGACCGCATGATATCTTGCCCCTTGAGCGGGACAGCGGCTCGAATCAGGATCGCGCCACAAACGCCTTCATCCTCACAACTGACATTCAGCATCCAGTGCGTGCCATAGGTGAAGTACACGTAAGCAAAGCCGGGCGGTCCAAACATGACCACGTTGCGCGGCGTCATTCCCCGATGGCCATGAGAGCCCGCATCATCTGCCCCGCGATAGGCCTCGACCTCGACAATGCGGGCGGCGAGATGCCGATGGACGAGCGTACAGCCCAAGAGGCGAGGCGCGGCCGCGAGCGCGTCCAGCTTCAGCCAATCCCAATCGCCTGCCAAGCGCACGGTTTACCCGCCCATGCGCGATAATTCAACTCGTGCGGACCGCCACGATCGAAAGACTTCGCGTGCGCTATGGCGAAACAGACCAGATGGGTCATGCCTACTACGGCAATTACCTGCTGTGGTTTGAACAGGCGCGGGGCGCCTGGTGCCGAGATCGAGGTTTCACCTATAAATCGCTTGAAGCGATGGGTTACAAATTGCCCGTTGTTGAGGTGTTTATCCGTTACAAAGGCGAGGTCGTTTACGACGACCTGTTGGAAATCGAAATCGAGTTAGGTGAAGTGCGAAGAGCATCCATGCAGTTCGTCTATAAAATCCGACGGTCGGGCGAAGACCCCGTGCTGACCGAGGGCCATACTTGGCACGTCTTGATGGGTGAAGAGCGGCGGGCCATCACGATCCCGCCCTCCGTTCGGGAGTTGCTCGATCGCGATCCAGATGCTTGCGAAACCGTCACCTGACGCAACGGCAAACCCCTATCCGGCGTCAATAACAGTCATCAGGAGAATCCAACATGAAACTCTCAACCATTCTGGAACTCTTGTTGGTGGTCGGCGTGGTCGCGGGCGGTGTGGCGCTTGCCAAGAAGCGCGCACAGCAAAAGAAAGCGATCGAAGCTAACGAGCACAAGCTTGATGAGGCGCTGGCGGATTCCATGCCGGCAAGCGACCCGGTAGCGGCCTACTGACGTCGCTCTAAGAAAATCGTTCATGATCTGAGTCATGAGCGACGAACGGAGCTTGGACGAACGCATTGAAGCGTTGGTCGTCGCCATCGAAGAGCAGTCGGCGCTGATTCGTCGCCGCATCGCCCAGGAACGAAACTGGAAGATGCAACTGGGCCGCGGCGTGCTCATGGGCTTTGGAAGTGTCCTGGGCGCGACCGTCGTTGTTTCGCTGATCGTGTGGGTGCTCAAGCCGTTGGCGCACTTTGAAACCATCAACAATGTTTTGGTTGACTTGCAGCGCCGCGAGCGCGCCATACAAGAGAGTGACCTGCAAGAACAAGTGACGGCGCTTGAAGCCCGCGTCGCGGAATTGCAGCGTCAGTTAGGCGATTCGACGTCAGACCGTGCAGGCGACGAAAGAACTCCGTAGAGCCTCGGCGCGGGATTGTCGCTTGACGATTAACTCGTGGCCGATATAGCCATCGTAGCCAAGCTCCACAAGCGCATTGCAGATACCACGATAGTTCAATTCTTGGTGGTCGTCAAGCTCGTTGCGACCCGGGTTGCCTGCCGTATGTAGGTGACCGAGGTAGGGCGCGGCCCGCCGCAACGCGCGGATCACGTCGCCCTCCATGATTTGGACATGATAAATATCGAAGAGGAGCCGGCACCGAGGGCTGTTTGCCGCTTCACAAAAGGCAATGCCCCAATCGACGGTGTCGGCCATGTAGCCGGGATGATCAACGCGAGAGTTGAGGATCTCCAAGTTGAGGTTGACTCCTTTCTCTTCGGCGAGCGCCGTCACGCGCCGAATGCCTTTGACTGCGATGGCCAACCCTTCCATGTCGCTGACACCGGGTCTCCGCGTGCCGGAAAAACAGATCACCCCCGGGATCTCGTGCTGCGCCGCCGCTTCAATCGATCGTTTCAGTTCTTCCTCGATGCGGTCATGCTGGGTCGCGTCGTTGAGCCCATCATCGATGGAGCCGTGACCAGAAATGCTGGCCACCGCCAAGTGTTTTCGGCGCGCTGCCTCCACTATGGACGCAAGAGAATCATCCCAGCCCCACAGTTCCGTGGCCGCGTAGCCAATCTCACGGGCCATCGCGAAAAGTTCATCGAGCGATTGTCCTTTGTCTTGAAACAGCGGATAGCAAAAGCTTTGCTTGAGTTGACCAGGCCTAAGCTCCATAGTCCACCGCCAGCTTGGTGCCACGGCCACTATGCATTGCGATCTCGATGTAGGGCTCCAGAAGCGAGTCAAAGGGCACGATCGGACCGATCACAGGCTCACCAAAGACCGCGCCTTCAGCGATCAGTTGGTAGCAGGTTTCTTGAATCCGGCGATGGTCCCAATTCGGATAGTCCGGATTCGGATCGCTGCAGGCCCGCGAGAAGACGATCGTCGGACGGTTCATGTGGGCTTCTCCGCCCAAGTCGAGTCCCTGAGTCCAAGGCGGCGGGAACGCGCCGCAGACGATGGTTCCACGATAGGCCACACCGCGGAGCGCCGCCTGGAGCGCAGCGGGTGATCCGCTGAAGTCAATGATCACATCCGGTCCGACGCCCGACGTCAGGTCGCGCAGCGTGCCGCCGACATCGGTCTCTTGGGCGGAAATCGCAACGCTAGCGCCGCAATCCAGGGCCACTTGCCTGCGCTCTGGCAGCGGATCGACAGCGATTGTCTCAGCGCATCCCGTGGCGACCGCTAGCTGAACACACGTCAAGCCAATGGCCCCCATTCCAAAGATGGCGACCCGATCGCCGATTCGCACGTGCCCGTCGCGGAGCGCACCCAGCGCGAACTCGGCTGGGTCGAGCATCAGCGCGTCCTTCCAGCTGCGGCCTTGCGGCGCGCGCCAAAGTGCGCTGGCCGCCACCACAGAAAAGGGCTGAAACGGACCGGAGTAAAACACCTTGTCTCCGGGGTCGTATCCTTCGACACGTTCACCGACTTGGTCAATTTCACCCCACTGCATATTGCCAAGCGGAATCGGGTACTTCCAAAGAACACCTTCGGCAAGATGGATTCGCTTTTGCTCGTCCCAGCGCCCTCTCTCGTTCGCATACCCCCGAAAGAAGGCCGTCATCGTGCCGTGCTTCTCGACCCCAAAGAGGTTGCGCACGCGCACTTGACCGGTGCCGGCATCGTGAACCTCAACCTCACGGAAATCCACCTTGAGGGGTTCAACGCAGACGAGTTGCCGAACTTTCATTGCCGTTGATTAGGGCACGGTCACAAAGTCTTTAAATGTGATGGTGTAGACAGATGCCTCTGATGCATAACGAACTTCCAATCGAGTCGGGTATCGGGTACCCGATGGGATGCCCGGTGGCACCGGAATCGCCTGTGAGTACTGCCGATCTTCTTCTTTCTCGAACCACGCTTTTGTGATCATCGGCTCAACAAAAATGTTTTGCCCTTTCCAGTACCCAAAGATCAGCGTATGATCGAAGACGTAACCCGGGTCAAGGACTCGTGATTCGAGGGAGTGAAAGCCCATCTGAGGAACGACCTGCGCCAAGTACTCGTCGTCGTTTGCCGCATTCAGCCATCCGCTGGGCACCGCGGCGGGACGGGGAAGCGCCGATGCGTTCGGCTCGATCAAACGGACCTGGGCTTCCGGAATCGAGTAGAAGTGGAAATCCCAATGGGGTTTGTCGAAAATGCCCAGCGGTGGGTGTCCGTGCGGCTCCCAATGAAGCTCGAAATGGTCGATAAACGTCTTGCCGCGGACCGACTCGGGAAATTTGAGCACCGCAACGGCGCCGGCCGGACCGGGGCCACCGGGGAATGTGGTAGGCGCGTTTTGGATCGTGGTCATCGAAATGGTGGCTCCCATTTCATCGACGACGCCGTTGCCGCGCTGCACGGCCCAGGTGGTCACCGATCCGTCAAAGACCGTCGTCTGCTCGCCCAGCAGAATCAAGACGGCGCTATCTTTGCTGCCGAAGCAACCCGAGAGGCTGGCAAGGGCGGCCGCAAAGCCAACATAGGCCGCAGTTCGGGCGGCGGGGGAAAACATCGCGTCCTTACTCACGCAGCAATGTTACGCCGCGACCCGCCTCCCCTGCACCCAAACGGTGGGAAAGGGATAGATTAATCCGTGCCTGATCTCGGCCCGCTCTCGCTCATCCTGCTTGTCGTCTATGGAGTCTTGGTGCTGGTTCCGCTGGCCAACCTCTTCTTGATGCGGCGCCCACGGGGCCGCGGGTCGGCGTCGTCCATGATCATCTTGATCCCGGCGCGCAACGAGGCGGAGAACCTGCGCCAGCTCGTCCCGGCCCTGGTGGGCCAGGGTGCGACCGTCTTGGTTTTTAACGACGAGTCGGAAGACGACACCCAACAGGTTGCCGCAGCCGCAGGCGCAACGGTTCTGTCCGCGGCAGAACCGCTTCCCGAGGGGTGGACCGGCAAGAACCGCGCCTGCCACATGCTTGCGTTGGCGGCGGCCGAGACCTCGCCGGCCGAGTGGATCGTCTTCCTGGACGCGGATGCGGTCCCGGAGCCTGACTTCGTGTCGCGTTTGGCCGGCCTGTTGGAGTCGATCTCGCCGGCGGTTCGGGTCGTATCGGGAATGCCGCGCTTGCTCTCTGGCAAGGGTCCCGAGCCCATCTACTTGTCGTGGGTGCCGTGGATGATTCTGGCCACCATTCCTTTCGGCCTGATCAGCCGCTCCCGCTTGGGGCACCCTCGGTTTCTGAACGGCCAGATGGTTTGCTGGCGCGCGCGCACCTATGCCGAAATCTGGCCCCATCGCGAGTTGTCGGGAGCGGTTTTGGAAGACGTTGGCATCGGTCGCTTGTTGGCGCGTCGCGGAATCCGGGTTGAAATCGCGGATCTAGCCCCAATCCTTAGCGTTCGGATGTATGCCGACTTCCGTCAGGCGCTGGATGGCATGAGCAAGAACGCCGTCTTTATCGCGGGGAGTTCAGCCGCCACGATCGTGGTTGCGCTGATGTGCGCGGCACTCGCGTGGGGCTGGCTGCTCATGGGCGCCTCGCTCCTTTGGGGACTGGGGATGCTTTGGCTCAGCAAACGGATCACCGACCGCTTGTGCCGCATTCCCATCTGGGTGTGGCCGTTTGCCCCGCTGACCCTAACCCTCGCGGGGTTCACGTTTCTGCGGTCGTTGGTTTGGCGCGCAAAGGGTCAGATTCGCTGGAAGGGCCGCGTCTACCGCTGAGGCAATAAGGAGGCGGTATGCTCCGAGCATCCCGCAGAGCGGATGGAGTGCCCATGTCACGAAAGGTCGTTGATTTCGATAACCCTGATGACGATGCCGATGAGCTAGCCAAGGCGGCTGCGGCCGTCCAAGAGGCCACCGATCTCCAAGCCTCACACGCACATGCCCGCGCCGCCAAGGTCAAAAAGCCGCTCTCGCCCGAGCAACGGCGTTTCTACACCGCGTTGCTGATCATCGGAGCCATTCTTGGACTGGCCGCCGCCATTTGGAGCGGTGTCTCAAATCTTGGCGAGCGCAATACCGGCGCGCCAAGCATCCCCAGCTCCGAGTAGATCCCTTCTTCGCAGGAGGAGGGCCGTGGTGAGGCGAATCAGGAAAAATGTCACCGCTCGCCGCTTTGGCCCTTGCGACGGCCACCGTCGTGTCGCACGGCGAAGCGCCAAGGTCGCAGGAATCAGTCCGCGATCGCTACGAGAAGACCGAAGTCATGGTCCCCATGCGGGATGGCACCAGGCTCTTCACCCAAATTTACGCTCCCCGCGACACCAGCCGGACCTATCCGCTCCTCATGCAGCGCACGCCCTACGGGTGCAGCCCCTATGGACCCGATGCCTATCGCAACGGCCTCGGCCCGACAAACGAGTTCATGGACGACGGCTACATCTTCGTCTACCAAGACGTTCGCGGACGGTGGATGTCCGAGGGGGAGCACGTCTTTTCGCCGCCACACAAGCCGCACAAGACCGGGACCGACTTCGACGAAAGCTCCGACACGTACGACACGATCGAATGGCTTCTCGCAAACGTCGCGAACCACAACGGCCGCGTGGGCACCTATGGCATTTCCCAGCCCGGCTTCTACGTGACTCATTCGCTGATCAACTCCCATCCGGCCCTCAAGGCCGCTTCACCCCAGGCGCCCGTCACCGACCGGTGGCGTGGCGACGACGACCATCACCATGGCGCGTTCTTCCTCGCCCAGCGGGTCTCCTTCCTCAGCGCCTTTGGCACGCCGCGACCCGTCCCAACGCCGCGAGGAGGTGGCGTCGGATTCCGAAGCGGACAGCCCGATGCCTACCAGTTCTATCTTGAGTTGGGTGGGTTGCCCATGATGGACCTGAAGTACTTCCAGGGCACCAACCAGTTCTGGAACCAGGTGATGGCCCACCCCGACTACGACGACTTCTGGCAGTCGCGCGACATGACCCGGCATATGCACGGTGTCAAGCCCGCGGTACTGGTGGTTGGCGGCTGGTTCGACGCGGAGAACCTTTTCGGCGCGCTCCAAACTTATAAGGCGATCGAATCCAAATCGCCTGGCGCCAACAACCGGCTCATGATGGGACCGTGGACCCACGGCTCTTGGTCCCGCGGATCGGGTGAGCGGATCTGGGATTGGACTTTCGGCCCCAACCCAAGTGAGACCTATCGCGTTGCGATTCGCAAGTTCTTTCGACACCATTTGAAGGACGAGGGTCCGGACGACTTGCCGGAAGCATCGGTCTATGAGACAGGAGGCAACCGCTGGCACTTTTTGGACCAGTGGCCACCCGCAGCCGCGCAAATGGCGACACTGACTCTTGGGCCCGATCGGACGCTGATTCTTCCCGGTCAAGCCCCGCCACCTCAATCTGGTTCTGTGTCTTTCGTCAGCGACCCCAATCAGCCCGTACCCTACTTCTCGGAGCCAAGCCCCGGCATGAACTCCAACTACATGGTGGGCGACCAGCGCTTTGCGGCCTCGCGAGACGATGTCGCGACATTCGTCTCTGCTCCTTTGTCGCAAGACCTCACGCTGGTGGGTCCGATCACGGCGGACCTCCTCGTGTCAACCAGTGGAACCGACTCCGATTGGGTGGTGAAGCTCATCGACGTGTTGCCCGCCGAGTTCCCCGCGCCAAATCCAAACCCGCGCAACGTAAATATGAGCGGCTACCAGCGGTTGGTCCGGGCGGAGATCATGCGCGGCAAGTATCGCGAAGACTTTGCTCAGCCTCGTCCGTTCATAGCGAATGAGCCGACTCGGGTCACCTTCGAGACGCAGGACCTGTTCCACACGTTCAAGGCTGGGCATCGGGTCATGGTCCAGATCCAATGCAGCTGGTTCCCGCTGGTGGACCGCAACCCACAAAAGTTCATGAACATTCGGCGCGCTTGGCCATGGGATTTTCACGCCGCAACACAGCGCGTCTTTTGGGGACCGGAAGCCACAAAGCTAAGAGTTCAAACCTGGACGCCGACTCCGTCGGAACCGTCGGGAACCGCCGGACGTTCATAATGGGCTATGAGACCCTATGCCGTCGCAAAGTGGTGCGCGGCTCTGCTGTTGGCCACCCTCAGCGTCGGCGCGATAGCGGCCCAGAATCCGGCCTCGCCCGCACCGGCACCTTCCGGCCTGCTCAACATCGGCCTGCTGCGGTTCACCGACATCCGCCAGGACCTCAAGATCACGGATGCTCAGCTCAAGCAAATGGAGGCGCTTTTCGAAAAGTACCGCAAGGATTCGCTGGCGGACGCGCCCAAGGGCAAGCCCGGCGAACCGCCTCCACCGCCAACCCAAGAGCAGATCAAGCGGTTTGAGGCGCGCGACCGGGCATTCGAGGCGTCAGTCCTCAAGGTGCTCAATGCCACCCAGGTGGCCCGACTCAAGCAGCTCAGCTTACAGAGCGCCGGAACCGCCGCCCTGCTGCACGACGAGGTCGCAACCACGCTCAAACTGACGGAATCCCAGAAGAAAAAGCTGGTCACCATCTTTGAAACGGCGATGAAGAAGATGGGCGAGGCCCAGCAAAAGGTCCTCGAAGCCTATGCCAAGGCGACCGACGGCGGCAAAAAGGAACTGTCCAAAACCGATCAGGCCAACTTGGAAAAGATGGCGAACCAGGTCAATGAACAGGTCGAAAAGCTGCGCGTTCAGGCCAATACGGACATGTATGCCGTGCTCACTGTCAACCAAAAGAAACAGTGGGACGCGATGCTCGGCAAAAAGCTCGGAACGTAGCCCACCGCCGGTTTGCGGACGCAGTTCTTTGAAACGCGTCGGCCATTGACTTTCGATGTGGCGGCGGGTATAGTCTCGGATTGGCCGTCATGGCCGAAGAAAACCGAGCGGCTTCCAGCCGGGATCTGGGCCGACCCCGCACCGAAAGACCGGGGCAACGGCAACGATACCGATCCAACGGCATATGAAGCTGAACGGAAAGCGATTCGCTTCGCAAGGCGCGCTTGGCGTTGCCTCGTGAGCGTGTCGCCAAAAGGAAGTAAATGTGATGTTGCCAGGAATCATCGGCAAAAAAGTGGGAATGACGCACGTCTTCACGGAGGACGGCAAGATGGTGCCCGTTACCGTCATCGAGGCGGGGCCTGTCTTTGTCACTCAGGTGAAGACCGAAGAGACAGATGGCTATGCCGCTGTTCAAGTCGGATACGACGAGATCGGCGACAAGAACCTGACCTTTCCGAAGTACGGTCACCTGAAAAAGGCGGGGCTCACCAAGAACCTTCGCACCTTGCGCGAGTTTCGCGTTGAGGAGACCAACGGCTACGAGACGGGCCAAGAGATCACGGTCGAAATCTTTGAGCCGGGCCAGGAAGTCACCGTCACCGGAACCAGCAAAGGACGCGGGTTTGCGGGTGGCGTCAAGCGACACCACTTCCGCGGCCAGCACATGACCCACGGCTACATGACGCACCGTCGCCCGCTTTCCAGCGGTGCAACCGGTCCCCAGCGCGTTTTCAAAGGCACGAAGAAGCCAGGCCACATGGGCAACGCCCGCGTCACGCAGAAAGGGATGAGCGTGGTGAAGGTTGATGCCGAGCGGAACCTGCTTCTGGTGTCGGGCACCGTCCCCGGCCCGAACGGCGGACTCGTGATGATTCACAAGGTGGCGAAATAACCATGGCCGCAATCGAAGTCAAAGACAAAGCTGGCAAGGTCGTCGGATCGGCCGAGCTGCCGGGCGTGATCGCTGGCGCTGAGCCTGTGGTGCACCTCTTGCACGCCGCCGTCGTCGCCGAAGAGGCCAACAAGCGTCAAGGCACGCAGAAGACCAAGACGCGCTCGGAAACCCGGGGCGGCGGTCGCAAGCCTTACAAGCAGAAGAAGACCGGCAACGCGCGGCAGGGCTCAACCCGCGCGCCGCACTATGCCCACGGCGGCATGGCTTTGGCCCTTTCGCCGCGCAGCTACGAAAAGAAGCTGAACAAGCGTGAGCGCCGCGCCGCCATCCTCGGTGCGCTGAACAGCAAGTTTGCCGCAGGCCACGTCATCGTGGCGGAGAAGATCGCCTTTACCGAGCCGCGCACCAAGCACGCGACCGACATGCTGAAGGCCCTCGGCGTGGAGGATGAGGCGCGCATTCTGGTGGTGATTCCGGAAGTCGATGAGATCACCCACAAGTGTTTTCGCAATCTGCCGAACGTCGTCGTGCGCACCGCGCCGGTCAGCGGCACGGACGGCGAAGACGCCCCCAAATCTGCAGCGTTTTCCACCCGCGACGTCTTGGTGGCCCGCAAGCTGATCGTCGCCAAGGATGCGCTGGACCGCATCCAGGAGGTCTGGTCGAAATGAAGGACCCGCATAGCATCATCATCAAGCCCCATATCACGGAACGAACCGTGGCGCTCTCCTATGGCGATCCGCGCATCCGCGAAGAAGCCCTGGTGACCCGCAAGTACACGTTCTATGTTGCCCCCGGCGCCACGAAGATCGAGATCAAGAATGCATTCGAAGCGATCTTCAATGCCGGCAAGAAGAAGGACGACGACAAGGTCGAGGTGGCCAAGGTCAACGTGACGACCGTGCGCGGCAAGCTGCGCCGGGTCTCGTGGCAGTCCAAAGGCTATCGACCGAGCCGTCGCAAGGCGATCATCACCCTCAAGCCGGGCCAGATGATCGAGGAGTACGGAGTCTAAACATGCCGGTCAAGCAGTTGAATCCCACATCGCCGGGTCGCCGATTCCAAATCGTTTCGACCTACGCGGAAGTCACCAAATCGAAACCGGAGCGCACGCTCACGACGGGCAAACGCAAGTCTGGCGGACGTAACTCGACCGGCCGGATCACCTCCTTTAACAAGGGAGGCGGCAATCGTCGTCGCTACCGAGTCGTGGACTTTAAGCGGCTGAAGGACTCCGTTGAAGCCAAGGTCGCGGCGATCGAATACGATCCGAACCGCACCTGCCGCATTGCGCTGCTTCACTACCTGGATGGCGACAAGGCATACATCCTGGCGCCCAAGGGTCTTGAGGTGGGAGCGCGGGTGGTCAGCGGCCCCGAAGCCGACATTCTGCCCGGCAACACCCTGCCGCTGGCAAATGTCCCGCTTGGTACCCTGGTGCACAACATCGAGCTCAAGCCGGGTCGCGGCGGCCAAATGGTCCGCTCCGCGGGCGCGGCCGCCCAGGTCATGGCAAAGGAGGGCGATTATGTCACCCTTCGTCTGCCGAGCGGCGAAATGCGCAAAGTGCATCACACCTGCCGCGCCACCGTCGGCGAGGTGGGCAACGCCGAACACGAGAACGAGCAGATCGGCAAGGCGGGCAAGAATCGCCGGCTGGGTCGACGGCCTCACGTCCGCGGCGTCGTGAAGAGTCCGCGCGATCACCCGCATGGCGGTGGCGAAGCGAAATCGCCGGTTGGCCGCAAGAAAGGTCCGGTGGACCGCTGGGGCAACAAGGCGCTTGGCACCAAGACGCGCAAGAACAAGCGCACTGACAAGTTCATCGTCCGCCGCCGAGGCAAGAAGTAAATAGGTAAAGCATGGCAAGAAGTCTTAAGAAAGGGTTCTTCGTAGACGACCACCTGATGAAGAAGGTCGACGAGTTGAACGAAAAGGGCGAGCGAAAGCTGATCAAGACCTGGTCACGCCGCTCGACCATCACGCCCGACATGGTTGGCCACACGTTTGCCGTCCATGACGGTCGCAAGCACGTTCCGGTCTTTGTGACCGAGAACATGATCGGCCACAAGCTCGGCGAATTTGCGCCGACCCGAACCTATCGCGGCCATGGCGGCTCGATGCCCGACCGGAGCACCCGCATCCGCTAACGCGAAACCGAACGATCATGGAAGTCAAAGCCATCGGCAAATTCATCAGGGTCCAGCCGCGCAAGGTGCGGATTGTGGCGGACGAGGTGCGCGGCAACTCGGCCGTGCACGGCGCCGCGCTGCTCCGCTATCACAACAGCAAAGGCGCCTATTACCTGCGCAAGGTCTTGATCAGCGCGATCGCGAACGCCGTCGAAAACAACGGCGCGTCGCCCGGCGACCTGCGCATCGCGACGATCATGGTCGATGAAGGTCCGCGCATGAAGCGGATGAAGGCGGGTCCGATGGGCCGCGGCCGACGCATCATCAAGAAGACGAGCCATATCACCGTCGTGCTGGACGACACCTTCGAAGAGACCAATGTCCGTCCCCACGGCGCCAAGCCAAAGGCCCGGCCAACCTTTGCCGCGCCAAAGAAGCGAAAGGGCGGCAAGGGCGCGAAGGCAGAAACGCCGACCGAAGCGGCCGCCGTCGCCGCCGAGGAAGCCCCGGCTGAAGAGACCGTCGTCGAGGCGGCAACCGCCGAGGAAGCGCCCGCCGAAGTCGCTGAGCCCACCACCGATTCATCACCTGAGGAGGCCGCCACCGAAAGTGGGGAGGCCGCTACCGACGAAGCCAAAGAGGACAAAGGAGACTAAGTTTGGGTCAGAAAATTCACCCCGTTGGACTGCGGCTCGGCATCATCCGGGACTTTGATTCGCACTGGTTTGCGCGAAAGAAGGACTATGGTCGCCTCCTGCTGCAGGACTACAAGATTCGCAAGTTCATTCGCGACCGCATCGGCAAGGGACACATCTCTCGCGTCGAAATCGAGCGTGCCGCCAACCGCGTCAAAGTCACGATCTATAGCTCGCGGCCCGGCGCGATCATCGGCCGCGGCGGCAAGGGCATCGACGAGTTGTCGGAGACGCTGAATAACATGGTGCGCCGCGAGGACCCCACTTCGGTCGTCCAAGTCAACGTCACCGAAGTGCGCACGCCGGAACTCGACGCGCAGCTCGTGGCGGAGAACATCGCGCTCCAGCTGGAGCGACGCATTTCCCATCGCCGCGCCATGCGCCAGGCGATGACCCGAGCCCAGCGGCTGAATGCCCGCGGCATGAAACTGCAGGTGGCCGGCCGATTGAATGGCGCCGAAATCGCCCGCGTCGAAAAAGACAAGTTCGGCAAGATCCCGCTTCACACGCTGCGCGCCGACATCGACTATGGCTTTGCCGAAGCGCACACCACCACCGGTTCGGTCGGGATCAAGGTTTGGATTTACAAGGGCGAGGTGCTCCCCGAGAAGCGCCTGGCGGCGGAGATTCGCCGCCGCGACGATGCAGGTGACGGGGTAGCCCCCAGAGGTGAAGCCGATGTTGATGCCTAAAAAGGTCAAATTCCGAAAGCAGCACCGCGGACGCCGCGCCGGTCGCGCGACGCGCGGCAACACGATCGCGTTCGGCGATTACGCGCTGGTCGCGCTTGAAGCCGGATGGATTACGAGCCGGCAGATCGAAGCCGCTCGTATCGCCATGACGCGACATATTCGCCGTGGCGGTCAGGTGTGGATTCGCATCTTCCCCGACAAGCCCATCACCAAGAAGCCCCTCGAAACCCGAATGGGTAAGGGTAAAGGTCCTGTCGAGGGCTGGGTCGCCGTCGTGAAGCCCGACCGCGTTATGTTCGAAATGGACGGTGTCGCACCTGAGGTCGCCAAGGAAGCGATTCGACTCGCCCAGCACAAGCTGCCGATCCGCACGAAGTTCATGATGCGAGAAGGAGCAGCCGAGGACTTTGCGCGAAAGCAAATCGAAGCGAAGCGCGCCTCCGATGCCGCTGCAGCGATCGCGGCCTCGGCAAGCGACGACAGTGCTTCCGAAGAAACGGAGAACAACGAATCATGAAGGCCACGAAGTCCAAAGACTTGCGCAGCAAGACCGTCGAGGACCTGAAGGAGATGCTTGCCGATGAGCGGGCTGGCCTCTTCAAGGCGCGAACGGATCTGGTCTTTCAGCGAACCCCTGACCGGGGCAACGTGAACGTGCGAAGGCACAACATCGCGCGCATCCTTACGATCATTACCGAGAAGGAGCGCAACGCAAAAGCATGAGTGATAACGGAATGAACAACGGCGCTCCGCGAGAATCGCGGCGCAAGGTACGCCAAGGCGTGGTGGTCTCCAGCAAAATGCAAAAGACCGTGGTCGTGCGGCTTGAGCGTCGCGCTGCCCACCCCCTGTATGGCAAGGTCGTCAACAGTTCGTCGCGCTTCAAGGCGCACGACGAGCTGGGTTGCGGCGACGGTGACATCGTCGAGATTATGGAGACGCGACCCCTGAGCAAGGAAAAGCGATGGCGCGTCACCCGCATCATCGAGCGGGCGAAGTAACGCCCTAAAGGCACGGAAGCGAGGAGCATAGAGAATGATTCAGCAGTTCAGCAGACTCAAAGTAGCGGACAACTCCGGAGCGCGCGAGGTCATGTGCATCCGCGTGCTCAAGGGTTCGCAGCCGCGCTATGGCGGTATCGGCGACGTTTTCGTCGGATCGGTAAAAGTGGCGACGCCGAATATGCCGATCAAGAAAGGCGACGTCATCAAGGCAGTCATCGTGCGAACGAAGCGCGCCACCCGCCGCCGAGACGGTTCCACCGTGCGGTTTGACGACAACGCCTGCGTGATCATCAACCCGGCCAATCTCGAGCCTCGAGGCACGCGAATTTTTGGCCCTGTCGCCCGCGAGCTCCGCGACCGAAACTTCATGAAGATCGTGTCCTTGGCGCCCGAGGTCCTGTAAGAAAATGGCTATCAAAATCAACAAAGTCAATAAGCCGCGAACGCCCGCGCCCAAGCAAAAGCTTCGGGTCGGTGACTCCGTGATGATCATGTCCGGTAAAGACAAAGGTCAGCGCGGATTTGTGGCTTTGGTGGACAACAAGGCGCAAAAGGCGATCGTGCTTCAGGAAAATCCGGAGAACAAGGATCAGCCGTTGCCGCTTAACGCTGTCGTGAAGCACCGCAAGGCGCGCATGCAGGGCGAGCGCTCGGCACGCATTCGCCTCCCCGCGCCGATCCATATCAGCAACTTGATGCTCATCGACCCGCAAACCGGCGAGCCGACCCGAGTCGGTCGTCGCGTGGAAGACGGCAAGATTGTGCGCTATGCCAAGCGGTCGGGTGTCACGATCCAGCCGCAGACATTGGCGGAGAACTAAGGAACATGGCACGCAAAGGTAAAGAGTTAAATGATGCGGCGGTCTCGACGACCCTGCCGCAACCCCGTCTGAAAAAGCAATACAAGGACGAGGTGCTTCCCAAATTGATGGAGAAGTTTGGCTACACGTCGGTCATGCAGGCGCCCAAGCTCGAGAAAATCGTGATCAATATGGGCACCGGCTCGATCGGCAACAACGACTCGAAGCACCTGGAGAACAGCATCCGCGACCTGACGCTGATCAGCGGCCAAAAGCCGGTGACGACGACCGCGAAGAAGGCGATTTCGAACTTCAAACTGCGCGAAGGACAGAAGGTTGGGTGCAAGGTCACGCTTCGCGGCGACCGGGCCTATCACTTTTTCGATAAGCTCGCCACCGTGGTGCTCCCCCGCATTCGCGACTTCCAAGGCCTGTCGCCCAAGTCGTTTGACGGTCGCGGCAACTATGCCCTTGGGCTGAAGGAGCAGTTGGTTTACCCCGAGATTCCGTACGACACCTTTGACCGGATTCGGGGCATGGACATCGTCATCTGCACGACGGCCAAAACGGACGAAGAGTCCCGCGAGTTCTTGAAGATGATGGGGCTTCCGCTTCGCGAGAAGTAAGGCTCCGGCGATCTTGAAACGTCAAATGAGCCTGCGCCATGCGGCGCGGGCTCATTTTCTTTGCTGATGTCGGAAGGTCCCTTCCTCCCTGTTGCGAAAAGGCCCTCACTTCTCAATCGGTGGCAGCGTCAAGCCCGTTGAGTATCAGGCGTGGCATCGGACATGACTCCCGCAGCAGCCGAAGCGCTGGTCCCGTCGTCTCACATTGACCATTCAAGTCTCACTTGAACTTGGCGATCGTCACGCCATGGCCGCCTTCAGACGGCTCCCCATCTCGAAATTCGGCGACCTCAGGATGGCGGCGCAGCACTTCGTGGGTCACCTTGCGCAAAATCCCTTCGCCCTTGCCGTGAACGATCCGAACGTATGGCGCGCCGCCCAAGAGCGCCTCATCGAGGAAGCGTTCCAGCAGCTCGGCCGCGTCTTCGGCTCGCATGGCGCGCAAGTGGAGTTCCGTGCCGACGGTGCTCTTCCCTGCCAGCGACTGCTTTGCCGAGTTCGAGCGCGCGGTGGCTGGCTTTGGTGCGGGTGTCACCGATGCCTTTGGCACCGTGAGTTTCATCGGCCCGACCTGCACGACGACGCGCTCCGCATCCGAGGCATCGAGCACGACCGCATCCCGGCCGTTGACCCGCACCGCATCCCCCTTTTGAAACGCATGGGTCGGGACCGTGCGTGGCGCCGTATCCAAGCGGCGCGCGATGGATGATCCCTCGTCGAGCAGCGCGCGCAGCCGACGCCGTCCTTCCTCCTTTGCGTGCGTGTCGCCAGGGTTCGCCTTGAGGGATTCGAAAATGGCCTCAGCTTCTTGCCGCAACCGGCGGACAGCTTCGTCGACCGTATCTTGCGCACGGCGGAATGCGTTCCGTCGCACCTCGTCGGCCTCGGCCAGCTTTCGCGCGGCGACTTCTTCTTCATGTCGCAGCTTGGCGGCCAAGCGATCCGCTTCAGACTGGGCTGCGCGGGCTCGCTTGGTCGATGCTTCGAGTTCCTCAAGCATCTGGGCCACCTGCACCGCGCCGCGATCCAAATTTTGCCGGGCCGATTCGAGAACCGATTTGGGTATTCCGTATCGCTCAGCGATCTTGAGCGCGTGGCTGGCGCCCGGTGTGCCGATCCGGACCCGGTAGGTCGGGCGCAGGGTCTTCGCGTCGAACTCCATCGAGGCATTGATCAAATCGGGGCGCTCATACGCATAGGCCTTGAGCTCGCCAAAATGGGTGGAAGCGACGAGCAGCGCCCCGGCATCCAGAATCGCCGCAACGACCGCCTGCGCCAGCGCGGCGCCCTCGGCGGGGTCGGTTCCGGCCCCCAGTTCATCCAAAATCACCAGCGCGCCGGGCGTCAGGTGGCGCAGCGCGTCGCCCATGTTCTTCACGTGCGCGCTGAAGGTGCTGAGCGACTGCTCGATGCTCTGCTCATCGCCGATGTCCGCAAAGAGCCCGGAGGCTACGCCGATTCGCGCCCGGACCGCAGGAATGAACAGCCCCGATTGCGCCATCGCCATCGCAAGTCCCACACACTTGAGGGCGACGGTCTTGCCGCCGGTGTTCGGACCCGTAATCAGGACGCCTCGGTGAGCAAACCCCACGTCGAGCGAGATCGGAACGACCTTGGCCGGGTCCAGAAGGGGGTGGCGCATCTCGACCAGTTCCAAACCTGGCGCTGCTGCCCGCTCGGGAATTCCCGCGCGAACGGCATGCGCATAGCGCGCCTTGGCCAGCGCAAAGTCAAGCCAACCAGCCCATTCCCAACTCGGCAACGCAACATCGGCAATCTCGCCGACGCGGCGCGAGAGGTCCCGCAGGATCCGGGCCACCTCTTCTCGCTCAGCGGCTTCGGCTTCGCGGAGCGCGTTGCCAAGTTGCACCACGTCGTCCGGTTCGACATAGATGGTCTGACCGCTGCCGCTGGTGTCATGGACGATGCCGCGGATCTTGCCTCGGTTCTCGGCTTTGAGCGGGATAACGTAACGCCCATCGCGCTGGGTGTAGATCGGATCCGACAGCAAGTCGCGACTCTTGCCGGTCGTATAGGATTGGATTCGCTCCAGAATGCGGACTCCCGTAGCGCGTACCTTCCGACGAAGCTCAGCCAGGACCGCTGACGCCGTATCGCGCACTTCGCCCGACCCATCGAGGGAGTCGAGGATGCGGGATTCGACTTGGGGCGCGTCGATCAGCTGTGCAGCCGCAGCCGACAGGCGGGGCATCCGCTCGGACTTGGGCGCAAGGTGACGACGAAACTGTCGCTGCGCGCGGAGCGCCTCGCCCACGGCAACCAGCACGTCGCCCGAGAGAGAGCCGCCCTTTTGGGCATAGCGAAGAGCGTCGCGCCGGTCCGTAACCGCGCCAAGGCTCGGTGGCGGGTCCGTCGAAAGGAGCTGAGATGCCTCGTCGGTGACGGTCAAGGCGTCCCAAACGGCGGACTCATCCGTCGACGGGCGCAGTGCCGCGGCCTGCGAAGCCCCAATCGACGTTTCGCAGTGCTGGGTTACCCGCTCGACCACCCGGTCGAACTCCAAAACCTGCAAGGCATGGTCCACCGACGCGATTGTGACAGAACCGAACGGTGCATCCCGAGTGCCGGTCGTGCCGTATCCTTTGTTTGAGATGAACCACCGAACGGCGTATAGCGTGGCGATCGTCATCTGGGTTCTGATCGCCATTTATTCAGCGGTAACCTATCAGCGTCTGCCCGAAATGGTCGTGACCCATTGGGACATCAACGGCAAGCCGGACGGCTGGTCCCCACGGATGGTGGCCGCCGTGATGATGCCCACCATTACCGTGCTACTGATCGGGCTCCTTTGGGCTATGGGTCACTTCTGGAAGGACGCCCTTCCATCCGAAAAAGCGAAAGACGCCTATGCGCACATCGTCGTGCTCATGACCGCCTTTATGGCATACATCCAAGCGCTTATTCTGGATAGCGCGGTGGACCCCAAAACGCAGTTTGGCAAGCTGTTTACCGTTGGTATTGCCGTGTTCTTCTTTGGCCTCGGATACGTGATTCGTGACGTGCCTCCCAATCAACTCATGGGGTTCCGCACTCCAGCGACCATTGCCGATCCCGTGCTATGGCGACAGGTCCACGAAGCAGGAGGCAAGATCATGATGTATTTCGCATTGGCGGCATTCGTCGGTGCACTGATTGGCCTGCCCTTCTGGGCGCCATTGGGACTTGCGGTGCTGGGTTCCCTCGCCCCGCTGCCCTATATGATCGCGCTCACCAAACGGCGCAAAATGGCGCGCACGCCAGAATAAGAGGAGCGCCCTCGATCCGTTGGTGACCGAGGGCGCTCATTCACAAGCAACGGGTTATTGGTCGTAGCCCTTCAGTTCGCGCACCCAGATGTTGCGGAACCGGACCAGGTCGCCGTGGTCTTGGAGTTCCAGCGGCCCGGTGGCCGGATGCGCCGCGTAAGAGGCAACCTCGCGGTGCCGAGTGCCGCCCATCAATTCGACGCGGTTGTGGAGCACCAATCCATTCAGAAACACCGTGACGTAGGCAGGCTTGACCAGCGTGTCCCCGTCGAACTGTGGCGCTTCAAAAACGATATCGTACGTTTGCCACTCGCCCGGCTTGCGGCACGCATTCACCAGCGGAGGGTACTGACCATAGACCGCACCGGTCGTGCCGTCTGCATAGGTCGGATTGTCATAGCAGTCGAGGACCTGCACTTCATAGCGACCCATCAAGAACACGCCGCTGTTCCCGCGCCCCTGGCTCTCGCCCTTGACCTCGGTCGGGCTCATAAACTCCAGGTGGAGTTGAACCGACCCGAATTCCTTGCTCGTGTGAATGTTGCCGGTACCGGGTGCAACCTCCATATAACCATTTTCAAGCTTCCATTGGGCGGCGCCGTCTCGTCCGACCCATCCGTCGAGCGTGGTGCCGTCAAAGAGCACGGTGGCATCGGATGGCGGGCCGCCGTCCGTGCCGGGTGTCACCACCCGGGGTTGAGGTCGGGCGGCGTCATGGACGCGCCACTGAGTGCCGGGAATAACGGGAGTATCGGTGTATCCAACTTGTTGCATAGGGGTCCTCAAGCCGCAGTGCGCGGCGACGAAAAGGATACCGCCGAGATGAGTTTGGGACTGTCGCCCTGGCGGCGACAGCCCCGTGTCCCTACGTCAAGGAGCCGATTGCGGAGTTGCGGGCGTCCCACCCCCGCCATCGGCCCCAGTCGCCGAGCCATCAAAGCTCGGGCCAGACTGTCCAGGTTCCGGCGTCACAACATCCGAATTCTGGCCCGGATCCGGCTTGTCCGCAGGCTGGCAGCCAACCACCGTGGCCAGCGCAAACGGAGCGACAAGGGAACTGAGAATAAAGGTACGAAAAGCGTGTTGCATCGGTAGATCCAGTCATCAAGGGTGCTCCCGGGCCGACCCCAAGGGTGACGTCGGCCCGAAAGCGAGTCGTTAGCGCGTCCGGTCCGGCCGGAAGAAGCATACGTAGCGGAACGCCCCGCCTTCCCCGCCGTCCGGCGCCGAGCAGGCCCAATAGCCAAAGTTCGCACCGCCATTGGACGTCTGTGCATAGGGGTCCGTCCAGCCGGTAGTGTGGAAACTCGGCGCAGCCGCAGTGCCGACCTTCATGAACTTGGCGGAACCGTCAGCGCGGGCGACCGTCGTTCCGCCCTGGAAGGCCCAAACCCGGTAACTGCTGTTGTAGTTGCCGTAGCCAAAGAACGCCGACTGGTTGCCATCGGTCCCGTTGTCGCTCTGTGCACGACCACCGGGGTTGAATCGGCAATCATCGGCGCGACCGGCGCAAACGAGGGCCGGATTGGCAGCGGATCGGCCGCGGAGCTTCAGGTTGCCCGTTCCGGACCATGCTGTGACCACGACCGACGGCTGCTCGATGGATGTCGCTGAATAGCGATGCAACAATCCGTTATAGCTCATGCCGACAACGGCTGGGGTGCTAAGCCCAGAGAACGTCTCACCGGGAATGGTCGTATCGATCTGTCCCTGCTGATCATAAATGCCCCATCCTTTCACATAGGGGTAGACCGAGTTGGCCCACTGCGACTGGGTTTCTGCGACGATGTTCGGGGCTTCCCAGCCGGCGCCGATGGCGTTGGCCGGGGTCGGGTGGATCGTGGACCATCGGAATGATCCGTCAGCTCGGCGTGAAAACGCGAGCGGATAAGAATCGTCAACGTCGCCGATGTACAGGTGAAGGGCGGTTGAAAGTTGCTTCGTGTTGCTGATCGACACGGTCTTCTTAGCGGCTTCCTTGGCCTGTGTGAACACCGGGAACAGAATGGCGGCGAGGATCGCGATGATCGCGATAACGACGAGTAGCTCTATGAGTGTAAAGGCATAACGCTTGGTCATGATTCCTCCAATTGGAACAATTGCCGACTTATCATATCGGCAACGCATTGGAGATCATTTGGTCAGATGTAACGCGTTGAATCAGATATTGAAAATTGTTAAAATCTCATACCTTAGCGATGTAATGGAGAAAAATGGCGCTATCTCTTTCGTACACATCGCGATTTGGCGCTCAAAGGACGCAATCCCGCCGCTTGGCGCGCAAAGCCATGCAAAAGCCCAAGCGACCGGCCGTCGGAGGGCCGCAAACTTCAGGGGAAGACGTTGCCGGCACGCAAGTCAGGATCGAGCCGCCGTTTACCGGCCGGAAATTTCGTCGGTGCCGGTCTTGCCTTCGAAACTTTCTCCGGCGTGCGGCATCGGAATGTCCTCTACCGCGGGGCCGCGCTCGCCTCGATCAAACAGAACGTCCTCGCCACCAAGGGGGTACTCCTTGCGCAACGGATAACCCACCCAGTCATCGGGAAGCAAGAATCGCCCGGTTTGCTCATTGCCGGCAAAGACCACGCCAAAGAGGTCATTGATCTCCCGCTCGGGGTACTCGGCCCCCAGGAAGACGTGCTTGAGCGTGGGAACGGTCTGGCCGTCGTCCACGCCAACTTTCACGAAAATCCGGGAGTAATGGAGCAGCGACATGAGGTTGTACACGACCTCAAACCGGTTGGGCAGGTCGCGCTCGTGAGTCCACGTCGAGTAATCAACTCCGACGCATTCGCTGAAATACGTGTACTTGAGATCGGGGTCGTCCCGAAGGAACTGAATGACGTCGACAATGCGTTCGCGGTCGACGATCAGATAGGTTTCACCGCGGAACTCTTTGACCCCCAGCAGCGCCTCGGGGTAGCGCTCGCGAACCTTGGTGACTTCCAGCCGCTCCGTTCCGGCCATGGGGGCTGCCATCGTTTAGACGCTCCCCACCGGCGAGGTCGAAGGAAGCGCCGACTCGCGTCGCGGCGACTCGATGGGCTCAAGATCGGAACCCAGTTTTTCCGGTGCGAGCGACGTCGCTTCATCCCAGTCGATGGCGTTGGACCGCAGCGCATAGGCATCGCCGACAATCCAAAGCACCATGTAAACGACCATCACCCAAAAGCTGAAGACCAGATAGTCGTTGGGCGCGTTCTTGAACACGGTCAGCCAGCTCCACAGGAAGACCACTTCGATGTCGAAGAGGATGAACAGCATGGCCACGAGATAAAACTTGATCGGAAACCGCTCGCGAGCGGACCCCGCCGGGGCGACACCGCACTCGTAGGGCGACGCCTTGTACGGCGTGACGCGCTTGGGGCCAAGCACCCAACTCAGGGTGACCATCGCCCCTGAAATCACTGCGGCCAAGCCGACCAGAATCAGGATCGGCAGGTACTCGCCATGCATACCGCGATTCTACCGGAGCAGTCGTGGGCGTGCAGGGTTTGAGGCGGCTAAACTTTCGCTTGTGACGCTGAGCGAAGCCATCGAGGTTAAACAGGGAGGCGCCTCCCTGGACCGTGAGCAGGCACAGGCGGCCATGGGCGAACTCCTCGCCGGCGCTGGGGACGAAGCCATTCGTGACTTTTTGACCGTCTGGCACGAAACCGGCCCCACGCCGCCTGAACTGGCCGGATTCACTGATGCCATGCTGGCCGTTGGCGTCACCGTCGACGCAGGGGACCCGCCCGTGGTCGACATTGTTGGCACGGGAGGTGGTAAGCCGACTTTCAACATCTCGACTGCCGCCGCCATTCTGGCAAGCGCGGCAGGCGTCAAGGTGGCCAAACACGGCAACCGCGCGGTCACCGGTGCCTGCGGCAGCGCGGACGTCCTCGAAGCCATCGGTGTCACGCTGGCCCAGACGCCTGAGGCGCTGTCCCGATCACTGGCCGAACATCGGCTGGCGTTTCTGTTCGCCCCTGCCATGCATCCCGAATTGAAGCGGGTCGGACCGATTCGCAAATCGCTGCCCTTTCGCACGGTATTCAACATGCTTGGCCCGCTCGCCAGTCCCGTGAGCGCCGACCGTCGTTTGATCGGGGTGTGGGATCGGGCCCTCATCCGACGGATGGCCGAGGCGTTGCAGCTGCTGGGCGTGGAGCGGGCCTTCGTCGTCCATTCCGAAGACGGTTTGGATGAGATTTCGCCGTGTGCGACGACCTATGTCGCGCATCTGCACCCTGCCGGAATCGAAGAGATTGAGCTCACGCCAGGCAGTTTCGGACTTTTTGGCTTCGACCCATCGGGGCTCAATCCCGCCGACGGCGTCGCGGGTAATGCCGCCATCCTGATGCAGGCACTGAGCAAGATCCAGTCACCGCGATTCAGTGCCGCTGCACCAAGTGCCGCGTCGGCGCTGTACCTTGCCGGGATGGTTGCCAGCGTTGAGCAAGGGATCGAGTATGTGAAGGAAGCGGTGCTGTCAGGCGCTGCTCTGGAGAAACTGGACGCGCTGCGCGCGTCGAGCGCACGATGAGCCGACTGGCGACGATTCTGGACCACAAGCGCGGTGAAGTCGAGGCTCGCCGTCGCCGGCTTCCGCTCTCGGAAATCCAGTCCATGGCCGCCGATGCGGACACGGTAAGGCCGTTTCTCGGTTCCCTCGTGGCCTGTCCCTACCCGGTCGGCCTCATTGCCGAGATCAAGCGGGCCAGTCCCTCTGCTGGGGCCATCAACACGTCGCTCGATGTGGCCGAGACCGCCCAAGCGTACGAACGGGCAGGAGCGCAAAGCCTGAGCGTGCTGACCGACGAACGGTTCTTTGCGGGCTCGGACGAGAATCTCCTGATCGCACGCCGCTCATGCGGGCTGCCATGTCTGCGCAAGGACTTTGTCGTGGATGCCTATCAAATCTACGAAGCAAGGGCTCTGGGCGCCGACGCCATCTTGCTCATCGTTGCCGCGCTCACCCCGAGCGAGCTGAGCGAGTTCCACGCACTCGCCGAGGATCTGGGAATGGCGGCACTCGTAGAAGTACACGACGAGGCCGAGGCCGAGATCGCGATGACCATGACCCCGCCGCTCGTCGGCATCAACAACCGCAACCTCAAGACCTTTGAGGTGGACCTTGCGACCACGCAGCGTGTCGCCCCGTTGCTCAACGGAGAGGCGCTCGTGGTGAGCGAAAGCGGGATTTCATCGCCGGCGCATGTCGATCAAGTGGCAGCATGGGGGGCGCGGGCGGTCTTGGTCGGCACCGCATTTTGCGCCGCGCCCGATTTGGAGAACGAGGTGCGCCAGGTGATGCGCCGATGACCCGGATCAAAGTGTGCGGACTGACCCGCGCCGAGGACGTCGAAGCCGCCGTGGCGATGGGCGTGGATGCCGTCGGATTCATCTTTGCCTCCGAGTCGCCGCGCTCTGTCCGGGGGCGACCTGACGTTTCAGAGCTTGTAGCACTTGCCGGGCCTTACGTGACGACGGTGGCCGTTTTTGGCGAACAGGACACGGTTCCTCCCCCCGGTTTCGATCGTGTCCAGCGCGCTTCGTCGCTGCTTGCCCAAGGGGACAAGTCGGTTCGTGTGATCCAGACCGTTTATCTGAATGCCGATGCAACCGTACCCGTCTGCCCGCCTTGGGTTGTTGCGTTTCACTTGGAGCCGTATGTGCCTGGCCTCGCGGGTGGGACCGGCCGCACCGCTGATTGGGAACTTGCCGCGCGGTTCGTCGCGGCGTCGCCTTTACCGGTGATCTTGGCCGGTGGGCTCCATGCAGATAATGTCGCCGAGGCCATCCATACCGTGCGACCCTATGCCGTAGACGTCAACTCAGGCATCGAATCCTCGCCAGGTGTTAAGGACCATACCCAAATGGAAACATTTGTGAGCGCTGTTCGCTCGATTCGGGAACCTTCTCGCGTCGGGAGCGTTGGTATCCCGTAGGTATACTTTGCCTCCGATTCTTCCTTGAGGTGCGCCCTCCTTGGCTGCTGCAATTACTACTAAAAACCTGACAAAGACTTACAAGACGCGGCAGGGACGCCGCGTTAATGTTGTGGACGACCTAAATCTTGAGGTCGAAGAAGGCGAAATCTTCGGCTTTTTGGGTCCGAACGGCGCCGGCAAGACCACGACGATCAAGATGCTGCTGGGCATCATCGATCCCACTTCTGGTGTGGGCGAGATCTTCGGCAAGCAAATCGGCGATATCGGTGTCCACCGCATCATCTCCTATCTGCCGGAAAAGCCGTATTACTACGAGCACATGACCGGCATGGAGATCCTGCGCTACTACTCCGCGCTGTTTGGCATCAATGATCCTGCGCTTTGCCAGCGTCTGCTTGAACGCGTGAACCTGGCCGGTGATGCCTCCAAGACGATCTCGCAATACTCAAAAGGTATGCAGCAGCGCATTGGCCTTGCGCAGAGCCTGCTGAACAACCCCAAGCTCTTGTTCTTGGACGAGCCGACTGGCGGTCTGGACCCCATCGCCCACATTGAGATTCGCGACTTGATTCTCCAGTTCCGCGAAGAGGGCAAAACGGTGTTCATCTCAAGCCACGAGCTGAGCGACGTTGAGCGCATTTGCGATCGCGTCGCGATCATCAACTTCGGCAAGATCGCCCGGCAGGGCAAGCTGGAAGACCTGCTGAAAGGGGGCCGCGTCGAGATCATCGCCGACGACACCCCTGAAGCGATCGCGGCAAGCGTGCGCGCTGAGGTGGAGAAGGACGGCAAGGACGGGATGGCTTCTTACCGGAACGGCCGCTTGATCGTTGACGTGAACGAAGACGAAGACGTCAACGCGATTTTGGATTCCGTGCGGAGCTCGGGCGGGCGCGTGATCAGCGTCATTCCCCGGCGCAAACGCCTGGAAGACCTCTTCTTGGAAACAGTCAAGAGCCCCGAAACGATGGGCAAGGTGACGGCTTAACATGGGTATCGCACAGATTCGAGCGATTGCAAGCGCCACGCTTGGCGAAGCGATTCGGCGCAAAGTACTTTTGGTCATTCTCCTGGTTGGCGTCCTGTTCCTCGTGGTCGCACCTGGTTTGAACGTGCTCTCCGCTCGGCAAGAGACCACCATCTTGAAGAGTTTGATGCTCGGCGTGATTCAGTTGACCAGCGCGGTGATCGCCATCGTGCTGACGGTCTACTTGATTCCAAACGAGATTGAGCGCCGAACCATCTATACGATCTTAAGTAAGCCAGTCGAACGGTGGCAGTTCCTGTTGGGCAAGTACTTTGGCGCGGTGACGGCGATGCTGCTGATGATGGCGATGATGACAGGCATCATGCTCATTGTCTTTCGCATCCAGCAACCCGAGGTCGCCACGATCGAAACGCTCGCCACACTGGCGAAGGCGCCGCTGATGTACTTCGTGCAAATGTCGCTGCTCGCCGCCATTGCGATTCTGTTTTCCACCTTCGTCTCGCCTCTCGTGAACTTTTTCTTGAGCGGCGGTGTTTTTGTGGTTGGAACCCTCTTCAATCCGATCTTTGAAACGATTCAAAAGAGCCCCAACGCTCACCCGTTCGCAAAGATGGGAGCGACGGTGGTGAACACGGTGTTGCCGAACTTTGCGAACTACAACGTTTCGAACCCGGTCATCAATCCGCAGCAACAAATCCAGAACGAGGGAACCTACTACTTGGTGGTTACCGGATATGGAATTCTTTATATTGCCGTCGCCCTGGTTGTCGGCATCCTCATCTTCGATAAAAAGGAGATCTGACCATGGTTAAAGCCCGCCGATCCATGTTGATCGCCATGGTGGCGATCATGCTGATTTGCGCTGGAGCACTGCAGCGCGGGTTCATTTACCGTGCGTGGGAGCGCAACTACAGCCCCAATCAAACGGATATCCCCACGGGCCTTTCCCCTGATCAGTTGCTGGTCGCCCTTTCAGGCTTTCGCGAGTTGATCGCGGGCATTCTATGGGTCAAGGCCGACTCGTTTTTTGACACCGGGAACTATGACGCGATCCTGCCCATGATTCGCCTCGTCACTTGGCTGGACCCGCGCCAGATCGACGTCTACGCCACCGGCATGTGGCACATCGGCTACAACTTTACGGACGAAGATCAGCGATCCGACCGACGCTACATCCCTGCGGCGCTGGCACTTGGCAAGGAAGGCGCGGCCAAGAACGACAAGACCTACGAGCTCTTTTACGAGACCGGTTGGCTCTGGTACCACAAGATCGATGACGACTACGAAAACGCCGTCAAGTGGTTCCAGGAGGCGCATAAGCGCGAAGATATCAATCTGATCCCCGCACGAAAGAACCTTCTCAACATGGCATTCCAGAGGAATGGTCAAGTATGGGAAGCGTACGAGCTGCTTCAAAAGCTCTACGCCGATGCGGAGAAGCGATTTGCCGAGGACGAGGCGTTCGGCAACCGCCAGAATCGCGACGTGATCGAGAACAACATGGACACCATGTTGGTCCGCATGGCGCAGCGCGGCGAGTTTGCCCGTCGCAACAACACGTTCGACCGAAACGACCCGTACGACGTGAATCCGCCGTTTGATGTCGGTTTCAGCGCCCAAGTCACGGTGACCCGCGATCGCGAGCTGAAGATCGTCGGCACATGGAACGTCCAGCCGGTTGGCACGCGCGTCCGGGTCGTTCTCCGAGATGCCGATTATTCGCTCGGCCGTCCCGGCGGCATGATCTGGGACTCGTCGGACACGGTCGACCTCGACCCTCCTCGCGACGTCACCTTTATGCAAGACCAGCTCTTCGTCAAGAATCGTCGATTTGAGAAGCGCATCGACATGAGCAAGGACCCGACGATGTATCCGTTCGAGTCGCCGGAATACATCATCGACTTCTACTACAACCCCCGCAGCGCGCCGCCGCACATCCAGGACAAGTTTGGCTGGAGCGGCGAGGGCATGACGGACAGCAACTTCCTCAACACGGAAGTTCGGCCCGGACAGCGCGTGGTGTACGCGCAGCTCAAGCTCACGCGCGACCAGATCCTCCGGCGCGGCGAATGGCGCGACAAAGTTCCGGTCGTGCAGACACCCAACTACGTGCCGCCAACACGCCTGAGCGGCGTCCAGGGCGACATTATCCAGGTGCCCAACATGCTGACGGAGCAGGTTCAAGGCGGCGGCTAACTCTCCTCAATCCCCCTTGCCCCTTGTCGCCTCGCGACAAGGGGTTTTTCTTTGTGCGTCCGGCGAGCAAGGGGTCAGGTGTACAATAATGACTTCCGCCGGGAACTGCACGACAGCAGGGCGGCGAACCCCGCCAGGGCCGGAAGGCAGCAACGGTAAGTCGTTTCTCTGGGCGATGCATCATTCCCGGCGCTTCGGAGACCCCTTGGCGTGGCCTACTTAGCCCTGTATCGCAAGTACCGCAGCCAGAGCTT
This sequence comes from Fimbriimonadaceae bacterium, assembly GCA_046292875.1. Taxonomy (GTDB): domain Bacteria; phylum Armatimonadota; class Fimbriimonadia; order Fimbriimonadales; family Fimbriimonadaceae; genus JBKBQD01. The sequence continues at coordinate 763,224 of JBKBQD010000001.1, forward strand.
CGACGACCTGATTGGGCAGGAGCATGTGGTCCGAACCCTGCAAAATGGCATCCGACAAGGGCGCATTGCGCACGCCTATCTTTTCACAGGTCCGCGCGGCACGGGCAAGACGTCGACCGCTCGCCTGCTCGCCAAGGCCCTTTGTTGCGATAAAGGACCGACGCCGGAGCCGTGCAATGAATGCGAGATTTGCCGAGCGATCATGCTTGGTGACTGCATGGACGTCGTGGAAATGGACGCAGCCAGCGAAAGCGGCGTGGACGACATCCGCGAATCCATCGTCAACGTGGCGGCCTACTCGCCGGCCATGGCTCGCTACAAGGTGTTTATCATCGACGAGGTCCATGACCTCTCGGCCAAAGCATTCGATGCCCTCCTGAAGACCATCGAGGAGCCCCCGGCGCACCTCATCTTCGTGTTGGCGACGACGGAGTACAGCAAGGTCCCGGCAACGATCCGGTCGCGCTGCCAAAAGTTTGAGTTCCACCGAGGGGCGACGCATGATCTGGTGGGCCGCCTTGAGTTTGTGATTCGCGCGGAAGGAATGGAAGCCGACCCTGACGCGGTGCTCGCCATCGCGCGAATGGCAGACGGGGGCTATCGCGATGCCTTGACCCTTCTGGAGCAAGTCTCCATGACCGGCGAAGGCAAGATCACCATCGACAGGGTCCGCGACCAGTTGGGCCTGATCCCGGACGACGTGGTCGACACCCTTTTGCTCGCGATCAAGAGCGGCGACGTGGCCGGGATTCTCAAAGTCGTTGACGACGTGGCTCGGCGTGGACGCGACCCCCGATCGCTGGTTGAAGGGTGCCTGCATCGTCTTGCCGAACTGACGCGGGCCGCGCTGGGTGTCGATGCTGCCCAAGGCGCTCAGGCCATGGATGCTACGCTGCACTCAATCGCGGCGCAAATTGGGTCCGACAACCTCCTTGCATTGCGGGGTGAACTGGCGGTTGCGCACGCCGAGATCCGCGACATCTCGCTGCCGCGTATATGGCTGGAGTCGGAGCTGATTCGCATTTCCCAGCATCTCCATCGACCCTCCGCGCCCGTCACTCCCGTGCCTGCGCAAGAAGTGACGCCGCTACCCACCGAAGCTCCCCCGAAGCGACAAGCTCCCACCGCCCCCCCGGCGCCCGCTCAAAAACCGGTATCGCGCCCAGCATCGAGCGGTTCCGATTGGGAGAACATACGAACAAAGTTAGTGGCGGTCAGCAAGACCTTGGGAATGCGGATCGCGAGTGCGACCGGAGAGCGAGTCGACACCAGCGTTTACGCGATCACATTTGCCCGCGAACTGGACCGTGATTGGGTGGCCGAAAAACCAAAAGTACGAGACCATGTAGTTCAGGTGGTCCAAGAGGTTCTCGGTGCGCCCGTCAGCGTGGAGTTTCGGACCAAGGGCGCGTCCCGTCCCACCACGGCCGCGCCGACCGTTGAGCCCGAGCTGGAAGGGGAAAAGCTGCGCGAGGCTGCCAGGGAAATCCTTTCTCAGCCGCGAACCGAGAGCCCGCAACCGACCGAGGGGCCCGATCAGTCAGAATAGAGGAGAGCGATGAAACTACCGAAGAACTTTGGCGGCCAAGGGTTTGGGCACATGCTTCGTGAAGCGCAAGAGGCGATGAGCCGCGCCCAGGACATCGAGCAAGAGCTTGCGGCGCAGCAATTTATCATTGACAAGGGCCAAGTCAAGGCGATCTTTAACGGCGTGGGCGAGATCCAAAAGCTGGCCATTGACCCCGCGATCGTGGATCCCGAAGACGTTGAGATGCTGGAAGACATGATCTTGAGCGCCGTCCGAGACGGTTTCAATACGGCGACCGAGATGCGCAACGCGAAGGTCCAGGCCATCCTCCCGAAGATCCCCGGACTCTAAATGTCCTTTGCCAAGCCGCTGGCCCACCTCATTGCGGAGTTCGAGCGACTCCCCGGGATTGGCCCCAAGTCGGCGCAGCGGCTGGCGTTTCATCTGATCGGAATGGACCAAGAGCCCGTCGAACGCTTGGCGGCGGCAATTCTGGAAGCGAAGCGGTCCATTCGGCTGTGCGCGCGGTGCATGAACGTCACCGAGCGGGAAGAGTGCGCCATTTGTGCCGACCCCACACGCAACGCGCGGGTCATCTGCGTGGTGGCCGAAGCGCGAGACATCGCCGCGATGGAGCGCATCCACGAGTACCGAGGGCATTACCATGTGCTGCACGGGTTGCTCAGCCCGATGGACGGCATTGGCGCCGACCGATTGAAGGTTCGCGAGTTGATTCTCCGCCTGCAAGATCCGGTGGACGAAGTGATCGTGGCGACCAATCCAACGGTCGAAGGCGACGCCACCGCGCTGTACTTGGCCAAGCTGATCAAGCCGATCGGCCCCAAGGTCACCCGGCTCGCGCATGGGATGCCCGTCGGGGGCGAGATCGACTACGCCGACAGCGCGACCCTGATCAGCGCATTAGAGTATCGCCGCGAGATGTAGTCATACGAGACGTCTGACTGCGTTGCTGACGGGTCGTCGCTCGGTCTCGAACTCTCGCCTTCCTGGGCGAATGTGATATAATAGATACCTTCGACGCGGGGTGGAGCAGCCTGGTAGCTCGTCGGGCTCATAACCCGGAGGTCAGGGGTTCAAATCCCCTCCCCGCACCCATATGCCCTCATGTCGCCCGCTCCGGTTATTGGAGCGGGCACTTTTTTTTGTAACACCCCTTTCACCGTGAGCGGCAATACTTGGTCTCATGGCGCAGCCCCGATTCCACGACGACGTTCCCCGTGATCCGCGTTTCCTGGTTCGCGTCAACGGGAAGCCCATCGACGTTCTGGCGACCGATGGCGACGCCTTTTGCACGGTTCTCTTCGATGGACCAACGGAAATCGAAGTGTGCTGCCTCTTGGGCAGCGATGCGCCAGTGATCCGACCTCGTCGAGTCGCCGCGCAATCTGAAAGGTCGGATGGATGGATCCGCGTTTGTTTGTCAAAGCCGCAGGACTTTATGCTGGATGGCTACCCCAAAGGCAGTCTCTTTGTGTACGTCAGCGAACACATCCCCGAACCTGAACAAGCGACCAGAGTCTTTCGGTCCGGCGAGTACTATCGCGAATCGACGCTCAAGATTGCGGAGAACGAATCCATCTACCTTGAGCCCGGAGCATACGTTGAAGCAATCGTCCGTGGCACTGAGGCACACCATAGTAGCCTGAGCGGATTTGGCGTGATCAGTGGCCAGCGAAATGTTGGAGACACCGAGCGACTCCTTGTCCTCGATCGATCGCACGATGTCCATATCCGTGACGTTGTCCTCATCCGACCCACGACGTGGATGTTCGTCATTTCACGCTGTAGCCACGTGACGGTAAGCAACGTAAGGGAGATCGGTCACGTTCTGAGTTCCGATGGAATTGACATCGTTGGTTCAACGCACGTTGTGGTACGCGACTGCACTTTAAGAAATGGCGATGACTGTATCGTCGTCAAGAGCTTTCGCGACGGAGGTCAATCGTACGACGTGCATGACGTTCTTGTCGCAAAGTGTCTTCTCTTCAATGACAAAGGTGGCAGCGCAATGGAGATTGGCTTCGAGCTACAATGCGATACCGTTCGCGACATTACGTTTCGAGATATGGACGTACTGAGTGTCCACGGATTTGGATCCGTATTCGGCATCCACAATGGAGATGGGGCAACTGTTTCCAATGTAAATTATGAAGACATCCGGGTTGAGCATCACTACGATCGGCTGATCAGCTTTCGGATTGTTGAATCTCGATGGTCCAAGGACGCAAAGCGCGGTCATATCTCGAATATCACGTTGAAAAGTATCAACGTCGAAAAGAGCATCTATAATCCAGGCTACACACACTCTCTCATAGGCGGTTATGATGATCGGCATACGATTGACGGTGTGACCATCCAGAACATGGTCTATGGCGAAAAGACAGTTCAAAGCATCGAAGACATTGACCTTTACTTGCGCCATGTGAACGCATTCACAATCCGTTCATGAAAGAATAAGCTTCGAATATTGGCCTAGGGAAAGCTGGGCAACCAACCTCGGTCCGTTGGTACTTTAGCCAGCAGATCGTCCGTTTGATCGGTGGACCCAGGTCACGTCAATATTGCGCATCATCAGGAGTTCGGACAGCTGCCCAACATGGCCCTCATTGTGACGGAGGGCCATGAGTACATTGGACAATTTGGACATGTCTTCGTACCAACTCAAGCCACTGTCTATGGTATCGAGATCCATGCCATCGATCGCATCGTCAACTAAGCTATCCACATACAGGATATAGCGCAGCACTTCACTCTGCCCCATAACCGGCACTCCATCCGGCAGCTCGTAGGGCTCTACTTTTGCGGGATCGGCCCACATCTGTTCATAGATTCCCTCCGTGCGCGCGGGCCACGGCCGGTAGCTTGCTTCATCTTGGTACAGATAGGCATTGGTAAAGAAGGCGGAATGAAGCGCGATGCGCCAGAAATAGCGCGGATACTCCCCTGAAATCCAGAGGTCGTCGGGGCACTTCTCGACGCATTCGGCAAGCATCGCCAGGCTGGCATGAAACTGCTCCTTAAGCGCCGTCTGGAGATTCATCTACTGGGCCCGTCGCCACATATCAGCCATCATGACAACCTGGCCCCCATGATACGCTTCGTGCTGGATCACGTGGCCGAATACCCACCGCAAGGTGACTTTCGCATCGGGACGCCCTTTAACCGTTTCTGCCGGCGGCCACTGGCGCACCGCTTCCCACGTTTGGTTGCGATATCGGTCGTGAAGTTCGAAGTACCAAGAGAGAGGCTGCGCGGGAGGGTCCGGCCAGATCCCTGCGTCGATGTCCAGTTCATCCCAGAGCAGTTCGCGCTTGACCTCATCCGGCACTCTCTCGTCCAGCGCAAACCGCCGCATCCAAAAGACTTCCGTTTGGATCAGATGCAGCATCACCGCCCCGATGGACCTTCCTGCTGGCTGGGGGCGCCAAGTAACAATGGACGACGGAAGGTCCTCTGTGAGCTCGCCACGCCATTCGGCGGTCGCGTCTTGCAACATGGCGCAGAAGAGGCCGTACGGATCGGGTAAATCGCCCCAGGGAGCAATGTCAGCGACCATGGTTCGCAGAATACTTGACCTGACGGGAGCAGTCCACCCAGACCGGTGTCTGTATTGAATCACGGCTTGCGCGTTGGCCTTTGCCGTGACCATCCGAAATTTGCGGATCGCGTGCCGTGCCTACTCGAAAAGCCCGGCTGCGAACTCTGCGGGCTTGAAGTCGCGCAGGTCCTCGGGCTTTTCCCCTACCCCGATGAGCTTTACGGGAATCTTGAGTCG
>JBKBQD010000002.1:0-457270 GCA_046292875.1 Fimbriimonadaceae bacterium
AAGCCGCCGGCGCCGTTGTAAACCAGCGCGTTGCGCTCGGCCGCAGGCGTTGTGGGGTAACCGTTTGCGAGAAGATAGTCCAAGCGCTCGCGCGGGTCGGTGGGCAAGGGCGTGATTCCGGGGGTCACCGCAAGGCCCGTGGCCTGGTTGGTCGCACTCAAGGGCTGGATGGTCGGCAAGTTATTGACAAAGCCCGCGCGACCCACCGTTTGAACTCCCGGCATCCGAAGCAAGGCGATCATCACGTCAGCATACTGCTGATAGGTCTCCAGCACTCCGGTGATCGTCACCGAAGTCTGCTGCCCGCTCGGGGTCGCCGACATGCTCGTGACGCGCATGAAGCTCGGGATGTACTTGCGGACTTCGTCATAAAAGTCCGGATATTTCGTGCTGTGATCCTGTATCGCTTCGGCCAGCATCGTGTTGACAAGTACGCCACGAACCGGGGCGACAATCGCATCTGCCCGCTTCGCTTCGCGCACCGCAGCTTCAGCGGCAGGCCGGGCTTCGTCGGCTTCGCGCGTCGCCGTCGCTGCCGCCTCGTTCGAGGTCACAACCATTCCGACCGCCGCGGCAATGCCGGCAAGCGCGATCACCACGGAGAGGATGATCGATCGCTTGAGCGACGATTCCCTCTCGACGGCCTTCGGTAACAGATTAAGCTTCATCCGTGCTCCTAAAAGAAGATGTACAGGCCGTTTCCGATGGCCACCGCAAACTCACCCGCGTGCTGCTCCAGGGGTACCTGAGGCTTCCGTAGGTTGACATTAAGACGCCGCGTCGGGTCCAGCACGTCACAGTTCAGGCCCAACGCCTTGGAAAGATACAGGCGAAGTCCTTTGAGCTCGGAGCCTCCGCCACACATCAAGATGCGCTGCACATCGCCACCCTTGCTTCGGTAAAAGTCGATGGAGCGACGAATCTCCGCCACGACCTCCTCAACGGCCGGCGCGATCGCCCGATAAATCGCATCGGACTGCGGATCCCCGGTAGAAACCTCGGCAACGGGTTCAATGGCGGCCGGCTCGGCGCTTGCCGGCTCGTCGGCAAAGGGATTATAGGCCTGAAACTCAGACGTTGGACCGGCGGAACCACCCATCACAACCGGGTTGACCCCTTCCGGAATCATCCCTTTTTCGCGCTTGAGCGCGTCGGCGTCATTCACCGAAATCTGCAGCGCATCGGCGATCGCCTGCGTGAAGAGCTCGCTGCCAACGGGCACCGTTCGGGGAAGCACTAGATTGCCATCTCGGTAGATGTTGATCGACATCGACTTGTGGCCAAAGTCCACGACGCAGACGGTTTCGTCACCCAGAACGTCGCCCATGGATTGAACGAGGTCGCGGCCCAAGGAGAGCGGCTCGACATCCAGCGCCGCGGCGGACTTGCCGGCTTTGCGCATGCAAGCGACCAGCGTGTCCACTGCGGATCGAGGTGCGATCGCCATCACCACATCCATGTTCGTTGCGCCGGGATCAGTGGGCGGAATCGCCTGGTAATCGCTCTCAACCGTGCTCTCGCTAAAGGGGATGTTCCGGTTGATTTCCCACTGCATATGCTCCTTCAGCTCGTCATCGCTCATCTTCGGCACTTCGACGGTTCTCACCAGCACCGAAGCTTGACCGGCAACCGATACGACCGCCTGCGGAGCAGAGGCGCCGATCTCGCCACAAAGCTGTTTGATCGCGGCGCCGACCGCATCGCTGTCATAAACGCCGGTGTGATCCACGGCGCCTTCCGGCGTGGCGATCATGCCCGCAGCCGAAATGGTGGGCTGCCCTCCCTGGGATCGGACTTCGGCCACCTTGATCATCTGGCTGCCGATGTCAACGCCCAGAACGTTCGTAATCTTTTTTGCCATATTGCCTTCTTCCCCTCAAGAGGCAGACCGGGGTTATCTTATCATCGGCTCCAGAACTCTGTCAACCGACTCACCCGTGCAAACTGCCCCTTCCCGAACGAAACTTTCTATGCGGGAATGACGCGATCTCCCCACCGCGTCATTCCCCCTGCGCCATTCTATCTCCGAGCGATCGGCGCTAACCGTGGCGCGTACGTCTGGAAGTAGACGTCTGGACCGCCCGATCGGGTGCTCGTCCAGAACATCCAAACCAGACCCGGCCGTCTCGTGAACATGGCGCCCGACCAATCCAGCGGATCCAGAGCAGTGACCATACCGGATTCGTTGAGTGCGCGCTCGATCGGCACCGCGAACTCGGCGACCTCTTCGACCAGTTCGACGACCGCCGTCACCGAAAGACCGGGAACCGGAGTTCCGGAACCGGGCTGTACGCCCGTGTAGTTGACGGTTACCGTCTGCCCCTCGTTCGGGAGCGTGAAGTACACGCGACCGTTCGCGGGGTCGACCTGGTAGAACGACTGGCTGTCCGTTGACATGCCGTTCACAGTCAAGTTCTGAATGAACCCGGCCTCGTTGGTCAGAACCGGGAACGGCAGTCGCACGCCGAGCCGCATGGTCTTCATGAACGGCCGCGCGTTCTGACCGCTGCCGGCCGTTGTGCGGCTGTAGGTCGCAATAAAGCGGCTGTTGCGAACCGGCGCCTGGTTATTCGGATTCAGGCCCTGACCCGTCGAACGGACCCAGTAGCTCGCGTCTTCGGCCAAGCGATTGTCGAAGAGCATCATGCCGCCACCGTAAGCACCACCCACCCCCTCGCTGACGCGAAGCACGCGAGGCTGATACTCAAGGTACAGATCCGCCGTCGCGGGCAGAACGGTCGAACTCAACCGGACCGTGCCGACGTTCGGGTCCACATAGACCTTGCCTCCCACGCGGGCATCGAAAACAATGACGCCGGTGTTGGAGTCGACGGTTCGCGTTCCGGGGACCTCGAGGTCGAGGTCGGCGGCCGCGCCCGGCGTTCGCAAGAACACCCGGACCGGAGTCGCGCCCGACACATTCCAGTTCAGACCGGAGGCACGGAATACGCCGGGCGCCTCATCCGCGACCAAACGCTCGCCGGTGCTGAAGTAGTTCGCCGGAAGCGGACCTGTGGTACCGCGATAAGCGAACGGTCGCAATCCACCGGCCCCGCCGAAGTTGCCCGACGCATTGAAGCGCGCCAGATAGATCTCGCTGTTCTGTCGACCGCGGATACGGCCGGAGAACATGAGCTCGATGACATTTTGGCCCGTCCCGATCCGACGCGCGGTCGCACTCGGAGATCCGGCTGAGTCAAAGCCCTGACCCACATTGATGGGATTGGCCGTGCCCCAGCTGGTTCCGTTGTACGAAACCTGGAAGAGGCGACTGGAGTTTGTTGCCGCACCCGCAAAATACAGGGTCGCGCCATTGCCGACTTGGACGATCGATGCCCTGCTCTTGGTCATCTGCGAGTCGATCGGTGCCGCGCCGCCCGGAGCGGGCATCACGGGGATCGGTGCACCGATGGTCATCGTGCCGTCGGCCGCAAGCTGGGTTGCCGCAATGAACAGGTCATTGGCGCCAAGTCGCACGGTGCCGGTTTGCTTCTGGGCCTGACCCAGGAACGCCATGTACGTCACGCTGTGCTGGGCGCCCGTAAACGGATTGCGGTCGCCCGCCACGGGGAAGCTCGGCGCGCCGAACTTCACCGTGTCTGCCAGGATGGTTTCGCCGGCCTGCACGTTGAAGAGCGCGTTCCAGTCCGTGCTGTTGTCCGGGTAGGGACCGACCGCCTTGCGGAACCACTGGGAACCGTTCGCCGGCGTCCAGGTGTTGAGGTCGCGCAGCGGAGTCACGCCACCCAAGGAGGGGTCGTTTTGAGTCGCCGCACGGTTACCGGCAAGCGTCGCCAGATAGATCCGCCACTCGTCGTTGAGCGAGGGGTCGACCGGAGGCGCCGTGGGGTTATAGCTCGGCTCATCCGCTTCGCTTCGGTTCGACGTAAACGCCACCGCAAGGTTGCCGATCGAACTCAGCATGGCCGCCGGTTGCGCGTTCGAGAACTGGAAGTTGCCCGTCGGGATCAGGTCCACCATCGGCGCGGTCAGCGGCGTGTTCGAGTTCACGCGGTTCTCAGGCCGGTTGGTCAATCGATCCTCGGCGACGTTGAAGCTGATCGTCAGGGTCGGGTCGCTATAGGCCACCAGCGAGTTGCCGGTCCCATTCAGCGGCATGACGGTTGAGGTCGATCCGAGATCCTGCTCGATGAGTCGCAGCGTCTGCGAGTAACGACCCACCGGGAAGCCAATGGGAAGCGACACGCCGACTCGCGGATCCTGGGCCGGGAACACGGCCGGATTCAGATTCGGATGACCCGCGCCAGGCGGTGACGCCAACACGCCAAGGAAGGCGTTCTCGCGTCGACGCGGGTTGGTCGTCAACGGGTTCGGTGCAGGATCGCCGACCCGCGGCTTTTGCAAAATCACGGGCGCAAGCGCCGACAGCTCGCCCATCGGCGCAAAGGTGCGACCGCTCAGGATCGGATCCAAATCGCTCCACAGGTGGAACGACCCGTCAAGGTAGGCCGATGTGCTGTTCGCCATCGAACCGATCGGCCACGGCAAGAATGCCCCGCCACCGGTTTGTGTCCCCTTGGCCAACCGCAAGTTCAGGAAGTTGACGTTCCCTTCGTTTTGCGCCGAGAACGTGCCAAACAGCTGGTTGTAGAAGCTCTGGCCCGTCCACGGTGAGAACGTTGACGCGTTGTTCCATGGCGCGAGGGGTGAGAAGCCGGCGCCCGGCGCCAGAGATCCCAGGTCCACATTCGGGGTCGTCACGGTCAGCTTCTCATCCACCGGTACGCCGACCGAGACGTTGAAGCCGCGCGACGCAAAACCACGGGCACCCGCTCCTTGTGCCTGAAGACGGCGCACCTGAGCCCCGTTGCCGGCGGCGCCCGACGTATCCACGTAGACGGTGGAGCGACTGACATAGCCGCCGGGCCGGGTCGCGTTCGTCGAGTCGACGATCGTCGAGAGGTTGGCCGGCTGATAGCGCGCCACCTCGATCTCGGCATCGAACCGCGTAGGAACCAGAGTTCGGGCCAAACGATCCGCTTCCGACGGCTCCGCCGAGGCGCCGGTCGTCCATCCATTGATCACCGGGGGACGCAGCGTCACCCCGCCGACCAGCGGGTTCTCGGCCTCACCAAAGAGGTCCTTGATGATTTGCAGCGCCTCTCGGTTGATGTTCGGATAATCCAGACTGTTGTTCGGCACCTGCGTCGGCAACTGCTCGTAACCGGGGAAGAGCGTCGGATCCAGCGGCTTGACCACGGTCGTGTCGCCGCCAACCCACCCGAGCTCACCGCGCGTTGCCCGGACGTTGTCAAGGCCGCGGCCCGGTCCGCGAAGCAGCGTCATGAGGCTGCGGTCCACGACGTGGAATCGCGTTGCGCCGAGCTGACCGTGGTTGACCTCGCCTGGCGAAGCCAAGAGCAGGTTCTTCAGCGCGCCCAGGTCCGGCGATCCATTGACCAGGTTCTGCGGATTCTCAGGATCAGGAGTGAAGCCAATGGAATAGTTGTTGAGCAGTCCCGTCGGAATGTCGCCGTTTGGCAGAGCCATGACCAGCGCCAGCGGGTTGGCCACCCCAAGCGTGAGCGCGGAGCTGGGCGGGACGGAGACCCGCGTATTGCCGGTCTGCATCGAGATGCTGACGTTGTTCTGGCCTGGCAACAGCGCGTTCTGGCCCGACTGGAGCGGGAACTGGTGAATGGCATAGCCGTCGTTGTCGAAGGTCAAGTCAGCCGGCGGCGGGTTCGGATTGGGCTCGATCAGATCGGGCCCTTTCTTTGCCGGAGCAAACTGCCGTGACGCCACCTGGGTCGGCGGTGTGCCGCTGCCCGCACCCGAGAACGAAATGTTGACGGTCGGGGATCCCGCGCCGCCTGGCAGGTTGAATGGATAGTTGTAGACCACGATGAACACGGTCTCACCCCATTCGAAGGTCGTCCGGGTAATCGTGTTGTCGGCTTCCACTTCGGCAAACGTCGGTCCGTTCGGGTCGGTATTTGCCAATCGCAGCCGGTCATACATCTCGCGGCTGATGAACTTCATCTTCACGTTCCGCAACGCAATGTTGAGTTCGTTGTTGACGTCGTTCGGCACCACCGTTTGACCGCCCGGCGGCGTGCCCTGCCCGGCGATCGGCGCGTTGTTGCTGAAGGCATAGAGGTAGCCAAGGTCGTCGCCGCCGTACAGGAACTCATGGCCCTGACCTGGCGAGGCGATCAGGCGGCCTGGGGTGAAGTACTCCCAAGCAAGCCGATAGGCCTGGGCAAACTCCGCGTCCGTCACCGGCGACGGAACCGTGAAGACGTTGTAATCGGTCAAGCGCGCAAACAAGGCGCTGAAGGAGCCGTAGTAGTTCGGAACCAACAGCACATCCGCCGGTGCCAACGCGCCGGTGCGATCGTAAACCGACATGGTCGTGAAGACCGGTGAGCCGGCAACCTGAGCAAACAGCTCGCCCGACTTCCAAATCAGGGCGCCCGTGTCGGCGTCGACCGCATAGACGTAACCGTTGTTGTTGGCAAAGTAGACCGTATTGCGCGTGCCGACGCCGCCGCCATGCGGCACCGACGGCCGATAGACCGGCGAGGAATTGCCAAACGAGGCCAGCGGATGGACCGGATCGCCAAACTCCCAGACGACAGCACCCGTAGTCTTATTGACCGCGAAGAAGCGACCCGGCTCGGCGTCGCTTGCGGCATCCGTTCCGAAGTAGATACTGGTCGCGCCGATGGCCGGAGTGGATCGTAACGCGCCGAGCGTCTGCGACGTCACCGGCGGGAACGCCCAAAGAACTTCCGTCACTTTGTTGGGCAGCGTCGAGAAGGCGCGCAGGGCGAAGAGACGCCCTTGAGCGGTGGGGGCATAGATCGTGGGCAAGCCACCGGCACCGGTGCGATCAAACGCTACGGAACCCTCAAAAGCGCCGAGATTGGAGACCAGCGGCGTCGCGGGGAAGTCGTTGGGATAGGTCCAGTTGCGCTCGGTCGTGCCAGGCCGTCCGATGGTCGCGTTGAAGTCACCGCGGCCGCGGGTCTGGATCGCATAGACCCGACCATTGGTCGAACCGATGACCAGGACCTCGTTGCCGTTCGGATTGTTTGAGGCGTCCGGATCAATCACGACGGCACTCGATAAATCGAAGCCGGTGGGCATCTCCGCGACTGGTCCTTGTCCATCGCGAGCGGCCGTCTGGTTCGGATCGGGGTTCACCGAACCCGGCACCGTGGGATAGGCCCAATAGACGACCGTGCTGCCGTTAGCCAGCCCGCGTGCGTCCAGACAGTAGATGCGACCGCTTTCGCTCGCGACGAAGACGACTTCGGTCGCCACTGTCGTGCCGTCGTTCTGGCGGATCCCCACCCGCGCCATCACCGGCGTCGACGAAAGGGCACTCCCGCCACCGGGCTCGACAAATCGAACGGCGTCGGCATACGAGGACTTGCCCGCGTCGCCTGCGGCAGTGGAGTTGTTGGTGACCACAAGCCGAAGCTGGGCGCCAGTTTCAGCGAGTCGATGCCGGAAAGCACGCGTCGAAGGCAGCCGGTACCAGCCGCGATTGAGCGACTGATCGACAAAGAACGTGGCGGCCGGGACGCCATTGAGGTCGCCCTCGTAGACGCGATACTCCACTTGAGTGCCGAACTGCTCGGTGGCGCCGTCACCGGCGAGATAAACCCAAATCTCGTAATCGCCGTCGGCGACCTGGGCGTCATAGCGCACCTCGGCCCCGCCGCCCGCGAGCGGCGCCCGCAGGTAGGAGCCATTGATCGACCGGGCGGCGACGGCGGTATCGGCGCCCACGCTGAATGAAAATGCCGGAGCGACGGCGACCCCTGCCGAGTTGATCGCGCCCGCATCGGCCACTTGCGCAAACGCCGTGCTCACGCCAAGGTCCGTCTCGCGCCACGACCAGCGAATGCCCGTTCCCACGCCCGGGTCGTCCACCGCACCATTGTCATATTGGAAGGCGCGCAGGACAAAGCGATCCCGGGTCGTCAGCTGATTGCGCACGAAACTCGGCACGCGCTCATTGAGACCCGCAACCATGAAGACGTCCTGCGGGTTGGGCCCCACCAGTTTCACCACCGGTGAGGCGATGTAGTCCCCCACCGCAGGCTCGGCAAGCGCAGCGTCGGCGTAAACCAATGGGGTCGGATTGATCGCGAGGTTCTCCAGCAGATCGCCGTTGTCGTCGCGCGGGATCGTGTTGTAAAGCGTGATGCGAATCGGGTTGACCCCGTCATAGGGGAATGCCTGATTGGAGGGCCCCCCGCCGTTGCCGAGTCGAATCCAGCCCAGCCCGGCAGCGAACGTATCGATGACTTCGACGAACTCGGGATCGGTGTCACCGTCCCAGCTCACGCCGACCACATAGTAGCGCTGCGGGAAAAGGAGCGCGCCACCTTGGAGCGTCGGGCCGATCGGGACCCAAATCGAGAGATGATAGTTCCCGGACGGAACGGTCGGATCGATCGCCTTGGGGTCGAGCACCCAGGTGAACGTCGAAAGGTTGGCCATATTCGTGGCCCGCGTCGGGTCATAGTTCGGCGAAATCTGCGACGGAGTTCCGAAGCCAAATTGGTACGACGGCTCATCGAGCGTCGAGCCGCCCACAATGCCGGCACCGATCAGTTGCTTGATGAAGTCGGGTTCGGCTTGGTCGATCGGGTGGCGATAGGGAGCGAAAGCGTCGTTCCCGAAGGGTGCATCAATCCAGGTCCCCGTGCGGACAATGGCGCTGCTGGTGTTGTTGCGCACCATGATCGGATTGCCCACCGGATAGCGGTTTTGGTTCGCACCGGTCCGGTCGTAGTCGTTCCAGCGGAACCACGTCAGGTTCCCCACTCCCGGACCGGGATCCGCGGTCTGGCCCGTTCGCGCGTTGTTGCCGCGATAGGTCGGAAAGTCCACGCCCTGGGCGAAGACCGCCGCCGCCATCAAGGCGGCAGCCGCTGTCGTCAATGCTCGAATCACCTTCGTTGACACGTTGTTCTCCGAAATCATTCGCTTATCGCCGGTTGGCATAGACCGGAGCCACCAGGCCGCGAGCGCCTACAATCGGTGGCAGTTCAAAGTTAATGCTCAAGTCGCGGAACCCGAGGTTTCGCGCCGTAGGATCGAATCCGACCCCAAGCGAGAGCAGTGTCTGACCCACGATGTCGCCATTCAGTTGGATCACTTCTCCTAAGAGTGGCTGACCATTACGCTTTGTTCCGCTGTACCCATTGACAACGAGGACTTCGCCCGAATCGAGTCGCCTCGCAAAGGTCGGGAAGAACTCGCGCGCGTTGTCGCCGCTGGGCAAATCATTGAGGGTGCGACGGATAGACGTGTAGGCTTCCTTCGGCAGGAACCATCGGACCTCGAACGCGTTCGGATCGCCGTCACTCTGCACGAACTCATACACGCCCGACGGATCGGTGACCATCATGGCGATCTTCACGCCGGTTGGCGTGATGATATTGCGCATCGTGACCGACTGGACGGCGCCCAGCTTCTTGCGGCGCGCGGGCTGGGCGGGCGAGTTCCACGTTCCCGTGGATTCGTCAAAGAAGGCATTCGCCGCGATGGCGGGCAACAGAATCTCATTGATGACCACGGTGTTGGCGCCGTTGAAGACGATCACGCCGCCGTTGCCGTCGCGCACTTCGGCCAGCGAAGTGCCGGACGGTGTTTGCACGCCAAGCCCCACACCGGTCGGCATCATGCCCGCGACGCCCGCTCCGTAGACGATCTGGGGCGGCGAGCCGGCTGGGGCGACATTGATGCGCGCCAAGCCGGTGTACTGGAAGCCCGAGCCGCTCACGTTGGACGGCGAGTGCCAATAGAGCACGGCCAGCGCCGGACGACCGTCCGCTTGGGTCACCGCACCGCCGACCTGGCGGGTGTTCGGGTCCGCCGCATAACGATCGACCACTTGAATCAAGCGGCCGTTGCCCGAGTCCGCGATCAGATAGTGAATCCAGAACTCCAGCGCCTGCGGGTTCGACATGGGATTCGAACCGCCAGGCACGTATTCGGTCCACGACTGAACGTCGCGCGGAGCTTTGAGCTGCAGCGGGATGCTCGCGCCGGTGGCGTCCGCCGTGTAGTTGAACCCTGCGACCCGGTAGGTCGGATCCATCATGATCCGGTCGATCGACCGATTCTCGACTCCAAGCGCGTCGAACCGGGCAATGCGGTTCGCTTCCGTGTCGACCACTAGGTACTGCTGGCCACCGATGTCATACACCCGCGTCGGTCGCGACAGCGGTCGGACATTGCCTGATCCGTTCACGCTCGTTTGCCCCCGGCTCATCGTGGCGTCAGCGATCCACTTCGGGTTGCCACTCGGGTCGAACCGCGCCGCGCGCCCTTGGTCGGCAACCAAAAAGTCGACGCGCCGGAAGGTCCAGGCGCCGGTATCGCCGATTGCCGCCACCACGCCGTCCCCAGCCGCCACACCGTTCACGCCCGACGAGGCGGGCAGTGCGGTCTGCAGGTAACGGATGCGGAAGTCGTCAAAGCTCTGGATTCCCCGGAGCTGCGGCCACTTCAGCGATGGGCTGATCAGCAAGTTGTTGAATGGATTGACCGGGTCAACCACGGCAAAGAACGTGAGCTGCTTCAGCCACGGCCGGTCATACGCCGGATCGGAAGCGTTCTGGTTATTTACGCCAATGTTGTTAGCGGGGACAATCGCCTTGAGGAAGGCATCGTTCGGCGAAACTTGCGCAGAAATCCCGGCCACCGTACCCACGGTGCTGGTGAACGACCCGTTCTGAAGGATGCTGGCAAAGATGCTCGCGCCACCCACATAAAGGGTGTCGCCCGCCACCGTCGGCCCACCGGCAAAGTAGGTGTCCGGCCGATTGGCCGCCGTGCTGTTCGTGATGATGCCGGGGAACGTGGCAAACCACTGGAGCGGGCTCCAGTTGCCTCCCGCGCGGTCCGGCTCGAAGATCTTTTCTTCAGCGCCAGCGACTTGGAGCACGATCGGCTGGCTGGCACTGATGGCATTCTGCATTTGATCCCGGTTGCTCGACATCGCATTGACGATGCGAATCACACCGTTCTCAAACGAGAACTGTCCCGGCTGGAGCGTCACGCGGATCGTGGGCACCAGCTTGTCAGGGCTCCGCGCCATGTCCGGCTGCGTAATCGAGAAGTTGCCGGCCTGGTTGCCAATGGGGATCGTCAGCGGCTCGGGGTCCGCGTCAAAGGCCATGAGAATCGTCTGCGGGATGCTCAGTCCGCCTTTGGTCGCGCTGGCCATGACGTAAACGGACTCGCCGCTCACCGTCGGGCCGCTCTGGAAGGTCATTTGGACCATGAGGCCGCGCAAGATCGGCACGATTTGTCCCAGGGGATCGTAATCGCGCAGGACCTCTTGATAGACCTGTCGCTGAGTCTGATTGAGGGTGATTTCGTGGCGGGGATAAAGCTCCCAGCGATACTTGAGCACGAAGGTGCCGCGACCGGTCTCCTGCAAGCAGAAGAGTCCGCCGCCGCCGCCGTTCGACGTCCCTGGCGTTTGGTTTGTCGCGACGGCAAAGAGGTTGCCGTTGTCCGCCAGCGCGACGTTGCCAATAATCCGACGGGGCTGCGCCCCCGGCACGCCTTCGGCCGGAAGGAACACGCTGCCGCGCAGGAATCGGCGCTGGGCGAACGAGGGCACACCCCAGTTCAGGGTGTAGCTAATTCGAAGCGACAGGTTGTCGGTCCACAGTGCCGGGTCCCGCAGACGGAGCCAAAGCTGTCCCGAAGTCGGCTGGGTCACCGCACCCGTGAAGATCTGGTTCACCTGGGCGCGATTGAGCGGGGTGCCCGTATTGGCGTCGACGACCGCAATCTGCAGGCCGAACCGGTCGCGTCCGAACGGATCCGAGCCGGGAGAGACAAAAATCTCGATGGGAGGTCCGCTTTGCGGGTCGCCCGCTCGCGTGGTGACCTGCAGGTCATTCCCCACCACCTCAGTTGAACTGGGGCGCTCGCCCTTTGCGCCGAGCCAGAGACTCGCGATGCCTGGGTTTTGACGCCCTCCGGCAACCGCCGCTCGCGTCGGCACATAGATCACGCGATCCATGCCGCCAGAGCCGTCCTGAATCGGGATGTAACCCACCGTGAGCGGGCCGCCCACCGCGTCCATGGTGGGCAAGGCCGATCCGCCAAAGTACCAGTCGGATTGACCTGTGTTTTGGCGCTGGCCCCGCGAGGGATCGACGACCCAGACGCGACCGCGCTCATTTAGCCCGGTGGTCTGCGAGTCGCCCAGCAGAACCAGCCCCTCGTGATAGGCCGGGGCATAGGGTCCTCGGCCGGACCCCGCTTCGGGCGCCGCGCCTCTTGTGGTCGCCGCGACGGTATAGCCGCCGCGGCCGTTCGGCAGCGCGGTCGCCGTCACATTCAGCATCTGGGCCGGATCGCGAGGAATCGTGCCGGTCGACGTGTCGATCTGGAAGGCGGCAAAACTATGGAGCGTGCCGCTCGCATCCACGACCAGGATTTGGTCGCGGGCAAACCCGACGGCATCCGGCACTTCAATGCAAGTTGGGGGCGAAATCGGCCCGTTCAGCGGGGCGCTGGCCCAAATCAAGTCGCGATTCGCGCCGATCGAAAGGTCGATCACCCCGTCGTCGGGGTTGCCGTCGCCGTCGAGATCTTGGCGCGGATTGGAGTCAAAGACGAGCACGCGGTTGAACGTGCTGACCACCATGAGCCCCTTGTACAGCGCGGGTTGAGTGGAGACGTTCGGGCCCGGCGTAAAGTTGACGCTTCCCAGCGGTCCGGTGTTGGGCTCCGCCGCAAAATCGGCGGCTCGCGCCGAGAAAATATTGAGCAGCGGGGCGGTCACGTCGACGGGAGTCGCGCTGGTGCGTCGGGAACTTTGTCCGGTGGTGGCAAAGCCAGACGACAGGGCGGCCACGTTGTAAGCCATGCGTGCCGCGGCGTCGAAGGTCCGGTCCGTATTGATCGGCAAAGCCTCGAAGCCGAGGTTGTTGTTGTAGCCGTTGTTTTGAACCACGCGACCGAGCGTTCGGTGGATGCCGCGGGTCGTGACCACGATCTGGCCCGATCCGAGCGGCGCCACGGCGAGAAACACACCGACGTTGTCCCCTGCGATGGGGGTGTACTTGGAATAGCCGCTTGGGATCGTCGCAAACAGTTGCGCCAAGTTGCCCTGCCCGCCGAGCGTATCAATCGCCCGCGGCGTGCCAGAGGCTCCAAATTGCATCGCTTGGAGGTCGCCCTCGCTCACCGCAAACGGGTAACTCAGGACGGGCGCGCCAAAGTCCGCGCCCGAAGGCGTGCCCGACGGCCCCGTCGTCAATCCATAGCCGTACGGCGCCGGGTTGATTTGGTCGATCGTCGAACCCTGGCGATGGTCGATCCAAAGGACGCCGCCCTTGTCCACAAAGCGTCGGAGCTTCTCGCGCTCGAACGGGTTGAGGCTGAGCGCGCCGTGTGCCGGAATGAGCAGCAAGTCGTAGTTGGCTATCTGCTCGTCGCTGATCAGGGCGAGAATGACTTCCCAATAGGGCGCGTGGTTCTTGCCAATCCGCGTGCCAATCGGGAGCGAGCCGCCATTGGCGTTCCAGCGGTCGAAAATCGCCTGGTTCACCCGTGTCGGGCCATAGGGATTGGTGAACGTCAACCCGGCGGGTTTGAGAGCCCGGGCGGAATCCAGCTGATAAAGCATGTGCGGCGCGCGATTGCGCAGCGCCGACCCATTGGCATCGGACTCCAAGAGCACGATGCCTGCGTTCACGGTTTGCGTCCGCTGGGCCATCGGCGTGGGCTGGGCAAGCGCCATGGCGCCCAGCGCCACCGTCATGATCGAAAGAGCACTGTGACTGAACTTCATGGGTTGACCTCGCCGAAGTACGTCAGCGACGGGCTGACCGGCAACCGGGGCAGCGGCGGGAGCGCCCGCCCAAAGGCGTCGGTCCGGATGTACGGGTTGTTCGCGTCATCGCCAAAGCCGACAGCCCGTGCCGTGGCAAGAGCGGGATCGTAGGTGATGTACAGGTTGGGCGCGTAGCCAAAGGCAAAGAGGTCATAGCCGGCGGGGACATGCTGAGCCGGAATGATCCGCCCCGTTGCGCCAAGCACGCCAGGAATCCAACCCCACTTTTTCAGCCATTCGGTCTGCTGGCTCATCGGTGGCGGCAGATTCTCGCTGACCGATCCCAGGAGCGTGATCCGCACGTCAACCGGCTCGCCAAAAAACGGATAGCTTGGAAGCGCGCCGTAGTTCTGGTAACGAATGGCGTTGCGGGTGTCGTTGTCGAGCCCCGAAGCCAGCCAGGCAGCGCGAGTGTCATTCGGGTTCCAGTTGACCCAGTTGCCGGGGATGACAAAGAAGGAACCTTCCTGGGCGTATACGGACGCTTCGATCCGCACGTCATGCGGCATCAGCGCGGCTCGCGCGAGCAGGTACTGCCCCGGCGGGTTGAAGCCGAGTTGCGTGGGCCGGATGCCGAAGTTCGTGCGCTCTTGCCCGATGAACGCGTACTGGCCATTGGGCCAGTTGCTGCTCATCTGGTACGTGTTGGGGCCGACGTTCGTGACCTCGCCGAATCCAAACATCGAGAACCCGATCGACTCGAAGCGCGGGGCGATCTGGGAGGCAAAGCGGCCCAGCGAGTACACCGGCGCGTAGCCTTGAGCGGTGTAGCCGGGTGTCACGTAGTTCGGCGGAAGAATGTCGGTGGCCGCATTGGTCACCGTCAGCGGGAAGAGGTAGTTTGGCCGTGTCCCCAGACCGAAGTTGACGTCCATCGCGATGTTTGATCGCGTCAGGCCGTCCGCCGCATGGCTGAGCAAGAGATCAACATTCAGCGGATCGCCGGAGCCCCCGCCGGGCGCCGCCGAGCGATAGCCACCCGCAAAGGGTGACCACGTGGAGGGATTCAGCCCATCCGCCCCGAGCGCTTGGCGATCCAGCAGCATTTCCGTGACAAATCCCAAACCGCCGATGTCCGAGCCCATGGAGAGCGGGTTGGGGCTAAAGGGATTCGGGTCTTGTTGGCGACCGGTTCGCGGCGCCCCTGGCGGAACGCCAAAGAACTGCGTCGGATTGACCGCCACAAAGTCCTTGGCCATCAGCATCAGCATGGAGCGGCTTGGGCGCGTGAGCACTGCGCCAGAGTTCGGATCGACCACTCCCTTCGTGATGCTGCCATCGATATAGATGGTCGCATTGGACACCACCGTGATCTGCTGGTCGGTCGGTATCACGCCGCGAACCCGGACATTGCCTTCGAACATGATCACGCCGTTGAACGGCTGGCCCAGGCTGTAATCGACGGTGGGGGCATTGATGTCGCCGATGCCGTCCGTGAAGCTATTGACGATATAGGGCCTGCCGTTGGGGCCAGGGCCGATGCGGAAGCGATTGAGCTGCGAGCCGGTCTGGGCGCCATTGGGGCGACGCCACGTTCGCTGCCGACCTGAACTGTCGTATTGACCGTCGCGCACGATCGTGAAGCCGTCCGCATTGAGGGTCAGGTATGCGCCGGTCGGCACATAGAACGGACCATCCCAGCCCGAACGCTGCACCACCACGTTGTTCGGGTTGAGCCAGTCGTAGATCAGGCTCTCGGCCGTGCCAAGGTCCTCGCGGTCCTCGGCGGTCGAGCGCATCTGACGGTCGGCCGAGTTGTCCACATAGACGCCCTCGCCGTGGCCAAAGCGGCCCGTGTTGCCGGCCGGGCCCAGAATGCCCGAGTTGCGGGTGATTTCAAAGTAGCGGGTCCGCCCCGAAGTCGGATCGGGCCGGTCGATCAGCGGGGGCTCCAGATAGCCCACGTATCGCGGGTGGCCATCGCTGTCGACGGCGTTGATCCCGTCGCGGAGCAACCCACCGAACGTTGTGTAGTTCGGGTTGCGGCTGTCAAGCCGGAAAGGTACCGGCGCGCCGTTCAAAAATCCTTGATTGTTGGAAACCTCGAGCACATCGCCCAAGGCGTTGGTCCCTTCAAACCGGGTGACCGAAAGGACGGCGTTCGCGTTTTCCCCGGCCAAGATGCCGTTGATGTTCCAGGCATCGCCGAAGGTTCGGTTGAGCGACACAAGGTTCAAGCCGTGGAGCCGAACGTCCGCGTTGGAACGCAAGGACCCGAACCCGCGGATGGCCGCGCCGCCCGGTGCCGGAATCGCTTCCCCACCCATCACGAGGGGCGGTCGTACGGGATTGCCGTTGTAGACAGCACCCAACTCATCCGGAATGCCGATGTCCGCTGGACGCGTCGAGCGGTCCTTGTTGGTAATGAAGCGCGAGGTGTCCGTCAAGCCCAGAGGAACGAGGGCTTGTAGCCGTCGAGAGGTCGCGATGCCGACTTCCCGTGCTCGCATTTGGGCAAAGCTGTTTCGCATTTCCGCGCCATCCGTCCCGAAGCCCGAATACTGAACGGACCGCGCTGCCACGCCGGACGTTTGCGGGATCGTCGTCGGGTCGTTGGCACTGATCCGCCCGGGGCGACCGATGCTCTCGATAATGAGGTTGGCTCGGGCCTTGCCAGGCTGGGCAAAGTTGCCCACGGGGTTCTGGAGCGGGTCAACATTTGGACCGTCGGCCGGCTGATTGAGCAGAACGTTCGGGTCGCCGGGGCCGTAGCGCACTCGTACGAGAGCGCGGCCATTGGCGAAGTTCACCCGGGTGTAGGGTCCAAGGCAGTCGGGACCGCCCAGGTCTGGCACAGGATCGCCGTCCGCGCGGCATCCAAAGAAGTTGCCCGGCGAGGAGTAAGTCGCCGGACGCAGATAAATCAGGTCCGGATCGCTCGACACGGCCGCGACGTTCGGGTCATAGAATAGTTCCGGATTGGGCCGCCAGTCCGCGCCCAGCGCCGAGTGCTGGAGCTGGTAGTGCGCGTAGCGAATGCCCGCTTCGGCCAAGTCCTGGGCCAATGACCGCTGTCCAGCGCGCGAGGCCTGGAAGATATTCCGGTTCAGAACGCCGGCAAAGTAGAAGCCGACGATGAGCAGGACGCCCATGATAATGAGCGCGATGATCAGCGTTTGACCGCCGCGTTTGGTCGAGTTCGCTGTAATGGTTCCTTCTCTCATCGGGTCCTTACCTCACGAAGTTCCGCACGAAGGCCGATGACTGCAGCGTCACCATTTGCGGATTCGGGACGGTCGATTGCGGGTAGTTCCGTATTGTCAAAAGCACGTCGATCAGTTGCCGGGTGTCGTAATCCACCGCAAACGCATCATTCGCCTTGGTGAATTGGAAGCGATAGGACACCTGGATGTTCCCGGGCGGAAGCGGTTCATTCGGGTCGGAGTTCAACTCCAGATAGCCCGGCATAAAGCGCGGCTGAATCACGGCCGAGACCAGGTTGTTGCCGTTGTAGGTGTTGGGGTCGAAGCCGACCATGTCGGCCGGATTCAGCCCGAGCACCCCATAGTCCACGGCGCCGGCAATGTTGCGCGGCTGGTTCTGGGGACCATAGTTGATGCGATACTGGTTGCGCCCCGGCTTGAACGACGTTCGCACGTAGCGCACCGGGTTGCCATAGTTCGGGCCAGGGTTCTGATCGGGGCCAATCACGACCTCGCTCTCTGGCACGATGCTGGCGCGGCCAAATCCGAATGTCGGGTGGAGCGGCCCAAATGTCGTGTTCCCGGCTAGCGCGTCATGCCGCCCCTGCGTCACCCGAAGGTCGATGTAGCGACTGATGAAGTTGCGGTACTCGGGACGGTCCTGCCACAGCTTGTTGAAGCGATCGTTGATCGTCTCGTAGTCGGCAAACGTTCCTGGGAGCGCTGGCGCGCTGACCGCGCTGACAAACGACCCCGTGTTCACGAACGGGATATTTGGCGCACCCGGAATGGTTGGGGCCGCCGTCCCGACCTCGTCGATGCCGAAGCTGGCCACGATCTTGCCCGCGTTGGTGTCCAGCGTAAACGGAATGAACGCTGCGCGCGCTTCAGGAATCGTGATCCCCGGCCGGAGAGCCGCGCTGAAGGGGTAGTTTGCGCCCGCCGCCACCAGGTCTTGGTAGGCCGAGATGTTGAACAGCTCGACCCCGGCGCTGGTGTCGGTGCCGCCGCCGCTGGGGTCGAAGCCAAAGATCATCATGCCCGGGTCGACGCCGCCAACCGGACGCGCCACCAGGTACGGAGCACCGACCGGATGCGGCGCCCATGAGCCGAAGTTCGACGGGAAGCCGCGGACGATCGCGCTCGACCACGCGCCATACAGGGTTTGGAAGACTTCGGCGCCCGTCTCGCGGTCTTCGGTGGTGCCGGCCTGTGCGACCCCGAGCGGATCCGTTCCCCGCGCCGTTTCCGAGCCGATGCGGCTGGGACGGAACGCGAAGAGCGAGATCAGTCGAGGGGTTAGGTTGTCGTAGACGACCGTTCGCGTGTTCTTGTCGTAGATCGGGAAGATCGCGTCGTAGCGCGAGTCCTCGGTCACGATCGTCGCCCGAGACTTCCAATTCTGAATGCGGCGGATCTTGCGCGTCAGCGCGTCCCCGGTATCGGCGCCGCCGGGACTGAGTGTATCGGCTTCGCGAATCACGAAGAACCACGGGTCGTCCAAGATGATCGGCCCGAGCGGGTTGCCGTCCACCGTGTCGGTGTCAAAGAAATCGGTGTTGACTTGCCATTGCCCACCCGAGAACACATAGGGCTGAACTTCGGCCGCGTAGAGGACAAACAGGTTGTCGCGTTGGCCGTTTCGCTCCATCAGGAGTCCGTCATACGGGTTGTTATAGGGCTGGTTGGCACTGCCGGCTGGGTTCAGTGGCTGGCGCAGGCCGATCCAGTAGCGTCGCAGGGTCGCGCCTGGCGCTACGGGGAGAACGATTTGACCTTTCGGGGCGCGGAGCGTCGGGTCTGCCTTGCCCGTCGCCGGATTGATGTAGGCGCCGTTGCGAATCGCCGACGGATCGCCTTCCGCGGGGAGGACGAGGTCCAGCTTGGCGAAATCAAGCAGGCTTTCCACAGTTCCGCCAGGGCCGCCCGCTGAGGGCGGCCGCGCGGGAACGCGGACGGCGACTTGGCCTCGCACGCCTGCGTTGTCGCGTACGGCGGCCGCATTGGAAATGTCCCGAGCGAGGCGCTGGGTCAGCTGCCGACCGCGCTCTTGCGCATCGGCGAACCCTTGGCCGGCTCGCGAGAGATTGAAGCTTTGGCCGAGTGGCAAAACGATCAGAGTCATCAGGATCGCCGTAATGGCGATGACCGTCAGCAGTTCAACCAGCGTAAAAGCCGAAGCTCGGTTCCGTATCATCGCATGTCTCCCTTTTGGAGATAGGTTTCGGTCGACGACCGCCGCCAGCCCTGCCCCCATAGCTCCAGGCGCTGGATGTTTTGCTGCGGGTCGGCGCCCAGAGTGAAGTAGTTCGGGTTCCAGAGCACGCGCACCTGAAGCGCCGCGCCCCGCACTCGGCGGACCGCATAGCCGCGACTGAAGTCAAAGGCCAGGGCATCGGGAGCAACACTGGTGATGTCAACATACGGCAGACCAAAGACGGGGTCGGTCGGCGATGTCTGAACCGCGAAATCCTGATCCCGAAGCTGGTAGACGTTGTTGTTGTCATCGCGATACCACACCTCACCGATGACCACCTTTTGACCACCGTCCATCCGCGGGAAATAGATGCGTGTCGGCGACTCGGACCCGGATAGGGGCGGGAGACCGGCCGCAGCGGCGGAAGTTCCGACGTAATACTGGGCCGAACCGGGGAGGCCGTACGACGCGGTGTAGTTGGTGGCCGCCTTCGTCGCCTGAACGCTCCACTGATCTCGCGCCATGTACAGCGCACGCACGGGCCGATCGGCCACGTCGACCACCTGGATGACAACACCTGACGCGGTTTGAATCGCCAGTCGCGCCTGGATCCCATTGCTGGGGTCGTTGTCCAGGTCGTTGAACATCAGAATGCCATTCGACTTATCCAGCCGGTAGGCGCTGAGCAGCGGGTTGACCTGGGCATCCGTGTTGTACAGGTAGATGCCCCCCGTCTCCATGTCGAGCAAGATGAAATCGGGATTGACGGTGCCGATTGCTGGGTCGAGAATGATGTTCATGCCCTCGAAGGTGCGACCGTCTGGACCCGCATTGCCGCTGACCATCAGCGGCGCCACCGAGAGCTTCTGTGTAGGGGGCACGCTGCGCGTCACGCGGAACTCCTGTCGAAGGATCCGCCAGTCATAGACGTCGTAGCTGGCCCGAGCCACGAGAGGCAAGGTGCGATTGCCGCGTCGCTCGCGATAGTTGTAGCCTGCCGGGTTCAGCAGTACCTGCCCTAACTGAGAGTTCAAAACTTTGTACTGGTAGGGATTCGTTGGATCAAATGTATCGGTCAGGGCCAATGGCTCGAAGCGTCGCGCCACGCGAATCGAGTCGCCGTCCACCGCGACGAGGCTTTCGCCGCCACCAAGGGTCGTCAAGTCCGAAACGAGTACCGCGAGGTGGCCACCCGAAAGGTCCGGTGGCACGTCGACGACGAGGTCCGTGAACTCGCGAGAGGTGATCGTCCCCCCCAGGTTCACGTAAACGACGAGGCTCACGCGATACGAGCGAAACTGGGTCGTGCTGCGCGGAAAATAGAGGACGGCCTCACTCGAGTCCCAACTGTCAAGGTAGTAGATCCAGTCGCGCACGCGAAACGGGACGCCGAGGCGCAGGTCCATGTCGTTGCCATAGACCTGGAAAAGGGATTCGAAGAGCGGATTGAATACGACCGGAGCGAACTGCAGACTCATCAGGCTGCCAAACTCGCCCACTCCGGTAACGCCGACGTTTGACGGCGACGGGATCACTTGACCCTCGCCGATGACCCGCCGCATGACGTTCGACGACACGAAGTAGGGCCATGGACCGAGCGAGTCGCCACCGGCGTCGATCAGATCCCCGTTCTCCGTGAGTTCGACACCCACCGGTCCAAGGTCGCCCGGAGAGCGGTTCGGGTCGGCCAGGATGGCGAATGAACTGCCGTTGAACACATAGCGCACCGGCAGGATCTGTTCGGGAAGCTGGTCGGGGCGCGACTTGATCCGTTCGATCTCGTCTCGCGCCAGCGCTTGTGCGACCGCGATATTGCGCGTGTTCGACAGGACCTTGAAACCACCTGGGAAGATCTGCACGACCGCGAGGATCCCCACGAGGAAGATCACGATGACGACCAGCAGCTCGACCAGCGTTGTTCCGTAAATGCGCTTGCGTTCAGCCATTCGGTACTCCAAAGAGGTTCCCGCCTTGCTCCCTTACGGCATGGCGCGCCACGAGCGCTCGAACAGCTCTCGGGACGAATAGGTGCGGGCGTTGCCGCCAAGGAACAGCGCGACGTCTCGCTTGGTCAGCGACGGCACGCCGCCAGGACCGAACTCATCGCGGAACCAGCTGTTCCACGTAATCAGAGTGGTCTCGGGCGGGTCGTTGTAGCCCAGCTGCCGCGGATCGTCTTCGATGCTTCCGCCGCTGCCGCAGGCGCCGCCCGTGCCGATGCCGAAGCCAGTCCAAAACCGCGTGTAGCGGATGGCAAGAATGTCGTTCCCGTTGCTTTGGTCACGGTCGGGCGCGAGATCATAGCCGCTGATTCGGTAGTACTGCGCGGGGATAAAGCTTCCGGGATTCGCCGGGTCAGGACGCAACACCTGGGTGGTCGGACCGTAGGCCTGACGAGCGCACGGGTCTTGATCGTCCGCAGCGTTAATGGTGCCGTCACCGTTGGTGTCGACAATCGGCGCCGATCCAAGAGCCCGCGGGTCCTGGTTCGGCCAGACGGCCGCGGTGATGCCCGAAAGTCCTGAGATGCTGCGACCGGACTCGCGGTCATACGACGGCCGGAACACGTTCAGCGACTCCACGCGCTTCGGATAGAGCGCTCCGACCAGCTGCTCCGCCGGAATGACGTCACCCATGTTGGGCCCGGTCGTGTACAGCGTCACATAGCCCAGCAATGCCGGCGGGAAATCGCCTTGATCCGCTTTGTAGAGCTGAAGTGCCGTACGCAGCGCATTCATATTGGAAATGTCCGAACCGCGGTAGGCCGAGTCTTTCGCCCTAGCGTAAACCGGAAAAATGATTGCGGCCAAGATGCTGATGATCGCGATAACGGTCAGCAATTCGATTAACGTGAAGCCTTTGTATCGAAGTGACATGCTCCCTCTCCGAACCTTCATCTAATCCGTAGACTGCGCCTTCCCCCAGACGGTTCCCGGATTCTCCCTATCGCATGCCGGCCCACTGCTGATAGGCTTCGAACCACTCGAAGATCGGCCCATGGAAGACGGCGGCGATGATTGCGCCCAAAGCCAGGTAAGGCCCGAACGGAATCATCGTGCGTTCTACCTCAAAGGTCTCCAAATCCTCTTCAATGGCATAGGGGTCTTCCCCGAACCACGCCTTGTAAACCTTGGGGAAGAGCAGACCGATGACGTCGATCAAAAGCAGGTAGCCCAAACCGCATCGGACCAGCGACCCAATCGTCTCCGGCGGCATCTCTTCGCCCTCCTCCTCCGACTCGTTGCCCTCCGGTTCCGTTGGCTTGCCGCGGAGCAGGATCTGAACGACGCCGAGCACGGCGCCCACCACCACCGCAAGCCCCACACTCATGACGGTCAGGGCCGGGAACAGCACGGCGCCGATGCCACGCGCCATCTTGATATCGCCGTGCCCCATGGCGTCCTTTCGAAAGGCCACCAGGCCCAGGAAGGCGATGCCCCAGATCAGGCCCACCCCGACGATCCACCCCGCGACGCCGCTCGGCATGCCCCAGGTCCAGGCCCCAGGCGAGTTTTGGTAGATCAGCCAGCCCGAGTACAGCATCCCGATCAGCCACAAGACGGCGTTGATCTGGTCCGGGATGATGTACAGCTCCCAGTCAATAAAAATGATCGCGATCAGGCACGAGGCGGCCGCTGCGTAGGCGAGCATCTTCGCCGGTTCCTGCTGGACCAAGAGGTACTGCCACCAAATCCCCGCCCAAACGACGCCGGTCAGGAACTCCACCGCGAAGTATCGGGCCGAAACCGGCTCATGGCAATATCGGCACTTGCGTCCCAGCACCAGGTAGCTGACAAGCGGCACAAGGTCGGCGGTCTTGAGAGGGTGCTTGCACTTCGGGCAGAAGCTGTTCGCAGGCTTGGAGAGCGAGAGCCCGCGCGGCACGCGGTAAATGACCACATTCAGGAAACTGCCGATGACGGTCCCAAACCAAAACCCCAAGAACCAGGACCATTCCGGCAGAGGAATCATTGCGCCTGAGTTCTACCGCCCGGCGGCGTGATCTTGCCGACCGAGCCGTTCACATCAAAAAAAGTGGGCCCCGCCATTTCGGTCGGAGCCCGTTCCTTCCCCTGGGTGCAAAAACGCCTAACTCATGCCGTCGTCGCCCAAGTCGCCGCCCGAAAGCTTGGAGATGACGTCAACCAGCGGCAAGAAGAGCGAGATGACGATGAAGCCGACGATGAAGCCCAGACCGACGATCATGATCGGTTCCAAGGCGGCCGTCAGCGAGGCAAGCGTGGCCTCGACCTCTGACTCATAGAAGTCCGCGATCTTCTGAAGCATGAAGTCCAGCGATCCGGATTCCTCGCCAACGCCGATCATATGGACGACCATGGGCGGGAAGAGCCGCGAAGCCTCCAGCGGGTCGCCGATCCGGTCGCCTTCTCGGATGCGGGCGCGAGCTTCCAGCACGGCGTCCGCCATGATGGTGTTGCCTACCGTTCCGGAAACCGTCTCCATGGCCTGCAAAATCGGAACGCCCGAAGTGAGCAGCGTGCCCATCGTTCGGGAGAAGCGCGCCATGCAGACCTTGTGGTGCAACTTGCCAAAGACGGGAATCTTCAGCTTGACACGGTCAGCCGTCCGCCGCCCGAATCGCGTGCTGACGAAGAGCTTGTAGGCGACGACGATCGAGACGATCGAGATCACCAGGATGTGCCAGTTCTTTGTGAATAGATTCGAGAGGTCCACCAGGAACTGGGTCGGCGCTGGCAGTTCGGCGTTGGGGCCGAGCAGGTCGGCCAAGATCGCCTGCCATTGCGGCACAAACCACGCGATCAAGAAGGTGACGATGCCGATGGCCAAGATTAAGACCAAAACCGGATAGGTCAACGCCGACTTGATCTTGCGACGCAGCTCAACGTCCTTTTCAAGGAACTGGGCAAGACGCTGGAGGGATTCCTCCAGAACGCCGCCGATCTCACCGGCGCGTACCAAGCCGATAAAGAGGTTCGAGAACGTGCGCGGATGCCGCGACATCGCTTTAGACAGGCTTTCACCGCTTTCCACCCGCTGTCCGACGTCGATCAGGATCTTTCTGAGCTTGGGATCCTGCGTCTGGATGCTCAGAACGTCCAGACATCGAACGAGCGAAACGCCCGCGTCGACCATCGTCGAAAACTGCCGACAGAAAACCGCCAGATTGCCCAGCTTGACTTTGCCGTAGGAGCGCTGACGCGTTCCCTTGGCGCGGATCATCGTGACTTCCGTCACGACGAATCCCTGTTCTTCGAAACGCTTGCGGAGGACCTCTTCGTTGTCCGCCTCAGCGGTGCCTTTTTGGAGGCCACCCGAATTGTCTCGGAACGTGTAGCTATAAACGGGCATTGCGTATCCTCGGGATTGAACGCGACATTCCGCGCTCGTTCATCTTACATCCAATAGTCCTAACTTGCCAAGTCTTTCTGCGGATTCCGTCTACCGGCGTCCCGAGGGAGGTGCGTTCTGTCCTCCCGGTCCGGTGCCCGGCAGGGTCGATGTCGCAATCATCTTGCGCAACTCGTCCTGGTTGCCAGCGCGAGACATGACTTCTTCCAGCGTCACGATGCCCTTCATGTAAAGGTCGCGCAGGCACTGGTCCATCGACAGCATGCCGATGTTGGCACTCGTTTGAATCATGGATGGGATCTGGTGGGTCTTCCCTTCGCGGATCAGGTTGCGAATGGCCGAGGACGCAATCATGATCTCATTCGCGGGGACGCGACCCTTGCCGTTGGCTCGCGGCAGCAGCTGCTGCGAGATGATGGCAACCAGGTTGTTCGATAGCTGAACGCGGATCTGTTCCTGCTGACCCGGCGGGAAGACGTCGATGATACGGTCAACCGACTCTGCCGCGTTGTTCGTGTGCAGCGTGGCAAAGACCAAGTGACCGGTTTCCGCCGCGGTGATCGCAAGGGCGATCGTCTCGGTGTCGCGCATTTCACCGACAAGCAGGACGTCCGGGTCTTCACGAAGACAGGCGCGCAGCGCGTTCGAGAACGACTTCGTGTCGGAGCCCAGCTCGCGCTGGTTGATCACGGACTTCTTGTGAACGTGCAGATACTCGATCGGGTCCTCAATCGTAATGATGTGGACCGAGCGGTTCATGTTGATGTAGTTGATCATCGCGGCCAGCGACGTCGACTTACCGGAACCCGTAGGTCCCGTCACCAGCACCAAGCCGCGAGGCTTCTCCGTGATCGTATTGAGGAAGGGCGGCAGGTTCAATTCCTCGACGGTTGGAATCTTGTTCGCGATCAGTCGGAAGGCCGCCGCCACCGAGCCGCGGTCCCGGTACATGTTCACACGGAAGCGGGCGCGACGCGGAAGCGAATAGGAAAAGTCCAACTCGAGCGTCGTCTCAAACCGGTGAATCTGCTCGTCCGAGATGATCTCATAGAGCATGCGCTGCAGTACCTGTGGCGTGAAATCCACGTAGTGAAGTCGTTTGAGGGCCCCGTCTTCACGAATCACCGGAGGCGAGTCCGTGCAGAGGTGCAAGTCGGAGCAGTTCTTGTCGACAACGATATGAAGCAGCTCGTCAATATGCGCGTCCTCGAGCTCGGCCGGAGGACCTTTCTTCTCCTCCGCCTGAGGGTCCGGCTCAACGTTCGGCGCGAACGGATTGTTCATTTGCGAACGGATCGGCGGCGCGCCGGGCGACTGATAGGGGGGTTGATTCTGTTGCATCCTCTTCTTTGGTGTTCCTGAACTTGACTTAGAAACCAGCCGTGAAGACCACGCGCATGACTTCTTTGGGGTCCGTGACGCCTGCCAATACCTTAACCAGGCCGTCTTCACGAAGTTCCTTCATGCCGTTTGCTTTGGCAGCCTCTTTGAGGTCGGCAATCGGGGCGCGGCGGACAACGAGTTCGGCGATCTCGGCGTTCATCACCATGAGTTCGTAGAAGCCGATTCGGCCGCGGTATCCGGTCATTCGGTTGGACTCGGCGGGAATTCCGCGATAGAGGGTGACCTCTTCATCGGGGTCCGTGACCTGGAAGCCAAAGCGGCGAAGGTCGATCGCCTTCACCGTGTACGGCTCTTTGTTGTCGTTGTCGATGCGGCGGCCAAGTCGTTGGGCCATGACGCCAATCAGCGTCGCCGAAATCAAGTAGGGCTCGACGCCCATGTCCATCATACGGATCGTGGCGGACGGCGCGTCGTTCGTGTGAAGGGTCGAAAGGACCAAGTGGCCCGTCAGCGAGGCTTCAATGGCGATTTCGGCCGTTTCCAAGTCGCGCATTTCTCCGACCATGATGATGTCGGGGTCTTGACGCAAGAAGGAGCGTAGCGCGGTGGCAAAGCTGAGGCCCGCTTTGCGGTTGACTTGGACCTGCGAAATGCCGGGGAGCTGGTACTCGATCGGGTCCTCGACCGTGAGGATGTTGGTTTCGATCGAGTTCAGCCGGTGAAGAACGGAATACTGCGTCGTCGTCTTGCCCGAACCCGTGGGACCCGTGGAAAGGAAGAGCCCGTTCGGCTGAGACGTCAGCTCTTCGACACGCAACTGAACCTCCTCCGTGAAACCGAGCTTGCCCAGACCGATCATGATGCTGGACTTGTCGAGAATACGCATGACGATCTTCTCGCCAAACGGCGTCGGAATCGAGCTCACGCGCAAGTCGTAGTCCTTACCCTGGTTGCGAACCTCGATACGACCGTCCTGAGGCACGCGGCGCTCGGCGATGTTCATGTCTGCCATGATCTTGAAGCGGCTGATCAGAGGCGGCTGAAGGTTCTTCGGAATATTCATCGCCTCGGTCAAAACACCGTCGATGCGGTACCGAATGCGAAGGCCGCGACCTTGTGGCTCGACGTGAATGTCGCTCGCTCGGTCGAAGATCGCTTGCTGGATGAGGGCGTTCGCCAACTTGATGATGGGCGCCTGCTCGGCCATCTTTTCGGCGTCGGCTTCGGCGTCGACCTCCTCATCCGAGGCCTTTCGACCCGCGCCCGCTTGGGCCGTCAGCATGCGAATCGCTTCCATGCTGGAGCCCGTCGGCACTTGGACCTGCGTCGGTTTGGCCGAACCCGGTGCGGTCGCGGCCGCTTCGCCGTTGGTAGCGCTGCCCGAGTAATACTTTCGGATGGCATCTTCGATCGCACCCGGCACGGCAAGCACCGGAACGACGCGGCAGCCTGAGGCCATGCGAACCTGGTCCTGCGCCTCGATGTTGATGGTGTCGGCCATGGCCAAATACAGCGTGTTGTCCTGCTTGCGGACGGGGATCACGTTGTGCGCCTTGGCGATGCGCTCCGGCACGATGTTGAGCGCGCTGCTTTCAATGTTGATGCTGTCAAGGTTCACGAAGGGAATTCCAGCTTCTTGAGCCTTGGCCTCGATGACCTCGCGCTCGCCCACCATGCCCAAGTCCACCAGGACCCGACCCAATTCCTTCTTCGTCTGCTGTTGAACCTTTTGTGCGTCCGCGAGTTGTTCTGCTTTGAGGTAGCCCTTTTGAACCAGGAACTGCTCCATCGGTAAGCGCGGAACTGCCATATATCTTCGACTCCTAAACCCTGATATGCCCTCGGGAACGAGACCGCTTCGACCCGGCTCGCTCCGCCAAACGAATCTTTATTGTAAACCACCGAGCGAAAATCGCCCACGTTTGGCCGCGATTCGCCAGCGCGTGACGCGAATCATAGCACCTTTGTCCCAGCCCATGCGGCTCTGACGGCGAGAGGAGCGGGTCCAGCCAAAGCGACTCATGCGTTTAGTGGACCCTGACTTCAGCATTGTTTCGTCCCGAAACCCATCAGAAGCAATGACCATGCCTCCCGTGATCAGCAACGATGGCCAGAAACTCGCCTAACATTCGCTCAAGGCCCTTGGCTCTCGCGGGCGTCCATGATGACGTCGAGCCGCGCAAAGACCGTGTCGCCGTCTCCGATCCCCTCAGCCCGGCGGATGTCGGTTCTCAGCGGCAAGATGTACTGACCATCCTTGGGCCAGAGGGCGGTGTACCAAGAAGATCCGCCGATGTGCGCGTTCACGGGAATCATGCCCCAGCCATAGGTCACCAGGGACTCGACGGCCTTGATATCACGCGAGATCTCCTCGGGAACGCGCAGGAAGTACCAAGGCGCCGGCCCACGCCAGTACCACACCTCTGACGTGAACGCAAAGGTCATTCCAAGAGGATATTGGACGATTCAGTGACGAAACCGCCCACATCGATGTCCAACTCCATCCGTGATGGGGACAACAGCTGCCGGGTCGATTCCCGACGCGATAATGTGGCTCGTGCTCACCTGGGCCAGGACATCGCGCTGCGGCATAGGTGAGTGCGCTGTGCCCGAACAAGCTCAACAACCAGGCTCAGGGACTCCTTCGCTTGACTTCGGGCCACAGCTTCCATCTATGCTTGGTCACCCACGGAACAAGACGATGGCGTTTCTCAAGAACCTTTTCGACAAAAGGACACCCGTCGAGAAGTTTTGGGCATGGGTCGCGGAGCACGAGAACGAGCTGGCTGCCGAGCAGCCCCATGCGAGCACCATCGAACGCTTTCTGGACGAGTTCAAGAACGTTCGGTCTCATGTGGCGTTCCAGCTGGGTGGCGGGTACCTTGAGATCGGCGCCGGGGGCGATCCCTCGAGATTTGGCGACGTGTTGCGCCTGGTCCACGCGGCGCCACCCCTCCAACGATTAAAAGTCGTCGCCTTTTGCCAACGGCAGCCGACGCAAACGTTGAATGCCGTCATTGAGGGGGTTGGCCTCACTTCGGATCAGGTGCGGTTCGTTTCCCAACCGAATGGACGCCAGGTCGACCTACAGGTCTATGTCGAAGGGATCACTCACTCCCCGCGCGATGCGCCGCTGATCAGCAAGACGCACTTGCTCCTTCACGCTGCTGTGGGCGAATACGACTTGGGGGTCAAGGTGGCGCGACTTGATATTCGCCCGCTTCACGAGGCGCCTGGCTCCCACCGACCGCTTTCCGAGCTTCCCACGGTCCTCGATCCCCTGCCGAGCGTGGCGCCGATCGAGTTCCTGAGAAATCAGAGAAGGACTTGATCTTGCCGGGGACGCGCTGCGTTGGAGGTGTTGCCGGACTCGGCGATGTCTGCAAACTGGCGGCTTCACCCCCGATAGTCCGCCGCGGCTTAAGCGCGGAACCCTTCCAGAGCGCGGACCCGGGACTCGATCGACGGGTGAGTGCTGAACAGCGCCGCTAAGCCGCCCTTCGTGAAGGGACTGGCAATGTACATCGGCTCCATGGCGGGCTGGGCCGTCGGCGAGGGCACCCGCTTCACCGCCGCCTCCAATCGCACCAGCGCATCCTGCATCGGCCGCGCGTCGCCCATGAGTTCGGCCGCGGTCCGGTCGGCAGCGTATTCGCGGGTTCGGCTCACCCCCATCTGGAGCATGAGCGCGGCGATCGGCGCAACCAAAAACACCAGCAGGTCGACCAGCGGGTTCCGCTCGTTGTCGCCGCCGAGCGGAAGGAAATAGGCCAGTTGGGCCAGCATCGTGATGAACGACGCCATCGCGGCGGTGATGGTCATGGTGAGGGAATCGCGGTTCTTGATGTGTGCGATTTCGTGCGCAAGCACCGCGATGACCTCTCGCTCCGACATGGCATTCAACAGACCCTGATTGAAGCAAACGACCGCCACCTCCGGATTTCTTCCTGCCGCAAAGGCGTTGGGCTGCGGATCGGGAGAAAGGTAGAGGGTCGGCGGGGTGATCCCAGCTCGCTGAGAAAGTTGAGCGTTTGCCGCGGTCAGCCAGGGAATCGCATTCGGCGGCAGCGGCTGGGCGTGGGCGTAGCGGAGCGCCATCTTGTGCCCATTGAAGTAGGCATAGGCTTGGAAGGCCAGCGCCAATCCGAGGCCAATGATCGCCCCATTCAGGCCGAAGAAATAGGCGCCGATCGACACGGCCAATGCGCCGATCGCCGCCAACAACAATCCGGTTCGCAAGACGTTCATCGCTCCTATCCTGAACCATTTTCAGGTTCGGTGGGTTCCTTTAGCTGGCTGCGCCGCGCCACTGCATCCGATGCTCCACGCACCCTTTTTGGTTGGGCAAGATTTTGCAAGGGTTGCAGAGCAAGCCCTCGTTAAAAATACGTTTGGCATCGGCCTGCAATCTCAAATCCGCGTCATCGAACATGAGCCGCATCAGGTCGGCCTTCTCGACGCCGATCCCGTGCTCGCCCGAGACGCTGCCGCCCAACTCGACGCAGCGGCGCAGGATCTCCTCACCGGCCCGATGTACCGCTGCCACCTGGGCGGAATCGCGGTCATCAAAGGCGATGCAGGGGTGCAGGTTTCCATCCCCAGCGTGGAACAGGTTGGCTAGGGCCAGGCCGTGCCGGCACGCGACTTCGGCACAGAACTCCAGCATCTCGGGCAGCTTCGAGCGGGGGATCACGCCATCGTGAGTCACAATGCTGGGCGCAACCCGCCCCATCGCCCCAATCGCTTTCTTGCGCGCCGTCCAAAGCTGCTGTCGTTCGCGCTCGTCTTGGGCCACCTCAACGGCGATCGCCCCTCTGGATTGGCACACGGCGATCCCCTCGGCCAGCTCGCGGTCCACCGCATCGGCCTCGCCGTCAAACTCCATGAGCAGCAGCGCCTGGGCATGGGCTGGGAAGCTCAGCCCAAAGGCCGCCTGAACCGCTGCCAAAATGCCGTGATCCATGATCTCGAGCGCTGCGGGAATGGCGCCGCGTTCAATGAGTTCGGCCACCGACTCGGTCGCCCCCCGAATCGCCGGGAACGAGGCCAGCGCCGTTCTCACTGCCGGTGGGTTCGGAGTCAGGCGCACCCAGGCCTCGGTCACGATCCCGAGCGTCCCTTCGCCGCCGACAATCAAGCTCAGCAGATCAGGCCCTGGTCTGCCTTCGATCAGCGAGCCCAGCGTCACGACTTCAGCCTCCGGCGTCACTATGCGGACCTGCAAGATGTGCTGGACCGTCACCCCGTATTTGAGCGTGTGGGGCCCACCGGAGTTCTCGGCGATGTTCCCGCCCAGGGTCGAGACCGTTTGACTCGATGGATCAGGTGCAAAGTGCAAGCCATGGGGCTCGGCCACCACCGAAAGCCGTCGATTGACGGCGCCCGATTGCGCATGCATCCATCGATCTACCGGATCAAGCGCCAAGATTTGGGTGAGCCGCTTCGTCGAAACGATCACGCCGGAGTGCACCGCCGTTGCGCCACCGCTCAAGCCCGTTCCCGCTCCTCTGGGGGTGAAGGGGACCCCATCTTCGCGGCACATCTGGACGACCTGGCGCACTTCCTCGGTGCTCTCGGGCAAGACGACGCACAGCGGCTCGCGCCGCTCAAGGGGGTAGCCGTCGAGTTCGTACGCGCGCAGTACCGCCCTCGCATCCAAGACTCGCTCCGGGCCCAACAACCCGCGAATCTGCGCGACAAAGCCGGATTCACTCATGCATCACCCACAGGCGGCAGCGTTCCGTGCTGCCGCGTCATCGCGCTCACTGCCCGAGTATGTTGCAGGCAGAAGTCCAGACTAATGGGCGTGGAGCAGATCGCACGCACATCCGGCACTTTGGACCTCTCTCCTCCATCGAGCCGCGGCCGGGGGATGCTGCGTCGGAAAGTACTCCGCAATGACCGACCGGAGGCTGCGCTCGACCACGACGCCATCCTTCATGATGACGGAGAAATTTCTCACGGGGTCTCCGAGGAGGTCGATATTCTCAAGCGGGTTTCCGTTCACGAGGATGAGGTCGGCAAGAGCCCCTTCCCGAACGACGCCAAGCGTGCCCTGGTAGGGACTGCGGAGGCCGGACAAGGCGAGGAGCTGTGCGTTGTCGTGAGTCACCATCTTCAGAATCTCGGCTGGGGTGAACCACTCCTTGAGCAGCAGGAGGTTCGCGTTCTGTTCCACATTCAGCGCAGGCTCAAACAGAAAATCGGTGCCCCAAGCGAGCTTGACGCCCAAGCGCTTGGCCATTGGCCACACTTGCTTCTGCCCCTCGATCACTGGCTTCCGCTTTTCGCGCCGCATTGGGGTCATGTCGGGAGACGATTCCCGAAGGATTTGCAAGGACAGCCACACGCCTTTCTCCGCCATCAGCTTCAATGTGTCCTCGTCAAGCATTTGACCGTGCTCGATGCATTGAACTCCGGCCTCAATCGCTCTGCGCACGGCCCGAGGGTGGTATGCGTGCACGGTGACGTACGTGTTCCAGTCTTCAGCAGCCTCCACGGCGGCCTTCATCTCGTCCAATGTGTACTGGGTGACGTCGACGGGGTCGTACTCGGAACTGGTTCCTCCGCCAGCCATGACCTTAATGTGGCTTGCCCCGCTCCGAAGGTTCTCACGGGTGGCGGTTAGGACCTCGTCACGGCCATCTGCGATCCAGCCCGCACCAAGGCGCTCGGAGCGGGACATCTGGCCCGTAAACCGTCGCGACGGCTCGTTGGGGAGGCGCATATCGCCATGACCGGACGTTTGGCTGATCGGAGGGCCGGACGGCCAAACTCGGGGTCCGAGGTACTTTCCGCTGTCAATGGCCCGCTTCAGGGTGAACGAAGGGCCGCCCACATCCCGGACCGAGGTGAATCCTCGGAGCAGCATCGCTTCAGCCTCAACGGCCGCAATTTCGTCAGCTTTCTCCAAGGTGAGGTCAGGGCTGAGGAGCATCTCCATACTCACGGCACCGAAGATCATGTGGACATGGACGTCAATGAGCCCGGGCATCAGCGTCTTTCCCGTTCCGTCGATGATCCTTGCCCCCGGTGCGGCCGACACGTTGGGCCCGATTCCCGCGATCAGGTTCCCGCGCACCAAGACGTTCGTTGGCCCGGAAAGGGCCGGCCCGATGCCGTCGAACACGCGCACATTGCGGAACAGGACCTCTCCCTGCTGATCCTGGATGGGGGCGGGTGAATCCGCTTTCTTCTCCGGCGTCGGCAGGCTGCCCGCCCAAACTACGCCGAGTGACGAGATGACGACCCCCGTCGCCAAAAGAGCTAATGTTGCGGACTTCATTACCACTTTCCTTGGCTTCCGAGAGGCGCAAAGATTCGACCCGGCACCGTTTCGAAACCAATTCACACTATAGCCGAAATTTGTGCCATCCCTACGGATCTTCCCTGTACTTTCAGGTCATATCCCACAACCGCGATCCATGATCGAGAATGATCTTTCCCATCGAAGTTTCAAGGTAGGCAATGCCGCTCCTTTCGCCGCAGGAGGAATGACTCACCGTCGTGGCTTCGCGACTCGCAAGTGGCCATGAAGCACCATGTGTCAAGTACGATATATCACGAAAACTATTGAGTTAGTGTCGATGTGACACTTCTTGCGCTTCGATTGGATTATCGTTTAGCGTTGCCATATGATGACGTTTAGGTGTCGAAAGCAATCACGGTACTTTACGACGTGATGGAATGGGATTAACAACCGGGTAGCTCTTTGGATGCGATGTTGTCACTTTGTCGCTTGCCCGCTCATTCAAGTTCGAGCGGCCACAGACGAGGGTCGCGATCGAGCCGTTTTCCGCCGACCCAGAACCATCGGCCGTCTGAGCGCACGGCACCAGAGCCGTGCCGAGTGATGCCGATCACCACCCCTCTTTCAAGGCTGATGGCAGCCGCTCCCTCGGCCAGACCCAGAACCAAGACTCCAGCGCTGAGCACTGGTGCTCCGAAGATCGGCTGGCCCAGCTCAACTTGCCAGTACGGGCGCCCGGTACGACGGCTTCGTGCGATCACGGCTGTTCGCAAAACCTCAATGTCGACGTAGCCGAACGGGGTCAGCCTTCGGGCCCGAGGCAGCGCCGGCGCGGCCACCAGGGCGGCCATTGCCACAAGTACCCACCGTCTGGAAATCGTCGTCATGGCTGTCCATGACTATAGACCGGACTTCACGCGGTTCACCCAGTACTCCGCCGTGTCACGCGCGGTCTCCTCGAACGGACGGTACGTGAGTCCCAACTCGCGCACTGCCTTGGTGCCGTCGACATCAAGTCGGCGAGCGAGGAATCGCGCTCCTTCGACCGGCATCGTGTTGACTCCGCCGAAGAGTTTCACCTTGAGCGCCATCATTCTCCCTCCGATCTCTGCCATGGCAAGTGGCGCCGTCTTGACTCGGGCGCCGGGGATGTGCTTGGCGATTCGGCGGAACGCGTCGTCGGCACTGATAGGCCACGCCGCAAAGTTAAAGTAGGTCGACCCCTCCGTCTGCTCGGCGGCCGCAACGATCCCCAGCGCCACGTCCCGAGGGTCGACGACCGGGATCGGCTGTCCCTTGGGAAGCAGGGTTGAACCTTTTGTCACGAGGTCCCGCGCCATCCGCCCGCTCACCGTTGGCGCAGGGTCGTTCGGACCGAGCATAAATCCCGGACGCACGATGATCACGGGAAAGCCATCGAGCTCCCGATCAGCAGCCAAGCGCTTTTCTCCGAGAACTTTGCTCCGTCGATAGTCATCGCTCAGCTCCTGTTCATCCTGAAGCTGGTTGTGGGGGTCCGCCAGGGCGCCGATCGAGGACACAAAGAGCCCCTTCTTCACGGCCGCCCTCTTTGCGATGCGAAATAGTCGCCCCGTCGCATCCACGTTGCGTCGTTCAAAGTCGCGCCAAGTCGCCACCGAGGTGTAGTAATCCGTGAAAAGTGCTGCGGCATGGATCAAGACGTCGACGCCCGCCACGTCGCCTTCAATGGATTCGATATGGTCCAGATCACCCGGGACCCATCGCACCTGGGCATGCTGCGCGAACGTCTTTCGGGCCGAATCCGGATTCCTCGCCATGGCGACCACCTCGTGACCACGCTCCAAAAGAATCGGAATCAAGTTAGCGCCGAGAAGACCCGTTCCACCAGTGAGAAATAGTTTCATATCAAAACTATTATACGCATCCGGTACTCTCATGTCGCATGAAAGCGACATCCGGGTGGGAACTGGTGCGGCAAATGTGGCTAGTTCAGTACGCCATCTTTTGCCGGGCGTCCCACGACCTTGAGGCTTGGGGGCTCAACCCAAAATCGCTCGCCGTGCTCGGGATCGCCCAAGTGACCCCACACCCGCACGACATCACACAGAGTCTCGGCACTCCATTTCCGACCGTAAGCAACATCCTGAAAGAACTTGAACGCCGCGGCTACGTGGAACGTCGGCTCGCGCCTGGCGATCGGCGACGGACCATTGTCACC
This sequence comes from Fimbriimonadaceae bacterium, assembly GCA_046292875.1. GTDB lineage: Bacteria > Armatimonadota > Fimbriimonadia > Fimbriimonadales > Fimbriimonadaceae > JBKBQD01. The sequence goes on from JBKBQD010000002.1 coordinate 35,311, forward strand.
GTCACGCCCGAGGGACTGGCCGCGCATGACCAAGCCGTTGCCGCCGTCAACCGCCGCAGTGCTGAGATTCTCAACCAGCTTTCGGACCTCGAGCGCGCAACACTGGCGCAAATGCTTGCGCGTCTGAGCGCCAACGCCCCCGTTTCGCTTAACCCGGAATCCGGACATCCAGACGCGACGAGCCTCGCGCCGGAACCTTGACCGGAATGGTGCGCCGCGCGCCATTCACTTCGACTTCCACGCGGTAGTCGCCGCCGAAAACGCGAAATGTCGCCGCACCATCGGCATTGGTTCGGCCCGACTCGCGCGACCACCACTTGCCCTTGACCAGGTCCTCGTAGGCCTTGACGGCCGGGCGCTCGGTCCAATCGCGCCGGAACATGGCGCCGCCCTCATGGGCGCGCCAATGCTGGGCTTCCCAGAAGCCCCACATGATGAACGCTTCAACCTCGGGCACACTAAAGCACGCGGTCAGGAACTCGGCCATGTGCTGCGCGTGAACCTCGTCGTCGTGGACCCCAAGGTCGTACTCGGTCACCTCGACCTTGAGCCCTAGTGACGCCACCTCCTGCAAAATTTCGATGACGCGGGCCGTCGGGGTGATTGGCACCCCGACGTGGCCCTGGACTCCGAAGACGTCGATGGGCGCGCCGTCGGCAATCAAACGCTTGACAATTTCGATCGCACGCTGCTTGTGGCCCTGCCCCGCTGTCGCCTCTTCGGTGATGTTGTAGTCGTTGTAGGCCAGTTTCACCTCGGGGTCGATGTTCCGCGTCATGCGAAAGGCTTCGGCCATCTTCTCCCAGCCGACCTTGTCCCAAAGTTCTCGTTCGGTAACGGCTTCGTTGACGACGTCCCAGCAGTACAGCTTGCCCTTGTAATGTGTGGCCGCCGTTCGGATGCGATCCTCCACGCGAGCCCACAGCGCGTCTTTGTCAAGCGCCATGAGCCCGGATGGCATGTTCTGCTGCGAGCCCCAGACCAGCACGTGGCCCCGGATATCAAAGTTTTGACTTCGAAGCCAGGCAATCGCCCGATCCGCGCGCGCGTTGTTCTCCTCGCTCAAGTTTTGAGGCCATTTCAAATCATTCTCAAAGGTGAACGTATTGAAGAGCCGCTGGAGCGTCGCCCGGTACTTCTGTGAATCCTCGTCCTCGGCCACGATGCGCGCCGCAGGTCCCGCCGTCCCAAACCGAAACTCATGGCGCGTCATTTCGGCCTTGACCACGGCGTTCGGGATCGGCCTGCCGTTGGCGTCCATGACATTGACCGTGAGGTCGCCCTTGCGATAGCGCTCGATCCGTTCCTCCGCCGCCGGTCGCCAAGTTCCAGGATTGGGCACGGAGCCGTAAAAATCAACGGTCTGTTTGAACTGGCTGAGCGGCGTGGAGCCGACGTTGGTGACTTCGATGTCGCGAAACTCAACTTCGCCCGGGGCATAGCCGAGATAAAAAACCAGCGCCGCTTCTCCCGCATCGAAGCTTCGTCCCGCGGTCGAAGCGAACAGGTATTCCTTCCAATCCGTGCCGACCGTCGTCACATTGGCCATGACCTTGGTGTGCGGTGGGCTGTCGAGTTCGAAGATTTGCGCGATGCGCACCGGCTCTTTGGCTCTGGCCCGGAACTTTGCCACAATCGTATCCCCCGGCAAAATTGACCCGGTCGCCTTGGTGCGCAGGTTCACGGCATAGGGAGGTCCACCTGGCGCGGGATTGAATTTGACGCGGATCGACTCATCGTCCTGACTCAGTCCGATGTCATCACCGACAAAATCCCAGTCCGTACTCCCGGTCTGACGTACCAATGGGACCGGATTCTCAAGCGAGGCGTTCGAACCAGCAACTTCAACCAGGCGGACATCGGTCACCTCGACCGTGCCGGAGGCATAGGCAAACTGCAGCGCGACTTGGGCATCACCTGGTCGATAGTCAAACGTCGTTCGCCCGATCGCCCGAAACGATTGCCAGTCATTGCTGAGCGCCCAATCCCCCGATGCGATGACCGTCCAGGGGTCGCGGCCGAGCTGCACCCGCACGCCAGCGCGCGATCCCGGCGTTCCCTTGGCCCGCATGGAGAACTCCAGCGACTTCCCCCTAGGAAGGGCCATGCCGAGATCCTGCTTGAGCTCGACGTCCCAGCTATTCGCACCGGGCGTGACCTCGAATGACAAGCGCACGGCAGACTGACCGCCGACTTGCATGACCGTCGGAGAGGCCGGGATGGTCCCGGCTCGATACCAATGCTCCATTCCGGAGCGAAAGTCGCCGTTTTTCACCAGGTTATCGGACGGCAACAGGGCAAGCGCCAATGCAAGGACCATGGTCACAGTCTAACCCAGCCTGATCGGCTTCGCTAACTGCTCGCAAGATTCCGGGTAAACACGCCATGACGCATGCAGGATCGCCACCCCCTTGGGGAGCGCCCCGAGCGGGAGGAGTTCGACGACGCACTCTTCATCGCGGAATCTGACCTCGACCCCGAGGGCGCCATCGGGGCATCCAAGCTGGTGCTCACCGCAGATTCGGTGGTCGTCAGCCACAACGGGACCATCCGCCGCTACGCACTTTCCGAGCTGACCGGCCCACGTATCGACGACCTGGTCGACGCCACGGCCTTAGTCGTTCGCCGAGGCGATGCCGACATTGAACTGATCCGCGCCACCGGCGCGTACAGCCTGGAGATTGCCGGCGCCTACAAAACGCTTGACGCGCTCATCGCCGGACGCGAGGTCCCCGAGTTCGATGAAAAGCGGCGCGTGTGTCCCAAGTGTGGACGCCCATTGCCGGAGGACAGCGACCTTTGCGGCGCCTGTCTCAACCGGGGCCAAACGCTCCTGCGGCTCTTTGGTTTTGTCAAGCCCTATCGCGGACGCTTGGTCTGGGGCACGTGGCTTATTCTGATCGGCACTGTCGTCGAGCTCTTGCCTCCGTTTTTGACGCAGCAGCTGGTCGACCGGGTGCTGACCGACCGTGAAGTCTGGCTCTTCGGGTGGCTGATCGGGGCGCTGGTGGGTTCTCGGCTGCTGCTGATGGGCATCCAGATTGCTCGCGGCCGGAACGTGGCGTACCTCAGCAGCCGCGTCGCGGTGGACATTCGCGGGAGGCTGTTCCAAAAGTTCCAGCAGCTCAGCCTCGGATTTTATGACAAGCGCAGCGTTGGGTCGGTGATGTCCCGCATGACCAACGACACGGGCGCGCTTTACGACGTGCTCGTCGATGGAGTGCCCATTATCGTCAACCAGGCGGCCTTGCTGATTGGCATTCCCGTCGCCATGCTGCTGATGAACTGGCAGATTGCCCTGTGGGCACTCCTCCCCATGCCCATCTGCGCCCTGGCTGTCAACCTCTTCCGACGCCGCATGACCCGCGTGTGGAGCCGGTTTTGGCATAACTGGTCACGGCTCAGTTCCTCGCTTAACGGGGTCCTACAGGGAATGCGGGTGGTCAAGGCATTCCACGGTGAGCGCCGGGAGGTCACGCGGTTCGAGCGTAGGATCAAAGACCTGGCAGCCACTGGATACCAGGCGGAGAACGCTTGGTCCACGTTTTTTCCGGCGGTGGTCTTCACCATGGGCCTCAGCGGGTTTATTGTCTGGTGGGTCGGCGGCAATGCCGTGCTGCAGGGACGCATGACCCTCGGCGAGCTGACCGCTTTTATCGGCTATGTGGCGATGCTCAGCCAGCCGCTGATGATGCTCCAGCGGATCATCGACTGGACGACAAGGTCGCTCACTGCTGCCGAGCGCGTCTTTGAAGTTCTCGACACACCGGTCGACATCGATAACTCCGGCAAGCCGGTGCGCATGGAACGGATTGAAGGCCGTGTCACCTTTCGAGACGTCCACTTTGGCTACGACAAGGCACGCGAGGTGTTGCACGGCATGGACCTGGAAGTTCAGCCTGGCGAAATGATTGGCCTTGTCGGGCCAAGCGGGGCCGGCAAGAGCACGCTCATCAACCTGGTGATGCGCTTTTACGATCCGACGCAAGGCGTCATCGAGGTCGACGGCGTGGACCTGCGGCACATCGACATCGAGGACTATCGTCGTCAAGTCGGCGTGGTGCTCCAAGAATCGTATCTCTTCCCCGGATCGATCCGGGACAACATCGCCTATGGCCGCCCGGAGGCAACGCTCGAAGAGATCATGTCTGCCGCCAAAGCCGCTAATGCCCACGACTTCATCGTTAACTTCCCGGACGGCTACGACTCGTACGTCGGCGAACGCGGACAGCGGCTTTCGGGTGGCGAGCGTCAGCGCATCGCCATCGCGCGCGCGATCCTGCACAACCCGAAGATCCTGATTCTTGATGAAGCAACGGCAAGCGTGGATACCGAGACCGAGCGGCTCATCCAAGAAGCGCTTGAACGCCTGATCGAAAAGCGAACGGTCTTCGCGATCGCCCACCGACTCAGCACGCTTCGGAATGCCGATCGGCTCGTGGTCATCGACGAAGGCCGAATTGCCGAGGTCGGCACGCACGATGAGCTTCTCGAGCGCGAGGACGGCATTTATCGCAAGCTGGTCGACATGCAGAAGCAGGTGAACCGCCTGCACGAGAACTTTATCGGCGTCACGGGCGACTCGTAACTATATTTCGATGAGCATCAAACATTTCGATGCTTATCGAAGTATAATGGTAGAGTGACCGACGCGGCTCGCGCCTTTCAAGCTCTTTCCGATCCTACACGGCTCGAAGTGTTCGAGTGTATCCGCGGGTGTGGGTGCAGCGTTGACGGGGCCGCCAAGGTGTGCGCCTGCTGTGCCGACGATTCCGACACGGTTTGTCTGTGTATGGTTAAAGAAAAGGTGTGCTGTGCCCCCAGCACACTCTCCCATCACCTCAACGTGCTGCGCGACGCTGGACTCATCGAGACCGAGCGCAAGGGTCGCCAAACCTTTGTCCGGGTCCGAGGCGAGGTGGTTGAGGGCCTGATCCGATTCTTCCGTCCACCCACGAGCGAATTTTCCCCAACGCTAAACAAGGAGGAAACCAAGTGAACGACACCAACACATGCAAGTGTGGCTGCGGCTGCTGTGAAAGCGGCTGCAAGTGCAACTGTGGCTGCTGCTAGTCAGCCCTAGACCTGGGGCGGCAGGACCGGCGTCCAACCCCCTGTCGCCCCGATTCGACACCACACAAGATCCTGGCGGAGCGGGTGGGATTCGAACCCACGACCCGGCTCTACACCGAGTACGCGATTTCCAGTCGCGCTCCTTCGACCACTCGGACACCACTCCGGATGATTCATTATGGGCCAAAAGCACGACCGGGAACCGTTTTCGCGAAAATGCAGTTTCTATTGATGTCAGTCAACAAGGGTGACGCAAGTCAAACGGAAAGGCTGGCACTGCCTTCAAACCTTCCCTTCCCCTGGGGCGCGGCACCTCCCCTCCTTCCGCCGCGCTCCCCTCTCTTTTTTTGGACGTGTCAATCCATTCTTGCCCCATGGGTACACTCGATGGCCCATGGCGCACTCTGACCTTGAGGCGATCCGACACGCGCTGACTACGGCCCGGCGTCATGGATTTGCGACCGTCCGCATTGAGCAAGACGAATGGAAGTTCGAGGCAACGCTGGCGCCGGAAGAAGGCGACGAGTTTGAGATGGACTCGGCTGAAGCCACACCCCCGGCCGCGGACTCTCCGGCAGCCGTCCTCTTCATTGTTTCGCCCGTCGTGGGATATTTCCGAGAGCGAGACCCTGCCGTCGTCGCGGGCCAGAGTGTTTCCGCCGGCGAGATCGTCGGTTCGGTTGAGGCTCTTGGCATTGCCAACGACGTCGTGGCGCCCATAACCGGTGTCATCGAGGAAATCTTGGTTCCGGGGGGCGCCGCCGTTCACTTTGGCCAGCCGATCGCGGCGATCCGAGAGGTGAACTCGTGAGGCGCGGCTACACCTTGGCGAGCACCCTCATCACGGTCGCGATCATGGGGTTGCTCGCCACTGCTTTCATGACCGGGGGCTTTGGCATGATGAGCACCAAAGGCGAGTCCGAAGACGGCAAACCGCAGCGGTCCCAAACGATCCCTGGCCGGGTTCGCGATCGCGCCCAAGACACTCAGTGCCAACAGCAATTGGGCCAAGTCCGAATGGGCCTGCAAGTCGCCATGGTCGGTGTCGAGGAGCCACCGCAAACGCTCGAAGAGCTTCGACTCGGCCAATCGACCATCACCTGCCCCGTTTCCAAAGAGGTTTATGCCTACGATCCCGCGACGGGCACGGTACAGTGCACCTTTCCGGATCACACGTCCTACTGACCCAAGATGCCAAACAAGGTTCTGATCGCCAACCGAGGAGAGATCGCCTGCCGCGTGATTCGCGCATGCCGCGAACTCGGCATCCGGTCCGTCGCCGTCTTCAGCGAAGCCGATCGCAACAGCCTGCACGTCAAGTTGGCGGATGAAGCGGTATGTATCGGCGCTGGCACCAACGCCGATTCCTATCTCAACCTGGCCAACGTCCTCATGGCCGTCGAGATTTCTGGCGCCGACGCCGTGCATCCAGGTTATGGATACTTCAGCGAGCGTGCCGCTTTTGCAGAAGCACTCGCCGTCATCGGCGCGAAGTTCATCGGCCCACCGGTGGAAGCCATTCGGGCCATGGGCGACAAGGCCAGCGCCAAACAGGCGGCGATCTCGGTAGGCTGCCCCGTGGTGCCGGGTTCAGAAGGTGCGGTCGAAACGGAGGAGGAAGCCGCACGGTTTGCCGAGGAGATCGGCTATCCGATCTTGCTCAAGGCCGTTGCCGGCGGCGGTGGACGCGGAATTCGGAGAGTGAACTCTCAGGCGGACTTTGACTCGACGTGGAAGATGGCCCAGGCTGAAGCACAGGCCAGTTTCGGCAATGGCGACCTCTTGGTCGAAAAGTTCGTCGTCCGCCCGCGACATATCGAGATTCAAGTCTTTGGCGACCAGCACGGCAACGTCGTCCACCTGGGGGAACGCGAATGCTCCGTCCAGAACCTGCGCCACCAAAAGATTGTCGAGGAAGCGCCGTACGTCCACATGACGCCGGAGCTCCGCAGCGCAATGGGTGAAGCTGCCGTCCGCGTGGCGAAAGCCGTCGGCTATCAAAGCGCCGGCACGGTCGAATTTCTGCTTGATGCCGACAACAACTTCTACTTTCTTGAGATGAACACGCGGCTGCAAGTGGAGCATCCGGTCACCGAAGAAGTGGTGGGGTTGGACCTCGTGCACCTGATGCTGCGGACCGCCGACGGGGAGCGACTTCCGTTCCAGCAGGATGAGGTGACGTGGACCGGCCACTCGATCGAAGTCCGCATCACCGCCCAGGACCCCGACCGCGACTTTGCCCCCAGCACCGGCGCTATCCGCCATTGGCGGGCCCCAGGTGGACGCGGCGTGCGTGTCGAGACCTTCTGCGAGACCGGCACCGTCATCAGCCCTTACTACGATCCCCTGCTCGCCAAGCTGATCGTTACCGCCGCTGACCGGCCCCAGGCCATTGCCAAGCTGCTCACCGCCCTCGGCGAGTTTGCGATCGAAGGCATCACCACGAGCATTCCTTTCCTGCTGCGCATTGTTGAGCATCCCGAGTACGCCGCCGGAAAATGTGACACCAGCCTGGTACCCCGCATGCTGGGTGAAGTCGTTGAAAATTAGGTCGCGCCGTCAGGCCCGGGAGTGCGCGCTGCGCGCTTTGTATCAGGTGGAAGTCGGCGGTCAGGCCCCCGAAGCGACGCTGGAAGCCACAATTCGCGAGATGGACCTCAGCGACGAGCTCGCCGATTTCGCGCGCGATCTCGTCGAAGGGGTAACCATCCGCGGCCGCGAAATCGATGCGCTGATCCGTCCCAAGCTGCAGTCCTACACCTTGGACCGCCTCGCCGCCGTCGACCGCACGATCCTGCGGCTGGCCACCTATGAGTTCATCGCGCGCGACGAAACGCCGCCCCGAGTCACGCTCAATGAAGCGATCGAGCTTGCAAAGCGCTATTCCACCGCCGAGAGCGGGCGCTTTGTGAACGGGGTGCTGGGGGCAGTGCTTCTCGACACTCCCAAGGCCCACTGGACCCCTCCGCTCGAAGACGACGCGAGCCCCGTCGAGGAAATCGCCGAACCCGAGCCCGAAGAGCCGATCCCGATCGAGGACGCCGATGATTTGGACGCTTCCTCGATCGAGGCCAAGGAACTCCGCCGTGTCGGCGCTTGGACACTCCGAAGCGAGGACACGTCATCGTGAGCGCACGAATCCTCGACGGCAAAACGCTGGCGCGACAGATACGCGCCGAGCTCAAAGAACGAGTGTCGGCGCTTGGCCTCACGCCGCGGCTGGATGTCATCGTCGCCGCCCAGGACCCGTCGAGTTTGGCCTATGTGCGGATGAAGCACAAGTGGGCAGCAGAAATCGGCATCGTCGGCGAATCGTATCCCGTGGACGACACCACGTCACAAGACGATCTCATGGGTCTGGTGGACCGGCTGAATCGAGATCCCGCCGTCCATGGCGTCCTCATCCAGCACCCCTTGCCGAAGCATCTTGACGAGGACGCCGCCTTGCTCGCCCTCTCACCCGCGAAAGACGTCGACGGCATCACGCCGCAGTCGCTGGGGCGGCTCGCTGCGGGACTCCCGGGCTTTCGGTGCGCAACGCCGCTCGGGATGATGACGCTGCTCGATCGCTTTGAAATCCATGTCGAAGGTCGCCATGCCGTCGTCATCGGGCGGAGCGTCATCCTCGGCAAACCTGCCGCGCTCATGCTGCTCGAAAGGAACGCCACGGTGACCATCGCCCATTCACGCACCCGCGATTTGTCAGACTTAACGCGATCCGCCGACATTCTCGTCGCGGCGGTCGGGCGTCCGGAGATGGTCCGCGGCGACTGGATCAAGCCCGGCGCGGTCGTGCTGGATGCCGGATACAACAAGGTCGAGGGACGGACTGCCGACGTCGGGGACGTGTGCTTCGAAGAAGCCGCCGAGCGCGCGTCATGGATCACTCCCGTTCCTGGCGGCGTGGGACCGATGACCGTGGCCAGCCTGCTGGCGAACGTGGTCACCGCGTGCGAGTCCCCACTGTCGTCGTAAGCGGGTGCGATGAGACAGGGCGACCGTCTAAGGTCGATTGCCGCTTGAGATGCGCGGCTTCGTTCGATCTCCTCGGATGACCTCGCAAGGCGCTCTCCGACACGAGATGAGACGGCCAACTGACCATACTTCGCACATGTCGTCCGACTACCCCTTGGATGCCGCGTACGCCGAGCGTATCTATGCCGGAGTGCTTGGCAAGATTGTGGGCGTTTACCTTGGCCGCCCCTTCGAGCAATGGAGCTATGAGGGCATTTCCGAGCGCCTGGGCACCATCGAGCATTACGTCCACGAGGAGCTCGGCGTCCCGCTCGTGGTCGCGGACGACGACATCAGCGGCACGTTCGCCTTCGCCCGAGCGTTCCGCGACAGTGGCAAGGGTCTTGCGACCACCGCCCGAGACATTGGCGAGACCTGGCAGAACGCCATCATCGAAGGCCGTACGATCTTGTGGTGGGGCGGACTCGGCGCCAGCACCGAGCACACGGCCTTCCTCCGCATGAAGCAGGGCATCGAGCCGCCACTGAGCGGTTCGACGGAGCTCAACGGCCCCATTGTTTCGCAACAGATCGGGGCGCAGATCTTCATTGACGCTTGGCCAATGCTGGCTCCTGCCGATCCCAGCGCTGCCGCGCGTTTGGCCACCGAAGCCGCGCGCGTGAGTCACGACGGTGTGGCGGTCGAAGCCGCGGTGCTCCTTGCCGTGATGGAGTCGATGGCCTTCGTCGAAAGCGACCTCGACCGCCTGCGCGAGATCGGGCTCACCTACGTTCCCAAGGAGAGCCTGCTCCGCAAGATGATTGACGATTTGAGCGAATGGCGCGTGACCACCCCCGACTGGCGCGAGGCACGGCGACTGTTCGCCGAACGCTACGGGTACGAGAAGTTTGGCGGCGGCTGCCACATGATCCCCAACCACGGCCTCATCCAGCTTGCACTGATGTGGAGCAACGGTGACTTCAACCAGGCCATGACGATTGTCAACACCTGCGGCTACGACACCGACTGCAACAGCGGCAACGTCGGCTGCCTGCTCGGCCTAGCCCAAGGTCTCGCCGCGTTCAAAGGCGAGCGCGACTGGCGCGGCCCTGTAGCCGACCGGATGCTCGTTCCGACCGCGATCGGAGCGGAAACCGTGACGGACGCCGTCGCGGTCGCCAACGAGATCGTCGATGCCGCAAGATGGGCACGGGGACTCTCGCCGTGGCGGCCAAAAGACGGCGCGCGCTTCAACTTTGCCTACCCAGGGTCGGTGCAGGGGTTTGAATCGGAGACAGCGCACGTGCGGCATGACCGCGGCGGTCTCGAGATCGACGTGCCTCGCGACGCGGCCGAAGCGGCCTTTGCCGGTACGCCCATCTTTTTGATGCCCGATCAGATCGGAGCCGTCGGGTATGGCCTGGTTGCTTCGCCGTCGGTGATGCCGGGCGCAGAGTTTGGGCTTCGCATCGTCAACCGGGGCGCCACCTCGACGGACGTGGGATTGGCTGTCGAGGAGTACATCAGTGATGACCGGAGGCGTGCCGTGAGGACCGTCACCACCACGCGTGTGCCGCCCGGAGAATCTGCCGACCTCATGGCCCCTCTCTGCCTTGAACGGGGCCGACCGATATGCCGAGTTGGCCTTCGCGTCGAGCCGGGGGCGAGGGTTTTCATAGATCGCTCGCTCGAAACGGGCGTTGCCGAGCACACCTATCGGCAACCTGAAGACCCGGCCGCAAGGCGGATTTGGCAAGCCACCTGGACGAACGCGTGCAGCGACGTATGGTTTCACGGCGACGAGATCAGCGTCATCGCCAACGAGCACTTTGGGTTCTTGGTCCAATCGGCCGTTCACGCGGACGCTCTGTCCCTGAGTTGTCCGATCATGCGCCCGAACCTGTGCGAAGCGTTCGGTCTTGTGTGGAACTACCAGGGATTGCGGCGTTGGACGGCTGCCTTGTTCCAGCGGGACGGTCGTTTGGCCGTGGTGCGCTGCGATGGCTTGGCAACCGTTCTGGCCACGGTGGAGCGCCCTTGCGCTTTCGGGGAATCCGTGGCTCTCCGCATTGACGTTTGCAAAGGGCTCGCCATGATTGCGGAAGGCGACCAACCGGTGCTTCGCGTCGAGGACCCTGCCGTCCATAGACCGCAAGGGGCCGTCGGGTTTCTGGTCGATCGCGGGAGGACCACCTTTGGCCCCCTCTCGGTCCGCGCCGGTAAGTCACAATAGGCGGTGGCGCGGAGCGCCGGTGACTCCCTATGGCGAGATTTCATATCGACGTTGACTACCTCACCAGGGTCCTGATCGACCTGCTGAACACCCCCAGCCCCACGGGAGACACCGACTGGGCCGTCAGCTTCGTTGAGCAGGAACTGCAGAGCATCGGCCTGACCAGCTTCCGCACCACAAAAGGGGCATTGGTCGCTCACCTGGACGGGTTGCGTCAAGAGCGGCCTCGAGCGATTTCGGCCCACCTCGACACGCTTGGCGCGATGGTCGCCGAAATCAAACCCAATGGCCGCCTGAGGCTCACGGCGCTGAACGGCGTTGTCTGGCCCACCGTCGAGAGCGAGGGCGTTTGGGTACAAACCCGCAACGGCCGCCAGGTCCGAGGCTCATTGGTCTACGTGAATGGCGCGGCCCACGTGAACAAGTCGGTCAAGGACGGTCCACGCAACGCCGATACCTTGGAAGTGCGACTTGACGAGCGCACCAATACCGCTGAGGAAACGCGAGTGCTGGGCATCGAAGTGGGCGACTATGTCTCCTTCGACCCGAGGGTCGAACAGAGCAGCGCTGGTTTCATCCGATCGAGATTCTTGGACGACAAAGCGGCCGCTGCCTGCATTCTCGCCGCGCTCAAGGCGATGCAGGACCTGGGGATCAGCGCCGCGCAGCGCACGACGGTTCTGTTCAGCATCTTTGAAGAAGTCGGTCACGGCGGGTTCGACGGCTTGCAGGCGGATATTGCCGAGTACGTCGTGGTCGATATGGCCTGCATTGGCACCGGCCTGAAGGGCGACGAATACCACTGTTCGATCTGCATGAAGGACAGCGGCGGACCCTACAGCCGCAAACTCACCGAAAAGTTGCGCATCATCGCGGACCGTGCGGGCGTCGACCTCATACCCGACGTCTATCCCCACTACAGCAGCGACGGCTCGGCGTATTGGTATTCCGGCGGATCGGCGGAAGTCGCGCTCATCGGCCCCGGCGTGGACACCAGTCATGGCTACGAGCGCACGCACGTGGAAGCGCTTCAAGCCACCGCGCTCCTCATCGCCGAGTATCTCTGCGAAGACGAAACCTAAGGGAGGAACCACACCACCATGGGCCGGACCCTTCTGATCGGAAGCGAGACGGGGGTCTGGCGCGAGTGGCTAAAGGCGGAGCGTCGCAACCGCGACCTGATCGTTCTTGACCCTGCCGACGCCAACTATGGGTTTCCGACACGCCTGGTTCTGCTTCGTGGCGATCGTGTCGTAGCCTGGTCCTTCCTCGGCAGTCTCGAACCGATGCGGGCCCCTCACCTGACGGTGGCCGCCCTGAACGCATTCCTGGCCGCCGCTGAAACAAACGCGATCGTCGCCTCGTTTCCCTACCGGCCTGGTCCCTTGGCCCATCAAATGACGCTCCTGGTCGACCAGATGGTCCGTCCAACCGAGATCTTTGTCAGTCAGGACGCCCCCCTGCCCGTGGGGTGTTTGACCATGGGACCCGAGTCGGTGAGTCATGAGAACACGCTCCCTTCCCTCGTCCTCGAGGCTCAGCGCAAGGCCCAATGGCTGGCACTCCTCAAGATCGCAGAGTCGCATCGACTGAACTTGCGGGACCTCAGCATCGAGGGGGCGCGGCTCGGTTCTGGCACGGTCTGCACCGACCAGGTTGCCAAGATCGACGGGTTGGCGCGTGCCGTCTGGGCCGAGCGATGCGGGGGAACGCTGCTGATCGTCACTGCCGACGAGCCTGACGACACGGCCATTGCCGCGGCTCTGGATCAATTCGGGGCATCTCGCGTCCAGTTGGTGCGACCGGATGCCTATCGCCATTTGCTCTGCAGCTTGGCCCGGGAGCCGGGCGAAGACTTGGGCATCGGCATGGTCACGCACATTGATTTCGAATCGGGGGAAGTGGAAATCCTCAACACCGCCGTGCCGCCAGCTCATGCGCACCGCCTCCGTTTGGGGTCGCTGCGAGTGGACACGGCCAGTGGACGCGAACTGGGAGAAGTCCGACCGTGGCAGGTATAAGGCCCAAGTGAGAATCTTCGTGGTCCGACACGGGCAGACCGATTGGAACCTCGCCGGGCGGGCTCAGGGCCACACCGACGTTCCAGTCAATCGCCTCGGTCTGTGGCAAAGCGCCCGGGTCGCCATGCGACTGGTCGATGAGCGGCCCGAGCTGGTCATGACCAGCGACCTTTCGCGCTGTCGCCAGATCGCGGATCGCGTGGGAGAGGTGGCGGGAGTGCCGGTCGAGGCTGACACTCGCCTGCGCGAACGGACATTTGGCGACCTGGAAGGCTTGTCGTTTGAAGAGCTGCGGTCCTGGCACGAGCAGCATCGTCCACCTCATCAAGACCCGCATGATCTTCGGCCGCCGAACGGCGAGTCTCCGCACGACGTCTGGATGCGCATGGAGCAGATGGCGCATGAGATCCTCCAAAAGAACCGCTCGGTGGCCGTGATCACCCACGGAATGGCCGGAAGTCTTCTCATCGGACGTCTGCTCGGGGGTTCGATTGCCACGGGGCGCGCCTTTCGGCTGGAGAATGCCGCCCTCACGGAGCTTCGATGTCACACCGATGGCCACCTCGTCCTGGTGCGCTACAACGATGCCTCCCATCTGAATGCCCCGATGGAAAGCCTGTCCGGAGAACCGGCGAGACCGTAAACGCGACGATGCGCCTTCTCCGCCGCCTCGACGCCCGATGGGGCCTGACGAAGGCCTGGCCGATCGCCGCAAGCGCTCTGATGTATGCCTTGGCCTTTGCGCCAAGCAACTTCGTCTTGCTCGTCTTCGTTGCCCTCACGCCATGGTGGGTGTCGCTCGCCAAAGCCCCGAATGGCCGCGCGGCCTGGCGGTCCGGCTACTTCTTTGGCATGCTCTTCTGGGGCTTTCAGCTTTTTTGGCTGGTGCCGTTCATTTCGAATTGGACCGGCAGCATCGTTTCAGGCCTGATTCCCTGGATCCTCTGCATGTTTTTGGGGGCGAACTACTTTGGACTCACGGCGGTGCTGATTCGATTCTGCTGGGTTCGAAAACAAGCCTGGCTCATCCCGTTGGTTTGGGTCGGCATCGAGGTCATCCGCTCGTACTTTCCCGTCTTGGCCTTCCCTTGGGGGCTGCTTGCGACGCCGCTGGCCCACTTACCCTACTTGATCCAGCTGGCCCACTACGGAACCATCTACTTGGTCGGTCTTTGGGTGGGACTCTTCAACCTGCTGTGCGCGTGGTTCCTGGTGGGTGAACGTCCGCAGACGCTGTTCCGCGCCGCGATGATCTTCATGGTCGGGACAATGGCCAGCATCGCCTTGTTTGCCCGGCCCATTGAGGGGATCCGGACCAAATTCACGGTCGGCCAGCTGGGCACGGACCTCGCCTTTGGCGATCCTGCCACCGAGCCTGATCGCGTCCGCGTGGCCGCCGACGCCATCATTGGGCGCGCCAAAACCCAAGGCGCGGAGTTTGTCATCCTGAGCGAGGGCATTGCCGAAGGAGGCGCCACCCTGCCCCCGGCCACGCCGTTCCTGCCGCCGACGCCGCCCCCCGCCATTCTCTTTGGCGGGAAGCGCGGAGACGGCAAGGTCTTTCAATCCGCCTTTGGCTTCGACGGTGAATGGTCTTATGCCGACAAAACGCGGCTGGTCATTTTTGGCGAGTACGTTCCGCTTCGCGGTGTCTTGCCGTTCCTCGACCGCTTCAATTTGCCTTCGGGAGACTTGGTCCCCGGGGAACGGACGACCCCGATTGATCTGAACGGCGTTCGATTCGGGCCGATCCTCTGCTTCGAAGCGCTCTTTTGGGACGTTGCCTTCAAGCAGCAGATGCAGGGGTCCCAGGTCCTGGCCGTCCTGTCGTTGGACGATTGGTATCTCGGGACCCAGGCGCCCGCGCAGCTGAATGCCGGTTCCGTTTGGCGTGCGGTCGAGACCGGACTTCCCGTGGTACGCGCCGCCGCGCTCGGGACCACCTTGGCTGTCGATCAGCGGGGACGCGTTGTGACCCAAGCCAAGCTTGGCGAGCTTACGGCGCTGTATGTCGAGCTTGAGGTGGAGCGCAATCCCGAGCGGCAGCCTTGGAAAGCCTGGCTGGTCGCCGGGTTTGCGCTCTTCGTCCCGGCTTTTTGGATATGGTCCATCGTGCGCGGCCGCCGCGAGCCACAATAGGTCGCCGATGAATTCCAAAGCGCGAACCTTTGCCATTGCCGCGCCGATTGGTGCTGTGGGCGGTTTCTTGCTTACCGCCCTGACGTTCACCGGCATATCCGGTTCGCCGGTCACCCCGGTCGAGGGAACCCTCACGCCGCTTCACTTCGGGCTGATCGCCGGTGTTCCATGCGGCCTGATCACCGGCACCCTCGCAGCCGTGATCAAAGTTCTCAAATCCCTTGACGCTGGGGACACCTCTGTGCACACTGCCGCGCATCGGGAAGGTTCTGGCACCACTCAGAATCAGCACACCGCCTCAGCCAAACATGAATCGCAGAATTAATCGGACGGACCTCACGTCGGGAGTGGCTGGAATCGATCCAATCCAAAAAACGCGCGGGCATTCGCGCTGGTTTGACGCGCTGACTCCTCGGGCGCGACGCCCCAGCATCTCGCCACAGCATGGTTGACATAAGGCAAAAAGGCAGGGTGGTTGGGTTTGCCGCGGTGGGGAATCGGGCTCAAATAGGGGCTGTCGGTCTCCAAGACGACACGATCTCGCGGGTAAGTCGCCACGACGTGACGCAGTTCCTCGGCCTTCGGGTAGGTCATCGGGCCGTCAACGCCAATCCAAGCGCCGACTGCGGCGGCCCGGAGCGCATGATCGGCCGTTCCTGAAAAGCAGTGAAACAGCATACGCGGCAACGGGTCCGATTCCACCAATTCAAGCAGGTCATCATACGCATTCCGGCAATGAAAGACGACAGGAGCCCCAAGAACGCGGGCGAGGTCGAGCTGGTTTCGGAGCGTGGAGAACTGCTGTTCCTTCGTCGCAAAGTCCCAGTGGTAGTCCAGTCCAATCTCGCCGATGGCCACGACGCGCTTTGCGCCCCAAAGCTCGTCGATCCACTTCCGATCGGCTCGCGTGGCGCCCGCGGCCTCGTTGGGATGGCGCCCAACAGCGGCAAACACGTTCGGCCGCGACTCGGCCAACTCCACAGCGCGGCGACTGCTTTTCTCATCGCATCCCACGACGACGAGATGGGTCACTCCCGCTTCAGCCGCCCGATCGATCTCCCGCCAGGGGTCTGCAAAGTGTTCGTCAAAGTTGAGATGACAGTGCGTGTCGATGAGTTCGGCGGGCACGTAGCAGTATATCTGCAGCGTTGAACTAATCCCAGTTCAAAAGGGTTACGATACAAAGACCCCAGTGCGGAGGCAACACGATGAAACTCTCAACAAAACTCATGGCGGCGACGGCGCTTCTCGCGATTGGAGCGGTCGGTGGCACGCAAATCGAACAGCTGGCCAAGGTGATCGGCATCGGCGAACTGGTGCGACGATTCGGCCCCGATATCAATCGGGAGGTCAACAAGCTGACGGGACACAAAGACTCCAACGCGGCGACGACGAAAGTGGTCCCGATCCTGTCGGTTGGGGTCGGGCGCAGTTCCGCCATCGGCGCCGCTCAGGTAACGGGCTCGAAAGCTCAGGTGGACAAGGTCCAGGCGGTCGCACAGCCCCAGGTTGACGTCTTCGGCAACACCATTCGCATTCGCGCTCTCATTCCCGTGTCGAGCACGGACGTGTCGCGCATCCGAAAGGTGGAGGGCGTCGGCGTGAGCGCCCTGGTCGACGTGAGGCTTTAGCGAGGAGTCGTTGCGAACGGATACTGCTCGCGACGCTTCTGCAAATACTCTTCGTAGGCTTCGATCTGCTTTTCGATCTCGTCCGGATGGGCGGCCGCGTAGCGGAAGGCGGCCGCCAAAAGCGCTTTCGACACCACTGGAAACGACTGCGTCAATGCCTCGACCGAGCCGAGTCGCCGATATTCGCGAATCACTTCCCAAACCGCGATCTGGGTTCCGCTCAGCCGAGCGACGGAATTCTTCGCCTCGCCCACCACAATGGCGTCGTCCACATTCTGCCAGTTCAGGACGGCACGCTCGATCCGACGATGGACCTCTTCGTCCGTCACCCCCATGACGGCAGCGGCATCGGTGACGCTCAGTTCGCTGACCGTCGCCGCACGGATCGCGAGCTCATCGCGCAGTTCGGGATGCGCGGCCCAAAGTGAGGCCACCACGGCATCGAATCGGTCCGGGTCACGTTCAGCCAATTCGGTCAACTGTCGGATGACCCATGGCATCTGGTTGTTGTTTAATTCCATATCAATGGGGTCGCGAGGCTGCCGCTGCCCCTTCGCTGAACGACCCCGTTGTCGCCCGTACCTCTACGTTACCAGGCCTGTGACCCGCCATATCAAGGACGACCCGGATCAGGCCGTGGTTCCGACTTGCGCTCGGCACCCATGCCGTGTTCTATCAAGAATCGCGCCAAAACCTGGCGGTATCGTTCGGGCTGCATCAGTCGTCCTTCGGAATGCCCGCAGCCCTCGAACCACACAAGATCGCCGGAACCATTGAGGGCGGCACGGTTGCGATGGGCCTCGTCCGGAGCCGCGAGGCGGTCACGATCACCGTGCAGAATCAGCGTCGGGGTGCCGCCGTTCTCGGCCAGAGCCTGGGCAACGTCCACCGTCCGCGCGTGCCGACCCAGAAATACTCCGGACAGAGCTAGAAACGGACGTGCAAGGAAAGCGAGCGTCTTGCCCCCCAGCAACCGACACCACGCCACCATGCTGCGGTCAAGCCGCGAGTAGGCGCTGTCCAACACGACCGCATCCGCCAGAGCGCGATCCTGTGCCAGCGCCAGCGCGCAAGCCGCGGCGCCCATGCTGCTGCCAATGAGCACGATGCGCGCGCCCGGTTTCCGTGACCGGGCATAGCGCACCGCCGCCTGGACGTCGCGCCACTCGCGAACCGCCAGGTGCGTTTTCTTCCCCCCGGAACCGCCGTGGGCACGGAAGTCGAAGAGCAGGCAGGACAACCCCAATTCGTGGAGGTCCAGCGCCGTGGGCAGCCATTCACAACGGTTCATCACATAACCGTGACAAAGAATGGCCACTGCGTCGCTTTCCGGTTGGTCCACCCACCAGGCGCGCAGCTTGATGCCGTCGTCGGTGGTGAAGGTGACGTCCTCTTGGGGCATGCGCAGTGAGGTCGGCGAGAGGTAGACGGGCACGCGCGGCGGCCTCAAACTCACGGCGACAAACAGCGCAAAGCCAAGCACATAGACGGCGGCCAAGAGCACCGCAAGGGGCAACAGCCAGTTCAGCGATTCCATATTCCTCGCAGGATGTCAGGCGGTGAAGCGCGAAACGATAACGCGTCGCGACCGCGATCCCTTCTCTTCATGTACGCTCTCAACTTCTACAATGACCTTTACGGCGATGTGTTGCGCAACCATCGAAAAACCGTCACCATTCGGCTTGGCGACAAAACGGACAAGTACCAGGCCGGAATGCTGGTTTGGGTCACGATTGGACCGCGGTTTGGTCGCCGCCAAAAACTCTATACCGCGATTCTCGACCGGGTCGAGGTCAAGCCGATCCAAGACCTTTCGCCACGAGACATCGAACGAGAAAATCCCGAGCTGCGGAGCGTCGAAGACGTGATCACCGTCCTTGAGCGCATTTACGGCGACGTCATCACCCCGCTTCATGCGGTGACCGTCATCCACTTTTCACGAGTCGACGAATGATTGCTTTCTTCCTTGCCGCAACCCTGCTGGGTCAAGAAGTCGAGTATGAGCCCGGCGCCACCCTCCGCCTATACCGGGTTGAGCAACCGGTCACGGAACTTACCGACATCGCTCCCGGGCAGACGCCGAACCTCGACGTGCGCATCGACGTCGTGGACCTTCGCAACGGCGAATGGCCCCAAGCGCCCGGCGAGCCGTTTAACAACCTCTTTGTGGCGACCGTAACGGGCCAAGTCCACGCTCAAACCGCAGGCGCCTACCGTTTTCGCCTGACGAGCGACGATGGCTCTGACTTGTCCATCAATGGCAAGAAGGTCCTCGACAACGATGGCGTCCATGCCGCTCAGCCCGTAGCTGGCACCGTCAATCTCACTGCTGGCTGGCACGCGTTCGTGATCCGATACTTCGAGAACTACGGCGAAGAAGTGCTCAAGTGGGAATGGGCGCCACCGGGACAACGCGACTTCACTTTAGTGCCGACCGAAGCCATGCGGGTGCCCAAAGGGCTGACCCGGGTCACCAGTTTCGGACCAAAGCTGCTCCTCCGCCACGGCGGCACGATCCGACCCGGCAGCGGACTTCCCTTGGAGGGCCTCCATCCGGGGTGGGACATCATGACGATTCGCCCGGAAGACTTCAAACCGCAAGTGGGTGCGCTGACGTGGGGTCCGGATGGTGCGCTCCTGATCACAACCTTTCATCCCAACCAATCCGGACAGTTCCGCCCAGAAGTGCGCGACGGCGCTGTGTACAAGCTGACCGGGGTGACGGGCGACGACCGCTCGAAGATCACGGTGAAGAAGGTCGCCGATAATCTGAAGGATCCGCTTGGCATCATCACGGTGGATGGCGGTGTCTACGTCGCCGAGCAGTTTCAAATCACGCGACTCAAGGACGCGGACGGCGACGGCTTCTATGAAACGCACGAAGTCGTGGCCAATGGCTGGCAGTCCGACAACTACCATCACTTCACGTTCGGACTGTTGGAGCGTGATGGCTACCTTTACGGCAGCCTATCCACCTCCATCACCTTCGACGCGCCAGGCATTAATGGGCCCAATCCGCCGAATCGCGGGACAGTGTTCCGGGTGGATCCGCGTCGATACAACCCGCAAGACCCCCTCGCCAACATTGAGTTCTTGACCAGCGGCCACCGAACGCCGAACGGCCTCGGCTGGGGACCGGGTGGCGCGCTGTTTGTTACGGAAAACCAGGGCTCATGGCAGCCGTCGAACAAGTTGAACCACGTGATCCCCGGCGGGTTCTACGGGCATTTCAATAACACCACCTACAAAAACGCCGCTTATCCTCATGGCGGGTGGCCCGGCCCCTACGATCATCGAGCGTACGTGCCGCCAGCCCTGTACATGCCCCAGAACGAGTGCTCGAACTCGCCGACGGAGCCGCTGCTGATCCCATCCGGTCCGTTTGCGGGCCAGATGCTCATCGGCGACATCAAGTACGGCGGCTTGCACCGCGCATTTCTGGAAGAAGTCGACGGTGTGTGGCAAGGGGGTGTTGTCCACTTCACCCAGGGCTTTGAATCCGGCATGAACCGCATGATCTGGGGTCCAGACGGCGGACTCTATCTTGGCGGCATTGGTGCGAGTGAAACCTGGGGTTGGACCGATCCGAGGACCGGAAAAGAAACGACGTTTGGGCTCCAGCGCATCAAGCCAAACGGCAAGTCGGTCTTTGAGATCGAGCGAGTGCGACTGCTCCCCGACGGTTTCGAGATCCGATTCACCGAGCCGGCCGATCGCGCCAGTCTGGCCAATCCGGAAAACTACTTGGTCCGGCAGTGGACCTACACGGCAACCGTTGACTACGGGGGCCCGAAGGTTGGCTCGGAACAGCTTGAGATAAGCGCGGTTGAGCCGCGAGCCGACGGAAGGTCCGTCGTCCTCAAGGTCCCCGGACTGAAGACCAACCACGTTGTCTATCTCCGGCTGGGTGTGGAATCAGCGGCGAAAACCCCTCTCTGGTCTGCCGAGGTTTGGTATACGATACAGCGCATGCCCGGTCAGACTCGCCCGACTCCGCCAGCCACGCCACGACCGCGACTTCTGGTCTTCACGAAGACAGCCGGCTTCCGGCATGATTCCATTGATGCCGGCGTCGCCGCCTTACGCAATCTCGCCAACGAAAAGGGGCTCGCAATGCGTCATACCGAGGACGCGACCGTATTCAACGACGAGAGCCTGAAGTCAACGGACGTGGTGATCTTCCTTAACACCACGGGCACCATCCTCGATGCCGACCAAAAGGCCGCCTTCCAGCGATTCATCCGCGGTGGAGGAGGCTTCATCGGCATTCACAGCGCCAGCGACACGGAATACGACTGGCCCTGGTTCGGGGAGCTTGTTGGGGCGTACTTCCGAAGCCACCCGCCGGGAGTGCACCGCGCAACGATCAAGGTCGAGGATCCGAAGCACCCGACGGTCAGCATGCTGCCCATACCGTGGAGCCGTGTCGATGAATGGTACGACTTTCGCACCAACCCTCGAGGGAAAGTGCAGGTTCTGGCCACGCTTGATGAGTCGACCTACCAAGGTGGGCTGATGGGCGCGGACCATCCGATCATTTGGTGCCGCGAATTCGACGGTGGTCGCTCATGGTACACGGGCCTCGGACACACCAAAGAGACCTTTTCAGAACCGCTCTTTCTGCAGTCGCTTTGGGCCGCGATCCAGTGGGTCAGTGAGAAAAAGGCGAATGTCCCGAGGCGCTAAGCCAGCTGGGCCGCCCGGCGATACACCCTCTCCAGGCGGCCCACCATCTGATTCAGCGTAAACTTTTCTTCCACGGTTTGGCGGCCCCGGCTCCCCATTTGCTCGCGCTCGTCGCGGTGATCAAGGAGGTAGCAGATCGCATCGGCCAAGTCGTCCGCGCGAAGATCGACAAGCAAGCCGGTTTGCCCATGGCGCACGATCTCCGGAAGACCGCCAACACGGCTGGCAACCACGGCCCGCCGCCTCGCCATGGCCTCGATGGCGGCAATTCCAAAGGTCTCGATGTGCGACGGCATCGTCGTGAACTCGCACGCGTCGATCAGTCGCGGCACGTCGGCTCGGCTGCCCGTGAAGGTCATGCGATCCTGCAGGTCTCGATCGGCAATGGATCGGTGCAATATCGGCTCGAACGTCTCTT
The DNA here is from genome assembly GCA_046292875.1 of Fimbriimonadaceae bacterium. Classification (GTDB taxonomy): domain Bacteria; phylum Armatimonadota; class Fimbriimonadia; order Fimbriimonadales; family Fimbriimonadaceae; genus JBKBQD01. The sequence continues at coordinate 57,466 of JBKBQD010000002.1, forward strand.
CCACGCGACCCACGAACATGACGTGCGTATCCGGCATGCGGCGTTTCACATCAGTCATCGCGTCGACCAGGGTGAGGTGACCCTTTTCGCGGCACACGCGCCCGATCAGCCCAATCAAGCGCCGCTCCCGTGGGATGCCAAACTCGTCATAGACGCCATCCGGGGGACTTATCTCAAAATCAGCGAAATCGGTCCCGTTGTGTACGGTGTCGATGTATCGGCCGGGGATCCCGCGCCCATGCAGCATCCCGCGCACGAAGTCGCTGACCGCCACGAGCCGGTTATGCTTGCGCGCGACCCGCTTGTAGATCATGTCGTGGTTCGCAATGTGGACGGTTGAGACAACCGGCACCCGCCGCGCCAATCCCGCGAAGTACCCAAAGTACGTCGCACGGGTGAGGTGCGTGTGAATCACGTCGAAATGCCCTTCTCGGGCTAAACGGGTGACGAGGCCGATCGTGCGAAACCAGCCTTGGCCCCGCATCGAGGTGGCATGTCCTCGAATTCCGTACCGCGCCAAGTCATCCGCCAACCAGCCGCCATTCGGACAAACGACTTCGACGTGGTGTCCTTCACGCTGGAGTCGAACGGAAAGCGAGTGGACGTGCCGCTCTGCCCCGGAAGTCGCCGAACTGGAAACCACCTGCAAAATGCGCAACGGACGACTTGCTGACCCCACGTACAACCGCGACCCCGGCTTGACCGACGCTTAATGTACCAGACGCGGTTCGCCCTCATCGAAGATTCATTACATACTGACGTCAATGCGCGTTTTCCGGTACCGGGACTTTCGATTGTTCTGGTTGGGCGCATTCTTCTCTTTCACCGGCAGCTGGGTACAAAACGTCGCCCAGGGCTGGCTCGTTTACGAGATGACGAACGACGCCGCCAAACTGGCGTTTGTCAGCTTCGTCGGCATGGTCCCCGTCTCCATCGTGGGCCCGTTTGCCGGCGCGATCACCGACCGGCATGACAAGAAGACGATCCTGGTGCTCTGTCAGGCGATTTTCGCCCTGGGTGCGCTCACGCTCGGCACCCTGACGGCGCTGAACATCGTTCAGTACTGGCACATTGTGGTCATCGCCCTCATCAACGGGTTTGCCGGCGCCTTGGAGATGCCGACGCGCCAGTCCGTCGTAAGTCGCGTCGTTCCGCCGGATGAGCTTGCGGCGGCGATCCCGATCCAAGCCATGACCTTCAATTTCGCGCGCGTCGTCGGGCCCGCGATCGGCGGCTTCATCCTCTCCCGCATTGGCCCGCAGGCCTGCTACTTTATCAACGGCTTCAGCTACACCGCGCTCATTGCCGCCATCCTCGCCATCCGTGCCGATCTGGGAGTGGCCAACATGGTCAAACCAACACTGAAAGAGCTCCTCTTTGGCGGCGCGAAGTTCACCTTCCAAGAGCCGCGGCTTCGCGTGCTGTTCATTCTGGAGGCGGCCGTATCGATCTTTGGCATCTTCTATGTGATGCTGATGCCTGCGATCGCGCGCGACATGCTGGGTCTGGATGCCCGCGGGCTCGGTAATGCCTTCCTGATGGCAGGCGTGGGCGCGATGTCCGCCCTGATCGTCAATTCGCGCTTGGCCGCCACGTCATCGCGCCCCGATTGGATTGCCCCGATGATGGCCGCGCTGGGCTTGTCGCTCATCGGTGTGGCTTTCACACGCACCGCCGCGTTGGCATTTCCGCTCTTTGCCGCGATAGGGTTTTGTTCGGTGTTTCAGTTCAACACGACGAATACGGTCTTCCAATATCTCGCGCCCGAGCATCTGCGGGGCCGCGTCTTGTCGATGCACGTTTGGGCCTTGGCAGGGCTGTCCCCGGTCGGGACCTTGGCGTTCGGCGAAGTCGCCGAACGTTACGGTATCTCTACGGCTCTGATGGTCGGCGGCAGTGTGGTAGTGCTCTTTGCCCTCTGGGGTCTTCGCTTTGGCGGCATGCTGCGCGAGGCGGCCCGATGAGTCGACGTCCCATCTTTTTGGACCGAGATGGTGTGATCAATGTCGACATATCACCCTACGTTTGCCGTATCGAAGACCTTGAAATCTTTCCGTACACCCGTGAATGCCTCCGCCGGTTGGACGCTGCCGGGTTCGACATCTACGTCGTCTCGAACCAACAGGGCGTGGCCCTGGGCTTAACGCCCCCCGAGGTTCTTGACCAGATCGACGCCGCGTTCCAGGCGCTGGTCGCGCCGCTCGGCTTCCAGATTCAGAAGTTCTACTATGCGACCGCCCACGACCGTGAGGACCATCCTTGGCGCAAGCCGTCGCCGGGCATGATCTTGGCGGCACGCGACGAGTTCGGGCTCAGTCTTGATGGCGCCTACATGATCGGCGACAAAGACACCGACATGGAGTGCGGCGCGCGGGCCGGCTGCATCCCGCTCCTTGTCCGAAGCGGCGTCACACCGGGCTGGGAGGATGCCACACGATGGCCGTATCCGCCCCATGGCGACTTTCCCACCCTGGTCGAAGCCGTGGATTACGTCCTATCGCGAACCTGACCTGCGCGCTCCGAGAACTCGTACGGCATAATTTCACTTACGGTATTCGCTCATGCTCGCCAAGCTCATCGAGATTGAAAAACGCTTCGACCACATCGAGGCGCAACTGCAGGACCCAAACGTTGTCAGTCAGGTTTCGGAACTGCAGCGGCTTGGCAAAGCCCGGTCGGAGCTTGAGCCGATGATCGCCGCCATCAAGGACTACCGCAAGGCCCTTGACGACCGGGCGCAGGCCGAGAGCCTTCTCTCGGACCCCGAAATGAGGGACATGGCCCAGGCCGAGTTTGACGACGCAGGGCGACGGGTGGAGCAGTTGGAGCAAACCCTGAAGGGGATGCTCATTCCTCGAGATCCCAACGACGGCAAGTCGGTCATCATCGAGATTCGTCCTGCAGCCGGAGGCGACGAGGCCGCCTTGTTCGCCAACGAGCTCTTTCGCATGTACACGCGCTACGCGGAGCGGCGTCGCTGGAAGTTCGAAGTCGTTGAGTTCGAGGAGTCGGGCATCGGTGGCGCCGATCGTGTGGTCTTCCAAATCAATGGGGCGGGCGCGTACAGCCAACTGAAGCATGAGTCGGGTGTCCATCGCGTGCAGCGGGTGCCGGCCACGGAGAGCAGTGGCCGCATCCACACTTCCACCGTGACCGTCGCCGTTCTTCCCGAAGCCGAGGAGGTGGACGTCGACATCCGCGCCGACGACCTTGAGATCAGCACGTTTTGCTCAAGCTCCGCTGGCGGTCAGCACATGCAAAAGAACGAGACCGCAATCCGCATCATCCATAAGCCCACCGGCATCGTCTCGACGTGTCAGGACGAGCGGAGCCAGCAGCAAAACAAGATCAAGGCGATGGCCGTCTTGCGCGCCAAGTTGCTGCAGGCGGAACAAGAGAAAGCCGAGCGTGAAAGGCAAGCCCAGCGCAAGGGCCAAATCGGCACCGGCGACCGAAGCGAGAAGATCCGGACCTACAACTTTCCCCAGAGCCGCATCACCGACCACCGGATCGGCCTCAGCATGCACAACATGGTCACCTTCATGGACGGCGACATTCAAGAAATGATCGATGCGCTGACCCAGGACGAGCAGGCCCGCCGACTGGCCGAATCGGAAGACATCGCCGCGTGATTCGTCGGGCTGTCCGCAACGACGTAGGAGCGATTCATGCTTTGCTGCGTGAGCTCGCCGTCTATGAGAGGCTGGAAGAGCGTTTCGTGGTCACGCCCGCGGATCTGGAGCGGGACCTGTTCGGAGAGCGATCGTTCATCGAAGCATTGGTGGCTGAGGGGGAAGGAAGCACCATCGGTTGCGCGGTCTACTTGCCGAACTACTCGACGTTCGCCGGCCACCCCACCATGTGGTTAGAAGACGTCTATGTCACACCCTCTGCTCGCGGGGGCGGCATTGGCCTTGACCTCGTGAAAGCGGTGGCCCGTATCGGGATCGAGCGAGGCTGGACCCCGATGATGTGGGCGTGTTTGGATTGGAATCAGCCGGCCCTTGACTTTTATGCGCGCATTGGCGCCATCGAAGACAGGGAGTGGCGTCGGTTGATTCTCTCAACCGACGCCATGCATCGACTGGCTTCTTCTTAGCGCGAGCTGAGTTTCTCCGACGCAACGGCGTCGAAGCCATCGACAACGTCAGCCACGTCGTCGAAGCCCAACCGCTCCAAGATGGACGCTGCAATGACCGACCGACCACCCGAGGCGCAATACACGTCGATCGGACGTTCAGCATCCAGGACACATGCTTTTCTCTCCAAGTGGCCAAGCGGCACATGCACCGCCCCTGGAACGCAGCCTTCCCGATATTCGGAATCCCATCGCACATCCAGGCACTGCGCCTCGTCTCGCAGACTTCGCATCGTGGCGGTTCGCGAAGTTCTCACCATATGGTCAGGATAGGCGTCAAGCGCTTCGGGCCCCATCCAAGCCCGTGCTTGGTCCACGCCGATCATTCGCAGCGCTTGGGCGGCGAGCAAAGCCTGCTCTTCGGCTTCGGCCAAAATCGTGATCGGCTGATCGTCAGGCACGAGCCATCCGGCGTACTTGGAAAACGATCGGCGGAATGGAATGGCGAGCGAGCCCACGAGGTGTCGAGCGCGGTAATCCCCTGCCGGTCGCACGTCAAGCACCAGAGCACCTTCGGGCGCTTCGACGACGCGCTCCAGACGGGCCGCATCCGCGACTCGCGCAGGACCCTGCTTGTTGTCGCGCTTCATGCGTGCGAAGTACGGCGGGGCATCCGGCTGTCCTTCCAGCACCGTGGCCACAAAAGCGTCCTCGTCGCGAATCGCAAATGCCCAGTTGGTCGCCAGTTCATATCCCAGCGAGGTCACCGGCGCGCCGCCGAGCGCCTTGCCGCAGGCCGATCCCGCGCCGTGGCCGGGCCAGAGAAGCAAGGACGGTGAAAAGCGGCGGAATCGCTCCAGTGATCGGAAGAGGTCCCGCGCGCCCGGTTCCGCGGTGCCAATCACGCCCGCAGCATTCTCCAGCAGGTCCGGCCGCCCCACATCGCCGACGAAAACGAAGTCGCCCGTCAGCGCCGCCCAAGGCTCCTCTGATCGTGGCCGGTCAGTGACCAAAAAGGTCAAGTGCTCCGGTGTGTGGCCCGGCGTGTGGATCGCCGTGAGGCGCACCCCGCCGATGTCAAAGGACTCACCGTCATGCAGCAGCCGCACGTTGGGCGCATTGCGGTAGGCATAGCGCCAATCGGGCCCGCCTTCGTCTGAAAGGTAGAGCCGGGCACCCGTGCGCTCCGCAAGCTCTTTCGCACCAGACAGATAGTCGGCATGGATGTGCGTTTCGGTCACCGCGACGATTTGGAGTCCTTCTTCAGCGGCTGCCGAAAGATACGTTTCAAGGTTGCGGTTGGGATCCACGACCACGGCCTCGCCCGACCCGGGGCAGCCGATCAGGAAGCTGGCTTGCGCCAAACCGTCATCGTAAAAGCGGCGAAAGATCATCGCGAGCCTCCTTGAGCCGCCGCCTGCGGCGCGCAGGAGTTCGGCTTGTTCCATGGCATCGCCCCAAAGAGCAGCGCCATGCCGCACCAGCCCGTCAAGCCCGCAAACGTGAGCCCGACGCCGACAAACGCCGACAGGGCAACCCATGCCGGATGGACAAAATGGGCGAGAAGCAGTCCCATCACCATGAGCAGCCCCGCAGTGAATCGCACTTGCCGCTCGATGGACCAGGTCGCCTTCGCTGCGCGAACGAACGGCAGCCCAGATTGCGTCCAACTCTCGACGCCACCTTCCAGCGACATCACGCGATCCCGGTGGGGGTTCAGCGTTTCGCACGCCAGCCCGGACCGGCGGCCCGAACGACACACCAGGACGACGGGAGCGTTCCGCTCGATGTCGTCAAGGCGAGCCTCCAACTCCTCCAAGGGCAAGTTCATCGCGCCTGGGATGTGACCCGATGCGTATTCGCCGGGGCTGCGCACGTCAATGACCTGCACCCGGTCGTGGCGCTCCATCATCGATTTGAGTTCCGATACTGAGAGATGCTTCATGATGTTTCAAGAGAGACGCTTGGCCCCAAAAAGGATTCAAGCGATCAATGACGCGCCCAAGACGGCCAGTCCGACCACGAGCACGAAAGTCCCAAACACGGGTCGCAAGACGGACGCGGCGATCCGCTTCGAGGCAAGCATCCCCACGGCCATTCCCCCCAACATGGCCGCTCCAGCACTCGCCATGAAGGCGGGATCCATGGGCGCACCCGCCATGAGTTCGCCGCTCACCCCAAAACCGGCCGTCACCGCGATGACCGCGAGCGAGGTGCCGACGGCCCGTTTGGCGTCCATCTTCGCCCCCAGGATCAGGGCGGGCACGATGAGGAACCCGCCGCCTGCGCCAACCACGCCCGAAAACAGCCCAATGCCCAGCCCGGCCAGAAGAGTCGTCCACAAGGGCCAGCCTTGGGACGGCGCATCGATGACGCGTCGGGGCCGCAGCATCGCCACGGCCGTCGCCAGCATCGCCAAGCCAAAGACCATCGTCAGGGCCCGGTCACGGCTCATGACGGGCCCGAGCATATGGGGAACCATGGGGAGCAAAACGGCTCGGGCAACCAATGCGCCCACCCCGGAACTGAGGGCCAAGGCCAGCGCCGAGCGCAGGTCAACCTGGCCCGATCGCCCATAGCCGACCGCGCCGATAGCCGCCGCCAATCCAACCAGCGCCAGGGACACTCCCGTTGCTCGCGTCGCGGCGATGCCAAAGAGGCCGACCAAGATCGGCGTCACCAAGATTCCGCCACCTCCGCCTGTGATGCCCAGCAACACGCCAGCGACCGCCAAACTTACGAAACCGAATGCTTCCAACAATGTAAGAGAGGCAACAGGAAGCGATCAAGGTTCAAATGCGGTTCCGCAAAGAGATCGATCCAGATTTTCTCGCACGATCTGCCGCGCCCGATGAAGCCGCGACTTGAGCGCGGCCAGACTGATGCCCAGCGCTTGCGCCGCTTCCTCGCCACTCAGTCCCTTCAAGTCGCGCAACTCATAGGCAACGCGATACTTTTCGGGCAACGCGTCCACGGCTGCATGGACACATGAGCGCCATTCGCGTTCCTCCATGGCCTTGCCCACGTCGGCATCGGATTTCAGGGTCGTCTCGGTCTCGACCAGCGAAAGCGCCTTTGCCAACGGCCCCTGACTGCGTTTCATGCGCAGACAGGACCGCGTGGCAATCGTGGCCAGCCACGCGCGAAATCGCTCTTCATCATCCAACTGGCGCATGGCCCGAAATGCGGAGAAGATCGCTTCTCCCAGGGCGTCCTCCGCATCGGCGTGGTTGCCGCACAGGCGCACCATCTGGCGATACACGGCCGCCTTGTGCCGGTTCAGTGCGCGCTCGAACCGTTCTGCCCCGTCAACCACGGCTCGTGTGATACCCGGCTCAGCGCCGCGCGAAGTCCTCGTCGATTCGCCGCGCCGCCGTTCGGAGCGCCTCAGCCGGCGAGACACCGGATTGAAGCACGGCATCCATCATTTTCTGTCCCGTTGTTTCGACAAAGTCATATCCCTCGACCCGCGATCCCCACGGCGCTCGCGCGGACGGCACAATGTCGAGAAACACCCTCTCGCGCGGATCAGTCGCCCGGGCCTGGCTCACGTCCTTGCGCGCGCTCACGGCAATGCCGGTCTTGTTCAGCCTCGTCTGGGCGTCACGTGATGTCATGTGCTTGATAAACTTCCACGCCAACTCTTTCTTGTCGCAGTTGCGGCCAATCGCGTAGCCGGCTTCGTACATCACCGTCACCGACTTCCCGGTTTGACTCGGCAGTTCCACGACGCCGACATCTTCCAGGCGCAGCAGGGGCTGCCCGTCCGGCCCTTTCGGCGCAACGGAATATCCGACCAGCGCCCAGTGCCCGCTCACTTCCATTGCGGCGCGACCAGTGGTGAAGAGGTCGACGCCCATCGCTGCGGCCGCACTGAGGTTGGGCGCCACGCGATGCTTTTCAATCAGGTCGCTCAGGAAGGTCACCGCTTCGATGCACTCCGCACTGTCGAACGCGCCTTGGGCACGTTTCCCATCCGGGGTAAGCACGTCGCCGCCATTGTTCCAGAGCCACATGATCCAACCGGGCATCCAGTTCGAAAACTTGAATCCATAGCGGTCGCCGCCCGTAAGGCGCTTCGCTTTGTTCAGAAAGTCGGCGTAGGTCCAGCCGGGCTGGGGGTAAGGCACTCCCGCTTCATCGAACAACCGTTTGTTGTAGTACATCACCATCGGCGTGAAGTCGCTCGGGATCGCATAGAGCGCCTGTTCCCGTCGGGCAATGTCCACAACGTTGGGATAGTAGTCATCCAACTGGAAGGTCGGGTCGGCGGCGATCAGTGGCGTCAAATCTGCCAAAACCTTGTTGTCGATAAACACCGCCGCGCTGGAAGCGTCGAGCGTAATGATGTCCGGCTCCGCGCCCGCGATAAAGCTCAGCAGCAGCTTGCTGACGTACTCCTGCGAACCGGGAATCCCCTCGACCTGGACCTTGACCCCGGGATTCGCCTCCTCAAACTCCCGCAACAGTTCTCGGGTCGTCGTGCGAAACTCGCTGTCATCCCCGGCGCCGCCCCAATTGGCCACGCGAAGCACGGTGGTGCCGTTGCTCGAACCCGTACAGCCAACCCAGCCGAAAGACACGAGCACGAGCAGCAATACCGCAAAAAATCTGGACATCTGAATCATACTGAGTACTTCGGCACTAATCTTGCTACGAAAAAGTCCAGATTCCGGGCCATGCAGCACGTTGACTTTTTGAATACCCGCGGTCGATTCCAGCGCACCACCGACGGAGAGATGTACTCCGGGTGGATTGTTGATTGGGTCGGCGACCACATCGCGCTGCAGCCAAGCCAAGGGAGCGAATGTTTGCCGGGAGACGAATTCATCTTTACGGCTCTTGGCGTCGACACTGCCATCCAATTTACCGTCACGCTGATTCGTCGCGGGGCAGACATCTATTACTTTCGTCAGACCAGCGCGCCGCGAGAGGTACCCCCTTCCGAATCGGCGCGGGTGAAGACCCCTGACATGGTGGCAACGCTTCGATACGTCGGTGGGGCCGAAAGGTCGCTCATCATCGACGTCTCCGCCGCCGGGATGGGGCTGCTCACCGGGCGCGAGTTCCGAAGCGATGAGTCGGTTCACCTGACGATCGAATTCGACGGCGAAAGCTGGGAGTTCGACGCCGAGGTCCGCTATTCGAACCGTCTGAGCGAGTTCCCGCCCCAGTACCGAACGGGAGTCAACATTACGGGCATTGACCGTCATCAGGTCCAAAGGTGGAACCGTTTTTTCGCGCTTGCGTCTTAGTCCGCAGTCCCTTTACGTCTGCGGGCGAAGACGCCTAACACCTCAGTCCCATTCGCGAGCGTCACGCTCGTCGGCGCTCGGGCCGTCATAAACTCCGCCAAACATCGTTTCGGCGTACATCGGGTCGATCAGGACCTCTCTTGGGCGAGAGCCCTCGCGCGGTCCGACGATGCCCCGCTCCTCCATGGTGTCGAGAAGCCGCGAGGCACGCTGAAATCCGATGGAGAACCGGCGCTGAAGCATCGAGGTCGAGGCCTGGCCGCGGTCGGCCACCCAGCGAACGGACTCTTCCCAAAGCGGGTCGTTGGAGTTATCCGACTCATCATCGTCGCGATCCCCGCCTCCCACATGCGCTACCTCAGACGGCACAAAGGCGTACTGCGGCTTCTCCTGCTCCTTCCAGAATGAGCAGACCGCCTCGATGTCCTTCTCTGAAACGTAGCATCCCTGCACGCGCACCGGCTTGCTGGCGTCGATGGGAAGGTACAGCATGTCGCCGCGACCGATCAGGCGCTCCGCGCCCGGCTGGTCCAGGATCGTCTTGCTATCGATATGCGACGCCACCGCAAAGGCGATGCGCGAAGAAATGTTCGCCTTGATCGTGCCGGTAATCACGTCCACCGACGGGCGCTGCGTCGCGATGACCAAATGAATGCCCGTGGCGCGGGCCAACTGCGCCAGCCGGCAGATCGAGGTTTCGACTTCGGCGGCCGCTTGGATCATCATGTCGGCCAGCTCGTCAATCACGACAACGATGTAGGACATGCGGTCCTGGAAGCTTGCCTTCGCATTCCAGCCGTCGATGTTGCGCACTCCGGCCTCGCTGAACTTGTCATAGCGCCGATCCATCTCGCGCCAAACGGCGCGCAGCACCCCTGGCGCCTCTTTGACGTCCTTGACCACCGGACAAAGCAAGTGCGGAATTCCGTCGAATAGGCTCAGTTCGACGCGCTTCGGATCGATCATCACGAACTTCACGTCCTTCGGCGTGTTGCGCATGAGGATGCTCATGATGATCGAGGCCAATCCGATCGACTTGCCCGAGTTCGTTGCGCCGCCGATCAACAGGTGGGGCATCCGGGCCAGGTCGGCCACTTTGAGCGAGCCGCTGACGTCATGCCCCAGCGCCACAGCCAGGCGCGACGGGTGATCGCGAAAGTCCTTCGTTTCCACGCACTCGCGAAGGCTCACGGAGGCGGCCTGAGCGTTCGGCACTTCGACACCAATCGCCGCCTTTCCAGGTATGGGCGCCTCCACGCGCACGTGCGACGCCGCCAAATCCATCGCGATGTTGTCGGCCAAGGCCGTGATGCGCGCGACGCGAATTCCGGGGCCAAGCTGGATCTCGTACCGCGTGACGGTGGGGCCGGTCGCAACCTCGACAACGTTGGCTTCGATGCCGAACTGCTCCAGCGTGCCCTCCAGCGTGTCAATGTTCTGCTGCATCTCCTCCGGCGTGCGCTTGTATCGCTCGGAGCCCTCGGCCAGCATCGTGGTGGGCGGCAGTTGATAGCCTTCTTTGGGGGTCGGCTCTTCGAGCCCCAGTTTCAATTGCACCGTCTCTTTGATTGCAGGGAGGGGCTTGGTCTTGGCGATCACTGGCCGTGTGACGTTCGGAGCCTCATCGTCCTCTTCCTCGCCAGCGTCCTCTTCGATGGGTGGTTGAACGCGGACGGGCTTTCGTGGCGTCACCGCCCGTTGGGGTCGCCGCATCGCCTTCGCTCGTTCCGCCAAGGTTTGACCGATCACCCGAAGCGGCGCATTGACGCAAAGCACCAGGCCAACCATGCCCAGCGCACCCAGTCCGATGCCTTTTGCCGCACCGAACAGACCTTCAAAAGCCCATGCCAATCCGGCGCCGAGGTACCCGCCTGAGCCCGTTGCGGCGTAGGGGTCAAAGTAGTCGCCGTTTCCCTTTTGCGCGGCAAAGGCAGCCACCACCGCCAGCAAGATCGCAAAACCGCAAGCCAGCTGGGTAAAGGTCATTGACCGTTTGCCACGAATCACGGACAGTCCGGAAAAACATAGGACGACCGGAACAAGCCACGCGCCTTTTCCCACCGCGGCAAGCACCGCAGATGTCAGTGCGCCACCCAGCGCACCCGCGTCGCCGACGATCAGTCCGATCAAGAGGATGAGCCCGCACGCAAAGAGGAGGACGCCGATGACGTCATACAGCCGATCCGAGGCGACCGGTTCCTTCCGCTTTCGCCCCGCGGCACGTGTGCGCGCGCTGGTTTTCATGTCCCACATAGCGATACGCCGTCCATGGCGTCGCCGCTACGATTATAGCGGTTTCCCGTTTTGGCCACGAACGGGAGTTAAGCGCAGAGGAGTCTCACCGCACGCGGAGCGCCGACTGACTCCCGCTCATCCAGCGTGCAGGGGTAGAGCGGCGCCGACCGAACTTTCTTGCCATCCAACATCTGAATGAGCGCGCGAGTGGCGTCAGCCGCGATCTGCTCGATCGGCTGGTTGATGGCGGTGAGCCGTGGTCGAAGCTGCTCGCAGTAATCGCTGCTGTCAAACCCCAGTACCGAAAAGTCTTCGGGAATCCGCAGACCGTGCCTCTTGGCTTGAGCGATCACGCCGCCCGCCATGTACTCGCTCCAAAGAAAGATCGCCGTATGGTCCGGCTTGGTGGCCAGCCAGTCGCCCATTTCGTGCGCATCCTCACTCCACTGCAGGATATCCCTCTCATCAATGGGCAGTCCAAACTCCTTGGATGCGGCCAAAAACGCCTCGGCGCGGAACCCGTCTTCACTGAACACGGGGCTGGCGTCACGGATAAACGCGATGCGTCGGTGACCCTTGTTCTTGAGGTACTCGACCCCCAACCGGACGGCTTGGACGTTGTCGCAGCAGAAGTTCGGCACGTCCGGGATGGAAAGTTCCGGAGTGTGAATGAGGACCAGCGGCACGGGACATTCATTGGCCAGGCGCCGACTCCGTTCATCGTTGGAAAACTTCGCCCACAGCAGCCCATCAAAACGCCCATCGCCGAAGGTTTCGGTCGTGCGGGGATCATTCAATGAGGCGCACAGGGCGACGGTGTAGCCGCTGTCAAATGCCGTTTGCAGAATCCCGTCCAACAGCATTGCGGGGTAAAGGCTGCGGCCCGTGATGCGCAAGAACCGCTCAAAGACCACGCCAATGACCAGAGTTTGCTGACGCCGAAAGCGCCGTGCCAACTCGTTGGGCCGGTAGCCCAGCTCCTTGGCAATGCGCCGAATGTGTTCTGCAGTCTCGACGCTGACGCCGACGTTGGCGCCCTTTCCGTGAAGCGCCTTCGACACCGCCATCGGCGAAACATTGGCCGCCTTCGCCACGTCGCGTATCGTTACCGGCATCCTTGAATCAGTCCCTGCAATGTGATTTTATCGCATCCGGGACGGATTGAATCGAACGCTTGGACCTAGGGTCCGATGTCCGAGGTCCACGTGACCTCATGCCGCCCCGCAGGAAGAGGGTACGTGCTCCCAGTCCCCAAGGAGCATTCGCGCGCCCCGGCCGGCAGCCGAAAGGTTGCGATGCTGTTCGCGGGGACCGTCGCCCGAAAGGTCACCTGTTGCCCTTCGCGCTTCCACTCCGCCTCGATCCGGCCATGGGGAGCGTCCAGCGACCCTTTGACCCACGTCAGTTCGCCGCCAGGCTCCGGTCTCAGAACAAAGGACTGGAATGCCGGCGATTCGCCGGCGAGGTCAATCCCGAGCACGGTCGCGTACATCCATTCGCCGACGGATCCATAGGCATAGTGGTTGAACGAGTTCATGCCCACGTCGCCAAAGCCACCCTCTTTCGTGTAGCTGTTCCATCGCTCCCAAATCGTGGTCGCGCCTTGATCCACGGAGTAAAGCCAGCTGGGGTATGCCCGCTGATGCAGCAGGCGATACGCCACGTCTGTGCGTCCAAAGCGCGTCAAGACAGGACAAAGCAGCGGGGTCCCGACAAAGCCGGTCGAAAGTTTCCAGCCGCGCCCCTCGATGTCGCTGATCAGGTGCGCGAGCGCCACCGGCCGCTGGGCTTCTGGCAAGAGATCAAACGCCAAGGCAAGCAGGTATCCCGTCTGGGTATTGCCCACGACCCGGCCGTTCGGCGTGACCCACTCATTCTGGAAGGTCTCCCGCACCCGCTCCCACAACCGTTCGTAAGTCTCCGCCTCCGCCGCCTCGCCGAGCTCCCGCGCGGCCGCCGCCAGAAGTCGCGCCGTCCCCGCGAAGTAGGCAGTGGATATGAGTCGAACCGGGGTCGGCGCGCGGCCTGGGTCGGGAGCGTCAATCGCCAGCCAGTCCCCGAAACCGGTATGGGAAGCAACAAGGTCCTTGCTTTCGCGGTGTTGGTAATCCACCCAGCGCTTCATGGCCTCGAAGTTCTCGCGCAGGATCTCTTTGTCGCCGTAGCAGCGGAAGATCGTCCATGGACAGATTACGCCGGCATCGGCCCATGCGCTGGAAGCCCAAGCGTTGCCGATGGCAGGGGCAACTTGGTGGAACACCCCATCCGGCGTCTGGGCATCCCGAACGTCGGCCATCCACTTTTCGAAGAATGCCGCGACGTCCATGTTGAAGCAAGCCGTCCGGATGAACACCTGCGCATCACCTGTCCATCCGAGCCGCTCATCCCGCTGGGGACAGTCGGTCGGCACCTCGAGGAAGTTGCCCTTTTGACCCCAAACGATGTTGCTCTGCAGCTGGTTGATCAGCGGATCGGAGGTCTCGAATCGTCCGGTGACTTCGAGGTCGTTATGGAGCACCACGCCCGTCACGTCTTCCACCGTCGGCGCATTCGCCAAGCCGCTCACCTCGACATACCGGAACCCGTGAAAGGTGAAGCGCGGCTCATAGGTCTCGCCTCCGGCGTCACCGCGCGCCACATAGGTGTCGGTGCAGCGCGCGGAACGCAAGTTCGCCGTGTAGAGGGACCCGTCGTCTTGGAGCATCTCGCCGTGCCTGAGCACAACGGTCTCGCCCGCACTCGCGCGCATCCGAAGCCGAACGCGGCCGACCATGTTCTGGCCCAAATCAAAGATAAAGACGCCTGGGGCAGGCTCGGTTCGCGACCGGGGTCGCAGTGTCTGGATCGCTCGCACCGACGCCATCCGTTTGGGCTCGAGGAGGGCGTTGTCTCGCGCGGCGACGGCGACGGGCCGCCACCCCTCGGCGGCAAAACCGGCTTGGTCCCACCCCATCGGCTCAAGCCGCGCATCCACGGACTCTCCGTGATAAAGGTCCGCGGCCAAAATGGCGCCCGTGGACACCTGCCAGTCGCGGTCGGTGGCCACACGGATTTTCTCTCCTGTTTCCAGTTCGATTTCCAGCTGCGCCAAGAGGCTCGGCTCCTTGCCGTAAACCTGTCGATTGTTCTGGAATCCCAGGTAGCCGCTATACCAGCCGTCACCGAGCATGGCGCCGAGGCAGTTCGCCCCTTCGCGCAGATACTCGGCGACGTCATAGGTCATGACCTGGTTCCGACGGTGGTAATCCGTCCAGCCGGGCGCCAATTCGTCGTTGCCCACTTTTCGTCCATTGAGTCGGAGCTCCATGAGCCCTCGGGCGGTCGCGTACAGCCGGGCGCGCTTCACCGCCCCGCTGAGCGAAAATTCCCGGCGCACATAGGGACAGGGCACGCTGGTCGACGTATCTCGTTCCGGGTGAGCGATCCACTCCGCTGTCCAGTCCTCGTGATAAAGGAGCCCCACCTCGAACCAGGCCAACTCAGACCACGGAGACACCTCGCCAGCGGCGTCCCAGGTCCGGACTCGCCAAACGACCTGCTGCCGCGAACCAAGCGGCTCGCATCCCCAATAGATTAGGTGTTGCGCCCCGGATTCCACGCGCCCGGAGTCCCATAGTGGGCTTGATTCCAGGTCGGCTTCCGTCGCCGCCGCCTCCACGTGATAGGCGGTTTGGCGTGCGCCCGGTCGGTCATCGCTCACCCACCAGGAAAAGCGCGGTCGAGGCGTGCCGATCCCCATCGGGTTCGGTCGCATTTCGGTTCGGAGTCGGGTGGGCGCGCCAGGGGCCATGCGCCGCATTGTACTGAAAGGCCGTAACGGGTGATGCGGATTGGTGCGGTGGAACCAAGAAGGTTGCCGTCTGGGTTAGAATTCGTCGCATGGTTCGTGCTGGACGCGCAAACTGGCTGATCATCGCCGGGCTTGCCTGCCTTGTGGTGATTGTCGGGTTTCTCTTCATCCAGCCGCCATCGCCTTCGGCGGCAGGTCACAAGTTCCTCAAGGCGCTCGCCGACGGCGACGCGAAGACCCTTGCCCAGATGAGCTATTCAGCAGACGGCGAAAGTCTTGACGACCTTGAGAAAAAGTGGAACACCACCGTCACGGAATACGGCCCGCACTACCGGTGGGCTGCCCGTATCCTGCGAGAAGCCAAATCAAGCGACGACCAGGCCACGGTCGTCATCGAAATCGAACGGAACGCACCGTCCTACGAAGAGAAAATGGAACTGCCGATGGTGCGCACGCCCGAAGGTTGGAAAGTCGACTACCGCGGCCTGAACCGCGGTCTCTACCCAGGCTTGCCGAGGTAACGGCGGATGCCCTCGTCCGGATTCGGCGCGGTGGCAGTCGATTTGGGCGCGTCATCGGGCCGTTTTGCGTCGGGTGTCCTGCGTGACGGACGGATTGACGTTACGATTGTCGAACAAATCCGTCATCACCCCAGGACCTGGAACGGTCGCGAAGTCTGGGATTTTGACGCGCTTGAGGGGATCGTCCGCCGTGCCGCCGCCTATGGCGCCGCCCACTTTGAGCGGGCCTCGATGGGGATCGACACGTGGGGGGTGGATTTTGGGTGCCTGGACGAGCGCGGCGAGCTGATGCAGCCCGTGGTTTGCTATCGCGACCCCACCAACGTCGCTGCTGCCGAGCGGCTCCACGCTCATCATGCCGAGCTTTATGCCCTCACCGGCATCCAGCACCAGCCGTTTAACACGCTCTACCAGCTGGCCGCACGCGCCGTCGACGATCCCACTCTCCCGACTCGATGCCGTCGCTGGCTGCTCTTGCCCGACCTCTTCGCCCACCGCTTGGGTGCCTCGCCCGCCTATGAACAATCGATTGCGAGTTCCACGGCCATGATGGGGCTCACCGGTCGCTGGCAGCCTGAAGCATTCGACTTGGCCGGGTGGCCCGTCCCCGACTTGGAGCCCTCGATCACCGGCGTCCGCTGTGGGGTAACCCGGGAAGGAGTGGACATCGTCCGGGTGGGCGGGCACGACACGTCCAGCGCCGTCTTCGGCCTCGGGCGCCTCGACCCCGATGCGGCCTTTTTGAATGTGGGAACCTGGACGCTGCTGGGGCGCCTTCTGGATCGCCCACTCGCCACGGCCGAAGCCCGAGACGCCAACTTCACCAACGAGCGCGCCAATGACGGCCAGATCCGATTCCTGTGCAACATTGCGGGCTTCTGGGTCATCAACCGGCTGCATCAGGAGTTGGGAATCGCGGCATCCGTCCCGGAATGGCTGCAGGCGATGGACCGCTCGTACCTCCACACCGCGTCCCTGCTTGATCCCAGCCTTTACAACCCAGATTCGATGGTGGGGGCTTTGGCAGCTCTCGTGCCGGAACCGCCCCAAACGCCGGCGCAGTGGGCCACCCTCGGCCTGGCCAGCCTTGCCCAGTCCACCGCCGATCAGGTGTGTGTCCTGGAGCACGTTACCGGCGCTCCGATTCGTCGTCTCCGCGTGGCGGGCGGTGGGTCAGCCAGCGTGGAGTTCTGTCAAGAGTTGGCGCGGCGCAGCGGCCGGGAAATTGTAGCCGGTCCGGTTGAGGCGACCGTGCTCGGCAACTTGGCCCAGCAGTTTTTGACCATGGGTGAGATCCGCGATCGGTTGGAGCTGGAGCAGGTCCTTGCCCGCAGCGCGGACCTTCGGACGTACGCATCGGGCTGAGTGCGCGCTCCCGGGCCTACTTTGCGCCGTTGGATCACGTTCGTTCTTGGCCGCCCGATCGGTGGGTCCCCTGAACAGATGGCCCAAAATGGAGTCTGATGATTTGGTGGCCGCCCATCGCGCGTCGCCGGGAAGGAGGATATTTTGCGCAAAGGTTCGCATTGGGGGGCACGCGCCGTGTGGTTCGGCATCGCGTCCGTGCCGCTCGTCGTCATCGCGGTTCAAGGAACCACACAGAGCTTGCTTACTCGGCATACCGAAACGTTGCAGGGCGCCCAGTCGCTCACGGCCAAGGTCAGCGTCCAACCCGTGGGTGGGGCGGCCGAGATCTATACCATCAAGCTGAGCAAGCCGAATCTGCTTCGCATCGAAGGGCCCAGCGGGTTCGTTGTGTCCGACGGCCAGAAGCTGTTCACGTACACGAAGGCGGATAACTCGTACACCGAGGAACCGGCAAGCGGGTTTCTCAAGGCGATGCGCACCGGCGAAGCCTATCCGTGGCTGGCCTTTTTCGACAAGGACTTCGCCTCAACGATTCGGACCGTACGGGCAGGGCAAAAGCGCACCGTGCGCGGCGCGGCGGTCACCGAAGTCGTCGCGACCCTCCAAAGTCCGCTGGAAGGTACGCCGACGCTTTACATTGACGACAAGCTGGGAGTCGCTCGCGGCTTCTCCGGGGCATTTGGCAAGGGAGAGTGGCTGGTCGTCGCCTCAGAGATCGAACTTTCGGACCGCCCGATCGACCCCGCGACCTTTGCGTTTCAAGCGCCGGCAGGCGCCAAACTGGTCGACCCTGCCAAGCCAGCCGAGCCCACCTATGCCGCCGTACAGAGTCTGTTTGCCCGTACGTGTATGCCGTGCCACAACCGGCAAAACGAGCGAGGCGGCTATGAGTTCACGACGTATGAAGGCATCGTTGCCGGTGTGGATACGGACAACCCGCGCGGCAGCCGCATCGTTCGATCGATCACGGCCACTGGCCCCAATCGCATGCCGAAGGATCGGGCGCCGCTCCGAACCGAGGAGATCGATCTTGTGATCGCGTGGATCGCAGCTGGCGCAAAGCGCTGACCATGTTCTAAGGTGGGGCATGAGCGATTCAGCCCCACCACCGCCCCTCGGCACGATTGTTTGGCATGACCTTACGGTCCCCCATGCGACCGAGGTGCGCGATTTCTATCGTGACGTCATCGGCTGGACAACCGGGACCGAGTCGATGGGAGACTACGAGGACTACTATGTCCTCTCACCGGAGAGTGGCCAGGTGGTGGGCGGAGTGTGTCATGCGCGAGGCTCAAACGCGAACCTCCCACCTGCTTGGCTCATGTATGTCGCCGTGGATGACGTCGAAGCGGCGTGCGAAAAAGCCATTGCGAAGGGTGGCGAGGTCGTT
Organism: Fimbriimonadaceae bacterium; assembly: GCA_046292875.1. Taxonomy (GTDB): domain Bacteria; phylum Armatimonadota; class Fimbriimonadia; order Fimbriimonadales; family Fimbriimonadaceae; genus JBKBQD01. The sequence goes on from JBKBQD010000002.1 coordinate 76,103, forward strand.
GATGGCCCGCGCGCCATGGGACCCGGAAAGTTCGCGGTCATCCGCGATCCTGCTGGCGCCTTCATCGGAATCATCACGCGCTAAACGGGCCTACTCCTTCAGCAAGTGCTGAATGGCCCGCTCTAGCTCTGCGTTGGCCAAGTCGGCAAATCGGAGCACTCCCTTGCGATCGATGAGGTAGTAGTCGGGATAGCTGTCCACGCCATAGGCTGTCACGGTGCCGTTCTGAACATCGGCGGCAACGGCATAAGGCAGCGACTCCTTTTTGGCGAAGTCCGCCATCTTTTCCGCGCCGCTCGTCGTGTGAACCCCGATGATCACGAGCCCATCTTTGCCGTATTTGGCTTGGAGGTCTTTCAGCTTTGGCACGGCGGCAACACAAGGCCCGCACCACGTGCCCCAGAAATCCAGCACGACGACCTTGCCGCGCAGCTTGTCCCACGTCATGGCATCGGCGTTCGCTCCGACCCAGTTTTGCACTTGCAGCGCTGGCGCCGGCTTACCTTCGAGCGGATCCTTCGCCTGCCGCGGGCTTTCACGCTGGAAACCATCCGAACCGAACCCGATCATCGCCAAGAGCGCGAGGCATGCAACCGTCTTCATGCCTCATTATCCATCAGCACGAGCCACCCGCAAGCGGGTACCAAGAGTTCGCTTTGTTCCGAACACGACTTGCCGAGTGGGTTGCTGTCGCGCTGAGCGATCTGATTGCCGAAAGAGCGATCGCCGATGTCGATTACCCTCAGGTCGAAATCGCTGATCCAAAGAATCCAGAGCACGGCGATTTTGCCTCGAACATCGCGATGGTCGCAACGAAAATCGCAGGAGTGCCGCCCCGCCCTCTGGCCGAGGCGATCGCTGCCAAGCTGATGGCCCGCGGGGAGGGTTTCCTCGCGGAAGCCACGGTAGCTGGTCCGGGATTCCTCAACTTTCGCCTGACGCCCGAAGCGTTTGGCGAAGGCGTATCAAGGGCCCTGGAACTTGGCGAAAAGTTGCCGATGACGCAGGTCGCTGAGCCCAAGCGGATCAATGTCGAATTCGTCAGCGTGAACCCCAACGGGCCGATCACGGTCGGCTCGGGGCGGGGAGCAGCCTACGGCGACACGTTGTGTCGCGTCCTTGAAAGTGTCGGTCACCAAGTGTTTCGCGAGTTTTACGTCAACGACGGAGTGAACAGCGAGCAAATGCGCCTTTTCGCCGAGTCGGTCCGTTCTTACGCGCTCAACCTGCCGTTTCCCGAAAAGGGGTACCGCGGCGAATACGTGAAAGACGTCGCGACGGCCATCACGCCCCAGCCGGACGCCGACATCGCCTGGTGGCAAGAGCAGGCGCAGGCGATGATGATCGAGCGCCAGAAAGGCGACTTGGCCGCGTTCGGGGTCCACTTCGACACCTGGTTCTCAGAGCAGTCGCTCATCAATGGCGGCGCGGTGGAAGCCGCCTTGGACCGACTGGTCGCGCTGGGCATAGCCGATGAGGAACCGGTCCAGAACGTGCTCATCCGCAAGAAGGGCGAGCCGGATCGTTGGGAGCGGATCGAGCAGCCCACCGAAGAATCTGACGACGAGCACGACGGCGAACCAGGCGCCGCCGTGGACGGTTCAGGCAAGACGCTGTGGCTGCGTTCCACCCGTTTCGGCGATGACAAGGACCGGGTGTTGCGCCGGAGGGACGGCCGCACCACGTACATTGCCAGCGACCTGGCCTATCACCTGAGCAAACTCACCGGAAGGTCGGGTTTTGAAGGAGGCTTTGACCAATTGGTGGACATTTGGGGACCCGACCACCATGGCTATGTGCCGCGGATGCGCGCGGCGATGGCGGCGCTGCTGTTGCCAGACCACGACGATCGCCGTGCCCCGACCGACGACGAGATTGCTCAGGCGATGGAAGAGGGCCGCAAGCGGTTTGATGTGGTGATCTTCCAGATTGTGCGCTTCATGAAGGACGGCCAGCCCGCCCCCATGCGCAAGCGCGATGGCAACATTTATGAGTTGCGCGATCTCTACCTGGAGCTCGGCAAGGCGATGGCGCCCGAAGCCGCTGCCGAAGAGCAGCGCGCCATCGGGGTCGACGTGGCGCGGTTCTTCTACCTGGTGCGCTCTCACGACACACACATGGACTTCGATATCGACCTGGCGACGAAGCAGAGCGACGAGAATCCCGTGTTCTATGCCCAGTATGCCCATGCGCGCATCTGCTCGGTGCTGCGCAAGGCCGCCGAGGCGGGCTTCGTGGTGCGGCCCGTCGAGGCGGGCTTCGACGACCCTCGCGAGCAGGCCCTGATCAAAAAAGTCATGGACCTGCCACACGAGGTAGCGCGATGCGCAGCCGATGGCGGCGTGCACCGCCTGACGACCTATGCCGTGGAACTTGCCCGGGCGTACCACCACTTTTATGACGGCTGCCGGGTGATTCAGCCCGAGCATCCAAAACTTACGCAGCGGCGGCTGGCGCTTTGTGAAGCGGCGCGGTGGGGGCTGCGGGGCGTCTTTGCTCTCCTGGGGATCCGCGCCCCGGAGCGCATGTCCCGCGATTAGTCGAGCCGCAACACGGTGACGCTGCGGGGTCCGTGGACGCCGTGGACCAACACTCCCTCGATGTCGGCCGTGCGGCTCGGGCCGGTGATCAGAACCGTCGTGCGGTCGGAAAGGGGCGGCTCATCGGTCCAAAGGGCCTCCAGCGTCGGTACGACATTCTTCGAATGAAGCAGGGCCACATGTCGCTCTGGAGCCAGACTATTCAAGCGACGGCGCCCGGGCGCCGCGCCGATGACCAGCGATCCCGTTTCGGCCACTGCTCGGTCGGCCAGGGTCAGACCGACTTGGGCATCCCAAGGTGAGGCGACCTCACGTTCAAGGTCCAGCCATAGCCTTCCGGACGAGACAAGCGACAGGGCAATGTCGCGGGCGTCCTCGTCCGCAATCCACGATTGACCCCGCAAATCAAGAGCCTCCGCAAACTCGACTTGAACGCTTTCGGCCATCGCCATGAACTGTGCCCAAGTGTCCCCCAGAGCAGCAGGCGCTTCGTGCAAACCCGTCTGCGCCGACCTTACCGTTCCAAACCGGGGCCGAATATCGGGTGCCGGTCGCGCTGCCCACCACGACCGGAAGTCCCGCCCTTCGCGCCGCGGAGGTTCTCGAAACTCGCTCCACGCCGCCGTCATCGGGTTCGGCGCCCCTTCTGCCAGCGGAAGCAAGCGAATTCCTGTCCGCCACTTGGCGGCGTCGGTTGCCCCGATCCCAAACCATTTCCAGGGAATCGGCGACGGGTCGAGTCCGGCTTGAACCGCATCGCGGCGCAGCTGAACCAGCATGTCCGGGATCGGGATCATCACCGGGCAGACCTCCTCGCATTCGCCACAGAGTGTCGAGGCCTTGGCTAAATCGCCAAGCTTGTCCAACCCCTCGAGCACCGGGCCGAGGACCGCGCCGAGGGGACCCGGATAGACATTGCGATAGGCATGGCCCGAAACCTGCCGGTAGACCGGACAGGCGTTCAGGCACGCTCCACAACGGATGCAGCGCAAGATCGCGCGATACGGCCCTTCGCGAACCCGCGATCGGCCGTTGTCCAACAGGATCACATGCACAGCTTCAGGCCCGTCTGGTTCATCCTGCCGACGCGGGCCAGAGACAAGATGAGTGTAAACCGTGAGCCTTTGGCCCGTCGCCGAGCCGGCAAGAAGGGAGAGAAAAAGGGGCAGGTCAGTTTCGCTGGGGATCAGTTTCTCGATCCCCATTACGGCGATATGGACCTTTGGCGCGGTGGTCGAGAACCGGTTGTTCCCCTCGTTTGAGACCATGACCAAGCGTCCTGTCTCCGCAATGCCGAAGTTCACCCCGCTGATCCCGATGGGCGCCGAATGAAAAACCGCTCGCAGCTTGGCGCGAGCCTGCATGGTGAGCTCGTCCGGCGCCTCGGTATAAGGCCCTAGCCCCTCCGCGGCAAAGGTCTCGGCCACTTGGCGGCGATTCTTGTGGATGATCGGGGTGACAATATGGCTGGGAGTATCGCGATCCAGTTGTACGACGTACTCGCCCAGGTCCGTCTCGACGGGACGGTAGCCTGCGGCCTCAAGCGCCGCGTTGAGGTGGATTTCCTCCGTCGCCATCGACTTGGCTTTGGCGATCAGCGCCCCCGGCTGGGCGTGCGATCGGCAGATTTCCACGGCGATGCGGCACGCTTCATCGCCGTTCACCGCATGGTGAACCACCATGCCGTTTGCTCTGCATTGCACTTCAAAGGCCGCAAGCATCTCCGGCAGGCGCCCCAGAACGTCGTCCTTGATCGCAGCAGCACGACGGCGAGCTTCGTCAACGTTCTGGAAAGCGCACGCCAGGGCCGCAACGCGCTGGGCCGTGCGCTTGACCGAAGCGCCGCGAACGGAAGCGATCGTCTCGTTCGAGAGCTTGCGGGCGAAAAGGTCAACTTTCGGGGAGTTCATGGCAGCGCCTCCGCCATCACCTCGACGAAGTGACGCGCCCGCAACGGCAAGGACCGCCGAGCGATGAGGCCTTTCAAGTGCATCAGACAGCCCATGTCACCGCTCACCACCTCATCTGCCCCGCTCTCGATCACGTGGTGAAGCTTTTCGAGTCCGATGCCCTCGCTCACTTTGCCATGGGTCGCCGAGAACGCTCCGCCGAACCCACAGCACTGGTCGGACTGGACAAAGGCGACGGTCTCGACGCCGGGAACCATGCGCATCAGTCGGGTGATCTCATTCGATGCGCCGAGCTGTCGCCCGTGACAGGCTTGGTGCACCGCAATCTTGCGCCGTTGGCCCAGGGCACTTCCCCCAAGGGGCCAGCGCTCAAGATGGAGGTCGTGGATGAGAAAAAGGGAAAGCTCACGCGTTGTTGCGCCCGAAAACTCGGGAAAGAGCATGCCGTACCCATGCGAAAGCATCGCGGCACATGAGCCACTGGGCACCACAATCGGACTCGCGCTGGATGAGGGGGCGCTTGGCGTCAGGGCCAAACCGAAGACGCTGGCGGTGTGCCTTGCAATGCGGCGCGCGACGGTCCAATCCCCGGCGTTGAATGGAGGTTGGCCGCAGCAGGTTTGACGGTCATCAAACTCAACACGACATCCCGCATGTTCCAGAACGCGCACCGTGGCAATGCCGACCTCGCCAAAAAAAGCGTCGCAGAGGCAGGTGAGCATCAGCCGAACGCGCATCGTCCCCTATCTTGGCTGATACGCCCCATGTCCGTCGAACAACCTCCGCCGACACTCCCCAACCCGCCCTCTCTGAGGAGAAGGAAGTTTCGACGTCAATCCTAGGGCTTCGGCGTCGGAACTACCCCTTTAGGTGCGCCCCGAGTTCGCGGATGCGCCCCCGTCCGGCGCTGAAGTCGTAGTCGATCTCGACCACGTCATCGTAGACCCGTCTCTCCACGGCCACCACTTGGCCGTCGGCGTCGGTCCGTGGAAAGGCATACACCGGCGTGAACACGATCTTCCAATCCCGCTCGCCGACGGGCAGAAAGTCAATTTCGAGGTGACCGTAGTGCTTGCCGCCGTCAATGAGCTGCCTTCCGCGCCAATGCTCGGGAGCGTCATGGTGGGCGACCCATCTTCCCCACGGGTTCTCGAACCGTGGGTCAAGCTTCTTCAGTGAATAGCCGAGCCCGTCGCCGGCCACACCGACGTCGTAGAACACGATGCCCTGGACCAGGGACCTCTCAAACGACTCGTTGTGCCCGCAGATCACGGCCACGACCCCGTACTTTTCAAATTCGGGCGTGTAGACGCGCATCGGTAGACCTGCTTGCCCGCTGCTGCCCGGCGCCGTGAGCGGCAGACTGTGTCCGCCGCTCGAATAGGGGATATGATGGAACTGGACGAAGATGATTTGTCCCTTGTCTCGTGCGTCTTTCAGCTGAGCGATGGTCCAGTTCCATTGCGGCGAGCCGGGGTTGATGTCGACCAGGTCTTTGCCCGGATATTTGTCGGCATCGATGTTGCGATTGGTGTCGGCGTCCGTGTTGTCCGGCAGGCCGTTCGAAGAATCAAGCGTCAGAATCGTGATCGGCCCATAGTCGGTACGGTAGTAGACATTCTGATGCTCAGGGATCCCGTTCGAAGGTCCGTCGAAGTAGGTGCGGAATTTCTGACGCGACTGGTAAACCGCCTGCGGCTCATAACCACCGTTCCGAGCGCCGAAGCACTCCCAGTTGCCGAAAGCCGCAATCAGCGGGGTGCGGCACATCAGCGTGTCCCACTTGCCGGCCAGGTGGAAGAAGAACTCGTCCCATGCTCCCTGGTAGCCGCCGCCCTGCACGAGGTCGCCTGGCAAGAGCACCAATTCCGGCTCGCGACGGGCGACGATGCGCACGTTCTCACGGAACCCTTCCGTCTCGGTAAGCAGATAATCGGCAACGCCTTCGGGCCGACCTGTGCTGTCCGGTGTCTGGTCACCAGGCCGCCAAGGGCGATAGATCTTTCGGCCGTCGGGTTCGGTCTCGCTGTCGGCAAAGGCGATGATGCGAATCGGGCGGCGCACCGAGGCCAGCGGGCTGGTGCGGAACTCGGTTTCAAACAGCTCGCCGCCCTGGCGAACCACCGCGCGGTAGCGTGTGTCCGAGAGCAAGCCGTCGACGACAACGCTGTGCTTGACATTGCGATTCGGGAACATGTCGGGGTACTCGGCGCGCTGGGATTCCTCCAGATCGGAATAGAGCAGTTCAGATCGAGGCTCCGGCCTGCTGGTCCACGTGCGATCGAAAGCGGGACCAATGACTTGGATCGTGCCTGGAGCGTCATCGACGGTGAACCAGTTGAAGCGCATCGAGGTTGGCGTCGGGTCCTGCAAATACGGCAACACGCGAAACGCATTCTTGGCCGATTGTCGCGTCATGGCCCAGCCCGGAAGCGTCATCCCTCCGAGGACGGCTGCGCCCAGTCCGATGAAGCGGCGCCGGCTAATCACAAGGTCTCCTCGGGTCCGGCCGCAGCCAGTTCGCGGTTGAAGTGGAGCACGTCGGATTCTTTCGGCGTGCTAATCCCCCAGGTCGGCTTCGACTCGACAAATTTGCCCGCGATCCAGCCATCAATCAGCATCGCCTCGAACACTTCAACGGCGTTGGTGTAGTGCTCGGGAGTGGGGAAATGCTCGGCGAAGCGCCGCTTGAGTTCGGACACGCCGATGCGCGAGCCCAGCATCGCCACGATCGCACGGTAGGCACCGACCATCGGAAGTCGCTTGCCGGCGCGTTCCCAGCAGGTACGCGCTTCGATCTTGCCCTCATGGTAGATCGGGACCTCGACCTGGCGAGCCCCCTTGAGGTCGATCTGAAAGAGGTTGTATTGGTTCATGACCCACTCGGGCTCACCTTCTCCCATGAACTTGGTGAGCTGCTTGGTGGCCCCGAGCGTAAAGGTAGCGACGCGGGCCGTGCGCCAATCGTCGTTCGCGAAGCCGCCCGTCCCAAGCCATTGAAAGGCCTGGTTCGCCTCAAGGTCCAAGCCGGCCTCGATGGCGATGGTTCGCGTGAACTCCTTCAGGTCAGAGAAGTGCGCGTTCGCGGTGTACCAATAGTCGGCGAACCGGATGTGCTGGCGAATTCGCGTCGACTGCAGCGTCTCGTACCAGTGCTTGAGCCACGTTGCATCGTGCGTGCCCTCCGCGATGGCCACCAGCGTGTATGCCAGTTCGCGGGCCCCAACGTGAGTGAGCGACAGGCCTGCCGCAAGGATCGGGTCGGCAAATCCGGCCGCCTCACCGACCAGGTACCAGTTTTCGCCGGTCATGCGCCGGCTCACGAACGACCAGTCCTTGGTGCCATAGACCTTGCCCTCGTTCGTGGCCTGGGCGAGCAGCGAGCGAATCAGCGGCTCGCTTTGCAGGGCTTCGTGATAGAGGTCTTCCGGTCGTTTTCCAGATTTTTTGTAACACCGCGCCGGGACGACAAGACCGACGCTGGCCCGCGTTTTTGCGATCGGGATGAACCAAATCCAGCCATAGCCGAGACTCATCACGTTGACGCGCGTCGCTTCGTCGCCAATCGTGACCGCCCATTCGATGTCATTCCAATACGACCAGAACGCGACGTTCTGCAGGCTGGTCGGCTGGTCGACCTCCACTTCCATGGCCCGACGCAGGATCGCACTGGCGCCAGAGGCGTCGACGTAGGCATCCGCTTCAACCCGCTCGCCGCTTTCGAGAATGAGGCCGGTGACGCGGTCGCCGTCTCGCTCGACAGAGCGGACTGCGGTCTCTTGGCGCACGATGCAGCCCATCGCCTCGGCGTGGTCGAGAAGCACTTGGTCGTACCGGGAGCGCTCGACCTGAAACGCCGTTTTGCGGCGCTGGCCGGTGTATTTGCCGGGACGCTTTGCGGGGCGAAACGACTCACCGGCCAGGAACTCAAAGTCCCATAGATCGTCCGATTTACCCCAGCGGTACGTGGCGCCGATCTTGATGGGAAAGCGCTCGGCCTCCACCTTGTCCCAGACGCCCATCTCATGCAAGACGCCGCCAATGATCGGAAGCTGGCTTTCTCCCACGTGTTCCCGAGGAAAGCGCTCGCGCTCCAGGATGACAACTTGGGTCTCGGGCCGGTATTTCCTGAGCAAGGTGCCCAAGGTCGCGCCGCCGGGACCGCCTCCGATGATGGCAACTTGCTTCATCGGCTACTGCATCTGGAAGACGACCGGCTCGGGACTATTCGGGAAAGTGATCTTCATTTCGAGCATATTCCGCTCAAACTTCCAGTCTTGTGTTTCGCCGTTCACGTCAACCTTCATCGTTTGTGATGGTTCGTCGAGGGTGTAGGTGTATTGGGCTTGTTGACCATTGGTTTCAAAGCTCATGACTCCGGCCGCTTCTATGTTAAGGACTTGTGAATTGTTGGGACCACCGATCCAGTAGCCATAGGGGGTTCGGGTCATCTCGTGCCGAGCCTCCTTGGTTTCGACGTTGCCACAGCCGAAAAGAGCCAGCAAAACGCCCAAAAGGGCGACGAAAGCAAACGTGCGACGCATGACTCATGGTCGCCCGGTATTGTGAAGCTAGGGTTAAGGACTATTGCACGACTTTAGTCCCGACTACTCCATTAACCTTCTGTTAATCCTGCTTCGATACGATCGAGAAGACGGGCGAAATGCCCACAAGGAAGGACCCATGCCACGCAATCATCGAGCATTTACGCTTATCGAGCTGCTCGTCGTTATCGCGATCATCGCGATTTTGGCGGCGATTCTGTTCCCGGTCTTCTCGCAGGCAAAGTCTGCCGCCAAGAAGACGGCCTCGCTCAGCAACCAGAAGCAGATCGGCACCGCCGTCATGCTCTACACCAATGACCACGACGACATGCTCCCTGAGACCGGCTGGAACGGCCCCTGCTCGTTCCCCGGCACGGGCACGACCAACAACCACGAGTTCAGCGGCGTCCACTCGTTCCTCACGGGCATTCATCCGTACAGCAAGTCCTGGACGATCCTCCAGTGCCCGGCCGACCCCGACAAGGGCGTTTTCGGCAAGCCGAACGAGGGCTGCTTTGAGAAGATGTTCCTCGATGCCCGCGTTCCCGGCGCCTACGAGGGCATGCGCCTTGTCAATAACGGCCAGGAGTTTGCCCGCGTGCTGCCTGCCTCCTATGCCGGCAACTACCTGCTGATGCCTGGCTATCGCCGACTCAGCGAAGGTGCTTGGACCGGCCAGCGCGGCCGCAATCTGGGCGAAATCCCACAGCCGTCGCAAGCCTTCTACTCCACGGATGCCGGATCCACCCGACTCAACGGGCTGAACTTCTCGGGCTGGTACATCGCCCCGGGCTATGGCTTGGTCGGTAACGGCCAGGGCCGATGGGAGAAGGGCCTCCGCCACAACGGTGGCCGAAACTGGACCTTTGCGGACGGCCATGCCAAGTGGTACAAGGACCCGGCATACCTCAACGCGAACGGAACCAACAAGTCGATTGCGCAGCTGATCTGGGAGTACCAGCAGCGCGGCATCTACACCTACTGGGAGACCGATCGGCAGGACTACTGCCAGTGGCCGACCCGCGAGCCCGGCTGCGACCGCGCCTAACTCGCCCTTCGCAGTCGCCCAAGCCGCGCGCTTGGGCGACTGCCCTTTTTGTGAGCAGAATTCCAACATGACCAAAACCTTGCCGATCCTCTTGGTGGCGGCCGTGGTGCTCGGTGCCGGAGCGTTCTACGTGCGCACCGTCGTCGAGTCGAAGGCCGGCGAGCGGTCGGTGACCGGCGCCTATGTCAATCCTGAGATCGCCGCGGCGTATGAAGCCTATCTGCAGGCAGTGAACGATGCCACGGCTGCCCGAAAGGCGCTCGCAGCGGCTGCGGAGGCCGACCCCGAGAACGGCTACACCGACTTTTTGCTGGCGACGATCGAAGTCGATGAGGGTCAGACCGACAAGGCATCGGAGGTCCTTGAGCGCGGCGCTGCCAAGCCAAAGGTCATTCACTACGTCGCCACAGCCCAGGCGCATGAAGGGATGACGACCCTCACCCGATTGCGCCGCTTCTCGATGCATGGCAAAGATCTGGCCGAGAAAGACGCGACGACCGCCGAGCGGTTCTTCGAAGCCGTCCGCGAGGCAGGCTACAAACTGGCGACGATGGAACCGGTCACCGTTCTCGGCGTCGGCACGGCCATCTCGGTCATTCGACAAAACAACGGCAACGCAGCGGAGTACTTTGCCGCAAAGAAAAACGCGTCCAAAGCCGAGGAATGGGCCCAGCGCCGAGACCGTTTTGAAGCGTGGAGCAAAGACTTCAACGAGCAGGTGAAGGAGCAGGTGGGTCAGGTGGTCGAGGAAGCCGGCAAGCGAGCCGGACTGACGGAAGCCGAGATCGCCGACGTGGCGATGATGAAGCCCCTCGCGGACCCCAAACGGCAGGAAAAGGTCGAGCAAGTCATGGCCGAGATGCTGGAGGAGGAGAAGAAGCTGCTCCGCAAACTCGTCGCCGAAATGCCCCGCTAGCTCAGGGCGGACTGCCGACCACGGCCTGCGGCGCGCCCAGCATCTTGGCCAGGAACTGGCCGGTGTGGGAGCCAGGGGTCCGGGCGACATCCTCGGGAGTGCCTGTGGCAATAATGCGGCCGCCCCCTGTCCCGCCGTCCGGCCCGAGGTCGATGATCCAGTCCGCCGTCTTGATCACGTCCAAGTTGTGCTCGATCACCAGGACCGTGTTGCCCTGATCCACCAGACGATGCAGCACGGCCAACAGCCGCTTCACGTCCTCAAAGTGGAGACCCGTCGTCGGCTCATCCAGGATGTAAAGCGTTCGTCCGGTGGATCGCTTGGAAAGCTCTGCGGCCAGCTTGATGCGCTGGGCTTCGCCGCCGCTCAGCGTTGTGGCGGGTTGCCCCATGCGCACATAGCCGAGTCCCACGTCAAGGAGCGTGTTGATCTTGCGAAAGATCTTGGGCACGGGTCGGAAGAACTCGCAAGATTCCTCCAAAGTCATCTCCAACACCTCAGCTATCGACCGGCCCTTGTACTTGACCTCCAGCGTCTCGCGATTGTACCGTTTGCCCTTGCAGACTTCGCAGGGCACGTAAACGTCCGGCAGGAAGTGCATCTCGATCTTGATGATGCCGTCGCCTTTGCATGCCTCACAGCGCCCGCCCTTGACGTTAAAGCTGAAGCGACCCGCTTTGTAACCGCGCATCTTGGAGTCGGGCGTCATCGCGAAAAGCTCCCGAATCAAATCGAACGCTCCGGTGTACGTCGCGGGGTTGGAGCGCGGCGTCCGCCCGATCGGCGACTGATCGATGTCGATGACCTTGTCGATTTGATCGACGCCTTCCACGGCCTCATGGGGCGACCACACGCCACGCGTGCCGTGCAGCTCGTACATCAAACGGGGAAACAGCGTGTCCTGGATGAGCGTGCTCTTTCCCGAGCCGCTGACCCCGGTGACGCACACGAACAGCCCAAGCGGGATGGCGGCATCGACGTTCTGCAAGTTATTGCCGCGCGCGCCGCGGACCACCATCCAACCGTTGCTCATTGCTCGACAAAAGACGCCCGGTTTAGGGGCGGCCAGACGCCATTATATTCCTCTCTGTCTACATTTTTGCAAGGATTTCGAGCCAGCGCACCCATCCGTCCCGCATCGCTTTCTTGTTGGCCTCCGAGGCGTCCGGAGCCTCGCCCGCTCGCATGAACCCGTGTCCGGCGCCGTCGTAGATCACCGGGAGAAATGTCTTCCCCGCGTCCTTCATCAGTCGCTCGCTCTCGGGGATGGTGGCATTGATCCGGTTATCGTTTTCCCCGTAAAAGCCGTAGATCGGCGCGGTGATCCGGGCGATGGCCGCTGGGTCCGTGGGACCGCTGCCATAGAACACGAAACCGGCCGCAAGGTCGGCGCGCTCGGTCGCAAAACGAAACGTCTGTGTTCCGCCCCAGCAGAATCCCCCGACCGCGACCTTGCCGTTGGCGCTCGGAACTGTCTTTGCGTAGTCACAGGCCGCGTTCAGGTCCGAGGTCACCTGAGCAGGCGGTAAGCCGCTGATCGCCTCGCGTATCCGACTAAGGTCAGCGAAGTCCGTCGTCCGACCTCCTCCCGGCGCCATGCCTGAAAGCAAGTCCGGCGCAATGGCAATGTAGCCTTTTTCGGCGAGTTGATCGGCCACCGACATGACCCAGTCGGTGAGTCCCATGATCTCATGGATCAGCACCACGACCGGCGTCTTTTCGCTCTTTTCAGGATAAACAACAAAGCACTTCAGCGTGCGGTCGCCGCTTTTGAGGTCGACCCACTCTTGGTGGCGGGGCGACTCATCCAATCGCTTGCGCGCGGCATCCTGCGGCATGGGATCGGCGCAAACGGCAAGGGCGGTGAAGGCAATCGCGAACATCATAGGCGGGGTTTACCCCGTTCTACGCATGGTCAATCCCATCCGCGCAGGCGTTTGTAAAGGGAGATCACTTTTTGCACGTACGCTTGCGTTTCGCGATAGGGCGGCACCCCGTTGAACCGACGCACCGCGCCGCTCCCTGCGTTGTAGGCAGCCAGGGCAAGGACCAGCGCTTCATAGCCGTCACCGGTTTTGGCGTGATAACGCTCGATGTGACCTCGGATCGTGCGGACCGTTCCGTAGAGGTTTTCCGTCACATCGTAGGCATTGCTGATTCCCAGCGACCTCGCCGTGCCCGGCATCAACTGTCCCAAGCCCATCGCGCCAGCGCGGCTCGTCGCGCCAGGATTGAAACCGCTCTCGACCAAGACCATGGCCATCACCAATGGCGCGTCAACACCGTAGTGAACGCTGAAACCAAGCACACCGCGCGCAATTTCCACGGCAGTGGCGTCGGGAATCTTCTTGTTCACCGACTTGATATAGGCGACGTAGTACGGAAGCGCCTCGTTGACCGAGTTGACCTCGAAGGCGCGGTCGCGCACGTTGGTTCGCGCATTTCTCGTGGCTGCTGCGCCCGTGCGCGATGCCGTTTGCGCGGCTTGACGCTTGGCTGCGGCCTCGGCAGCCTTGCGTTCGGCTTCTGCGTCGTCCGCGGCGATGGCATGTTCCGGCGCTGCCGCGAGGAGCTTTGACTTTGGAAGCCCTCCGTCCGGTGTCCCTTCAACCAAGACAAGCAGGCGGGCCGCGACGTTCGGTCGATCGAGCCATCCCGGGAGATCGCTAAACGTGACCTGAATCTCGTGCCCGCCGTCTCCGTTGAGGATCAGCTTTCCCGACTTGTTGATGGCAATGACTCCACGCACCACACCCTTGACCTCATAGACGTGGCGACCCACTGCGGTTTCCAAGGCGGCGGGGCTGACGGGCTGGGTGATGCCGTAGGACTTTCGGGCCATTCGATAGGCCGCAACTTCTTCGGCTGTTTGGGCTCTTGCAGGACTCGCAAGAGCGGTGAGCACAACCGCACACCACCCCCAATTTGCCTGTTGAAACATTCCTAAGTCCCCTGTTTCCCTGGCGGAGAGATCGGGATTCGAACCCGAGAGAGGATTACTCCCCTACCCACTTAGCAGGCGGGCGCTTTCGACCACTCAGCCATCTCTCCGCGGCGCATCACAGTATACAGCTTGCGCAGGTTCGCCGTGAAATAGCAAAACAAGTTCACCGTAGTTGCAGAATCCGGTCAAGGTTTGCGATAATAAGCGCGATACATGGACAACCGTGTGTCGGCTTGCTCAGAGCGCCTTCTCAACGGTGGCTCGTATGAGCCGGAACGTGGAGAGGGGCCTGCCAAGCCCAACGGAGGGTTAGGGGCAGGGGAAGCGCGACGGACGAGTGGCTAGACCATGCAACGTCATGTACAAGGAAATATGATCATGAAGAACATCCGACATTCATCGGTGGGTTTCGTCAGCGGCATCATGGTTCTGGCTGGCATCATCGCCGGGTGCGCGGGTTCGAGCAGCGGTACAACTCCGCCGCCCGTGACCGACATCGTCGTTGAGCTCCGGTCAGCCAACGGCACCGTCTCTGGAGCCATGGACCCTGCAACTCGCCTCGTCAACGTCGTTCTCGCTGGCGGTGAAGTCCGCTCGGCAGCCGTTCCTCCTGGAGTCACCGTGGCGGACGGCCAGCTCGTTGTCATCATCGAACGCGGCTCGAACCTCAACGCGAACTACGGCGCGTCGAATGTGTTCGGCGCGGTGAACGCAGATCCACTGACTCCAGTGAACGCGACGATCAGCAACCTCGGCGTCCTTGAGCGCGACATCATCCTGCCGGGCTCGGGAAATGACTTCACCTTGGACGTCACTGGCTCGGCGACCAGCCGCGTGCTCACCTGGCAGCGACTCGTGATCACCGGCAAGGTTATCTTCAAGGGTGGTGCGCTCGCCTCGACCTTCCCGACGAACATCGTGGGCCGCAACCTGAACAATGGTCAATCCACCCAGAATGCGCGGGTCGAGACGACTCACCTCGCGGTGGCGAATGGTGACTTCAGCCAGTCGCTCTTCGTGGACTACGGCAACGGCCAGACAACGAGCCGACCGCCGCAGAACCCGAACTCCGAGAACAAGGTCATCTACCTTGGCTTTGGACACCGCACCATTCCGGCCAACGGCGTTTCGTTGATTCACCTCAACTCGTCACATCCGTTCATTCCGTAAGCCAACGCTCTCGGAAAACCGTCGAATCGCCCTCAACCTTAGGGTTGAGGGCGATTTTTTCTTGACGCAGACGACACCAATTGGAGCGGCAGATCAATGCGCCCTGCCGTCTCAATTCGAGCGGATTACCAAAGGCAAGCCGTAGAATTGGACGTACTTCCTCAGCCCGCTTGGCTTGCGCACAACGACATCCCAAGTTGCGGTGGCCGCCAACAATATCATGGAAAAGACCTACACCATCGGCGCGAAAACCTTCATCCTCGACGAAACCAAGGCGGAAGCCGCCCTCGCCGCCAAACGAGTGATCAACGGTCGCGAGACCATGACCTTCAACCTTCTGCCGCTGCGCTACCAGTGGGCCTATCACCTGTACCGCACCATGAAGGCCAACCACTGGGAGCCCGAAGACGTCCCCATGCAAAAGGACATCGAGCAGTGGCGGTCGGACTCGGCACTCACGGACGTCGACCGGTGGATCATCCGAATGGGGATTGGCTACTTCTCAGCCGCCGAAGGCATCGTGGGCGACAATATCCTCCACGTCGTTCGCGAACTGGTCACCGCCTCCGAGCTCAAGCTGGTGCTCGGGCGTCATGCCCACGAGGAAAACATCCACGCCGATTCCCTGCTTTACATGATCTCATCCCTTGGCATCAATCCTCACGAATGCGAGGCGATGTTCGAGGACATCGAGACCATTCGGCGCAAGAATGAGTTCGTGACGAGAGTGTCGCATGAACTGCGCCGCGATCTGGATCTCTCCATCAGAGAGAACAAGCAACTCCTCGCCAAGAACATCTTTGTCTTTGGTCAATGCATGGAAGGGACCCAGTTCTACGGGCTCTTCGGCATGATCCTTTCCCTCTACCGCCAGAAAAAATTGGTCGGTATCGGGACCATGTTTCGCTATACCTTGCGAGACGAGTCAAACCACATTGAGCTGTTCCGCAAGCTGTTCCTTGAGCTCGTCGACGAGAACCGCGAGATTTGGACGCCCGCCTTCCAAAACGAGTTGGTCGACATCATGAAGGAAGCCGTTGAACTTGAGAAAGCGTTCATTCGCGATTGTCTGCCAGTCGGCGGCCTTGGGCTCAGCGCGGAGGAATTCCTGACGTATATTGATTACATCGCTGACCGAAGGCTGGAAGGCGTCGGCCTACCCGCGCTCAATCCGGGCATTCAGAACCCGCTCCCCTGGCTTGCCGAGCTCATGGACATGAAAAAAGAGCAAAACTTCTTCGAGGGCAGGGTAACGGAGTACCAGAAGTCATCGTCGCTCGCAGCCGTCAGCGACGACGAGCTCTGATCCGTCAGCCGGTCAGCATCTCATAGAGGCGCCGCCGCTGGGCCACGGCACGCAGCTTTTTGATCGCCTGCAGCTCGATCTGGCGGACGCGCTCGCGCGACAGTTTGAGTTCCCGCGCAATGTCTTCGTGCGGCGTTCCCTCGAGGTCGGCGCCATCAATTTTGAATCGAAGCCGCATCACCTTCTGCTCACGCTCGGAGAGTTCGGTGATGATCTCAGAAAGGGCTCGCAGAATCTCGCGATCGTGGATCGCTTCGTCCGGGTCAACGCCGCTGGTATCGCGCAATAGACCTCCCAGGGTCGATGAGCCGTTTTCGCCCACGGTCATATCGAGGCTCAGCAGCTCGTGCGAGGCCTGAATCAGCATGAGCACTTTCGCGGGCGAAACGTTCATGGCCGTGGCGAGCTGATCCAGCGTTGGCTCGCTCCCCGTGGAATTCAGGATGCGGTCCCGCTCACGCTGAAGCTTTCGCAGCGATTGGCTGATGTGCGACGGCAATCGAATCGCTTTGGCCTTGTTGTCGATGGCTCGCCCAATCGCCTGGCGAATCCAGTGGGTGGCATATGTCGAAAAACGAAAGCCTTTATCCGGGTCAAAACGCTCGACGGCTTGCATGAGACCGATGGCACCCTCCTGAATCAGGTCTTCCAACGGCACGGTTCGACAGCGATACGTCTTGGCGATATTGATCACCAACCGCATATTCGACTCGATCAGGCGATTCTTGGCGTCCTCGTCTCCGTCGGCGCAGCGGCGGGTGAGCACCCGCTCCTCGTCTACGGTGAGCAGCGGAGCCTGCGTCAGTCGGTTCAAATAGCTCGGAATCGCGTCCTCGTGGACCATGAATGCCTCGGCGCCAGACAGAAAGTGACCCTGTTGAAACCCGTACCTTTGTCTGACGTTATCTCTTCATAGGATGTTTCGGGCCAACTGGCTATGGGCCGACCACAATTAGGTCGGTTGACCCCTTATTATCTCCCGCTCAACTACCGCGTTGAGACTTTCGACTGCCTGCGCCAGGTCGTCGTTGATCACGATGTGTTCATACGAGTCCGCCATGGCCATCTCGTCAACGGCGTTGCGAACCCGTAACCGAATCGATGCTTCGGAGTCTTTGGCGCGCGCGCGAATCCGGCGCTCCAGTTCCTCGGCGCTGGGCGGCATCAGGAAGACCGTGATCGGGTCCGGCAGCTTGGTTACGGCCTCGGCGGCGCCTTGAACGTCGATCTTCAACACCGCAATCCGGCCCTGGTCCACCGCGTCCAGCGTTTCTTGCAATGGAGAGGCATACCAGTTGCCGTGAACCTGTTTTGCCTCGATAAACTCGCCCCGGAGGCGTTTCGCTTCAAACTCCTCGGGGGTGGCGAAGTGATAGTCTTCACCCGGTACCTCGCCCGGGCGGGGCGCCCTCGTAGTTGTGGTCACGACTTTGGCAACCCGCGGGTTCACGGCCATCCAAGCGTCGAGAACGGTGTCCTTGCCGACCCCGCTTGGCCCGCTAAGGATCACGATGCGCCCTTCGCTCATACGCCCACCAGCCGAACGAGCCGCGCCGCAACGCGCATCGGGTCGTGGCGCACCGTGTCGGTCTGGCTCATAAAGTCCCCTTCAACTACGCGGATACTGAATGACCGAATCACGTCCGAGTCGGGCTCGACCAGGTGCTGGCCCGCACCGCGATAGCGCGCCAAAACCTCGGGATCTGGCACTCCAGTGTTCACCAGGACGTAATCAAACACTTTCGCGCGCACGTTGCTCAGGATCGCCGAAACATGCTGCGACGCCGTGAAATGTTCGCTCTCGCCCTTCTGGGTCATGACGTTGCACACGTAGGCCTTGACGGCTGGAGTCGCCTGGATGGCCTCCGCGATTCCCGGCACCAGCAGGTTCGGAATCACGCTCGTGAACACGCTACCAGGGCCGATCACGATCAGGTCAGCGGACTGAATCGCTTCGATGGCGCCCGGGAACGGTTCGGGGTCATTGGGGTCAAGATAGATGTCCTTGATCGGCTGAGGATAGGCCACGATGTTGGTCTCGCCACAGACCTCAACGCCATCCGCCATCGTCGCGCGCAGCCTGACGTGATCCAAGGTGGAAGGGATGACCCGCCCGCGGATGCTTAAGACGTCCGAGGCAACACTGATGGCCTTCTCGTAGTCGCCTTGGCTCTGATCCACGAGCGCCGCCATGAGCAGGTTGCCCATGGAATGGCCGCTGAGCGAACCGCTGTCGATCTTGAACCGATATTGAAAGAGATCGGTCATCTGCTTTTCCGCATCGGCAAGGGCGACCAGACAGTTGCGGATATCGCCAAGCGGCAACATTCCCTTCTCTTGGCTGAGGCGGCCGCTGCTGCCGCCATCGTCGGTCACGGTCACGATCGCCGTGATGTTGCTGGAGTACTGCTTGAGACCACGGAGCAACGTGCTCAGACCCGTACCGCCCCCGATGGCCACGATGCGCGGACCCAAGGCCAGCGACTGCTTCTTCAGATAGCGGTCAATGATGCCCGATTTGCCACTTGGGTCTACCGCGGACGAGACCCGGCGCATGCCGCCCCGAAATCCGGCATAAATCGTGTAGATGCCCAGCATCAGCAGTGCGCCGCCCACCATATGCAGGGCCAGATCGACATCACCTGGCGCAATCACCTGCAGAATGGACCGCAAGCCGCTCAGCATCCCAGAGACCAACGGGCGGATCAGCACTTTGAAGCTGACCGCCAGGCCTACCAAGAGCAGGATCAGACCGAGAACGATGCTGACAAAGGACCATCGCAAGCCCGACGAGGGGCGAAGCAGGCGCCGCCAGACCAATCGCCGGTTAATCGCCACCGGTGTCCTTGCCGCTTGGCAACATGCCCTGCAAGATGCCGTTCACGATGCTGATGACAATGCTTGCGACCAACGCCGCCCAAAAGTTGCCGACCTTGATCACGGGAACGATGTTCGCCACCAGCATGAGCATCAGCGCATTGATGACCAGACTGAAGAGCCCAAGCGTCAGGCAGGTGAGCGGCAACGTGAGAAAGCGAAGAATGGAGCCCAGCGTGGCGTTGATGATCGCGAAGAGAACGGCCGCCACCACCAGCATGAGCAGGCTCTGGCTCCCTTCCGTCTCGGCGTGAAACTCCAGACCCAGCGCCTGACACACGTAGGAAGCCACGACCACCGAAAGCGTCAGGAACACGATACGAAGAACCACAGTCATCGGCGCCGGCGAACCCTCCGGGTCCATTGTATCGTCTCGGCGCAACGACGGTCGATAGCCGTTGCCGGTGCGCCATACTCCAAGCGACCGTGAAGGCCCGCACCCCCATGATGCAGCAGTACTTCCAGGCCAAGGAAGCGCATCCGGGCGTCTTGGTCGCGATGCGGGTGGGCGACTTTTACGAGTTCTATGGCGAGGACGCTGAAACCGCGGCTCGCATCCTCGAAATCACCTTGACCGGGCGCGATGACGGCGGTGAGCGGATCGCGATGGCGGGCGTCCCGTACCATTCGGTCGAAAAGTATCTCGCTCGACTGGTAGCCGCGGGCCAGAAAGTCGCGCTCTGCGATCAGCTAGAGGACCCCAAAAAGGCCAAGGGCCTCGTGAAGCGAGGCGTCACGCGCGTCCTCACGCCCGGGACCGTTCTCGAAGACTCGATGCTGGCCCAAGGCGCGAACTCCTTCCTCGCCGCGATCTGTGTGCGCGACGACCGCGTCGGTCTCGCGTTTCTAGACCCCAGCACCGGCGAGTTCGCCGTGACGGAGTTCACCGGCGGCGAGCGCGAACAAATCCTGCTTCAAGAACTCGCCCGCCTGCGACCGACGGAACTGCTCGTCTCAGACCCGAGCGACCCGGCCGCGTCCCTGGCGTCATCCACTTTTGGCGCATCGCTCACGGAGGCCAAGCCCCCGACGCCCGACCGCGCCCAAAGGCACCTGAAAGAACGGTTCGACGTCGCGAACCTCGATGGATTTGGGTGCGCGAACCTGCCCTGCGCTGTGGCCGCCGCATCGATGGTCCTCGGCTATGCCGAGCACAACGGGCTCGCGCTGGGCCACCTGGAAGGGTTGGTGACCTATAGCGTCGGGGAGTTCATGAGCCTGGATCACGCCACACGCCGGTCCCTTGAGCTCACCCAGAACCTCAGTGACGGCTCGCGCCGCTACACGCTCCTTGAAGTCCTCGATGAGACCGTCACCCCCATGGGGGCGCGACTCCTTCGGCGCTGGATCGACCAACCGCTCCTCGATGCCGATCGCATCACTCAGCGTCACGACGCCATCGAGCGCCTGCTGCTCCCTGGCCTGGTGCGAGAGGAGATTCGCGATGTGCTGCGCCCAGTTGCTGACCTTGAACGCCTCGTTTCGCGCTGTTCGACGGGGCTCGCCGGCCCGCGCGACCTGGCTGGCTTGCGCGATGCCTTGGGTCGCCTGCCTCTCCTCAGCGATCCGCTGCGCAAAGTCGGTATCGGCCGCCTCCAGGACCTCCGCGAGTCGATTTCCACGCACGACGCGCTTTGGCAGCTGCTTCGTGAGGCGCTGGTCGACGACCCACCCCATCATTTGCGGGATGGAGGCGTCATTCGCGCCGATTGGGACCCCGAATTCCGGAGTCTGCGCGAACTGATGCGCAATGGACGGTCCTACATCGCCGAACTGGAACAGCGCGAGCGCCAAGCCACAGGCATTGAGAAGCTCAAAGTCGGGTTCAACTCCGTGTTCGGCTACTACCTCGAAGTGTCGAAATCCAACCTCGACCGCGTCCCGGACCATTACATTCGCAAACAGACGACCGCCGGAGCGGAGCGGTTCATTACCGCTGAGTTAAAGGAACAGGAATCACGAGTCCTCGGTGCAGAGGAAAAGGCGATGGCCATGGAAGCCGAGCTCTTCCAGTCACTGCGTGCACGTGTTGCCGAGCAGAGTCACGACCTCTTGCGCACCGCGCGAGCCCTGGCCGAGTTGGACGTCCTCACGGCTTTGGCCCACGTCGCGCTTTATCGAAACTATGTGCGCCCCCGTCTCGTGGAGACCAGCGTTCTCGCGGTAGATGCAGGACGTCACCCCGTCGTCGAAGCCTATGCCCCCAGCTTCGTCCCGAACGACACCACGCTTGCGCCTGACGCCTCGCTGATGATCCTCACCGGCCCAAACATGAGCGGCAAGTCCACGTATCTCCGGCAGAACGCCTTGCTCGTTCTCATGGCCCAGATCGGCAGTTACGTTCCGGCCAAAGCCGCCACCGTCGGGCTCTGCGACCGCGTCTTTGCCCGCATTGGCGCCAAGGACGAGCTGGCCCTTGGGCAAAGCACGTTCATGGTCGAGATGGTCGAGAGCGCCAATATTCTCAACCATTCCACGCACAAGAGTCTAGTCATCTTGGACGAAGTTGGGCGGGGCACCAGCACCTATGACGGCCTCGCCATCGCCTGGGCCATGGTCGAACGCTTGGCCGAGATTGGCGCCAAGACGCTCTTTGCGACACACTACCACCAGCTCAACACCCTGGCGTCGGCCATTCCGAACGTCCGGAACTACCGCGTTTCGGTCGAGGAAGTCGGCGACCGCATTGTTTGGACGCATCGGGTCTTGCCCGGTGGGACCGACCGGAGCTATGGCATCCACGTGGCAAAAATGGCGGGGCTGCCAGCGTCCGTTCTGCGCCGCGCGGCCGAGGTCTTGGCCGACCTGGAAGAGCGTGCTTCCCCTGCAGTTCGGCCTCCGGCGCGTCAATCCCTGCAGCTCACGCTCTTCGAGGCCGAAGAACCCGAGGTGGTGCGCAGCCTGCGCGAACTTTCCGTCGAATCACTGACGCCGCTTCAGGCGCTGCAGTTGCTCGATGAGTGGCAGCGCCGCTTCGCCACTCCGGGATCGTGAGTAAGGCCATACTCCACCTATTGACTCCATGCTTGGACCCTTAATGCTGTTTGCCATGAGTACGCCTGCCCCCGCCCTCATTCCGGCGCCCGTCTCGCTGAAGGTTGGCGATGGCGCCTACGTCCTGCCTGCCGACTTCGGAGTCCGTGCCGATTCCGCCGAGACCTACCGGATCGGCGAGATGCTCGCCCGGCGGCTTCGTGCCTCGACAGGGATGCCGATCCCGGTGGGCGCCGGTGCTCGCGGGCTCGACCTGCGGCTGGATCAACAAGAGTCCGCCCTCGGTCATGAGGGCTATCGGCTCGACGTGACTCCGAATGGGATTGAGATCCGAGCCGCCAGGCCAGTTGGACTTTTCTACGGGACGCAAACGCTGCTGCAACTCTTTGACCCTGAGGTGCTTCGTGCGGCCGACGTTGCGGTCGAATACCGGCCCGGCGACGGAGTCGCCACGCGCCATGGCCCGAGGCGCCCACAAGAATGGCGCGTGCCGGTTGTCTCGATCGAAGATCAGCCGCGCTTTGTCTGGCGCGGCACCATGCTGGATGTTGCCCGGCACTTCATGCCGAAAGAGTTCATCCTCAAGTGGATCGACCTGATGGCCCTCCATCGCATGAACGTGCTACACCTGCACCTCACCGATGATCAGGGCTGGCGCATGGAAGTCAAGCGCTATCCCAAGCTGACGGAGGTCGGCGCATGGCGCAAAGAGACCTTGGTCGGCCACGGCGGGACCCCCGAAGCGCAGCGCCAGTTTGACGGGGTCAAACACGGCGGTTACTACACTCAGGACAATCTGCGGGAGATCGTCGCCTATGCCGCCGAACGGTTCGTCACGGTGGTGCCCGAAATCGAAATGCCGGGCCATGCCCAAGCCGCGATTGCGGCCTATCCGGAACTCGGCAACCTCGACACACCGCTCGAGGTCCTCACGTGGTGGGGAGTGAACCCGAACGTCTTCAACGTCAAGCCCGAAACCATCATGTTCCTTCAAAACGTGCTGGAAGAAGTCCTCGAGGTGTTCCCGAGCCCGTACATTCACGTTGGCGGCGATGAGGTCCCCAAAGATCAATGGAAACAGAGTGCCGATGCCCAGGCGCGGATGCGTGAACTTGACCTGAAGGATGAGCACGAGTTGCAGAGTTGGTTCATCCGCCAAATGGATGCCTGGCTCGACGCTCGTGGGCGCAAACTGATCGGGTGGGATGAAATTCTTGAAGGTGGTCTGGCCCCTGGCGCCGCCGTGATGTCGTGGCGCGGCACTCAAGGAGGGATCGCCGCCGCGAAAGCGGGTCATCACGTCGTGATGGCCCCGACCAGCCATACCTATCTGGATTACTACCAGTCGCGAAACACCGGCGCCGAGCCGCTCGCTATCGGCGGGTTTCTGCCGCTGGAGCGCGTCTATGCCTTTGAGCCCATTCCAGCGGAACTCACCGCGGAAGAGGCCAAGTGGGTCCTTGGAGGGCAAGCGCAACTCTGGTCGGAGTACATCAAGACCCCGAAGCACATGGAGTACATGGGCTTTCCGCGCGTGTGTGCCCTCGCCGAGGTGGTTTGGTCGCCCAAAGAGGCACGGGACTTCGCCCACTTCCGCGGTCGGCTTGCCACTCATCTCCGACGGCTCAAGGTTCTCGACGTGAACTTCCGCGCGCTCGATTAGAATGATGAGCATGAACGCCCTGCGATGCATCCCCATCTTGGCGCTGTGCGTCGGGCTGGTCGGCTGTGGCGGCGAGGACAGCGACCGGGCGGCCACGGACAATGGCCTGGGTCCAACCGCAAACACTCAGACGCTGTCCGCCGTCACCCATGGCGAGTACGGTTTCATGGCCGTCGGTTGGGCGGGAACGATCCTCGGGTCAACCGACGGGCGAAGCTGGACGCCACGCGCTTCCGGCACGACCCTCGACCTCAGCGACGTCATCTTTGCCGACAAGCGCTACATGGCCGTGGGAACGGGCGGCACCATTCTGACCTCGGCAGACGGCAATGGCTGGACGCCCCAGCGTTCCGGTACGGACCTGACCCTGCACGCCGTCACCTTTGGCGACGGACGGTTCGTCGCGGTGGGATCGGGAGGCCTCGTCCTGGTTTCGATGAATGGGGAATCATGGCGGGAAGTCGATTCCGGCACTTCCGCAACGCTCCGAGCCGTGAGGCGTGTTGGCGACAAGTTCCTTGCGGTGGGTGACGGAGGCGCTGCTCTCGCGTCCGCCGACGGCGTCACCTGGGAGAAGGTCCCGATTGGCGCAACCGAGGACTTGATGACGATTGCCCACAAAGGTGACACGGTCGTCGTAGCTGGTCAGAGTCCCCAGGTGTACAGTTCCGAGACCATGACGAGCTGGACGCGTCACGATATCCCCGGCAGCCCCGGCATCGCGTCGCTCGAGGTGGCGGAAGGCCGATGGATCGCCGTGGGTCCAGGGGGGCAGATTTGGACCGCAGCCGATGCCATGGCTTGGGCGCCCCGCGCCTCAGTTACGAAGCGCGATCTGACGGCGCTCGCCTTTGACGGCACTCAGTACGTCGCCGTTGGAGAGGCAGGGACCACCTTGCGATCGACGGACCTTGCCAACTGGACCGCTGAAGTCAGCAACTCGGCTCCCTCGTTCGTCATGGTCGAATCTCACGATGGGCGCATTTCCGTTCGCGGCTCCGACGGCTCGCTCTATTCGTCCGCTGACGGAGTGACCTGGCGTGATGATCGCGCGCCGCTACCTGACCAGGAAAGCGAAGCACCCAAGGACGCTGAGACAGATCCCAAATCGGACGCACCCCCAGCCGCCCCGGCCGAAACGGCTCCTCTGCCAACCGCCGAGGCCTCTGGAACCCGGCAACGCCTCACCGCCCTGGTGAAGGGCAAAGATGGCCTGACGGTGGCAGTTGGCGAAGGAGGCACGATCGTGACGTCAGAGGACGGGGCACGCTGGGTGCCCGCAGCAGCCAACTCGCGCCAATCGCTCTGGGCCATCTGTTTTGGCGACGATCGCTTTGTGGCGGTCGGTTCCGCTGGAACCATTCTCACTTCAGTTGATGGCAAAACATGGGAAACGCGGCCCAGTGGGACGACCCAACGACTCCTTGACGTGGCCTATGTCGCGGGGCAATTCGTTGCCGTCGGTGCAAACCGCACACTCTTGACTTCGGTCGACGGCATCAACTGGGCGCCGCGTGAGGTCTAAGTCCGCTGTTCTGGCGACCGGCGGATTCGTGTTTGCGGGTGCCTGTGCCGCCACGCTGGTCTACGGCGCAGTAACCGAGGCCAACCGGCTCATCGTTGAACGCCGCCGCCTGGGCTTGCCGGGCTGGCCCGCCGAGAGGGCTGGGTACCGGATCGCCCTGTTGGCCGACCTGCATCTCCATGACGCTTCGAGCGTCGCTTTGGCGTACCGTGCGGCAGCGGCCGCCGTGGCTGAGCAGCCTGATATCACCCTCTTTGTCGGTGACCTGGTCGGCTACTGGCACGCGAAGAGCGAAACCATGATCGCCGACGCCCTGGCTCCCTTGCGAGATTCTGGCGCGTGTGTGCTCGCGGTCGCCGGAAACCGAGACGCCCTCATCCGATCCCGGGTCGCGCCCCATGCAACGGCGAGCCAGCGGCTACATCGCTATCGCGCAGCCCTGCACGAACAAGGAATCATCTTGCTTGAGAACCAGTCGGTTGAGCTGGAGGGGATCGACTTCGTGGGAATCGGCAGCGCAACGCTCGGACTGGCCGACCCTGTCCAAGCGTTTTCGAGAACAGCGCCTGACCGGCCACGCATTGTCCTTTGGCATGAGCCCGACGCGGTGGATTACCTTGGCTGCCCAGCACACCTTATGGTGAGTGGCCATAGCCACGGCGGACAATTCACCTTTCCGTGGGGCTGGACGCCCATGCATACCAAGTTGGGCGAAAAGTACGTTCGTGGCTGGTATCCCCATGCCCCGGTGCCTCTCTATGTATCTCGGGGGATCGGCACGACGGGCTACCCGGCCCGACTGGGGTGTCCGCCCGAGGTCGCCATTCTGGAGCTTCACCCTTGACGGGGACTCTCTGGCAACAAAATGGTTGAGGCGTCCAAAAACTCTTTCTGAGCCTGCTTTGGCAAGGTGACTTCGAACCAGAAGGTGCTGCCATGGCCCTCGCGACTCTTGAGTCCAATCTGACCATCCATCATTTCCACGATCGTTCGGCAAATGGTGAGTCCCAATCCGGTACCGCCATAAATGCGCGTCATCGAGCCGTCCGCCTGGGTGAAGCTCTGGAAGATAGCCGCCTGCCGCTCGACGGGCACACCGATCCCGGTATCAATAACGGAAAACCGCACGGTCGCCGCGTCCTCGGTCTCGGACACCAGTTGCACGGCGACCTTGATCGAACCTTCGGCCGTGAACTTGATGGCGTTGCTGACCAAGTTGTTCAAAACCTGCTGAATCCGGACCGGATCACCGATCAGGGTGTTGGGCACAAGAGGATCAATTTCAACGAGAAACTGGACTCCCTTTTCTTGCGCGGAGACGCGGTGCAGCTGCCCAAGCTCGGTCAAAAGCCGCGTCAGATCGAACGGAATCTTCTCAAAGCGCATATTGCCCGACTCCATCTTCGAGTAGTCGAGCACGTCGTTGATGATCGATCGCAGGTTTCGCGCGCTGGAGCTGAGGATGCCCACGAACTCTTGCTGCTCCTCGTCGAGACGGGTCTCGTTGAGCAGGTCGATGATGCCGATCATGCTGCTGAGCGGCGTGCGGATCTCATGGCTAATGTTCGCCACGAACTCGCCCTTGAGACGCGTCGCAGTTTCCGCCCGCTCTTTGGCCCGTTCGAGCGCTTCTTGGGTACGCGCTTTATCGGCGACCTCACGCTTGAGTTCTTCCTGTTGGTCGAAGGACCGTCCGATGGCTTGGGCAAGCGGGGCGAATTCGGTGCGGCTCCGGGCAAGGAGTTCCAAGTCACGGGTCTTTCCACGTTTGAGGGATTCGTCCAGAATGCTGAGCGGGCGAATCAGCGTCCACTTGGAAAGCAAGTGCAAGATCCAGAGCAACAGGACCGCAAACGCGCCCGCAACCAAGGTGGTCCGAGCCGTACTGTCGATGGCCAAGTCGGCATCGGCCGTTGCCGCCACCCAAACAGGAAGGACCTCTTCGGCCCCTGCCCCCTTCAGGATTGTCGGAAAGCCGTGATTGCCCACCGATGATGGTTTGGCCAACCCAGTGACCACGCGAAAGCCCACCGCCTCGACGGTCGCCGATGGGGGCGAATCTGTCCATGAGCGGGCGGCAAAGACGAATCCCTGTCCGCCCGCACGCCGGGCGCCGTGATACTCAATCAAGGCATCGGCTTGCGGTGCGAAGAAAACCGTCGTCCGTGAATCATTGAAGAGGGCCTTCAGCTCGCCCCCAGAAACAGGAAACGTCGCGAGGGCCCCATTGCTGAGAAGGCGCCTCGCTCCAACCTGGCGGCCATTTGCGTCGAAGACCCATACCGCATGAACGGAATTGTCATCCATCATCGCCCGCAGGGCGTCGCGGCTCGAAGATGGCATGGCCACGGCACGGTCGAGTTCAGGTTCTTGCGCCAGCACGCTCACGACCGCAGCGATGGGTGCGCCCGCTAATCGGAGGGCATCTCGGAAATTTCGTTCCGACTGTTCTTGCGACCGCTGGCTCGTCGCCGTAAGGGTACTTCGATCAACTTGGGCCAGAACGGACAGAACCAAGACAAAGGCAAATGAAACGGAAATGACCGCGAAAGACCAGACCCATCGGACATTGAACCGTTGGGTAATTTTTGGCAACCGTGCCATGCCACTAACGCCCCGGGGCCGCCCGTCGATGTTCCTATTCTATCACCGGATCACTTTCGTTGGAGCCCAGCTTCACTTATGCGGCTCATCCGGAGCGTGAGAGCGGCCACAAGAGCTCGACTTGCGCTTCCTTCCGAATGCGATCGAGGAGCGACGGCAACTCCGACTGCAGGACCTGTGATCGCAAGGTCGCCATCTCTGATTCGGTCGCGGTTGAGCCTGTTGCTTCGACGCGAAAAATTTGGATGCCATGGTCGGTCTGCACGGGCCGCGTCACCTCTTGCGCCGATGCGGACTTCAGGGCGTCTTGGAGCGTTGCGGGAAAGGCGTCGATGGGCCGCCAGCCCAGAAATCCCTCGGAGCGGACGGCGGTGGGATCATCCACGTACGCGCCGAGAACGGCGCCCCACGCCTCTCCTTTCGCGAGCCGATCGTAGGCTTCTTCAGCCTTCTTGATGGCTTCAGATAAGTCCTCGATGCGGTTGCTTTTCGGGCGAATCACGATTGTGGAAACCTTGACGTAGCCCTGAGGCGAGAAGTTGGCCAAGGCCATTTTGGTCGCCAGCAAATCAATGCGCTCGCGATCATAAAGCCGAGCCCGCTGGATGCCTTGCGCGCGAAGTTCCGCTTCGAGCGACGAACCAGCCGGGAGTTGAGCCTCATAGGGGTCGAGCGTTGCCTTGAGCTTCGCTTGGACTTCATCTTGTGTCACCGAAATCCCTCGCGCCGCTGCCTCAGCCTCGATCAATCGCAATGCAGCGAGTTCGTTGGCTGTCTCCCAGGCCCGCCAATTCCATAGATAATCCGTAAGTTCGGCCGCCTTGATCTCGCCTCCGCGATACCGGGCCACCACAACATCATCGTCATGGGGGCGCGGCGACCAATAGGGCGGTGCCGTCTGATACGCCAGGGCGACCATGCCGCCAGCCAAGAGAACCCCAATGCCAATCGTCTTTTGCATCATTTACCTAGGAACGACTTGAGTGTCCAGCAGGTTCTTGAGCACCCGATCGGGAGTCAGCCCTTCGATCTCAGCTTCGGGCCGCAGCAAGACGCGGTGCCTGAGAACGGGGATCGCCAACTCCTTGACATCGTCCGGAATGACGTAGTCGCGGCCGCGAATCGCGGCCATGGCCTTGCCGCAATTGAGAAGCGCGATCCCGGCGCGGGGCGACGCCCCCACCAAGATGTCGCTTGATGTGCGCGTCGACTCAACCGTGGTCGCAATATAGTCGAAAATCTTGTCTTCGAGAGCAATCGCGGCGACCTCCCGCTGCGCTTCGATCAAGGTGTCGATGTCGGCAACCGGTGTGAGGCCGGCGCTCTCCAGGCTCTGGGGGCGGAAGCCCTGGTGGTGACGTCGCAAGACTTCGATTTCACGAGCACGACCAGGGTAACTCACCAGCACCTTGAGCAAGAAGCGGTCCTGCTGCGCCTCCGGCAACGGGTAGGTCCCCTCGAACTCAATGGGATTCTGAGTGGCAAAAACGAGAAAGGGCAGGGGCAAAGGGTGCGGTTCCCCGTCAATCGTGACGCGACGCTCCTCCATGGCTTCCAGCAGGGCCGACTGCGTCTTCGGCGGCGTCCGGTTGATCTCATCAGCAAGCAGCACGTTGACAAAGATCGGTCCCTTGCGCAGCCGAAAGTCCACGGATTTCGGATCGAAAATGCTCGTCCCCACCACGTCGCTCGGCATCAAGTCCGGCGTGAATTGGATGCGTCCGTAGGGAAGATTCAGCGCCGCGGCCAGCGTTCGAACGGCTAAGGTCTTGGCAACACCCGGGACTCCCTCCACCAAGACGTGCCCATTGGCAAGCACAGCAACCAAGAGCTGGTCAATGAGTTCATCTTGCCCGGCAATGACCTTGTGAACTTCCCTACGGAGGGCGTCGGCAAGGTCATGGACGGGCATAGAGAACCAATCGCCTATTGGTGCCGCTCTTTGGCCGACTCGATATCAATATGGGTTGGGATACGGAAAATGAAATCGGACCCCTTGCCGACTTCGGACTCGACCCAAATCTTCCCATAGTGGATGTCCTCAACCAAGTGCTTGACCAGGTACAGGCCCAGGCCCGTGCCGTAGATCTTGCGATTGTCCTCGTTGTTGACCCGGTGGAACTTCTCGAAAACCTTTCCAAGGTGATCCTGGGGAATGCCGATGCCTTGGTCGCGAACCCGAATCTCGATCTGATCGTCCGGAAGTACCTTGGCGATCAGCGTCACGTCCCCGCCCCCGGGCGAGTACTTGATGGCGTTGTTCATCAAGTTGGTCAAGGTTTGGTCCAGCTTGTCCTCGTCGCCAATGATGATCGGCATTTCATCGGGTGCTTCGAGCAAAACGCGGTGCTTATGGGTCGCCTGCCGCTGGATCGTGACCACTTTTTCAAGCAGGGCGCGAATGTCGACTTGCGTGTAATTCGGCTTCAGGCTCTCGCCGGCTTCGATACGGGCGGTATTGAGCAAGTCATTGATCAATCGGGTGAGTCGGTCGCACTCCTGATCGATGATCATGTGGAACTCCCGGCGAGACTCAGCATCGTAGGAGTCG
Organism: Fimbriimonadaceae bacterium; assembly: GCA_046292875.1. Taxonomy (GTDB): domain Bacteria; phylum Armatimonadota; class Fimbriimonadia; order Fimbriimonadales; family Fimbriimonadaceae; genus JBKBQD01. The sequence goes on from JBKBQD010000002.1 coordinate 106,695, forward strand.
TCCTGAAGAAGCGTGCTGACGAATCCTTTGATCGCGGTCAACGGGGTTCGCAACTCGTGGGAAGCCATCGCGACGAAGGAACTCTTCATCTTCTCGATGTTCTTCATCTCCGTGACGTCGTTAAAGATCGCGACGACGCCGAGGGCTTTGCCGTCCTCATGGCGGACGATGGCGGCCTGCACCTGATAAGTGCGTTCGAAGCCGCCGATCACCGCCGTCATCTCCACTTGTGGCGGCTCCTCGCCGCTGAAACCGGCTTCAAACATGTTGATGATGCCGGGCTGCGTCATGACCTCGGTAAATGTCTTGCCCTGCACATCCGGTCCGGCGCCAAACACGGTCCTCGCCGTGTTGTTCATTTGAATGATCTTGCGCTCTGTGGAAACGAGCACCAGACCAGCCGTAAGCGATTCGAACGTCTGGAGCAGTTCCTCGCGCTCCTCCACGACCTCGCGATAGAGCTGAAGGTTGGCAATGATCGATCCGACGTTCCGCGCCATGCGCTCCAAGAGGCGCACGTCTTCGTCGTTAAAATCTTCCCCGTGACGCTTGTTGAACGCGTGCAGAACGCCAATGACCGTACGCTCGATGACCCGGTTTTCTTCGTCACGCTTCTCAATGATGAGCGGAACGGTGATGCCATTGTGAACATTGAGAATGCCGAACGGATCTTGCTTGCACCGGGGGTCCGTGTTGACATCGTGGAAGATCGCGGGCTCCATCTCGCGAAACACCATGCCCGAAATGCCTTGGGTGGCCCGGACCCGGAACATCGCAAGGCGATCTTCGTCCACGCCGAATGCCGGCGGAATGCCGTGCAAATCGCCCGCTTCACGGTCGTGGAACATGATCACGATCTTCTCGGACTGCAAGATCATCGAGATGCGCTGGACCAAGCGACGCAAGGTGGCATCCGCCTCGTTGATCGGCGTGACGTCGACCGATTCGACCGGCGGGCGCTCGGTAACCACCGGGCCAGCTTTCGACTTCGACAGTCGCTCCTCTAGCTCGGAGATCTTCCGATCCTTTTCAGCGATAAGTTCGGTGAGACGTTGAATCTCGCGGTTCTGCTCTTCTGCGTTCGACATGGCTACGGACATGACGGCGTACTCCCGGCTCAGACGAGAGGCCCGAGCATACCCAGCAGTCGATCGATTTGACGCTTCTGGAACTCCCTATTCCGTGCCATGGTCATAATGATTCACTGTGTCCCGAGCGCTTGAACCGCTGGCGTTGTTCCCATTAGAGACGGTGTTGTTCCCGTACTCCAAACTCCAACTGCATATCTTCGAGCAACGGTTCCAGTCTCTGGTTGGCGAGTGTTTGGAGTTGGGACGACCGTTTGGAATCGTGCTGATCCGCTCAACCGGACCACAGGGCGAAGAAGAAGCCTGCATGGTCGGCACCCAAGTGCGTATCACCTCCGTGCTTCGGTATGACGACGGTCGCATGGACATTGATGTGGTTGGCGAGCGGCGATTCAGGGTACGGCGTTTCGAATACTCTCGGCCTTTTCCGGTCGGCTACGTCGAAAGCATTGAAGAGTCCGAAACCAAAGACACGCCCCGACGCGACGCCCTTGTGTCTCGAGCTCGCGAAGCCTTTGTCGAACTCATTCGGCGGGCATTCAGCACCCAGGATGTGTCCGTGCGCATTGTCGTCCCCGAAGACGCAACGACCCTGTCGTTTCTCATCGCCAACGCCCTGCCCATGGAGAACCGCGAGAAGCAGCGCATGCTCGAACTGACCGACACCTTGGAGCGCCTCAAAGGACTGATTCCGTTCTTGGATGAGCAAATGGACACCGAGGCCGTGAAGCAAGACGAAATGTTGGAAGCCATGAGCCTGCGGCTGTCGCGGCCATCGCTCGAGCGCTGGATCTCACCCAACTAACCCGGCTTGAATCCCATGACCAGGCCGCGCCTCGGAACAAGGTCTTCCGCCACCCACGCGGCGCGCAAGCCGGCAGATGGAACGGCGCCGAGAAACTCGTCTTGCCGGAAGAGGAAGAGTCGGTGCTCCTTTTCGCGGCAATGGACGCTGTCCACATCGGACGAATGATCGAAAAACGTGACGGTGGAGCATCGCCCTCCGAGCCGCGTCTGGGTTATGCGCGCCAGGTGGGTCGTCTCATCCTTGGCAAAAAGCGATTGCCGGTAGCGGGGGCGTTCACCGGTTCCGACCTTACTGCGGAGGTACCCTCTCGCGTCGTATGTCCGTTCGCGTCCGCTATGCGCCGAGTCCCACTGGCAGCCCTCACGTCGGCAACATCCGGGACGCGCTCTTCAAGCACCTGTTCGCCCGGCGGTGGGGTGGCGTCAACATCGTCCGCCTTGAAGACACTGACCGGACACGCTTTGTTGAGGGCTGCGAAGACGAGATCCTAGAGAGTCTGCGCTGGGTCGGCGTGGAATGGCAGGAAGGGCTCGAAGTGGGCGGACCGCATGGCCCGTATCGCCAATCCGAGCGCAAGGAACTCGGCATCTATGCCCAATGGATCGACGTCGCGCTCCGCGAAGGGTTCGCGTACAAGGCATTTGAAACGTCCGAAGAGCTCGCCGAAATGCGCGAGTACCAGCAGATCAACAAACAGCCGATTGGCTACTTCGGCGGAGTCTGGCGCGACGCGTCTCCCGCTGAAGTCGCTCGCGCCGAATCGGAGGGCAAGCCATTTGTCATCCGGCAGAAGATCCCGCGCAACGCGACGATCGTCATCCAGGACGAGATCCGAGGTCGTATCGAGTGGGATTCCAACACCGTCGATGACCCCGTGCTGATCAAGGCCGATGGCATGCCGACCTATCACTTTGCGGCGATGGTGGACGACCACCTGATGGAGATCACCCACATCCTGCGCGGCGAGGAGTGGATCAGTTCCGCACCCAAGCATGCCTGCCTGTTTGACTCCTTTGGCTGGGAGCGACCGGTCTTCGTCCACTGTCCGGTCATCAAGGGCAAAGACGGCGCCAAGCTCAGCAAGCGACACGGAGACACCCGCTGCCTCGACTATCGCGATGCGGGCTATCTCCCCGAGGCGCTCGCCAACTTCATTGCGCTGATCGGCTGGTCACCCGGCGGCGACCGCGAGATCATGTCGATGGCCGAAATGAAATCGCTCTTTGACCTTTCCGGCCTGCAGCCTTCGCCTGGCGTGTTCGACCTCGACAAGCTGAACTGGATGAACGGCGCGCATCTGAGGGGTCTGTCCGTCGATGATCTGGCGGCTCGGGCGCAAACTTATTGCGCCCTTCCCGGGACCGCTGGGTATTGGGAGAAGCGCGACGGCGATGAGGTGCTGGCTGGTCTATCTTTGTTGGGTACCGCGCTCAGCGAGCGACCCGAGGTCGCGCGTGAAGCCATTGCCCTGGAACAGGAGCGCGTGACAACCCTCGCCGAGTTGGGTCCGGCCTGCGCGTTCTTCTTCGTGGAGGAAGTCGACTTCGACCCCAAGGCGGTCGAAAAGTGGTTCGGTCACCCACACGTCAAAGCCCTGTTCGAGGCCGAACTCCAGTGGCTTGCCGAGAAGGAATCCGTCTCGGTTGAAGAATGTCGAGAGGCCTTGGAAACGATCGCCAAGGAGCTGGGGTTCGAGAAACTCGGCCCCGTGGTCCATCCAACCCGCGTCGCCCTGACTGGCAAGACGGTCGGCCCGGGGTTGTTTGAACTCATGTCAGTCCTTGGCCCCAAGGAGATGGCCAAGCGGCTCGAACAAGCGCTTGGCCATCTGACCATGACGGGCTAATTCGACCAAAGGGCCGGTGCGGGCTGCGTCTCAATCTGGTTTTGGACCGCGGGCGAAAGCGCGTTCAGGAAGTTCAGGCCCGTGGCCGCCTCGATGTCCCGCACGGCAACCAGATGGTTCCGCGCCTGGAACGAGGGGATCGGCGCGTTGTTCATGATGAACGCCAAGACCTCGGGAACCCCATTCGGCCGCTCGCGCACGACGATCTTGAAGAGGCGCGAAGGGACGGGTATCCCACCGGGTTTGGTGAGCGGCAAACTGACCGTTCCGTCTGGACCCGGCGGGTCATAGATCGGTCCGCTGATAATGATCAGGTCCGTGGTGCTGCCATACGTGCGCGCCTTTGACTCCAGCGAGTTCCAAGGTCCGCTGTTGTTGCTGCGGTTCTGCGGAACCGAGTTCGAGAGATGGAACGAGTCAAGCTGTACCGCCTGACTGCGCCGCATGTCCTCGGCCGGGGCCATGTGACCTCGATCGAAGCCTGTGCCCGCGTAGTCGCTCAGTTCAGCTCGAAATCCGGGCGGAATCAGCGGTTCTGGCTTCCATGCACTGGTACCCGCTCGCGGGACAATGTTGACACTGTACGCTGGGTTGAGTCGATAGGCCACCCATAAGGGCGCTTTGGTTTCGGAGTTGTGCAGAGCGGCGAACGCCTCGCGCAGGATCAGCGTCGTGCCTGGCCGACCGTAACCAGCGGCTCCATAGCGAAGATGCTCGCTGGCCCGCATGTCGACGGCGACAATAGGCGCCTGAAAAGAAACAGCCATAAAGGCAAGAGCGACGGTCATCATCTGAGTCTCCTCTGCAGACTGCTCAACAGGGTGTGCCGAGCTTCTACGCCATAGATTTAAGCGCATTGGCCCATGCGCTGGGATTAGCATTGGCAGAGGGTATCGAGAAATTGCCCTGGTGGCGTTCGTCTTCGGCCTAGGGTTCGAGGGTCAGAATCTCTGGGCCGGAGCGGCGGATGGCCACCATGTGCTCGAAATGGGCGCTTTTCTTTCCGTCGGCGGTAACGACCGTCCAGCCGTCGTCCAACGTCTTGCAGCGATGGGTCCCGGCGTTGACCATGGGCTCGATGCAGATGGTCATCCCTTCGACCAGGCGCTCACCCGTGCCTGGTCGGCCAAAATTGGGCACGCTGGGCGCCTCGTGCAGCTGCTTGCCGATGCCATGGCCCACGAGTTCGCGCACGATCGAGAAACCGTTTTGTTCAACATAGCGCTGGATCGCCGAGGCGATGTCGCCAATCCGGTTGCCCACTTTTGCTTTGGCGATTCCTTGAAAAAGCGATTCGCGTGTGACCGCGAGCAGCCGTCGATCTTCGTCGCTCACTTCTCCAATCGGGAACGTCCAGGCGCTGTCGCCATGCCAGCCGTCCAAGATGACGCCGATGTCGATGTCGACGATGTCCCCCTCCACGATGGGCCGATCGTCCGGAATCCCGTGGATCACCTGCTCATTGACGCTGATACATGCCGACGCCGGATAGCCGCGATAGTTCTTGAAGCTTGGCACAGCGCCCGCCTCAAGGATCAATCGCTCGGCAAGGGCATCGAGCGACTTTGGCGTGGATTTCCCCGGTTCGATGGATTCGGCCAGGGTACGGATGATTCGCGCGACCAACTGCCCCGAGGCGCGCATCTTTTCAATCTCCTCGGGCCGTTTCAGCAGCACCTTCAAGGAGTCAAGCCCTCGACCACGGCTTTGTAGACGCACTCCGGATCGCAGTTCCCGTCCACTTCGACCAGTTTGCCCTGGGCGCGATAGTATTCAATGACGGGCTCCGTGCTTTCATGGAACACGCGCAATCGTTCGCGAATCGTTTCCGGCTGATCGTCCGAGCGCACAAAGAGCGGCCCGTTGCACTTGTCGCAAAGCCCCTCGCGCTTCGGCGGCCGTGTATCGCGATGATAAACCTCACCGCACTTGGTGCATCCCAACCGACCCGAAAGGCGATTGACGACGACCTCGTCCGGGACCGTGAGCGACACGACGCGATCAAGCTTTTGATCCATCTCGGCCAGTTCTTCATCGAGTCCCTCGGCCTGCCGAATCGTTCGCGGAAAGCCGTCAAGCACAAAGCCGGACTTGCGAATTTCTGCCGAACGGAGGCGCTTGGCCATCATTTCGATGGTGATTCCGTTTGGCACCAGTTGCCCGTGATCGATATAGCGCTTGGCCAGTCGGCCCAGGTCAGTCTCGGCCTCGATTTCCTGTCGGAAGATTAAGCCGGATGACAGCGGCTTCGCTCCTAGCCGCTGCTCCAGCATCGCGGCCTGGGTGCCCTTTCCGACGCCGGGCGGCCCAATCAGAATGAGGCGCAGTGGAATCGCTTAACCCCCGTACTGCTTCATCATCAGGTTGGCTTCGATCTGACGCATCGTTTCCAATGCAACGCTGACCATGATGAGCAGCGACGTTCCGCCAATGATGGAGAAAACGTTGCCTTGAATGCCAGTCAACGCCGGCGCAAGATACTGGGTCAGCGCAACGATGGCCAAGAAAACGGCGCCCACGATCGTGATGCGGGAAATGACCTGATTCAAGAAGTCCATCGTCTGCTTGCCGGGCCGCACACCGGGAATGAACGAGCCTCCTCGTTTCAAGTTGTTTGAGATGTCCTCGACGTTATATTGGATCGCGGTGTAGAAGTATGTGAAGAATCCGATCAGCAGCGCGTACAGGGCACAGCCAATCAACCCTTTGGGAAAGGGCGCGCCGGGGTTCATGATCTCGCCGATGGTTGCCAGGGTTCGGTGCATCCAGCTCTCGGGCGGAAACATCATCGAAAACTGCAACGGCATGTAGACCAGGGAAACCGCAAAGATAATCGGGATGACGCCGGCCATGTTCACCGACAGCGGCAAGTAGTTTGTCCCTCCACCGCTCATCATGCGGGTTCCCACCATCCGGCGCATGTGCTGGATCGGAATCCGGCGCTGAGCCGTTGTGAAGAAGACGATGAAGTACGTCGTGGCCAAGAAAATGATGAGCAAGGCTGCGACCTGCCACCACTGAACGATGCGATCAAAAACCGACTGGAACAGTTGCCCAAACAGCGCGGGCAACGACGCGATGATGCCAGCAAAGATCATCAGCGAGACGCCGTTCCCAATGCCTTTCGCGCTGATCTGCTCGCCAAGCCACAGGACAAAAAACGAGCCGGCCGTCCAGAACAGCACCGTCGTCGCAATGGTCATCGGTGTCAAGATGCCGGGTCCAAGGCCCTGACCCATCATCTGCAACAAGCCCCAACCCTGTGCCACGCACAGAATCACCATCAAGATCTTGGTTCGCTTGTTCTGCTTGTTGCGCCCGTACTCGCCACCCTCTTGCAGTTCTTTCTTCCATGCGGGGATCGACGTCGTGACGATCTGCATGATGATCGAGGCCGTAATGTAGGGGTTCAGGCCGAGGGCAAAGATGGAGACGCGCCGGATCGAGCCGCCGCCAAACGTGTCGAGCAACTGAAAGAACGGGAGTCCCTTCAACTTCTCGACCAGTTCGGCCGGGCTCACGCCAGGAATGGGCACCGAGATATGGCTGCCCAGCACGAACACGGCGAACATCTGCAACACAAAGATGATGCGTTGACGCAGTTCCGGGTCCGCCCACGCCAATCGCAGCGTGTCGACCAGCGACATCTGCAGGATTTTGTCGCTCTTGCGGCCGGTGGTCGGCCCGACGCTTTGGCCAAAGGCACTCACAGGGTTTCGGCGGTTCCTCCGGCCTTCTCAATGGCGGCGACGGCCGCTTGACTGAACTTGTGAGCTTTCACCGTGAGCTTCTTGGACAGCTCGCCAAAGGCGAGAACCTTCACGCCGTCTTTGATGCCGGGGATGATGCCGGTCTTGAGCAGCGCTTCAGGGGTCACTTCCGCGCCCGCCTCGAACAGGTTCTCCAGGTCGTCGAGGTTGACGATGGCGAACTCCTTCTTGTTGATGTTGCGAAAGCCTTTCTTGACCGGAAGCCGACGCTGGATCGGCGTCTGGCCGCCCTCAAAGTTCGGATGGATTTGCCGTCGCGCCTTTTGGCCTTTCGTGCCGCGGGTCGCCGTCTTGCCCATGCCGCTGCCGATTCCGCGACCGACGCGTCGGCGCGAGTGCGTGCTTCCGGGATTGGGGGTGAGATCGTTGAGATTCATGATTGCTCTCCTAACTGGCGGCGTCCGCCTCGTGGACTTCGAGCATGTGCTTGACCTTATGGATCATCCCACGGATGGCCGGGGTGTCAGGTTGCACGACCACCTGGTGCATTTTTCGAAGTCCGAGCGCGGCCACCGTTTTGCGATTCCGCGCGTTGTTGCCGATCGGGCTCTTCACGAGCTTGATATGCAGCGTCTTTGAGTTCTCAGTAGGCGGCATCGGCTTCCTCCTTGCGTGCCTTGGCGAGCCACGGAACGAGTTCGTTCACGTTGAGGCCGCGCATCTCGGCGTTTTTCTCGGGGACGGTCAGCGACTTGAACGCCTCGACGGTCGCATACGCCTGGTTGATGGCGTTGCGGCTGCCCAGGCTCTTGGCGAGCACGTCGTGGACCCCAGCGCACTCCAGGCAGGCTCGCACGGCGCCACCGGCTTTGACGCCCGTTCCGGGGCTCGCCGGGCGAAGCACCACTTGCGCCGTGCCGAACTTGGCCACGACTTCGTGCGGGATCGTCGCTCCAATCAGGGGGACGTCGAACATGGCTTTGCGGGCTGCTTCCTCCGCTTTGCGGATCGCATCGGGAATGCCGCGCGCCTTGCCCAGACCCACGCCCATGCGACCCTTGTTGTCGCCCACTACAACGAGAATGGACCACGAGGCCGTCTTGCCGCCCTTATGGGTCTTGAAGACCTTGTTCGTGCGGACAATGCGAACGTCGAGCTGCGGTCCTTCGGTCACGCGGCTTTCTCGCTTGCCGCTCATACGCATCTTCATTCGTTAAAACTCCAGTCCCGCTTCTCGGGCGGCATCGGCAAGGCTGGCGACGCAGCCGTGGTACTTGTATCCGCCGCGATCAAACACCACCTGGGTGATGCCCTTTTCTTTGGCGCGTTTGGCGATCTCAGCCCCGACTTTCTTCGCGCCTTCCTTATTTGAGGCGCCATCGATGCCTTTCTCCAGCGTACATGCCGAAGCAAGCGTGTGGCCGGCTTCGTCGTCGATCAGCTGGGCATAAATGTGCTTGTTGCTGCGGAAGACGGCGAGTCGGGGCCGCTCAGGCGTACCGGCCACGCGCTTGCGAAGCCGGTCATGGCGGAGCACCCGGGATTGATTGCGAGATCGTTCTGACATTACTTCTTACCTCCCGCACGCTTGCCGGCCTTCGTGCGAACCACTTCGCCGCGGTACCGAATGCCTTTGCCCTTGTAGGGGTCGGGCTTGCGGACCTTGCGAATATCCGCGGCCACCTGGCCAACCACGGCTTTATCAATGCCGCTGACCACGATTTGCTGCGTTCGTGTCTTCTCGTCGCTCAAGACTTGGAACGTCACGCCAGGGATCGCGGGGATCACGACGGGGTGCGAATAGCCCATGTTGAGCGTCAGGGTCGTGCCCTGGAGCGCAGCGCGGTAACCGACACCGACGATCTCCAGAGTCTTGGCGTGGCCATTGGTCACCCCCACGACTGAATTGTTGAGGAGCGTTCGCGCCAGCCCGTGCTGCGACCGAAGGTGTCGGTCATTGTTCGGGCGCGTGACGTTGAGCACTTCCTCTCCGACTTCGATGCCGAGCCCACCGTCCAACTGGACGAAGAGTTCGCCTTTGGGTCCCTTTACGGTGACCAAGTTGCCATCGGCCACCTGAACTGAGACGCCTTTGGGCAACGGAATAGGTTGGGTTCCAATTCGTGACATTTACCAGACCTCACAAACCACTTCGCCGCCGACGCCGCGCTTGCGGGCCTCGCGGTCGGTCATGACACCCAGGTTCGTCGATACGATTCGCGTGGAAAGGCCGCTGCGGACAGGCCTCAACTCGGAGGCGCCGCGATAAACGCGCAGCCCGGGCGTGCTCACCCGCTTCAGCCCGTGAATGATCGGGCGGCGTCGCGAATCGAACCGCAAGTCAATGCGAATCTTGGGAAACTTCGAATCTTGGGTGACCTCAAACCCTTTGATAAACCCTTCTTCTTGAAGGATCTTGAGGATTTGGAGCTTTACCGTGCTGTGCGGGGCTTCTACCGAGTCCATGCGGGCTCGGGACCCGTTCCGGATGCGCGTCAACAGGTCGGCGATAGGATCGCTGTGCATGATTCCTCCTCGATCGCCCTACCAGGACGACTTGACGACGCCGGGCAAAAGGCCCTCGTGAGCCATTTCCCGGAACTGGATTCGAGAGATGCCGAAAAACCGGATGTAACCGCGGGACCGGCCGCTAATGGAGCAGCGGTTGTACTTGCGCGATTTGTACTTCGGCTTTCGCTTCTGCTTTTCTTCGAGACACTTTTTTGCCATAAATTCTCCCGCCGTGATCGGGTCGGTTCGAGCCTTGGCTCGCTTCGCCCGTGGCCTGGTTTTGTGCGCTGGACGCGCAACCCGGAATGGTACCCCCGCTCTCCACGCCGGTGCAACGCCACTTCTCCCGCGTTTGGGTCAACAGCTTCAGCCTTTCGCTAAGGATCGCGCTTAGGGACATGTCCGTCGGATGGTCCACGCTAAGTTCACGCGATAACCAATCCTTATTTCCCATGGAAGGCATCAAGCAGTAGGTCGAAGTACCTATGATCAACCGTGACAATCGCTGCTCGGAACTGGTTACGAATGAACAAGGATTCCGGGACCCCCCGACGTACCAAGGTATTGCTTCTCATGCCAACGGAGGTGAAGCGCATTGAAGTCTCATCGTGGATTTACGTTAATTGAACTGCTCGTCGTGATCGCCATTATCGCGATCCTTGCAGCGATCCTGTTCCCTGTCTTCTCCCAAGCGAAAGAAGCCGCCAAAAAGACGGTTGGCGTCGCTCATATGAAACAGATGGCTCTCGCCTGCACCATGTACGCCGTAGACGCGGACGACGTGTTCCCCCTCGCGTATCGCTACGATGCGCTGGGACCTGCCGGCGGTTTCCCCTGGGGTCTCGCCGTTTATCCCTACACCAAGAGCTACGACATGTATCTCTCGCCCCAAGGTCCTCCAAACCCGGTGGACAACGCGGACTGGAAATACATCTGGGCCTACGGCACCATGCCCCGCGCCGCCCTGAAGCGTCTGCCGTACTACACGGTCGGCGACTTTCCGATCAGCCGCTCACTCGGCGTTGTTGGCGTGCGCCACGACAGCATCATGGGCTGGGGACAAGCGGGCAACGTCTGGGGCTGCTGGGGCGCGTATTGCGGCCTCTGGAGCGGACCGATCACGGTTCCGAGCAAGTCCAGCACGCAGCTCGACAACGTGGCGGAGCAGATCCTGATCTTTGATGCGGGCGAGCCATTTGGCGACTATGCGACGTTCGGCGCGGGCCTTGAGCTCGGCGTGTGCGTCAACGGTCGCGGTGGCTACAACCCTGGCAATGCCTCGATCGGTGGCGTCACCCCACGCTGGAGCGGTGGACCCAAGAGCTGCACCGGCTGGCGTGAGGCGGGCGGCGGCGGCAGCGCCTCGATTCCCGAGGCGTTTGCCAACCGAATCCGCCAGGGCCAAGCCAACCTTGCCTTTGCCGACGGCCACGTCAAGTCGATGAGTGCGACCCAAGCCTACGCCAACGAGCCCTGTCCCGATGGTTCTGGCGCTCGCTGCATGACCCGGTTCTCGCCCAACAACTAATGCGACCTGCGGGCCGCGGACGCCGAATGGCGTTGGCGGCCCGCTTTTGTGATGCCCTATGAACAAATTCATCTTGATTGCAGCGGCCATCGTCGCCGCCCTGGCCATCGTCGGTTGTGCGGAAGAGCCAAAAGCGTCGAAAGACGACGAGGCGAACATCAAGCGCCTCGCCAGTGAAGGCATCGGCGCTCCGGGCGACGCCGCAGGAACGCCGCCACCTTCAACCAACGAAGAGGTGCGCCCAACCGCAGGAGCGCCCGACGGCGCGCCGGCGATCACGCCGTAGCGCCCCCATGGGGGCCGGGGCAACCGCTAAGGATGGTCCGGCCCTTAGAGGCCGACGATGTTGTAACCAGCGTCGACGAAGACAATCTGTCCCGTCACGCCTCGCGAGAGATCGCTGAGCAGGTAGATCGACGTGCCGGCGACATCTTCTTGCTCGGCGGCTCGCTTCAGCGGTGCCCGCTCGGCGACGGTCTCGATCATGGTCAGGAGCCCCTTGACGCCCCTCGCCGCGACAGTGTTCATCGGTCCGGGTGAGACGGTATTGACGCGGATCCCGCGGGGTCCCAGATCAACGGCCAGGTAGCGAACGCACGCTTCCAAGGCGGCCTTTGCCACTCCCATCACGTTATAGTTGCCGACCGCCCGGGTCGAGCCCAGATAGCTCATCGTGATGACGCTGGCGCCATCCGCCAAGATCGGCTCGAGAGCGCGGCACACACGCACCAGGGAGTAGCTCGAAACATCCATAGCGGTGAGATAGCCCTCGCGCGAGGTGTCGATGAATCGCCCGGCGAGGTCATCCTTGTTCGCGAAGGCGGCCGAATGAACAAAAAAGTCCAGGGTGCCGTAGCGCTGCTTCAGCGTGGTGACCATCGCCTCCAGTTCCTCGTCGCTTTGAAAGTCCACGACCACCGAGGAGAATCGCTCGTCTCCGGCAATCAGCTTTTCAACCCCTTCCTGCATCCGCGCGTTCTGCGCGCCGACACAGACCTGCGCCCCTTGGTCTGCCGCGGCCTGGGCCACCGCCCAGCCGATACTGTTCTTATTGGTGACGCTCAGGACGACGCCGCGCTTTCCTTCAAGCAACATGTCTGGATTATGGGCCGCTCGGACCGAGCGCCGATGCGGGGGCATCAGGCTGAGCATACGAGCCGTACCCGGGACCGTCGGGATTCGCCGGATCAGGCTTCTGACCGCGCGGCAGGGCCGTCGCGGGGATGCGCTCCCATCCCTCAACCGGTTCCCAGGGCCGGGTCACGTAGTCGGCCAAGATCAAAAACATCAGCAGGAACCAGACGAACCCGGCTGCCGCCCACATCTTGATCAGCTTGGTGCCGTACCTGACGTGCATAAAGAAGAGGACGACAAAGGCCGTTTTTGCCAGGGCGATCGAAACGGCGATCACGTTGTTCCAGAGCGACGAACCTTGCGCTCCAACGTGAATGTAGGAGGCCCAGATCGTGAGCACCATGCCCACGGTGAGAATCAACATCACCTTGATGTACATCGAAATAGGATGTACATGGTGTTCGCCGCTGCTATGGGTTTCGTCGTGTCCAGCCATCGCGTTTAGTGTCCTCCGGAAGTCAGAGGCGGAATGAGATAGAAAAGCGGGAAGAGAAAGATCCAGACGATGTCAACGAAGTGCCAGTAGAGGCCCACCAGCTCCGTCGGGATGTAGTCGGTGATGATCGGGTGGTCTTTCCACACCAGAAATGCAAGGGTGCCGATGACCAGAATGCCAATGACGACGTGCAAACCGTGCAGGCCGGTCATGGCGAAGTACAGGCTATAGAAGAGCTCCGCGACCTTGGGACTCCCTTCGTAGTGCCAGTCGAAAAAGGGACCTGGGAACAGATTCTTCTCAAACTTCGCGGAGTACTCCACGTACTTGATTCCCATGAAGATGAAGGCGCAGGCAATCACGACTCCAAGGCACATCAGCTGCGCCTTCTTCTTGCGAAGCTGCGCGAAATGCACGGCCAGAGCCATGAAGAAACTGCTGATCAACAGATTGAAGGTGTTGATGCCGCCGAGAACCACATCGAGCTTCTTGTGCGCGAGATAGAAGTCTTCCTGATAGCGGAATCGATAGAGCGTATACGTCAAAAACAGCGCTCCGAAGAACATGATCTCCGTGACCAAGAAAGTCCACATGCCGACCACATAGGACTCTTGCTGCTGCTCCAGTGTCTCGTACTGCTCGTAGACGACATCATACGGATGCTGCGGCTTATCATGAACTAGGCTTGCCATTAAGCCTCACCCCCCTTTTTGGCCGTGACGGCCTCCTTCTCTTCCTCGTACTCCAAAGGCAGCGTGATGTCCTCATCGTAGTGGTACGCAGGCTCGTTGATGACCGGAATGTCGTGGAAGTTATGCGGCGTTGGCGGCGACTCGATCTCCCACTCCAATCCTTTGGCGCCCCAAGGGTTGTTGCCGGCGGGTTTGCCGTACTTGAGCGACCAAGTGAGGTAGAGCGCCGGCAGCAAGAATCCAATGCCAAGCACCGTCGCCCCAGCGGTTGAGAGGATGTTGTAGAACTGCCACTCCGGCGCGAAGGCGTACTGGGCGTAGCGTCGCGGCATCCCCAAGAAACCCAGGACGAACTGCGGGAAGAATGTCAGGTTGAAGCCGACAAAGACCAACGCCGCAGAGATCTGCCCCCAGTTGTCCGGATACATGCGGCCGAACATCTTTGGCCACCAGAAGTGGAGCCCACCGAGGAACGCCAAGATGGTTCCACCGACCATGACGTAGTGGAAGTGCGCCACAACGAAGTACGTACCGGTGAGGTGAAGGTCCGTCGCCACCGAAGCCAGATACAACCCCGTCAGGCCGCCGATGACGAACAGGCCGAGGAAGCCCAGGGCATAGATCATCGGCGTTTCCAGCGTGACCCGACCTTTGTAGATTGTCGCCGTCCAGTTAAACACCTTCACGGCAGAGGGCACGGCGACCAGGAAGGAGATGAACGAGAACACGAGTCCCTGGTACATCGACTGGCTGGACACAAACATGTGGTGTCCCCAGACGAGAAAGCCCAGGCCGGCGATGGCGAGCGTCGAGAACGCGACGAACTCATAGCCGAACACCCTCTTCTTGCTGAACGCACTGATGATCTCGCTGATGACGCCCATGCCGGGCAGGATCATGATGTAGACCGCAGGGTGCGAATAGAACCAGAACAGGTGCTGGAAAAGCACCGGGTCGCCACCGAGCTCCGGACTGAAGATCCCGATCCCGAGCGTACGCTCCAAGACCACCAGGAAGAGCGTGATGGCCACAACGGGCGTACCCAAGATGATGATCACGCCGGTCGCATAGTTTGCCCACACAAAGAGCGGCAGGCGGAACCAGCGCATGCCTGGCGCCCGCATGAGGTGGGTGGTGACGATGAAGTTGACGCCCGTCGCAATCGACGCGAAACCTGCGATAAACACGCCGAGCAAGCTAAGGGTGACCTGGGAGTTGCTGTACGTGCTGCTGAGAGGGGTGTAGAACGTCCAGCCGGTATCCACGCCGCCGAAGATCGTTGCCAGCATGGCCAGCCCGGCTCCAAGCATGAACAGGTACCAAGAAAGCAAGTTCAGCCGGGGAAAGGCCAAGTCCCTGGCTCCGATCATGATCGGCAAAAGGAAGTTGCCGAGCACTGCTGGGATCGCGACCAGCAGGAAGAAGAAGATCATGATGACGCCGTGGGCGGTGAAGACCCGGTTGTAGGCGTCATTCGTGAGGATCGCGCCCTCGGGCACCGTCAGCTGGATGCGGACAAGCGAGGCCGCGACGCTGCCAAGGAAGAAGAAGAACGTGACCGCGATCAAGTACATGATCGCGATGCGCTTGTGGTCCTTGGTCAGGAGCCATGACGCGACCGTATGCTCGACGTTCAGATAGTTGACGCCGGGAGCCGGATGCTCTTCATGTTTTTCTTCGGGCGGATGGACGAGCGTTGCACTCATGGGGTTAGGGTTGGGCGCCGTTCCTTGCGGCAACCAGGGTCGCGTCGACGGCCGGACTCTGCAGACCGAGCGACTTGATGTAGGCAATCAGGTTCAAAACGTCCTCTTCCGAGAGGTCTTCGTACACCGGCATCGTGTTTTCGTAGCCCTTGCGCAGTTCCGCATAGGGGTTCAAGATGCCGCGACGCAAGTAGTCGTCGTTGGCTTCGACCGTTCGCCCGTTCGCCAACTCGACCCGCTGTCCGGGGAGTCCGACCAGCGTTGGGGCTCTCGGCGTGTCTTGGGCCACGTGGCAGTTCGCGCAGTTCTTCTCCTTGAACAGTTTCTCGCCTCGCTGAGCCATGGTTGCCGGTACCGGCGAGAATCGGTTCCCACCGCTGGCCAGCCACTCTTGGTATTCGTTCTGCGGCAACACCGTGACCCAGCCGACCATCTCGCTGTGGTCGCCGCCGCAGTGCATGGCGCAAAGCAACTGGTAGCGTCCGGGCTTGGTTGGCTTGAACCAGAGCGTCGTGTACCGCCCAGGGACGGCGTGGTACTGCACGCGAAAGGCGGGGATGTAGAAGCTGTGCAGGACGTCCTGCGAGATGAGCGTTACCTGCACGGGTTTGCCCACCGGCACATGCAGCTCATTGTTTTCGCGGATGCCGTTCGCGTGTTGGGCATGCCACATCCACTGCTTGCCGATGACGTAGATCGGAATCGCGTCCTCCGGCGGCGTGCGCTGGTCAATATAAAGTTTTGCGCTGACCGAAAACATGACCAAAGCCAAGCCGAGCGGAATCACCGTCCATGTCAATTCCAAAATGAGATGCTCGTGCTTCGGGTTGGAGCGATCCACCTTGTTCGAGGCTCGGAACCGCACCACAAAAAACACGACCAGTGCCAGAACGATGACCGTAAACAGCAGCGTCAGCGCCGTCAGGGCATAAAACACCAAGTCATGCCAGAGCGAGAACTCGGCACCTTGGGGCGGGGTAATCGGCGGAAAGTTCATCGTCTTAGCTTTGCGCTCCTTCGCCGTGATGCAGCTTGCGTCGTCGCTCCATAAAGAAAATCGAGACTCCCAATGTCAGCAGAACCAATGCGCCGCCAACCTTCATCGCCCGCTCCGTATTCAGACGGTATTCGCCGGTGATCGGGTCAGCCATCACGCAGCCCAGCAAGATCGGGTTGGCCACAAAGCCGAGTTCGTCCTTGGCTGCAGTCTCCACCGACCGCTTGACCAACTGGGAGGGGTACTCCACTCCATAGAGTACCTGTGACACTCGCCCGTCTTTGGTCAGAACAAAGATCGCGGCCGGATGTCGGACTAGGTCCTTCTTTTCGTCATAGGTGAAATGGAAACCGACCGAGTCCGTGACCTTGCGGATGTTGGTCATGTCGCCGGTCAAGAAGTGCCAGCCGTCCCGGGCCTGACTGCGGCCGTACTGCTCGAAGATCGTCTTCTTTTTGGCGGCGGCGTCTTCGGTCGTTTCCTTAGGACGGATGCTGATTGTGACGATATTGAACTCTTTGTTCGGCGCAAACTCGCCGAGGTCGCGGAGGGTTTTGACCAGACCTTCGGTCACGAGCAGGCACGTCCCTTTGCAGTCATAGAAAATGGGAACCAGCAGCGTCGGCTTCTCGCCGAGCATTTCGCTCAAGAAGACGCTGCGGCCATTTTCGTCGGTGAACATGGCGTCGGTGGCCACCCGCTCGCCGAGTTTCTGATCAATCCCGACGCCCGCCATGACGTTCGTGCCCTGCGTGCTTGCGAGCGCCGGAAGCAGCGCCAAGGTAAGCAACCCGCCTCGAAGAAGAGCTCTCATTGACCGTCCTCCGCGCCGTCGTTGGCGGCGCTGACGCCATCGGCCGCTGAGACCCCTTCTGTCGGCGTCACCGGCGCTGGGGGGATGACGCGGCTCCCGGCTGGCCCGAAGGGCAGGCCGTTCGCCGCGACGTCGTCGATGGCGTCTTTAATCGGGATGTACACCACTCCGGCCGCTTCGTCGACGTAGCCAACCGATGTCAGGTGCTTCATTTCGTTCTGGCGCAATACGTGCATGTCTGCTGCGGCAGTCGCATTGCTTTGAAGCACGGGGTTCGGTGCGGGGGGAATGCGCATGCTGGCCGCGTTAACGGCCTGCTCAGGCGCACGTGCCCCACCGGGAACAAGGAACTGATAGGCCAGGACGGTGATGCCCCAGCTGAAAACAACGAATCCAAAGACTCCGGCGACCTGCCACCAGATCTTCTTTTGATCGGCGTCCGTGCGGTCATACCCGAGCTTCTTCAGCTCGTCAAGCTGCTCCTCATTCAGGATTTCTTCGTGGCTATGCATGTTCAGCAGCCTCCCGTGGGGCTCCGGCGTCGAACGCCTTGGGTCGGTTATTCCAGTACTTCGGATAGAGAATGGAGCCTTTCATCCCTGTCAGCCACACGCCCACAAAGAGGGCTCCGATGCCGGCGACGGCCAAAAAGTCTGAGACTTGCGGGACGGCGCTCGCGCCAGGCCGGGCGGCAGGAATCACGATCCAATACACGTCAAAGAACCGCACAAAGAAGATCCAAGCCGCTACGGCACCCAGATAGGCCGTCGTCTTCTTGACACGGGGCGAGAACAGGATCACCCACGGCACAAAGAACTGGAAGACCACGGTAAAGATGCCGATGTAGTTCCAGCCGTCCTGAGACCGAGTGATGTAGTACGGGTTGAACTCGGGGAGGTTACCGGCCCATATGATCAAGAACTGGCTGAGCGACGTATAGGCCCACAGCATCGTGAACATGAGCATCAGGTTGCCCCAGTCATTCTTCATCTTTGGCGTGAGCGCATCGCGGTAAGGCTGCTCGTTGCCAAAGCGGGTCACCACAAACACGCCAAGCGACATCGCACTGAGCCCGGTGCCGACCACAAACCATGCGCCGTAGATCGTCGAGAACCAGTGCGTGTTGATCGACATGATCCAGTCGGTCGCGGCAAAGGTTACGGTCAGCACAAAGAGCACCAAACCCGCGGACGAGAGATTGACGCGCTTGTTGCAGAGCCGCGGGTCGCCCGTCTTCTCCTCGGTAACCGACCACTTGCGGATCAAACCCGCAAAGATCGCCCAGATCAGGAAGTAGCCAGCCGTGCGAAGCCCCCACGCCGACGGCGTCATGAATGGCTCGCGGCCCTTCATGATGGGATCGGCGGAGCGTTTGGCCGCATCGACCCATTCATAAATCGCGCCCGCATTCAGCACAATCGGGATAAACAGAAGCGCAAGAACGATGAAGGTCGCCGGTGAGGCACCCGCCTCGTAGAGTCGTGCCAGGGGTCGTCCCCAACCCGCCTGGATGGATTGAAAGAGAAACGTCAGGCCGAGCATCCCCAGCGCCACGCATGTCCAAAACGTCCATCCGTACAGATACGAACCGGCCGTCTTGTCTGCGGGACCACTGACAAAGAAGGCGGCCAGCAAGACCACGCCCAAGATCAGCGAGGCGCGGCCAACGCGTACCAACTTTTCGACGATGGCTTCGTTATTCATGGTCGCTTAGTGACTTCCCTCCGCATGGTCGTCGGCCTTTTCGCCCCCCGAGCGGAGCATCTCCATCTGCTCAGGGGTGAGGTCGGAAACGTCCTGATATTGGCTAAGCTGCAGCGCCCGGATATAGGCCACGATCTTCCATCGCTCCTCGGGCGTGTGCTTCGAAGCCTGCGGGTACATGGCGCCGTATCCATTGGTGATAACATCGAAAAAGTGGCCATCCGGCATCGCCCGCAGCCTGTCTGTGTGATAGGACGCGACTGGGCGGGCCAGGGTAAATCCGCGCTGGGCGATCATGCCCTTGCCATCACCGACCTTCCCGTGGCACTGGCTGCAAAAAGCATTGAACCGCTCTTGCCCCTGAAGAAGCGCCTTTTTGTCGATCACGATGTTGCCTGGGATGCGTGGCACCAGCCGACCATTCTCGAAACCCGTCATGAACGCCGAGTCGCGGTCGGGCTTGCCGAACTGCACCGTCCCGGGAACGGGGGGCCGTGAAGCCGCCTTGTCGACAAAGAAATCGTTCTCCTGCAGGGGCTTGAACTTTTGCTGCACCCACATGTCGGTGTGACATCCAGCCAGCACCGTGATGGTGGCCGCCGCGAGCGCAAGCTTGGAGATCATATGGCCCTTCACTACTTCACATCCTCTACTTCAGAGACCGAGCGAGCACCCAACGATTCAAAAAGCTCGCGCACGCGCTGCGAGTCGTACATGGGGTCTTTGGCTTCAATGCACAGGAAGAACGCGTCTTGGCTCGCCCGTTCAAAGTTGCGCGCCGAGAACACCGGGTGGTGCGGCCGAGGCAGGCCGTTCAGGGCGAGCATGCCGATCACGGCGCCGAATGCAGCAAAGAGGATCGTGCATTCGTAAGCGACCGGGATGAATGCCGGCCAGCTAAACATCGGCTTTCCACCGACGTTCATGGGATAGGCGACCATGCTGACCCAGCTTTCAAGCGAGAGCCCAGCGAGTAATCCGGCAAATCCGCCGCCAAGCACGATCTTGCCCACGCGCGAGTCGTGGTGGTCCAGCACATCAAACAACCCATGCAACGGATACGGCGTGAAGGCGTCGATCTCTGTGTAGCCTTCCTCCTTTACCCGCGACGCCGCTTCGATCAGGTGCGACGGACTCGGAAACTCGGCGAGAGTGCCGTAAGGTCCGAACTTCTGAGCGTGTGCCATGGTTAGTGCTTCCCTCCCACCGGCGCTTCCGGCGTGATCTCGGGCATCGGCTCCGCGTGCGATTGATCGGAGTCGTGTTCGCGCAGTTCTTCGGCGAGCAGCTTCATCTCAAACATGTTGATCATCGGCACGAATCGGATGAAGAGCCACATCATGAAGATGAAGAGGCCGATGGTGCCGATAAACATCCCGAAGTCCCAGACGGTCGGGTAGTAGTTGCCCCACGTGGAAGGCAAGTAGTCGCGCATGAGGCTCATCGGGATGATGACGAAGCGCTCGAGCCACATGCCGACGCTGACGATCGCGGAAACCACCATCAGCACCGTTAGGTTGCGTCGCATCTTGGGCCACCAAAGGATCTGAATCGCCAGGCCATTACAGAACCAGAGACCCCAGAACGCCCAGGAATACGGGCCCTTCATGCGGTTCTCAAAGGCGAGGTAGTGCTCGTAGGTGTTCATGCTGTACCAGGCGTAAAACACCTCCATCACGTAACCGTAGAACACGATCAACCCGGTGGCGAGCATGATCTTTGCGCACCAGTCGAGGTGCTTGTCCGTGATCATGTTCTCCAGCTTGTAGATGCGCCGCACTGGTATGGCCAGCAAGAGCACCATCGCGAACCCGGCGAAGACGGCGCCCGCAACGAAGTAGGGCGGGAACAAGGTGACGTTCCACCCGACGACGATCGACTGCGCAAAGTCGAGGGACACGATCGAGTGCACCGAAAGGACCAGTGGCGTCGAAAGGGCAGCCAAGAGGATATAGGCTTGCTCGTAGGTGGCCCAGTGCTTCATCGAGCCGCGCCAGCCCATCGACAGGATCCCACAGAACACCTTGCCGAACCGACCCTTGATCCGGTCGCGCAAGGTCGCCAAGTCCGGAATCAAGCCGACGTACCAGAACAGCGCAGAGACCGTCATGTACGTGCTCACGGCAAAGACGTCCCAAACCAGCGGGCTGCGGAACTGCGGCCACATCGCCAGGATGTTCGGATAGGGAAACAGCCAGTACGCCACCCACGGACGCCCAGTGTGCAGCAGCGGGAACAAGCCGGCGCACATGACGGCAAAGAGCGTCATCGCCTCGGCAAAGCGGTTGATCGAGTTGCGCCACGCCTGGCGAAAGAGCAATAGGACCGCCGAGATCAGCGTGCCGGCGTGACCAATGCCGATCCACCAGACGAAGTTGATAATGTCGAAAGCCCAGCCAACGGGCTGGTTGTTGCCCCAGATGCCGATGCCCCTGAACAGCAGCACGGTGATGGAGAGCATCAGCACCTGCAACAGCATGAAGCCGATGCCGAACATCACATACCAGTTCAGTTTGTGCTGCTTCGAACTCAGGACGATCGAACTGATCTGCCGATCGATCGACTCATCGGTGTTGTGCCCGGTGAGAATGGCATCCGGATCTTCCAGAACGGGGGGTATGGCGACGGCCTGTGCCATTACGACTTGATCTCCGGGTTGGGATTGTAGATGCGGCCGAGATACGTGGTTCTCGGCTTGGTGTTGAGCTCTTCAAGGAGCAAGTAGTTGCGCAGGTCCTTTTTGGACTTGCTGACCTTGCTCTCGGGGTCGGTGATGTCGCCAAAGACGAAGACGTTGGCGGGACAGGCTTGCTGACACGCGGTCACCACCTCGCCGTCCTCGATGCGGCGGCCCTCCTTCTTCGCCGTGATGCGCGCGCTGTTGATGCGCTGCACACAATAGGTGCATTTCTCCATGACGCCGCGGCTTCGAACCGTGACGTCCGGGTTGTTGAGCATCCGGAAGAGCGGCATGTCGCCCGGCTGATCGAAGTTCCGAATCCCCATCGTGTAGCCGAAGTAGTTGAACCGTCGGACTTTGTAGGGGCAGTTGTTCGAGCAATACCGCGTGCCGACACAGCGGTTGTAAACCATCTGGTTCAAGCCCTCATGGCTATGAACCGTCGCGGCGACGGGGCAGACGGGCTCGCACGGCGCCATCTCGCAGTGCATACAAAGGATGGGCTGGTGATGGGTCGTGACATTGGCAAGGGGTCGATCGTCCGATGCCGCAGAGCTGTAATAGCGATCCACGCGAAGCCAGTGCATCTCGCGACCGTTATGGACTTGGTCCTTGCCGACGACGGGAATGTTGTTCTCGGCTTGACAGGCCGTCACGCACGCGCCGCAACCGGTGCAGAGGTTCAAATCGACGGTCATCGCCCACTGGTATCCCTCGTACTCGTAGCCCCAAACGTTCTTGGGATAGAGCGAGGGCGCCTCCTTGTCTCCGTGGTGCGCGCCGGGCGGGGCAAGGTCGGGATGATGCTCGAAGTCTTCGAGGGTTCCCGATCGCACGATGTCGCGGCCCTCCATCGAGTGATGCATTTGGGCGGCGGCAATCGGGTACCGACCACCGAGCTTGGTCAGCGTCGCGTTGCTGGCGCTCCAAAGCGTCGCGGAGGTTCGAAGCGGCTGCGGGTCCACGCCGATGCCATCGCCGATCCGACCGGCTTTGGTTCGCCCGAATCCCAGGTGAATCGTGATACAGCCGTCAGGGTGCCCGGGCATGGGCCAGACGCCCATCTCGACCGACGCGCCGTTGACCTCGACGCGAACCCTGCTTTCGTTGGCCAACCCCATCGCTTGGGCGTCGGCGGGCGACATTTGCACGGTGTTGTCCCAGGTGATCGTCGTGAGAGGCTTTGGCAGCTCCTGCAGCCAGCCGTTGTTTGCAAACTGACCATCCCAGATCGTGGGGTCAGGCTGGAAGATCACCTCGACGCCGCCCCCACCGCGCATCGGCGGCAGGTTCATGTCGCCACGCAACTCGGGGACCATGGTCGGCAGCGACGAGTTGGCGATCATGCCGGAAGCGAGGGCCTCATTCCACGCGTTGTCGCCTTGCGCCCGCATGTGGCTCGCGCCATAAAACTCCTTCACTCTCTGCTGGTCCGGGATGGGCTTGTCAAAGGTGCCAGCGAGCGTGCTATAGAGCGGCCGCCCGGCATACAGCGGCTCGATCAGCGGCTGCACGATCGAGATCGTGCCGTCGAATGCCCGCGCATCGCCCCAAGACTCCAAGAAGTGCGCTTCCGGGACGTGCCAGGTACAAAGCGCGGCGGTTTCGTTGGCATAGAGGTCGCTGTGGACCGAGAACGGTACATTGGCGAGAGCCGCTTTGAAATCAATGTCCGCCGGAGCCGAATAAACCGGGTTGCCACCCAAGATAAACAGCGTCTTGACCAATCCGCCGGACATCTCTTCGGTGAGCCTTCGGAAGTTCTCGATTTGCCGCGTGCGGTTCGGAGCGACCGGCTCGCGATAGACCACGGTTTCGCCGACATTGCCGAGCGCCGCATTCATCGCGTGGACCAGCGCATGAACTGCGGGCGACTGCCATTCGCCGGCGACAACGAGGCACCGACCGCGGTGGGCCTGCAGATCGCGCACCAGCTGCGCTTGCCACGGCAGCGTTTTGGAGCCGGCGCCAGGGACGTTGGGCACCCCGAGCGCGCCCGCCAAACTCCGCACATAGGCCTCGAAGTCGCTGGGCTTTACCGCGATGCGATGGTCGGCAAATGCGCCCGCAAGGTTAGGGGCGGTCTCAACGGCGTAGAGTCGGTTCAGTTCCGCATGCTTGCCGTCGACCTTGCGGCGGCTCATGAAGTCGCGTGTATAGCGCACCGATCCGGGCATCCCCTGGAAGAAGTCCGCATCCAGCGAGAGCACCACATCCGCCTTGTCAAAGTGATAGTTGGTCTCGACGTCGTAGCCAAAGGCCAGTGCTGCGCCGTCGGCCGCGTTCTGTCGGCCCGCCGGCTCCCAGGTCACCCACTGGGCTCTCGGGTACTTCGCCATGAACTTGCGAAGCACGTCGAGGAACACTGGTGACGACACCTCGCCCGTCAAAATCCGCACGCCGGCGCCGCCGTCGCGTTCGGCTTCGGCAAGTTGCGCACGTGCTGCCTTGTAGAACTCGTCCCAGTCGGCGATCAGCGTCCCGTCCATCACGTTCTGCGACCGATCCGGGTCATACATCGTCAGGAGCGCCGACTGCGTGAAGGTGTCCGTTGCGCCAAGACTGGCCGGATGCTCGGGGTTCCCTTCAATCTTGCCGGGTCTTCCATCCAAACTCTTGACCACCACGCCCGTCGCGTAACCGCCCCGCGAATAGGCGCTGGCAAAGTACGCAGGAATGCCGGGCGCCTGCTCCGGAGCCTTGACGTACGGCACGATGGTCTGCCGCGGCATGATAAGCGACCGGCAGCCGCTCAGCGAGCCGACGCCGGCGAGCGCAAGCGACGCGCCCATGAACTTGATGAAGCTTCGGCGATCAATGTCGGCGATCGAAGACCGGTTCGGAAACTCGTCGTCGACAAACTTCTGGAACTCGGGGGTCTCCGCAATCTCTTCGAGGCTGCGCCAATACGTTTTCTCGGTCTTTGCCCGCAATCGGGCCTCAATCGCTTCAAGGTCCAGCGATTGGCCGGGTTCAGGGTCGGGGATGCGTTCGAGGGCTTCCATGCTCATCCTAGCGGTGACAAATCCAGCAGTCGGCCAACTGCTTCACGTTGATGCCGCGCTCTTGGACCAGGCGGCGGCCTTCGGCGAGCTCTTCGGCCGACGGGTTGTAGGGCGTCCCGTCGCGCAGCGCTACCTCGCGGCGGGTCAGCTTGGCGCCGGCTTGAATCTTGGTGTAGAGGTTGAACACCTGCTCCCGCGGGGTCAGATCCGGGTTGTCCTTGTCTTCGTAGAGGTAGCGCTCCGGCTCGTTGTGGCATTCCAAGCACCAGGCCATCTCAAAAGGATTCCCCTTATAAGTCATGTGCATTTGCTGCACGGGACCGTGGCACGTATTGCAGTTGATGCCGCGGTCGATGTGGATGCTGTGGTTGAAGTAAACGAACTGCGGAACAAAGTTCACCCGATTCCAGATCACCGGCATGTCGGTATCTTGACTGTCGCGTACCACCTCCAACAGCGGCGAGTTTGTCCAAACCTGCGAGTGACACGTCAAACACGTGTCCGTACTGGGCACTCCGGCGAAGCCGGCTTTGTCGACCGTTGTGTGGCAAAACCGACAGTCGATGCCCAACTCTGCGGTGTGGTGCATGTGACTGAACGGCACTGGCTGCGGAGGGGCAATGCCCACTTTCGTATTCGAAGGCGACCGCGTGATTTGCGAAAGCGTCCACATCAGGACCAAGGGAAGCGCTGCGCCAACGACAATGCTCACACGCGCGATGGTGTTCGCCGCAGGACTAAAAACTT
Organism: Fimbriimonadaceae bacterium; assembly: GCA_046292875.1. Taxonomy (GTDB): domain Bacteria; phylum Armatimonadota; class Fimbriimonadia; order Fimbriimonadales; family Fimbriimonadaceae; genus JBKBQD01. The sequence continues at coordinate 132,101 of JBKBQD010000002.1, forward strand.
GCGCCATTCCTCTGCTCCCTCCCTTCTCTCGCGGCCTCCATGCCTGCGGCGACGGTCCGCCCGCGAGCGTCGCCCAATAGGATTGCACGACTTAAAGTTGACATGCTGGTCAAGATTGGTTCCTTTTGTTTCGGGTCGCGAGGCGTCACGCCCCGGTCGATGGCGACCATGAGAAACAGCACGGCCAGGTAAACCATCGAGTATTTGAAGACCACCCGCGCCTGCTGCCGATTAGGACGCAGATAGAGCTGAAAACACATCGCAATCAGCACCGCATTCAGCAACAGCGCCGACACGACGTAGATCATGCCGACCTCGCGCTGGAAGAGCGGCAGCACCGAGACGACGGCCGTCAGCAGCGCATACATCCCGATTTGAATCACGGTCACCCGCTCGCCATGCACCACCGGCAGCATGGGCACCCCGGCTTGTTTGTATTCGTCTTGGATCAGCAGCGCCAGCGCCCAAAAATGAACCGGCGTCCAGACGAAGATGATGGCAAAGAGCGTCCACGCCAAGGGGTTCAGTTGCCCCGCCACCGCCGCCCATCCGACCAGAGGCGGAAAGGCGCCCGCCGCGCCGCCGATCACGATGTTGTGCCAGGTCCGGCGCTTGAGGAGCAGCGTGTAGATGATCACGTAAAAGACAAGCCCCGCCAATGCCAGCAGGGCGCAAAGCAAGTTCGCAGCCCATGTCAGGATCGTAAAGGACCCGATGGCCAGGCCGAAAGCGAACAGCAGCGCGTGCGACGAGGAGATCTGCCGCGTCACGGTCGGCCGTGTACTGGTGCGCGCCATCGTTCCGTCGATGTCGCGGTCGATGACCATGTTGATGGCGTTTGCCGCACCTGCCGACATATAGCCACCGATCGTCACGAAAATCACGAGCCAAGGATTCGGCGCACCGTTAGCCGCCGCGAACATCGCCGTGATCGTCGTGAACAAGAGCAAGCTGATCACACGGGGCTTGGTCAGCGCGACGTAGGCGTTGATCGTTTCTCGGATCGGAACCTTCTCCGACTCCGGCAGCGGCGCTTCGTCCTCTTCGGCTACATCACGTCGCTCCACGCCTTTGGCTATCGTCGCCAGGAACAGCATGACCAGCGCGATCCAAAGCCCGTCGGCCAGCGCCAGGTGCACGACCTGCATCCACACCGGGGCCAGCAACAGGACGTTGACCACGCCCGCCGCCATTTCCACGAGCAGCAGCCCGATCACCCAGCGCGACATGCGCTTGACCAGCGGGTCGGGTCGCCAATGCTGCGCAAGCCCGGCCATCAGCAGCACGAAAAGACCGACCGAAACCGCAATGGTCGGATGCAGCATCCGCAGCTGAATGAGAAAGTGCGACGTCGGGTCCAGGTCTTGACGCAACCCCTCGGCCAAGCTCTTGGCGGGAAAGAGCGTGTCGCCCAACGCCGTGACGGCCCCGCTGATCCCCAGGAAAAGCATGCCGATGAGCCCACAGAAGAGACCGACCGGCAGCGCGCCCTGTCGCTGGAGGCTCGGCAACCGACCGCCCGAAAGCCAGAAGGCCGCACAGGTCAGCGCACCCAGGAGAATAAAGGTGTTGGTAAGGTGAATCGCCATCCAGATGGCGCGCTGGATCGACTCGTTGTAGGCGACCAGCCCAAAGAGCACGAGCTTCATGCCGATCAGCGCTTCGATACCCGTGAAGGCCACCGCCACCGCGCTCGCCTTGGTGATCGGCGACTTCCAGCCAAACCGCCGCCAGGTCATACCCATCAGCAGCAGCACCAGCGGCATGAGCAGGCCGCTGGTCACCCGATGGCTGAACTCAAAGGCCTTTTTGTCCGTCAGCGAACTCGGGATGATCTCGCCGTCGCAAAGGGGCCAATGGGCCCCGCATCCGTCGCCCGAAAAGGTGGCACGAACCACCGCGCCCCAAAGGATCACCAGGACCGTGTAGCCCAGAGTGACCCAGGCGAGACGGATGAGAAACCTTGAAGGGGCGGGGGCTTGGCCCGTGTTGATCGTGCTCGGATCGGGTCGAAATCCCGAAGACATCCTCCGCCCGATTGTACTTGAACGCCGCGCCCGAGATTATAGAGTTTTCAAAATCCGCTGAACTCTGCTGACCCATGGCAACGCTCGCTGTGTCCGATGCGGAAGCAGGGCAGGAGCTCCTCGATTTGTCAGGCACCGTCGGTGTTGTGGCGAGATGGGCGGCTCCGTTAACGCTGGGTGTTGGCGCAGGCCCGGTGGTCGCCGAAGGTCGACCAGACGATCTGTTGCGGCCCGCCAAACGATAAGGGCCGGCAAGCCCTACGGCATGCCGACCCGGAAATCGATAGGCAGTCTACGCTTCGTGCGGATAGACGCTGATGCAGTTCCGGCCGCCACGGCTCTCGAACTTCACCACGCCAAGCGTCAGAGCATAGATCGTGTGGTCATTGCCCAGGCCCACATTCAGGCCGGGATGAAACTTCGTGCCCCGCTGGCGCACGATGATCGCGCCCGGCTTGACCACTTCGCCGCCGTAGCGCTTCACACCCAGCCGCTGCGCATTCGAGTCGCGGCCGTTTCGGGATGAACCTTGTCCTTTTTTATGTGCCATATCGTTTCCATCGCCTCGGCCTTAGGCCCCGGCGACGACCTCCTGGATCTTGATGAGCGTCAGCGGCTGGCGATGGCCCCACCGCTTGCGCTGATTCTTCTTGGCCTTGTAGTTGAAGCCCTCGATCTTCTTATCCTTGAGCTGGCGGACCACCGTGGCGCGGACCTTGGCGCCCTTCACAAACGGTGAGCCAATCGAGACCTGCTTTCCGTCATTGACGAGAAGAACGTCCTCGATGTCGACCGACTCGCCGGGCTCGATGTCGAGCTTGTCGACCAGGATTTCGAGCTCGGGCTCGGCGCGGTACTGCTTGCCGCCACTGATGATGATCGCGTACATGGTGTTAGGCCCCTCCGGAGGCATCGCCCCACGGAAGCAAGAGAGTTTAGCACATTCGTGGTCCATCGAGTCGAGACCCAATCCCTTCGATTTCCTTCCCCCTGCAAGATAACGAGAGGGGACTCTGGGGAGACTCGTTTCCGAGGGGCTGGCGCCGAAAAGATATACTCATCGTCATGAAGTGGATGGCTTACGTCGCATGCGCCCTGGCGCCGCTGATCCTGGTCACGGGTTGTTCGGAAAAGTCGGAAGAGGCCCCCAGCGGTGAGGCGAACAAGACCACGACCTCTGCGGCACAGGGCAAAGTGGTCGACGGCGACTACGTGAATGCAGACGGCGAGTTGCTGTGCCCCGTGATGAATGTCACCGTCGCCAGCAAAGAGGACACCTTCGGCGTGACCGAGGTCGACGGCGTGACCTATTACTTCTGCTGCGCCGCGTGCAAACCCATGTTTGACCGCGAGCCCGACAAGTACGCCCTGAAAAACTAGCGTCGGGCCGATTCCAGCAGCCGGATCGCTCGCTCTTTTTGAACGTGGTGGTCCACGATGGGGTGGGGATAGTCCCGGCCCAGTTCGCACCCGGCCGCCAACTGCTCCAGTGGCGTTGCCTCGTGGGGCCAATGGACCAGGTCTCCCTCGAACCCGGCCAACTCGGGCAGGTTCTCGCGAATGAACGCTCCCTCGGGGTCGAACTTTTTGGATTGCAAGACAGGATTGAAGATGCGGAAATAGGGCTGGGCGTCGCACCCGGTCGAGGCGGCCCATTGCCAGCCACCGTTGTTCGAAGCAAGGTCAAAGTCGAGCAGGTAGCGTGCAAACCAGGCCTCTCCCCAACGCCAATCGACCAGAAGGTCTTTCGTCAAGAACGAAGCGACCACCATGCGCAGCCGGTTGTGCATCCATCCTGTCTTTTTGAAGTGCCGCATGGCAGCGTCGACCAAGGGGTAGCCGGTCAACCCTTCGGTCCAAAGCGCAAAATCTTCCTCGGAGCCCGGCCATGTCATCCCGCGATAAACTGACTGGAACTCCTCTTCAACCACTGAAGGAAAACAGTCCAGGATCATGGAGTAGAACTCGCGCCAGATCAGTTCGTTGAGCCACGACTCCGCGCCTTTTCCCTGCTGGCCCATGGCCTGGCGCGCACATTGGCGAGGCGAGATCGTGCCAAAGCGCAAATCGACCGAAAGGGTCGAAGTTGCCTGGGCCGCTGGGTAATCGCGAAGATCGGCATAGCGGGCCATCTTGGCGGCGAAGGCATCCAGCCGTGCCTGTGCGGCCGCCTCGCCTGGTTCCAGCCAGGTTGCGCCCGATTGGAATCCAATCCTTGCGAGTTCAGGGAGATGGTGCGTGCCGGGCAGTTCCGCGATGGGCCATAGCCGTGACGGGTCGGGGTCGCGGGACTCAATGTCGGCAGGACGCAGCGCAGACTTCCATGCCCGCGAGAACGGTGTAAAAACGCGGTAGGGCGAGCCTTCCGCCGTCCGCAACTCCGCGCCGCGCCGAATCACATGGTCCAAAACAGATTCAAGCTGGACTCCGACGGCCTGCAACGCCTCTTTCACTTTTGCGTCGCGCTCTTTGGCATACGGCTCAAAGTCCGTCGCGGTAACCACACGCTGCACGTTGAGCGCCGTCGCCAGTCGAGGGACCTCCTCGACCGGGTCGCCGCAAGCGACCAGCAGCCGTGAACCTCGATCGCGGAGATGGGCATCCAGCTCGACCAGCGACCGGTAAATGAAGGAGACTCGCCGGTCGTCGCGGTCGCGCAGGGCATCGAGAATGTTGCGGTCAAAAACAAAGACAACGGCCACACGCGCGGCGGTGGTCGTCGCCGTGTGCAGGGCAGTGTGGTCATGCCACCTCAGATCGCGTCGCAGCCAGACGAGGGCCCGATTCGACATTGCTGAGGGGTCCTACGAGTCGCCAGCTGGCATCGGCGCGGTCCTCTATCGTCCCAGAGGTCCGCGAAATGGCGCTGCAGGTTCCTGGTTCATCGAAATTGGCACTAAATTTATGGGTGGATTGGCCCGGCCATAGGCGTCCTCGCTACCATCAGCGACCGCATCCTGTCAAGAGAATTGTTATAAATTCTCAAAATTGTCTTGCATTTGCCATGAGTCCACTGTAACATAGAACAGCAAAGGGAGGTGGCTATGAAAACCAATACCCCCCCCCCCCGTACTCCGATATGGTTGCGGGGGACCATCGTCAACCTGCTCGCTCTGGTAGCGGGCATCGCGATCGGCAACGCTGCGCTCGCGTCTCAGATTCCATCTGAGGCTGAGGAGTTGGCTGGTTGCCGTCCCACTGGATGCCTTTCATGTGTCCTAGACAACTGTCCCCTTCTGGAAGAGGGTTGGTGGCGCGTTGCCGTTAGCTCCGACTGGGTCCTCCGGTGTGTCGAGTACGACCAGGTTCCGCCGCCTCACTGCGCGTAGGTGTACCAAACCGAGAATGAAATCTGGAGTTGGTTTGGTCTTGAAGCATTGTGCTCTGGCATTGTCTGCTGCTATGGAAACTGGACGTACGAGGAGTGCCTTCACCCTTATACTTGCCCCTAGCCGCGAATTCTATTCCTTCATGAGGAGAAATTATCCATGACACCGAAACTCACTCTCGTCCTCTCGGCCGCCGCGACCTTTGCGGTAGCCTTATCGATCCCTGTCCTGTCATCGGCCAAGGCGCCAGCAGACAAGGCAGACGATCCACGATCTCACGGGCCGCTGTATCTGACGGGTAACCCGGACCAGGCCATCCAGCAGTCAAAGCAGTTCCTCGAGCATTTCCGCTCGGTGAACTGGGATCCAGATCGCGTCAACTATCGTCTCGCCAAGCTGCCGGACCATGACTTCAAGCAGTTCCAAGAAGATCGAGTCATCAACACGCTTGTGGTCGCACGCGACCCCGAGGACACCTTGGCCTTCTCGACCGATCTCTACGTGCATCTCACCAAAGAGATCGTTCCTGGTCGCGAGGCCAACATCACCCGTTCAGGCTTTTACATCGTCGGCTATAAGGACGGCCGCGTGGAGAAAGTCACCCCGGACCTGGTCCGGCTCTATCCGAACGGAAAGGGTGGATTCACACAACTCTATCCAGGCATGAACCGGTATCACGAGGAACTGCCGGGATTCGGGGACCCAAACCTCCAGGCGAACGTTGCGGCCTTCTTCGAGAAGTACCCGCACCTTGCGCCATAGTCAGCTAGCCGAAAAATCCCGAGTTCGGAGGAAACATCGCAAAAGGTCGAGCAATCCGCTCGGCCTTTTGCACGTCGGCCAAGTGCATCGGCTCGCCGTCGGCGAACCGCACGTCGGCCCCAAGCTCCGTGAGGATCAGCCACGTCGCCGCGATGTCGTGGATGGATTCCCGGTTGCCAAGCAGCCCGCGGAACCGTCCCGAAGCCACGAAGCCACCGGAAACCACGAAGGCGCCAGGGCATCGCTGGGCGCCTGGCAATCGCTCCGAACCAAGCGCACGCACCAACGACTCACAGTAGGCCACCGGCTCATACGGCTGGATCGGTCCCGACGTCATCCGGGCTAGCTCGCGACCATTGAGCCGTGCGCCGGCTCCGCGCGCTCCTGAATACACTTCTTTGAGGTCGGGAAGCGCCACGACTCCGGCTTCGATGTTTCCGTTCTGGGCAAAGGCTGCAGATATGCCCCAATAGGGACCTCCAAAGATGTAGTTTGTCGTGCCGTCAATGGGGTCCACAAACCAGATGCCTTTCGTCGCTTCGCCTTCCGGAGTCGTCTCCTCGCCGTGGAACGCCGCGCCAGGGGTCAGGCGTTGCAGCCTGTCTCGCAGCCAGTGCTCCACCTCGCGGTCAACCGGCGTCACCAGCGAGCCGTCAGGCTTCACTTCATAGCCGACATCCGCGCGCCGGGACTGGGCCCACTGCCCGGCTTCGGCGACGATAGCCGACAGTTCCTGTCGCAGTTCGTCTGCCTCGTTCACTGCGCCGATTGGCGATTGCCGTTCCACGCGCCGCGGTTGCCAACTTCCGGGTTCGTCCAGGTGCCGGTCATAAAATCGCCCTCAACCAGGCCGTTGTATTCGAAGATCAGCCGGTTCTCGGCGTTAAGCCACGTCAAGTCGATTTGTCGGCCAATGACCGTGCCTTTGATCGTCGCGTTCATGCCCATCGCGGCGCCATTTCCGGTCATTCGATTGCCGACTTTTTGCAGGCTTGCACCCCACGTGCCACCGACCCCAGGACCTTCGGTGACGGTAAAGCTGCCACTCCATGACCCATCGGGATTGGCGGTTTGCTCGGCAACGCGAGCGATGACAAACGAGCCCGAGTCCTGAATGATGTCGTTGGCTTTGCGCTGATAGTTGCCGGTGATCTGGCCCGCGATGAAGATGCCGCTAAAGTCTGCTTCGCCGTACGTTCGGTCATCGAAAAAGGCACGGAAGGTGACTCCATCGAGGACGGCTTCCCCCGAGAGCGTCGCCGTCCGCACCACGCCGTTGTCCACCAAGCGGAGCGCGCCGGAAATGGACCCCCCTACGACCGTCATTTCGAGGTCGAGCTTCAGGTTGGTATTGCGGGTGACGTTGGCGCTGCCGGTATACACGCCGTCGATCCGGGTCAGCGCACTTTCGCCGCCACAGCCGGAAACGGTAAGGACCGTCGCCGCGGCAAACAAGGGAATCGCGATGCGAAACATGCCTTGGATGATGGCACAGGTACCGTCAGCCCGACGTCGGTTTGGAGAAGGTGCGCAGGTCATGGTCCCGTGTGGTCACCCCAGATTGGTCGAGATGCTCGAGCAGGGGCACCACGAACTTGCGCGTCGAGCCGACTGCCTCGCGAAACTGACCCACGGTGAACGGACGGTCACCGAGAGCCACCTTGGCTTGTTGGATGACCTTTTGCAGAGCAGCCGACGAGAAGAAGAGCTCGCCCGCTGCAATGATGTCGCCACGGCCAACGCCCAGACGGACCATCGCCTGGATGGCGGCCAAGGGAACATGCAGTCGCTGTGCCATGTCCTCTGGTGACGGAGGAGTGGTCGGTGCCTCGTCAAGACACGCCAGCACCCGATCAAGAAGGGCTTGCTGGGCAGAACTCAGCGCCACGCGAAATCCCTTCAGGCGCACCGATTCGTCCTCAAGGACCACGTTGGGCTGCGCCTGAAAGAGCCGCAAAAGTGCCTTTCCCCGCCAGGGCAGTCCGGCGGTTTCGGCAACCTTGACCATATGGTGAGTCGACGCGGCCGGGTGCGCACGGTGGAACTCGTTCAGGGTCGCCAGGATGGCATCCTGAGTGGAATGCCAGGTTTCCGGCACCCACCAGACCCCGCCCTGACCAACCATTTTGCCCTGCCGCCGCAGGTCCTCAATGATCGGACCGAGGGTCTGAGGAGTCATGCGGAGCTTCCCCGTCAAGCGTTCGGTCGAGCATCCCCAGCGCGCTTGCGACACGAGATTGAGAATGGCAGCCCCTGGATCGTCGTCGACCCTCCGGCGTCCTGGTGGCTGGGTGCTGGTGACTCGCCCACCCCCGACGAGTTCGCCTGTACTGGGATGGCGCAAAACCACTGCCTGCCCATGAAAGGCCGCTACTGGCGCGTCAAACTCCAGAATGCCCCCATCGTCGGTCGGAAAGGCGCGACCGATCGCGTCGCCTGCACCCAGATGAACCCTCACCCTCTCTCCAGGCTTGAGCGTGCGACACAAGTTCAGCTGCATCGCCATTCGGTCGGTTGCCTGAACAAAGCCCGGCCGCCCGACCAGCATTCCGCGGCGGATCTCCTCCGGGTTCGCTCCTGTCAGATTGATCGCCACCCGAGTGCCGGGCTCGCCAGCGGCCAGGGTCTCCGCATGTCGCTGAATTCCGCGGACTTTGCATACGGTTTCGTGGGGTTCGAGCATTGCCTCGTCGCCAGTGGAGACGATTCCGTTCAACAAGGTGCCGGTGACCACACAGCCGTAGCCTTTGACGGTGAATACGCGGTCGATGGGGAGCACCCAGTCACGACCGGTTTGCTTTTCGGGCAATGAGCGAAGGGTTTTGGACAAGAGGTCCACAAGGTCGTCGAGCCCCTCGCCGCTAAACGCAGAGACGGCGACAATCGCGGCATGGGCGAATCGCGTTTCGGCAAGCAGCTTGGCGGTCGCCGTAGTTGTCGCTTGGACTTGAGGCTCATCCACGCGGTCGCAGCGGGTCAGCACGACAATCACTTCCCGCACCGGCAGCAGCTCCAAGATTGCGAGATGCTCGCGGGTTTGCGGTTTTGGGCCCTCGTCGGCGGCGACGCAAAGCAGCGCCACATCGACTCCCGTCGCCCCCGCGAGCATGTTCGTGACCAGTCGTTCATGGCCCGGGACATCGACGATGGAAACCCGAGTCCCATCGGGCATATCAAGAAACGCAAAGCCGAGATCGATGGTCATGCCGCGGCGCTTTTCGTCGGGCAATCGGTCAGGGTCGATCCCGGTAAGCGCCGCGATCAGCGTCGTCTTACCGTGGTCGACATGTCCAGCAGTCCCCACGAGCCAGCCCATCAGGCGTGGTGTACCCGGAACGCGTGGCCTAACTTAGTCCTTCATGGGGTTCGAAGAAGAGCCGGTCCGGGTCATACCGCTCGCGTACTTCGGCAATCTTTGCCAGCGAGTCGCCAAGGTAGGCGTTGGTCAGGAAATCGGGATGTCCGACCGTATTCGACTCCGACACATAGTGTCCGCATACCAGCGGCTGCATGCGGCGGATGCACTCGTCGTGCCGAAGGCCCGATTACCAGCGACGAACGCGCATGGGCCTTGTGCCAATTCGTGGACACGGCACCCCTGGACGTCGAGCACCAATCGATCGCTGCCATTTGGCGCGGTACTAAGGTCGAGAAGCGATGAACTCGGCCCAGAGCTCATCGACATCCTTGCCCGTCATCTTCTCGAACAACGGGACCGGGTCTTCGCCCTTGCGCATGGCGCGGTCCAAGACAGGCACCAGCCGCATGTCGTATCGCCGCGAAACCCAGGCAAGGAAGTAGGCCGTCGTGCGGTAAGCGTCGGTGTATTTGGACTTCTCAGGGTCGATGCGGGGCCGCGGCGCTTCGGGCTCGAAGCGCCACCAGCGGATGTAGTCGGCGATGCCCTCGACCAGCCAGCCGGGTTTGTTCCGACCAGGCGGATACGCCTGGATGATGTGAACCAGTTCATGAATTGCCATGCCGAGGTCGTCGGGCCGCTCTGTGATCCATTTGCCGTTCACGGTGATGGTCGAGCCTCCCGCGTAGGCAGGCACGTTCAGGTCCTTCTTCACGACAAGCGTGATCGTCTCTGGCGGCTGATAGTCCTCGGTTGCCAAGAGCGAAGTGAGGGTTGGAAACCATGCCTCCATCAGGGCGACCGCTGTTTCTCCCCAGGCTTTGCCGTCCGGATAGTCCGAGGCATCGACCACGAACTTTGGGGCCGGGAGCGGCTTGGCAAGGGGATAGATGTGGCGCTCCAGGTCTGGTGCCTGAAGCGCCACTATGCCGAGGGCAAGGTATGCGGCGATCATCGTCGAGCAGTCAAGTCGCCATCGTCCGGCAGCGCATCGGCACCCGGTCGTCCCGATCCCGGGGCCCGCTGCCAGTCTTCGACCACCAGGATGGCGGTCTGCGTGTCGTTGCCGCTGGTCAATCGCACCAGATAGCGGCCGCCGCCGACCGGCTGGTTGCCCCCGCCGCGTGATCGCAGGTTCCACTGGGCCTTATGAATGCCCGCGGTTTTCTCGCCGGTAAACGTCGTCAGGACGTTGCCCCCAATGTCGAGAATTTCGATCCGCGGTGCCTCCTCCAAGTCTTCCTTCACGTAGTACCAAAGCGCCGCGCCGAACTCGGGGTTGGGTGCGGCATACCGCTTGTGGCCATTGAAGGGCTCAAACATGTCGGGAATGAAGACGTAGGCGAGTGCTCGCGTCGGATTGAACAGGTGCGTCGGCTTGGCCAGCACCGCGTCCGACAGCTGCCGATACGGCGTCACATCGGCAATGAAGATGCCGCGTCCATGGGTTCCCAAAACGAGGTCGCTTTCTCGCTCCTGGATCGTGAGGTCCTGGACGGGGTTGGTCGGGATACCCCGGTTCATGCGCGTCCAGGTTTTGCCGCCGTCCAGACTGATGTGCGAGCTCACCTCGGTGCCCACGACCAGCATGTTCGGGTTGATGGCATCCTGCCGAATCACGCATAGCTGCTCGTCGGGAAGCCCTTCCATGCGCGTCCAGGTCGCGCCAAAGTCGGTGGTTTTGAAAAGGTACGGCTTCCAGTCGTCCTCGCGGAATCCGGTGTAGGTCACAAAAGCCGTTCCCTCGTCGTGAGGGGACGCGTGCACTCGGCTCACCCAGTAAAGCTTCGGCGCACCAGCCGACTCCAGCTTCTCGTTCAGCTGCGTCCAGTTGACACCGCCATCGCGGGTCACCCACACGTTGCCGTCGTCCGTCCCCACCCAGATAAGACCGGGCGTGATGCGCGACTCCTCGACAGTCGTGATGGTGCAGTGGGGCACGTTGCCGCGAATCTTCTCTGCGTCGTTCGTGGTGAGGTCGGGGCTGATGGCGCGCCAGGAGTCGCCGCGGTTCATCGAACGCCACAGGCGGTTCGCGCCCCAATAGAGCACCTGCGGGTTGTGCGGGCTCAGTTGGAAGGGTGACATCCAGTTGGCGCGCTGCCCCTGCTCGCGCGGACGGATGCTGCGGCTGCTGCGGCTCGGCAGATCGATCCGCTGGATCGCCCCAAACTGAGAGGAACTGTAAAGAGTGTTCGGATCGGTCGGATCCGCCTGGGTGTAAAAGCCATCGCCGCCGATCAGGTTCACCCAATGCTGGTTGAAAATGCCGCCATTGTTGCGGGTGCGCGAAGGTCCGTGCCAGGAACCGTTGTCCTGGGTGCCCCCAAAGACGTTATAGGGAACTGCCTCGTCCGCGCCAATCGCGTAGAACTGGGCCAGCGGCAAGTTGCTCACGAACTCAAGGGTATCGAAGTAGTCGTAGGTGATGTAGAGCCCGCCGTCACTGGCCGCGATCACATGGCGGGAGTTCTCCGGGTTGATGATCATTGGATGCCAGTCGACGTGGGCCATGCGGTCCACGCGCCGGAAGGTCTTGCCCCCGTCTTCGCTCCGCATGAGCTGGACGTTCGGGGAATAGACCACATCCGGATTGTTGGGATCCACAAAGATCTGGCTGTAGTACGTGCCGCCGCCCAGACGGGTCTCATTCTGCTTGGTCCAGGTCGCTCCGGCGTCATTGGAGCGATAGACCTCGCCTCCCGGCCCTTTGTTGTCAATAAAGGCGTAGATGATGTCCCCGTTCTTGGGATAGATCGCCAGTCCGATGCGACCGATCGAGTCGCCGCTGGGCAAGCCACCGCCGAGCTTGCTCCATGTGGCGCCGGCGTCGGTCGTCTTGTAGATCGCCGCGCCCGGACCGTTCTCGCGGATATTCCATGGGCGTCGAAGCCGGTCGTGTGAAGCCGCATAGAGCACATTCGGATCGCGGGGATCCATCGCGACGTCGATAAATCCGGTCGTGTCGTTGTCGCCTTTGAGGACCTGGTTCCAGGTCAGGCCGCCGTCCGTCGTCTTGTAGATACCCTTGTCGCCGCCGGGTTTGTAGAGGTAACCCATGGTCGCGACGTAGACAATGTCCGGGTTGGTCGGGTGAACGACGATGCGTCCGACACGGCGGCTGTCGTTGAGGCCCATATTCGTCCAGGTCTCACCGGCATCGGTCGATTTGTACACGCCGTCGCCATAGTGCGCGCTGCGCTGGCTATTGTTTTCGCCCGTGCCAAGCCAGATGATCTTCGGGTCGCTGGGGGCGATGGTCAGACACCCCAGCGAGTTGACGGGATAATCGTCAAAGATCGGCTTCCACGTCGTGCCATAGTTCACGCTCTTAAAGAGGCCACCGGATGCCGCCGTTGCATAGATCGTAAAGGGATCCGACGGATGGATGTCCAGGTCCACAAGGCGGCCGCCGAACACCGCCGGACCGACGGTGCGGAACCGCAGGTTCTCCAGCAGCTTTTCTTGAGAAGGCTGGGCGACCCCCAGGGCCGAAATCGAGAGCGCGAGCAGCGCGGCTAAGCAGAATCGCAAGCGAACCGGACGCATAGAGGGGACTATATCCCCATCAGGCTCGAATCGTCCGGCTGCGAATCCGCCGCGAATTCCGTTTGAATCTGAGCCACGCCCGAGAATGGCCGCGTCAGATGTTCAATCCATACAAGGACCGATGTTTATTCTTCGACGGGCGCAATGATCAGTCTCGGACGCTTGGACGGGTCATTCTCGCGGGAATAGAACCGGTAGAACACCCCGGATTGGGCGTCCATTTTCGTGGTGATCGCCAGTCCAAGCCGGTGGTTGCCCGCGAGCGCGTCCGACCATGCTTGCTGGAAAGCGCCCGGTTCTTTCATGAGATCGATCGTGACCCAGAAGTCCTCATCGGGCTTGAACTCGGCCGTCCCCAACCCGTAGGGCTTCGCCCCCGGAGCAAGCTGTGAGTTCTGCATCGACCAACCTTGTTCGCGGAACGCGCCGCTCAGCGGGCGAGCCTCAAGAGGGTACTTCTCGACCAGGCCTTTGTCGAGAGCCTCGGCCTTGGCGACCAGCAGCATTAGCTTCGCGGAACCGAGCCGCGCGGGCACGGAGTTGTCCCGCGGCAGTTCAAAGGCCATGTAGCTGTAACTGTACTCGCCGCCGGGAGGGTAGACGTTGTCGACGGCGGCATCTCCACTGCCCCAAGCGCGCAGAAACGGATCGCTGGTCGATGAGGCGTGAACGTAAACCCAGGCATCATCCGTCGGGGTCAACTCGATCGGGGCGACCATCGTCGCGCACAACGCCAAGGCTGCAAGAGCGCTCATCGTCCAATTGTACGTCCGTTCACCGTGCCATGACGGCAGGCTGCGGCGTCGGCGCGGGGGAAGTCACCATCGGACGCGGCTTAGCGCGTTGCTCGTGCCAGACCTGCGGCGGGAGTGCCGACGGAAGGCGAAGCAGTCCACCATGATCGAAGGCGCCTCGAACCGCCTTCCGCAAGAGCGCCTTTTGCTTGGAACTCAGCCGTTCCGCAAGCTGCTGGACGCGGTCGACCTCATAAGGCGTCAGCGTCACTCGGCTGGATGGCGGAAGCGTCCGTGAACCCATGTATTCGGCCTCCTCCAAGAGCCGAATGACCAGGACGCGCTCGTTGGCGTCGAGGTTGTCGGCCAGTCGGTCCCAGTCGCGGCGGTCACTCGTTCGCAGGTTTTCCTGTGCCGCGGACCATGCTACGGCAACAGCGTTGGGGTCGATCAGGGCTTGACGATCAGCGCCATGAACGACGTCGTCAGGCATCACCATCATCGGTCGGGCGACCAGCACACCGGCGGTCAAGGTCAAAGTGGCGGCAATAGCGAATCGAAAGGGCTTCATGACGTTGCTCCCTTTTGCGGGATCAACGGGCGATACTCGGGGCGCATTGATAGGTTGCGCCCGTGGGCGCGGACAATGCTTGCCATTGGCAACGGCAGGCAAATCATGCGAGTCCACGTCAATTCGCGGCGCTTCCCGGTCCGATTTGATTCGGATATACTCAGAAAGCCACGCGGGTGTAGCTTAGTGGTAAAGCTCCAGCCTTCCAAGCTGGCCATGCGGGTTCGATTCCCGCCACCCGCTCCAACTTGGCTGATTCGAGCGGGTGTAGTTCAACGGTAGAGCGCGACCTTCCCAAGGTTGATGTTGCGGGTTCGAATCCCGTCACCCGCTCCAGGACTCAGTTCGACCAGAGGACCGCATTCACGCCGACAATGGCGGTGTTATGCACGGCGTGCATGATGATCGCGGGGACCAGCGAGCCCGTCTGATAGGTCAGCATGGCCGCCGTCGCCCCGATGGCACCAAGCGCAAACCATGCCGAGACGCCCGTCGGATGGATCGCCGCAAACATGAGGCTCGACGCCAGAATCGCCACCGCAATGGAACCCAGCTTCTGCGTCAGGGCGGGGAGCAGCGCCCCACGAAACATGACTTCTTCAATCAGCGGGGCCATCACGGCGGCCTGAATCACGATCAGCGCCAAAACCCACGCGGGCTGCCCCTCGCGCAGCAGATTCGTAATCGGGTGTTCCGGGGTCGGCAGGTTCGAGGTCAGTGGGTTCGTGACCACCGTAACCACCATCACCAGCGGGACATTGGCACAAAACCCCGCCAGCCCCCAAAGGACGTTGGGCCCGAGGTTGTCGGACCGCATCCCCAGCCGCCGGAGTGATAGGTGCTGCCCGACAGCCGGAAAGCGCGACAGGACCACGATCGCCAAAAAGACGGTGATCATCGTGAGTGCCATCGCCACTTGGGGATCGAGGATGCGCCGCAAAGCCATCGGCACGGTGGCGCCGAGCAGGACAAACGCCAGCATGAACTGCGTCGTTCGCAGGGCCAAGGCGTCGGCCAGGCCCGGTCCGACGGCACCTACCGGCAAACCGATCGGTTTCCACCGGCCCGAGGTTCGCTGGACCAAGTAGACCACCCAAAGAATCATGCCGAGCGCGAAGATGCCGCACGCGAAGAGCAACCCCGTCATCGCCAAGAGGACTGCTTGTTGTGCAAAGAGTGGAGGGGGCGTTTCGCCTGCCTTTTTGGCCGCGTGTCCGAGCGCGACCTTGGTCGCAAAGGGAAAGCGGGGACTGCCGTCGATGGTCAGCGTTTGATCGGGAATGGCAGTCCTGATCTCTTGATATGCCTCGGGCGTCAGTTCCTTCGAGAGGTAAATCCGGGCGAAGGCCTGTAGCTCGGGGTATTCGGAACCGGTGAGCAGCGCGAGGTCCTCGGGTTGCACCTCGTCCCCGCGGTCGTGACGCATGACCGCGTAAAGCACCGCTGCATAGACATTGTCTTTGCGGTTCTGCGCGAGTACGTGAATCGTGTTTCCGGACCCGAGGTCCTCCCTCGAAGCTGAGGTGCCGGCACTCTCGGGAGACGGCAGCATGGCTTGGACCGACTCGAGCAGCTTGATCAGGCGAAAGTTGAACTCCTCGTTCGAGAAGGTGGGGGTGCGGTCTTTGTTCCGCTCGACATAGTCGTAAAGCTGGGCAAAGATCAGCATTCCAAACAGGATCCAGAGCGCCCACCAGGCAATCGGCATTCGTTGCTCGGGCTTAGGCAAGTCAAAAGACGGGTTGGGCGTCACTGGGCGGTCAGACTCCGGTCATTGAAGCTGATCGTGTACGTCGATTGATGCGTCACGAGCGACATGATGGTCCATATCGTCTCTGCGGCGTATTCCCCGATCAGCACGCCAATGGCCACGTTCCGCAGTTTGTCGTAGCCGCGCAGGCCGTAATAGCGCTGGACGAAATTCTTCACGAGCAGTGCGATCAGCAAGCCGAACCAATAGTAGTCCACGCCGAAATTCATACTCAGCAGGTACCCCGCCGGATGCAGCGGGAAACCGGGAAACTTGAACCGAATCGAATCGAGGAGCATGACCACGGCGAAGCCGAGCAGCGTCATCGAGATGCCGAGCACATCGGGGCCTTTGCGGTCGTTGAGGATGCTGTTGAGATAGGTCTCACCGTCTCCCCAGTACATGGTGCTGCCGCGCCGATAGCCCGCGATGTGCAGCGAGAAGTAGCTGAAGAAGAAGCCCAGCGTCGTAAACACGAGGATCCAGATAAAGACCCGCGACTGGTTGATGCGCTCCGTCGAGGTCATCTTCATCGCCTCGAGCTGGTAAGGCATCGGATGCGTGCGATGCAGCCGGTTCATGTAGATGAACGTTTGGCTGATCCAGGTGGCCTGCCGGTCGCTGAGCCACCGGTTGCCAAAGAACCGGTTCATGAAGCTGTTCGGCCCAAAGAACGCGAACTCGTGCGTCGGCGGTCCCAACTGGGCGCGGATCCGGGTCAGCACCACGCAGAACATCAGGAACAGCCCGAAGTACACAATCATGTAGGGGATCGGCAAGTCGCCATACATGCCGAACCAGATGACAAATGCCGACGCGGCCAACAGCCCGATGAACGCGATGTAGTGCGGCACGCCGCCGTCTGGGTCGCGTCGGCGGGCCTTGATGTCGGCCCACACCTCCTTGAGATAGTTCTTGCTAACCCACAGCGCCCCCAAGAACATCGCAATGACCGCGCCCCAGGTCTGCTCGTCGAAGTAGGGAGGTCCGGGCGCGATGCCGGTCCCGCTAAAGACGCCTTGCGGAATGCCCTGGCTCGCCACGGCGACATGGGCGACCTTGCGGAGCAGGTAGAAGACGACCATGCTGAAAAGCAGATCGCTCGGCATAAAAATGCCGATGGCAGCCATGAACGGGAAGAGGTTGATGGGCAGCGTCCCCATCTGGCTCATCGGCGGCTCGGTGAACAGTCGGTTGAGGTCGATAAAGTACTTCGTGGGTATCGCGGGCAGATTGGGATAGAGGTAGTTCAGCCCGTTGAGGATGTCGATCGCAAACATGATGCCGAACGCGATCCACATATGCTTCGACTTCCAAATGCCGCCGGACCCGCCGCCCGTGCTCAAGGCAACCGGAAGCTGGATGAGTGGGAATGACAGTCGCTCGCGATAGCACCACGCCCCGCGCATCAGGCTATTGATGCAAAGCATCGCCAGCGCGATGGCAAAGTAGAGCGAGAACCACCCGAGATACCGCGGAAAATAGAGCGGCATCTTGGTGATCACGTAATCGATGCCACGACCGCCGACCGTGATGTCGCGGACCTGCTCATAGTCCTTGACGATCAGCCAATCGGGCATCTGGACCAAGATGTAGTCCCGCGCTGTCGCCGACCATCGGGCGTTGATCGGCATCGCCTGGATGACGCCTTGCCCAACGATGGACCATTCCGAGCCGATCGACGCCGCGACGGCCAGCAGGCTGAAGATCACGATGAAATCGGCTTGACTTAGTGCCGCCTTCTTGAGCCAGAGCCGGAGCGGGATGTTGGCCAGCAACAGGATCAGAACGGCGCTGACCGGGGCGACGATGATGGAAAAGATCGCCGTCACGCCCTGGTTGGCGCACATGTAGTTGACCGGGAAGCAGAAAAGCAGCGCGACGACGAGCGCACGGGCACGAATTGCCCTCGGCTTTTCTTGGGTAACCGGGGCGACTTCGGCCGGCGCCTGCATGCCGAGATTGGTTTCGACTTCGATGAGCAGCGTCCTGCTTCATTTCCAGGGACTGCGCGGCGTTTTTGGGCGTATCCTATCGGTCCATGAATCGCTGCGCGCTCCTCTTAACGGTGGCGGTCGCTCTTGGCTCGGTTGCCGTCGCCCAAGATAGACTCCCTGCCATGCCCCGATACGACCGCTATGTGAAGCTGCGCAACGAGATCGGCGGCTCCGTCCAGCGGGGGCAGGTACCCGTTCGCTGGGGCGATGACGGCAAGTACGCCTACTTTTCGCGGGACGGCAAGAACCTGCGCGTTGACTTGGCCACCGGCGTCGAAATCGAGGCGGCGGCGCCAGCCGCCGAGACTTCGGGCACCCGGCGCCCGCCTGCCCGCGGCGGCGTCGAGCGCGGCCGACAATTCACGGTAGCCGAAAGCCCGGACGGCTCCAAGCGCGCGATCTACAAGG
The DNA here is from genome assembly GCA_046292875.1 of Fimbriimonadaceae bacterium. Classification (GTDB taxonomy): domain Bacteria; phylum Armatimonadota; class Fimbriimonadia; order Fimbriimonadales; family Fimbriimonadaceae; genus JBKBQD01. The sequence goes on from JBKBQD010000002.1 coordinate 150,586, forward strand.
ACCACAACGTCTTCCTGGTCGAAGGCCAGAATGAAACACAAATTTCATTCGAAGGCGACCCCACCAAGCGCACCAAGTGCGGCTCGGCAAGCTGGGTGTATGGCGAAGAGCTTGGGGTCCGCGAAGCCATGTGGTGGTCGCCGGACGGTCGCTACCTCGCTTACTATTTCTTTGACGACAGCCCCGTGCAGGACTACTATCTGGCGCTGGACGTGAGCAAGTTCCAGAATCGCCTGGACGTCGAAGCCTATCCAAAAGCCGGGACGGACAACCCACTAGTTGGCCTTCGCATTTACGACACGCAGACAAAGGAAACGCTTTCGCCGAACTTGGTGTTCGGCCCAGACGGCAAAGAAATCGGCTATTACATTTATGCCGTGCGGTGGTCGCCCGACGGTCGTGAGCTGCTTTTCCACCGCACCAACCGCAAGCAGAACATCTTGGAGTTTTGCGCGATCAACCCCGCGACCGGCGCCGGACGCACGATCATCCGAGAGGAGTGGCCCACCGGATGGGTCGAGAACCATCCGCCGATCACGTGGCTCGGCGAACCGGCGGCAGACCAGCAATTCCTTTGGATCTCGGAGCGCAATGGCTTTCGCAACATCTACCTGTACGACTTGACGGGCAAGCTCCACCGGCCGCTCACCCAGCACGCCTTTGAAGTCGCGGGGATCTCACGTGTGGACGAGTCGCGCGGCGAAGTCTGGTATCGGGCCCGAAGCGGCGAACGGCCCGGGCTCTTCCAGCTGCACCGCGTGGGATTGAATGGGCAGGGCGAAACGCGCCTGACGAACCCTTCCATGAGCCATACCGTCGATATCTCACCAAACGGTGAGGGATTCGTGTCCGTGGAGCAGACCACGGACACCCCGCCGCGCACCGTTCTCTACAACCGCGATGGCAAGCAGGTCGCCGTGCTGGCCGAGAGCAACCTCGCCAAGTTCGATGAACTCGGGCTCAAGCGCGTTGAGCGGATTCAGTTCAAGGCAGCCGACGGTACGACCGACTTGTACGGTGTGCTGCACCGCCCCTCCGATTTTGACGAGAGCAAGAGCTACCCGCTTTTGGTCAGCGTCTACGCAGGGCCCGATTCGGCCGGGGGCGAAGAGCGCTTTCTGACCCCCGACCCCGTCACCGAGTTTGGGTTCCTCGTCGCTTCGTTCGACGGGCGTGGCACCAACGGGCGAGGCAAGGCCTTCAAGGACGCTGTGTACGAAAAGCTTGGTGTCGTGGAAATCGACGACCAAGCTGCGGGCGTCAAGTACCTCCGCGAGCGGCCGTATGTGGACGGCAGCCGCGTCGGGATTCACGGCACCAGCTATGGCGGATATGCGTCCGCCATGGCGCTGCTTCGGCATCCCGCTGTCTTCCAGGCCGCGGTGGCCAGCAGCAGCGTCACCGACTGGCGTCACTACGACACCATCTACACCGAGCGGTACATGGGGCTGCCATGGGAGAACGAGAACAAGGCGGGCTATGACGCGGGTTCGGCCATGACCTATGCGGGCAATCTGAAAGGGCGCCTGCTCCTCTTCTATGGCACCGCAGACAACAATGTCCACCCGGCAAACACCTACATGCTCGCTCAAGCCTTGACGCGCGCACGAAAGTCGTTTGACATGATGGCGGGCGCCGACGTCGGCCACGCCGGGATCGGATTGGATCGCACGCTGGAATACTTCCTGGAAAACCTGGTCTATGGGCGTGCTCCCAACGTGCTCGATCGCGCCAATGACAAGCGCCTTCGGGCTCGCGCCGCGCAGCGGGCGCGCTACGCGCTGATAAAGTCGTAGCGCACGCGAGACATCTCGGGTTCATCGCGTCACAATCAAGGCTCCTTCGGGCGCGATGAATCCTTTTGACTTGTCCTTGCTCATTGCTGGCGTACTCTTGCTGGTCGCCGTCTTGGCGGGCAAGGTCTCGTCGCGCCTGGGGGTCCCGGCACTGCTGGTCTTCATCCTCATTGGGATGGTGGCCGGGTCCGAAGGGCTGGGCGGCATCTATTTCGACAACGCCGAGATCGCCTGGTCCATTGGAACGGTGGCCCTCATCTTCATCTTGTTCTCTGGTGGCCTCGACACCCGATGGCACAGCATTCGCCCTGTCGCCAAGTCGGGCGTCTCACTTGCCGTCGTCGGCACGCTCGCGACGGCGGCACTGGTGGGCATCTTTGCCCATTGGGCGCTGGGGGTCACGCTCCAGGAAGGGATGTTGCTCGGCGCCGTCGTGTCTTCGACCGACGCGGCGGCGGTCTTTGGCATCTTGCGGGCGCAGCGGCTGCGTCTCAAACACCATCTGGCGCCGCTGCTCGAACTGGAATCCGGTTCGAATGACCCGACTGCGGTCTTCTTGACCTTGCTGGCGACCTCGGCGGTGGTCACCGGCGCTGTTCACACCCTCGATGCGACCCTCGGGTTCTTGTGGCAGATGATCGCGGGCGGGTTGCTTGGCTTCTCCTTGGGACGCGCGGGGGTGATCTTTCTGAACTCGCTGCGCCTTGATGTTCCCGGTCTGTATGTCGCCGTCACGGTTTCCCTCGCGCTGCTTGCCTATGGGATTCCGACGCTGGTCGGTGCCAACGGCTTCTTGGCATGCTACACCTGTGGCCTTGCCATGGCCGGCCAGCGCATGGTCCAGCGCGTCACGCTCTTGCAGTTCCATGACGGCCTGGCTTGGCTGATGCAGATCGCCATGTTCTTGACTTTGGGTTTGCTTGTTTTTCCCTCGCGCTTGCCCCAAGTGGCATGGCCTGCCACGCTCGTGGCCCTCTTCCTGATGTTCATCGCCCGCCCGCTCGCGGTCTATCTGGCCCTGGCTGGCTCACGAAAGCTCAGCTTCAACGACCGCACGTTTGTCGGCTGGGTGGGATTGCGCGGAGCCGTTCCCATCATCTTGGCGACGATCCCGCTGACTCAGGGGCTGGAGTTTGGACAAACTCTGTTCGATACCGTCTTTTTCGTCGTGCTCCTCTCGCTGATCATCCAGGGACCGACCCTGGGCTGGGTGGCCGCCAAACTTCGGGTCATCCGCGTCGATCCCGACATCCCGGTGATCGAAGCCCAAAGCCCACAGTCGTTCGAGGTCACGGTCCAAGCCGGTTCGACGGCTGCCGAAAAGCGCGTGGTGGACCTTGACTTGCCGCCCACGTGTCTGCTGCTGCTGGTCGTCAGCAATCAAGGTTCTGCCGTACCTCGCGGATCGACCGTCCTGCGCGTTGGGGACCGCATCACCATCGCCACTCGGCGCGACGACGCTGACACGCTCCGCGCCATCTTTGAGGGTAAGCCAAGTTGAGCCGCTCTTCCTCGCTGGGCCGGGTGCTTGGCCCGAGTCTTCGGGCCGCCGTGCGTCACTGGCCCGCCATGCTTGCGATTCAGTTTGGCGCGGTGCTGCTCGTCGTCGCGTACTACCAAAGCGATGCGGTCCGTCGCGTCGCCGCCGAAGTCATCGCGTTCAAAGTCGCTGGAGGTTGGCCCATGGCCTTTGCCGCCGGGTTTATAGCGTGCGGGGTGGTGCCCGAGGTCGCCAAGCAGCTGACAGGCCGAAGCGTGGCGGACCTTCGAGCTCACATGGGCCTGGCGTTTTTCACTGGGTGCGTGTACGGACTTGAATCCATCCTCGTCGATGGCCTCTACTGGCTTCTCGCGCTCTGGTTCGGTGAGGCCGTCGACTTGCGGACCCTAGTCCTCAAAGTCTTGGCCGACATGCTCATTTTTGCCCCCATCATCTCGATTCCGACCTGTATGGCGCTCTTCGAGTGGCGTCGCCGCCGCTACCGATTGCGCGAGACATGGGTCGCCCTTGGCGATCGCTTCTACCGTGACCGCGTGCTGCCCGCCCTCGCCCCATGTTGGATCTATTGGACGCCGATACTCTTTTGCATCTACGCACTGCCCACCAACCTTCAGCTTCCGGTCTCGCTGCTGGCGCTGGCGGCGTGGAGCATCGTGCTGGTCTTCATCGCGACGGAAACCCACGCGCCGCCGCCCTGAGCCCCGAAAGGTATCCTCCTGAACCTGCGATGACTGCCGGAGCCCTGATTCGACCCAATGCACTGGCCCGCTCGGCTCCCCGCGCCGCTGTCAAGGGGTCGTATTATGTCCAGACCTGGGGCTGTCAAATGAACGAAGAGGACAGCGAACAGATCGGGCTCCATCTCCAGCGCATCGGGTATCGCCCCGCGGCCTCGATCGACGAAGCCGAAGTCATCCTGCTCAACACGTGCTCGGTCCGCCGCAAGCCCGAGGACAAGGCTTTTTCCCTTTTGGGCGAAATTGCGCTGCGCAAAAAGCGGCAGTCCGAGATCATCGTCGGCGTTTGCGGATGCATGGCCCAGTTGCGTGCCGATGAGATTCGGCGTCGCGCACCGTTCGTCGACTTCGTCGTCGGCACGGGACAGATCGCGACGGTCCCGGGCCTGGTTGAGGAGGCGGCCCAGCGACGGCGATTCCGGGTCCGCTTGGATCTGCCCGAGCGTAAAGGGGCAGTGGTCACCGACGTGCCCCAGCGTGCCGTTGGCCGCCGCGCCAAGCTCAAGGCCTTCGTCCCGATTCAATACGGCTGCGACAAGTTCTGCACGTTCTGTATCGTCCCGACGACCCGGGGGCGCGAGCGAAGCCGCCCAACCCAAGACATCATCGAAGAGGTGACGCAGTTGGCCGCACAGGGTACGCGCGAAGTCACCCTTCTTGGCCAAACGGTGAACAGCTACGGCAAGAACTTGGCGGAAGGCCGTGTCCCGTTTTCGCAGTTGCTGCGGGCGCTGGGCGAGATCCCCGGCCTGGAGCGCATTCGCTACACCAGTCCCTATCCGCGCGACTTCCGCGACGACCTGATCCAGACGATCCGCGACTGTCCGCAGGTCATGGAGCATTGCCACTTGCCGCTCCAGTCCGGCGATGACGACGTGCTCCGTGCGATGAAGCGGCTCTACACTCGGGAGTCTTTCATGGAAATCGTCGCCGCTCTGCGCCGCGCCGTGCCGGACATCGGCCTGACCACAGACATCATTGTCGGCTTCCCGGGCGAGACCGATGAGCAGTTTGAGCGCACGCTTTCCGCCGTTGAAGCAATTCGCTTCGATGGGGCCTATATGTTTGTCTATTCGCCAAGGCCCGGAACCCCGGCAGCGGACATGCCGCAAGTGCCAGCCCCCGTGAAGAAGGCGCGAATCGCGAAGCTTGTCGAAATTCAGAACCGGATTACCCTTGAACGGAATCAAGCGTGCGAAGGGCTCGAGTTTGAGGTGCTCGTCGAGGGGCCGTCAACGAAAGACCCTTCGATGCTGCAAGGCTATACGCGAGAGTTCCGCATGACCCATTTCTCGGGCCCCGCTGAGCTCATCGGACGTTTGGTGCGCGTCCGGGCGACCTTGGGCCGCCAATGGGGATTGCAGTCCACGCTTGTGTCCTGACCCGGTCCGGGTGGTTGGAGTCTCGGGATATGCCTTAAGGAAATGTTCCCTCAACACGTTGCTTCCCACTCGTGAACCTCATGGGGTGTTCCGTCAAAACAGCTTTGCGCCGTTGGGAACCATGTGATCAAGCGTCACCAAAACCACTCTTCCGGCCTCATCCGCGACCCCGGTGACGAGGACCTCGGACACGAATCCGGCGATCCGTTTCGGCGGGAAGTTCACCACCGCCAGGACCTGGCGCCCCACCAGATCTTCGGCTCGATAAAGGTCGGTCACCTGGGCACTCGAACGCTTCACCCCCAGCGGCCCAAAGTCGATCTCCAGTCGATAGGCCGGCTTGCGGGCGCCCTCTAGAGGCATCGCCGAGAGCACGGTTCCCACGCGAAGCTCCACACGCTCAAAGTCGGCCCACCCAATCGTCTCCATCCGTGCCGAGTCTACCGACACCCCGACCTTCGTCCCATCACACCATGGCAAGCCTTGTGGAAAACCTTTATAATTCGCAGAGCGAGACGCAACGAACAATGAAGTTCCGACGCTTATATTGGGTCACGGAAATCGTCAACGAAGACGGCACATCGACCATTACCGGCGTGTACACGTCGCTCCCCGACCTCATCGAAACCGGCCTGCGCTGGATGGACCAGATCAATGGCAACGGTCGCTTTCGGCTGACGCTGGTCCAGCTGGATAGTCCGAAGCTCCCCCTCGGCAGTTGGATCTCACCCGACTACGACGACATTTCCGACGATCTCGAAGGCTATGTCGAAGGGAATGAGTTCCGGAAGGATGACTGCGTCACCTTGGTTGATCGCCTCCGCAACCATCAGCTGGCTCACGCCGCGTCCTAATTCTCTCGGGCCCTCGGTTATAATCCAAAGGACCTCTGCCCGTTTCGACGCCTGTAAGGTGTTCGCGGAGGTCGCTCGGGGATGGGCTGCAGGTGACGCGATACATTTTCGTGACTGGAGGCGTGGTGAGCTCCATCGGCAAGGGCATCGCCACTGCCAGTTTGGGCCGCGTCCTTCGCAACCAGGGCTACCGTGTCGCCCCGGTCAAGCTGGACCCGTACATTAACGTCGACGCCGGCACGATGAACCCCTTCCAGCATGGCGAGGTCTTCGTCACCGACGACGGCGCCGAGACCGACCTTGACCTGGGCCACTACGAGCGCTTTATGGACGTGAACTGCAATCGCGGTTCCTCTGTCACGGCCGGTCGCGTGTATCAATCCGTCATCCAGGCCGAGCGGCGGGGCGACTACCTCGGCGCGACGGTCCAGGTGATCCCGCACATCACCAACGAGATCAAGCGCAGCATCATCGAGGCGGGCAAGTCCCAAGAGGCCGATGTGGTGATCGCCGAAATCGGCGGCACGGTGGGCGATATCGAGAGCTTGCCCTTTCTCGAGGCCATTCGCCAAATGCGCAAGGACATCGGCGCCGAGCGCACCATGTACTTTCATGTGACGCTGGTGCCCCAGGTGGGGCCGTGGGGCGAAGTCAAAACGAAGCCGACTCAGCACAGCGTTTACAAACTTCGCGAGATTGGCATTTCGCCCGACGTGCTGATCTGCCGATCCGACGCGCCCTTGAGCCTCGATGTCAAGGAAAAGATCTCGCTCTTTTGCGATGTGCCCGCCGAGGCGGTGGTCGAATCGCTGAACGTTGACACCATTTACGAGGTGCCTCTGACCTATGAGGAGGCGGGGCTGACTGACTTCGTGCTGCGGCGTCTGGGCTTGGAGCCGCGGCCAAACGGCGCCGAGGATTGGCGAAAGATGGTCGAGACCATCAAGAATCCGAAGCGATCGTGCCGGATCGCCGTCGTCGGCAAATACACGAGCAACGGCGACGCCTACAAGTCCATCGCTGAGGCGCTGCTGCATGGGGGCATTCCTCATGAAGCCACCGTTCAAGTCGAATGGATTGAGAGCGATATGCTGGAAAATGGCGTGTCCCCCGGCGCCGTGCTCGGCGACATCGACGGGTTGATCGTGGCGCCGGGATTTGGCTCTCGCGGCATCGAGGGGAAGATCGAAGCCATCCGCATGGCGCGGGAGTCCGGCATGCCGTTCCTCGGCATCTGTTTGGGCCTGCAGATGGCCGTGATCGAGTTTGCCCGGAACGTCTGTGGTCATCCCGGAGCCAACAGCGAAGAGATGGTGGACTGCGCCGATCCCGCCGTGATTCATCTCTTGCCCGACCAACACGGGGTGGTCGACAAAGGCGCCACGATGCGTCTGGGATCCTATCCCTGCAACCTTGTGGCGGGCACCCGATCGCACGAAATCTACGGCACGCATCGTATCGACGAGCGGCATCGCCACCGCTACGAGGTCAACAACGAGTTTCGCGAGATGCTTCACGAGCACGGCATGACCGTGAGCGGCGTGTCGCCCGATTACCGGCTGGTTGAGATGATCGAGATCACCGACCATCCGTTCTTCATCGGGACCCAGGCGCATCCCGAGTTCAAATCGCGTCCCAATCGGCCGCATCCGCTCTTTGCTGGTCTGGTCGGCGCGGCCCTCCGTCACGCCGAATCGCGCAAAGTGCTGGCTTAGTGGTCCCCGAGGACTGCGCGGGCTTCCGCATATCGGCCGGCAAACAGATGCTCGGAGACGGCATCCGCTCGTGCGTCCTTCGCCTTCCTTAACCCATAGAGTCGATAAGGAAGTCGAAGGGCGTCGGTGTTCGCCCGGCCAAGCAATTCCATCACGGTTTCGAGGTCGCGATAGCCGTGTTCTTGCGACGGTTCGATCTGGGTGCCCTCGCCCCAATCGTTCCAGGTTGCGATTTGAATCATGGGTGGGCCCGCCGTTAAGGCATCCTTGAGAGTCGTTCGAAGGGTATGTCCCTCGTCATCGGCAATGCGACCGTAAGAATCGTGGACTCCGGCCTCATGATAGTAGTCATGGAAGCGGGGGTAGGCCACAGGCATGAAGAAAGGCCAGCTTTTCGCCCGCTCAAGAAATGCTTTTGTTTCCGCTTGGGCCCCTTCGAGTCCTTTGGAGGGTAGGGGCCAATCGAAAGCGCCCTCGGCCCCCGGTACGCGGTGATGAAGAGAAACAAAATATGGCTTGGGATCTAAACCGTCAAGAAGGACCGGCCACTGACCGTCTTTAAAGTATTGAGGTCCAAAAACAAAAAACAGGGGGCGGCCGTCCATGCGCAGGTAGGCGGGTTCGGTGAACCAGCCAGATTGCATCTGAAGAAGCATGGCGCGGGTGCGAGAAACGGCCTGATCAGCAGCTATTTTTTCGTTCTTGATGAGTTGGGTCAGGGTTTGATCCTCAAACATTAAGGCGAATCGCAGCCCTGCCTTTTTGATCCACGGCACGAGGGACTGCGTGTGGCGATGAATGCTCGGATAATCGTAGAGGTCTTCGATGCCATACCAGTCAATCATCACTCCTTGAATCCCGGCAATTTTCATCAAGAGCACATGGTATTCGAGGACATCGGGATCGCCTGAATCATAAGCGCCAATCAAGGGACGGTAGTGTGAGGCCAGCTCTCCTTTACTGGGATCGCGAGCGTTCATGGTCCAGTGCCAGCCCCATTGACCCTGGTCGGCTTTTGCCTCGTACCAGGGCATGTAGTGTGCGAATACCGGCGGAGCAGCGAACGACCCGCTGGCCCATGCGGCTGCCAAGATCAGGGATCCAAGCATTCAGGCACAGGGTACCGTATGCGGCCCGGTCGCTCGGCTAAGCCACACGAGCATCCGTGAGCAAGATGGCGGGTACCGTTGACCCGATGAGAAGAAGAGCCGCCGAAACCCGCCTGTATCGTACGGAGATGAACGACAAGATCCTAGGGGCGGGCCACCGCGACTTCAATCGGTTCTTCGCCCTTGATGCGGCCGCTTACGAAGAAGGAGCGCTTTCCGTCAAGCACAAAGAGCTCATGGGATTGGTCGGCTCGATGGTCCTTCGCTGCAACGATTGCATCTTCTACCACCTCGACCGGTGCGTCACCGAAGGCTGCACTCGCGAAGAAATTTACGAAGCGATGCAGATCGGCCTGGTGATCGGCGGTTCCATCGTGATCCCGCACCTGCGCTACGCGTTCGAAATGCTCGACGAACTATTGCCTGCCGCTGAGCAGGCTTGAGGAAGGTCGCCGTGGCATCGACTGCGGCCGTCAAAAGTACCGGAACTCAGTGGCCGGCGATCTTTTTGGCTTCGGTTGCGTTCCGTTCGACGTAGTCACGCCAGTTCGGGGGAACGTCCGTATCCACAAAGATCGCCGTCACCGGGCACTCAGGCTCGCAGAGGCCACAGTCAATACATTCGTCCGGGTGGATATAGACCATGTTCTCGCCCTCGTAAATGCAGTCAACGGGGCAGACCGTCATGCAAGACTTATCTTTGACGCCAAGACAGGGTTCGGTGACAACGTACGGCATACGGTGGTGAAGCGGACCTCTCCGCTATTATACGTGCCGATCAGCGAACCTGGCCCGCAATGGGCGAACCGCGATCTCGTATAATTGGTTGTAGGTTTTATAGGAGCATATTGAAGTGGCCGTAACCCTGACCGAACGAGCGATGACCGAACTCCGCGCCCTGATGGCGGAGCAGAACAAGACCAGTGACGCCCTGCGTGTGTGGGTGGCCGGTGGCGGTTGCTCCGGACTATCGTACGGCATGGCGCTGGACGGGGAAGCCCCGGAGGCGGATGACAATGTCTTCGAGCAGGAGGGTTTCCGAGTGTACGTCGACGCGATGTCTCTCAACTACATGGATGGCGCCGTCGTGGATTACATCGATGACGCGCTCGGCGGCGGATTCAAGATCGAGAACCCGAACGCGGTCTCGTCGTGCGGCTGCGGCTCGTCGTTTAAAGCCGCGGACGGCGTGGAAGCTCCTGCCGGCGCGGGCGGTTGCGGCAGCTGCGGTTGCCGCTAAACGTTGATTGACCGACGGCGTCGCTCATCGTTTGCGCGGCACCTCCATCGCGGGATCGCGACTTGTGGTTGCCGAGTGGGAGGGCGACGCGGCCGATTGGCCCCAAGCTCCCTTGCATCTCCATCGAGAAGATGACGAAGCCTGGTATGTCCTGCAGGGCGTCCTTCGGTTTCGGGTCGGCGATGAGGTGATCCGCTTGGGTCCGGGAGGGTCCCTCGTGGTGCCTGCCGATACGCCACATACATTCTGGATCGACGAAGGGGCGCCTGCCCGCTACGTCATCGTGATGACCCGGCAGATCGCTGCGTTGATCGACGCGATTCACTCCGCCCCGGACCGATCACCCGCCGCGATGACCGCTCTGTTTGAACGCTTTGGGAGCCAGCTTCTGGAAGGGTAGCGCCCCCGGCGTTCGGATCGTAGCGACGCGAGTCTGTATCGTGCCCCTGGGGTGCTTTGGCGACTAGCCACCCCCCTAAATGGACGACAACCATAGGCCCCACAAAGGGGCAGCTTCAGGAAACCGCAGCAGGTCCCGTTGGCGCGGTCGCCTCGAGCCCAGATGGATACGGCTCCAGCGGCGCTCCTGATTCGATGTACACCTGGACTTGTTTGGCCGTAATGGCCCGGAGATCGAACTCAGCCAGGGCATGCTCTCTTGCCTGTTGGCCTAACCGATCGCACAGCGCGCCGTCGTCGAGCAGTTTCCGCATGGCTTGGGCCAATGGCTCCACCTTGCGCGGCGGCACCAGCAATCCCGTCACGCCGTCCACAACTGCCTCGCGACACCCCGGGGAATCCGCCGTGATGACGGGCACGCCGGCTGACGAAGCTTCGAGAAGCACGCGCGGAACGCCTTCGCGGTAGTACGACGGGGCAACAAACATGCGGGCCGACCCCAGCACCTCGGGAAAGTTGCGCAAGTACCCAAGGAACTTCACGTTCCCACGGCGATGAACTTCGTCAATGTAGGCTTGATCGACGGCATCTGGACGCCCCTCGATGACTTCGCCCGCAAGCTGAAACTCGATCTCGGGGTAGTCCACACTAATCATCTCCACCGCATCGACGTACTCCCGCACCCCCTTGGCCCACAGCAGGCGGGCGGTTAACAGAACGACATGGCGCTCGGAAACGGGCGGCGGAACCGGCTTGAAGAGATCAACGTCCACGCCGGACCCCACGATGAGCAAAGCCTGATCCGGTCGAACCCAACCGTTATCCAGGAACATCCCCATGTCGTCCCGGTTTTGAAAGATAACGCGCTTGAATCGGGGCAAGGATGTCTTGAATCCCCATTTGCTCAGCTTCTGGATGCGGCCTCCGGCCTCAAAGGCACTCCCAAGCCCGGTAACGGTGCAGACGGCTCTTGTGCGTCGATGCATGCGCGCCGCCCACCCTCCGTAGATCATCGGCTTCGCGCCGAAGCAATGCAAGAGATCCGGCTTGTGCTTGTTCATCGCACGAAAGACGCCGCGCATGGCAGCCACTTCGTCACCGGGATTGTCCGGTCGATGCCCAAACGAGACGGGGTAGAGCACCGCGCCCTGTCGCACCAGTTCTCGTGAGTGCTCGTCGTCTTCCGTGACGATGACGACTTGCCAACCGCCGCGGCGCAGGTGTTCCATGATCAGCGCGCGCGACTTGACCAGCGCGTAGCCCCGGAGTGCGATAAACATCGCGACCGGGCGGCGAGCCGTATCCACGAACCTAACGAGCGGCCTCGACAAGGACGTCCCGCGCGACCGCTGCGGCGTGGTGCATCCATGCTTCTGACTGCGTCGGGTGAACCAACATCAGGAGCGACGTTTCGCCCAGTTCGCGGGCGTTGGGTAGCCGCTGCTCGGGTCGGAATGGGGTTCCATCGAATGCCTTTTCCAGGTAGATCTCGCTGCACGAGCCTTGCTGGATGAAGACCCCGCGCGCCTCGATCTCGGCGACGATGCGATCGCGCGACCAATCCGGCTTGAGCGCCTCCCGGTTCACGTACATATAGAACTTGTAGTAAGCGTGGACGCTGTCCGGTCCTGGGGTCGGCACACGGACGGCGTCAAGGCCCTCGAAAGCATCGATGAGGATCTTTGCATTGCGCGTGCGCGTCGCATGCCAGTCATCCATCTTGGCGACTTGGCGAAGCCCGATCGCAGCCTGGGGTGAGGGCATGCGCCAGTTCGTTCCAATCGACTCATGAACCCAGCGGAATCCAGGGGCATGCTGCCGGTGGAACATGGCGTCAAAGCTCTTGCCGTGATCCTTGTAAGACCACATGAACTCCCACAGTGCGTCGTCGGCGGTGGTCACCATGCCGCCTTCTCCACCCGTGGTGATGATCTTGTCGGTGCAGAAGGACCACGTTCCGATGATGCCGTGGTTCCCAACGCCGACACCCCGATACTTGGCGCCGTGGGCTTGCGCGCAGTCTTCCACGACGTGGATGCCATGCTGGCGACAAAGGTCGAGCATCGGCGTCATGTCGCATGGCCAACCGGCGAGGTGGACGGGGATGACCGCTTTTGTTCGAGGCGTGATCTTTGGCTCGATCGTTTCCGCAGAAAGGTTCCCGCTGTCGCGATCGACGTCCGCGAACACCGGCGTAGCCCCAAGCATGACCACGGGCGCGACGGACGCGATAAAGCTTCTCGGCGTGACGATGACCTCGTCCCCCGGGCCGATTCCGAGGGCTTTCAGTGCCAAATCAATGGCGACCGTGCCATTCGCCAGCGCAATCGCATGCTTTGCACCGAAATACTCGCGAAAAGCCTTTTCCAGGTCGCGCCCGGTGGTGCTGTTCCAATAGTTGACTTTTCCCGATCGCAGCACCTCGGCAACGGCCTCGATCTCGTCTTCAGCGTAGTAGGGCCAGGGGCCAGGGACCGGAGTCGGGGCTTCGGCAGAATGGGAGGACGGGAGAGTCGTTGCCATGGAAGTCACGTTGCCTGTTTGCGGAAACTACTTCCGCCAATCAACGAGTTTACCAAAGCGCCCCAAACCTGTCGAGACCGAGTGGGGCTTCAGTCACGCGACGATCGCTTGAAGACGGTTTCCAGAATGTACTTAATATCGTCTGAAAATCGATAGTTCTCGATGTACTCGCGGTTCATTCGAACCTTGTTTGGCCAAATGACCGTATCGTTATAGGTCTCCGGATCCTCTTGTTCGGCCAAGATTTCCTCTTCGTTACGATAAAAAAGGGTTGCCGGGCCGGTGATGCCGGGCCTGATCGAAAGAACGATGCGATCGTCCCCATCAAGTTTGTCGGCATACCCGGGAACGTCTGGACGGGGGCCAACAAAACTCATCTGCCCCCACAGCACGTTCCATAGCTGGGGAAGTTCGTCGATCTTCGCTTTGCGGAAAAATCGACCGGACTTCGTGATTCTGGGGTCGTGCGACGTCGTCGAGGTCGTCGTATAGCCCGGAATATGGCGCATCGAACGAATTTTGACGACTCGAAACACCTTGCCGTCCTTCCCTACGCGGCGCTGCATGAAGAATCCGCCCATGCGCGTATCGATGCTCGCGATGATCCAAGCGACCAAGATGATGGGCCACGTCAAAAGGAGCCCGATCAATGCGAACGTGATATCGAACGCCCTCTTGACGAACCGGTCAGCGAGAGAAAGTCCTTGCTTAGACGCTTTGGAGTTCATCAACGTAGCCATGACGCAATAGGGTCGGCTTGAGGAGCACCTCCACTCGCTCCATGGTCTCAGCGTCGATTTCGTTTCTCCCCTTCCCCACGCTGCTCTTTTTCACCGGCTTAATGGCGGAGTCAATGTCTTGCTCGGAAACCAATTGACCCAGAAACGCGGCGATTTCGCGCACATGTCTGCCTGGGTTTTCGACAAAGTCCTCGTATCGGAGGCGATAGACCTCGGTGGGGTCCATTCCGGCAAAGTCCCGGTCACTGGCCTCAACGCATGCTTGCCACTGAAGACCGCACACTTCGTCCAGCGATTTGGTTTTGAGCGCTTCCTCCAATCCGCGAAATCGCGGACCCCACACGGCGATCCGCTTCTGCTTCGAAAACAACCGATAGAAGCGATTCCACGCGAATTGAAAGCCGTGATAGGGCACGTCACTCCAGGGCATGTAGCGAATCTTAGCCAGGGTATATCCGAGTTCAAAGCCCGAGGTCCAACGCTTGTGGGCAGACGCGACGACGTCCCGACCATCGCGCACGATGTAGATATATTTCGCCTGTGGAACAACTGCCTTTGTGAACGCGACTCTCAGTGAGTTCGCGCAGGTTTTCTCAATCAGGACATCGCATTTGTGGCGTGATGCTTCCTTGCAAAATTGGCTCCAAATATAACGTTTGATTGAGGGCTTTGCGGCCGAGGCAGGCAATTCGTCGTTTATTGCCCGAAGGTTTCCATGACGCCATATGAGTGGAATCTCGTCACAGGGCCAGGTGTCAAAACCGGGCAGTGCATCGAGCACGTCACGCAACATGTTAGTGCCCGATCGCGGCGCCCCTATAATGATCAGCGGAGTGAACTTCTGGCTCATTTCGCTTGCAACCTTTGGAGTTCAGGCCAATTGTGGCGGTGTAGCGGTCGAGTCTGCCAGTTTCTTCTTTTCCTCTTCCATGCACAAGAAAAGAAACATACACAATGAGATCCAGAAGAACGTTTCACGCAATCCTTGGTGCGTCAACCCATAGATAAGGATCGGCATCCAGAGCAGAAGCTGCAGTAATTTGGCTCCTCGCATACAGGCTATGCAGAATAAAGTAAGGACGATTGTGCCAGGTATTCCATAGGAGAAAAGGAGCGTACCTGGGGTGGAGTGCATCGCCTTTCCCCCAATCTGGTCCTCAAGCTGCCTAGCCCCTCGCGATTTGAAAAGCTGGCTCGTGTTCAGGCGGCTTTCAAACCGGTAGTTGGCTCCTTCTGCGGCTCCAAAAAAGAGGTACTCCGGATGATTCCACATGCGATCGTACCCTCGGCCTTTGTCCTGGGCAAGGCGCTCGGCGCTCGTTCGAGCCACGAACTTTTTCTCTACATTCTCAGCAAACCCACCGAACTGCAACAGGGCAAGTAAAATAAGGATAATGCCAATCATCATCCCCGGCTTTTTGAGCGAGTAAACAAATCCCAGAAAGAGGATGGCCGACGCTCCAGCTCGCGAGATGGATAGTGCACACAGGAATAGACAGGCACCAACTACGATGGCAACGTACCAGCCAGGTAGCTTGAGTACGTACCCACCGAAGAGAAAGATCGCAGCGCCTAGGACGATAAAGTAGCCGAGCTGGTTTGGCCCATTAAAGAATAACGTGGCTCGACCGCTGATGGACTTCACTACAAACACGGCAAGAAACGTCTGTAGCAAAATCGAAATGGCGACTCCGTGAGTGATCCACGCAATTACTGGCTTTCCGAACAGCACGTAGAATCGGATAAAGACGGCGCAGATTAGGGCATTGTAGGCGTAGAAGAGCGGATTCCATAAAATCTCAACGTCCGATGCAGTTATAGCGTAAAACAAGGACACTAAAGCGACATATACCACCCAGTATCCAAGCAACCTCATGACGATACCGTAGCGCCCGGGATAAACGGCCTTATAAACGAGGAGAAGCGGTACACCTGTCGCCAGAAACACAAAGTCTGCAGGTTGAGGAAGGCCCGAAGGCAACAGCATGAACGGCGTCAAGATGACGTACAGATAGACGCTTACCTTGGCTATTAGTGGCGCACTGATCGTCGCTTCGGGCTGAGCATTGCTTCCAGCGACGGCTGCGGCTGCCATGTTCTCTGTGTCCCCTAAACGGCTGACTCGGGCGTGAACGTGTAGTTGCGATTACGATACAGCGACCAGCATGCGCCAACCAGGACTCCGAGCACAAATCCAAAAATTGCGTTCAGACGGTAGTTCTTGTTCGTGGGTACAGGATCAGCATAGGGTGGCACCAATACGGTCCAGTTCACGGGTTCGACCTCTGCGTCAACTCGGGCCTGCTCGTAGTTCACGCGGATTCCCCGCAAAATCTCCTGTTGGGTGATGACTTCGGCCACCAGGCGCTGAAGTTCGGCGGCCTCCTGAGGTGCGAGGTTGGCGAGGTTGCGCAGGTAGTCGCGTTGCCAAATGAGCACCTGTTCTTGACCCACCAGACCAGCAAGACTGCCTTCAACATTTTCGTTGACCGAGCGCACGTACTTCGCGATCTGCTCCGCTGCAATGACCCGTGTCTCTTCAATTTCCCGCTCCAGCTTGACGACGGCAGGATCCGCTGGACCCTTGCTTTGGAGAAGGAGCCGTTTGCTGGCCTCTAGCTCAACGAGCTTGTTTCGCCACTTCTCGCTCTCGGCAATACCGGTCGGCAGGCTGACGGCAACTTGACTTTGACCCTGAGCTGTATCCCGAGCGACGCGGATCTGTTCCTGAACCTTGCCTAACTCAAGCTCAACATCGCGCAGCCGTGCGAGCATCGTCGCACCCGTCGTGTCGCCGATCGGCGAGGGTGCGGTTAGAGTCGTGCGCTGGAAGTCGACCAAGCGATCTTGGGCGGCTTCCAGTTCGCGCTGCTTCGCATTGACAGCGTCCTGGAGAGCTTTGGCTTTCAACTGGTTGATGGAAACATTGGTGTCTTGATTAATCCGAGTCAAGCTGGCAAGCAAGGCCTCGCAAACGCGCAGTGCCTGATCTCGGTTCTGAGACACAACGGTAAGTCCCAGTTGATTGGAGTCAATACTTGGGACCACCGAAACCATGTCGCGGACCTTTGCCAATGGAATGCCCTCTTTCTTCGACACGGCTTCGAGCGTCGTTCGGCTCATCGCCACACCCTGGAGCGTAACGACAGGATTGGCCGTCCCTGCCGAGCCGGTGAACATCGATAACAGGCTTCCCGCGGAGCCGCCTTGTGACGGTGGCAGAAGGAGGACCGAAACGGAGCGGTATTCCGCCGGAATGAAGAAAGTATAGAGAAGCGCGATGACCGCAAAGACCACGCCTACCATCGCGACTTTGAACTTGTCGCGCCAAACGTGATTTAAGTAGACGCTGAGATCAACTGGCTTTGAATCCATGAAAGGTTGAGGTCAAGCAACCCGGAACTACGAGATTCGCTCGGCGTCTCCGGAACCCGGCAGTATACCAATCGAATCGGCGGATCAACTCTGGTCCGACACACCGGGACCCTTTCCTTCTGGAACATGGGTCGAAAGTCGCACGCATCGCCTCCGACTAAGTTAAAAGACGATTCCAAAGTTTAACTTCGGACCCCTGCGGCTGTATACTTCACGAAGCGATGGCCACACTCGGAGGGGATCGGTCGCATCAAGTTCGGCACGTTGCCGCGCGCGTGCTGATCGACATTGTCATTCTCAACCTGTCCTGTCTCATGGCGCTGGCGCTCAGCTGCATCTGGGACGTGTCCCGCACCCCAGACGAAGCCGTTGCCGTCATCGAGCGCTATCGGTCCACCTTCCTGACATCCACTTGGCTGCTGACCGCGATCGCACTCGGGGTCTTCACCGCCGCCGGCTTCTATCACAAGGGCAAGCTCTATCGGGGCAAGT
Organism: Fimbriimonadaceae bacterium; assembly: GCA_046292875.1. Lineage (GTDB taxonomy): Bacteria > Armatimonadota > Fimbriimonadia > Fimbriimonadales > Fimbriimonadaceae > JBKBQD01. The sequence goes on from JBKBQD010000002.1 coordinate 168,449, forward strand.
ACCGACTGGGACTCGTGTCCATGGCGATCCTCCTTGCCTATCTGGTGTACAGCTTCATCGGGTCATGGACGGGCCTGGTGACCATTGAGCCGTGGGCCCTTGTCGTTGCCGCCGGATTTGGCGGCAGCCTTCTGGTCGGCTCGCGGTTTTTCTCCAGTTTTTGGAAGTCGGTCGCGATTGAAGAAATGCGCCAGCCGGATTTGGCTTATCTCAACCGACCCATCCGCCACGTGCTGGTCATCGGCGGCGCCGGCTATGTGGGCAGCGCCCTCTTGCCCAAGCTGCTCGAACGCGGCTACAAGGTCACCCTGCTGGACATGCTCATGTATGGCGACGAGCCCGTGCGTCCCGTCATGAACCACAAGAACCTCGAGATCATGCAGGGAGACTTCCGCCACGTGGATACCTTGGTTGAGGCCATGTACGGCAAGGATGCGGTTATCCATCTCGGCGCCATTGTCGGAGACCCGGCGTGCGCCCTCAACGAGGAATTCACCATCGAAGTCAACCTGGCCGCCACACGCCTTGCCGCCGAGGTTGCCAAAGCCAGCAACATCGTAAGGTTCGTCTTTGCAAGCACCTGCAGCGTCTACGGCGCCAGCGACGACGTGCTGGATGAGGAGTCTGACCTCAACCCCGTTTCCCTCTATGCTCGCAGCAAGATCGCGGCCGAAGAGGTGCTCAAGAACATGGTCGACGAAAGATTCCAGCCGACCATCTTGCGTTTTGGCACGATCTATGGCCTTTCGGGTCGGACGCGGTTCGATCTCGTGGTCAACCTCCTGACCGCGAAAGCCATCAAGGACAACGTGATCACCGTTTTTGGCGAGGACCAGTGGCGACCGTTCCTGCACGTGGATGACGCTGCCTTGTCCGTGCTGATGGCGCTCGAGGCCCGGCTCGAAGACGCCGGCAACCGTGTCTTCAATGTCGGCTCCGACGAGCAGAACATGACCCTTGGCCAGGTCGGTCAGCTCATCAAGAAGTTGGTACCCACGGCGGAACTGAAGATCAGCGGTGGCGACGCCGACCGAAGGAACTATCGCGTTTCGTTCAAGCGAATCAAGGACGCCATCGGGTTCAAACCCCAGTGGACGGTCGAAATGGGCATCAAGCAAGTCATTGACGCCTTTGAGGCTGGAAAGATTAACGATTACCGCGACTCAAAGTACAGCAACGTCAAGTTCTTGACGGAAGAGGCCGGTGAAGAGTTGATGCGCACCGAGCGCGAATGGCTCGACACGCTCGTCCAAAAGGCTGCCGGCCCCGATACACCGAAAACCAAACGCGAGCTTCAGGCCGAAGAAGCAAAGCCGATCACCAACGGCACCCATGCCAAGGCAGAGATCCCCGAGGAACGAAAGACCTCCCTATGACGGGACCGAGGGTCGCGATCGTCGGTGGCGGCATTCTGGGCCTTGCCACGGCCTACAAACTGTCGCAACAGCGACCCGATGCAACGATTACCGTTCTTGAAAAAGAAGAAGCCGTCGCACGGCATCAGACCGGGCGAAACTCCGGCGTCATCCACTCGGGAATCTACTACAAACCCGGCTCGAACAAAGCCCTCATGTGCCGCAACGGCAAAGCGCAGCTGGAGGCGTTTTGCCTCGACCACGGCATCGCCATGGACCGATGCGGCAAAGTGGTCGTCGCGATCAGCGAATCCGAGATACCGGCGCTAAACCGCATCCATGAGCGGGGGATCGCCAATGGCGTCGAGTGTCGCCGGATTAGCGTCGCCGAACTCAAAGACTATGAGCCGCATTGTGCTGGCGTCGATGCCCTGCACGTGCCCGAGACCGGTATCGTCGATTACGTCGGCATTTGCGAGAAGCTAGCCGGCATCCTCCGCGACGCAGGTCACCACGTTTTGCTTGGCCGCAAAGTGACCGGGGTCGAAGAGAGGGCCGACACGATCGTTCTCGCAACGAGTCACGGCGATGTGAGTGCCGACTTCGCCGTCAACTGTGCGGGGCTATTCTCGGACCGGCTGGTGGCGATGTGCGGACGCAAGCCGTCCGCCAAGATCGTTCCGTTCCGCGGGGAGTACTTCGAACTCACGCCAGACGCACATCACCTCTGTCGGAACCTGATCTACCCGGTGCCTGACCCCAATTTTCCCTTTCTCGGCGTACACCTCACCCGGATGGTGCTGGGAGGCGTCGAATGTGGTCCCAACGCCGTACTCGCCTTCGCGCGCGAAGGTTACTACCGCACGACACTCAACATGGGTGACCTTGCGGAAACGCTTTCCTACTCCGGGTTCATCCACTTGGCCAAAAAGCATTGGCGCAACGGCATGGGCGAAATGTGGCGCTCATTCTCGAAGGCGGCGTTTGTTCGCGCTCTACAGCGACTGGTCCCCGAGCTTAAATCGGAACAACTCACCGCGGCCGAAGCGGGAGTGCGGGCCCAAGCCGTGTTGCCAGACGGGTCGCTCGTTGACGACTTTCTCTTCGAGGACACCCCGCGCTTCGTCCACGTCGTGAATGCGCCATCGCCGGCCGCGACCGCCTGCTTGGCGATCGCGGACCATATCGTTGGGCGGCTCGAAGAGCGCCTGGAATCGCCGTCGAAGGTTTACTCGGGCCAGCGCTGAACCGGCATAAACGCCCCAGCCATTACCGCTTGGATAAAGGCCGCGCAGCCCATATCCGGCACCGGAAGTCCGAGGTTGGCCGGGCGAACCACGGCGTCGGCCGACTTGCAATAGAACCGTGTCGTCAAGCTTTCATTGCTGGGAACGGCGAAGTACCCTTCGCCGCGCGGCGTTGCGGCCGGGTTAAAGGTGTACCCCCGCATCTTGGTTCCCTTCGCATGACCGTCCATGAAGGCCACGTTGAAGTTGCCGCCGTGGCGCAGGGCGCTGTTTCGGGTGGGGCCGGTGTACCATTGCAGGATCGAGCCGATCCCACTGATCGTGTAGCGTCGGCCATTGTAAGTGTCGCCGAACGCCGCCAGCGACGCGGGCTCCTCCACTTCGGTGCTCGAGATGCCGGGCAGCACGTTACCGCCAGGGAACGCTCGCTGGAACCCGACGAGCGCTCCGCCCGCCCAAATGCCGAAGCCCCAGTTGTAGCCGTAGCCAAGGCATCGATCAACCTGAGTCGGCACAAAGGCCCCCGGCACCGTGTTCGTGTTCGCACAGCTTGCCGCGTCGCGTCGCTCCCAGACCGGAGAATAGAACACGTCCATGTTCTTTACGTAGGGCTGCATCAACTGGTAAAAGTCGAGCGATCGGCCATCGCTATAGGAGTAAACCGCCGGAGTCACGTCATCCGAATCGGTGATGTACATGTTCATGGCAAGACCAATCTGGCGTACGTTGCTCAGCGATGCCGCCCGCTTGGCCGCTTCTTTGGCTTGCGAGAAAACAGGGAAGAGAATTGCGGCAAGAATGGCGATGATGGCAATGACCACCAGCAGTTCGATGAGCGTAAACGCAGACTTCTTCATGTCGATTCACCAGTAAGAGAGCGTGGCGGCGCGTACCGGCCCCGTTGCGAACATGATATCGCAACTGTTTGACGCTATCGGTTAAGAAACTGATCCGAAATCCGCGTTGATTTGCCAGATGGTGTCAGTTGCCCTAAACTGTGCCCATGGGACGAAAACTCCTGACCGAATTCATCGGGACCTTCTTTCTTGTCATGGGCGTCGGTCTCGCTGGCGACCTCGCCAATGGGATTGGCCCCCTTGCCATCGGGTTAATCCTCATGGCCATGGTCTATATGGGCGGGCATGTCTCAGGGGCGCACTATAACCCGGCAGTGTCCTTTGCCATCCTGTTGCGAGGCAAGATGACGATTGGAGAGTTTGTCGCCTATGTCATGGCCCAAATTGCGGGCGCGTTCGGCGGCGCTGCGGCGGTGTACTGGACGTCGTACAAGACCTTCAACCCCCAAGTGAACGTTGCGATCTCACCGCAAATGGCCGCGGTCACAGAGGCACTCTTTACGTTCGCCCTTGCGATCGTCGTCTTGAACGTCGCAACCTCAAAGAAAACCGCCGGGAACTCCTACTATGGACTGGCGATCGGGATGACCATCGCCGCCGCGGCCTTTGCAGGCGGCCCTTTCTCAGGTGGTGCGTTCAATCCCGCCGTCGGGATCGCTCCTACATTGGTCAAAGACTCGCTCTCGGAGGCATCGTTCCCCGTTAACTGGGTGCACGTTGTCGGGCCGCTCATTGGCGGTGGGCTCGCCGCCATCGTCTTCCGGTTCCAGAACCCAGAAGACATGATCGACGCGCCGGGTGAAGCCTAAGAACTCTGTCGCGTTACCTGCGGCCAAAATTCGGCACGCCGGTCAACGGACTGGCGTGCCTCAATCATCACAATTACGTGCGTGAGCGCCCTTCTTGCCGTGGTCGCAACTCTTGCCGCCATGCCTTCGACAGCCTACGTGCCCAGCTGTTCCTGCACCGCGTTTTTGCCAGACTATGTGCAGGCTCCGCCGGCCACACCGGCGGCCCTGTTCGGGTCTTGGCCCGACCATAAAGACCGTGAGCCGCACGCCGGCGAAACGCACCTGCGCAACATCAAGCAACTCACCTTCGGCGGCCAAAACGCGGAAGCCTACTGGAACCTGGACGCGACAAAGCTCATCTACCAAAGCCGTCAGCCGATCTACCCCGACGAGCAGATCTTTACCATGAACGCGGACGGATCAAACAAGCGGTTGGTCAGCACGGGCCTTGGGCGCTGCACCTGCGCCTACTTTATCCCGGATGGATCGGGCATCCTCTTTTCATCGACCCATGCCCGCAACGTCGGCGCCCAGCCGCCCGTGGACATGTCCCGCGGATATGTTTGGATGGTCAATCCGAACTTCGAGCTCTTTCGGGCTGAACCGGACGGAAGCAATCCCCGGCGCATCCTGAACCTGCCGGGCTATGTCGCCGAAACAACGATCGCACCCGACGGGTCCTACATGGTCTTCACATCAGATTTCGAGGGCGACCTTCAGATCTATCGCGCGAATCTTGATGGCTCGAACCTCAAGCGTTTGACCAATGAAGAGGGCTATGATGGCGGCCCATTCGTCAGTTGGGACGGCAAGAAGATCGTTTACCGGCGCTCCACGCCGATGGACGAAGCGGCGCTGGCGGACTATAAGTCACTGCTTGCCCAGCACCTGGTGCGGCCCAATAAGCTTGAGGTCTGGATCATGGATGCGGACGGCAGCAACAAGCGCCAAGTAACGAATCTCAACGCTGCGTCCTTCGCACCCTTCCTTCACCCGGACGGCAAGCGCATCATCTTTTCATCGAACTATGGCGACCCGCGGGCCAGAGAGTTTGATCTCTGGATGATCAACGTCGATGGTACCGGCCTGACCCGTATCACGCATACTCCCGACTTCGACGGTTTTCCGATGTTCTCGCGTGACGGCAAGAAACTGGTCTGGGCGTCGAACCGGTTTGGATCGGTGCCTGGGGAGACCAACGTCTTCGTTGCCGACTGGGTGGACTGAGCCCCCAGGTATACTCCACCTTTCGAGCTGCCCGCTCGTCTAATGGCAGGACGACAGGTTCTGGCCCTGTTAATCGAGGTTCGAATCCTTGGCGGGCAGCCAATCGCTTGCCCGTCGCCCCAATGCGCCGTCTCGGCACTTGGTCTTTGCATTTGCCTATGACGAAGACAGAACGCAACTGGGCCGGCAATCTGACCTACGGGGCAGCGGTCGTGGTCGAACCAGAGACCGTATCCGAGGTTCAAGAGTGCGTGGCTTGCGCGGATCGAATCAAAGGACTCGGGACCCGGCACTCATTCAGCCCGATTGCCGACACGAGTGGGGTGCTTCTTTCCACCCGACGCCTCAACCGAATCCTTGGCATCCATCATGACACCGGCCAAGTCGAGATTGAGTCTGGGGTCACCTATGGACAACTCGGTCCGGCTCTGGATCAAGTCGGCATCGCCTTGCCCAACCTGGCCTCCCTTCCCCACCTCTCCGTGGCGGGGGCCTGTGCGACGGGAACCCATGGGTCGGGCAACACACAACAAGTGCTCACCTCCGCGGTCGTTGAAATGGACATCGTTCGAGCCGATGGCAGCTTGTGGACTGTCAAGCGAAGCGACCCAGAGTTTTCGGCAGTGGCCGTACACTTGGGACTCGTAGGCATCGTCACACGGCTGGTGCTGCAAGGAGGGCCCTCCGTTCCGTGGGAGCAGCGGGTTTATCTGCGGCTGCCGCTTGAGAGAGCTCTTGATCACTTTGACGACGTCACCTCGGGTTGCGAAAGCGTCAGCCTGTTCACGCAGATGCGCGAGCCCGTGTTTGACCAGGTCTGGGTCAAGCAGCCGGTCGGCGTTGCCCAAAGATTCGCCTTCGATCGGTTTCTTGCTCCTGCCGACCGTCCCATGCACCCTATTTCCGAGTTGTCGCCCGTTCACTGCAATGACCAAATGGGCATCCCTGGCCCCTGGTTCGAGCGTCTCCCGCACTTTCGAATGGACTTCACCCCCAGCAGCGGAGACGAACTCCAAAGCGAGCTTTTGATCGCACGCGAGGTTGCCGCCGAGGCCCTCGCCGCGGTCTTCGTGCTGAGTGACATCATCGCGCCGGTGCTGCAAGTCTGCGAAGTTCGGACGATGGCGGGCGATGATTTTTGGCTGAGTCCGGCCTATCGTCGGGCCACGGTCGGTATCCACTTTACGTGGATCGGGGATTGGACGAGGGTCCGGCCCGTTCTTGCCAAAGTCGAAGCGGCGTTGACGCCCTTTCAGCCCAGGCCACACTGGGGCAAAATCAGCACGCTCGATCCGGCTAACGTCCGATCGGCATTTCAAATGGCAAATGCGTTCTGCAACATGGCCCAGCGCCTGGATCCAACGCAAAAGTTCCGGAACGATCTCGCCTATCGCATCTTGGGCCTAAGCCCATAGCCGCTCTCGACCTTTGAGAAGAACGAGAGCGGCTGGGCAACGATTACTTTGCGAGCGCTCGGATAATCGCGTAGATGATGCCGGCGTTCGCAATGTTCTTCACCGCGTTGTCGATCACCTGTTGGCGGTCCGACAAGCGAATCTCCTCCACCTTCGTGGGAACAAAGATCACGTCGCCAAGTTCAACGCGCGTCCGCCGGTTCGCGCGAACCAAGCGACCAGTTGCCCGAATGACGAAGAGCCGGTCGGTGGCCGCGTCCGGTGCCAGCCCGCCGCTGTTATCTACGTAGAACTGCACGTTCCGCCCCGGTTCAAACACGATCGAGGACGGCACAATCACGGCACCCGTCACCGACACCGTCGACGGCCGCTCAGGAATGACGATGACGTCTCCGGCATCCAGCACGACGTCCTCCCGAGAACCGGGCCGACGCATCGCGGCGACAAGGTCCACGGATACATTCCCACTGGGCGCCATTTCCCGCTCACTCAACGGGCGCGCCTTCGTGACCAGTTGCGCTTCCGTGACTTGGTCCGGCGGAGGCGTATACGTGACCGTCGACGAGGTGTCGACGCCGGCACCAGGTAGGGAGACTGTGGGGACACCGGATGACCCAAGGCTGGTCACAAATCGCGCCCGATCCGCTTCGGCGCGGGCAAGCGCACGGCGATATTCGTCATTGTTGATTTGGCTGATCAGCTCACGAACCTGGTCCGACAGCTCGCCCTGGAGTGGCGTCTGCAAGAACTGAGGGTTCCGCGAGAACTGGGCGCCCTCGGGGAAGGCGTCGGCGGTAAACCCTCCTGCCCGCTTGATCAGCTCGCTCAGCCGCTCGGTTTCCCCAGTCAGCGCATAGACCCCAGGCCGACGCACGCGCCCAGTGATCGTCACTGTCTTCGGATTGATCCGAATCGAACTGTCCTGATGAATGGTCACGACGTCGCCGTCACGCAAGTTGAGGTTCATGCCGCCTGCGAGGACGTCGTCCAACCGCGCGGTCGTTACCGGGGTTCCGACCGGCACGCGCGCATGGGCAATCTCGATTGACTGGCTCGCGTCGGGCGCTGGGCCACCAGCGAGTTGAATCAAATCCAGCAGGGTCATGTTGGTGGCACGCGGGTACTCACCGCCTCTCATCACCGCACCGGCAATCCGAACCGTCTGGGTAGGCACAAACATCGCCTGCTCCGTTGAGTAGACCGAGAGCTTGTCCCCTTCTTCGAGGGCAATATTGGCATCGGCATCGCCGGACAGCACGCGGCCCAGATCGATGACAACCAAAGGCCCGACCGTACCGTCGACGTTGCGGCGCTGCAGATAGGCTCGCGGCAAATAGGCGTCGGGCTTCGGATTGCCCGCAAGCTGAATCAGGTCCAGCAACCGCATGTTTTCAAACTTGCGATAGCTGCCGGGCGTTTGCACGGCGCCGGTGATCTCCACCGTCGCATCCGGGCGGAAGTTCGCCTGATCGTTGCTGAAGACCTTGAGCTGATCCAGATCCTGCAGAAGGACGTTGTGATTGGGATCGTCGGCAATTACCCGGGCCAGATCAAGCTTGAGGAGAGGGCCGGGAGTCCCGTCGGCATTGGTGCGCTGCAGGAATGCCTGCGTTGTGAAGGCATCGGGAAGAAGGCCTCCGACCTGGACCAGCGCATCTTTTACCCTGAGCCCGTCCGCGCGATACACATTGCCGGGACGGCTGACGGCGCCGGTCACGGACACCTGCCGCTCGCCCATCCACTGGACGGCCTTGACGCTATAAACCGTCAGCTCGTCGTTCGGCTGGAGCCGCACTTCGGCGGGGCTTTCGGGGCCCGACTGTGCCGAGAGGTTCACGCGAATCAGTGTCTTGCTTCCGTCATCGTTCAAGCGAAAGAGGTCAGCCCGGCCAAGATAGGTGTCGGGCAGCAGACCGCGAGCACGCTCAATGAGCGCCTGCACCGTCATGCCTTCAGTCCATTGGAATCGGCCCGGCTGGTCCACATTGCCGACCAGCGTCACGGCATTGGTCAGCAATGGCCGAATACTGGAAACATCCACGACGTCCCCGTCATAAAGGCGCAGGTCGGCGTTCTGGTCCAGGAGATCGACATCCACCAATCGTCGTGCTACACCCGGGCGAATCGAATCGACCGAAACGCGCTGGGCGATGCCGCTCGGCTTGATGCCGCCAGCAAGCTCAATCACCTTGCGCAGCGTGTCATTGGGCAGCAGTTCGAAAATCGCCGGACGCACCACCTCTCCATCCACACGGACGCGAGGACCGGCGGGCGGGATAAAGAGCACGTCTCCCGGCTGGAGAGCCATGTCCTGCTGGTTGTCCCCATCCAGAAGGAACTTGTAGAAGTCGAACGTGTGTCGCGCGCCGTTCATGCGGCGAAGCTCGATCTGGCGCAATGTGCCTTTGGTCGTTGCGCCGCCCGTACTGTAAAGGACGTTGAAGAGCGTCGTCGTTGCAGGTACCTGGTAGGAGCCGGGGGCATACGATTCGCCCAAGATCGCGATCTCAAAGGTGCGAAGTTCGGCAAGGGAAACGGTGATGTCGCCGTCAGTCAGGTAGCGGCGCAGTTCGCGACGAAGCGCTTGCTCGGCCTGCACGACGGTTTGACCACGTACCACCAAAGGCTGCTGCATTCCCGTGACGAGCAGGCGTCCGCGCTCGTCGACGGTCACGTCCTGCGTCTCGGCGGCCATCGTCGGGCTCCAAATGCGGATGCTGAGTTTGTCCCCAGGGCCAAGCTGGTAGCGATCCGGGGCCGGTACGAAGATGTTTGGACCGACAATGCCCTGCAATGCGGAATCCGTGCGGTCGCCAGTATCACGCGCAGCCTTCAAACGTGCCTCAAGGATTTCGCGGGCCGTCTTGAAGTAGCTGTAGCCAAAGTATTCGTCGTCACCCGCCTTCTTGGCGTCTTCGGCTTCCTTGGGTGGAGGCTCCTGCGTTTGCTCTTCCGTCTTGGTAGGAGGCGGCTCCTGCACCGTGGTTGGAGGGGGCTCCTGGACCGGTGGCGGTGTTTGAACCGGAGGAGGCGTCTGTACCGGGGGTGGTTCTTGACCGACGCTCGCGTAGCCGATCAGTCCAAGCGGGTGACCCATCTGGCCCCGAACGCCATTGGCACTCGTAAGCACGGATGCAAGCACCACACCAAGGGCAATAAGAGAGGCTCGGCGGGCGTGCTCTGGCCGCCGAGGAGCAGGAACTTGATTACGCTTCATGAACCGAACACCACGAGAGGCGGTGAGTTGCTAAGGATACCTTCGGCAAGCCTTAACTCGAAGCTGTATGCCTCGAGTGGGTAACAAGTCCCGGTGGAAATTCCATAGAAGGGCCGGTGCAATCCCATGGAGAGATGGCGACGTTTGGGTTGAGTCGGTCTTCGGTGAAGCGATCGTGGATCTCGCGAACCTGCGATTCAACCGCCATAAAGGCTTCAACCACGTCAGGATCAAACTGGGCGCCCTTCTGGTCTTGGATATACGCGATGGCCTCTTCAAAGCTCCAGGCGTCCTTGTAGGTGCGCACCGAAGTCAGCGCATCGAAAACGTCGCAAACCGAAACAAGCCGGGCCGATGCCGGGATTTCCTTTCCTTTGCGCCCAGCGGGATACCCCTCACCGTTAAACCACTCGTGGTGGTTCAGGGCAATCTCATGAGCGATCGCGAGTTCGGGGGCCGCGGAGCCCTCGAGCAACTTTGCGCCGATGACGGTGTGACGCTGCATGCGCTGGCGCTCGTCATGAGTCAAAGGTCCCGTCTTGAGCAGGATGTCGTCGCCAATACCGAGTTTGCCCACGTCGTGCAACTGACAGGCCGTCACCATCATGGCGACCTCCTGTTGCTTCAGCCCCATCTGCTTTGCGACGACACGGACGTACTCCATCAGACGGTGCCCGTGGTGGCCCAGCGCACGATCGCGCATATCCGAGGCGAGCGCGAGTCGATCGATCAGCTCGCGAAACGCGGCTTCGCGAGCCTGAGTGGCCTGATCGATCGCACCAAAGGACTGGCGCAACATGCCATACAGTATTAGAGATGTGACCAGCACGAACGCAAGACCTTTCATGGCGCTGGCAACCGCAACGTCGACGTGCGGTCCGAAGGCGCGAAGAACGACGAGGTCGCTCACCAAGATCCAGGCGCAGCCGATTAGGCAGTAAATACCGGTGACTCGCCTTGCCCGACGCTTCGGGGCAACCACCGGTGGCGCGGCGACCTTGACGCGGGGAACTTTAATCATCCTCCCACCCACCGTGGCCTCATGGGGCCGTACAAAAGTTTTGGCTACTCTATTATAAGATCAGTTTCCGCAAAATCAACAAACGTTACGCAATCGAATGCGCAGTCGCCCAAGCCTCAAGGTCAATAGGCATGCCGGTCTTCGCACTCTCGATAGCACCCAGGGAGACCTGGAGTGCATGGGCTCCGGCGCGGCCATCGACCGGCGGCGTGCCCCCGCTTTGCACGACTTCCAGAAATGCGCGCAACTCGCGATAGTACGGATCGTCGGTCGGCGCGATCGGCGACTCGTATCGAACACCGGCCGACGTTGACGTCATCAGGAACGCGGCATCGCGAGACCGATGCTCGAACATTCCGGCACTTCCGCACACCTCCAGTTCCGTGCGGAATCCCTGCGGGTCAAGCCAGGTTGACTCCACGTGCGCCACAGCCCCTGACGCCATGGTCAGGGTGGTTAGCGCGTAATCCGTGTCCGACGCCCCCGAGTACGCCACCGACTTTGAGTACACCGTTTGGACCGGACCGAGCGTCCAGAGAAGCCAATCGAAGTCATGGATGGCGACGTCCAGCAACGCCCCACCTGAACGCTCCAGGTCCATAAACCAATCATCGCTGCCCGATGGCCTGGGGCCACCCCGGCTCAATCGAACGGCCCCCACGTTCCCCACGGCACCTTGGGACACCAGCTGATGAGCTCGCTCGTACTCCGGAAAGTAGCGCACGACCTGACCGACCATGAGCGGCACGCCGGCTTGGTCAGCGGCAGCGATCATCTGCTCCGCTTCCTCCATGGTGCGGGCGATGGGCTTTTCGACAAAGACCGCCTTGCCTTCGGCGATGGCCATGAGCGCATATTCCAAATGCGCGTCCGTGGGGAGGCACAAGTCGACGACATCGACACTGCGGATGAGCTTTTCCGGGTTTGGATACTGGGTCGCTTCGAACTGGCTGAGAAACTGGTGCGCCCGATCTGGCTTGCGATCGCAGAAGGAAATCTCGACGTCCGGCATGGCCCGGTAGTGCTTCGCGTGTACGGTGCCCATGCGCCCGGTGCCCAAAATGCCGACGCGAATCATGTCGAATGAGATTCGCCGGGGGCGTGACCATCCCTTCCCAGACATGAAAAAGGGGCGCCGATCGGTCGACGCCCCGCAGGAGGTTACCGGATACCGGACTACCTAAAAAATAGCCGGAGTAAGGAACGACGCGATCACGGATGCGAGGCGGACGGCCCGCCAGCCAGAATGTCGCGCGCCCGGGCACGAATCTCGTCGCTGAGATCCATTCTCCGACGCTTGGCCTGCCACAGCCGTTCGGCTGCGTCGTCCATACAGTCAGATGCCAAAATGGCCACCCCTTGGGCAAGTCGCTTTGCGTCATTGCGAGCGCGCCTTGCCAAGCGCACGAGCAACCGAGCTCTGCGTACGGGCGAACCGTTCGAGCGCTCGATTTCGGCTGCAGACAACCGAAGCTCACGTTCAGTAACCAAGGTCATACCTCCATGTTGTTGGTCATGGAGTATCTCGGCGGCACCGCCTTGTGCCGATCGCGATACTCTTGATGCGCCTACGGGGTTAGCTGTCGGGTTAGGGCCAAGAGTTACCCCTCCCGGTTTCCCGGGATACACCCCATTTTTGGGTCCCCCGTTCCGGGCGTCACCCGGACTCGGCTACTCGTGATTATACGGAATTCTTGCCGCTCGCGCTGTCGCAAAGGCCCTCTTTCAACGCGAGAGCCTCGGCAATCAGTGCCCCGAGCCGCGTGGTCATTTCGCGATTGGTGGCCAGGATGCGGCAACCCGAATTCCGCCCCAAATCCATGAGTTCATGCTCTTTGTGGCCGGCGTGACCAATGGTGACCACCCCCGAGCCGTGCAAGTCGTCGATGTAGGCCGCCGCCGGCTCGGGTAGCCGCGACAGATCGAGAATGGCAACGTCGAATCCGGGAGGCAATCGCACGCCATCTTCCAGCATCACGGCTTCATATCCAAGAGCGGCAACCGATCGCGCGAGCCTTGCGCTCCACATAAGATTGGATTCCAGAATGGCAACTCGCTTCATCATCAGCAGTGGCACGTGTCTGCCCAGAGGGTCAAACGCATCTCTTTCTGTAGGGCGAAACTGCAGACAAAAAGGTTCGCGCGGCAGTTGGCCATATCAGCGCGTGGGACCAATCTCGAACGTGCGGCGAGGTAGGGGCTCCCGAACTTCCTCTGACTCGATGGATTCTATCCGGCCCGGTCCGCGCCGCAGGTCATCCAGCAGGCCGTCCAACGCCTCTTTGGTCTGGGCAATGGCGAGAGCCTCCACATTGCCCTCTTGCGTGTTCCAAACCTCACCCGTGATGTTGCGCATGGCGGCACGACGCTGGACGTACACTCGAAAGCCCACATTCTGTACGTCGCCCTTGACGTGAATTCGGAGTGCGTGCACGTCCCTAGCATAGCCGCACGACGTGGCCACAGGTCAACTTCTTCGTCTACTTGCCGCCCGACAGGAGAATGCCGCGCACGAAATAGCGCTGGCTCAACAAAAACATGATCAGAAGCGGTAGCGAGACGAGCACCGACGCGGCCATTAACAAGTGCCACTGGGTCTCTTGCATCGTTTGAAACGTGCGCAGGCCCATCTCCAACGTCTGCTTCTCCGGATCGTTCAAATACAGCAACGGGCCCATAAAGTCGCGCCAAGAACCCATAAAGGTGAAAACGCCAACCGTGGCCAGCGCGGGACCGGCATTGGGCAAGATCACTTTCCAAAAGATCACGGCATTCGAAGCGCCATCGATCTTGGCCGCTTCATCCATTTCCCGGGGAATGCCAAGGAAAAACTGGCGCAACAAAAAAACGTTGAATGCGCCGCCCCCGAAGAACGCAGGCACCACGAAGGGGAGAAACGTATTGACCCACCCGAGTTTGGCGATAATCACGTAGCCGGGAATCATCGTGACCGCGCCCGGCAGCATCATCGTCCCCAGAAGAACAATAAAGAGGCGATCCCTCCCGCGGAAACTCAGTCGTGCAAAAGGGTAAGCCACCATCGCAGCCGTCATCGTAACGCCAAACGTTTGGGCAACGGCCAAAAACAAGGTGTTGCCAAACAGGCGCCCAAAATGGACCACCGGGTCCGAAAGCACCGTGAGAAAGTTCTCCCAAGTCGGCGTGGCTGGCCATTCCCAGGGTGAAGTCGTCGCCACCTGCTCCGGTGTTTTGAGCGCGACGCACAGCATGATGTACATCGGCAGCATAAACATGATCGATCCAGCCAAGAGCAGAGTCCATACTCCGAACTTGGCCAAACGGTCATACCAGCGCCCAATTCTTGCCGCGCGCGCGAACTGCATCGTGTCATTTCGAGCGACGGAATAGGCCACTACTTTAGGCCTCCCTCGTAATACACCCAGCGGTTTGCCAGCTTCAACTGAATGACGGTAAAGACCAAGATAATCACGAATAGCAGCCACGCTAACGCTGAGGCATAGCCCATCTGCAAGGATTGAAAGGCGAGGCGGTAAACATTCAGCATATAGAACATCGTCGCGCTATTTGGTCCTCCACCGGTCATAACGAAGGCTTGGGTAAACACCTGAAACGACCCGATGATCCCCGTCACCAAACTGAAGAAGAGCGAGGGGGTGAGCAGCGGGAGGGTGACGGATCGAAAGCGACGCCAGGCGTTTGCCCCGTCCAGTGTCGCTGCTTCATAGTAGTTTTGTGAAATGCCCTGAAGTCCCGCCAATAGAATAATCGTTCCTCCGCCGGCGCCCCAAAGCCCCATCAAAATAAACGCTGGCATCACCGTATGCTCGTTGCCAAGCCAGTTCACCGGCTCGCCTGGCTTGCCCGATAGATGACCGAGCAATGTGGCCAGGCCCAAGAAGTTACCTTGTCCATCAGCACCATAAATCACCCGATTGAGAAGGCCATTCTCTGGATTGAACACCCGCATCCAAATCAAACCGGTCGCCACGCCGCTTGCCAAGGAGGGAATGTAGAAAATGGCCCGGTAAATCGGCATGCCCCGCACACGCTGATTCAGAAGCAGCGCCAAGGCAAGGGCCGTCATGAGACCGAGTGGAATGCTGAGGAATGAATAGTAAAACGTTACGCGAAGCGAATTCCAGAATCCCGGATCAACGAACAGGGCATCGGAGTAGTTGCGCACACCGACCCAATGCGCTGGCCTGATTAGATCTGTGTCGGAAAATGACATCAGCAGGGAATAGATCATCGGGCCAAGGGTAAAGCCCATTCCAAAGCCCCAGGGAATGAGAAAGAGATAGGCGCTGCGATTTTCTTTCTTTTGACCTCTCGTGTAGGCAATCCCACGCTCGGGCCAATAAACCCATGCCACCATCCCTGCCACGATGAGGAGGCCAAACCCCCAAGCGGCGGTCGTGGGAAAGGGGGGATCGTTGGTTCGTCTCAGGGCAAGATCCAGCCTGGTTTGACCGTCTCGCTGAACGGTTTCCATGTGTTCGCGCGGTGGCCGGCTTCCGCTCAAGATATCGAAGGCGGTTCCCTGCAAACCGTTATGAACGTCGCGAAAGTATTCGGGGAAGCGGTCCATCGACATGGCCATGGCGGCAGCATCGAGAGCGCCCACGTTGGACGGCCGAAGCCCCTGGTCGAGCTGTTCCTGGGTTGGCAGCCACAGCCCAGGCTCCAAGGCGAGCCGTCGGATCGCGGGCATCCCAAAACCTGCTTCCGCGATTGCCCGCATGGCCGGCTCGCCCGCCATATACTGGACAAAGGTCCACGCGGCTTCCTTGTTTCGCGACGATGAGAGGATCGCGAGACCCGCACCGCCGGCAACGGTTCGATATGGCAGACCTTCGTAACCGGGAAAGAGGGCGATATCCCAGTCGATCCCTTGAGCGCCAAGCTCGCGGCGAAACTTGCGGATTTCCCACGCCCCCGAGTGGTACATGGCAATGCGCCCTTTCACAAACTCGTCGCGCATGCTGGATTGCATCTGGTTGGTTACTTCCATGAAGGAGGGCACCCAGCGATGTTTGTTGATCGTATCGGAGGCGTATTCCATGACGCGCAGCGTTTCAGGATCCGTCGCCGTGATTTTCGTCGGCCGCTCCTCATCATCCCAAAGCCGACGCCCAGAAGTCAGCATCAAGGTGTTGAAGTAAAGTTGAGGCCACGCGGTCGTAAATCCCCATTGAACTGAGCGACCCGCGGCGTTCTTCTTGGTAAGCGAGCGCATCATCCACGTGAAGTCGCGCGGCCCCAACTCTGGGCGCTCCTCCGTCGTCCACGTCCAATCGTCTGGCGGGTAGGGGATGCCCGCTTCGTCAAAGAGCTTCTTGTTGTAGTAAACGAGAGCTACCGGCGCGACTTCGCGCGGCAGGGCATAGAGGTGATGGTCGTAGGTATAGAGCGATAAGATGGATGGGTAATAGAGATTAAGGTCAACTTGCGGCGTGCGGGCAATGAGCTCGTCAAGCGGCATCAGCACCCCCCGTGCCGCCAGCATCTGATAGCTGTCGGGCCACACGTTGATCACGTCGGGCGCCACGTTCCCGGCAAATTGCGCGAGCACCTTCGAGTTCAGGTCCTCACTTACTCGTTCCAGCTTGATCTTGATGCCCGGATGGGTGGCTTCGAACTCACGGCAAATGCGCTCAATCGTTGGCAAGGTCTCCATGCCATCGCCGACGATGTATCGAAGGGTCACCGGGGTCGCGAATCCATGGGTGGCTGCCATCAGCAGCCCGAGAGCGGCGGCCAAAGAGGCCGCCCGTTTCACGTCGCGAGTTCCTTCTTCGGGTCGTTGATGTCGGTGTTCATCTGGATGAACCCATGTTCCAAGGTCGGTCGAGCCATCAACGGCAAGCTCTTGTACCGCTTGGCTTCGACCCAGCCATCGACGACCATCGCTTCCAGCCCTTCAATGAGCAGCCACGTGATGATGCCGGGATCGGCAAGGTCCTGATGCGATTGCGCGAACTCGCCAAATGCCCTGCGGATGTCAAAGATGTTCTCGTTCTTCTTCAGCAACTCCACCAAAGTCGCAAAGGGGCCAATGAGCGAAAGCGTGCGATTGCCCCGACGGTAGCACGGCACTTTTTCGATCATGCCGTCCTTATAGAAAGGCCGATGGTCAAACTTCGCGCCCTGCAGGTTCAGCCGAAAGACGTTGTACGAGGCGATGTTCCACTCATCTTCGCCCTTTGCCATGAGTTCGGTGATTCGTTTCACTCCGGCCAAGGAATAGCTGCTGAAACCTGCCGTGTCAAGGTCGTCGTCAATGAACCCGCCCGTACCCAGCCATTGCCAGGCGCTCTGGGCATCGAGATCGAGTCCGGCCTCTTCGGCTATGTTTTTCGTCTCGTTGACCAGATCGGTAAACAGCCCGTTTGCCGTATACCAATAGTCGGCAAAGCGAATGTGCTGCCGCACCCGGCGCGTTTGCCGTTCGCTCAGATTTGTCTTCAGCCACGTCGCTCCGTGACGACCGCGGTCAAGCTCCAATATCGTATAGGCCACTTCTTTCGCGCCGACATGGGCCATGCTGAGCCCGGCGGCCAGGATCGGGTCGGCGAAGCCTGCGGCCTCGCCGCACAAAAACCAGTTGTCCCCCGCCGAGCGCTCCACCGTGAACGACCAGTCGCGGGTCGTCTGCAGCTGGTGTTCGCGCGTCGCCTTTTGCACCAGCTTGGAGATGAGCGGCTCTTGGGCGATCGCCTCGACGTAAAGCTCCTCCGGCTTTTTGCCCGACTTTTTGTAGTACTCGGCCGGAACAATCAAGCCGAGACTGGTGCGAGTCGGACGAATGGGAATGAACCAAATCCAGCCATAACCCAGGCTCATGACCTGAACACGGGTTCCGCCTTTGCCGATCGTGACGGCCCACTCCGCGTCCTGCCAGTAATCCCAAATCGCGATGTTGCGCAGGGCCGTCGGCTCATCCACTTCCACCCCCATCGCACGGCGAAGAATGCCGGAAGCGCCGGAGGCGTCCACATAGTAGCGCGCCGTGATCACATCGCCGGACTCGAGCCGCAGGCCCATCACCTTGTCACCGTCGCGCAAAACGTCAGCGACCTTCGTCTCTTCCCGAACCTCGCATCCCATCTCCTCGGCGTGGCGGAGCAAGATGTCGTCGTACACGGCGCGGTCCACTTGAAACGCCGTCCGTGTCCGTGTTCCTTCGTACTTGGCGGGACGGGGCGGGTCGTCGTACTCATGAACGAAGGAGAAATCCCAAAGGTCAGGTGTCGCGCCCCAGCGGTAGGTCGCCCCGATCTTGACCGGGAAATCCGCCGCCTCGACCTTTTCCCAAACGCCCATCTCATGCAGAATGTCGCCGATCACGGGCAGCTGACTTTCGCCAACGTGGTCGCGTGGAAACTTTTCGCGCTCGCAGATGAGCACCCGAAGCTCTGGATTGTATTTGCGCAGGAGAGACCCTGCGGTGCTGCCTGCTGGGCCGCCACCGATTATGGCGACGTCATACATCATCGACGATTTCTTCATGACGGATTAGCGAAACCTTACCGAATCGGCGCCGGGCCTATGGTTGATCCTACGACAAATTCCGCTGGAAAACGCACCGATTCCACCAAATGCTCGTCGTTGCGAATGCTCCCGATGAGCATCTGCGCCGCACGGCGAGAGATCGTCTCGACCGGCTGTCGAAAAGTGGACAGGCCGCCGGGAATCCCCGCCGGAGTAACGAACCCATCGACGCTCAGCACGGAGACGTCTTCCGGTACCCGCAGTCCCCGTTCACGCAAGAAATGGATGACGGGCACGGCATTGCCATCGTGCCAGCAGAAGATGGCGGTCGGACTGAACCCGTCACTTGCACCGTAGAGATCGGTCATGCCGTCCAGCGCGTCACGATAGGGCGGGCATCGGTAGTCCTGCTTTAGGTCAACCCCGAACGAAGCAAGCCGACGCTCAAACGACTCGCGTCGGGCATACGAACTGTATTGATCTGGGTGATGCCCAATGTACGCGAACGTGCGATGCCCAAGGGAAAACAGGCGCTCCGCGGCCTCGCGACCGATGGCCTCGTTATCCACATCCACGCTCGCGATGCCCGGACCGGCTGGCGCGCCTACCACCACGACCGGGGTGCCGCGCTCGCTCAGCATGAGCAGCAGTTCCGATCCATGGTTCGGCGCAATGTAATACACGCCGTCGCAGCGGCCGTCGAAATTCCGACGAATCTGTCCGCCGACGTTGTCCCACATCCGCTCGACCATGATCGTCACGGCGATCCCTGCAAATCCTGCAACCTCGACCACGCCTTCCAGCACTTTGCCAAAGTACGCGTTCGTGGTAAACGGATTGGCCCCCAAGTCGGGAATGATCACGCCAATGGTGTCAGTCCGACGCCTTTGGGGCCGAAGCTGGGCAGCCGGCGGGCGATACTTGAGATGTCGCACCGCTTCCATGACGCGCTCTCGCGTCGCCTCGCTGACCCTCCCCGTCCGACCGTTCAGCACGTGCGATACCGTCGCCGCCGACACGCCGCTCAGTTTTGCCACATCACGAATGGTCGCCATCAGTTCAGCATTCCGCAACGTAAACGCGTTTACTTATCTTATCTTACTTTTGACGCGGATGGTAGGACAAAGTTTACGATTCCGCGGGCCCCATATTCAAGATCGAATGGCGTATGCCAAAAGTACGGAAAAAGGTCAGGTCGTCATGGTCCCCCATCGGCTCGTCTTGAATACCCAGTCCCGCATAGGCCACGTGCAGGTTATTATCGGTCGCTCCCTGGGCTCCGTCAACCCATCGGTACCCCCAAATCACGTCGCCGCCGAACCAGGCGGCTGCCGGTGCCGAGCGGCTCTGCGTCCATTCATCGTAATAGCGCTTCACCAGCCAGCCTCCACGCACGGACTTGTCAGCGATTTGTTGGGCAACGTACGTGCATGCCCAGGGTGTTGCTTCTGACGTCATCCCTCGGCCAAAAAAGTGAATCCGCCCGGTCGGCCCCGTGTCGCGATTGACCTCGAAGAGAAGGGTGATTCGGCCCGTCCCCCGGGCTTGGCCCTCCGGTCCCTCGACCCATTCCATGCCGCTCGCCTCCAGCCGTCCATCTGTGACGCGGTATCGGCGAATTTGCCAGCGGTGAGGCCGCTTCTCGTCTTGGTCTTGGGCCAAGCCGATCACCATCTCGCCTGTCACGGTGTCCTTACACATGCCCACGGGGTTGGTACTGGTGGCGTCGAGCACCCGGTCGTCTCGCATCCTTCCGTCGGGATACACGATGTGAAAGCGCACGATTCCGGTCTTGGGGTCGGTCAAGAAGAGGTAGAGCAGGCCTTGGTGCTCGCCAACCGTTGGCGTCAGGGCCGGATTGGCATTCACTACTTCAGGCAGGCTCAGTTTTGCGTCGCGGCCAAGGGACAGCGAGCGCCGCACCACGCCCTGCCGCGTCGCATAGAACAGCCAAACACGGTCCCCAAGAGACCACGCCACAGGATCGCCTGTCACGCCACCGGACTCGATCACTTGTGGCGGCGCCCACTCGTACGGCTTGATCAGGCGGCGAAGCATCAGCCGACCGGGTCGCTCGACCGAGACCGTCGGGTCCGCCGGCGGCGATGCCGGTTCATCGCTCACCACGTACAGCGCGAAAGCCTGCCCGCGATGGACAAAAAGCCAAGGAGACCCATGCGTCTTCCCCACGTCGTCGCGTCGTCCGGCCGTTGTCGAATAGGAGTAGTTGATGTCGGCTCGGATGCCCTTTTCACCGAAGATCCCGTTCCAGTTCCAGTCGACGAGCGTCGTGTCCCCGTTCGGCTGGAGCCGGAAGCGATAGGGGCCCTTTTCCAGGAACTTGACCTGCTCGTACGGCAAGGGAATGGTTTCGTCCAGGTTGGTCTCGCGCAACACGTAGTCCCGGAACCGCCCGTTGCTATAGTGAATCTTGGCCCCATCGTCCTCAAAAGAGTAGCTGTAGGCATAGCTCATGAGGCTGGTGTAGATCGGACAGTGGGAGTTCGGCCACCATCCGTTGTGGTCCATGCCGATCTGGTGTCCGAACTCATGCAGGAACACCGCCCAAAGCGAATTTTCGCCACAGGTGCCCCCGTCGCCAAGTTGGTTGGCTTGTCCACCCCCGCCCGGCGTGATTTGCATCCAGTGAACGACTCCGCGCCACTTCTCGGGACGGAACTTGTCGCGATTGACTGGCCAGCCATTCTTCATGTCGTCACCGGCGATCGGGTCCAAGTAGAGGGCGTGGAAGGTGAAGCCGGTAGAGCCGTCAGGGTTCGGCGTGTCGAGCTCGGCATATGACTTCGCCACACGCTCCAGTTCATTTTTAACCTTCTCTTCGCTCACGGATTCAAAGCGCGAGATCAGGCAGATGATGTCGATGCGGCGAGGGTTGCACCCCATGCTGGGCAGGTCCAGACCGCGAAAGCCATTGACCTCCCAGCCATCAAGCAAACCGTCATTGTCGGAATCCGGATTCATCGGGTCGGTGCCAAGGGCACTCTCCTGCGCATTGGTGAGGCCGTCTTTGTCCCAGTCCGTTTCCCCGTCCGACAGGGCGCGGTAAAGCCGCACTTGATGGGACGTGTGCCTTTCGGTCCCGTAGCGATAGGCGACGATATCAGGGTCGCCATCACCGTCCACGTCGCCCAGGCCAAACACGGTTTTGGCCGGTGGAAGGTCGTCGGGCGGCAAGACGTGGGTCGTCCCAGCGGCGGTGACGCGATGATTCCAAACCAGCATGCCCGGCATAGCAGCAGGCGTCGATCCGTCGCTCAACTTTCCGATGGACTCACGTCGGCGCATGGACCGTCGGTCGAGCGCGATCAACTCGTCCCGCTCGGTGGCGGCATACAGGGCGTCGCCGATATCGCCGATCCACCGAACGCCCGTCGGGAGCTTTGCTGATCGAGCGACTGCCTTGGTATCCAAACGGACGGTGAACCCTTCCCCATTCGACTGGGACCAGACCAGCAGCCGCTGCCCACCGTCGATCACGGCCAGCGCAGGCCGGTCGAGCGGCTGTGGCAGCCGAACCCAATCGGGATCGTCTTGGAATTTCCGATCCGCAAAGCCGATCGCGCGTCGCAGCGATTGACCGTCGAAAATCCCGATGACGTCGTCTCCCGGCGTCTGGTCGAACGCACCGACGACTGCGGCCTGGCACTCACGCCCCCACTGAGTGCGCGCTTGAAACCCGCCGCTCGTCTTCTGGCCGTCGACGGAGAGGTTCACATCAATGATGCAATCGCCAACCGGGTACACGACGATCAAATCCGCCAAGCCGTCAGCATTCACATCGCCGACGAACCCCAACCGCGGTGGCGCAGCAAAGCCCAAGGCCCAAGGCTGGGACGGAGTGAACCCAATCAGCGGCGCGAGCGAAGCGCCAACAAGCGCAGCAAGCATGTCGCCGTAGGTTCGACGCGCGGGCCGGGGAACCTCTTTGACCCGACGCTCTGAGACGGAGCCGGTCATGAGGCAGGCTGGCTTGGAGGGTCGCGATGGCGGTCGTCGGTACGATGCCTCCCTCGAAGAGGAACGTCGCAGGCAGAACGAAAACATCGCCCGTTGGGGAAGCGGCAACGACCCGCGCGGCCTCCGTAAACGGCTGCCTTGGCAACCTGCCCTTCGAAGTGGCGAATCGTGCCACTTCCGACAATCTCGCCGCAAGCGTCGCCGGGCCCGGAGCCCCTCGCTCGACAACGAAAACCATCGAGGCTCCGCTAAACTCCCGGCATGTCTGCCGATACTTCGCTGGGCAGTCGGCGCCTGGCCCAAATCGCGTTCGTCGTGGCCGATATCGAAGCTGCCAAGCGCCGTTGGGCGCTGCTGCTCGGCGTCGATCCACCGCCCACCATCGAAACCGGACCTGGCCTCCAGCTCAACCAGACCTACCGCGGTGTGCCTTCAGATGCCCGAGTCAAACTGGCCTTCTTCGAGCTTGAGAACATTCAAATCGAGTTGATCGAGCCCATTGGGGAGGACAGCGCCTGGTACGAGGGCCTCCAGGCCGGCGAGGGCGTCCACCACATCGCGTTTTGGACCGAGAATATGACCGACTCCGCCCGTCATTTGCGTGCGCTCGGCGGTGAATTGGTCCATCGCGGCGATATGGGAGACGGGCAGTTCGCCTACTTCGATACCAAAGCGCCGTTTGGAACGATGGTCGAGCTACTCGAACGCGAGCGAACCCCCATCGAGCCACAATAGCGGTTGCGATGGAATCCCTTGGCAAGTCGCTCATGGCGATGGGTGTCGTGCTCATCGTGGTCGGCGCCGTCGTCTGGTGGTCGTCCAGCGGCTCGGGCCCGCGCCTGGGCCGTTTGCCCGGAGACGTCGTCGTGGAGCGACCCGGCTTCACGCTGTACGTTCCCATCGTGACGATGCTCGCCCTGAGCGTCTTGGCTACGTTGGTGCTCTGGCTGATCGGTCGAGGCCGCACGCCATGATCCGTGCCGTCACCCTCGATTGTTCCAACACTTTGCTTCGGGACCGTTGGGACCCGCCGGCATTCGCGGTGTCATGTCTGACGCCGCACTATCACGATTTTGATCCCACTCATGCCGGAGATCGTTACCGCGCGCTGATGGCAGCATCATGGGCGGACTATCGCGAGGCGCATCGCATCGGCGTCGCGGCGTGTGAGGCTTATTGGTATGAGCTCTCGGGACGTTGGCTGGCTGAAATTGGCGCACCGGCTGCACTCGTGGAGCCGACGATGGCTACCGCTCGCCAACTCCTTCGTGACCCCGTTGCCGGGCCCTTCTCGCTCTTTCCAGACACGCGACCGGCTCTGGACGCCTTGCGCGGCGCGGGGATCCGGTTGGCCGTCATCAGCAATTGGGACTACTCCTTGAACCGAACGCTGGCCCTTTTTGGCATTGACGGCTCCTTTGAGTTCACCGTGGCCTCCATGATGGTCGGCTTTGACAAGCCTCAGCCCGAAATCTTTGAGATTGCCCTTGACCGCTTTGGGCTCCGCCCGGAAGAGGTGCTGCATGTCGGCGACAATCCCGTGCACGACGTCATCGGCGCGCGCAATGTGGGCATGGAGGCGCTGCTGATCGACCGATTGCACGAGAACCCCAAACCTCCGGTCATCCGAGCCTTGACGGATGTGGTGTCGCGGCTTTGAGCGACGAACTCGCAGATTTCGACTACGACTTGCCGCCGGAGTTGATCGCCCAGCGGCCTCTTGAGGACCGCGCGGCCTCGCGGATGCTCCACCTCCCGCGGGACGGCAGCGCCATCCGACATCGTGCGTTTCGGGATTTGCCGACGCTGCTTCATCCCGGCGACCTGCTCGTCTTCAACCGAACACGCGTGACGGCCCGGCGATTGAGAGGGCGAAAAGAGTCCGGTGGCGCCGTCGAAGCACTCCTGATGAATCGCCTGGGCGAGGGGCGCTACCGGTCGATGGTCAAGCCGATGGCCCGGCTGCGTGACGGCTCGCGCCTTATTTTTGGTGACCAGCTCTGGGCGGTGTATCAGCGTATCCCCGGAGAGGACTTTGTGAATTTAGACTTTTCCGACTGCCCCCACGCGGAGGACACGATTGCCGCCATTGGCGAGGTGCCGCTGCCACCCTACATCCGCGAGCGGCTTTCAGACCCCGAGCGATACCAGACGGTTTATGCCCAGCAGGGCGAAAGCGCAGCCGCCCCCACGGCCGGACTCCACTTCACGGCGGAGCTGCTGGCAACGCTGCGCGACGTTGGAGTCAACTTTGCCTATCTCAACCTGAACGTTTCCACCGATACCTTTCGCCCGATCCAAGCCTCACGGCTTGACGATCACCCGATGCACGGCGAGACTTATGACATCGACGAGGCAGTGGCCGAAGCAGTGGCGACATGCCCAGGAAGGGTCATCGCTGTTGGCACCACCACGGTGCGGGCGCTGGAATCAGCCGCCACCGGCCCGCGATTGCTCAGTGCGGGTTCCTCAGCGACCAAGCTGTTCATCCGGCCAGGATATGCGTTTCGCGTCATCGACGGCATGTTGACGAACTTTCATCTGCCGCGCACCACCATGCTGCTCATGCTCGCCGCTTTGGTGGGCAAGTCGTCACTGATGGAGGCCTATGCGGAAGCGGTGCGGGAACGCTATCGCTTTCTCAGTTTCGGCGACTCCATGTTGATCCTGTAGACGTCGGAAGAGCAATGAGCGCGTTGATCGTCGGTGTGGCGCTGCTGTCGGGTGTCCAGCTTCAGGGTATCGTGCGCGACCCCGCAGGTTTGCGGCGCGCGCTCCAGCGGGCTCGCCCTGGTCAGACGATCCAGTTAGCGCCCGGCATCTATCGCGGGGGGATTGAGATTCGCGACCTCGACCTCGATCCCGCGCGTCCAGTGATTGTCAAGGCACAGGACAAACAGGCCCCTCCGACCTTCGTCGGGGGCGATATCGGACTCCATCTTGCCAATATTCGCGGGCTGCACCTGGAAGGGCTCAAGTTTGTTGACGCGCAGGTCGCTGCGTTGCGAATCGAAAGGTCAGGCGCTCGCATGCCGAGCAATGAAATCAAACTCATCGACATTGCCATCGAAGGGGGCCGTGGCGCAGGGATCGAGCTGATCGGAATTGAAGACTTTTCAATCAAGAACCTGAACGCTTCCGCGTGGCATGCCGACCGTCCTGCCATAACCTTGCGTGGGGTCGCGCGAGGATCGATCGAGGCGGCCACGATGGTGGGCACTTCCGGCGACGGCATTGTCCTCGACGGCGGCTCGCGCGATGTGCGGATTACCCGCACCGTCATTCGGAACCTGTCGGGCATTGGCATTCGGTTGGGTAACCCTTACGTCAGGAGCGAGCGCGGCTTTCAAGTCCGGGGCATCCAAATCGAGGGCTGTCAGGTGATCCGCACGGGGATCGGCATCCAGTTCGACGACGCCGACGGCGTAGACCTGCTCGCCAACACCCTCTTTGATTGCCGCCAAGCCGCCCTGCAGTTTTCGGGATCGGCGCCTCAGGGCAACCGCAACATCACTCTGCGCCAATCCGTGATCGCCACCGAAAGCCTGACCGGATCACTCGTTTCGGTTTCCGAAGGTTTTGTCGATATTCAGAAAGTCATCTTTGACCAAAACGTTTGGTACCGTCCCGGAGACCGCGAAGCAAGCCGACCGGATGTTCCGTGGCCCAATCGCGATGCGCTCATTGGTGAGGATCCCCGCTTCAACGACCCCGTGCGCAACGACCTCTCGCTTCGAAGCGGAAGTCCGGCAACCGGGAGGGGGCACACCGCCTTCCGCGGTTAGCCGCTGATGTCCCAGATTCGAAATCCGAGCATGAACATCGCCCGCTTCATGCGCCGCACCGTCTCCGCACCGACCTCCTCGCGAGAGGCGCCAGCAACGGCGGCATCGTCGTCCGTGACCTCGAAAAGCAGCTCGCGCATCGCGTAAACATTGCCATGGCGCAAGGTGACATCGCTGAGCTCGGGTACGGAATCAAAGAACTCATTGAGGCGCTTTGCCGCTTCTTGGGCCCTTGAGGCTGCGTCTGCACCGCCAAATGTGTGCAAGATGCGATCCATAAACTTGACTTCTACAGGGCCCGACTCTTGAGGCTCGAGTTGGACACGGTAGGTCTGGGTGACCTCGCTGCGCCGGATCGGAATCTCAAGGGTTTGCAGGTGAGCGATCATCATCTCGGCGCGCTCACGACTCGGCGGGTGGGTGCGAAAAATACCGAGGTCGCGCAAAAACGGATTCGCTCGCTCCTTCATGGCGAGCCGCTCCATAAACGTCAAGGCGCCCACGGGGTTGTACGAACTCTTCACCAGGTACTGAATGCCGCCCCAGTCCGCACTCTGCTCCGCCTTCTGGCTCCACCCGCTGGTGATCGCCGTTTGGCCCAGGTTGATGCCCATGGCCGCATTGGCCCCGTCCCTGCCGCCTAGCACTAATGCCGCCAAGATGAGCGGAATCGTCCAGGTCAGCTTATTGGACTCGCGCTGCCACTGGGCCACGTGTCGAAACGAAGAGTGCGAGATTTCGTGGGCTAAAACCCCGGCGAGTTCATCGTCGCTTTCGCAGAACTTGACCAGTGCGTCATGAACGTAGATCACGCCGCCCGGCAAGGCAAAGGCGTTGATGTCTGGGCTTTCAATGACCTTGAACTCGTAAGGAAAAGGGTTCAGTCGCTTGTCGCCCCAAGAGACTTCCACTTTGTGGTTATTGGCAATGGCCGCCAATTCGGAGCCGATGCGCTTGACGCGCTCGATCATCTCTTCGTCCGTGCTCAGAGTGACCTGCTTGTCAACCTCGGCCGCATACTTGCGTCCCAGTTCAATGTCGGCATCGAGATCGCGCTGGTGCTGCGGCGAGATCGCCGGAGATTGTTCCGCCTCCTGCCACGCTGCCACCACGAGCGACGCCACCGTGCGTTCCGACGGCAGACAGCAGACGTCGGTCGGGATGCAGAGACTCGCGGTGATGGCAAGGGTCGCCAAGAGCATGGTCGTATTTGGCTGAACCGCCAACCAGAGGTGTGCGTTCCCAACCCGTCGTCACAGCATAGACGCCGAAGGCGCGCGAATGTTTCGCGGGTACGCTTTTCTGAGCCATGCCCCAAGTCGAAAGTACGGTTTGGATTGACGCTCCGTTGGACCGTGTTTACGGCATCGCCAAAGACAACCGCTCCTTCCCCGAGTTTATGAAGGACGTGAAATCGCTCACGGTCGTCGAATCCGAGGGACCGCGAGTCGTTTCGGACTGGGTCGGCGAAATCCCGGGGTTTCTGATCAAGGTTCGATGGCGTCAAGAGGACGTCTGGGACGACGTCGCGCACTCCTGCCGTTTCCGACAGGTATCGGGGGACTACGACAAGCTGGAAGGAACCTGGACGTTCCTCGAAGATAACGGCGGCACACGTTTCAACAGCCATTTGGAATACGAGTACAACGTTCCCACCCTTGGGCCGCTGGTCAAGAAGCTGATTCACGGCATCGTGATCAAGAACATGGATGGCATCCTTGGCGCGATCAAGCAGCGCGCGGAGACGGCCTAGTTCGGATTTGGGAATCGCAAGTAGGCGGTCGGCCCGACCGAGCGATCATAAAGCTCGGCGGCGCTGATCTGCCCAAGACTGAAGTCGGCGCGCACAAAGTTCACCCAGCCATCAGGGTGATTGGACACTGGTTTCGCCTCCCGCTGAACACTCGCGTAGCTCCCAAGCATCGGGGTGCCCGCAGCGTCCATGACCAGCGCCGTCTTCGGATCCACCTTCGACAGAACGATCGCGTCGAACATGTCTTCGTCCACATCCGGATTGACGTTGACAAGCAGGAATCGATAGCTGGTCAACCGGTGGTGGATGCCCAGTTCCAGGCGATCGGTGCGGCGATGCGGGTCCGAGGGGCAATACCATGTGCTTTCCGGCAGTTTCTCAAACTCGTTGAGCGCCCGAAGAACCGAAACATCCCCATTGCCAAAGGCGTTGTCCATGGCCGCGCTAGCCATACTGGCCATCACCGCGTGATCGTTGGTGAACAACGGGAGACGATCGTCGTTGGTCTCGGCATACAAACGCAGAGCGAACCCGAGAGAGCGAAGATGTGAGGCGCAGGTGCGATGCCGCCCCCCTTCCATTGCCTTGACAAAAACGGGGAAGG
The DNA here is from genome assembly GCA_046292875.1 of Fimbriimonadaceae bacterium. Classification (GTDB taxonomy): domain Bacteria; phylum Armatimonadota; class Fimbriimonadia; order Fimbriimonadales; family Fimbriimonadaceae; genus JBKBQD01. The sequence goes on from JBKBQD010000002.1 coordinate 197,172, forward strand.
CCATCCTGGTGATCATCAGGACCAGTCCGATCACCGTCAGCGTCTCGACCAGCGTGCGGCCCGATCTGAGAATTTGGTTCGATGCCGTTAGGACTCTGCAACGCGGCATGCGCTCCCCCTTCATGCCACGAATCGTTCGATTCGTTAACTATCAGTATAGTGATCGGTCCAAGGCCGTCATAGGCCGTTAGCCTTACTCGACACGGCCGACGTTGACGGCATCGATCAGATCGTATATCGCCTTGCGGCCGGCAATGCACGATCCGTCGGTCAGCGAAGTGGCGGTGCCGGCAGCCGTTCCCACTTGGAGCGCCCGGACCGGGTCGCCTGTCTCAACATAGGTTTGCAGAAATCCGCCCACCAGCGAGTCCCCTGCACCCACCGTGGAGACCGGCTCCACCTGCGGCGGCTTGGCGTAAAAAACGCCGTTCGGACAGGCGAGAACGGCGCCCAATGCCCCGAAGCTGACCACCGTCAGTTCGGGCCCCTCACCGCCCGCATGAAGCTCGATCGCGGCATCGACAGCCTGGCTGACGCCGACGACGGAACGCCCCAGCATCCGCCCCGCCTCCTTTTCGTTTGGCTTGATAAAGTCAGGCTTGGCCAGCATCCCCAGACGCATGGGCTCGCCATCCGAATCGAGCGCAACGCGCGCGCCGGCTGCGTGAAAGAGGTTTGCCAGTTCGGCAAACGCATCGTGTCCCAGCCCAGGAGGCAACGATCCGCCGAGCGTGACCCAGTCACACTCCACGGCAAGCGCGTTACAAATCGCCATCAGTTCGTTCCACTCATCGGACATGATCCGAGGGCCCGGCGAATTGAATGTGGTCGGCGGTCGGCCCGATTCGTCCTCGACGGCAAAATTCACCCGCGTTTCCCCAGCGATGTTGGCGAACCGGACCAGGGCTCCCGCGCTGGCCAACACATCGGCGATCGTGACCGCCGCGTGTCCCCCCAAAAAACCGGTAGCCGCGGAGGCGCCGCCAAGTTCCCGCACAATCCGCGAAACATTGACGCCCTTGCCCCCCGCATCTATGTCGGACCGGCCGACACGGTTGGTGTCGTGAGGTCGAATTTCGGGGACAAAAAGCGTGTAGTCGACGCATGGGTTGAGGGTGACCGTGACGATCACTGCGCCATCACCTCGGCCAGGACCAGGCGATCGGGGTCAATCGAGCGTTCGCGACCCAACACCTCGTCGAGCGGGGTGCTGATGAGCTTCGTTCCGTCGACGCCAACCATCTCGGCCGAATGGCCATCCATGAGCCGGTTTGCGGCCATCGCTCCGAGCCGCAATGCCAAAACGCGATCGAATGCCGTGGGCGACCCGCCGCGCTGCATATGGCCCAGAACGACATACCGCGCTTCAAACTCCGTGTTCTGCTGGATGAAGTCGCGAATGTCGACCGCCTTTGCCGCACCCTCCGCAACGATGATGATGCAGCTCTTCTTCCCTTTTTCGGCGGCGTCGCGCAGGCTGTCGACGATTTGCAGGATCGAGTACGGCATTTCCGGCAGGAGTATCGCCTCCGCCCCGGCCGCCAGGCCCGCTTCCAGCGCAATGAACCCATTGTGACGACCCATGACCTCAATCACGAACACCCGCTCGTGCGAATAGGCCGTATCGCGCACGCGGTCGATGGCGCCGATGGCCGTGTTCACCGCTGTGTCAAAGCCGATGGAAAAGTCGGTGCCTGAAATGTCGTTGTCGATGCTCCCCGGCACTCCAATGACAGGAAAGCCATGCTCCGAGTGAAAGACCTTTGCGCCCGTCAAGGACCCGTCTCCGCCAATGACGACCAGGCCCTCGATCCCATGCCGGCGCAAAATGGCCAGCGCCTTTTCGCGTCCTTCCGGGGTCATAAACGGCTTTGATCGCGCCGTGCGCAAGATCGTGCCACCCAGGGTGATAATCCCGCCGACCGATTTCGAGTCCATCGGCGTGGCCTCGTCCTCGATGATCCCCTGGTACCCGTGCCGAAAACCGATGACCTCGGCGCCGCGACCAATCGCGGCCCGAACCACGGCCCGAATGGCAGCGTTCATGCCCGGTGCGTCGCCGCCGCTGGTGATAAGGCCAATCCGATTCACCGGGTCCTATTCTGAACGAAGCGGAACGCAGGGCGGGGACGGCAGGTTAAAATTCACGCTGTGCTGGAGCCCTTGTCGAACCGGATCGTGGGTGAGTTGGTCACGCCGATGCCGGTCGTGCCGTGGGACGCTTCCGTCCAAGTGGCTCTTGGCGCGCTGCGAGCGTCACGCAGCGGAATGGTCATCGTGGTTCGCGGGGACTCTGCGGGTGTTCTCGGCGAAGACCACGTCGTCGAATGGCTGATGAGCGGCGTCTCGCCCCATGAAACCGTGGGGGAGGCGGTGACGCGTTCCGGCAAAGGCCTTACCCATTTGCCCAGCGTCGAGAGCCACGCCACTCCGGCTGCGGCCCTGCGTCAATTTGAATCGCTCCGGGTACCCGTGCTGATGGTCGTCGACCCGGAGAGAAGGCCGATCGGAGTGGTCAGTCCCAGCGATCTGGTGCTCGTGCCGAGACGGTCGCCGCGTCCTGCGATGGCCGGCGGCATGGCCACGCCGTTCGGCGTCTATCTCACGACGGGATCCGTCTCGGGGGGTGTCGGCCCGCTCGCCCTCATGGCTACCGGCGCGGTGATGTTCACCATTCTGTTTGCCGCGCAGTGGCTGACGAACGTGCTTGCCTCCCACCTCAGCGGTCAGGGAGTGTCCCTTGAGACCGTCGGCGCGGTGGAAGCCTGGCTCCCACTGGTGCTCTTTCTCGCCGTGATGCGGGCGCTGCCCCTCAGCGGAATTCACGCCGCTGAACACCAGGTGGTGCACGCCATTGAGCGCGGCGAGGAGCTTGAGCCACAGATCGTGGCGCGCATGCCGCGGGTCCACCCCCGCTGCGGCACCAACCTGGCAGTGCGCATCGTGATCTTTTTGGGGATTCTCAGTGCAGACACCATTCAGGACCTGTCGCTTCGTTTCTTGGTCGCGGCCATGACGGCGCTGATTGTCGGGCCACTGCTCGGCAACTTCGTTCAGCTCGCGTTTACGACCCGGCCGGCGTCGCGGCGACAGATTGAGATGGGCATCGCCTCGGGACGCGATCTGTTGCGCCGCTACGCCGAGTCGCCCAGACCCCCTTCAAGCATGTTCGATCGTATCTGGCGCAGCGGGATCCTGCATGTGATCGCCGGCGCCCTGGCGGTGTTTGCGCTTCTGGCGCTCTTGTCGGTCTGGGTGCCGATCCCCGTACCGCTCTACTGACGCCGGTCCCTCAGAGCAGGGCCCAAGACGATGTGGCGGCGCTCGCCATCGCCGCTATCCCTCGAGCATTCCCGACATGAAGGCAAACGCCCGGTCGCTCGAACCGGGCAACGGCTCGTGTCCGTAGTCGGGATAGACCACGACCTCCTTGCGCGAGGTGATCGCGTTGTAGGCGGCGAACTGTGTCGAAGGCGGTGTGATGGGATCCATCAGCCCGACGAACATCAACACCTCGGCACGAATGCGTGGCGCAAGGTGGCGGCAGTCGATGTATCCCAGTCGCGTCCACATTTCGTCCACGCGATCGTGCCGAGGATCGAAGTTGCGCAAGTACGTCCGCAGTTCACCATAGGCGTCCTTGGCCAGGTCAAGGTCCCAAACGCGGCGGTAATCACACAAAAAGGGATAGGTGGGGGCGGCGCGGCGAAGCCCCGGAACCAGCGCGGCGCAGGCCAGCGTCAGGCCGCCGCCCTGAGAAGCGCCCATCGCGCCCACGCGCTCGGGGTCCACGCCGTCAAGGCCCATGACGATACTCGCCAGTTGCGCGGTGTCCAGGAAGATATGTCGAAAGAGCAGGTCTTGCGGGTCCGGAGAGGCCAGCCCGCGCACAATCTGGCCGCTATGGGTGGTCCCGGTGGAGCCGCCGAGGTCCTCTGACCGTCCGCCTTGACCACGACAGTCCATCATCGCCACGGTAAAGCCCTGGGCGGCGAGGCCATACGCCGTCGTCCAATCGCCGCTGGCCATAGCGTAGCCATGGAACATCAGAACCGCCGGCCCTGGCTTGGGGCGATTTGCCGGGCGAACCAACTTCGCAAAAATCCGCGCGCCACGCACTCCGGTCCACCACAGCTCAGCGCATTCGGCAAATCGCGCTGGGCTCGCGACGGGCCGGATCAAGACTTCGGGCTGGACTCCACGCATCTCGTCCATCGCGCGGTCCCAATAGGAATCGAAGTCGTCGGGACGGGGGTTGATACCCGGGTAGACCTCGAGTTCTGCGAGCGGCATGTCGATCAGCGGCATGCCCAAAATGTTACTCGGGGCTATTCGACGTAGGCGTCTTCGGTTGGCGGTTTGCGCAAGAACGCTTCGATAAAGCCATCGATGTTCCCGTTCAGCACTCCGGTCGCATCGCCCGTCTCATGCCCCGTGCGGTGGTCCTTCACCATCGTATAGGGCTGCAAAACATACGATCGAATCTGTCGTCCCCACTCGGCTGGTCCACTGTCACCTTTGAGGGCTTTGCGGCGCTCTTCCGATTCGGCGCGCTCCAGCTCGGCCAGCCGTGCCGCGAGAACCGTCATGGCCGAAGCGCGGTTCTTGTGCTGACTTCGCTCGTTCTGACAGAGCACGGTGATGCCGGTGGGCAGGTGCGTGATGCGCACGGCGCTCTCGGTTTTGTTCACGTGCTGCCCCCCGGCACCGCTGGACCTCAGCGTATCGATTCGCAGATCATCGGGGTTGATGCTGACCTCCGTCTCATCCATCTCGGGAAGCACTTCGACTTTGGCAAACGACGTGTGTCGGCGCGCCGCCGCGTCAAACGGCGAAATTCGCACCAAGCGATGCACGCCGTTTTCCGCTTTCAGGTACCCATAGGCGTTGGGGCCGCTGATCTCCAGGTACACCGACCGATACCCGGTCACGTCACCGGGAGTCTCACTCAGGATCTCGACCTTGTAGTCGTTCTCTTCCGCCCAGCGGAGGTACATGCGGAGCAGCATCTGGGCCCAATCGCAAGCTTCAGTGCCTCCGGCTCCGGCATTGATTTCCATCAGGGCGTTGCGCCCATCATGCTCGCCGCTGAGGAGCGTTTGCAGCTCATAGCGATCCAGTTCGGCGAGAAAGGCCAAGGCCATGGCATCCGTCTCGCGCTCCAGTTCCTCATTCGGCTCGGCTTGCAGGAGGTCGTAGAACTCCGCAATGTCGCGCTCCGTCTTTTGGAGGGCGGCGAAAGGTGCGGCGATTGCCTTGAGTTGCGAAAGACGGCGCTGCTTCCGACCGGCTTCAGCGGGGTTGGTCCAAAACTCGGCGGACTCAGCCTCTTTCTCTAACGATTGAATGAGCGCATGGACCTTCGGCAGGTCAAAGATGACCTCCGATAGCGTCCAGGCGACCTCTCGCACCGGACAGCGCTTCATGCTGTTCAGGCGTCAGCATGGCGGAAAGGATACCAGCAGCAGAGCCTCAACCTCCGCTTGCGACCTGCCCGTCACTCTCACACGTTTGACACGGTGGTGGTGACCGGACACGATCTCGATACGCGACGGCGCGACATCCAGCATGTCGGCCAGCAGTTTGATGGCGGCCTGGTTCGCCATCCCCTCGGCAGGCGGCATCGTCACGTAAACCGGTACGGGTGGCACGGCCGTTGGCGTCACCCGGTTTCTTGATGACCGTGGGGTGACGCGAATCTCGATCTCCGCGGATGGTTCGTGATGGCCCATGGGATTAATGCCTTAACTCCTACTTAACGAGCGTCTCGCCACAATGATGGTGACTGAGGCGAGAGGGGGGCATGCCATACTTTCAGGCGCGATGGAACGTGCATACGGCAGTGGCATCGCAGGTTGATTATTATGGGTAGCGCCTACACTCCCGGTCTTACCGTCAGCGGGGACATCGTCGTTCGTCGCATTCGTCGCCTTCCGATCAAAGGGGAGGTCTTGGTTCAGCCCGGCGAGTCGGTTTCCCATGACAGCGTGGTGGCGCGCGCCATGTTGCCAGGCGTGTTACAGACCATCAAGCTTGCCGAAAAGTTGGGCCTCGAGCCGAAAGAAGCCATCGGCTACTTTCGACTCAAGGTCGGCGACCGCGTCGAAAGGGGCCAGCTGGTGGCCGAGACCAAGGGTCTGTTTGGGTTGTTTCGGTCAACCGTGAGCAGTGACTTCACGGGCACTGTCGAAGCGATTTCCGATGTGACCGGCAACGTGCTGGTTCGCGAGCCCTCCATTCCGATCGATGTAACCGCCTATTTGAATGGGGTTGTGGCCGAGGTCATGGATGGCGACGGCGCGATCATCGAAACCCGCGGCGCCATGGTCCAAGGCATTTTCGGTGTTGGGGGCGAGCGCAATGGCCCGATTCGCGTGGCGGTTTCGGATCGTGAGGAACTGCTCGAATCCGGCGCAATCCAAGACTCGGATGTCGGCGCGATCCTCATCGGCGGCTCGGGTGTCACGCTGGACGCCCTCAAGCGCGCCTCCGACATCGGCGTGAAAGGCATTGTCGTCGGCGGCATTCGCGATGTGGACCTCATTGATTTCTTGGGCTATGACATCGGCGTCGCGATTACGGGTCAAGAGAACATCAACCTGACGCTGATGTGCACGGAGGGATTTGGCTATTTGGCGATGGCCGCACGGACCTTCAAGCTGCTGAGTTCACTTCGGGGCAAGTCCGCCAGCATCAACGGCGCAACCCAGATTCGGGCGGGCGTCATTCGCCCTGAGATCGTGGTGCCCCTGGAGGCTGGAGCGACGGGCGATCATGCTGAGCCCGCTGCCCTCGTGCTGGAACCAGGCGCGTCGGTGCGCGTGATCCGTGAGCCCTATTTCGGTCGGATCGGCGTCGTCACCGAACTCCCGCCGCAGCTCATGGTAGTCGATTCCGGAACCGAAGTACGTGTTTTGAAAGCCAAGTTGGACACTGGAGACGAGGTGGTGGTCCCCCGCGCAAACGTGGAGATCATCGCGACATGAAGGAAACCTAACGATGAAGATCTTGGTCGTGGACGACGAACCCGCTATTGTCGAAACTCTCGAGCACAAGCTCCGAAAAGAAGGCTACACGACGTTCACGGCCGACTCCGCTGAGGAGGGTATGCGTCTCTTTCGACGGGTCAAGCCCGACTTGCTCATCCTTGACGTGATGTTGCCCCAGCGTTCCGGCTTCGACCTGTGCCGCGCCATCCGCCGCGACTCCTCAACGCCCATCATCTTCCTCACCGCGCGCACCGACGAAGCAGACCGAATGCGGGGCTTCGACCTTGGCGGGGATGACTACGTGGTGAAGCCGTTCAACCTGAGTGAACTCGCGGCGCGGGTCAAAGCCGTGTTGCGTCGCTCGACGGGAGAGCCGCCGCGTGAAGTCGTGGAACGGGACAACTTGCGCATCGATCCGAAAAGCCATCAGGCTTGGCTTGACGGCGAGCCGCTGACCCTGTCACCAAAAGAGTTCTCGCTGCTGTATTTCCTCGCACGGAACGCTGACCAGGTGTTCTCCCGTGAGCAGCTGCTGGACCGCATCTGGGGCAAGGACTCGTTTGTCAGCGCGCGCACCGTCGACGTTCATGTGCGCTGGCTTCGCACCCGCATCGAGCCCGAGCCCAACTCGCCGGTTCGCATCGTCACGGTGCGCGGCGTTGGCTACAAGTTCGTCGCCTGAGCCGACCATACTGCCTCTATGTCGCGGTTGCGGATCGCGGAAGTGTTTTCCAGCATCCAGGGCGAAGGGATGTGGCTTGGGGTGCCCTCCACTTTCGTTCGCGTGAGCGGCTGCAACCTCCGCTGCGTGTGGTGCGACACGCCTTATGCCAGCTGGAGCCCGGAAGGCCCCGTCCTCTCCGTCGAGGAGATCGTCGCCGAGGTGACGCGATGCACGAATCAGCATGTCGTGATTACCGGAGGTGAGCCCCTCCTCTTCGATGCCGCCGGGGTTCTCGCGGCGGCTCTTCATGATCGCGGCCATCGAGTGACCTTCGAGACAGCGGGGACCGTTTTTCGCGACTGGCCGTGCGACCTCATGTCCATCAGCCCAAAGCTCGCCAACTCGGACCCGGTCGGGCGTCTTGACGAGGAGCGGTTGTCCCACCATCGCCGCACCCGAGGGAACTGGGCCCCTCTTCGCGAACTGGTCGAGGCCCACCGCAATGTCCAGCTGAAATTCGTGGTGAACCCTGAGAGCATGGAGGGAGATCTGAACGAAATCGAAGCGATCCTGGCGTCGCTGCCAACTGTCGAGCCCGATCGGGTCTTTCTGATGCCGGAAGGCGTGGATGCGACCGACCTTCGACAGCGCGGACGCCAGCTGGTGCCCGTCTGCATGGAGCGCGGGTGGAGGCTCGCGCCGCGCTATCACATCGACCTTTTCGGCGATACCCGTGGCACGTGATCCCACCGACAAGCGTAGGATAGCGACAGCAGGAATGGGAGTGAAGTCCTGGCAGATCACCCTTTTGCCACTCGCGATTGCCGCCGTCGCCATTGCCGCGACTTGGAAGGCAAAGCGCGACTTTGCTCCGGACAGCAGCAACTACACCCTTGACTACAAGGCACCGACCGGCTGGGTTGAACGAGAGTTGCGACCCATGGTCCTCTTTCAGTTTGCCAATGAAGATGGAACGATGTTGCTGGCGGGCGGCGTGACCAACGTCGATGCCAAGGCTGGCCCCACAGGGCAGAAGCCAGCAGACCACCTTGCCGAAGAATTGGTGGTTTCCATGCGGTCCCGGTTGGCGGGCTGGACCGTCCAGCGATTGCCGGACATCCACACCAAGTCCGAGGAGTTCAGCATCATTTGGCGTACGAACGGCGAGCGTTCGATTTACACAGCCATCGGCGTCAAGGGCAACGCGACCGCCACCATTACGCTCACCTGCACCGACAAGCGTGACCACTCCGAGCACCCGCACTACGGCTGGCTGGAGGACTATCTGCAATCCGTTCGATTCTTGCCGATTCGCGACGCTCGGCGTTAGGTGCGGCGCAAGCCCGGGGTGTACACTTCGGCATCTTGCGTGCACCCCATGCTCAAACATACTGACCTCACGTTGGGCCGCATTGGCCGCTTCATCGACAACACGATTCAGCCCCTGATTTACGGCTCCCGCATACCGCTCCAGATCGAGGTATGCAACGAGCCCTATGCGACCCAGGCCGAAGCCGAGAAGGGCCAGTACGCACCGGTGGAAGTGGGCTACGGCTATGGCCCGGCCTACACGACCCACTGGTTTCGTCTCTCAGGGAGAGTGCCGAAAGAATGGGCTGGCCAAAAGGTCGTCGTGGCGGCCGCGCTCGGCTCGGAAAGCACGATATGGATCGGCAACTCGCCCGTATGGGGACTCGATGGCCCCCATGCCGAATACGAGCTGACGGAAGGCGCAAAGGGCGGCGATAAGGTTGAGCTTTATATTCAGTCCTACACCGGCAATCCGCAATGCCGCGTCCACCTGAAGGAGTTGCCCCGCGAGCCGATCGTCGCAAGGATCGACCATGCCGATCTTGTCGTCGTCCACCCCGAAATTCGGGCGCTCTACTACGATTTGGAGTTCGCTCGCAAGCTGCTGAGCGCGATCGACAAGGCGGATCCAGCCCACGCGACGCTGATGCGCGCCCTCAACGATGTCTGCAATCGATTCGTCGTGGACGGGGCGCAGGGCGTGGCTCGGTATCGCAAGACGCTGCGCGACGCCCTCGGCTCGATCAACAGCGAAATGCGACATACCGTCACTGCCGTGGGACATGCGCACCTCGACACCGCGTGGCTTTGGCCGCTGGAGATCACGATGAAGAAGATGGCGCACACCACCGCCAATCAGCTCGCCCTGATCGAAAGGTATCCCGATTACGTGTTTGCGCACTCGCAGGCCTCCCAATATGAGTGGCTGGAAAAGCAGTATCCAACGCTCTTCAAGCGCGTGAAGCAGGCCATCAAGGCCGGGCAGTGGGAGCCGGTCGGCTCGATGTGGGTCGAAGCCGACTGCAATCTCACCGGCTCGGAGTCACTGGTGCGCCAATTTCTCTATGGTCGTCGCTACTTCCGCGAGAAACTTGGCTATGAAACGGACGACATGTGGCTGCCCGATGTCTTCGGCTACGCCGCAGCACTGCCCCAAATTCTGACCAAGTTTGGCATCAAGTATTTCCTTACCCAAAAGATCAGCTGGAACCAATTCAACAAGTTTCCTCACAATACGTTTTGGTGGCAAGGCATCGATGGCACCCGCATCTGGACCCACTTTCCGCCTGCCGACACGTACATCGGGGACTGCTCGCCGGAGCAGCTGCTCGAAAGTGTCAAGAAGCACCGAGACCATGGCCGCTCCGACCAGTCCCTGTACCTCTTCGGTTGGGGCGATGGTGGCGGTGGACCCACGGAAATGCACCTGGAGTTCCTTTCTCGCGCCCAAGCAGCGCCGATACTGCCGGCCATTGAATCGGGAAGGCCTGCCAAAAGCTTCTTTGCCGATGCGTTGCAGCGCAGCAAGGACCTCATGACATGGGCTGGCGAACTCTATCTTGAGTACCACCGCGGCACCTACACCAGTCAAGCGGCCAACAAGAAGTTGAACCGCGAGTCCGAGTTCCTGCTTCGCGACGCCGAATGGCTTTCGTGCTTTGACACGAGTTATCCCAAGTCCTATCCCGCCCAGCGACTCGAAGAGCTCTGGAAACTGGTGTTGCTGAATCAGTTTCACGACATCATCCCGGGGTCGTCCGTTCGCGAAGTCTACGAAGATAGCGACCGAGACTATGCGGAAGTGATTACCGGCGCCAAGGCGATCATCGAAGAGAAGTTGGCCTCAATCGGCGCGTGCCTTGATGGCTCCCACTGCAAACGACCCTATGCGGTGTTTCGCAACGCGTCGCTCTCCACCGAGGCTTCGATCGATTGGACGGACGACGCCGTCCCCACATCGGTCACATGCGGCGATGAATCGTTGCCGGTGCAGCTGGTTGAGGCGTTCGGCGAGCGCAAGTTGGTCCTGCCCACCCCATCGGCGGCTCTGGGAGCAGTGGCCGTGGCTGATTTCACCGATGAGCCCTCGTCAACGCGGTATCGGCTCAAAGCCAGCCAGTCAAATCGCCGGTTGGAAAACCAAGAGCTGAGCGTTCGCTTTGACACCTTTGGCAACATTGTCAGCATCCAAAGCCTCGAAGACGGGACCGAATTTATTGAACAGGGCAAACTGGGCAACCTTTTCCAGATCTTTGACGATCATCCCAACTTTTGGTCAGCATGGGATGTGGATGCCTTCATGCTGGAAACCGGCCGCGACTTGGTACGCAGTGAATCGTTTGAAATCGTTGAGCGTGGACCAGTTCGAGTCGCCGCAGAAGTCGTCAAGAAGTTAGGCTCGAGCGTCATCCGGCAGCGCATTAGTCTCGGCCCGTGGCAAGGCATCCGCTTTGACACCGAGATCGACTGGCACGAGACGGACATGATGCTCAAGGTGGCCTTTCCCGTGAACGTCAACAGCTTGCGGGCGACCTACGAAATCCAATTCGGCAACGTCGAGCGACCGACCCACATGAACACGAGTTGGGACATGGCCAGGTTCGAAGTCTGTGCTCAAAAGTGGGTTGATCTCAGCGAAGGCGACCTGGGCGTCGCGCTGCTCAATGACGGCAAGTACGGCCACGACATCCAGGGCAACGTCATGCGTCTTAGCCTGCTGCGCGCTCCCAAAGCGCCCGACCCCTTGTGCGATATGGGCCAGCATCGGTTTAGCTATATGCTCATTCCCCACTTTGGAGGCTACGATATGGCCCAAATTATTCCGCAGGCCTATGCGCTCAATGCGCCGCTACGTGCCGTGCCCATGCGACCGGCGACCGGGGCAGCTGTCGGTCTACTGCCGCCCTTTGTTTCGTGTGGCGATCGCAATATCGTCATCGAAGCCGTTAAAAAGGCGGAGGACGGAAACTTGATCGTGGTACGGCTTTACGAGTGCCATAACAGTCGTGGATCCGCACGCCTCTCCTTTGCCGTACCGGTCAAGAGCGCGACGCTGTGCAACCTCGAGGAAGTCGATATCGCGGACTTGGAAGTCGCCGAAGGGTCCGTCGTTTTCGACTACAAACCCTTTGAGATCATCACGATCAAAGTGCGAATATAAGTCGCCCATCAGGATCCGGAGCCGTCACCCGTGTGATGGCTCCGGTCCTGACTGACGCCGCGCCAATGTTCCATTCATAGTACTAAAGACCTGCATCCTTGGAGCAGAATAGCGCGAATTCGCCGGGATCGGTGCGTTTTTCGCCCCAAGAGGAACGGCTGAAAAAATTCTTTAGTAGCAGTTGGTGTGACAGGACCAAAGACCAACAATGAATCCATTCGACGTTCGATCGAGCGATGGGGTGCTTGGGCTTGCGCCCTCGCGATGCTGGGAATCGCCGGAGCCGTCTTTGCGGACCGTTATCGTGCCTTTGCTTCTTCGTCGCCACTAGACGCCGAGGCAAGGTTGGAACAATGGGCTTCGGAACCATTGAAGTCGGTTGAGCCCGCAGCAGCCAAAGAGGATTTCGCCAAGATCTATGGCGCACTGGTGGAGTTTGCGCGACGGAATGACCGCTTGCCGACGCGGGAAGACCTCAACGGACAGCTGAATCCGGCCACACTCCTGCACCTTGATCCCGAGGACTTTCGTTTGCCGGACCTCGGCAATACGATTCACTATGGAGCAAAGGACTTGCCCGTCCACTACACGCTCAGCTTTCTCAATCAGCGGCCAAACGGAGAGCCAAAGATCCCCGCGCCAGGCGAGGGCCAGCGCGATGTTTGGCTGGTGAGCACAATGCACCATGAAGCCGGCCGCCCCGTCCACGTTGTACTGTGGAGCGACGGTGCGATCGAAGTCATCCCCGCGGGTGATGCCGTCAAGTTGCCGGTGACGGCCGATCAGGTCGGCGCCAAGGCCGACCATATCGTTTATCCTGGCCAATCGGGTCTCACCCAAGAGCAGCAGGACTTCCTTGAGTCCCGTCAAGAGGGTCCCTCGCCCAGCATCGCCGAAGTCGCTTTGCCCGGCTAACGAGGGCGTTGTAGAATGGGGCCGACCATGTCTCGGCCCCGTATTGTCCTCGTTCTTGGCACGCGTCCCGACGCCATTAAAACCCTCCCCGTTTACCTTGAACTCAAGCGGTACGAGAGCGCGATTGAGCCGGTCTTGCTTTCAACGGGTCAGCACCGTGAAATGCTGGACCAGGTCTTCGCGACTTTTGACGTCCAGCCAGATCGCGACCTGAACATCATGCAGCCGGGTCAAACCTTGGCGCAGGTCACGGCCCGGGCCATGGAGGGTCTCGATGCGGCAATTCAAGACTACAATCCCGCCTTCCTGATGGGCCAGGGCGACACGACCACGACGTTTGTCGCCTCTCTGGCCGCGTTCTACCGCCGGGTGCCGTTCGGCCATATCGAGGCCGGCCTGCGAACCGGGGTCATCGACGACCCGTTTCCAGAGGAGTTCAACCGCATGGCCTCAGCGCTGATTGCCACTCAGCACTATGCGCCAACCAGCGTCTCACGTGACAACCTCTTACACGAGCATGTTCCCGCAGACCGAATTTTTGTCACAGGCAACACGGCCCTCGACAGCATCTTGATCACGGCGCAGAAGTTGCCGCAAACGTGGCTGCCGGACTGGCCCGGGCGGGTCATCTTGGTCACGACCCATCGACGGGAAAACTGGGGTGAGCGCCAAGCAGATATCGCGCGAGCTTTGCGGCGGATCACGGAGGCCTTTGACGACGTCCGCATCATCGTCGCCATGCACCGCAATCCCATCGTGCGCGAAGTGCTCGTCCGCGAACTGGGCGGCGTGGACCGCATCGAGCTTATTGAGCCGCCCGACTACGCGCCGTTCGTGAAGCTGATGGAGCGCAGCACCTTCATCCTGACGGATTCTGGCGGCGTCCAGGAGGAAGCCCCGACCCTGGCGAAGCCCGTGCTGGTCCTGCGCGAGACGACAGAGCGTCCCGAGGGCGTGGCATCCGGAAATTCAAAGCTTGTCGGCACGGACCCAGAGGCCATCTTTGCCGAGTCCTCGCGACTGCTGACGAACGAGAGCGCCTTCGCCGCAATGGCCCACGCATCCAGTCCGTTCGGCGATGGGCGCGCAGCCCAACGCATCCGATACGTGGCGCTGCGCTCGCTCGGCATCGAAACGCCGCCCGAAAGTGATTGGACGGAGTAAGTGCCGACAAACAAAATGGTCCCATAGTTTCCTCCAATCAAACGGGGCACTAAACTTCTGACAAAGGTAACCGTCAGTTCGGGGGATGATTGCGAGTTTTCTTAGCCCCGAAGCCCTGAGCGCGGGCCTTGCCTATATTGATGGCGGCGTCGGCAGCATGATCTTTCAGGCCGCCGTCGGCGGCATCTTGACTGCCAGCTACTTCGTTACCACCCGTTGGACACTTTTGAAAGCCAAAGTTGCCCAGATGACCCGTCGAGACCAGCCGCATCGCGGTTCGTGACCTCGACAGAGACGCATCGCGCATCATTTCGAGACCCGAGCGGCTTTATGTTCGTTCGGGACGGCATGCTATTGCGCCAGGTCAACGCGTGCTACCAGAAGGACCTTGATGCGCTCTTTGACTCGGGGCTCTATGACGAACTGGTGGCAGCCGGAATGCTGGTCCCGGTGGAGCAGGTTGACCTGTCGTGGGCGCCCGAGCCCAACGCGATCGCGGTCCTGAGACCGGAGCGGGTAACCACACTTTCGTACCCTTACGAGTGGTCGTTCGGCCAGTGGAAGGACGCGGCGCTGCTCACTCTTGAGCTGATGCGCCGCTCGCTCGGCCGCGGCATGGTGCTCAAAGATGCTTCGGCGTTCAATGTACAGTACGTCGGCGGGCGGCCGATGTTCATTGATACGCTGTCTTTCCAGGTCTACGAAGAAGGTGAGCCGTGGATCGCCTATGCGCAGTTCTGCCGTCACTTTCTTGCCCCACTCGCGCTGATGTCATTTGTCGACGTCCGCATGGGCGGCCTGTTTCGGGCTCATCTCGACGGGATCCCGCTCGACCTGGCGTCCCGAATGTTGCCTTGGCGCACGCGGACAAAACCGGGCCTTTTAACCCACCTCCATCTCCATGCCACGGCCCAGAGCCATGAAAGCGCGAAAGGGGGCGGGCGGTCGCGCGTTTCCAAGGTCGCGCTTCTGGCCTTGATCGAAAGCTTGCGCGGGACCATCGCCGGACTCGACTGGTCGCCCACGGGAACAACTTGGGCCGACTACTATCGCCAGACCAATTACACCGACGACGCCATGCGTGAGAAGATGCGCCTCGTCGGCGAATTCATCGGCAGCGTCGGACGGCGACGCGGGGTGTGCTGGGACCTGGGGGCGAACACGGGACGATTCAGTCGTCTCGCTGCCGAGCATGGGTATGAAACCGTGGCTTGGGACATTGATCCGGCCGCCGTGGAGTCGGCCTATCGGCAGGTTCGCACCGAAAATGAGACACGCATCTTGCCACTGCTCCAGGACCTGACGAACCCAACACCTGGGCTAGGTTGGGCCGGCACCGAACGTATGTCCTTTGCGGAGCGCGGGCCAGCCGACATCTTGCTTGCCCTTGCCCTGATCCACCATCTGGTCATTGGCGGCAACGTGCCGTTGAGAGCCGTGTCCGAGATGTTCGCCAATCTTGGAGAATGGCTGGTGATCGAGTTCGTTCCGCCCACCGATAGCCAAGTCCAACGCATGCTCGCCGGTCGCCGCGGCGTCATTCTGCCTTACGACCAGGCTGTCTTTGAGAAAACGTTTGCCGTTGAATTTGAGATCGTCAGGCGTGCACCCATTTCCGGAACGGAACGCACGCTTTACTTGATGCGCCGCCGACGACCGTGAAGAAGCCCTTTCCGTTCTTCCCGCCGCTGCTAGCCGTTTTTCCTGTCCTTTCGATCTATGCGTCGAACGTCCAGCTCGTTTCGCCGACGCAAATCTGGCGGCCGCTGGTCGTCGTCGTTGGTGTTACGGTCGCCCTGTGGCTCGTCTTGGCGGCGGTCACTCGCGATTGGATGCGCGGCGCTATTGCGGCTACCGTGGGGATTGGAATGTGTCTCGCCTATCAGGCTTTTATGACAGCGACGACGCTGAACTACTATGCCTATATTGGACCGATGGCCTGGGCCGCACTCACGCTCACTCTCATGGTGGTCTTTGCTTGGAAGTGGCGCAATCCAGCGATTCTCAATGTTTTGAGCGTCGTGCTCCTTGCACTTGCCGGTACCCGAGTAGCCCTGGCCTTTTGGTCAGAAAGCGGCAAGCCTGCTCCGGTAAGACTCACGCAATCACAAGACTCCCAAACGCTTCCCGATGTCTACTATTTCATTTTGGATGGCTATGGCCGCAGCGACGTCTTGCGGAAGTACTACGATGTCGACAATCAACCCTTTCTCGATAGCCTGCACGATCGGGGCTTTGTCGTTGCGAACGCAAGTGCGGCAAACTTTATCCAGACCGAGCTGTCTCTATCGGCGACCCTCAACCTCAATTATCTTCAAGATCTGGTCAACCCTGGCGAATATAGGACCCGATCGCTTTTTACACGACTGATTGACCAAAGCGAAGCCATTACGACGTTCCAAGAACACGGTTATCGATTTGTCGCGGTCACATCGGGATTTCCGCCGCTTGAGTTTCGCACCGCAGACGTGCGCCTAGACGACTCCACCGGCGCGAATCTCATCGAGACGTACCTAATTCAGCTGACCCCCTTGAGATCCAGCCAAAGCACGCTCGATTCACTCTACGATGATCGTCGCCGTCGCGTCATGGTCGCTTTCGAAAATCTTCGCGATCTGGCATCACGTACAGCGGGGCCCCGCTTCATTGTCACGCACATTCTCGCGCCCCATCCACCGTTTGTCTTCGGGCCCAACGGCGAGCCCAAACGTCCAAAAGGACCGTTTGGCTATTGGGATGGCAGCGACTATATGACTCACGTGGGCGACCAAGCATCCTATCAGACGGGATATGCCGAGCAGGTTCAGTACCTGAACGTGCTGCTTCGCGAAACCATTGATTACATCCTCGCAAATAATCGCCGCGACGCCATCATCATTCTCCAGGGCGATCATGGCCCCAAAATGCATCTTGATCAGGCAGACCTAAGCAAGACGGATATTCAAGAAAGTTTCCCCATTCTGAATGCGATCCTGATGCCAAAGGAGTGGCGGCATGAGTATTACCCCGGCGTTTCGCCCGTCAACACGTTTCGCATTCTCTTTCGCCATCTCTTCAAAATGGATACGGAAAACCTGCCGGATCGTCATTACTACTCACCCTATGACGACCCTCTGAACTTCACGCAGGTAGAGCCTTAGTCACCCAGGTGGTGCTCATGCGCCTCACTTTCTGATCTCAAAGTTGGCACACG
Organism: Fimbriimonadaceae bacterium; assembly: GCA_046292875.1. Classification (GTDB taxonomy): domain Bacteria; phylum Armatimonadota; class Fimbriimonadia; order Fimbriimonadales; family Fimbriimonadaceae; genus JBKBQD01. Next base: position 214,568 of record JBKBQD010000002.1, read on the forward strand.
CTCCATGAGCCGCACGCAGGCATTCCATCGAAGCAGCGCAGCATCGTCACCCTCCGGTCGAATCGCTTCGGCCTGTTCGTAGCAATCCATCGCGCGACGCAGCCATTCCCCGGCATGATAGTCGGGCGTATGGGATTGAAGCTGCGCCCTTGCCCAGCGCTCATAGCCAATGCCCCGGTAATAGGCCTGCTCGTAGGGAGAGTGAAGCGCGGCCGCGATGCCTTCGACTTCCGCGATACTGGGAGAAGTGCGCCGCCCGAACTGGTCCGTCAAGGCCAGCAGCAGCATTTGCGTGGCTTCTTGGTGGTCTGAATCGACGGCCAAGACGTCGCGGCAAATACTGGCGGCCTGGTCAGGCTCGCCCAAGAGCCGATAGCGCTCGGCGAGCTTGAGCGCGCGCGCAATGGAGGCATGACTGATCGACTTCAAGTTCATGCTTTCTTCCCCGTGATCGCCCGGAAGAGCTTTGCCAGCGGATCATAGTACAGGTCAGCGACGCGCTCCTTGAGCGGAATAATCCCGTTATCCGTGATGTGAATGCCTTCTGGGCAGACCACCGTGCAACACTTTGTGATGTTGCAGTACCCGATCCCTTGTCGATGTTTGAGATCGGGACGGCGGTCTTCCACGTCGAGCGGGTGCATCTCAAGGTAGGCCGAGTAAATCAGAAGCCTGGGCCCAATAAACTGATCAAACTTCTCATGTTCCCGTAAGACATGGCAGACGTTCTGGCACAAAAAGCACTCGATGCATTTGCGAAACTCTTGACCACGATCGATATCTTCCTGCATCACCGTCCACGTTCCATCTGGGTTGTCCGGTGGACGGGGCTTGAAAGGCTTCACGGTCAGCTTGGCGCGATAGTTCCACGACACATCGGTGACCAAGTCTTTGATGTTGGGAAACGCCTTCATCGGCTCGATGACCACTGGCTGATTCAAATCAAGGTCGCTGCACCGCGTCATGCACATCAGCTTTGGCTTGCCGTTGATCTCGGCGCTGCACGATCCGCACTTGCCCGCTTTACAGTTCCAGCGAACGGCTAAGTCATTTGCCTGCTCTGCTTGAACCTGAAGCACAGCATCCAGTACGACCATACCCTCACTGACTTCCGTCGTATGGTCTTCGTACTTTCCTTCGCCGTTGGCGCCGCGCCAAATTCGCAATGTCGCCTTTGCCATTACTTCATCTCCTCAATCACAGATCGGTGCTCGTCGCTCATCGCCGGCACCGGCTCTTGCGAAACGACCATGCGACCATCTGCGCCTCGTCGGATCACCGTATTGACCTTCGCCTGTTCGGCGTCCTTGTTGGGGTAGTCGTCACGAAAGTGCCCGCCACGGCTTTCTTTGCGCACAATGGCTGACCGCGCAATCGCCTCGGAGCAGACGAGGAGGTTGTGCAGGTCCAGCGCCGTGTGCCATCCGGGATTGAAGTCCCGGTTGCCGTCGACACCCACGTGCCGGTAGCGAGCTTCCAGTTCGTCCAAATGGTGAATCGCCTGCAGCATCTCATCTTCGCGCCGCACAATGCCAACCAGGTCTTGCATCATCCTCTGCAAGTCCTTCTGGATCTGAAAGGGATTCTCGTCCCCTTGGTCAAAGACCGCCAGCGCCGCCGCCGCCGCATCTTCGACTTGCGATTCATTGGGGGCATCGCCGGTTGCGGCGAACGCGAACTCCGCCGCATAGGCTCCCGCGCGCTTGCCAAAGACAAGCAGGTCCGAGAGGGAATTGCCTCCCAATCGATTCGCGCCGTGCAGCCCCGCCGCGCACTCGCCCGCGGCGAAAAGGCCGGGCACGGTAGACATCTGCGATTCGGAATCCACGCGAATGCCGCCCATGATGTAGTGCGTCGTCGGCCCAACCTCCATCGGCTCGGTGGTGATGTCGATACCGGCAAGCTCCTTGAACTGGTGATACATGCCTGGCAGCTTGCGCTTGATGTGCTCTGGAGCGTTCGGCACTTTCTCCTTGATCCACGCGATGTCGAGGAACACCCCGCCATGAGGCGAGCCACGCCCCTCCCTCACTTCGCGAACGATGCACCGGGCGACGTGGTCGCGCGTCAGCAGTTCGGGTGGGCGATTGGCGTTCTTGTCGCCGGTGACGTATCGCCATCCCTCCTCCGGGTCCTTGGCAGTCTGTTGACGATAGTTCTCGGGAATGTCCTCGAACATGAAGCGCTTGCCGTCCTTGTTCTTCAAGATGCCGCCTTCGCCGCGCACCCCTTCGGTAACCAGGATGCCGCGCACGGACGGCGGCCAGACCATTCCGGTCGGATGGAACTGGACAAACTCCATGTCGATGAGGTCGGCGCCGGCGTCGTAAGCCAGAGTGTGCCCGTCGCCCGTGTACTCCCATGAGTTGCTGGTCACGGCGTAGGCTTTCCCGACCCCGCCAGTCGCCAAGACCACGGCCTTGGCCGCGAAGACCACAAACTGTCCCCGCTCACGGAAGTAGCCGAAAGCGCCGTTGACTCCAGAATCCCCTTTGAGCAGCCGGGTCACGGTGCATTCCATGTGGAACTCTATCCCTTGATGGATGCCGTGGTCTTGAAGAGTCCGGATCATCTCGAGGCCCGTGCGGTCCCCCACGTGCGCAAGTCGCGGGTATTTGTGGCCGCCGAAGTTGCGCTGCAAGATGCGGCCGTCTTTGGTCCGGTCAAAGAGTGCGCCCCAAGCTTCCAGTTCTCGCACACAATCTGGGGCCTCCTTGGCGTGGAGTTCGGCCATCCGCGGGTTATTCAGGTACTGACCGCCGCGCATCGTGTCGGCAAAGTGCACGCGCCAGTTGTCCCGGTCGTCCACGTTGCCAATCGCCGCCGCAACACCGCCCTCGGCCATCACGGTATGTGCTTTGCCGAGCAGCGATTTGCAGACCACCCCGACTTTTGCGCCTTTCGCGGAGGCCTCGATGGCCGCACGAAGTCCCGCACCACCCGCTCCGATCACCAGAACGTCATAGTCGTAGCGCCGATACTCGGCCATCAGAGGAACCTCCAATCATGCCAAATACCCATGGACACCAAACGCACGTACAGATCGGCAAACATGACGCCGAAAAGGCTGATCCACGCATAGACCATGTGGTTGTGATTCAACTTGGTGACACAGCCATAACAGGCGCTCGACATCTTATGTTTCGAGAGACACTTGCGATATCCGCCCACCATGTGACGAAGCGAATGACAGGAGAAAGTGTAGAAGGTCAGCATCAACGTGTTAAACAGCAAGACAAAACTGCCCACTCCGACGCCAAACTTTCCATCAAACGTAAATCCTAGCCAGACATCATGCCACAGGAAGACCAGGAAAAGCAGAGCAAAGTAGAGCAAGAAGCGATGGGCGTTTTGAAGCTTGAGTGGCCATCCATTTTCGCTCGTATAGCCTTTCTTTGACTCGCTTACCCCACACGCCGGCGGGTCCAACCAAAAGGCCTTGTAATAGGCGCCGCGATAGTAGTAGCACGTCAATCGAAAGAGCGCCGGAAAGGGCAAGATGATAAGCGCCGCCGAAAAGGGCAAGAACGCTGGCCACCAAGACGGCTTACCCCCAAACCAGGCATGGCCCGAATCACCGAATAGCTCCGGTGAGTAAAAGGGCGAAAGATAATTGCCGTAATAGTAGTGCTTGCCCTGAAGCGCAGCCCAGGTGGCATAGACGATAAACGTCGTCAAGACGATAAACGTCAGCGCCGGAGTCAGCCACCACGCATCGCGGCGTGAGGTTTGAAAGAGGCGCCGGTGCTTCAGCGTCGAAGCCTTGCCCATCGCCAAGTGATTCGCGCCCTTCGGCGCAAGTTCCTTTACGATGCGCGAATGTCGGTGACGGTGACGCCGTCACTGGCACGGCAGGCGATGAACGCCCCGGTCCGGCCTGTTCGCTCCTGGTAACCCGCTGCCATTGCGGCCATGAACGGCTCGAGGTAGGACTCCTCGGCCAGGGCGATGCAGGCTCCGCCAAATCCCGCTCCGGTCATGCGAATGCCGATCAGTCCCGGCGCATGAAGCGATGCCATCGCGTCAAGCTCCGGACTCGAAACCTGATAATCATCGCGCAACCCAGCGTGGCTTGCCGCCATCAAGTAGCCGAGTTCGGCCCGGTCCCCTTTTTCAAGCGCCGCACGGAAGGCAACAGCCCGATCATTTTCTCGGATCACATAAGCCGCGCGGTGGTAAACGACCGCATCGAGCTGTTCTCGGATCGCATCGAGCATCGGCAAGGTCGCATCTCGGAGTGCCCGAACTCCCATGGCGACCGCCGCGGCTTCGCATTGCGACCGTCGCTCATTGTAGGCTGAGTGGGTCAAACGACGCGGCGTACCCGTGTCACAAAGGACCATGGCCACACCATCCGGCAGCGCGGCATAGGCAATCTCAAGCGAGCGCGTATCGAGGAACATGGCGTGCCCCGCGCGACCATGGGCCACCGCCATCTGGTCCATGATCCCGCAGTTCACCCCGACAAACCCGTTCTCGCCATGCTGCGCCACCTGAGCCAGGGCCGTCGAATCCAGTCCGAGTTCTCCGAAGGCATTCCATGCCGCGGCAAAGGCGACGCTGGTCGCCGCGCTGCTGCTCACGCCGCTGCCCGGCGGGATCTCGCTGACCAGTGCGACTTCCAGATTCGGCAGCGGTCCATGGCCCTTCTCGCGCAGGGCCCAGGCGACACCCGCCGGGTAAATGCCCCAACCGCTGACGTCGCCGGGCGTGACGGCGTTCGCGTCAAATCCCTCGGCGTCGTACATCTCGCGCGAAAAGCATCGCGTGTCGCCGTGAGTCCGGCGCGCGGCAATCCACAAGGCGCGGTCAATCGCCGCTGGGAAGACGAAGCCCTCGTTGTAGTCCGTGTGCTCGCCGATCAGGTTCACGCGGCCCGGGGCATAAACCAGCAGCTCCGGCTCGCCTTGAAACCGAGTGCGGAAGGCTTCGAGGGCGTTCAACTGACTCATCAACCCCACGGGGATACCTCATTCGCGCCCTTCGGTTTGCGTTGCGACCCAAGGATTCGGAAAATGCCCAACATGAACGGAATGGAATACGTGATCGCGGCCGTGGTCGGCATGATTGTCGGCGCCCTGGTCGTATGGTTTGCCCAGAAGAGCGCTCTGTCATCCCTAACGAATCGCCTCGCGGAAACCGAAAATCGCACCCGAGCGGCAGAGAAAGATTCGGCCGACGCCAAAGCCGAGGTTGCCGCGCTCAAAGTACGGGCCGATCAGACCGCACGCTTGGAGGAACAACTCGCCAACGAGCGAGCCAAAGTCGAGGATGCCCGTCGCGACGTCGCCGACCGTGAGACCCGCATCGCCGGACTGGAATCCAAACTTCAAGAGCAGGCAGAGTTCTTTGACCAAGAGCGCAAGAACCACAAGGCTGCCCTTGAGGAACAGCGCCAAATCCTTGACGAGGCCCAGCAAGCGCTCAAGGACGCCTTTGGTCGGCTGAGCAAGGTCGCGCTAGAGGAGAACGCCGAAAGCTTCCTCAAGATCGCCGAGGACAAGTTCAAGAGCCTGACCAAGGAGTCTGAAAAGGAACTGGAACATCGACAGAAGGCCATCGACGAGCTTGTCAAGCCGATCAAGGAAGGGCTCGGCAAGCTGGATGAGAAGACCACCGACCTCGAAAAGACGCGCGCCGAGGCTTTTGCCCAATTGCGCGAACAGATCGAAGGCATCAAGGACAGCCACCACCGGCTCCACGACACGACCTCCAACCTGGTCAAGGCCCTCCGACGCCCCGAGCAGCGCGGCCGATGGGGCGAAATTCAGCTGGAGAACGTCATCCGCATGGCCGGCATGACCGAACACTGCGACTTCCACCAACAGCCTCAAGTCACCATCGAAGGGCAGCGGCTCCGACCCGACGTCATCGTGAACTTGCCGGGCCAAGGCAAAATCGCGATCGACAGCAAAGCGCCGATCGATGCCTATCTCTCGGCGATCGAAACCGAGGACGAGGCAGAACGGGAGCGGCTCATCGCCCAGTTCGTCATTCACTTCCGGGGCCATGTCGACAAACTTGCCGCGAAGGAGTACTGGAGCGGCATCGAATCGGCCGGATTTGTCGTGATGTTCGTGCCCGGTGAGGCCTTCTTTAGCGCGGCGTTTCAAAAAGACCCTGACCTCCTCGACTACGCCTTTCGGAAGGGCGTCGCGGTCGCCAACCCAACATCGCTGATCGCGCTGCTCAAAGCGATTGCCTATGGCTGGCAGCAGGTCACCCTAGCGAAAAACGCCGAAGAGGTCCGCGATCTCGCCCGCGACCTCCATCAGCGGATTGTCACCTTTGCGAGTCACATGGAAAGGATCGACAAGGGCCTCAAAGCGGCGACCAAAGCCTATGAGGAGGCGGCCGCCTCCTTGGAGCGACGGGTCCTGCCCCAAGCTCGGAAGTTTCAAAACCTAGGCGTTGGCGTAAAGTCGGAGATCCCAACGCTGACCGCCGATGCAGTGCTGAGCCTACCGGAGGTTGAAGTAGACGCTGAGCCCGGCGAGGAAGTTCTCCACGGCGAGAGCGCAAAGGATCAACCCTAAGACGCGGGTCACGACGTCGGTGCCCGTTCGACCAAAAATCCGCATCAGGGGCTGAGCGCTCAGGAGGATCAAGAGGGTCACCGCCAGGACAGCCAAGAGCAACACCGTGGTCAGGGCCTGCTCAGCTAATGAGTACTTGCGATGGTCGGTCAGCAGAAGCAGCGCGATCATGGCGCCCGGCCCGGCGATAAAGGGCATCGCCAGCGGAAACACCGCGATATCGGCCCCAGCGCTCTTCTGGGGATCGTCTTGGTCCGGGTCGCTGGGGGTGTGGAAGACCATCTGCAAGGCGACCAGGATGAGCACCACGCCTCCCGCCATCTGGAAGGCCGGGATGCTGATGCCTGAGGAATCCAGGATGCGCTGGCCGACCAGGATGAAAACGATGAGGATGATTGCGGCGATGATCACGCCCCGGATGGCCGTCTTGCGCCGCTGGGCGGGCGTCATGTCGCGGGTCAGGCTCAGAAACAGCGGCACGCAGCCGATCGGGTCGATCGTCACGAAGAGGGTGATAAAGGTCTGCACCAGAGCCTGGTTCATCGCGCTGGGCCAGAAGGATACTTGGATGGGGGCTTGGGTGAGCCTTGTGGGTATCGACAAGGGGGGCTGCATTCCTGTGGGAATCGGGAATTGCATGCGCGCCGTTGCGGCGCTGTGGCAACAGGCGCCGCTGTGACGGAATCTGATCGGCACTCCGGATCGAGAATCGAAGACGGCATTCGGTGGACACTGTCAAATAGGACCTCAAACGAGCGGGCGGGAATAGGGCGCTTCGCTATAATGGGGCATGGGCATGATTGCGTCTCTCGCCGCCGCGCTCGTCGTCGCCAACCCCACTCCCACGGTCCAATCCGGCTACACCACAAAGAGCCTAAAGGACGTCAAGGCCGGAATGTGGGAAGCCACCTCCACCTATGTCCAGTTCAACGGATCCAGTGAACTGGTCAAGACCGCGAATCGCCTGCTTGCGAGCGGCGCAACAAAAGATTTCAACCAGTTCATGGCCGAGGCGAAGACCGGCGCCCCGATGCTCAAGAAACTCAACTCGGCGGCTTCCTATTACTACAACGCGACCCAGAGCGTTCGCAATAACGACGGCCGCGTCTACAGCGTCTTGACCGAGACCTCGACCTTTACTGGCGGTGCCCACGGCATGTTCTGGTACACGCCGCGCAACTTTGCCTTGATGAACGGGATCCCGGCCGAACTCACGTTCAACGACATCTTCCGATCGGATATCAACTCGCGACAGCAGGTCTCGTTCGAGTTGCTCGCTCAGCTCTTGCCGATGTCGCGGGCGACCTGGGTCCAAGACGGCGAATGGAAGGAACTCACCGCCGAACAGGCCGACCGGTTTACGATCGACGGCAGCAAGGGCATTACCTGGCACTTTGATCCCTATGAGCTTGGCCCCTGGGCCGTCGGCACGTTCCAAATCACGGTGCCCTGGAGCCGCCTTCGCAACCTGGTTTATCGCACCGGACCCGTCGGCTATCTGGCTCGTTAGGGCATTCCTTGGAGCGATGCCCTTGGGCCGAAGGTAACGACGCATACCGGCGCTACCACGATGAGGAGTGGGGCGTTCCCTGCCGGGACGACCGACTCCTCTTCGAAGCGCTCATTCTGGACGGCGCCCAAGCGGGACTTTCATGGAATACGATCCTCCAGCGGCGGGAGGGGTATCGGCGGGCCTATCGCGGATTTGATCCGAACGACGTGGCAGCGTTTGATGAAGACGACGTCATCCGCTTGCTGTCCGATCCCGGCATCATTCGCAATCGCGCCAAGGTCCGCTCTTCCATCGAGAATGCGCGACGCTACCTGGACGTCCAACGGGAGTTCGGCTCATTTGCGGATTACCTTTGGGCGTTCGTCGACCATCGGCCGGTCATCAACCGATGGAATCACCTCCACGAGGTTCCCGCGAGCACGCCGCTTTCCGACACTATCTCGAAAGACCTCAAAAAGAGGGGCTTCAGCTTTGTCGGATCAACGATCGTCTATGCTTACCTCCAAGCAAAAGGTCTGGTGAACGACCATTTGGTGACCTGCCCACGCCATGAGGCACTTCTCGCTGATCTCTGACGATCCCTTCCGGCGCTCGCGGCGAAGCGGGTATGGCATCGTGGGCCTATTCGTCCTCCTCGGCGGACTCTATCTCTGGATCGAGCGCCCATGGGTTCGCGGGGGGCTTGGCGTTGCCGGTGAATCGCCGGTCAGCTACAACTGGCCGATCTTCGCCATTTCGGCCCCGCCTGGCGCCATCGACGTCAAGTTCACGCCGAACGCACGCGATGAGTTCATGCGGCGACTGCCACGACGAGGAGCCCCGCCATCGCCGCCGACCTCAGAATGGTCCCTCCTCTTTAGCCACGCTAACGGGCCGGAAGTCGTCTGGCCACACCTCGTCACGGCCATGGAGCGCGCCGGGTGTCAACGCGCGGCCTATGCCGAAACGGATGATGGTTACGGAACGGAACTGGCACGAGTCGAAGAGTTTGTTTGCGAGCGCCAAGGAGTCCACGCCACCTTGCGCTGGTGGCATTCATCGGCGTCAGAAAACGGCACACACGGTTATCAAGTCCTCCTGGGCCGGCCACCGCCTCAGCACTGAACACCGGTCACCATGCGCCAGGCAGCAAGAACGCGTTCCGCAGCCTCGATCGCTTCATCCATGGTTGTCTGCGAGCCAAAGGTAAAGCGCAGCCCGTCCTTTGCCTCGTTTGGGGTGAGCCCCATGGCCAAAAGCACATGCGAGGGCTCCAAGCTGCCGGAGCTGCACGCCGCCCCGCTCCCCGCCGCAACGCCGAGGCGATCCAAGGCGATGAGCACCGTCTCGGCTGGGACTCCCGGGAATCGGCCATGCGCAAAGCCGGGAAGCACGTCGTCGCCGGATGCCGTGACCGCGAAGGGCGCCTCACTCAGCCGGGTTAGAAAAGCGTCGCGCGCGGATCGGCCGCGATCCGGGTTGATCGGCGCGCGAACCGCCTCGCCAAAACCGACGATGCCCGCCACGTGCTCGGTACCTGCTCGGCGCTCCCTTTCCTGGCCGCCGCCAACAATCAGAGGCGAGACTCTGACCCCGGCCCGCACGGCCAGTGCGCCAACGGCTTTGGGGCCGCCGAGCTTATGCGCCGAAACGCTAAGCAGGTCCACGCCCAGAAGATCAAGCCCCACTGGAAGCACACCGAGGGTCTGAACGGCATCCATATGGAACAGCACGCCGCGGTCGCGGGCCATGGCGGCTGCCTGCGCGACCGGCTGGATGCGTCCGATTTCGTTGTTGGCATGCATGAGACTCACGAGGAGCACGTCGTCCCCGAGCATCTCGCCCAGCGCGTCCAGGTCCAGCCGTCCCGCCGCGTCCACGGGCACCTTGTCCACGCGGTAGCCGAAGGCGGCTAAGCTCTCAGCAGCATGGAGGACGCAATGGTGTTCGATCGCGCTGACGAGCACCCGTCGTCGCCTGCCCTCTCGGGCGGCAAGCGCCGTGCCGACCACCGCCAAGTTGGCCGCCTCAGTGCCCCCGGAGGTGAAGGTGACCTCTGCGAACTCGCAGCCCAATCGCGTCGCGACCGCCTCGCGCGAAGCGTCGATGGCCGCTCGGGCCCGACGCCCTTCGGCGTACAACGAACTGGGATTCCCATGCTCGGATTCGAGCCACGGTCGCATGGCGTTCCGCACCTCCGGTGTGACCGGGCTGGTCGCGGCGTGGTCAAGGTAGATGCGCTTCAAATCGTCTTGCGAAAGGTGTCGTACGGAAGGAACGACGCGCACCAACGATAGTAGCTTTTCGCACGAAATGGATTCAGCCGAATGGCAGCCAGATACGCACTGCGCGCCTCGTGGTCCTTGCCATTCAGTTTCTTTACGGTGCCCAGACAGGCAAGGTTGTGCGCGCGCGCATTGCGCAGGGCCTTGGCATCCACCCCATGCATGTGATAGAGTTCCGCGCGGCGAGCCAGCCAAGTGCGCAGCTTTTCGTCATCTTTCCAAATCTTGTCGTAGCGGTGGCTGGCGTTCGTGCCGTGGACCCGATACGACGTCAGTTTTTCCGGCACACAGCCAATGTCATAGTGCTCGGCGATGCGGAGCCACATTTCCCAGTCTCCCGAGCCAAAGTACTCGTCGTTGAACAGGCCCACTTTGTCGAAGCACTCTCGCCGCACCACCACGGAACTGGCAATGATCTTGTTGGCGTGCAGCAGCGCCAGAAGGATGTCTCGCCCGGACGTCGTCGTTGTGGGAAACTCGAATCCGAGCGGAGCGCCGGGCACGATTTTTCCCTCTCCATCGATGAACTGGCCGTCCGTATGCACCAGGCCAATGTTCGGGTTTTCGGCAAAGACCTTCATCTGAAGCTCCAGCTTTCGCGGCGCCCAAACGTCATCGTCGTTCAGAACCGCGATGTAGGAGCCTTTGGCAAGGGCGAGGCCGGTGTTGAGCGCGCCGTACGTGCCGAGGTTCGCCTTGTTGAAATAGACGCGGATCCCGTCGCTGTTGTTGGCGAGCCAATGCCGCGTTTCATCCATCGACCCGTCGTCGATGGCAATGATCTCAAAGTCGCGATAGGTCTGCTCCTTAATCGACTGCACCGCCGCAGGCAGATAGCGCATGTGGTTGTAGCAGGTCAGAAGGATGCTGACTTTCGGGTTCAAAAGAGCCGAACCTCCACCGAAAAGTTCACGATGTCCAGACTTGGATCGGCCACATCGCCCTGTGGCTCAAGATCGCCAAAGCGACGATTGTCGTAAACCCCGGACGTCCGTAATGGAATCGTGATGGGCGAGTTGATGTCGGCCACGTTGCGCCCATCGCCGAGCGCATCCCAAATTTTGGACTGCGCTTCCGTTCGCGGCACCGTGTCCATCGTAAAGAAATTGACTTGAATCGACTGAAATCGGTTCGCTTCGTCGTCGCTGGATGCAAGCTGTCGCAGATCCACTTCGAACCGCATGGTTCGATCTCCGGTACGAACGTCCTGCACCACAACGGGCGTTCCGATCGGGAAAAAGTCGATCAGATTCGACTGCATGCGATAGATCTGGAAGGCCGGGGCAGCCGCCGGGTCCCAGCGCACAAAGTGGGTGACGTTGCCCGCCACGAAGCCATTGCCCCACGGTGGCTGAACCACTGGGATCGGGCCCTGATCAATCGGGTTCTCGCTCTCCGACGGTCGCATCGCAACGATGTACACAAAGTTTGGGTTGATCGGGTCCTCCATAGTAAAGGAGAAGATCAAGCGCTTTGTGCCTGGCGTGCCTCCGTCGGCAGGGTGGCGCACGCAGGCCGATGAGGTAATCAGCGTTCCGAGCGCGCCCATGGCCAGAACGTGGCTCAATTTCCGTGCCGCATGCCTACGGAATAGGCCCTTCGGTCCGAGCGTCACGCGGTCGCGCCCTCCGGCAGATACAGGATGCGGCCACAGGCCTGGCATGAGACATAGCGCCGCTCTTTGACCATTTCCACGGTCTTGGTGGGAAGGTTCATGCCACAGGCCCCGCATGTGGCGCCGACCGCTTCCGCCATGGCGATCCCGCCGTGCTTCTTTCGGATGGTCTCATAGGGATTCAGCGCGTTGGCCGGGATTTCGGCGGCGACTGCGGCCCGCTGCGCCCGGCGCGCATGGAACTCCCGCTCCAGCTCGGCGTGCGTTTCCTTAATCTGCTTCTGGTGCTCCGCCAGCTCTGAGCGAAGCGATTTCACTCGCGCTTCGGCCGCCTCCATGGCGGCTTTGGCCGTCGGGGTCTGATCCATCAGCTCCAGAACCCGGTTCGTGGCCTCGGCCTCCTGGGCTTTGATGCTCTCCATCTCAGCTTTGTAAGTTTCGACTTCCTTTGGATTGACGACGGTTCCGCCGTAGAGCGTCCGATCCAGCTTCGCGAACTTGTCCTGCAAGCCCTTGATGCGCAACTCAAGGTCCGTCTGCTCGCCGTGGAGGCGGTGGTACTCAGCGGCCAAGTGGTCCCGTTCGTCCGACTGCGCTTTCAGCCTGGCGTTGATGGCTCGGCCGGGATCGAGTCCCGCCGCTTGGGCCTTGAGGTCGAAGATGGCCGCGTCGAGAAGGTGAAGTTTCCAGAGTCGGCGCAGGTCTTCGGACGTCATGTTCGAAGATTATGACGCCGCTTCATCGAAGGCGATCTCTCGGCGCAGGCGCCTCAAGCAGGAAGGCTCCGCCGCCGCCGCGAAATCAGTTCCACGAGATGACCCGTGCATGGCCGGAAGCGTACTCACTAAGTTGATCCTGGATGTCCAGGACCTTGATCGATCCCTTCGCTTTTACGGCGAGCTGCTTGAGATTGACGTCGTCAACCGCAACAACATGGAGGGTCATCGGCTGGCCTGGCTGATCAGCGGCAACACGGAATTGGTCCTGCTGCAGCAGCCGATCAGTGAACAGAATCCCGCGCTGGATCGCCGCGGCGGCATGTTGATTAACTTTCAAGTGAAAGGCCTCCCCGCGCTGACTCAACAACTGATGAAGGAAGGGGTGACCGTGCTCCGCGATTTGGACATGGCGCTTTGGGGCGAGCGGACCTTTCTCATCGCCGATCCGGACGGTTACGCCGTCTTGCTGTCGGAGCCCGTCGAAACCGTGCATTGAGATCGCCCGAAAAAACACGTCGCGGACGTTGATTCCCGGTTTTGGCGTGGGTATACTCACCAATCGCGTCCGCGGTCGGGCACTGTCGTGCGTTGGGCACGTTTCCGGACACCCTTTGTTGGAAGACGCGCGATGCGGGCGAATTGGACATGAAAGTTCGAGCAAGTGTGAAGAAGATTTGCGATAAGTGCAAGATCGTGAAGCGCAACGGCGTTGTGCGCGTGATCTGCATCAACAAAAAGCATAAGCAGAGGCAAGGTTAATTTATGGCGCGTATTGCAGGTATCGACCTCCCGCGAGACAAACAGATTCTGTTTGCCTTGCCGTTGCTTTACGGCATTGGACGCAAAACAGCCGCCGATATTCTTGTGAAGGCTGAAATCGACCCGACCAAGCGTGTGCGCGACCTTTCGGAAACCGAAGTGGGCCAACTCCGCGAGATCATCGACCGCGAATACCAGGTCGAAGGCGACCTTCGGCGCGAGGTCAACGGCAACATTCGCCGCCTGATCGAGATCAACTGCTACCGCGGCATCCGACACCGACGCGGACTCCCGACCCGTGGCCAGAACACCCGCACCAACTCCCGCACGCGAAAGGGCAAGGCCAAGACCGTCGCCGGCAAGAAGAAGGCCAGGAAGTAACGTATGGCAAGAAAGCAGACCACCAAGGGCAAGCAGAAGGTCGTCAAGAACGTGCCGGTCGGCATTGCCCATATCCACACGTCGTTCAACAACACCATCGTCACGATCACCGACCCTCAGGGCAACGTGATTTCTTGGGCCAGCGCAGGCTCGCGCAACTTCAAAGGCAGCCGCAAAGGCACGCCGTTCGCCGCGCAAGTCGCTGCAGAGAACGCCTCGAACAAGGCCCAGGAGCACGGCATGAAGCGCGTTGAGGTGAAGGTCTGCGGTCCAGGCTCAGGCCGTGAAACCGCGATCCGATCGCTCCAGGCTTCTGGCCTTGAAGTTGCTTCCATCTGCGACGTCACCCCGGTGCCCCACAACGGATGCCGCCCACCCAAGCGACGCCGCGTCTAACTCCACGTTTCTCCATTTCTCGACATGCCAAAACTCACTACGCTTGAACTCACGAACGAATCCGGCAAGTTCGTGTTGGAACCCCTCGAGAGAGGCTACGGCCAGACTCTCGGCAATGCCTTGCGCCGGATGCTGCTGTCGTCGATCCACGGCGCGGCCGTGAACGCGATCAAGATCGACAAGGTCCTGCACGAGTTCGCGCCGATTCCCGGAGTCAAGGAAGACGCAACCCAGTTCATCTTGAACCTCAAGGGACTCGCCCTCGCATTTGACGTTTCCGACGGTCTTCCCGAAGGCGACCAGACGCTGCGCATCTCCGTCAAGGGTCCCGGCGTCGTCACTGGCGCTGACGTGCAATGCCCCCCGGGCGTTCGCGTGGCCAACCCCGAGGTCTACCTCGCCACGATTTCTGACCCCGATGTGACGTTCAACGTCGAGATGTTCGCCGGCTGGGGCGTGGGCTATGTGCTGCCGGAAAAGCAGGAGCGCTACCGCGGCATCATCGGCGTCTTGCCGGTGGGCTCGCAATACACGCCGGTCCGCAAAGTGAACTATGTCGTTGAGCAGACGCGCGTCCAGGGCCGCACGGACTTTGAGCGATTGCTCCTTGAGGTGGAAACCAATGGCGCCGTCACGCCGAACGATGCAGTGACGCAGGCTGCGCACATCCTCAGCAAGTACGTCCGCATGTTCTTCGATCTGGGCGAAGCGACCGCCGATGTGCTGACTTTCCCTGGCGAGGAGCCCGAAACAAATCTCGCGAACGTGCCCGACATTCGCATCGAGGAGATGGCGCTGAGCCAGCGCACCTTCAACTGCCTGCGCCGCGCCGGTCTCTTGACCCTTCGCGACTTGGCCCGCACCAGTGAAAGCGACCTCAGCAGCATCAAGGGCTTTGGCAAAAAGTCGCTGCTGGAAGTGCTGAACAAGCTCGCCGAATACGACATCCAGCTCAAGGGGTCGAGCCGCCACCTGCGCGCCCTCGAAGAGTTTGAAGACGACGAAGAGTTCGACGATTAGTCACGACCCGAACGAGAACGAACGATGAGACACAAAGTTGACCGACGTAAGCTGGGCCTCCCCGGAGATCAGCGCAAACACCTCCTGAACAACCTCGTTCGGCAGTTCATTCGCCACGGGTATGTTCGCACCACCATGGGGCGCGCCAAGGAGGCGCAGCGGATCGCCGAGCGCCTGATCACGGTGGCGAAGGATGATTCTCTTGCCGCGCGACGCAAGGCCCGAACCATCCTCGTGGGCCATTCGACCAGCACCCCCCAGCCGACGAAAATGCTGGCTGGCAAGACGCCCCTGGAAAAGCAGACCATCCTGCAAACGCGCAGCCTGATCAACGGCGAAGACCTCGTCTACCACCTCTTCGAGAACGTGGCGCCGCGGTTCAAGGATCGCAACGGGGGCTATACCCGCATCACCCGACTCCTGCCGCGACGAGGCGACGCGGCGCCGATGGCCGTGCTGGAGCTTGTCGACTAAACGAGTTCGTCTCGTCGTCGCCTACGACGGAACCGATTTTCGCGGCTGGGCCGCGCAAACTGGACAGAGGACCGTCCAGAGTACATTGACAGAAGCCGTACGCCGGGTCTCGGGCGAGGAAATCGAGATCGTGGGGGCAAGCCGCACCGACAGCGGCGCGCACGCCCGAGGACAGGTCTGTCACTTCGATAGCGAAGTAGCCCTGCCCGTCGAAAGGTGGCCAGGCGCGCTCAATCGGGTGTTGCCGTCCGACCTTGCC
Organism: Fimbriimonadaceae bacterium; assembly: GCA_046292875.1. Taxonomy (GTDB): domain Bacteria; phylum Armatimonadota; class Fimbriimonadia; order Fimbriimonadales; family Fimbriimonadaceae; genus JBKBQD01. The sequence goes on from JBKBQD010000002.1 coordinate 230,504, forward strand.
GTTGTCAGAGCCGAAGCCGTCGCCGACGACTTTCACAGTCGCTTTTGCGCCGAAAGTCGCACGTACTGCTATCGCATCTGGTGCGGGGCCGCGGATCCATTTCGCGAGCGTTGGGCACATGGCTACCGCCGACCCTTGGACGTCGAGGCGATGCATCGCGCCGCCGCCCAGATCATCGGGTCCCACGATTTTCGCGCCTATTCCGAAGAGATCGCCGACGTCGCCAACACGGTCCGCCGCGTGATCGCCATCAGCGTTTCACGCTCGGGTCAGGAGGTGCGCGTCGACGTGAGGGCAACGGCTTTTTTGCGAGGCATGATGCGGCGGATCGCTGGGGTGCTTCTGGACGTCGGACGCGGCAAGCGGCCGGAATCCGAAGTCGGCGACCTGTTGCATGGCGAGCGGCGCGACCATCTGCAATGGCCGGTGGTGCTCCCCGCCAAAGGATTGACGTTGATGCGCGTTCGGTATGGGCGCCATCCGCGAGATCATCGAAGAGACGACAAAGCCGGGAAGGCTGAACATGAACAGAACAACGACAATTAACGCGAATACGATTGAACGAAAGTGGTACGTGGTGGACGCCGAGGGCGTGCCCGTCGGCCGTTTGGCTGCCCAGGTCGCCCAGGTGCTGCGCGGCAAGCACAAGCCCAATTTCGTTTACAATGCCGACTGCGGGGACTTCGTCATCGTGATCAACGCCGACAAGACCAAGCTGACCGGCAACAAGCGCGACGAGCTCATCCATTGGCATACCGGCTGGCCCGGCGGGCTGCGCAACGTCACCCGCGGCAAGATGCTGGACGAGACCCCGACCAAGCTGGTGGAGAAGGTCATCTGGGGCATGATGCCCAAGACCAAACTCGGTCACGCGATGTTCAATAAACTCAAGGTTTACTCCGGCCCGGAGCATCCGCACATGGCGCAGCAGCCCGAGCCGCTCAATATCTCCAAGGACAAGTAATCGAGAAACATGCAAACTTACGGAACCGGTCGAAGAAAGTGCGCGATTGCCCGAGTGTGGATCACACCCGGCGACGGCACGATCACCATTAACGACAAACCTGCCGACCAGTATCTGGGCCGCAAGGTCCTCGAAATCCTGGTCGCCAGCCCGCTCGTGGCGCTCGGCTTGGAGAATAACTATAATGTCCGAGCCTTGGTCGCTGGCGGCGGCATGTCCGGCCAAGCGGGCGCGGTGCGGCTCGGCATCTCCCGAGCCCTGCTCGAAGCCGACGACACGCTTCGACCTCAACTCCGCCATGCAGGCTTCCTGACGCGCGATCCCCGCGTCAAAGAAAGCAAGAAGTACGGACGCAAGAAGGCGCGACGCGGCTTCCAGTTCGTCAAGCGATAAGTCGCCCGTTGCGGGCAAGACCAGTCGGTCTCGGGAGGTCTGCCGCCTGGGACCGATTTTTTTGTGGGTCCGAGGGCTCGGCTCAGCCTTCCCGACGCGGAAGCGAGGCGCTGGTCGATACTTTGAAGAGGTCGCGGAGGTAGCTGGGGCCGCTGCCCGACATGAGCGTGCCGTGCGGGCCAAGCTCATTCTCGCGACGCCCGTTGACACGGCTGCCAAAGATGTTGATGCGAACCAGGCCGGGGTAGCGACCGGACGCAGAATCCCGAATAAAGCCCAAGACTTCTTGCCGCTGGGAAATCGGCCCTCCGAGTTCGCAAATATGGAGCGGAGTCGTCGCATCCAAGCTCCGCATCTCCTTCACATAGCGGTCGTAGATCTGACGCAGCGTATAGTTCGCAGACGAGTACACGGTCCCGCCGATAAAGTCATAGACTCCCTTCTCATACATCTGCTTCATCTTTTCCAGTCCGGAGTCATATCCCTCGAATTTTCCTTCGATCGGCGTGTTGATCAGCGGGGAAAAGATGAGCTTGACGTTGCCCGGCATCGCCTTGCGAAACCATCTTGCCGCTCGCTTGTAGGCGTCGATTCCGCCCGGCTGACGGGTCGCGGAATAGGGGCTTCCCCAGAGGTTCGCCTCTGACGCGAACCGAACGCGAACCTCGATCCCATCGTCGCCAAGCCGCTTGAACATCTCGGCCAGCGCGGTCATCTCGGGGCCGTCGCGGAAGACGTCCCAAGGTTTCTCGACGATCGGCTCAAAGGCCAAAGTCGGGGTGCCATAGACCGCGGCCATACGCAGCCACGTTTCGAGGAGCGGAAGGTCCGCGTCCCAGCCTGGTTTGCGCACGCTGAAGTAGTTCGCCTCGGGCAATGGGGCGCCGTAGTGGGTGAGGATCGCCTCGCGCAGGCGTCGGTGGACGTCGGCATTCGCCACCCGAGGCAGGTCGACTCTGGTATCGGAAATACCCGCCACCTCAGCGGCATAGACGCCAAGCTCGATCTCGCCGACACGTGTCGAGGGCGCAGGATCCATCGCGACGGACGACATCTCGGATGCCGCTGCATCCGCCGTCGGCGGCGCGCAACCCATCACCGACGCAGCCATTGATGCGGCCACCCAACTTCCGAGCCAAAAGTTCGTCATGATGCCGCCCCGTGGGCCGGGGTAGGAACCCTATTGTACTGCTTTGGCCTACTACGCCATCGAATACGGATCGACGTCAACGACCAGACGCACGTCGGAGCGTTCCCAGCCGCTCAGCGCCCGTCCCAACGGCTCGTAAGTGTCATCCAACGGCAGCTTCACCAAGACGTGCCGCCGATAGGCGCCATGCAGCCGTTCGAGCGGGCAATCTGCCGGGCCGAGCACTTCAGCCTGCGGGAGCACGTGAGTGACGATGGCGGCGATTTCGTCCATCGTTCGCACGACCCGCTCCCGATCCTCGCCCGAGGCGACGATGTTCGCCAGTTGGCAAAAGGGCGGATACCGCATTTCGCGTCGCTCGGCCACAAAGGTCTCGTAGGCGCCAAGGAAGTCGTGGTCTCGTGCGTGCTGAATGGCCGGACTCGCCGGAGAAAAGGTTTGGATGATGACGCGACCGGGGCGCTGCCCTCGCCCGGCACGCCCTGCCACTTGGGAAAGAAGCTGAAACGTCCGCTCGGTGGCGCGAAAGTCGGGAATGTTGAGTGAGAGGTCCGCGGCCAAGACGCCAACCAGGGTGACGCCCGGGAAGTCCAGTCCTTTCGCCACCATTTGGGTACCGACCAGCACATTCGCCTCGCCGCTGCGGAAGGCAGCAAACACCTTTTCCAGCTCGCCACGCTTTTCCGCCACATCTCGGTCCAAGCGAACGACTCTTGCTTCGGGGAACTCCAGACGCACCGTCTCTTCCACGCGCTCCGTCCCCAGCCCGAAGGGCGAGACCTTGTGACCGCAGCACTTTGGGCACGTTTCGCTGGGATGGGTGCGATAGCGGCAGTGATGACATTTGAGCGAGCCGTCGCGACGATGAAACGCCAGCGAGACCGAGCAGTTGGGACACTTGAACGTGAACCCACATTCCCGGCACATGAGGAACGGAGCATAGGCGCGGCGGTTGAGAAAGAGGATCGCCTGGTCGCCCGCGGCGAGCGTTCGCCGCATCTCCTCGTGCAGCGCGGGGGTGAAGAGTGCGGGCTTGCCGAGGCTGTACCCCGAGCGCAAGTCCTCAATCTGGACGTCTGGCAATCGTGCCGCATGCACCGCCCGATCGGGCATTTCGAGCAGCGTATATTCGCCACTCAGGGCAGCATGGAACGACTCGACGCTGGGCGTTGCCGATCCCAGCACGAGCGGACATCGATGCGCGCGCGCCAAATCGAGCGCGACTGCTCGGGCATGATAGCGCGGCGTCGACTCTTGCTTGTAGCTGCCTTCATGCTCTTCGTCCAGCGCGATTACTCCAAGGTTGGCCAAGGGCGCAAACAGCGCACTCCGAGGACCCAGCACCACCGGCGCGTCGCCGCGTCGGATGCGCAGCCAGTTCTCCAGCCGCTCTCGCGGAGGCAAATCGCTGTGCAGCACGGCCACGCTGCGGCCGAACCGGCCACGGAGGTGCGCCACGACCTGGGCGGTGAGCGCGATCTCGGGAACAAGGAATAGGGCCTGACGCCCGGCCTTGAGCGCCGCCTCAAAGGCGTGCAGATACACCTCGGTCTTGCCGCTGCCCGTCACCCCAAAGAGCAAGAACGTGTCGGCAGCCCGCCCTTTGATGGCAGCTTCGATGCGCGTCGCCGCGTGTTTTTGACGGGCGTTGAGCTGCGGAGCGGGCGTCGGCCGGGCCTCAACCGTCACCACCTCGAGGAGCCCTGAGGCGACCATCGCCTTGACGGTCGTTTCGGCCACGCCGCAAATCGCCGCAATTTCTGCTGAAGAAAGCGCGGACTCTTCGGAGCCCTGAAGCCGGATGAGGGCCAACGCCTGAGCGGGTCGTTTGCCCGCCTGTTCCCGCAGGAACCGCTCGATCTTGTCGCCATCTGACGTCAGCCGAAGCAGTCCCGTCACCGCTCGTGTCTTGCCCGTGAGGTCGATGCGCGTCGAGCGTTCGACCAGCTTCTTTTCAATCAGCAACCCAAGGGCCCGCTTTACGCCGGCGGGCAGCGGCTTGGTCTTGGTTTCGACCAACTCGCCGGATTCGCGCAGCGCGTCCAGGACCTCTTGCTGCAGCGGCGTCAGCGGCACAGACTCCAGTGCTCGGCCAGTCGGTCGATACACCCGGCGAAGTCGGTCCCGGGAGTGCGGCGCAAGGATCGGCCCGACGGCACTGGGCAGTTCCGAGAGCGTTCGGCGCGCCATCTGCTCCGCGACGTCGATGAGCACGGGCGGCAGGCACAGCTCGTCGATGCGTTCCCCTGGGTAGCGCAAAGACTTGGGGTCAAAGCCGAGTTCATCGGGTGAAGTTTCTCGCACCTCCACGACCACCCCCAGCACCTGCCTCGCGCCCAATGGAGTCAAGTGAACGTCGCCCTTGGCGGCACCCTCCGGAGCCCGGTAGGTATAGCGCGCCTGCCCCCCGGCCGTCCGCGGGTCGAGGGCGATATCCACCACGCGCAACACCTCGGCCACGGCTCCAGTATGCCGCGGCGGCGGCGGATTCGTCGCTTCCGTCCAACGCCGCCTCAGGTGACCGCGTGAGGTCGCTGGTAACCTGAACTTCATGCCAACACCCGAAGTGCAGCGAGCCCAGGCTTGGCTCGACGCTCACGAGCAGGAACTCATCGCCGCCACGCAAGAGATGCTCCGCATCCCCTCGATCGAGTCGGAGCCCGAGCCTGGCGCACCCTTTGGCATCGAAAACCGGCGCGCTCTGGATTTGGCCCTCGATCAGGCGAATGCGTGGGGCATGAAAACGCGCGGCCTGGAAGGCTATTGCGGCTGGGCCGAAATCGGTGACGGTCCGAACATGGTGATGACGCTCGGCCATCTGGACGTTGTCCCGGTCGGCCCAGGGTGGAAGCACGACCCCTTTGGCGCTGAGATCGACGAGGGTTACCTCTATGCCCGCGGCGCGACCGACGACAAGGGCCCCACGATGGCCTCATTCTTCGCGGTGCGCGCCATTCAGGAAACGTGTCCCGATCTCGGCGCAAGGGTCCGCATCGTCTTTGGCTGCAACGAGGAATCCGGGTTCAAGTGTGTGGAGCGCTATATGGAATCGGAGGAAGTTCCCACCTTCGGCATTGCGCCCGACTCCGGCTGGCCCTGCTACCACGGCGAAAAGGGCATCATGAACCTGTACGTTTCCGCCCCACTGCCCGAAGGCCCCCTGGCGCTGGTCTCATGCGAGGGGGGCCAGCGGCCCAACATCGTGATCGACCAGGCCACTGCCACCGTTCGCGTGACACCCGAAATACGATCGGAAATCGACGAGAAGCTGGCCGAATCCTGGGACCGAAACGTCACATGGACCTGGAACGAAGACCTCTTGCAGATCACGGCGGTCGGCAAGGCTGCGCACGGCGCCATGCCGATGTTCGGCGACTCCGCGGCAACCCGGCTCTTCCGGTTTCTTTATGAGATCGCTCCTACCGCCATGCAGGACATCTATGGCGAGCTCATGAACGCGACCCATATCGGCGGTGTTGGCCTCGGGGTGGACGGCGCCGATGAACCGAGCGGCGGCCTGACCTCGAATCTCGGCGTCATCGAGACCTCCGGCGACCGGCTCAAGCTGCTTTTCAACCTGCGATACCCGGTGACCTGGTCCGGCGATGACTTGGCCGCACGTGCCCGAAAGTACTTCGACACACTCTCGGCTGGATTGCGGGTGGACGAAGCGACCGACTCCGCCCCGCTGTATTTTCCGCTCGAGCACCCGCTGATCCAAACCGTTTGTGACGTCGTTCGCGAGGAGGCGGACATTGACAAAGCGCCGGGCGTCATGGGGGGCGGCACCTATGCCCGGGCGATCCCCAATACGGTGAGCGTCGGCACGTCTTGGCCGGGCGACGGCAAGGCACATGAGACCGATGAGCGCATCAAGGTCGATCACCTGCTCAAGGCGGCCAAGATCTACGCCCATATCCTCATCCGCCTGGCGCAGCAGGCAGCCCAGGGGTCGCGATGATCGAGCCGGGGGTCTATCCTGCTTCGGTCACGCCGTTTGATGCCAAAGGGCAGCCGGACGCCGTCCAAATGGTGAAGCTGATGGCCCGATACGAAGCCCATGGCTGCCAAGGCGTGGTCATTGCCGGGACCAACGGCGAAGGGCCATCGCTCAGCGCCGTTGAGAAGCGTGACCTGGTGCGCGACACGGCGCCCCATCGCGGTCGGCTGCGGGTCATCCTCGGCATTGCGACGCCGAGCCTGAGCGAAGCCATTTGGTCGGCCAAGCAGGCAGAAAAATCCCACGTCGACGCCCTGCTGGTCATGCCGCCCTACTACTTCAAGACCGCCTCGGAAGACGGCTTGGCGGATTGGTTTCGCGCGTTCCTGGACTCCGTGGACACGCCGGTACTGGTCTACAACCATCCCAGAGCGTGCGGCGTCCCCATCACGCCCGATCTGCTCGGCCGCCTTTCGGATCATCCCAACTTTGCCGGAGCAAAAGACTCCAGCGGCCAGCCAGAGAACCTTGCCCAGTTCCGCGAGGCGATCCCCGGGGACAAGCGACTCTTTGTCGGCGATGAGACGCTGCTGCTCGATGCGCTGAGGGCCGGCTGGTCGGGAACGATCAGCGGGGCCTCGAACGTGCTCTCACTCCCGATATGCGCCGTCGTGCAGGATTGGTTCGCCGGAAAGCGCGAATCTGCTCAAGCGAAGTTCGCTCTGCTAAAGCCGATGATCGAAACGATCCGAAAGCTGCCGCAGCCGGCGTCTCACAAGCGGGCCCTCTGCGAGATCGGCGCAATCAGCAGCCCCGAAGTGCGCGCGCCGCTCACCACCGCGACGGTCGACTCTGTCGTCGAAGTCCTGTCTTGGCCCGAGGTCCGGGCTTGAACGGGTCAACGACAAGACAAGGGACTCTTTCCCGTTGCGCGATAGGTACTTCGCAATGATGCGGCCCGGCGATGGAGAGCCACCCAACGCCAAATTGCATGAATTTTCTCGATCTTCACCTATGTTCAATACAAACCGTAGCGTTTCAGCCGAGAAAGGCGCGCGGGTCGGCCAGCGTCCCGGTGATCGCCGTTGCGGCCGCCGTTATCGGACTGACCAGGTGCGTGCGCGAACCCGGTCCCTGGCGACCCTCGTACGGGCGGTTCGAAGTGGAGGCGCTTCGGCGGCCCGGCATGAGGATGTCGCCGTTCATTCCAAGACACATGGAGCATCCGGCGAGGTGCCATTCGAATCCGGCTTCTTTGAAGATCGCGTCCAGCCCTTCCTGCTCGGCTTGTCGCTTGACTGCTTCGCTCCCCGGCACGACCATGGCGCGCACCGTCGAAGCCACCTTGCGACCGCGCACGATCTGAGCCGCCTCGCGCAGGTCCTCGATCCGCGAGTTGGTGCAAGAGCCGATGAAGACCGTATCGATCTTCAGGTCGCGCATCGCTGTGCCGGGCGACAGTCCCATGTAGCGCTGCGCCCGCTCTTCGCCGGCGTCACGCGGGCTGGGAACGACGCCATCGATGTCCACGGTCATGGCCGGAGTCGTGCCCCATGAGACCTGGGGCTTGAGCTCGTGCACTTCGAGTGCCTCATGCCGATCGTAGGCCGTCGAATCGTCCGTACGCAGCGAACGTGCCTCGTTCACCATCTGGTCAAACGACGGGCCTTTGGGAGCATAGGGTCGGTCTTCAGCACCCACAAACTCGAACGTGATGTCGTCCGGCTGAATCATCCCCGCTCGAGCACCCATCTCGATGGACATGTTGCAGATCGTCATGCGGCCGCTCATCGGAAGGCGGCGGATCGCCTCCCCGTAGTACTCGGCCACGTAGCCGGTCGCTCCTGCCGCGCCCAGCTTGCGGATGATCGCGAGGATGATATCTTTGGCCACCACGCCGGGGGGCAGCGCGCCATCGATGCGGATACCCAGCGACTTGGGCTTCTTGGGCGCGCGCAAGGTTTGTGTTGCCAAAACGTGCTCCACCTCGGTCGTGCCAATGCCGAACGCAAGAGCGCCGAACGCCCCGTGCGTCGACGTATGGCTATCGCCACACACGATCGTCAAACCCGGAAGCGTAATGCCGAGCTGCGGGCCGATGACGTGGACGATCCCTTGCTTGGCCTCTTTGTAGCCAAACAAGGGAATGCCGAACTCTGCGCAATTGCGGCTCAGCGCGGCCAGCTGCTTGCCGCTCAGTGTCGATTCGTCGATCGGACGCCCATCGGTGGGCACGTTGTGATCGACGGTCGCAAAGGTCAAGTCGGGTCGGCGCACCTTGCGCTTCTGTTCACGCAGGCCATCGAACGCCTGCGGCGATGTGACTTCGTGAACCAGGTGACGGTCGATGTACAGCAGGTCCCCTCCATCGGGCAAGGACGTGACCACGTGGGCGTCCCAAACCTTGTCAAAAAGCGTTTTGGCCATTCTTGTCTGATTCTACGCCCTTGCTCAGCGCAGCAAGTCTTCCAGCTGAACGCGCATCGAAGTCTTGTCATCGCGATACTTGACGATGATCGGCGTGGCCAGCGCAAGGCCCCAGTCCTTGCCGACCCCGCGCTGGATTGCGCGCGAGCCAGGGACGACCACCGCGCCGGATGGCACCACCAGCGAGCCTTCTCCGGCCTCGATGACCCGCTCGTTCGGTAGATCATAGATCGGGGTCGATCGATTCAGGATCACCCCACTGCCGAGAACCGCGCCCTGTTTGACGACCGCACCCTCGTAGACGCCGCAGTTGCCGCCGACCATCACGTCGTCTTCGATGATCACCGGGTGAGCGCCGACCGGCTCCAGCACACCGCCGATCTGGGCCGCCGCGGAGAGGTGGCAGCGCTTGCCAATCTGCGCACACGACCCAACCAGGGCGTGGGAATCCACCATCGTGCCCTCGTCCACATAGGCGCCGACATTGATATACATCGGTGGCATGCAGGTGACCCCAGGGCCAAGATAAACACCGGTACGAATCGCCGACCCGCCAGGTACCACGCGGATCTTGTCGCGCACGCGGATCTTGCGGACCGGGAATGCCTCCTTGTCGAGGTAGCGCTGACCATCGCCCCCAATCCCCATGTCGACCACGGTCGTCATGCGAAATCCCAGCAGAATGCCCTTCTTGACCCACGCGTTCACGCGCCAGCCCGTTGGCTCGCTCGGATCGGGCTCGGCCGCACGAACCTGACCGTGATTCAATGCGTCGATGAACGCTTGAAAGAGAGCGAGATGCTCGTCCTCGTAATAGTCGGGGGCCAAATCGAAAAGGGCTTCGATGCCACTGCGAAGAGCGGCGACGTCCGGTGCACTCATGCCCCAATTGAACCCAGATTTATCTGGAGGAGGGAGGGGGATTCGAACCCCCGGTACCTTTCGGCACTCCTGTTTTCAAGACAGGCGCGATCGACCGCTCCGCCATCCCTCCGGAATCAAGACAAGGATACCGGAACGCCTTGGGACTCCATAATCGGGATATGCATGCGACACGTCGATACGCGGCGATCCTGGCCGGTGGCTCGGGCGAGCGATTCTGGCCCCTTTCGCGGCGACGGCGGCCCAAACAGTTGGTCGTTCTGCCCGGCTCCAACTCATCCCTTCTCTCCGACGCCGTGAGACGACTCAAGCCGATTTTTCCGGCGGAGCAGACATTGGTCGTCACCTCCCGCGAGCTTGAGGCAGCGGTGAACGATGCCGTACCGGTCCAGGTCGTAGCCGAACCGCTGCGTCGGAACACCGCCGGAGCGCTGGCGTGGCTGGCAGCCACCCTGCTGGCCGAACATGGCGAGCCCGAAGGCATCACGATCGCCGTCCTCACCTCGGACCACCGCATCGAGCCCCCCGACGCCTTTCGGCGTGATATCGAGGCCGCCCTTGAACTCGCCGAGCGTGAGCGCGCCATCGTGACCATCGGCGTGCGACCTCTGCGCCCCGATCCCAGCTACGGCTATCTGGAAATCGACCTGGGCGAAACCATCGAGCTTCACGGGGCGAGGGCCCACCCGGTCCGGCGCTTTCATGAAAAGCCCTCGCCTGATCTGGCGCGCGAGTATGCCGCTGCGCCGGACTTTCTTTGGAACAGCGGGATGTTCTTTTGGCCGCTCACCGTCTTCCTGGATGAGATGGCCCGCGTCGCGCCGCGACATCTGGACGTCATCCATCGCTTGGCGCCGCTTATCCGCGACGGCGACGTTCTGGGCGCCGAACGGGTGTTCGCCGAATTGCCCGACATCTCCATCGACTACCTGCTGATGGAGCGCGCCAGCCGAATCTTTGTCGTGGAAGCCGACTTTGAATGGGACGATCTGGGAACGTGGGGCGCTCTGGCGCGATACCTGCAGACCGACACGCGCGGCAACTCGGCCTATGGCGACTGCGTGCTGCACCACTCTGCAGACTGTGTAGTCTATAACGACGCGCCCGATGTCGTCACCTGCGTCAGCGGCGCCTACAATCTGCTCGTGGTCGTCACCGCCGACGCGGTGCTCGTGTGCAACAAAGACCAGCCCGAGTCCGTTCGCGAGGTCGTCGCTGCCTTGAGAGAGCGGGGGTCCGAAACATTGTGAGCACGGACCGCGTCCCAGAATTCGACGCGAAGCAGATCTTTTCTGACCGTGCTCGCGATTATGCGAAAGCACGGCCCGGGTACCCGGCGGAAATCCTTGCCGAACTCAGCCGCCGCACGGGCCTTGACTCAACCTGGCAAGTCGCCGACCTCGGCGCTGGAACCGGACTCCTCACGCGCCTGTTTGTTGATGCCGGCAACCCGGTCGTCGCTGTCGAGCCAAACGGGGCCATGCTCAAGGTCGCGGAGACCCGCTTCGGTGACGCGCCCAACTTTCGCGCCGTCACGGCTCCGGCCGAAGCCACCACCTTGGATGATCGCTCCGTGGACCTGATCACTGCGGGCCAAGCGTTTCACTGGTTCGACCGCGATCGCGCCGCCCCGGAGTTCCGCCGGATTCTTCGGCCCGGCGGCTGGATAGCCCTCATCTGGAATGATGCCGACCGTGTGTCCTCTCCCTTCCTGCAGGAGTACCTTCCGTATCTTTCCCGGCTGGATCAGCCTACGGCGCCTTGGAAATCGCTCGTCAACGATGAGATCCTGCAAGCGTTCATCGGACCGACCTATCAGCTTTTTGAAGTGGCGCACCGCCATCGCCTCGACTTCGATGGCTTGGTGGCGAGGCTCGGCTCGGCCAGTTATGGCCTTCGCCCGGGCGAATCAGGGTTCGACGAACTCTCCCGCGGGATGCGTGAGATCTTCGACCGACATGCGGACGGCGGAACGGTGGATTACCCTTATCGCTGCCGCGTCCACTTGGGGCAATGGTCGTGACAACCCGCGCTGCCGTGCTCCGCAAAGTCGGCGGTCCGATCCGCATTGAGACTCTGGACCTTGCGCCTCCCGGGTCCGGAGAGGTTCGCGTCAAGGTGGCCGCGTGCGGCGTGTGTCATTCGGATTGGCACTTGGTCACGGGCGATACGCGCCACCCCTTGCCCGTGGTGCTGGGGCACGAGGGGTGCGGATGGGTTGACGCCGTGGGACCGGACGTGACTCACGTCCGAGCCGGGGACTTGGTCGCACTCAGCTGGGCACCCTACTGCGGTCAGTGCTTCTATTGCCAGCATGGCAAGCCGAACCTTTGCGATGCGTATGTCGGCCCGATTTGGGCGGGCACGATGCTGGACGGTTCGACGCGCTTATCCGACGATCACGGCCCGGTTTACACGTACTGCGCGCTGGGCGCCTTTGCCGACTACGTCGTCGTCCCCGCCGTGTCTTGTGTGCAGCTGCCGCCCGAGACTCCCCCGCATTTGGCCGCGCTCATTGGCTGCGCGGTGATGACCGGTGTCGGCTCGGTCCTCAACACAGCAGGAGCCCAGCCTGGTGACGCGGTCGCCGTGTTCGGGGTCGGGGGCGTCGGACTCTCGACCGTGATGGGCGCAAAGATGGCGGGTGCACATCCCATCGTTGCCGTGGATCCCTTGGCCTCGCGCCGCGAGGCCGCACTCGACCTCGGTGCGACTCATGCGACGTCGCCAGAGGACGCGCTGGCGATCATTCGCGAACTGACCGAGGGTCGTGGGGCAGACATTGTGTTCGAGGCGGTTGGCTTGCCCCAAGTGCAAGAGCGATGCCTGGAAGCGGCCCGACCCGGTGGGACGATCGTGTTCAGCGGCCTCTCGCCCATGGGCACGGCGACCAATCTTCCCGGCGCCATCTTGGTTCGCGAAGAGAAGACGGTGAGGGGATCGTACTACGGCACCGGGATCCCGGATCGCGACTTCGTGACCTATGCTCGAGCGATGGGAGATGGGCGTCTGCCTCTGAACCGCCTGGTGTCGCATGAGTATTCTTTGGATCAGATCGAGTTGGCCTTTGCCGACATGCTGGCCGGCGTGTCGCGGCGCGGCGTCATTCGCTTTGACTAGGCGCTCACTTCAACGAAACGCGACCGACCGTGATCCGTCAAGATGTCTTGCGCCCGGGGCGTTCCACCGCCCGGGCCAACAGTTGCCATGAAACGCACGCTGATCGCCCTTGCCACTGTCGTCACCGCCACGCATGTCGGCGCCCAAGAGCGCATGACGCTCATCAACACCGACACCAACGCCGTTCTGCCCAGCGGCGCTTGGGTCTTTGACAGCGACCTCCGGCTGATGCCCGGGGACGGCAAGAACACCTATGTCAGCCTCGGCGGGTACTTCGGGATGGCCAACGGGCTGACTGGAGTGCTGCGCACCACCCTTTCGTCGCGAAAGACGTTCGACCAGGGCGGTCCGCGCGTCCGCTATGGCGGCACGGACTTTGAGGCGAATGTGCGCTATGCCTTTCCCGAGGTCAAGGGGTTGACGGTTGCCGGCGGCCTGTCTTTCCCAAACACACCCGCCCAAAACCGGCCCTTCTTCACGACCGAGGCGGTTTATGCCATTCCAAGCCAGCAAGCGACGGCCTACGTCGGCGCACGGGCCCTTTGGCGGGGCGGCAGTTCGATCATGGCGCTCACAGGCGGCCTTGAAGCGCGACTCTCAACCGAATGGTCCGCGCTGGCTGACCTTGCCCTCATGGTTCGGGGCAACAACGATGTCGACCCCGGCAATGGCCGGAGGCGGCGCACCGCCGTTTATGGCCTTGGCGTCGCGTACCAGCCTCGGCATACCCACGGGACGAGCTTTACACTCGGACTCACGAACGGCCTTGGCGTGACCCACGTCTTCGGCAATACGGCGTCACTCGGCGGCCGCCCCGGAGTCTATCTTGGCGTCACGATGCGCGGATAGGCGTCAGTTTCACCCGGCGCAAGTTCATCACGGCATTCCCTGGCTTCTCGACCGGCGTCACCGTGACGGTCAGCATGCCGGGCTCTTTGATCTCGACCTGGCCGATCTCGACGGTCCGGTAGTGATCCCACGCCGTTGTTGATTCCGTCGTGAGGTGCAGGGTCTGGTCGCCGATCGTAATCGCCACCTTGCTGCCGACCGAGTCTGACGCGCAGGCATAATCCACTGCCACGGTGAACCTGCCGGGCGTGCGCACCTCGACACTCCAGGAAACGGTGTCGGCCGCATTCGTCCAATAACCGATGTTGTTATTGGGTTGCTCCAAGCGCGCGGAGTGTCCTTTCACCTCGGCGTCGAGCGCCAGCAGCTCGATCTCGCCGGTCTCGGCCTGGCGCAAGGGGACGTCTTCCACCACGGGATCGCCGACGATCTCGACGACGACGACCGAATCCTGAGCAAGATTCTCTGGGAGATAGATCGCCGGATACCCATCCTCCAGCGAATACTTCAGGAGTTCCTTGTTCGCGTCATCCAGCACCCACGCGGACGTCACCGCGTTCTTGAGACCGGTCAGGACCAGCGGCCCCGAGGGTCGATCGGGCACGTGCACAAAGAGCCGGCCCGGCTTGCGGGTCACGCGATAGCCAAACCGCTTGAAGGGTGAAGCTTGGGTGCCGTAAATCGATTCAGAGTTGCGGCGCATCCATTGCCCGATGCCGGCCAAACGCTCGACGGACTCCTTGGGGAACGTTCCATCCGCCTTCGGACCGATGTTGAGCAGATAGTTGCCGCCCTTCGACACGATGTCGACCAACTGATGAATGAGGAACCGCGTGGACTTCCAGTTCTGGTCCCACCGGGCATAGCCCCAGTTGTCGTTCATGGTGATGCACGATTCCCAGTCCACGCCTGGGAAGCCCGTGGCCGGGACCTCTTGCTCAGGCGTGCCGAAGTCGCCTTTGAACTTGTCGTCGATCGTCATGCCGGCCATGCCCGAGCGGCCCTTGTCCACGCGGTTGTTGATGATGATCTCCGGTTGGAGGCTGCGGATGTACGCGTCCAAATCGACGCCGCGCTCGTGGGTCCAGGTGTTTTCCCACTCACCGTCGAACCACAGCACGCCGATGGGCCCGTATCCGGTGAGCAGCTCCTTCAGCTGCGCTTTCATCCAGTCGACGTAGCGGTCCATGTTCGGCGTGCCAGTAGCGGTGTCGTTCCAGGCTCGGCGTGGCTCATAGTCTGAGTGCTTCCAATCCATGATCGAGTGATAGAAGCAAAGCCGAATACCGCCGCGGGCGCACGCATCGGCCAACTGCTGAAGCAGATCGCGACCATAGGGCGTGCTCATGACGTCCCACTCGGTGACCTTGGAATCCCAGAGCGCGAACCCCTCGTGATGCTTGCTGGTGATGACGATGTACTTCATCCCGGCGTCCTTGGCCATCCGGACCCAGTCGTCAGCGTCGAACTTCACGGGGTTGAACTGGCTCAGCAAGGGTTCATATTCGGAAGCCGGGATGCGTGCCGTCTCCATGATCCATTCCCCGCCTTTTTTGTCCTGCCACTCACCCGCCAGGATCGAATAAAGCCCCCAATGAATGAACATTCCAAAACGCGCTTCGCGCCACCAACTCATGCGTGCGTCTTTGTTGTCTTGCATCAATCTCTCCCCGAAACTTGGCCCAGACGCCTGGCTCGCCAACACTGCGGCACAGCACATCGCCACCCAGCCCATCGCGCCTCGATTCTGCGATACGGGGGTGACCTCCTGCCACAAGGCCCCTCACGAAAGTAACATTTCATACATGATTCTCGCTGCCGCCGCGATCCTCGCGACTCCGGCCGTCCTTGCCCACCAGAGCGCCCACACGCGACCGCGCGATGTATGGGTTTTCCGCTCCGTGCTCGACAATCACGCCCGCATGGCGACCGTGGCTCTGGACGAGAACCTATGGGTGGCCTACGACGCCACGAACTGCGGTCTCTATAAGGCATGGAACGGCGGAGTCAAGTTCGACGGCGCCGTTTACACCTCGTCGCACGGCCCGCAACCCACCTCGATCGGTGCGGCCTACCAGCGTGGCGAGATCGAAAAACCCGTCTGGTCGCTGACGCTGCCCAGTTCGGCGCAGCCCGTGCGTCCAACGTTCAAGGGCTACCGAATCATCCGGGGCCAGGTGCAGTTTCACTTTCAGTTCCCCTTGAGCGGCGATCGGGTTGTCGACGTGTATGAAACGCCCGAGGTCGTGCGCAGCGGATCCAACATCGGCCTGGAGCGGCGGTTCATGGTCACGGCGTTGCCCGCAGGCGCCACGCTCAGTCTGGACGCCGAAGTATTCGCCGACCGGGCGCTTGCGCCGCCCGCCTCGATTTCGACCACCGGCGACGCGAAGGTCACTATCGGTGCAAGACGCCGCATCGGAGAGGGCGCCGACGCTCACGAAATTGTGCCCGTGACCCTTCGCCTTCCCATTGGCGAGACCACATTCCGCGTGCTCTACGGCCCTCCCGTGGTGGACAGCGCCGAGCTCTGGGCGTCGCTCCGCGGGCCGCAAGACCCGCCGCGAATGCCCGGCCTCGCCATGCGTGTCTATTGGATTGACCGAGACATGAACCAGCTTCCGACGCTGGTCGGAGGTCAATCGCCCAACGTGTCCGTCGTCATTCCACGCGTCGACCTGCGCGGGCCCGAAGCCTTCGGGGGACTGACCGACCGCTTCTATACGCGCATCACCGGATTCCTCAACATCACCCAGCCTGGCGAGTATGAGTTCCGACTGACCTCGGATGACGGGGCCGTATTCTTTATTCGCGATGAAAAGATCGTCGACAACGATGGTCTGCAAAGCTCGACCTCGCAAACCGGCAAGTTCCGGCTGGACGCCGGCGAGCACCCGATCCTCATCGAGCACTTTGAGCAAGGCGGCGACGAGCGGGTGACGCTTGCGTGGAAGAAGCCCGGTGACGCCCAATGGTCGATCGTCCCCGAGTCCGCCTTTACCACCATCGCCGACGAGGTCCGCGTAACGGCGCCGGGTCGCAAAGCGATTCTCGACCCGCTCATGCGCAGCCTGCCGGGCGACACCCGGCCGCTGGAAGACGTCCACCCGTCCTACCGGCTGGTCACGATCCGGCCCGAAACCTTTCGACCGCGAGTCGGCGGCATCGACTTTCTCCCCGACGGCCGCATGGTCGTGTGCACTTGGGACCCCGACGGCGCAGTCTATGTGCTCGACGGGGTCCAAACCGGGGAAGGCAACAACATCTCGGTCAAACGCATCGCTTTTGGCCTCGCCGAACCGCTGGGCATCAAAGTCGTCGACGGGCAGATCTACGTGCTGCAAAAGCAAGAGCTGACGCGCTTGGTCGATGTCGACGGCGACGAGGTCACCGACTACTACGAGTGCATCGCCAATGGATGGGGCGTGACGTCGAATTTCCACGAGTTCGCCTTTGGGCTCGTCTACCACGATGGGCACTTCTACGGCAACCTCGCCGTCGCGATCAACCCCGGCGGCGCGACGACGCAGCCTCAGAACCCGGATCGCGGAACGGTCATCAAGATCTCGCCGAAGGGGACGTATGAGTTCGTCGCACGCGGCTTGCGCACGCCCAACGGCATTGGACTGGGGCCGAACAACGAAATCGTGGTCACGGACAACCAGGGCGATTGGCTCCCCTCGTCAAAGGTCATGCTCTATAAGCCGGGCGCGTTCTTCGGCTCTCGCGCGGTGGATCCCGTCGGTGACAAGGACCGAAAGGAGATGCCGCCGATCGTGTGGCTTCCGCAAGGTGAGATCGGCAACTCGCCGAGCCAGCCCGCCGCGCTCCCGCATGGCCCCTACAAGGGCCAGATGGTGCATGGCGACGTCACCCACGGCGGCTTGAAGCGCGTGTTCTTCGAGACGATCGACGGCGTCACTCAGGGCACCGTCTTCCGCTTTACCCAGGGGCTCGAGGGCGGCGTCAACCGCGTGATCGTCGGCCCGAACGGCTCGTTCTATGTCGGTGGCATCGGCTCGACCGGCAACTGGGGCCAAGAGGGCAAAGAGCGTTACGGACTCCAGCGACTGGATTACACCGGTGCGCCCACGTTTGAGGTCCTTGCCGTTCGCGTGATGGGCAACGGCTTGGAGCTGGAGTTCACCGAGCCGGTCGCGGCCGAGATTGGGAACGCGACCGGCGACTATACCGTGCGCCAGTGGCAATATGTCCCCACCGAGGCCTATGGCGGACCGAAGGTCAATGAGCAGGTCCTGCCCGTCAAGGCGCTTGGCTGGAGCCCGGATCGACGAAAAGTGTTCCTGGAAATCGACGGTATCCTGCCCGACCGCGTGGTTTACTGCCGATTGAACCCAGCCATTCAGTCCGCTGCTGGTCGCGACCTCTGGACCACGGAGTCATGGACCACCGTCAACGTCATCCCGTCGAGCCGCGTTGGGGTTGCCACTCCGCCTGCACCGCCGACGATGTCGCCGAGCGAGCGTGCCGAAGGCTTCGTCGCTCTCTTTGATGGAGGCAGCCTGGATGCGTTCCGGGCGTGGCGCGGCGAGGGGGTCCCAGCCGGGTGGTCCGTACGCGACGGCGCGCTCGTCTTCACGCCTGGCGTGGGTGGGGGCGACCTCGCCACCAAAGAGACCTTCGGCGACTTTGATCTGCGCTTCCAATGGCGCGTGACCAATGGCGCGAACAGCGGCGTGATGTACCGTGCCACGGAAGATCGTGGCGCTCCCTGGGAAACCGGGCCCGAATATCAGATCCTCGATGACGAGCGCCACGCCGACGGGCGAAACGCCATCACCTCGGCCGGGTCGAATTACGCCATGAACGCACCGACGCTCTGGGTCGTGCGGCCGGTTGGTGAGTGGAACGACGCCCGGATCGTCGCGCGGGGCAAGACGATCGAGCACTGGCTGAATGGCCGCAAAGTCGTCGAATACACCATCGACTCGCCGGACTGGCTGGAGCGCCTGGCCAAGAGCAAGTTCGCCTCGATGCCGGACTATGCGCGACGCCCCAGCGGGCACCTGGTCTTCCAGGACCACGGCGACACGGTGGCGTTTCGCAACATTCGGGTCAAGCGACTGTAGGACGCTACGGCGCTGGAACGCCATAGGCCTCTCGCAGCTCGGCGAGGGGCCGCTCGCAGGCGCCCCAGAAGTCCCAGCCGGGCGCGAAGACGTCCGTCGTCACCCTCTGGCCCCTGGCCCAGGCGCGCCAAAAGGCCTCCGGGTCAAATGAGCCGACCGCGCTCTTGGCAACGTCGTTCAGCTTGATTCCCAAGTGCCAGCTAAAGATGACGGGCAAGATGTGCGCCTCCACGGAGTTTTCCGGGTGCATCCCAGCGGTGAACGTGCTGACCAGCAATTCGCCGTGGGGGTCGGTGTTGTAGCCGCTGAGCAGGTGCGTCGTGTCGTGAGGGTGCGCAAACTCGATGGTGAGCCCATTTGGGTCGCCGGGAAAGGCGAACTGGTTGCGCTGATAGAAGGCATGGTACTCCCGACCAAGGGTCCCCACCGGCAGGTCGGCCAGGGCCTCGTGCCGGGCGACGAGCCCTGGGTCGGGCGCGTTGCGGTAGGGAAAGAAGTACGCCATATCGTCCTCGTCCGGGGCCGGGCCGTTGTGCAGGCTGATGACGTTTTCTCGAATCATGCAGGCGAGCACCGCCTTGAGCTGGTGGGCGGCAACCTCGTGCAGTGCCGTGGCCGCGCCGTCATTCACGCCGAGCGAGGCGGCTATCGTCGCGGCGCGGCTGGCTTTTTCGGCATCGAGCTTCCCATCGACAAAGGGCATGACCGCGACGGCATGGGCCACCTGCGCACGCTCCGATTCAGATTGCAGGGGTGCGGGGTCGAACGGCGGCAGGAAGTCCACGTTGAGGGGGGTGTCCTGCCCGAAGAGGAAACGCCACGCGGCTTCGATGGTTATCCGATCCAAGTCCGTCACCGGTGCGGCGACATCGCGCATCGCCGCAACGGCCGCTGCGGCTGACTCCGGAGTCATGGGGACCAGCATCTCCTTATTGTGACGGCATTACCGTCGCCTTCATCTTTTCTCAACGCTCCTTCGGGTAGGGTCCCCAACGTGAGGAGGCTTCGATGGAGAACGCAATTAGCCGCAGAACGTTTATGAGTGCCGGCGTGGCCGCCGCTGCCGCCCCCATGCTGGGCTCCGTGTCCCCCGTGCGAAAGCGCGCGCTGCGCATCGCCCACTTGACCGATATCCACGTACAGCCCGAGCGCAATGCCGACAAAGGCATGGCTCGGTGCTTGGAGTTCGTCAACGGTCTCTCCGACAAGCCAGACGTCATCTTTACGGGTGGCGACCTCATCATGGATGCCTTCGGTGCGGACTACGCGCGCACCAAGCTTCAGTGGGACATGTTCCTGAAGGTGCTTGCCGACCACAACTCGATCCCAGTCGAGCACTGCATCGGCAACCACGACATTTGGAACGGCCCGGGAAAGACGGAAGAGAATGAAAAGCTCTACGGCCGGCAATGGGCTTGCGACGTGCTTGGGCTATCGCGAACCTATCGCAGTTTCGACCGCAACGGGTGGCACGTCGTCGTCATCGAAGGAGTCGAGATCCAGGAGGGCGGCGGATACAAGGCACGGCTGGATGAGCCCCAGTTCGAGTGGTTGACCGAAGACCTGGCACGCACGCCCAAGACGACGCCGACCCTGGTGCTCTCCCACATCCCCATCTTGTCGTCGACCTGCTACTTCCTTGGCGACAACGAAAAGACGGGCAACTGGGTCGTGCCCGGGGCATGGATGCACCTCGACGCGCGACGCATCAAAGGGCTTTTTGCCGCGAACCCGCAGGTGAAGGTTTGCATTGCCGGACACATGCACCTGGTGGACCGCGTGGACTATAACGGCGTCACCTACTTTTGCGATGGCGCGGTCAGCGGCGGCTGGTGGAACGGGCCCAACCAGGAGTTTGCCCCGGGTATTGCCCTTGTGGATCTCTACGACGATGGCTCCTTTGACCGAACCTACGTCCCCTGGGGCTGGACACCGGAGTTGCTGGAGTAGGACAACTTACCGTTTGGTGAGGGCGAGGGCAACGTCGTTCAGGTTGATGCCAGTTGGGCCTGTGCGGAGCAGAGCGCCGCGCCTGTTGAGAAACGGATTGGCGTCGCAGGCTTGCAGAGCCTCCGTTGCCGCCGTGAGGTCGCTGGCGGTTGTGCCGTCAACGACGGCCCCCGCCGCGTCGGTTGGCCCATCGATCCCGTCGGTCCCGGCAACGAAGATGGCCACATCAGGAGCGCCGCGAAGCGCAATGGCGGCCGAGAGGGCGGCGTGCTGAGCTCTTCCTCCCTTGCCGTTGCCAGTTACACGCACGGTCGGTTCACCGACTTGAACGATCACATCGCCATTTGCCGCGAGGAGTCGCAGCGCCACATCCCGACCCCAGTCTGCCGCGTCTCCAGCGTAGAACCCCGGAATGCGCTCGCAGCGAAGGGTGCGATCTTCGGCAGCGCGTCGGACGCATTCAGCCATCAGGTCCGCGTCGCCGATCACCACGTGCTTGGCTTCTGGAATTGGAAAATGACCTCTCGC
Source organism: Fimbriimonadaceae bacterium (assembly GCA_046292875.1). Classification (GTDB taxonomy): domain Bacteria; phylum Armatimonadota; class Fimbriimonadia; order Fimbriimonadales; family Fimbriimonadaceae; genus JBKBQD01. The sequence continues at coordinate 251,797 of JBKBQD010000002.1, forward strand.
TCTGGCGGCGGCGACAACTTTGGTCTGAAGATCGGTCCCCACGCCGGCTCGATCGAGGATTTCATCCAGAATGGGTGGATCTGTTGGGACGTAAAGGCATGGAGCAGAGCCGATGGTGCGGAAATCGTTTCCCTCCACGTCGGACATCACGAGCGTCATGACCTTCTTGGCCCCTGTCGCCCGCAGGAGCCCGCCCCCTTTTAGTCGCGAGACGGCTTGGCGGATTACGTTGATTTCGCGAATGCCCAGTCCACTCTTCACCAAAAGGTTGGTCAGCTCTTGCAGGTCATTGAGATTCACGCCGTCCGCCAAGGCCTCGGCACTTGCTGACGCCCCGCCACTGAGCAGTACCAGCAGGTTCCCTTTTGCTTGGCGCGCGAAGTCGAGCGCGGCCTCGCCTGCGGCAAGCGACGGGGTGTCGGGGATAGGATGGCCACCTACCATTTGGTTGAACCCTTCAAGGGCCGAATCCACCGGGTAGGGCGTGATGAGCAGACCTTCGGCGAAACGCTCGCCGAGGGCGGCCCGGGTATGCCAAGCCATAAAGGGCGCCGCCTTCCCCAACGCCAGCACGGAGACGGGACCGCTGAGCTCTTGGACCTGCGAAGCGATCGCCTCGGCCATCGCGGACTTGGCGCGCTCCAGCGCGGCATGGAAAACTTCGACGGCAAGAGCCGTGGGCGACATGGCCCCTTCTACCCGATCAGGTTCAGCCCTTTAACGCTTCGGCGCCGCCCACGATTTCCATGATTTGGCTCGTAATGCCAGCTTGCCGTTCGCGGTTGGCCTTGAGCGTCAGTGTCTCAATCATCTTGCCCGCGTTATCCGTTGCGCTCGTCATTGCGGTCATGCGCGCGCCGTGCTCGCTTGCGCTTGCTTCCAGCAACGCCTGCCAAATCAGGGTGAAAAAGTACCGCGGCAACAAGGTATTCAAGAGCGTTGACGGGTCCGGCTCAAACTGAAAGTCGAGGTTCGGGCCGTGACTGCCGCCCTCTTGCTGAGGGGGTTCGATGGGAAGCAGCTGCACCACCTGGGGCACCTGTCGCATGGCGGAGTAGAACTTGCTGTAGCAAACGTAGATGGCGTCAACCTCGCCGCTCTCGAAAAGTTCGCGAGCCGTGTTGGCCACTTGGTTGGCGTCGTCCAAGTTCGCGCTCGCGGCGTCCATCGGGAGCGACAGCACGATCCGCTTGCCTTGCTTGTTGAAGAAGCCGGTTGCCTTCTTGCCAACGGAAATGATCACGACCTCTGCCGACTGCTCTTTCACGAAGTCATGGGCTTTGCGCAGTAGGTTCGTATTGTAGCCACCCGCCAGCCCGCGTTCCGAGGTCACCACGATCAGACAGATCCGCTTGACGTCGGGCCGCTTTTCCATCAGCGGATGGGCAGGGAGTTCGCCCGCCGATCCCATCTCGACGATGATCTCGCGCAGTTTTTCACTGTACGGCCGCGCCTCAAGAACGCGGTCGGTGGCGCGGCGCAGTCGCGCGGCGGCAACGAGCTTCATTGCCCGCGTGATTTGGCGAATGTTCTTCGCCGTCTTGATTCGCTGTCGAATCTGCTTGAGCGTCGCCATGCCGTTCGCGTGCTACGCCTTAGGCGTACTGCTTTTTGAACTCCGCAAATGCCTTCTGCAGTGTCTCTTCGACCTCGGGGCTCATCGCCTTTTTGACCCGCAGCGTCTCGAACACGTCCGGATATTTGTCCTTGATGAAGGCGACCAGCTTCTTTTCAAAGTCGGCGACCTGCTCGTTGGAAATGTCATCCAAAAGGCCCTGCGTGCCCGAATAAACCATGACCACCTGCTCAATCACGTCGATGGGTGAAGCAAGGTCCTGCTTGAGCAGCTCCGTCAGTCGCTGGCCGCGGATCAGCTGCATCTGCGTCGCCTTGTCGAGGTCCGATGCGAACTGGCTAAACGCCTGAACGTCACGGTACTGCGACATCTCCAGCTTCAGCTTTCCTGCGACGCTCTTCATCGCCTTGATCTGGGCGTTTCCGCCAACGCGGCTAACCGAAATGCCGACGTTCAGCGCGGGGCGGACGCCCGCGAAGAACAGGTCCGGCTCAAGGTAAATCTGGCCGTCGGTAATCGAGATGACATTCGTCGGAATGTAGGCCGAAACGTCGCCTGCCTGGGTCTCAATGATCGGAAGCGCCGTCAGCGATCCACCATTCTTCTCATCCGACATTTTGGCGGCGCGCTCCAGAAGGCGGCTGTGCAGATAAAAAACGTCTCCGGGATAGGCTTCGCGTCCGGGCGGGCGGCGCAGCAGAAGTGACAGCGCGCGATAGGCTTGGGCGTGCTTGGAAAGATCATCGTACACGACCAAGGCATGCTCGCCGCCGTCGCGGAAGAACTCGCCGATCGCGGCGCCGGCAAATGGGGCGAGGTACTGCATCGCGTTCGAGTCGGCCGCCGAAGCGACGACAATCGTCGTGTAATCCATCGCGCCGTAGGCGGTCAGGGTGTCAACGACGCGCGCCACGTTAGCCATCTTTTGACCGATCGCGACATAGATACAGTAGACCGGACTCTCGCCGGGCTGGTGCGTGGTGCGCTGGTTGATAATCGTGTCGACGCAGATGCTGGTCTTGCCCGTCTGGCGATCACCGATGACGAGCTCGCGCTGTCCGCGACCGATCGGGATCATCGCGTCAATGGCGAGAATGCCGGTTTGGAGTGGCTCGGTAACGGGCTGGCGCTCGACGACACCGGGGGCATTGACTTCAAGGCGACGGAACTCGGTGGCGTCGATCGGGCCCTTGCCGTCGATCGGCTGACCGAGCGCGTTGACGACGCGACCCAGCACGCCGCGACCGACCGGAATTTCCATGATACGGCCGGTTTCGCGAACAGGGTCGCCTTCCTTGATCCCGCTGTCCTCACCGATCAAGACGGCGCCGATGCTGTCCTCTTCAAGGTTCAGCGCCATGCCCATGATGCCACCCGGAAACTCCAGGAGTTCTCCCATTTGGCAGTCGGGCAAGCCGTACACGCGAGCGATACCGTCACCCACCTGCAACACCGTGCCCACGTGCTCGACGTTGACATTGCGCTCAAAGGCGAGCAGTTCCTGCTCGAGGATCGATGTGATTTCTTCCGGTCGTATAGCCATAACGATGATTAGATGTAAGACTTAGGCTTGTTTCAGCAACTTATAACGAAGGTCTTCCGAGAGGCGCGCGAAGTGCCCTCGAATGGAACCGTCCAACACAAGGTTTTCATAGGCGACCGTCAAGCCGCCGATCAGCGCCGGATCGACGACGAACTCTGGCTCAAGGCGTTTTCCGGAGATCGCCGCCACTTTCTCCAGGACGCGGTTGCGCTCGTCGTCCGAAAGCTCCCATGAAGACGTGACGCGCACGTGAACCACGCCCTCGTGATCGCGGCGCATGCGCGTGTATTCGCGAAGAATCGCACCCAAGAGCGGCTGACGCCCCTTCGTGGCCGCCAGATTCAGCAACGCCATGACCAGCGGATGCACCTTGCCCGAGAACGAACGCTCAAAGATCGATTTCAGACGGTCACGTCCCACCTCGGGGTTCACCAGAAGGTCGTGAAACCGCTTGTCACCTTCGATGACGGTGACGATGGCACGAAGGTCGGCCTCCACTTCGGTTGTGGCGTCCTTTTGCCGTGCGGCGCCGAAGAGCGCACCAGCGTAACGGGTGGCGACCCTTTCGTCCACGCTACCGGGCGACCTCCGCCGTATCGAGGAACTCTTGGAGGAGCTTGCGGTTTGCCTCGTCGTCGACACTTCGTCCCAGCAACTTCTCGGTGGCCTTGAGTGTCAGGTCCACCACTTCCACACGAATGTCGTTGATGGCGCGCTGCGTCTGCAGTTCGATGTCCTGCATCGCTTTCTTGCGCAGCTCGTCCGCTTGGGCGACGGCTTCGACACGAAGCTGCTCCTTCAGCGCTTGCGCTTCGCGAATCTGGGCCTGGATCTGCTCGCGGGCAGCCGACTCGCTTTCGGCGAGGCGTCGCTCATAGTCGGCCCGCATGCGACCCATTTCGGCGCGGAGGTCTTCGGCTTCCGTAAAGGTGCGCTCCAGCGAGTTGTTCCGAGCATCCATCGCCTCGCGCAGCGGGACGATATAGAAGAACTCGATCACCCGGAACAGCGCGATCAAGACGCCGATGGAGGCGACCGTCTTGCCGAGATTGACCTCTAAGCCCTGAGCCTTCAGCGACTCAAGGAACTCAGGGTGGAAGTTACCGCTCATGTAACTTCCGACCGCAAAGAGAATGACGCCAATGATGACGCCAGGCCAAGGCGACTTGCGTGGTACGGACTGATTTACGGACATAGGTCTGGATACGCCCCTTTGCGGCGGCAGCGTGAGAACGCCACCGCCGCCAATGGGAGGCCAAGTTACTTGATCGAGCCGGGGACGATAAAGACGGTCAAGAGGAAGACGAGCTCGACGAACACGAAGGCGATGAGCATCGCGACCTGGATCTTGCCGATGGCTTCCGGCTGGCGGGACATACCCTGCATGGCCGAGTAGCCGATGAGGCCGACTCCGATCGCTGCGCCGAGCGCCGCAATACCGATTCCGAGGCCAAAGTTGTCACCGATGGCGCCGAGGGCGTTGATCATTCCAATCATGGTTGTTTAGTTTCTCCTGTTTTCTTCCGAAAGCGGAAATCGTTGCTAGTGGGCTCCCTCGGGATGAGGGGCGTGCCCGTGCTCTTCGTCATGGTCGTGGTGCGGCATCAGCAGCTGGATGTAAACGCACGTGAGCAAGACGAAGATGAATGCCTGCACGATCACGGTCAGCAGCTTGATCGGCAAGAGCAGCGCGCCCAGCGGCAGCTTGAAGATGATGCCGGCGATGTCCAACTTCACGATGGAGGACATCGCGTCCGCCGCCATGTGGCCGCCCTCAATGTTGCCGTAGAGGCGAAGCGGAAGCGACACCAGACGCATGAGGTAGCTGACAATCTCGACGACAAAAATGATGATCGAGATCAGCACGAAATAGATCGGCAGTTTCGGCCCGAAGAAGTGTCCGATGAAGTGGCCGAACCCGTTGATCCGAATCCCTTCATACGTCACGTAGGCCAGCGCGACCACCGCGAGCCCAATATTGAAACTCAAGTCCGCCGTTGGCGCCGACGGGAAGAAGAGCGCCATCACGTTGGAAATGAAGATGACAACCCAAATGGTGAAAATAAACGTGGTGTACCGGCGACCTTCCGGACCGATGATCGAGAGGCAGAGGTTCTCGACGAAAAGGTACGCCTGCTCAAAAAGCTTCGCCGGGCCGTTGGTGAACACACGCGGACCGAACCCCTTCTTCGCAATCTGCAAGAAAATGAACAGGCTGACCACGCAGATCGCGGTCAAAACGTAAACGGCGGCGTAGGAAAGAAAATGACTGTCGGAACCGTGGCCGCCTTCAGCAGCCGCGATCAGATTCGGTCCGATCCGTAGAAAATCCACCTTGCCCTTCCGTAGTCGCTCTCGCTGATGCAAGAGCCCACCAAACGGCCTGCAAGTATACCAAACCAATTCCTGCTGCGAAGGGGTGCCGGGCGGGGTCGCCCCAGGTTTCGACCCCGATTGCCATCCCGGCGATGGACGATGTGAACAGCAGCCCCCCATAGACCCCGCGCATAAAGGCGGCCGGCGATAAGCGTCCGTCGCGCGCAAAGTCTCCCAGCGCTGCGATCAACATTCCCAGTGCCACCATGTTGAGGGACATCGTGGTGACTCCAAGGGTGAAGCCGCTGGCGGTCGCGTTCGGAAAGAAGAGCCATGCCATCGCGCACCCCAAAAGGCTGCTCGCCAGAACTCCCCACCAAAACCGCCGGCTGACCGTCAGCATCAATCGCCACTCTCGCGAACAGCCCGGGTGATGATGGCTACGATTCCGAGCCCTAGGCCGATGAGTGCTCCGGGCGTCGCGGCATTCACCGTCCCCGCGAACTCCTCGAGCAGGCGGCCAACTCCCCAACCCAGGATCGGGGGGGAGATGACCGTCGCCGCCATGGACAATCCCTTCGCCAGTGATTGCGAGAATGCGCGGTCGATGGTCGCCGGACTTTCGTGCTGCTGCCCCGACTCGTGGGCAGCTCGAGCCTGCTTGGCGCGTTCGGCCAGCCGGTCCAAGTCCTGTTCATACGCGTCTGTGGAAGGCGCGACGAACTCCGACACTTTGTCGTCGTCGGCCATGGGGCGAACTTACCTGACTCGCGTATCATGCCTTGTGTGAACGCCCACGAGCTTCTCTTGCACCTGACTCGCAAACAAGTCGCGAATACGTTTGCGGCCGCCCGCAAACTCCCGCCGAATCGTCTCGAATGGAGCCCCGCGCCGGGCGCCAGGACGGCGCTGGACCAGCTTCAAGAGTTCGCCACCGCAATGGATGTCACTTGGGACGTCTATCAGAGCCGAAAGCTGTCATGGAGCAAGGACGTCAACAAGGCGTGGATGGAAAAGCGCAGCCAGATCACCGACCTCGACGAACTTGAGCGGATCGCGAACTCAAACATCGACAAGCTTGCGGGATTCCTCGTTGAGTTCGACCCGGCAGACTATGCCGAACTCATCGAAGTGCCGTTCTCCAAGGATTACACCATGGCCGACTGCCTTGCCCTTCACTTTTGGAACGGCGCGTATCACGAGGGCCAGATCAACTACATTGCCTCACTTTTGCCCAACGAGGAAGACCAAGCGGCTTCGTAAGGGTACGGTAGCGGCATGATCGCGCAAGCCCATACCGCCACCTTGGTGGGTATCGAGGCGTTGCCGGTTGTGGTTGAAGTCGACCTCCAGGTTGGGCAGCCGCTCTTCGTCATGGTCGGTCTGCCCGACAAGGCCGTGGAGGAGAGCAAGGAGCGCGTCCGCACCGCGATCCGCAACAGCGACCTTGAGTTTCCTCTCCGAAAGATCATCTGCAATCTCGCGCCCGGCGACATCCGCAAGGAGGGCCCTTCCCTCGACCTCCCCATTGCGATGGCCATCCTGGCCGCACACGGCGTCTTTCCTCGGGAGCGGCTGGCCGGCGCGCTCATCTTGGGTGAACTGGGCCTGGACGGCGTGCTGCGACCGATCGACGGCGCCGTCAACGTGGCGCTCATGGCCCTGGCGCAGGGCTTCACGCAGCTCTTTCTTCCCAAAGTCAATGCGATGGAGGCCGCAATCGCGCCAGGTCTTGAGGTCTATGGCGTGGACAGCTTGACCCAAATCGTCGGTCACTTCGCGGGAGTCGCTCCGATCGATCCGACGGTGCTCGCCGTTGCCGGACCACCTCGCGAAATTGACTATGGCGTCGACTTCGCAGATGTCAAGGGCCAGCGCGGAGCGATTCGGGCCCTAGAAATTGCGGCGGCCGGCGGACACAACCTGCTGATGTCGGGTCCACCAGGGTCAGGCAAAACGATGCTGGCGCGCCGATTGCCGACCATTCTCCCTCCGCTGAACCTCGACGAAAGCATCGATGTGACCCGCATCTATTCCAGCGCGGGCGAGCATCGTGACCGGCAGGGCCTCATTTGGGAACGCCCGTTTCGCACCCCGCACCACTCCGCCTCGCACGCAGCGATTGTCGGAGGCGGCAAAGTCCCCAAACCCGGCGAGGTCACGATGGCGCACAAAGGCGTGCTGTTCCTCGACGAGATGCCGGAGTTCGACCGCCAGGTCTTGGAGGCGCTGCGCCAGCCGCTCGAGGATGCCGTCGTGACGGTGGCACGGGTTCACTCGTCCATCACCTTTCCTGCCGAGTGCATTCTGGTGGGCGCGATGAACCCATGCCAGTGTGGGTTTAAAGGCTATCCCGAACAAAAGTGCGTGTCTTCCCCGGCACAGTGCGGACGGTATGCGGCCAAGATCAGCGGGCCATTGCTGGACCGCATCGACCTCCACGTGGTGGTGCCGCGCCTCAAGCCCGAGGAACTGCTGGGCTTGCCGGATGGCGAACCGAGCGCGGTCATCCGTGAGCGGGTGGTCCGTGCCCGCGAGGTGCAGGCCAAGCGGCTGGGCACGTCGAGGCTCAACGGCAAAATGACGCCACGGGAAATTCGGGAGCAAGCGGCGCTGTCGGCGGCCTGCGAAGAGTTCATGCGGGCCGTGATGACGCGCATGAACCTTTCGGCACGTGTGTTTGACCGCATTTTGAAGGTAAGTCGCACGATCGCCGACCTGGCGGGGTCATCGGAGGTCGATGTGCCTCACCTGGCCGAAGCCGTCCAGTATCGTGAGCAATCGGACTTCTGACACGTGACTCGAAGCCAAGCTCACACCCGAGTGATGTGGCTGCGGTGTCGTGCACTCTCCCCGAGTGCCACCTTCAGCCGCACGAGCCCAGCAGGTCGTCATGCCACAGTCCACACTGGATCGAGGGTCGCCGATCCGTCGCCGCCGACCGCCCAGCGGGTAGTGTCGTCTTTATAGGCGTGGGCATTTGTTTCCGGTGGTGTGGCGCGGCGGCCGTGGTTCTGTGGTTGGTAGCCGCATGTGACCATGCGCCGACCGCTGACGGGCCCTCGTCGGAAGCGGAGAAGCCGACGCCGATCGAAGAGAGCAACACGCTCTGGCCTGGCACGAGATTTGGCAAACCCGTCAATTCCGCCATGTCGGGGGTCACCTGTTTTCGTGGGAACCCTCAGCGGAACTACATGGGTGAAGGACCCATTCCCAGTGGCCACGTGCAGGTGCTCTGGCGCTACGCCATTGGCCGTGTTCCCGGCGGATCGTGGGCCGGCGTCGGCTGGACCGGGCAGCCGATTTTGGTCGACTGGCCAGCCGAGACCCGAGAGCACATGAAGTTCAACCGCGAGAAAGGCCCCCGAATGGAGGTTATCGTGGGTGGTCTGGACGGCCAGATCCACTTCATCGAGGCGGGCAGCGGGCGCGCCAGCCGCCCACCGATCAAGATGCCGTATGACTACCCGATCAAGGGGACCATCACCCTCGATCCGCGGGGCTACCCGGTGGTCTACACCGGCGCGGGGTACCCGGTGGGCCAGCCCGCCTATCGCGCCTACGACTTGACCAATCGCAAGGAGCTCTTCAACCTGCCCGGCAAAGACCCCAAGGCGCCGAAGACATGGCCGCTCAGCGATGGCAATGCGCTGATCCTCAATGACACGCTCTTTCACGCCGCCGAGAACGGATTGCTGTACCGTGTGGCGCTCAACTCCCGATGGGATGCCCAAACCGGACGCCTGTCGATGCAGCCGAAAGTCGAGAAGGTCTCGCTCGGCCCTGCCGGGGTCGAGTCCTCCATCGCGGTCTGGGATTCCACAGGCTTTGTATCGGACAACCACGGCGGGGTCTGGAAGTTCGATATGGAAGCGGCAACCCTCAAGCCGACCAAGTTCTTCGACCTGGGTGATGACGCTGACGCCACCCTCGTCCTCGACCCCGACGGCAACCTTTACGGCGCGCGCGAGGTGGATCGCACGGCAGGCAAGGCGAACCCGACCGGCGCCGTCATCAAGTTTGACCAGCAGGGCCGCAAACTCTGGGCCTACACCTTCAAAGCCGCGAGCATCCCGGCAGGCAACGGCCGTGCCTATCCGCTCAATGGCGGCGTTCTCTCGACCGGGGCCTTGGATTGGGACAACGGCCTGATCTTCTACACCACCGCCCACGACCCCACCGGGGGTCGCGGAAGGCTGATCGCCTTGGACGTCAAGACCGGCGAGCTGAAGTGGGAGCGACGCCTGCGCGGCTTCGCGTGGAGTTCTCCCATCGCGGTTGGGGGACGGGTGTTCGCCGCCGACTCTGCAGGGGCCGGGCACGTCGTCGACGCCCGCACCGGCAAGAGTTTGCTCACCGACAAAGACGGCAACCCCACGGAGACCATCAACTTGGGCGCGAACGCCGAAGGTTCGCCCATCGTGTGGAAGGGGACGATCTTCATTGGGGTGCGCGGGGGAGCGATGCTAGCCCTTGGCAACCCAACCGTGCGCTGAATCGGGCAAACTGGTTCATGCTTCGACGTCCAACGCTCACGGCAAGCTTGGCGCTCGCGCTGGCGGCAACGGCGCTCGCCCAAGTCCCGACCCCGAAGGAAGTTCTCGGTTTCGATGTTTGCGACGACTACATGCTGGCCAACTACACCCAGCTGGTTGACTATTGGCGGCGGCTGGAAGCGGCTTCGGATCGCATCCGCCTGATTTCCATCGGCAAAACCGAAGAGGGCCGAGAGCAGTACATGGCCTACATCAGCGCGCCGGAGAACCTCGCCACCCTGGAGCAGCACCGTCAGAACAGTCGCCGCTTTGCCGACCCGCGCACGTTCTCGAGCGACGCCGAGGCCGAGGCCCTGGCCGAGACGGCCAAAGCCGTGGTCTGGATCGATGGCGGACTCCATGCGACCGAAACGCTAGGCGCCCAGCAGCTGATCGAGACCGCCTATCAGCTGGTCAGCCGCAACGATCCGGAGAATCGACGAATCTTGCGGGACTGCATCGTCCTTCTCGTGCACGCCAATCCCGACGGAATGGACCTCGTTTCCGATTGGTATATGCGCCGCGAAAACCCGCGCCAGCGGTCGCTCAATGGGGTGCCGGTCCTCTACCAGAAGTACATCGGCCACGATAACAACCGCGACTTTTACGCCTCGAACATGAAAGAGACCCAGAACATGAATCGGGTCCTCTACCGCGAGTGGTTCCCGCAAATCGTCTACAACCACCACCAGACGTCTCCGGCCGGGACGATCATGTTTATTCCGCCATTTCGGAATCCGTTTAACTATCACGTTGACCCACTGGTACAAATCGGGACCGACTTAGTCGGCATCCACATGCACCGCCGCCTGATCTCGGAGGGCAAGGCCGGCACGGTCATGCGCAATGGCGCGAGCTTTTCCGCGTGGTGGAACGGTGGACTCCGAACCACGACCTACTTCCACAACATGATCGGCATTCTGACCGAGACCTTTGGGAGCCCCAACCCGACCCAGGTTCCCTTCCTCAAGCCGCGCCAAATCCCTTCGATTGACTTGCCAAGCCCAGTCGACGCTGGACCGTGGCGGATGCGCCAATCGCTGGAATACGAGGTTAGCGCGAATTACGCGATTCTCGACTACGCCAGCCGATTCCGCGAAAAAGTCCTGATGGACGTCTATCGCAGCGCCAAGAACGCCATCGCGAGGGGGTCGCGCGACCACTGGACGCGGTACCCGAGCCGGATCGACGAGCTGGGCGCGGAGGCCCTGACGAGGCCCGATTTGCGCGATGCCCGCATCTACGTCATCCCATCGGATCAGCCGGACTTTTCAACGGCGCGAAAGTTTGTGGACAAGCTCATGATCACGGGCGTCGAAGCCCACGTGCTGACCCAATCCGCCAGCGGGTTTCCAGCTGGGTCCCTCGTGATTCGCGCCGACCAGCCCTATCGGCCCCACGTTTTGGATATGTTTGAGCCTCAAGACTATCCGAATGAGTTTCAGTACCCAGGCGGTCCGCCGATTCGTCCGTACGACAACGCGGGATACACACTGGCCTACCAAATGGGCGTGGTCTTTCAGCGGCTCCTCGAACCCGTAACGCTGCCGACCCAACCGCTTGCGACGTCAACGCCGCGATCGCTGGCCCCGGCTGCGAACCCGGTGGGCATCATCGCCCTCTCGACTGCTAACGACGGGTTTCACCTCGCGAATCGTGCCTTCAGCCTTGGGATGAATGTCTTCCGCCTTTCCGCTCCGTTTCGCGAGCGGAACCGCACGTGGCCGACGGGTTCGATCTACGTGCCCGCCGATGCTGCTGGAATCGATCGCCTCATGGATGATCGTCGCGGCCCAACGCTGTGGGGCGACTTTGCCGCGGTTTCCACCGCCCCCGCGGCAGTCGAACCCCTGAATCGTCCCCGCATCGCGTTATGGGACCGCTACGGCGGGTCAATGCCCTCGGGCTGGACCCGGTGGCTGCTTGAGCAGTTCGGTTTTGCCTTTGACGTTGTGTATCCGCCCGATCTCGACGCCGGAAACTTGCGCGCAAAGTACGACGTGATCCTCTTCCCAACCGGAGCGATTCCTGGAACGGGAGGCGGAGGAGGGGGTGGTGGCCAGGCCGAAAGCCAACTGGCGAACGACCCCACTGTACCGGAGGAGTTCCGACGCCGCATCGGCCAGATCACGTCAGAGAGAACCATCCCCCAGCTTCGTGCGTTCGTCGAGCAGGGCGGCCACATCATCGCCATCGGGACCTCGGCCACCAATTTGTCGCGGCATTTTGGGCTCCCCGTCACGAGCGCACTCGTCGAGGTCGGAGAAGACGGACGTGAGCGGCCGCTCCCCGACACCAAGTTCTACATCCCTGGCTCAGTACTCAACGCGAAGGTGGAGCAGGGACCCCTCACAGTTGGGATGCCCGATCGGGTGGATGTCATGTTCGACAATTCCCCCGCGTTCAGGCTGACGCAAGACCTGCCGGAAGCCGTTGCGATGTTCTTCGATTCCGAGCGGCCCTTGCGGTCCGGCTGGGCCTGGGGTCAAGAGGCGCTGCAAGGCTCTGCCGCCGTTCTGGATCTTCCCATGGGCCAAGGTCGAGTGGTGCTGTGCGGTCCGGAGCTGCTCTTTCGAGCGCAGCCTCATGGCACTTTCAAGCTGGTCTTCAACGCGCTGATCCGAGCCGCCGGATCAGGGTCTTGATCTGCCCTTAACTCGTCACCCATGATCGTTATGTATATTGAGTCCTCGGGAGCCTGACCATGAGCACCTCGTTTTCGCGACGCGACTTTCTTCGTGCAGCCGGCGCCATCAGCGCCATGCCCCTGATCAGTTATGCCGACACGTTCAAGCGGCTGCAGGGCCCTCAAGCGGACGATACGACGGTCACCCTGCTGTTCACCAATGACCAGCACGCCCGCGTCGAGCCGCAGACCATGCGGCAGAACCAATACGGCGGCTACGCCCGGCAGGCGTCCCTCATCCAAACGCGGATGAGCGAAGACAAGAACCCCGTGCTTCTCTCCGCTGGAGACGTGTTCCAAGGCACGCTTTACTTCAACGTGTACGAAGGGCTGGCCGATGTGGCGCTGATGAACCCCATCGGCTACCAAGCCATGACGCTGGGCAACCACGAGTTCGACAAGGGCCCGGGCGCCATCGCCGAATTCGCCAAGCGCGCTGACTTCCCCATGCTGGCCGCCAATCTGGACTGCACGCGGGAACCGCTCTTGGCCGACCTTGTCAAGCCATCGACGGTCCTGGAAGTGGCGGATACGCGGCTGGGCATCGTCGGCTCCATCGTGCCCAGCCTTTTCGAGCTCGCGTCACCCGGGCCGAACATCCAAATGAAGCCACTCGTGCCTTCGGTCCAAGCTGAGGTGGACACCCTCCGCGCCCAGGGGATCGACAAGGTCATCCTGCTCACTCACCTCGGATATCGCGAGGATCTGGACCTGATTCGCGAGATACGTGGCGCGCAGCTGGTCATCGGCGGCCACAGCCACACCTTGCTCGGCCAGTACGACAACAGCGACTTTCCAGGCTCGATGGGACCGTATCCCACCCAAACGCGCAATGCCGAAGGCAAACCTGCCGTCGTGCTGCAGGCGTGGTGCTGGGGGCTCCTGTTGGGCCGATGTCAGGTCACCTTCGATGGCCATGGAGACCTCAAATCCTGGTCCAACGAACTCCCCTTTGTCGTCGATTCGGCGCTTCCCGAGGAGCCCGCGATCGCCAACTTTGTCGCCGCCTTTCGTCGGCCCATTGTGGCGGTGGCCAACGCACCCGTGGCCGAGGCGCCGAATGGCATCCCGACCGGAAACACTCGGCGCGGCGAGAGCCTCATGGCGAACGTCATTGCCGACGCGCAACTGGAGGCGACAAAACAATCCGGTTCGGTTGTAGCGCTGATGAACGCGGGCGGCGTTCGGGGATCGTGCGAGCCCGGCACAATCACCTATGGTTCAGCCATCACCGTCCAGCCGTTCAATAACACCTTGGTCGTGCTCGAGTTGAAAGGCTCCGAACTCCGCGCCGCACTGGAGCACGGGCTCAGCCGCTTGCCGAACGCGGGCGGATTGTTGCACGTCTCGAAAGGATTCAAGTACGTCGGCGACATCACGCGCCCCGAAGGCTCGCGCTTGGTCGAGGCCAAGCTCCACGGCGAGGAGATCGACCCGAACGCAACGTACACGGTCACCATCAACTCGTTCATTGCCAACGGCGGCGATGGTCATGAAACGCTCAAGAACGCCCCGGGCAAGCGGGTCGATACCGGCCTGCTTGACATCGACGCTCTGGTCGACTACCTGAAGGCCCACAGCCCGATTGATCCCAAACCAGAAGATCGACTCCGCATCATCGGGGCCGAGGCGGTTGACGTGTATTCGAGCCTGTACTGGTAGCGATCAGTTGTTTGGTCGCCAGCGCACCGAGCTGTCCGCATAAACCACAGCCCGCCCTCCGGGCCCTTCGATGTAGCCCACTTCGGTTTGGGATGGGTTCTGCAATTGGGTGAGCTCTCGCGGTCCACGGTACGTGTACACGAACCCTTCGCGCACCGCGCGATTGCGAAGGTAGGGATCGAGCACCGAGAGGTCGCTGCCGTCGGGCGGAAACTTGTCGCCGTTGTCGGCTGCATAAATGTGCAGGGCCGTGCCCACCTGCTTGGCCTGGGAAAGAATCTCCGTGCGCTCGATAGCGGCAAGGGCTTCGGCAGGAATCTCGACAAATGGCCGCATAAACGCGCCTTCCGCCGACACGTAAAAGACGGCCTGCCCCGTCGGCGAAAGCTCGGCTCGAAATGCCGAGGAGGCGATCAGCGCGGAGTGGAATCGCTGGTCCCCACGCGATTGCAGCCACGCCGCGACCAAGGGGGCGGGCTCGTCTTGGAACCGCACGGGGTTGGGGGCCATGACGACGCGAAGGGGTCCGTCTTTCGCAACCGCGGTTCCGGATGGCACGGCTGGACCCGCATAGTTGAGCACCGCGCCGGAACCCGGTTCGATTTCGACGGTCTCCCGACGCGACGCGCCTCCACCTGGTGGCGACATCAGATAGCTGAGCAACGGTCGGTGTGGCTCAGGAGTCCACTCAACGACCGCAGGCTGAGTCATCTGCCGGTCAATCGGCACCGCACGCATGGGGCCAGACGGCGGAATCAGGTGGGCGACCGTCCCCGATATCGTGTACGACGCGGAAACCGGTGCGACGTTGCGACCTTCCGGTGGCGCCGCTCCGACCACCCGTTGTTCCAAAAGGACGGCCACCGGCGCTCCCGGCAGCACGAACAGCTGCACGATGTCGGAATCGAAGCGCCCGCGAACAAAGGCCCGTACGTAGACCGGGACGTCATATTCCTCATTGTCGTGGGTCACTCGCCGGTTCATCCCAGTGGAAATGGAGTTGCCCAGTCCCTCGACCCGACGGAGCACTTCCATCGTGCCGGTCCGCGCGTCCGCGCGACAGAACGCCTCCTTTTGCACGGGGCCATCGGGTGACATCTCCATGGCGCGTCGCACGAACACCAGGTTCGGCGAGGCCCCGATAAAGGCCAGACTCTCGACCTGCTCTTGCACGGGATTGAACTCCACGAGCGTCTTACTGGTCTTTGATGAGGTGTCCACCAGCCTCACTTGGGCTACCCCGGGACGAGGCTGGCCCTGCGGCGTGGTCAGCAGCGCCAAAACGTCCTCGAGACGACCGGACGTCTCGCGAACGACCACGGCGACAAAGCGCCCGTCCTGGGACATCGCCATCTCGGAGATTTGCCCCGCGGCGACCAGCTGGGGCGCTCCCATGGCAATGAACTTGCCGCCCACCTGGAGCGCAGTCACGAGATCTTGGGGCTGACTGCGCGCCCGCCGCATCAACGCATCCTGCGCCGCGAGATCGACGGCAAGCCCTGAGATGGCGACGCATCCTGCCAACAGTGTCATCAGTTTCATGAAGTGCCTCCGGTTCTTTTAGGGGTCCGGTCGCCAGCGCACCGATCCGTCCGCATGGACGATGGCCCGTCCGCCAGGGCCAGGAACGTAGCCGAGAACGGTCTCCGACGGACTCTGAATGTCCCGCATGTTGCGAGTCCCACTGAAAGTGAATACGAATCGATCAAGAGATTCGCGGTTTTTGACGTATGGCAGAACGACTTCGAGATCACTGCCGGGTAGCAGCGTGTCGTCGTAATCGGCAGCGTACATCAGGAGCGCAAGACCCACTTGCTTGGCATGGTCCATGGCCGCCTCGCGCGCAATGTGGTCGGCGACATCGTTGTCAAAGGCATAGACGTCGCGGACGAAGCAGCCTTCTGCGTTGGCATAGGCGACCGCCGTTCCGCTTCCCGCGATTTCGGCTGACTGTGCAAAGGGCGTCACCAAAGTCGAGACCTCCTTGCCTTTGTGCTGGCTCGTAAGCCAGAACGATTGTCCGGCTGCACGCGCCGCTCCCCGCTCAACGACCGTCCAATTCCCCTTGATCGGACCGGCCGGCAGCGTAATGAAATCATGCATCGCTTCCGTGGGACCAGCGTACAGCGCCGCTGGATTGGCGGCGTCGGCCGAAACGAATTGCGTGTGGAGCTTTCCGTCGCGCACTTGTTCAACCTGAATGATGGGCCGGTCACCGGTTTTGCTCCAGCCCGCACGGACCATTTCATTGACGCTCCATTTACTGGGAGAAGCCGCCCTCACCGAACCGTCCCGCAAGACGACCGAGACGTCCGCCGCACCTTGGCCTCCGCGGACGAGACGTCCATCCGCCATCTCGATGCGTGCGTCAGACAATCGCTCTTCGATGATGTAGGCAGCCGGAAAATTTGGCGAAGCGATCAATGTCAAGCCGCCCATGTCGCGCCCTTCCACCGTTCCCGTGGCGTAACCCTTGGCGAGAAGGACCGACTCGGGCGCAACTTCCACGGCGCCGCCTTGGGCCCACTCGGAAACCATCTCCCAATGCCAGCCCGCAGCGGAAAACTCCATCCGCTTGAGCGTGGTAAAGCCAGGCTGATTCGCGGTGGCCCGACCGATCAGGGCATACTCGCCCGTCGTCCCGTCGAGGTTCTGGCGTGCGCCGCGGGCCAAAAAAATGAGCGCCGGGCTGCCCTCGGGAAACGCCATGAGGGAAATTTCCTCCGTGTGGGGATCGACGTTGACGACGTGTCGAGAAACCCCAGACTCCACGTCGTACACCAGCAGGCGTATCGGCGCGACCTCGGCCGGTTCGGGCTCCTTACCCGCGAGGGCACGGATCGCCCCAACGCGGCTGAGTTGCCCATCCTGAACCAAAACGGCCAACTGCTTGCCCGAAGACGACCAAGCCATGCCGTGAACCTTCCCGGTCGCCACCAACTTCGGGGGACCGAGCAGCGTCGCGCCCGCGTCGGTCCGCATGGCATTGACGCGATCCTGCGACAAGGCGTAGGCGAATCCGGGTCCAACCAATCCCCAGGCAAGCAATCCGGCAATGGCAATTCGCATGCATGTTCAGTTTAGCCAGACGAAGCGACCTGTGGTCAATCCTTGCGACGAATCAGAACGAGCAGCGCTGGGGCGCCCAAGATCGCGGTCACCGCGCCAACGGGAAGCTCGACGTCCGGAACCAGACGCTGCGCCGCGAGGTCGGCCAGACAAAGCAGCACCGCTCCTACCAAGGCCGAGACGGGCAGCGAGCGCCGCCAGTCGACGCCCACGAGCCGCCGCGCGATGTGTGGCGACACCAATCCCAAAAAGCCGATAATGCCCACGGCGCCCACCGCAATCGAGGTCATCGCAGTCCCGACGATGAGCACCCGCCATTTGACGCGATGGGCGTCAACTCCGAGCCGCCGGGCGGTCTCCTCGCCGAGCGCCATCAAATTCAGAGCTTTCGCGTCACGCAAAAGGATCGGCGCACCGATGACCAGTGCGGCAAGGAGGACCCATAGCTTCGGCGCAAACATGGGCGTCATGCTGCCCATCAGCCAGCGCAAAACCCGGTTCGTGTCTTGCCCCGCCGACAGAAGCACCAGCGCCAAGAGCGCCGCCAGCATCGAGCCCACCACAACGCCGGAGAGCAGCAGGGTGGTCACCTCTTGTCGCCCACGTCGCGAGGCGATGGCGATCACCACCGCCAGCGTCGCCAATCCACCGATGAGTGCCGCAAGACCGACGGCCAAGCCGTTGAACAGGGCTGACCACCCCGCCACGGTGGCGATCGCGCCCCCGACCGCGGCGCCAGAGGACGCTCCGACCAGATACGGGTCGGCGAGAGGATTCCTAAAGAGCGACTGAAATGCCGACCCCACCAAGCCCAGCATCATCCCGACCAGAACGCACGCTGCCGCCCGCGGAAGCCGAAGCCGCCAGATCACGTTGTTGATCGCATCCGAGCCTCCGACATCGCCGCGAAGCACTTCTTGGGCAACTTGAATTGGGCTCAGGCGGAAGTACGCCCCAATGCCAACGTGGAGCAAGAACGCGAGGACCGTCAGCACGCCCAACACGATCAAGGTGATCGTGAGCCCATGACGGGATGTGGAACCAAAAGGCGCTTGCGACATGCCGCCGGAGGGGACTTGGGCGTCCGGGGCATTATAGCGCGTCGGTTATAATCCCCTCGTGACCCTGCCTCCGCTGGCGACCCGTGCTCGCGCCCTTTCGCCGTCACCGACTCTTGGGATGACTGCCCGAGCCAAAGCCATGAAGGCGAGAGGTCTGGACGTCATCAGCCTCGCCGCCGGTGAGCCAGACTTCAACACGCCTGATGCCGTTTGCCAAGCGGCGAAGGACGCCCTGGACGCCGGGATCACCAAGTACACACCGAGCGCCGGATTGCCTGCCTTGCGCGAGGCCATCGCCCAGAAGCTGTGCGCAGAAAATCGCCTGGACGTCCAGGCCAACCAGGTGGTCGTCAGCTGCGGCGCAAAGCATTCCGTATTCAACGCGATGCAGGTCCTGGTCGAGCCAGGCGACGAGGTCATCTTGATTGCGCCTTATTGGGCGACGTATGCGGACCAAGTGCGACTGGCGGGCGGCATCCCCGTCGTCGTCCGGACAGAGCAGAAAGACGGCTTTGTCCCGAGCCGCGAGGCGTTGTCTGAGGCCGTCACCTCGCGCACGCGGGCAATCGTGGTCAATAGTCCCTGCAACCCGACCGGCGCCGTCTTTGACCGCGAGACGCTCAAAACGGTGGGCATGCTGGCGCTGCGCCACAACCTCTGGATCATCTCTGACGAGATCTATGAACACCTGACCTATGGGGTGGCCTTCGAGTCGACGGCTGCACTCGGGCGGGACATCGCAGAGCGGACCATCACGGTCGGGGGCTTCAGCAAGAGTTTTTCCATGACCGGATGGCGGCTTGGGTACTGCGCTGCGCCGCCTGAGATCGCGCAGGCGATGAGCAACTTGCAAGATCAAGTCACCAGCAACCCCACCTCCTTTGCCCAAATGGGGGCCATTCGCGCCCTGGAGTTGCCTCCATCAGAGGTGGCGAGCATGCGGCAAACCTTTGAGCGTCGTCGTGACCAATTCGTCAGCGCGCTGCAGCGTGTGCCGGGTTTTCGCGTCGAGATGCCCAAAGGCGCGTTCTATGCCTTTGCCGATGTCAGCGGCGTTTTGGGGCGGCAGATCGCAAGCGACGTCGAATTGGCGGAGGCCCTGCTGGATGAAGCCCTCGTCGCCACGGTGCCGGGGACGTATTTCGATGCACCGGGATTCCTGCGGCTCAGCTACGCCTGCAGCGAGGCACACCTCGAAGAAGCGGTTCGACGTATCGATCGCTTTGTCCAAGAACGGTTCTCATGATTCCTCGGTCGATTCCGATTCGCGATGAAAAGTTGTTTCGCCTGGCGATGCGCCACCGCTCAGCCGCCGGATCGGTACAAGAAAGCTACGAAAGACTTGAATTCTTTGGTGACTCCGTTCTCGGGTTGGTCGTGGCGCAATTTCTTTACGAGCATCACCCAACCTGGGACCAGGGCATGCTGAGCAAAGCGAAGTCAAGCGTGGTTCAGGAGGGCCCTTTGGCCGAGACGGCCCTGCGGCTTGGCCTGGCGTCGGAGATCGAGCTCAGCCCAAGCGAGGAAATGGCCGGCGGGCGACGGCGCGCATCCGTGTTGGCCGATGTCTTGGAAGCCGTAATTGGGGCGATCTATTTGGAGAGCGGCATGGAACCGGCGCGCTGGTTCGTCCTGGAGCAGCTCCACAATTATCTTAAGCAAGTCAGCACGGGCGACGTCAGCCCGAACGATTTCAAATCCAAGCTCCAAGAAGTCGCGCAGAGTATCTGGCGCAAGACACCGATCTATCGCGTGGTTCGCGAGTACGGTGTGTCACATGACCGAAGATTTCTGGTTCAGGTCGTCTTTGACGACGAGGTCATGGGCGAGGGTGAGGGCCGGTCAAAGAAAGAAGCCGAACAGGCGGCGGCCCAAGACGCCTTGGAACTGATCGAGCGCGCACAGCGCGCGCGCGCCCAAGCGCTAGAACTCTAAAGAAGTGCGGCCCCGCCCCGGAGAACCGGGACGAGGCCGTTTGCACCGTTCTTAGGGCGAACCTTTAGAAGCGAATGCTGAGCTGCGTGGCGATCATGCCGCCGCGCATGCGACCCTGGTTGCCGATGGCCGTCGGGAATCCGAAGCCGGCGACACCCTTGCTGTCGTAATCGCTCACTTGGTACATGATCGAGAACTTAGCCTTGTCGCTCATGTCGTAGCCGAAGCCGACATTGAACCAGGTCTCTCGGGGCTTGTTGTTCGTACCCGGGAGCTTCCAGTTCACGTTCTCGAAACCGAGCATCGCGTTGAAGCCATTGCTGACCTTGTAGCTGAGATCGGCCTTGATGGAGTCGATCTTCACGTCCTTGGTCAAGCTCTGGTACGTGGTGTTCGGCACGAGGAGCGAGTTCAGGGTCTTGTCCGTACCCTGGTAGAACTCACCGGAAGCCGAGAGCGAGAGGCGGTCGCTAAAGTCAAAGTTACCGCCAACCATGAAGCCCTGGATGTCCGTCGGGTTCCACCACATACCGATGCGGCCCCAATCTCCGGGAGCGCCGAAGCGAGGAGCAATGTATCGGTACCCGGCGTAGAGTCCCCATCGTCCGCCGTCGTAGGCCAACTTGGCGCCATAGGCGTTGTTGTCCTTCGACACGCGTCGATCCGAGCCGTCCAGAAGGTCGGACTGCGAATAGAACGCGCTGAGCGAGAAGTTGGAGAAGCCGAAGGTGAGGTCGCCACCGTAGACGGCCATACCGTTGACGCCCTGGTTCGCACCGAGACCGGGCGTCAAAGCGCCACCGTCGGAAGCGAGGTACAGGAAGGCAAGGTTGGCTTGGCCCTTATCCGAGAACGGCACCGAGGCCGTCACGCCGCTCATGCGGTTGAACAGCATGCCGGCGCCCCAGGTGTTGCCATAGGGTCGAACCGCGAAGAAGCCAGGACCTTCAAGGTTGCCGCCGACGATCGGGTTGACAAGCGCGCCGCCGTCGTTGGTCACCGAGCTGAGTCGGGCGAGGAAGGCGTTCACTTCGATATTGCTGAAGTTGAAGCCAACGTTCGCGCCGTCAACGATGTACTCACCGTTGTCCCAGCGGTCGTTCGCAAAGTACGGCGTCACATCGGCGCGCTGGAAGATGTACGGGCTGATCTTGTAGCCCATGCGACCGGCATTGGCGCTGAAGCCGAAGCCCATCACCGCCGAGTCAAACATCACTTCGAGCTGTCCGATGTAGAAGCTGCCGCGCGTTCCGTCCTCAAACGGCACAAACGTGCCGGTGAAGGACGTGTCGGGCCAGCCGCCACCAATACCCGAGCCGCCAATGCCAAACATGTTGGAGTAAACCAACGTGGTCTGGAACTTCGGACCGCTGTCATTGGTGCTGGTCATCGTCACTGCAGCCTCGTGGAACACCGAAGAGTCCTCAAGGAGGTTGCCGATGCCGCTTCCCAGAGGGCCGCCGGGCTGCTGGTTTGCCGGAGCATTCGGGTTGAAGTTCGCGCGTCGTCGAACGCCATAGGGGCGCGCATCGACGGTCACACCATAGTTGCCCGAGGTGCCGTAGCCAGCGATCATGTAGGCTCCAACGTCGCCGCTGAAGGAGACGGGAGGCTTGCGGTTCTCAAGAGCGGTCACGCGATCAGCGAGGTCCTTGAGGCCGGACTGGAGCTGAGCGACGTCAACGCCCATGGCCGCGAGTTCGCGCTGGAACTCAGAAGTCAGCCGCTTCAGGCTGGCGATTTCATCGCCCCAGCCCTTCATGGCATCAATGTCTCGTCGCATGGCGGCGAGCTGAGCGGCGAGCGCATCAAGGTCGGCCTTGGTCACGTCACCACCGGCGGGGCGGGCTTCAAGAGCCTTGACGCGGGTGTCGAGACCGTCGGTGATACCCTTCAGGCGGGCCCAGGCGTTGTAAACCGCCATCGCGAGCTCGTAGCGAGTCGCCGGGCGGGTGCCAAGGTAGTTGCCATTCGGATATCCGTGAAGGATTCCGGCATTCTTCAGCTGCAGAACGGCTTCGTAGGCCCAGTGCGTCTGAGGAACATCCGGGAAGTTCTGGGCCATTGCCGGCGCTGCCGCCGTACCCAGAACGACGCCGAGAGCATACTTAACGGTACGCTTCATGTTTCGTTCGTTCTCCTATCCTTAGATTGAGCTCGGATGCGAACGTTCGGGCGCCTTCCCGCGATCTCCGTGGCCAACTTTCCTTAAGTTCCGTGCCTCAGCGACCGCATGATTGGCCTTCTCTTCCGCATCCTGCGTCTTGACCCGCATAATGCGAGCCGTGCCAAGTATGAACCATTCGCCCAAAAAAGGCAAGCCCCGGTCAAAGGTCCCGACGGCACGCTGGTAGAATCGCGCCCATGCTCGACCGGCAGTGGCTCCGCGCCCATCCAGACGTGGCGCGAGCAGGCGCCGCGAAAAAGAAGATCGACGCTCCCATCGATCGGTTCCTGGCCCTTGACCAGAGACGCCGCGAAGTCAAAACGGAACTCGACGCCAAGCGCGCCGAACTTAACGCCGTCAGCAAGTCCATCGGCGCGCTCATGGGCCAGGGCAAGCGAGACGAGGCCGAAGCGGCCAAAGCCCGCGCCAAAG
Source organism: Fimbriimonadaceae bacterium (assembly GCA_046292875.1). Lineage (GTDB taxonomy): Bacteria > Armatimonadota > Fimbriimonadia > Fimbriimonadales > Fimbriimonadaceae > JBKBQD01. Next base: position 274,779 of record JBKBQD010000002.1, read on the forward strand.
CACTCAGCGACGCCGTTCGTGAGGGTGAGGAGGAAGAGCGCCGAATCGACGCTGAGGTGGCTGAAGTCGAGGCGCAAATCCCGAATGTGCCCCATGAGTCGGTACCGGAGGGCGAATCTGAGGCCGACAACGTGGTGGTCCGCACGTGGGGCGAACATCCGACGTTCGACTTTGAACCGAAACCACATTGGGAAATTTGTCGCGACCTGGGGCTGGTCGACTTCGAAAGGGGCGCCAAGATTGCCGGATCTGGCTTCATCGTCTATACCGGGCTGGGTGCACGCCTGCAGCGCGGGCTCATCGCCTTCATGCTGGATCATGCCACGTTGCGGCGCGGCTATCGAGAGGTCTACCCCCCGTACCTGGTGGCGGCGCATTGCTTGGAAGGCACAGGGGATCTGCCCAAGTTTGAAGAGGATTTGTATAAGGCAAGCGACGATCTTTACCTTATTCCAACTGCGGAGACGCCCGTCACCAACCTGTTTCGCGACGAGATCCTGTCGGTAGACGATCTCACGATGAACTTTGCCGCATACAGCGCCTGTTTTCGGCGCGAGGCGGGCGCAGCCGGCAAAGACACACGCGGTCTCCAACGAATTCACCAATTTGATAAGGTTGAACTGGTCAAATACTGTCTTCCCGAGGACAGCTATCACGAGCTTGAACAGCTGACCGCGGATGCGGAGTCGGTTCTCCAGCTGCTGGAGATTCCGTATCGCGTGTCGCTCATGTGCGGGCCCGAGATGAGCTTTAAGAACTCCAAGCAATATGACCTGGAAATCTGGGCCCCGGCACTGAACAAACATTTGGAGGTTTCGAGTTCATCCAACTTCGAGGCCTTCCAGGCTCGGCGCATGAACCTTCGGTTCCGACGCGCCCAAGGAGAGAAGCCCGAATTCGTGCATACGCTCAACGCTTCCGGAGTCGCACTGCCGCGTCTCTTCGCATCGATTCTGGAAAATTTTCAGCAACCGGACGGGTCAGTCGTCTTGCCCGAGGCCCTTCGCCCGTACGTTGGCGTGGAGCGATTGGTACCGGACGCCGTTCCAAAACCCATGGGCAGGTGGTCCAAGCCCCGCTCAAAATCCGTCGACTTGACACCGCGCGAACAGGACGTCGCCCTCCTGGTCTCCGACGGATTCTCCAATCGACAAATCGCGGACCGGCTCAGCATCAGCGAGCAGTGGGTGGCTAACGTTCTTCGTGCCGTGAGCCAGAAGCTCGGCACAAGCAATCGCACCGAACTGGCGCTGCGTGTGCGCTCGCGCTACCGCTAGGCAGCAGCGGCCGCGAGGAGGTCCTCAAGCAAGAGTGGCCGGGTGAACATGCGAAGGCCACCGGCTTCGTCTCGCGGCCACGATTCATACGGCTTGTCCCAGAACAATTCGATACCATTGCCATCGGGATCGGCAAGGTAGATCGCCTCGCTGACGCCATGATCTGAGGCGCCTTGAATCGGGACGCCCAGCGCCAGGACCCGGCTCACCGCTCGGGCCAGCGCGGCCCGGGTCGGATAGATGAAGGCAACGTGAAAAAGCCCTGTGGAACCTTCCGGCGGTGCGGACCCCCCTTTGCTGTACCAGGTATTCAGTCCAATGTGATGGTGACCGTCTCCCGCCGCAAGAAATGCGGCCTGGGACCCATAGCGCTGGGTTAAGTTGAAGCCAAGGACATTCTGATAGAAGTCGATGGCTCGCTCCAGGTCGCTCACTTTAAGGTGGACGTGTCCAACACGCACCTCTGGGTCAACTTCAAATATCATAAGTTGAGAAGTCTCTGGCCACGAAAGGTGTTCCCGCCAGGCCACTAGGTGAGCGACTGCAGGGCTTGTTCGATCAACTCGGCGATTTGGGTTCCAGGGGGCGCAAACCGTCTTGCCAGGTAAAGCTGCGTCCGCGCCTCCGCGTAGTTCCGCCGTTCGGTGAGCCTCGTCGCGTAGGTAAAGAGCACCTCAGCCGCCTCCACCCCAATGTCCGTTGGCAACGCGCCTGGCTCCGTTCGCTGGTCAATGGCGGCCCAATGCAGCGACGACTCGCGCAAGAAGCCCATCGCGCGGCTGGGATCGGCGGCCGTCCTCGCCTCATCCGCGTAGCGGCGAGCAGCAGCGAGATGGTGCTCCGCCGTCGCGTCCAAGGCCGCACGAGGCGTCGGATTCATTGCGCCTGATCCAGGCGGCCCTCCTTGCGCCTCATTGGGCGCGACGTACCAGCCGGAACGGGGCACCGTCTCGCCAAAGTACTTGACGGCATAGATCGCGCCGAATGCAAGAATGGACATCGCGGCAAAAACAATCCCGAGCCGTCGCAGGAAATCACGGGTGCCATCCGATAGCGTGGGGCCCCGCTTTGGCGGCGGTATATAGATAGGTGTCGCAAATGGGGCGTTTGGAGGCGATGCACCGAATGGATTCTGCGTCTGCGATTGGACAGGAGGGTATTGAGATAGGTAAGGATTATAAGTATAAATCGGGGTACTCGTCGGCTGGTGCTGAATGGGAGGCGGCTGGATTGTCGGCGCTGCGGGCGTTGTGTAGTGATACGAAGGCATCGGCGGAGGCTCAGCCAAAGCGCTCTTTGCCTCGCGAAGAAGCTGATAGACTTCGGATGCCGAGTGCGGCCTCATGGGCGGCGACTTCTCGAGCAGCCATGAGATGACGTCCCACAGTTTTGTGTGGAGATGCGAGGGCCGTTGCGGCGGATTGTTCATGATGGCGTAGGTGATCGCCACCACATTGTCCCCAGTAAATGGTTTCTGGCCCGTCAACATCTCATAAAGCACAATGCCCATACTGAAAAGGTCGGTTCGCGCATCGATGTCCTTGCCGACTACCTGTTCTGGCGACATGTACGATGGTGTTCCAAATACCTGCCCATCCATCGTCAGATTGGGCTCGAACGTCAATCGAGCAATGCCAAAGTCCGTAATCTTGATGCGACCATCGGAAAGCAGTTGGATGTTATCAGGCTTGATATCGCGGTGGATGACGCCCCTTGAATGAGCAAACTCCAGGGCCTGAGCCACACCCATCATAATCTCCAAAGCGCGTTCTGGCGCGACAAACCCTTTGGAATCGATCTCATTGCGCAAGTTATGCCCATCGAGATACTCCATCGCGATAAAGTGCCTTCCATCGAACTCGCCTATCTCATAGACCGTGACGATGTTGGGATGGACCATTGAGCCGGCAGCGCGCGCTTCTCGCATAAAGCGCTTGATGCGATCGTCACGCTGCTGGGGTGTGGATCCCCCAATCTGAGCCAGTTCTTTGAGGGCGACGCGGCGATTCATGCCGGGGTCGTACGCCTCGTAAACGATGTCGTTGGAGCGCGCGATTTCCCGGATGATTTGATACTTTCCGAGCGTCGAGGGAGGGGAGCTCATCCTGCGTAGCCGTCCCTATTCTAACGCGGTGAACCCATTGGGGGTTCGTCTACGTTGCATAATTGCTTGGTCACGTCGGGTGACCGCGCAACTCCATTCCAAGATTTCACCATGCGCGCCCCTCTGCCCCTCTGGCGAACCGACCTGCGGCCCTCTCTGGCCCGACTGCGGTCGTTGGCGCGTCTTGCCAACCGTGACGCGGTGCGCCGAGAACTGCGCTCGATTCCACCCCCGGACTTGGCTGAACTCTTTCAGCGGCTGAAAAAGCAAGAGGCGCTCACCCTTTTGAGGCTATTGGACGACGAAACGGCATCCTATGTCCTCGTCGAACTCCCCACCGAGTTTGCGCGGGACCTGATTGAGGATTTGCCCGACCGCACGCTGGCGCACTACCTCGACATCCTGCCCATGGATGACGCACTCGATCTCTACGACGACCTTGGCGCAGAGCGTTTTGAGATGCTGCTCGAAGTCATCCCCACCGAGGATGCCGAAGAGATCCGACGCCTTTTGGCCTACCCCAAGAACTCGGCAGGACGGCTCATGACGGAGGACTTCTTTGCCATTCCCCCGCACCTGACGATGTCGCAGGTGCTCGATGAGATCCGCCGCGCTGACCCGAGCCGGTACGAAACCGTCAACGATATCTATGTCCTTGATGAGGACCAGCACCTGCTGGGCACGATGAGCCTTCGCGAGGTGCTGCGCGCACCGGCGCATCGGCAGGCGCGCGACGTCATGCACTCAGAGATCGTCACGGCAAACCTAGCGGACCGCGCCGAAGACGTGGCCCGCGACATCGCTCGGTATGACCTCTATGCCATGCCGATTCTGGACGACCGCGGCCGCATGGTCGGCATTCTCACGGTTGACGACGCACAAGATATCGTCCAGGAGGCCGATACCGAGGACGTCTTGAAGCTGGGCGCGGTCTCTGGCGACGCGGACTCGTATATGTCGCTCGGCGTGTTTGATTTGGTGCGCCGCCGCATCTGGTGGCTCATGGCGCTTTTTGTGGCCGAGACCTTTACGGGCCAGGTGCTGCGCCACTACGGTCAGGGCGATGACGGGGAGTTGACTCTCAACCCCGTCACGTACTTTATCCCGTTGCTGATTGGCGCTGGAGGCAACTCGGGCTCCCAGGTCACCACCACCATCACTCGCGCGTTGGCGGTGGGTGACGTCCGCATCTCCGACGCGCTGATCGTAATGCGCAAAGAACTGGCCACGGCCCTCATGATTGGAACGACGCTCGGTCTCATCGGCTTCGGCAGGGCGCTGGCTTGGGGTACGGACTGGCACCTCTGCCTTGTCGTTGGCATGGCGCTCCCGCTGATCGTTATCTGGGCCGCCGTCATTGGAAGCGTCCTGCCGCTGGCCGCGAAACGCGTCGGCATTGATCCGGCGGTCATGAGCGCGCCCTTTATCACCACATTCGTCGATGCCACCGGGCTCATCATTTACTTCGAAATCGCGCGCACCGTGCTCGGTCCGCGATTCGGCATGTAGTCAAAGAGAAACGGCGCGTCTTTTTGCGTAATTGTCACGTCTATTGGTCACCGATACCGTGCATTTCCTTTGCAGGAAATGGAGCCGCAAACAATGCATGCCACCAACCTTTTTGAGAACCAGGCAACGATCAAGGTCTTTGGCGTAGGAGGCGCTGGGGGGAACGCCGTCAACCGGATGATCCAAGAGGGATTGACCGGGGTGGACTTCGTCGCGCTCAACACCGACAGCCAGGCGCTGCAGCTGAACCTCGCCCCGACCAAGATTCAACTGGGCGAAGCCTCCACGCGCGGACTCGGCGCGGGTGGAAATCCCACTCTCGGTCGGCAGGCGGCGAAAGAATCGGAAAAGCGCATTCAGGCCGAGCTCGAAAACGTTGACATGGTTTTCATCACGGCGGGTATGGGCGGTGGAACCGGTACCGGCGCCGCGCCGGTGATCGCGGAGATCGCCAAGCGGTTGGGCGTCCTGACCGTTGGCGTGATCACCAAGCCGTTCCTTTTTGAAGGCCCCCGGCGCAAGAAGCTGGCCGAAGAGGGCGCCGCGGCGCTCAAGGCCCACGTTGACACCTTGATCACGGTTCCGAATGACCGATTGCTGAACTTGGTTGAAAAGAAGACCACGATGCAGCAAGCCTTTAGCGAGGCCGACGACGTGTTGCGCCAGGGCGTGCAGGGCATCAGCGATATCATCCTGCTGCCTGGGATTATCAATGTGGACTTCGCCGACGTTCGCACCGTGATGAGCGACGCCGGAGTGGCGCTCATGGGCCTCGGACGCGGTGTCGGCGACCAGCGCGCTCGAATGGCCGCCCAGCGCGCGGCCAACTGCCCGTTGCTCGAGTCCAACATCAACGGCGCGAAGCGGCTGCTGGTCAACATCACTGCCGGACCAGACTTCACCATCGGCGAAGCGCACGAAGCAATGGAGTACATCCTGCAGTTCACCGATGAAGGCGAGGCCGACATCATCATGGGGCACGTGCTCAAGGACAACCCCGACGGCGAAGTCTATGTCACGTTGCTGGCTGCCGACCTGAATCCCGACGCGAAGCGAAGCGTGCCCGACGCCGAAGTCTTCATGGCTGCCCCACGAGGATCCTTGACACCGACCCCTGCGCCATCGCCGGCTGCGGAAGCGGTGAAACCGATCGGTCTCGACGAACTGGACCTGGACATTCCGACGTTCCTGAGGCGGCAGAAACTCGGCGGCTAGGCCGAGACGCCTTGGGCCCGATCCCTCGGGTCCGACTGGTCCAACGCAAAAAGGCCCCGCTTCCCAACGGCGGGGCCCCCTCTTCTTTCCTCCGACCGGACCTCAGCCCATCAGCGACTGATATAACATGTACGGGTTCCCGTCAGGGTCGAAAAAGGTGGCAAGCCTGACCATGTCAGGGATCGTCCGCGTCGGCCCATCGAACCTCACGTCCTTGCCCTCCAGAATGGCCCGGGCAGCGTCGATGTCCTTGACCCCGAAAACGGCCGTCATACCGCCGCCCTTGACGTCTTCGGACTGCCCAAGCCCAATCATGACGCGATCGACTTCGGTGAACATCTCAGCCCATCCGATGTCGTCCATCTTGTATTGAAGTGTAAAGCCGAGAACATCGCGGTACCAAGCGATTGCCGCGTCCAGGTTGCGCACACTCACGGCGATCGTCAGACCGCCGTCATATCCAAGTTCTGATGCCATTGATTGTTCCTCCTCGCCGCGAGACACGATCACTCCGCACCAGCGCCAGCGATATAAAAAGTATAGTAACACAAAACATGTTCGCACATGATGCCCCCAACCCGAAGCCGCTGGTCCTTCTCACCACGCGCCGATGGGCCTTGGCCTGCCTCAGCGTCCTGTCCGCGGAAGACGGGGCGCGGTTCGTGCGGCTCTGCCGGGTGCTGGAGCAAAATCCTCTTTCGATCCGGGCCGCGCTGGATCACTTGATGACGTTGGACTTGGTCATGCGCAATCCCGGCTACGGCCACCCGCTCCGTCCGGAGTACATCTTGACTCAGCGGGGGTTGAACGTCGGCGACGCGGCACGTCATGTATGGGACATTGCCCGCTCGATCTCGACACCGAACGTGGTTTGGCGCAAGTGGACCGGCCCGCTGTTGGTGGCCGTTGACGGGCCATCGGAATTCGGCGTTTTGAGGTCGCGGCTGACTCCTATCACCGACCGAGCGCTAACGGCGGCTCTTCGCGAGACGCAGTCGGCTGGCTGGCTCAAGCGCACTCCGATCCGGTCCTTTCCGCCGAGCGTCCTCTACGCGCGCAATCCAAGCGCGGAAACCTTGTCGCAAGCATTCTCAGCAGTGAATTCGGCGTTTCAAAGGCTTGCCTGTCTGCAGTAGTTCAATCGTGAATGCGGATGTACTTCTCCACAGCGGACTTGGCTTCGGCCAGGCTCGCGCCGCTGGCTTCGCGGAGACGCTTGATCGCCTCGACCTTTTCGTCTTCGATGTCCAGTTCCTCGGCTAGGTCCTCCAGCAAGTCCATCAAATCGTCCGACTGGATCGAGCCAGCAGCCACGCCGCACCATCGCTTCTTCCGACGCCACTTTGCGAACTCTTTCTCGTAGTCAGCGCCGAAGTGCTGAAACGCCGTGAACGCATGGATCGCGAGGCCGATGCCCCACCCGACCAGAGGAAAGAGCGCCCAGCTGATGCGACCCGCAACCAAGAAGTTGAGTCCCATGATCCCCGCATTGACGACGACGTACGTCATGAGATGTGCCCAGAAGTCGGCATGTCGCGATCGGTTGTACTCCCGCCGGAGTTCTACATCGCGCCTGAGATGAATCACTTCTTGCTCCGCGGCGGCCACTGCCTCGGGCGGGATGCCAAGTTCGTTGGCCGTGGCCAACAACTGCTCGCGGCTCACCCCGCCGCCCGGCAACGCCTTCTTGGCAGCGAGCGAAAGGATCTGCTCGGCCTCTTCTTCGTTATAGGAGTGGCGATGCGGCGTCGACACGGCCATGCACCTCTACTTTACGGACCGGCGCTCGGAACGGTTGCTCTGAGGGGCCACCATTTCGCGCGCTGCGCTCAAGATTCCGTCAGCGTCGATGCCACACTGTGCCCGCAAGATCGCCTGGGAGCCGTGCTCCACGAACTCGTCGGGAAGGGTGACGAGTCGCAAGGCAACGCCGCCGAGGCCCGCTTCGCGAAGCGCTGCGGCGACGGCCTCGCCGAAACCCCCTGCCCGGACATTCTCCTCAACGGTGATGACGGCCCCGGCCTCGCGCGCCAGATTCGCCACGGTCTCGCTGTCGAGCGGCTTGACGAAACGCCCGTTCAAGACCGTGGCCTCGATACCCTCCGCCGACAGTCGATTTGCCGCCTCATATGCAGGCCCGACGGTGGAGCCGATGGCCGCAATCAGCAGCCTCGGACGGTCTGGGTGACGAATGATCTCGCCTTTTCCGAGCGCAATCGGCGTGCGGCTCTCGGGCAACCCTTCGTCGGCTGAGCCTCGCGGGTATCGAATGGCTGTCGGATGGTCGTCGAACGTGCGCATCCAATGGGTCATCTCTCGCAGCTCAGTGGTATCGCGAGGCGCGAGAATCACAAGGTTCGGGATGAACGACAGGTAGGAAAGGTCGAACGCACCGTGGTGGGTCGGCCCGTCGTCGCCCACCAGCCCCGCGCGATCCATGAAGAACCGAACTGGCAGGTTTTGGATACAGACATCGTGTAGAACTTGATCAAATCCGCGCTGAAGGAAGGTGCTGTAGATCGCGCAAAACGGCCGAAGCCCACCGGCCGCCATGCCAGCCGCAAGCGTCACCGCGTGCTGCTCGGCGATTCCCACGTCCACGAACTGGTCCGGCAGCTTCTTGGCAAAGCCCGTCAATCCGGTGCCGTCCGGCATGGCGGCCGTAATGGCGATGACCTTGGGATCCATCGTCGCGCACTCAATCGCCACATCGCCAAACGCTTGCGTGTAGGTCACCGGACCAGAAGACTTGGACATTTCGCACTTTTCAAGGTCGAACGGGATCACGCCATGCCACTTGCGAGCGTCCTCTTCGGCGACGTTGTAGCCCTTGCCTTTGACCGTAAGTGCGTGGACAAAAACCGGATAGCGCAACTCCCGAATATTCCGGAAAACCTCAAGCAGGGTGCCGAGGTCATGGCCGTCGACCGGGCCGATGTACTCGAAACCCATCTCTTCGAAGATCGTGCCGGTCTCTTCGGGCGCCATGTAGTGCGTGATGCCATGGCGGAACCCGGCCGCCATCTTGGTGATGGGGTCGGGCATCCGTTCAATCATCCCTTTCGCCTGCCGGGCCGCCCGCTGGACGAAGGGTCGCGAGCGCAATCGGGACAGGTAGTTCGTCAGCGCGCCGACATTCGGGGCAATCGACATGCGGTTGTCGTTGAGCACCACCGCCAGCTGCGTCCCGATTTCGCCGGCATGGTTCAGAGCTTCCCAGCTCATTCCGGCGACGATCGCGGCGTCTCCCGTCACGGCGATCACGCTCTCGTTGGTGCCGAGCCGGTCTCGTGCCATGGCGAACCCAAGCGCTGCCGAGATCGCGGTTCCCGCGTGGCCCGCGCCGAAGTAGTCCAATGGGTGCTCCTCGCGCTTCAAAAAGGGCGCGATGCCCCGATGTTTCCGCAAGGTATGAAAGCGATCCAGTCGCCCCGTGAGCAGCTTGTGGGGATAGGCCTGATGCCCGGTGTCCCAAACCACCTTGTCGGGTGGCAAGGAGTACGAAGCGTACATGGCGACGGTCAGCTCGACGGTGCCCAGGTTTGACGAAAAGTGACCGCCGGTCTTGCTGACCTTGTCCAAAATGGCTTGGCGGACCTCGCGAGCCACTTCGTGCAACTCGCGGTCGCTCAGTTTGTGCAGGTCGACCGGCGAGGCGACCTTGCTCAAATAGGGATACACGTCGTCCATCTGCACGCTCAGTTGAAAGGCTACCCCGTCCTACGCATGCGAAGATGCGATCATTCGGAACGCGAGCCGGTGAACTTCTCCTTGCATGAACGGATTTGAAGCATGGATTGCCACGCTGTTCCGCACCGCACCAGTCACCAAAGGCCGTGAAAATGCTGTTTCTCGCCGTGCCAAGCCGATGCCGTTGCTGGGCTGAACTTCGCGTTGGCGCCCCGCGGCAAACCTCCTTGGGTGGGTGCCATGCCCCGCTCCGGAAGTGCCGCCGCAAACACTTTGAAGCGCGTCCCGATCAGAGTTCGCGAGATTCAGCATATACTGGTAAATATCCCCAGAGATTTGGCTGAAACGATGAGGTTCTTCGCCGCCTGTGCTCTTGCCTGTCTGGCCGCCGTAGGCCTTGCGCAGCCAAAAGAAACCGTCCACCTGCGCTTCGTCGTTTGGGACGGCGACGAGGGCTTGCCGGTCATTCGCCGCGCCGTGCGGTCGTTCGAAGAGGCCCATCCTCACATCAAAGTGAAGCTGGAAGGGGTCCAGCGCAACTACCAGGAAAAGCTGCTCGCCCAAGTCGCTGCCAACAGCGCACCCGATGTCGCGATGATGGATATGAGCAACTTCCAGCGATTCGCAACCCGCGACGCCCTGTTGCCGCTCAACCAGTTTTTCGATCGCGTGCCGGGTTTCAACATCGAGGAGTACTACAAGCCGCTCGTCGACGCCCACAGCTACGAAGGCACGGTCTACGTACTGCCACGTGATATTGCGCCGATCGGCATCATCTACTACAACAAGCCCGCATTTGATGAAGCCGGAATCCCCTATCCCGACGGCACCTGGACCTGGGATTTCGAGCCGCGGCCGGAGCTTCGGGAGAAGTGCTTCACCTGGGTGATGGACCAGCTCACCAAGAAGGACGCCCGGGGCAAGACCACCCGTTGGGGGTTCTCGGCCGGATGGATCGGCTGGTTCATCGACACGTGTGTGTTTTCTCTCGGCGGTCGCTATGCCGACGACCCCGATCACCCCACCAAGGTGCTCTACGACACTGAGCCCGTGCGTCAGGGCTACCGATTTGTCGCCGATGCGTGCCTCAAGCACGGCTGGGTTCCGTCCCCGATGCAACTGTCGTCCGAAATTCAGTCGACGGCACGCCAGCTGTTCACCCAGGGCAAGGTCGCGATGTTCCAAAGCGGCATTTGGGACGTCCCGGCGATCAACAAGGAGTTGATTCCCGGTCAGCCCGGCTACTTCGAGTGGGACATCGCCCTTGCGCCTGGCTTCAAGGACGGGACCCGCGGCGCCCCCACCGGTGGCTCGGGATACTGCATCTTCAAGCAGACAAAGCATCCCGAGGAAGCATGGCTTCTCACCGAATGGATGGCAGGCCGGCCTGGCATGGAAGAAATGGCCAAAGTCGGCTATGCCCAGCCAGGGATCGAGGCCGTTGCGCTCAGCGAGCCGTGGAACGTCGGCCCGAATACGCCGCCCGAAATGAGCACGCCGCGAAACAGGATCGCCACCCACTACGCGGTTCCGTACGTGGTCTTCAATCCGCGCTGGGGGCATTGGACCGAGGTCAGCAACCTTGCCACGTCGGCAATGGACTCGGTGTGGTCTGGTGCGACCGATGTTGACTCAGCGCTTACCCTCGGCAACCGTCGGGCGCAGGCACGCCTGGATGTTCTGCGCGAGGAAGAGAAACTGCCCCCCATGAACTGGTGGATTGGTGGGGCATTTGGACTCGCCCTTGCCGCGGCATTGGTCTTTTGGGTTTACATGCCGGAGCGGGGGCAGCGGCGCACCTCCAAGCAAAAGCATGAGAATCGCGTCGCGTACCTGTTCATCTCGCCGTGGATTATCGGCATGGTGGCGTTCACCCTCGGCCCCATGATCCTCTCCCTGTTGATGAGTTTCACCGACTGGGACATTATCCGTCCCGCCCTGTGGCGGGGAGTCAAGAACTACACGGAAGCCTCCACGGTCGATCCGCGATTCTGGCAGTCTCTGATCGTGACGTCGATCTACACCGTGGTGGCGGTACCGCTGGGGCTCATCACGTCGCTCGCACTGGCGCTTCTGCTCAACGTCAAGGTCAAGGGCATGCCGCTCTATCGAACGATGTATTACCTCCCTTCCCTGGCGAGCGGCGTTGCCACTGCCCTGATCTGGCGCAAAGTCTTTCAGCCCGACGGACTGCTGAATGCCATGCTGTATGGCCCCAGTGGGGAGGGCCTCCTACCTGGCCTGGGAGCCGTGCTGAACTGGGTCTCGCCCGGCCAGCCGATCAACTGGCTCGGCAATGACAAGACCGCCCTGGCCGCTCTCATCCTCATGTCGGTCTGGGGCGCCGGTGGCGCGATGGTCATCCTTCTCGCGGGCCTGCAGGGCATTCCGCAGTTCTATTACGAGGCGGCCACTGTCGATGGAGCCGGACCTTGGACGCGGTTCAAGTCGATCACCGTGCCGCTGCTCTCACCGGCATTGCTGTTTTGCCTCATCACCGGCTTTATTGGCAGCTTTCAGGTCTTTACGCAGGCATTCATCATGACGCAAGGCGGCCCCGATGGAGCGACCCTGTTCTACATGCTTCACCTGTATAACAACGCCTTCCTCAGCTTGCGCATGGGTTACGCCAGCGCGCTCGCCTGGGTGCTGTTCTTCGTCATTCTCATCTTCACCCTCATTCAGCTACGGCTGAGCAAATTTGTCTATTACGAAGCGGACGCAAAGTCATGATTGGCGAAGAACTGGCCACCCCCTCCACTGCCCGCAGCGTCGAGTTCGCAAGGCGGACCAACCGCGCGACCGTTGGCGAACGCCTTGGAAGGTTTGGCGTTTGGCTGCTTCTGGCCGCAGGATGCATTCTCTTCATGCTTCCGATGTATCTGATGATGGTGATGGCTTTCAAATCGCAAAGTGAGATCGCCGTCACCGATTCGTGGGCGTGGCCGCAGGTGTGGACCCTCGAAAACTTCCGGGAGGTGCTGACCAACCCAAACGTCAGTTTCCTGCGTTTCGCGCTCAACACCGTCTTCATCGTCGCGATTTCGACCTTCGGCGTGCTCTTCAGCTCGGCACTTGTGGCCTATCCCTTCGCCCGCATGCAGTTCCTGGGCAAGAACCGGCTCTTTATCTTGCTGCTCGCCACCATGATGCTGCCCGGCATCATCACCATGATCCCCACGTACGTGATGTTTAGCAAGATTCACTGGGTCAACACGTATTTGCCCCTGACGGTGCCGGCATTCTTTGGCGGAGGCGCCTTCAACATCTTTTTGCTCCGGCAGTTCTTTATGGGCATTCCGCGCGAGCTGGATGAGGCCGCTCTCATCGACGGCGCCACGCATTGGACCATCTTCTCGCGCCTGATCATGCCGCTTTCCGGCCCCGCACTCGCGACCGTTGGAATCTTCACCCTGGTTTGGGGCTGGCGCGATTTCATGGGCCCTCTGCTCTACTTGAACGACCCCGAGATGCAAACCCTTGAGGTCGGGCTTGCCACCTTCCAAGCCATGAACAATGAGCGCTGGCACCTGCTGATGGCAGGATCCCTGCTCGTGACGATCCCCCTCATCGTGATCTTCTTCGTGGGTCAGAAGTTCTTTGTCAAGGGCATTCAGATGAGCGGCATCAAGTAGGGAACGCAAGCGCGATTCTGTCCGTTTTTGACTCTTGTGAGTAAGCTTATGACCGTGACTCCGACCCGAATCGTACTCATGGCTTCGGCCGCCGTGGTGGCTTTCGCCGCCCTTTCGTCAGAGGCCGACGCCCAAGCGTCCGCCAGCCAGCTGCCCAAGACTGCTGCTCCTGGAGCGAAGGTCCCGAAGGCCGGCGATGAGGTCGTGGTCCTCGACACGTCGCTGGGCCGCATCGTGATCGCCTTCTTCCCCGACAAAGCCCCGAACCACGTCAAGAACTTCAAGGATCTGGCCGCGAAGGGCTTCTATGACGGCACAAAGTTTCATCGTGTCATTCCTGGATTCATGATCCAGGGAGGCGACCCCAACACCAAGGGAACGGATACCTCCACTTATGGCATGGGCGGGAGCGGCAAGAACGTCAATGCGGAGTTCAATGACATGAAGCACACCGCCGGCATCGTCTCGATGGCACGGTCGAACAACCCGAATTCCGCGAGCAGCCAGTTCTTCATCATGCATGGCACCTCGCCCCATCTCGACGGTCAGTACAGCGCGTTTGGCATCGTGATCGAAGGCATGGACGTTGTCGACAAGATCGCCAAGCTCAAGCGCAATGCCCGCGACCTGCCGGACACGCCTCCGGTCATCCGGAGCGCGAAAGTCGTCAAGTGGCCGGTTAAGTAGGCGCTACCGCACCCCCTAGTCAAAATGGAAAAGGGCCGACCCCGCACGAGCGGGGCGGCCTTTTTGCTTGGGATCAGATCACGAAGAAGCCGGTCTAGTCATGATGGCGGGGGACGATACGATCCACGTTGTGCATTCCCGGCAAAGGAGGGGTAATCGTGCGCTCCCAGGGCAAAAACTTCGCGTGGCCATCCATAAAGCCCCAGTTGCCACCATTCTTGAAGGCGCGCATGAAGATGCGACCATAGAACGCATTCTCGTCCGGATGGTCGTGGTCGGTGTAGTCGTCCAAGTCATCCCAGTCGCCGTCGTGGTCGGGCCAAGAGTGGTAGTCGATCTCGTCGGATTCGGGGTTTCGCACGCAGAAGACAATTTGGCGGGCCGGTTCGCTGAGACCCGTCAGCGAGAAGCCATGAGAGAAAATGCCGTTCATCAAGTAATCGGTCTCGGGGTCATCGGCGCCCGCCCGATAGGCGGGAGTCCGAAACACATCCGTGCTCTTGACGTAAGGGTACAGCGGTTCAAACCACTCATATTCATGGTCGTGGTCGGCGACCATCGTCGTGTCGTCGTTGTCAGCGGCGTACATCTGCAACGCGAAGCTGATCTGTCGGATGTTGCTGAGGTCCGCTGTTTGTTTTGCCGCCAGCTTCGCCTGACTGAACACGGGGAACAGGATCGCGGCGAGAATCGCGATGATCGCGATCACAACGAGGAGTTCGATAAGAGTAAAGGCACGTCGGTACTTCATGGCATTTCCGTGTCGCAGTAGTTATTGCATGATATTTGCAATAACTACAGTATAGCGCGAAATGCGCTCAACGGTGCGCGTTGCGACTTTCCGCATCGAGCCATCGTCAATTCCACACGGAGCACCGCGCGAGGGGAAACTTGCCGCCGCTTCGAAACCCAGGGAAGGGACATTTCGTGGCCGCTCATCCGACTTGGCCTCACTGCCCTTCATGGGCGATACTTGAAGGGATTCATTCGATGAGCATTCGTAAGCATTCGGCCACGCTCGAGGACCTTGAGATCAAGCGGATTCTTTCGCTTCCAATTGAGGAAAAGCCCACTTTGGACTGGGGCGCCGACATCAAAAATCGCATTTTCTTGGAGCGCAGCGTCAAAGTCGTCGGCGCAGAGTTTGAGCGAGATTTCCAGGTTTCCCAGGTGGGCAACATCGTCGGCGAAGCCATGACCAACCTGTTGCTGTCGCGAGGCGTTCAGCGCTTCGATACCGACGAGAACCGGCAGTTCGCGCTGTCGATTGCAGCCGAGGTCGCCCGCCGCCTCAATGAGCTCGATGGCGCCGTAGGCGAGGTCCGCCTGAGTGAATACGACCTCAGCGTGCTGATCGAAGCCGTGCTGATTGAAAAAGGCGCTTTCGACGTGGCGAAGACCCTCGTCATGCAGCGTGCCTACTTGCCTCCCTCCACAGTGGACCGCGCGACGGAAATCAAGCTGATCCGGCGGAACGGTCGCGTCGTGCCGTGGAACGAGGATCGCATCGAAGTGGCCGTGCGCAAGGCGTTCCTTTCGCTGGAAACGAACTCCGAGCCCGCCGTGGGGATTGCCGAAGCCGTCACCGCTCGCGTGAAGGATCTGGGCCACGCGTACATCTCGATTGAAACGGTGCAGGACCTGGTGCAGGAAGAGCTCATGCGCCAGGGCTACTTCAAGGTCGCGGAGCAGTACATCGTCTATCGCGCCCAGCGCGCGATGCTCCGCGCCGCGCAAGCATCGCAACCGGCTGCGGCCGCCGACCAGTTCGCCATGGTCTCGGTCAACGGCCCCAGCGGTCCCGAGTTCTGGGACGGCGAAGATCTTCGCCGGCGAATCGAGTTCGCCTCCATCGGCCTGAACTTGCCCATGGGTCCCAGCAAGATCGAAGCCGAGCTGCGACGATCGATCCCGGCCGAAATCTCCCAGGCCGACCTCCGCACTACCATCATCCTGAATGCCAAGACGATGATGGAGCTGGACGCGGACTTCGCCCAGTTCGCCGGCCGGATTCTTCTTTCTTATATTTATGAAGAGTGCCTCGGCTGGGACATCGTGCGCGATGGTATTGACGACTTGGTCAACGCTCACCGCAAGCGTTTTGCGGCCGCCATCCGCCGGGGCGTCGAAATCGAGCGACTGTCGCCCGATCTCCTGACTTACGACCTCGACCGCTTGGCGCACGCGCTGGACCCAACCGCTGACCTTGACTTCGACTTCCTCGGCATCCAGACCCTTTATGATCGCTACCTGATCACCGACAAGACCGGCCATGTGGCCCTTCGACTCGAGGCACCCCAGTTCTTTTGGATGCGGGTGGCGATGGGCATCTTCAAGCACGAGCCGGGCGACCGTGAAGCGCGAGTGATCGAGCTTTACAATATGTACAAGAGTCGCCGCTTCTGCTCCAGCACGCCGACCCTCTTCAATAGCGGCACGCTACGATCTCAGCTTTCGTCCTGCTATCTCTACAAGGTCGATGACAGCATCGAATCCATCATGATTCGCGGCATCGCGGAGAATGCGTTCCTCAGCAAGTGGGCGGGCGGGCTTGGCGGCTCCTGGACGTCGGTGCGCGGCACCGGCTCCTATATCAAGGGGACCAACGGCGAAAGCCAGGGTGTCATTCCGTTCCTCAAGATGCACAACGACCAGCTGGTCGCCGTGAATCAGGGCGGCAAGCGTGCGGGGTCGGGCTGTGCCTATTTGGAAAGCTGGCATTCGGACATCTACGACTTTTTGGAGCTGCGTCGCAACACCGGCGACGAGCGACGCCGCACGCACGACATGAATACGGCGAACTGGATTCCCGACCTCTTCATGAAGCGAATGGAGGCTCGGGAACACTGGACCCTCTTCCAGAGCCATCAGGTACCCGACCTGCACGACCTGTACGGCAAAGCGTTTGAAGATCGGTACGTCGAGTACGAGAAGATGGCCGAGCAGGGTCAGATCTACGGCAAGAAGGTCGAAGCCATCGACCTATGGAAGGCGATGCTCAAGATGCTCTTTGAGACAGGCCACCCGTGGATGACCTTCAAAGACGCCTGCAATATCCGCAGTCCGCAAGATCACGTCGGCGTGATTCACAGCAGCAACCTCTGCACGGAGATTACGCTCAATACCTCGGCTGATGAAACGGCCGTCTGCAACTTGGGTTCCATCGTCTTGGACTCCCACTTAACCCCGACGGGCGAGCTCGATCTGCCCAAGCTTCGCGAGACGATCCGCGTCGCCGTTCGCGCGCTGGACAACGTGATCGACATCAACTACTACCCGACCAAGGCGGCCGAAACCAGCAACCTGCGCCACCGACCGATTGGCCTCGGAGTGATGGGCCTCCAGAATGCGCTGTACCGAAAGGGCATCTCGTTCGCTTCCGACGCCGCAGTTGAGTTCAACGACGAGTTCATGGAGGCGATCGCCTACTATGCGTATGAAGCGTCGAGCGACTTGGCCGCTGAACGGGGAACTTACTCCACCTACAAAGGCTCAAAGTGGGATCGCGGACTCTTGCCGAGCGACACCATCGAACTGCTTGAGCAAGAGCGAGGGGTGCCCGTCGAAGTCCCGCGCGGCGGCAAGCAAGACTGGGAGGTCCTGCGCAAGAAGATTGCCGAACAGGGGATGCGGAACAGCAATGTTCTGGCCATCGCGCCGACCGCCACGATTGCGAACATCATGGGCACCTCGCCCTGCATCGAGCCGATGTACAAGAATATGTTCGTCAAGAGCAATCTGTCAGGCGATTTTGTCGTGCTGAACCCCTACATGGTGCGCGACCTCAAGGAAGTCGGTTGCTGGACCGACGATGTGCGCGAGCAGATCAAGTACTTCGATGGCGAACTGGAGCACATCGACGAGATCCCCCAGAGCATCAAAGACCGCTATCTCACGGCCTTCTCGGTCCCCTACCAGTACCTCATCCATGCGGCCGCACGTCGCCAAAAATGGATCGACCAGTCACAGTCGGTCAACCTTTTCTTGGCCCAAGCCGACATGAAGACGCTCTCGCACATGTACCGCGCGGCCTGGCATTGTGGCCTCAAGACCACCTACTACCTGCGCACATTGGGCGCGTCGAACATCGAAAAGGCGACCGTGGCGCGCAAGTCCGCGAAGCGCGATCCCCTCGCGACGAGCGACATGGAGATCGGCGAAGAACCCGAAGTCCGCAGCACGCATCCTATTGAGGAAGAGCCGGTTCCCGCCGCGGTGAAGGCTTGTGCGATCGATGCGCTGCTTCGCGGCGAAGAGTGCGAAGCTTGTCAGTGATGCGAGCGTCGCAGTCCCTCGATGTTGCCTGGCGAGGGACTATGGGTTCGCCGCTTGGACGTCCGGGTGGTTCCAGTTGATGATGAGCACCCGGTAGGGACCAGTGTTCCCTTCGCGCTACTCCATACGGACGGCCCCGGCTTCTTCCAGGTGCGAGATGAGCTGCTTTCGCTCGAAATCTTCGAGTTCAGGCAGTTTGTCGGCAAGTTTGTAGAGGTAGGGCTTCAGCCAGACCTCGCGCTTGTCGTGGTAGTTCTCCAGCATGATCTCCAGGGCCACGATGTCGTATTGGTCGTTGAGACGAACTGGAGTCCGAAACGGCGGTGGCGGGGGAGGAGGGGTGACTACCGCAGGCGCGACTGGCTTGGGCACTTGTGCCGACGGCGTGGGGCGCGACTCTTGGACCTTGAAGCTGGCACTCGGCGCCAACTTGTGGATGTCGATGAACATCTCGTCGGTAATGATCCGCAGCAAGTCGCCCGAGGCCTGCGCGCGATAGGCCGCCACACGGACTTCCTTGGCGCTTTCGTTCAAGTACTGGATGACCGGAATGAAATCGCGGTCCCCCGTCACCAAAATGAAGTGGTCGATCTCGCTGCGCAAGTGCAGCGAATGCAGGCAGTCGATGCACATCCGCATGTCAGCCGCGTTCTTGTGCTCGGTGCCGACGACGTGGCGGACGTCGATGCCGGTCAGCTGAAGCGAGTTCATCGCCCCGTCATGGATGCGCTCAAAGTCGCCATAGGCTAACTGCACAATCGGTCGGATGCCCAGGACGTCGCGCAAGTGCTTCTGCAGGTTTCGGAGCGCCTCCAGGGCGATCTCCGAGGGGTCGAGATCAAACTCCAGCCGATCCTTGAGGAAGTAATACAGGTTCTCGTAATCGACAAAAAGAGCGCCGAGAGAGTGGCTCGGACTGCTCGAAAGAGGGAGCGAGGGTCGCGTGGGATGAGCCATGCCGCACATGGAAGTATGCTCGTACAGGACCCCAGCATGCTGAATCCGCTTCTGATTGAATTGCCCGACGAGATCCACACGCCCCGCCTCGTGCTTCGTCCCTTTCGAGAGGGCGATCAAGACGCGATGCTGGAGGCCGTGGAAGAGTCCCGCACCGAACTGGAGGCATGGATGCCCTGGGCACCCGGCTATCAACATCAACACGCCGTCGAGTTTGTGCGCACCGCACATGCCAACTGGCTCCTGCGCCGCGACCTGCCGATGGCCATTACCGACCGTGCCACCGGACGGTTCTTAGGGGGAACTGGCCTGCACCGAATTCAATGGGATATTCCGGCGTTTGAAGTCGGCTACTGGATCCGGACCGGCCAGACGGGTCAAGGATTTGTTACGGAAACCGTGCGCCATCTTATTCGTTTCGCATTTGATGACCTTCACGGTCGGCGTGTCCTCATTCGCTGTCACCGTGACAACGTCAAGAGCTCCGCCATCCCCCGGCGGCTTGGCATTCCCTACGAGGGAGAAAGAAGGAACGAAATCCGGGGTCCCGACGGTCGGGTTTGGAACCTGGATGCCTATGCCTTGACCCGAGAGGATTTCGCGGACTTCCGTCGTCGCTGGTTCGAAGGAGAACCAGATCCTGCGCCGTGATGCGGATCGGCATTGACCGATTGGTCCACGGCCAGTTCGCCCCACTCAGGGGCAAGGCGGTCGGGATCGTGGTGAATCAAGCGTCCGTGGCCCGCGATCTGCGGTCAACACTCGACCACTTTCTCGCCGCACACCGGGCGGGCTCGCTGCAGCTTGCGGCCGTATTCGGGCCACAGCACGGGCTCTTCGGACATACCCAAGACAACATGGTGGAATGGGAAGGCGGGCAAGACCCACGATTTCCATTCGCGATACATTCCCTTTATGGGGCGGTGCGAGAACCGACGCCCGAGATGCTCGCGGGCCTCGACACCCTGGTGATCGACTTGCCCGATGTCGGCGCGCGCTACTACACGTTCGCTTGGACCATGGCCCTGTGCATGAAGGCGTGCGCGGCGAATGGGGTCCCGGTGACCGTGCTTGACCGACCGAACCCCATTGGGGGCATGAGCATCGAAGGCCCGGTCTTGGACCCCCGATATGCCAGCTTCGTTGGGCTGCATCCGCTCCCCATTCGGCATGGAATGACCCTCGGCGAAATCGCTCGGTATCTTCAGTCTCGTTACTATCCCACGTGCGGCCTGTCGATCATCGAGGTCGAAGGGTGGGACCGACACCGAATCGCGCCCTGTGCGGAACTCCCGTGGATCCCGCCTTCGCCGAATATGCCGGTTCCCGAATCGGCCCTCGTCTATCCGGGTCAGTGCTTGCTCGAAGGAACGAATGTGAGCGAGGGCCGCGGCACCACAAGACCCTTTGAATGTTTTGGAGCGCCCTGGATCGACGGCTATGCGCTGGCCGATGCCCTTAATAGCATCGCCCTGCCCGGCGTTTGGTTCCGGCCCATCGCCTACGAACCGACCTTTCAAAAGCATGCGAGGCGCCTCTGCGAGGGATGCTTTGTTCACGTCACGAACGCCGAGACGTACGAGCCGTTTGCCACCACGATCGCGATCCTCCAAGTCATTGCGCGCGAGCACGCCAATCACTTTCGCCTGAATGACCCGCCCTATGAATATGAGGATGTCCATCGACCCATCGACATTCTGCTGGGCCGTGGCGATCTCTGGGACCGCATCGCCAACGGTGAACCTCTTGCGTGCCTCAAAGGCGAGTGGCAGGCCGAGCTCGACGATTTTGACCGCGAATGGCGGCAACCTCATCTGACGGCAAGCCGTAACGCTTAGTCGAGAGCCATGCGTGAGGTCAATCGGTTGCGACGCAGGACAATTTCACGTAACAGCTTGCGCCCGCGGTGGATGCGTGAACGCACCGTGCCAATCGTCGTGTTCTGCCTTTCGGCGATTTCCCCATAGCTGAGCCCCTCGATGTCACATTGAACGATCGCGTCGCGATAGACGTCCGGCAGTTCATTGAGCGCCGCATGGACCTCGGTCGTAAACTCGGCGTGCACGACCTCGTCCTCGGGGCCGGGGTTGCGGTCGGGAACATTGAGCTCCTGGACTTCGCCGTCATTGGGATTCACATACGCGCCGAGCGATTCGGCCTTCCGAATCGGGTTCTCTCGGCGACGCATGTCAAGGTAGGCATGCTGCATGATACGCAGGAGCCAGTTCAAGAAGGGGCGACCCGGGACATAGGAGTCGTAGCCTTTCCACGCCTTGACAAACGTATCTTGAACCAGGTCTTCGGCCTCCGACGGGTTGCGGGTCAACTGAACCGCCATGGTGTACGCCCGTCGCCGAGTCTGGGACATCATTGCCTCGAACTCGCGGACGTCTTTGGTCGAGCGATCCGAAAAGTCCCGCACAGGCGCCGATTCGAGTGATGTTTTCATGGTCCTTCCGCCTTGCGCCGAAGCGCATATATCATTAAACGCTGATTTGTTGTATGTCGTTCGCAAAATCGAATGATATTACGAGCCATCGTCAGCACTGACCACCGTAACGGTAGACGAGGATCGGAGTTCCCCGCTCGGAGCCAAAAACTACGCACTTTGTGTAGGGCAGCTGCCAAGGCGCCCGCCGCAAGATTCAATTCACAACGCAGCGTGTATCCAGGAGAAAGCTATGCCATCAACCGTTGCCCTTTTCACCATTCTTGTGTCGATGCTCACGGCGCCACAGGAGTCATCAAGTCTCAGAACCGTCGTTGCCCTGCCGGTCGTAAATCAAACGGGCGAAAAGTGGGTTGAACACCGGACGAGACTCGAAGAGCGGCTCAATCGTGGGGTGAAGCAAGCCTTTGAGTCCAGAGGATTTACGTTGGTCGATGCAGCAATGGTCAATCAGACGTTGAACGAGCTCAGAGTCGACTTGACTGACGAGGAGTTCCATCGTCGAGATCCGCTTTACAGTATTGGGGAGAAATGCAAAGCCGACTACATCATCCTCCTGGTCCTCACTGAAAACGGACAAAACGTGCGGAATAACTTCTTTGTCAGCACCCATGAAGGGTACGTAACCGTCAAGGTCTGGCTTTTGGATGTCAAGAAAAAGGAACCGATTTTGAGCGCAAAGTCCGAAACGGCGAAAGCGCGTCCGTCGGGTCCATTAGGTCTTACTAAAGGAAGCGATGCGCAACTTACGGCTGCAGACCGGGTCGTGCCAGCGATTCTAAAGCCATTCCTTGACAAGTACCCGCTCATCTCGAAAGCGGAATAAGCCGTGAATTGGATTTAGGGCATTTGTAGGGACGTAACTCTTCGGGGTGGCTTGCGAGGTACTTCATGAGCTCCCTTCTCTTGCGTCCGCCACGGGTTTCTTGAGACTCATACGGAAGAAACCCAGGATCGATGATCTCCACACGAGCAAAAATCGATCGCCACCTTTCGCGAACAGCGTGAATAGATATGTACAACTTTTCCGCAATTTCTTGATCTGTTTCCCATTCGCGTGCCATCAGCAACAACTCTCTTTGACTCGACGTAAAGAAGAACCTTGGAGGCGTGTACTCGAAGAGTTGACACAAAAAAGCGTGCTGGGACTGAGAAGCGTCCGAGTGATCGGCGCACATGAAATAGCGCGTGGCGTGAGTGAGTCCGGCCTGAAACGTAAATTGATGTATGATCCTCATCCCTAAGCCCAAAGACTCGACAAGTTCTGATTCGCCACAGTCGAACAAGAGCCTTCCGAAACGAAAACCCGAATGCATCTTAAACCATTGCCGAATACGATAAGCGCGAACGGCGAGGAGATCGTCTCCCTGCAACTTGGGATGGGTCCACGCATAGGCAACGAACAAGTCGAGCCCAGCACCCGCATCGGCCAAAGCTATTGTATGATCCGTCGGAAACAGCGCCACGCCCTGGCGGTTCAGGGCCGCAAGCTTTGGGTGAGGAAAGAAGCCCGTTTCCGAATCAAGCAGGTGCTCGGCAGCCTCTTTCGTCAAGAGGACAGCGCTCACCATGCTCAAGATTCTCGTAGGATCGTCCGCAGATGCAACAGCCATTGACAGTGGGCGCCCGTTTTCATGTATGAAACAGAACTCTTGGAACTGCTGAGTCAAAAGTTCTTTTGACGCCTCGGAACCCGATTGTCCACAAGTTGGCTGTCCAATCGTGGCCCAGAAATCGGTTATCTGCACTTCCCGAGATAGGTACATTTGCTGCCAGCGTCGAGCGCCCAGATCATTACGAAACCAAACCTATTCTCCACTATTGCTAAAACAAAACACAATACGGCCTGTAATGGCTACTTGGAGGGGACTCTGTCGTCAGCGCATTTCGCGCACCCCGAAGCGGGGTGGCTGCTCCTTCGTGGGAGGTACTCTCTCGCCAAATGATCCGGCAGATTCAGGCGTCAGAACTAGGTAGGAGGGCACGATGAGCGAGAATATGGAGGCCTTTCGCCATCTGGATGGCGGCGAGGCGCTGGTTGAAACGGAGTTCATTCGTATCGTGTTTCAGCACGGCAACCCGACCGAGGTCGGCGTCAATGGGTGCCGGATTGAAGACGTGATCGAGGTACTGGTGCAGAAGCTCCTCGACTTCCAGGGGCGAGGGCTCGCATGCCCCGAGAATGAGCGAGCGCTCTTTCACCTGGCCGAGGCACAAGACGCTCTTCTGGCGCGCCGACGCGCGAGAGAGAAGCAAGGCGTTCTGGGCACCCGACAGGCACACAAGAGCATCCTCGATCCGTTGCCGGCCGAAGTCGACTAAAACCCTTCCGGCAGCTTCATATTGAGCGCCTTCACCAAGAAGGCGTACACGTCGGCGTACTCGTCCACGATCTTGCTGATCGGCGTGCCAGCGCCGTGGCCAGCCGAGGTCTCAACCCGAATCAGCATCGGATTGGGGTTGTCGGCCTGGAGTTCCTGGAGCCGTGCCGCATACTTGTAGCTGTGGGCCGGCACCACGCGGTCGTCGGTATCGGCCGTGGTGACCAGCACGGCCGGGTACTTGACGTCGCTTCGGATGTTATGGTAGGGCGAGTACTCGAGCAAACTCTTGAAGTCCGCCTCGTTATCGGGCGAACCGTAATCGCTTACCCATGCCCATCCAATGGTGAACTTGTGAAAACGCAGCATGTCCATTACGCCAACGGCGGGGACAGCCGCTCCAAATAGATCGGGGCGGCGATTCAGAACCGCGCCCACCAGAAGGCCGCCGTTCGAGCCACCATTAATGGCCAGTTTAGGCGTGGAGGTCACCCGATTCTCAATCAGCCATTCGGCGGCAGCGATGAAGTCTGTATGTGCATTCTTGCGCTTGTCTTTGATCGCATTGCGATACCACTTTTCGCCGTACTCCAGACCGCCACGAATGCACGCAACAGCATAGACGCCGCCCATCTCCATCCACAACATATTGATGACGGAGAAATAGGGCGTCATCGAAGCGCGAAAACCGCCATAGCCGTAAAGGAGAGTCGGATTCTCTCCGTTCAGCGGTATCCCCTTGCGTCCGGTAATAAACATGGGGACGCGTGTCCCGTCTTCACTCGTGTAAAACACTTGCTTTGTCTCATACCTCTGGGTATCGAAGTTCACTTTCGGCGCCCAGTAATCGCTTGAACGAGCTGTCCGGATGTCATAGCGATAGATTCGCGGTGGCACCGTAAAGCTCGTAAAGACGTAAAACGTTTCGCGATCAGACATTCTGCCGTCAAAGCCGGAGACTGACCCGATGCCCGGCAGCGCGAGCGCGCCCTTTGGTTTCCCTTGATAGTCAAACATGCGGACGTCGCTTGCGGCGTCCTTGAGATAGGTCGCAAAGATCGTGCCTCCGACCATCGTTGCGGATTCGAGATTCTGCTGTGTCGCGGGAATAATGGTCCGCCAAGAGTTCTGACCAGGCCTCGTGGCATCGATCGCGATGATGCGGCGGAATCCGGCGTTCTTGTTGGTTAAGAGGTAAAACGTTGACCCTACATTTCCCAGAAAGAGGTACTCAGCATCCCCGGCAGGCAGCAGCTCCACTACCTTTGCATTGGGCCGCGACAGGGGCAAGTAGAAAAGACGGTTCTCAGGATGCGTCCCTTCCCACACATGGATGATCAGGTATCGTCCATCATCTGTAACTTGACCATCAAAGCCCCACTCCTTCTGGTCCTTTCGTTCATAGATAAGACGATCTTGACTTTGCGGCGTACCAAGCCGATGGTAATACAACTTCTGATAGTAGTTCTGCTCGGCAAGCTGCTGTCCCGGCTTGGGCTCGTCATAGCGGCTGTAGTAAAAACCTTTTCCGTCTTTGGACCATGAGGCGCCGCTGAACTTGCTCCACTTGAGAACGTCGGGTAAATCTTTGCCCGTCGTCACATTGCGAACCCGCCACTCACGCCAGTCCGAGCCAGCGCGCGCCAGACTATACGCCATCAGTTTTCCGTCGTCGCTGATCGTCCATGAACCGAGAGCGACCGTCCCGTCGGCCGAGAGTGTGTTGGGGTCAAGGAGGACACGCGGCGTACCATTGGGCCCTCGCTTTACATAGAGCACCGATTGGTTTTGCAGGCCCGTGTTGCGCGTGTAGAAGTAGAGTCCTGCACGAACGATCGGCGCGCTTTGCCGTTCATAGTTCCACATGGAACGCAGTTTGGCCACCAAAGCTTTTCGCTCTGGAATCGACGAAAGATAGTCTTGGGTCAGCTTGTTCTGAGCGGTAATCCATGCGCGGACCTCTGCGGACGTCATCTCCTCCATGGCGCGATACGGATCCGCGACAGACACGCCGTGCAGCACGTCAACCTGGTCGCTCTTCGGGAACGGGGGGTACTTCATGGTTTGCGCGTGTGCCGCTCCGGCGACGGCCATTGCGGCAAAGGAAGCGACGACGGTTCGGAGCCCAAGGCACATGGGCCCATTTTAGCCCTTCTCCGATGAGTCTCTTGGGGCGATCTCGGACACCGACATCATCCCAACTCGTGCCAATTGCGTCAAACTCAATAGGTCTGCACCCGCGGCTATGGCGCACGTACGAAAGGTCTTTCTGTTTACCGATATCGAAGGGAGCACGCGCCTGTGGGAAGAGTTCCCAGAGGGGATGCGGGTCGCCTTGAGCAAACACGACCAGATCCTTCGCGAGTCGATCGAGACCCACCGGGGCGAAGTGTTCAAGACCGTCGGTGATGCCTTCTACGCGGCGTTTGATACCGTCAACGATGCCGTGCTGACCTGCCGCGATGCCCAAAGCCGCCTCCAAAACGAAGAGTGGGGCGAAGTTGGCAAGCTCAAAGTGCGTATCGCCGTTCACCTTGGCGATGCGGAAAGTCGCGAGGGCGATTACTTTGGGCCGCCGCTCAACCGCGTCGCACGACTGCTTGCGATTGGACACGGCGGACAAACGCTCTTGAGCGATGAGGCCGCTCAAATCCTGGGAGACAACTTGCCGGAACGCCTGTCACTCAGCAATTTGGGCGCCCACCGGCTCAAAGATCTCTCTCGCGGTGCCCAAGTCTGGCAGCTGAACATCGACGGCTGTCCCCTTGAGTTTCCGCCCCTGCGGTCACTGAGTTCATTCGCGACGAACCTGCCACCCCAGACCACCGCCCTCTTTGGCCGTGAGCGGGAATTGGACAGCGTCTCTCGGGCGCTGGCGGAAAGCCGCCTCGTGACGCTGACGGGTTCGGGAGGCACGGGCAAGACGCGGCTTTCGCTGCAACTGGGCGCCGATCTTTTGGAGCGGTTTCCCGACGGGGTGTGGTTCGTCGAGCTGGCAGTGCTCACTGACCCGAACCTGGTGCCGCAAGCCGTGGCTTCCGTGCTCAAGGTGCGCGAGCAGGGGAGCCGCCCCATCGGTGAAAGCGTCCTCGAATCGCTTTCCGACCGCAATCTCTTGCTCATCCTCGACAACTGCGAGCATGTGCTCGAAGGGGTCGCCACCTTCGTCGACGCGGTCATACGGCGGTGCCCCGCCGTTCGCATCCTCGCCAGTAGCCGTGAACCTCTAGCATTGCACTACGAGGTGCAGCATCGGGTGCCCTCGCTTGCTCTGCCCAACGACTCCGAACTCGCCGATGTGGCGGCGGCAGCGGCGAATCCCTCCGTCGCCCTTTTTGTCGACCGCGCCTCAGCGATCTTGCCGTCATTCGAGCTGAACCCATCCAATGTGAAGACGGTTTGCCATATTTGCCGCCGACTTGACGGCATTCCCTTGGCGCTGGAACTGGCGGCCGCCCGGGTTCGCGTCCTTCCCATCGACCAAATCGAGACGCGGCTCGATGATCGTTTTCGACTGCTAACGGGTGGAAGCCGAACCGCCTTGCCCCGCCACCAAACGCTGCGCGCGATGATCGACTGGAGCTACGGACTCTTGACCACACAGGAGGCGACGCTGCTCCGTCGACTCTCCGTCTTCAGCGGTGCGTTCACGCTCGAAGCGGCCGAAGCCGTCTGTGCCGATGACGATATTGACGCCTACGAGGTGCTCGACCTGCTCGCCGCCCTCGTCGACAAGTCGCTGGTGGTTTACGACGACCAGGGCGAAGTGGCGCGATACCGCATGATGGAAACCATTCGGCAGTACGCTCGCGACCGCTTGTTGGAAACCTCTGAAGCGGCCGCGATTCGCTCCCGACATCGTGACCATTACCTGGCCTTTGCCGAACGGTCGCAGGTGCGGCAGTCCACCGAAGGCATCGCCACGGTCCTTAAAGACGTTGCGGCCGAAATTGACAACTTGCGCGCTGCCATGGAGTGGAGCATCGCCGAAGCGGACTCCCCGTTGGACCCCAACCTTTCCGAACCCGAGGCCTGCGCGGCCCAAAAGGCGCTGCGCTTCGTCGCGGCACTCTGGCGATTTTGGTACACCCGCGGCCACTATGCCGAAGGGATCGAGTTTGCCGGTCGCGCGTTGGACCGCGAGGATTCGCAGCGCGAAACCAGCGTGCGCGCCCATGCCTTCAGCGCCGCCGGCAACCTTTCGCGCCTTCCCGGGGCACACCAAGCAGCGCGGAGCTATCAGGAAGAGGCGCTGCGCATTCGGCGGGCCCTGGGCGACAAGCGCGGCGTCGCCTATTCACTTTCCAACTTGGGCGTGATCGTTTTTGAGCAAGGAGACGTCGCAGGGGCGCGCAGTCTTTGGCTCCAAGCGTTAGAACAGCTCGAAGCCTTGAATCAGCTTCAGAGCGTTGCCACGATTCTCAATAACCTGGGAGAGTTTGAGCACAAACAAGGCGACCTCAAGGCGGCCCGCGGCTATCTTGAGCGCAGCCTCTCGATCGCCCGGCAGCTCGGCGACGCCGACGCCATCGGCCTTGCGATTAGCAACCTCGGACCCACCCTGGCCAAGGTGGGTGAAATCGACACTGCCCGCCGCTATTTGGAGGAGGGGTACCGCATCTTCACCGAGCTATCGGACCGCCGGAGCCTGTCCATTGTCATTGGCGCGATCGCCCAGTGCTACCGCTATCAGGACCGGATGAAGGAGGCGGCTTATCTCTTTGGCATGGCCGAGGGCATCCGCGAAGCGATCGGAGTCGTCATCCCTCCCAGCGACATCGAAGATCAGCTCTTGGACTTGGCCGAGGTCCGAGAAGCGCTGGGCGTCGACCAATTTGTCGAGGAGTACGAGCTAGGGCGCACGTCAGAGCCTCACGAGGCCGAGCACCTGATTCTGGTTACAGAAGCGGTAAGGTAGGCGAGCCATGCAGTACTACGTCCGCTCTGACGACGGCCAACGGTACGGTCCTGCAGACCTGCCGACACTCAACCGTTGGATTCAGGAAGGGAGGCTGGCCCCTCATCAGATGGTTGAAGACGCGGTGTCGGGCCAAACGATGCCCGCGAGCCAGGTGCTTGGATTGGTCTTCCCAAATGCCGCCGGTCGTCCTCCTGGCATGAGCGCGCCCGGACCGATGGAAAGCAACTATGCCCGACCGGGTATGCCGGGCACCGGCGCTGTCCCGGCCGAACTGCAAGGCGGGTTTAACTTTGGAGCTTTTTGGTTTACCTGGATTTGGGGCCTGAATCATAAGAAGCCGATTACTCTCGTGGCCTTGGTGTTGGGAATCATCCCCTACATCGGAAGTTTGGCGGCGATCGGTTTCGCGATCTGGGTGGGACTCAACGGCAACCGTTGGGCATGGGAAAGCGGCCGCTTTACATCGGTCCAGGATTGCCTGAATTGCCAGCGAATCTGGCGCAATTGGGCTATTGCGTTTCTGGCCATCACATGTGTAGCGGGCATCATCGCCGTGTCCGTCGTTGGGCTTGCCGGGCTCACTGAACGTTAAGATTGTGAACGCGTTGACGAAATGATGGGCAGTACCGCACGTCAACTGCCTTACAATGGGATCCATCATGAATCTGCTTGCGATTGCGGCAACGGTGATCGCGCCGCAAACGTTTGCCCCTAAAATCGGGATTGAATTGGACGGCCTCGGAGACGGCAACCGTGGCCGCCCCTTTATTGACCTTGCCAAAACGATGCGCCCCTGGCAGGCGGTCGTGGGCGACCGTTTGGTCACCGTTGATGAGTTGGGCTGGCCGACCCAAGATGCGGCGACCGTCTTTTTCGACATTCGCCCGACCATGGCTTGGGCGCCACCGATTGACGACCCCGACGGCTTTCAGCCCGATTGGTCCGGGACCTACCATTTATCGTTCACCGGTCAGGCCGACTTGCGACTCGGTGAAGGCAACGGGCCACGGTTCGAAGACGTCGCCTTCGACCGTGCCTCGAACCGGACAACCGCCAAGATCGTTGTGCCGAAGGGAACCGGCCTGTTGTTCGTTCAGTTCGTCAACACGAAGCGGACTCCAGACTCTCCCTCCGGGACAGGCATTCGCGATGTTCGGCTGACCCGGCCCGGCTACGACCACGCTACCAAAGAGACCTTTACCCGCGAGTACTTGAACTCGCTGAAGCCGTTCTCGACGCTGCGCTTTATGGACTGGCTGGAGACCAACCACCAGCCCGGATTCTATGGCGATCCGGGCAACAACGCCCTCCATTGGCGGAACCGTCGGCCCGCAAACTACGCCACTCAGGCAACCGGAGAGCGTGGGCCCTACGGCGTCGCCTGGGAATATGTCGTCGAGTTGGCCAACAAAACGAAGAAGGACGTCTGGATCAATCTTCCCGTCGCCGCCACTGACGACTACATGCGCGAACTGGCTCGGTTCATGAAGCGCGAACTTGATCCGGGTCTGCGCATCTACCTTGAGCACAGCAACGAGGTATGGAACTACGGCTTTCCGCAGTACATCTACAATAAGCTGGCCGCAGTTGACGAAGTGAACCATGGCCGCTCGAACTTGAACAACGACGGATCTAAAGATGAGGAAACGTGGGCAAGGCGGCGCCATGCCCGTCGCACCGTCGATTTGGCCAAAGTCTTTATGGAAGAGTTCGGCGAAAAGACGCCGCAGGGCCGCGTCCGCCCGGTCTACTGTTCATGGGTCATCTATCCCGACGTGTACTATCGGGAAGTCCTCAAGTGGGTGGAATCGACTTACGGTGCGCCGAAGGACTACTTCTACGGCATCGCCGGCGCGAGCTACTATAACGCTCACAGCGCCTCGCCAACCGCATCGGTGGAAGAGATCCTTGCCGCGATGCGCAAGAGCAGCGACGAGTCATTCACGCAATATCGACGCCCGATCCAAGCGATCGCTGACCAGTACGGCGTCAAGCACCTGCAATACGAAATTGGTCCGGACAACGGTGGCGGCGATCCAACGAATGTAGCCAACCGAATCCGCGCCAACCGCGACCCCCGCATGAAGGATCTCATCCTGCATGACGCCCGCAACAATTGGTTTCCGATGGGAGGCGATCTCTACATGTACTTTGCCCACATTGGAGCCTATAGCCGTTACGGGTGCTGGGGACTCAGCGAAGACGTCGATCACCTCCATACGCCGAAATGGCAAGCGATCTATGAACTCACCGGGTCGCGGCCGGCTGCGACCAATCCGAAATAATCAACGTTAAGTCCAACGAAGCATGGGTAACGCTTCAGCCGCTCACTGGCTGAAGCGCATCAACCCGGATGGCCAGCGCCGTGCAGTTGTCAGTCCCCCCGTCCAGCATCGCCGCCGCGATCAGGTTCCACACGGCTTGTGAAAGGCCGGGACCAGCAAGTTCCTCGGCAATGCGCTCATCGCTCACGTGGTTCGAGAGTCCGTCGCTGCACAGCAGGAAGCAGTCGCCGACCGCGAGGTCGTGCCACTCCACTGTCGGGATCAGGGTGTCCTCAACGCCGATGGCCCGCGTGAGAACGTGCTTTTGGGGGTGGTGTTCGGCTGCTTCGCGCGTGAGCATCCCTCCGCGCACCAACTCTTCAACCAGAGTGTGGTCCCAGGTCAGCATCTCCAAGGCACCGTCGCGCAAACGATAAGCGCGCGAGTCGCCGACGTTGGCGACCAAGACCTGATCTTGCACCAGCATCAGCGCGGTCAGCGTTGTGCCCATACCGCGCCGACCCGGAACCACTCGGGACACGTCCAGCACGAAGCGATTGGCGGCGGCGATGGCCGCCCGCGCCGCCTCGGCGGCGTCCGCTGAGGGATGGCGGAGGTAGACGTCGATAAAGGTCTTCGCGGCCAGTTCGCTGGCGATCTGCCCCGCGGCGTGCCCGCCCATTCCATCACAAACGACAAAAATCTGTCCCCGCGCCGCAAGCAGCGCGTCGTCGCCGGGAATAAAGAACTCGAACTTGTCCTCGTTGTTCTCCCGAACC
Source organism: Fimbriimonadaceae bacterium (assembly GCA_046292875.1). Classification (GTDB taxonomy): domain Bacteria; phylum Armatimonadota; class Fimbriimonadia; order Fimbriimonadales; family Fimbriimonadaceae; genus JBKBQD01. The sequence goes on from JBKBQD010000002.1 coordinate 306,862, forward strand.
CGGCCGAGGTCGGTCTTGCACGCTACGTTCGAGATGACCCTGACGCGCAACTCGGCAGCCGGCATCAAGAGGCCCGCAGGGTACTCCGCGGTGACCTCATCCACGGCCAGCTTCCTTGTTCGGCCATTCCACCGTGAGCGTGCGCTCGCCAATCTGGATGACGCTTTCCGGCGTGAGCGTGGTCAGCACATCTTTGACGAGCTTGACGCCGTCAATCAGCGTGCCGTTCGTGCTCCCGACGTCAATCACGGCAACGCTGTCCTCGGAGACTTCCAACGTCAAATGACGCCCCGAAATGTAGGGATCAGGCAGCGAGATGTCGTTGTCGCTCTTGCGCCCCAGCGTTTGACTCCCCAGCCTCAACGGGAATCGCTGATCGCCGGACACGAGGTGCGCGACAGGCTTGGCAACAGGGGGCGCGACCATCGCGGCGGTGCGGTTCGACGGAATCGTCGCCGTGCGATTCGACGGAATGGCAGCGGTTGCGTCGGCTTTCCCAGGCCAAGCGACGCGCATTTCATACCCCCCAAAGCCCAGGGTATCGCCTTCCACAACGCTGCGGGGCTGGTTGGCCGGAAGGGATTCTCCGTTGACGGTGGTGCCATTCGTACTGCCCAGGTCCGTGAGTTGCATCACGCCGTCGTGAAGTGAAATCTTCGCGTGGCGGCGGCTGGTTCGAGGGTCCGCCGTCAGGATATCGCCCTCGCGACCGATGACGTTGTCGCCGGGCCGGATCACGTGCTCCCGACCGCTGCTGTCGACAAGGCAGGGAAGCTGCACGGCGGGCGCGCCAAAGACCTCCGCCGGCAACGCCCGATCAAAGATCAGCCCGCAATCCGAGCAAAACGCCAGGCCGGCTGGATTGAAGGTTTTGCATACCGGACATTGAACCGGCTGAATCGTCACCGTGGTGTTGATCGAAACGCTCGACGCGACGATGGGAGGCCCTCCCATCTGGGTGCGGTTCGGGTCCGCGGACATCGCTTGAGTTCGGTTCACGTCCATAGGCCAAGTGTCCTCAATGAATCATAACCCAGTGGGCGCCGCGAGGGCGCCATGACCCTGTCCAAAGGCCATGTGCTTCCAAGACAATCGGTCGATAATCTGAAACAACACAAAGGGTATCAATTTGGGAACGCCGGAGGATAGCATTCCGTAACGACCTATCGAATCGCGCGTACTATCAGCGCAAGAGGAACTCAGGGATGGAATCGCAACGCATTCGAACACTCGCGATGCTCGCCGTCGGCTTGGCCGGCGTGGCGGTCATGGCCCAATCCCAAACCGTCGGAATCGCGGGCGGGCGCGCATTGCCTGGCCCGGAGTACACCGACCCACGCAGCGCACCGCCACTGACTCATCGCATGACCAAGACCTTCCAGCAGGCGCCGCTTGCGGAAGTGCTCGCTTGGATGAGTCTCAACGAGGCCAGTTTTGTCGCCGATGCTTCGCTGATTCCTGACGCGCGCACCATCTCGGTTTCGTTCGAGGACCACACGCTGGCGGAATGCATGCAGATGGTCGCAGCCCAAGTGGAAGGTCGTTGGGATGCCAATGGCGAGATCTTTACGTTGCGGCCGATCAACCCATCTCAGGTGTTCGCGAACGGCAACGTGATTGCCATGGAAATCAGCGGTGGCATGACCAATGCCGTTTCGCCTGCCACCGCAGCAGCGGCCTCCCGCGCTCGCGGAGCCGAGGCGGCTGCTCCTGCGGCGACCATGGTTCCGCAACACTTCTCGGGCGCCTATTCGCTTGGCACCAACAACTACTTCAGCTTTGCTGTGAGCCTCGTAGGCACGCCCGAGACGGTGACGGCCGAATGGATCGGCGGCGAGATGGCGCAAGACCGCTCGTTCTCCGACGAATGGGCCAAGCAGTTTGATCAGCGGCTCAGGAGTATCGAGTTGCGCCTCGATCGGCTGGAGTCAACGCTCCGCGGTGCACCCACCGCGGATGCAACTTCCTTCAAGGAGCTCCGGGCGGCAACACAAGAGGCGCGGAAAGCAATCTCCATGGCGCCGATCTCTGGACAAATGACGACTCCGATGACACCGGTACCGTTCATTCAGGGTCAAGCCACCGCACCGATTTCCCCGATTCCACCCGTCGCGCCTGTGCCGATGAAGCCGATGCCTCCACTTCGCATGAAGGGGGACAAGGTGGACGATGCGTGGATCAAGGAAGTCGAGCAGTGGGCGCGCGATTTCGCGGAGTCCCAGGCCAAGTGGGCGGAGCAAATGGAGAAAACCCACGCCGAATTGGCCAAGCAAATGGCCGAGGTGAAGGTTTCGGTTCCCGATGCCGAGTTCATGAAGCAGTGGGCCAAGGACATGGCGGAGTTTCGATTGGAGCGGCTTGATCCCAACACTCTGCGGGCACAGCGCCATGCAGAGCTCCTGGTGCCCCTCAAGGAGCTTCGACTCAACCCCAATGCCGACCTCCGCAAGCTCTTTTCCAGCCTCACACCTGAGCAGAAGTTCGCGATGCAAAAGCGCGGATACCTGAGGGCCGCGGAGTTGACGCCTGAACAGCGTGCGATCCTCGGAGATCGTATTCCCACGAGCGGCAAGTGGGAGGTGACGTATAGCCTCGACGGACAGAAGGTCACCATTCGGAGCAACTGACCGCCCCCTGAAGGGAACGGGACGGGCCGGGGCAACAGCCGCCTCGGCCCGTTTTCATGGCGATATGGGACAATTGACCGCAGTGCAGCGAGCATTTTCTCGATTTCGACCCGGTTTCACCTTGATTGAACTTTTGGTCGTCATTGCCATCATCGCCATCCTGGCGGCCATTTTGTTCCCAGTATTCTCCCGAGCAAAAGCGGCGGCCAAACAAACCGCCGACCTGAGCAACGTACGCCAAATCGCGGTCGCGTTCTTGATGTACACCACCGACTACGACGAGAACTACCCCGTCGCGTTCTACGAGCGGTCGGCCAGCGCGACGCCAATGTCTTGGCCCATGTACCTCTTGCCCTATGTCAAGAGCACCGCTATCTTTCGCTCGCCCTCCGACACCCGAAGCACGGGCATTCCCCCGGGAAGCAAGTTCCCGGTGAACTACGCCTACAACTACTATGTGGGCGGCAACAACTTTGCCGTGTTCAATGCGACGACCTCCTCGATGGTGAAGCCGGCGCAAACCGTATTGCTCTCGAACGCCGGGACCACCGCCCAACTTGGAGTGGCCCCAAAAGATTGGCCCCAGAAGATCCACCCGACCGGGCAATACACTTCATGGATGCTGGTCCACGCCGGAAGCACGCTGATCGCAACCGCCAACTACGGCGCCCCATTCGGTCTTCACAATGGCAAGGCCAATGTGGTCTGGGCCGACACCCACGTTGGAGTGCGGGCGATCGAAAGTTTCTATACGCTGCCCGGCCACGAGGTCCCGGGGCGACCAGACGGACGGGCGACGTGGTGGTCGCCATGCCTTGACCCAGACTTCGGCTGCTTTGACTAAGCGGCGCCGTTGCGTACCACTTTCGACCCTTCTTCTTGCAATGTTCGCTCGACGCTCATCCTGGCCATCTCAAGCCTGGTCATCGCGTCCCGATAGGCTCGCTCTGCCGCGATCCGCTTGTCATCCAGTTCGCGGAAAGCCTCGTCGCGCGCCCGAAGCGTTTCTCGTTCGGCCTGCGGGTTTTTGACGTTCGGGCGCAGCTTTGTCATCATGCGTTCCCATTCGCCCTGAATTCGGGAAAGTTCGGCAGCGGCGTTGAGTCGGTGAACCTGGGCTCTCAAAGCCTCGAGGCGAGCTTGCTCCAGCGACTTCCGATCCAAGAGGTCGCCGTACTTGCGCTCCAGATCGAGCACTTCTTTGAGGGCCGCTTGCACATCGTCGCCGCTCGACCGCTGGGTGAGCTGATTTGCCCCCTCCATCACGGTGCCATAGGCCACGGCAAGCGACGCGCGGGCCGGATTGAACGCCTCCGCAGTCTCACCGTCGTGAGCCGTGCTGCTGGTCGAGGTTTGGCAGCCCACCAGATGAGCCATGGCGAAGACAAATATGGCCACTCCAAAGAGCGCCCGCGCCCAACGCAAAAACTTCGTCATACACTGTCTGCTCGGCACCAGGCTCTCGTGCCGACCACCTTTATAACGAATGTCCGAACGATCAGGGTTCCACATAGGGTTGGTACCGCCCGGATTCGACCCGATCAAGCCAGTAGGTCAAGCCGTAGTCCTCATCGATGCCTTGGATTCGGGGGATGCGCATGGGGTCGAATTTCTCGCTTCCGGGCGGAGGCGCCGGGCCTGCGCCCACCAGCAGCGCCGCGCGATAGTGCTTGTCGAGAAGTCCGCGATTCTTGGGGGCGATGCCGAAGGGCAACGCAATGACTGAGGGTTCGAATCCCGCATCGCGAATGAAGCGATTCGCATCCACAAACTCTTTCTCGACGACGGCATCGCTCAACTTGGACAGGTTCGAGTGCGAGATCGTATGGCTTCCCAACTCACATCCCCAATCCTTGAGCAGTCGAAGTTTCTCGGGCACGTCCGATTTGGCCCCCCATGGTCCCGTTGATGGCAGGATGTAAAAGGAAGCGAGCACTGGGAAATCAGCATGTTTTGACGCAAATTCTTGCCAAATCCCGACCGCGCATTCTGGGTCAAGCTTGCCGTCGACGAGGCGAAACTGCGACGGGTGCGAGTCGTCGAAAGTAAAGATCACCGGCGAGGCACCCGGCGCAAGCTTCATGTTCCCGGCGAGGTAATCCCGCATCGCGACCGGCCGGAATCCCAAATCGTATAACCTTTGCAGGTCGGACTTAAACTTTGCGATCGATCGGTCCCACCGCGCCTCATCTTTCGCAATCTTGTGATACTCGACCACGAAGACGCCGCCCTCCACGTTGGCAGGCCGATCCGAGACACGCGCTGGCGCCTCGGGCGCCGCACGCATGGTCGCGACGGCGGCAGGTTTCGTCGACACTTCTTGCGACCCACACCCTGCCATGCCTATACTGGCAACTACGGCGAGAACGGTATGGAAGCGCGACATCGAAAGCATCGTCCCCTGGCATTGTACGCCTTCGCCGTTGCCGCCTTGACCATCGCCGGATGTCAGACGACCGCGAACCTGGAAGCTGACCAGACCACGGCCAGCGCCTCTGCGGCAGCACCTGAACCGGAGAAGCCGCCGGAGCGGTTTCCCAAACCCGAAACGGTGCGCGGGATCTATCTCACCGCGTGGGTAGCAGGCGGCTCAGATTCCCTGACCGCGCGGCTGGAACTCGTCGGCCGGACCGAACTCAACGCGGTGGTGATCGACGTTCGCGACGCTGGGTGGAACTATTGGAAGAACGACGTCGCGCGATCCGCGGCGGCCGGCGCGAACAAAATCGCGATTGCGAACGGGGCTCGCGTCATGGATCGGGTGCAGGAGTTCGGCGTCTACCCAATTGCGCGAATCGCCTGTTTCCGCGATCGACCGGTACCGGAAAAGTTTCCGCAATATGCCATTCAAAACGCAAGTACCGGGAAACCGTGGAAAGACACTGGCGGATATACCTGGCTCGATCCTTATAACAAAGACAACTGGGAGTACATCGCAAGTTTTGTGGATTTGGCGCTCGATCATGGATTCCCCGAAATCCAACTGGACTACGTGCGGTTTCCCAGCGAAGGCCGCGTTAGCACCATGTCCTTCCCAGCCAAGAAGTCGTATCCGAATCCAGAGGCAACGCCCACGGAAGTCATCGCCGCCTTTGGGCAGTTCATTCGCGAACGGGTCAAAAAGCGCGGGGCGATTCTCAGCGCCGACATCTTCGGCATCGTCAGTTCGGGAAGCGGGGACCAAGGTATTGGCCAGGCCCTGGAGACCGTGGTAGAGCCCTTTGACCTTGTATGCCCTATGGTCTATCCGTCGCACTACGCAAAAGGGGAGTACGGTATCAAGGACCCGAATCGAAGTCCTTACGAAATCGTTCTAAAGAGTCTTTCTGATTACCGGCGTCGATTGCCCGACAAACACATTCGCCCGTGGCTTCAGGACTTTTCGCTCTACGGAGTTCCTTATGGAAAGGCCGAGGTTCAGGCGCAGATTAAAGCAGCGAAAGAATGTGGCTACGAGGAATACCTCCTCTGGAACGCACAGACCAAGTACACGGAATCGGCGGTCGTCGACACGTCGCATCTTTCGCCGAAGCCGAAGCCTGTGCCGACCCCCTCGGCTCAAGCTTCGTCGCCGTAGCGGATCGTGTTCTCGATCGGCCCCGCGGTGACGACGGTCCCTCCGATCAGGGCATGCCGGATGGGGCCATCGGTTTCGACCACCGCTCCGGGCAAGATCACGGCATCGTCGATCGACTGACACCGCACTCGAGCCCCCGCGCCAATGGCAACCGACTCGCCCATCACGCCATCGAGTTCTGCGCCTTCGCCCAGCGCCACACCGCCGCGCGTCAGAAATCGATTCGTGGCAAGGAACGAGTCCAGCGTCCCCGTGTCGAACCACTCCCCTTCGTAAATCGCCGCCAGCACCTTATGCCCGCGGTTGATCAGGGCCTGGATCGCGTCCGTGATCTCGTATTCGCCGCGTGCGCTGGGCTGCAGGTCAGGCAGCACGTCCCAAAGTTCCGGTCCGAAGAAATAGATGCCGGCCATCGCGTAGTTCGACTCAGGCTCCTTTGGCTTCTCGACCAGTTTCACGATCTCTTCGCCATTGAGATTCGCGACGCCGAATCGCGTCGGGTCTTCCACCCACTTGACGGCGCTCATGTTGGCGCAGCCCGATTCGCGGAAGCGCCGCGCCGCCTCGACAAAGCCGTTCTCATAAACCGCGTCGCCGAGATACAACACAAAGGGATCCCCGGCCACAAAGTCCTTGGCGAAGCCGGTGGCGTGGGCCAATCCTTTCGGCTCGGTCTGGCGAACATAGGAAAGGCGAACGCCAAATTGGGAACCGTCCCCAAGCGCGGCCTTCATGGCCTCCTCCATCTGCCCGACCACGATGCAGATGTCGCGCACGTCGATCTCACGCAATCGGTCGAAGGCGTATTCAAGCGTGCCACGGTTCGCGATCGGCAGGATCGGTTTCGCGACGTGTTTCGTCACTGGATATAGGCGCGTGCCCAGGCCGGCGGCAAGGATGACCCCTTTCATGGTGGAAGCTCAACAGTTGATGGACGCATCCACGAATTCGCGGCTCCGTCCCCCGCGCAGGATACCGCCTCGGGGTATCGTCCTTCGCATGGATCGCGCCAGGGAAGGCGGCATCCTTGTTGCCCTCATGTTCGCCATGGTCGGCTGCCGCGCGTCGGCGCCGATTCCGTATGCCTCCTATGCCCCTCCAAAGCTTGTCGAAACACCGTCGGAAGGCTATTTGGGCATGGTCCAGATCGCCAAAGACATCGGCATCGACAACGAGGCCGAGGTCCGGCTGACGTCATATACCGTTCCGGGCAAGAAACGGATTTTCGCAGAGCTTGAGACCGCGATCCAGAGAACCGAGACTCTGCTGCGCGAACCCGTGCGCATCGCCTATGAGCCGATCGAGCCCTTCTCCGAGCGACCGTATCGGGCGGAGTGGCGATTGCTGGGTCGGGCCATCGCCTGGCGTGCTGAGTACCGGGGCGCGGTGGGCGACTATGACGGCGCCGTCCGCGATGTGCTCACCGCCACCCGCTTGGGCTTCTTCCTGACGTCCGGCGACGCTGCCGACGCCTCGCTCGGCTACAGCATCATCGCGGCGAGCCGCAAGGCCATGGCTCCTTTCCTGGTTCGAATGGAGCCCGAAACGCTGGAACGCTTGGGCCGCGGGCTGGAGGGCGCCTTGGTCGCTCGGCCACCGATCGAAGTGTGGGTGGACCACGAGCACGCCTCCATGAAGCTTGCCGTCGATCGCATCCAGGAATGGCATCGCGCCGGCCGGCTTGATCTGCTTCGCGAAAAGCTCGGTCCCAACGCACGCGAAGCCCTGGCCGAGCTCGCGTCCATTCGACCCGAGTCCAAGAAGCGCGCCGAGTACTTTGATCGTCTGGCTGAGCGTGCCGACTCTTTTGCATCCGACGCCCGTACGCGGGGCCGGCTGCCGCTCGCAGAGCGCGAGCCTGAGCCGAGTTACCCTTTCGGCCGAGCCAAAGATCGCGCGATTCTCCGCAACTTCTTTGGAGCCCCGCGCTACCTGCTTCCCGTGGTTGATCAAGAGCTGGCCCGCACGCAGCTCCTGGCGATTGAGGCTCTGGTCCTCGCCCAAATCAAGCGAGCCGGCGCCGCACCGCGATCCCTCGAGGAGTTCTCCGAGACCCTGACCCTTGACCCTTACTCCGGCGACCCCTTTGTCTACCGTGCTGACCGAGCCGAGTACCGTCTCTATAGCGTCGGTCAAGACCTCAAAGACGACGGCGGGGAAACCGACGATCTCGGCACGCAGCCCGACCTCCGCTGGGAGGGTGCGGGTCTGTGAGAAAGCTTTGGGGCGGCGCGTTCGATGAAGGATCCGCCGATTTGGTGGACCAGTTTGGCCAGAGCATCGACTCCGACCTGCGCTTCTGGCGCGAGGACGTCGAGGGTTCCATCGCACATGCCCGCATGCTCGGCCACGTCGGCATCCTTTCCAACGACGAGTCCGCTGAGCTGATCCAGGGCCTGGAATCGATCCTTGAATCTGGGCCCGAGTCGCTGCCCCGCGACGTCGAAGACATTCACACCGCGATCGAAGTGCGGCTGGGAGAAATTGTTGGACCAGTGGCGGCCAAGCTTCACACGGCGCGAAGCCGCAACGATCAAGTGGCCACCGACGCCAAACTCTACACGCGCCGCCGACTCGCCGAGACCGCCCATCGCGTCACCGAGCTGCAAACAACGCTCCTCAATCTTGCCGAACGCCATCGCGACACGGTCATGCCGGGCTATACCCACCAGCAGCCCGCGCAGCCCATTACGCTCGGCTTCCACCTCATGGCCCATTTTTGGGCCTTTGATCGCCATCGACGCCGCCTTGCGAACGGTGTCTTTGACCTGGAAACCTGCCCCTTGGGGAGCGCGGCTTTGGCCGGAACGTCGTTCGGCATCGATCGGACGATGACGTCCGCCGAACTTGGCTTCGAACGCCCCACGCCGAATGCGCTCGACGCCACCAGCGATCGCTCATGGCTGCTCGACGCGCTTCACATTTGTGCTCAAATCGGCATTGACCTCAGTCGCCTGTCTCAAGAGCTGGTGCTCTGGTCCGGCCGCGAGTTCGGGTTCCTTCGTTTGGCCGACCACGTCACCACCGGCAGTAGCATCATGCCGCAGAAGCGCAACCCCGACATGGCAGAACTGATCCGTGGGCGCTCCAGCCGTCTCATCGCCAACTGGACGGCCGTCGCCACGACGATGAAGGCGCTTCCACTCGGCTACAACCGCGACACCCAGGACGACAAGCCGCCTCTTTTCGAGTCGCTCGACCTGGTCACCGCTAGTTTGCGCTTAGCTTCCCTGATGCTGCAAGGCGTCAACTGGAACACCGCCCGAATGCGCGAAATGGCTGGGCAAGGGTTTTCGACCGCCACGGATGTCGCCGACTTTTTGGCATCGAACGGCGTGCCCTTCCGAGTCGCCCACGAGGCGGTCGGTGCCGCCGTCCGAGCCTGCGGCGAAGACTGGTCGCGGGAGCCGTTCATTCAAGCCCTGTCGGATTTCGTATCACCTGATCTCGCGGCGCGGGCTTGGGACCGGACTTCCGTTGAGCGAAGTGCGGCGTCCCGCGAAAGCGAAGGGGGAGCGGGGCCTCTGGCCCTGGACAAGCAGTTTGAACTGGCCCGGGCGAGCGTCGACCGTACCTAAGTTGCCATATCAGCCCAATTGATGTATGGTAAAGGCGTTATGGACGTCAACTGGATGGTCGAGCTCATGCAGAGCGTGCTCGGCATCGTCATCGCGCTCTCGTGGTACATCCTAACGGCGATCAGCCTGATGACGATCGCCAAAAAAACCAACACCGACAACGGTTGGTTTGCGTGGATCCCCATCCTGAACTTCGTGTTGCTCATCCAGATCGCCCGCCAGCCGCTCTGGCTGCTGCTCTTCTATTTGCTTGGATGCACGGCTCCTTTCGTTTACGCCTACAACTGGTATGGCGTGGCCGAGCAGCGGGGCAAGAGCGGCATCTTGATTGCCATCTTGACTTTCGTACCGATCGTGAACCTGCTGGTCCCGCTTTACGTGGCCTTTAGCGACTAAAAGCCCAGCGCGCCAATGGCGTCGCGTTTGTCCTCGTACACGCGCAGATCGGCGGGCAGATTCTGAAGAATCTGGTCGCCGTAGCGCTTGGTTCGCAGTCGCGGGTCAAGGATCGCGATGAGTCCGCGGTCCTCTGATCGGCGCAAGAGCCGCCCGACGGCCTGGCGCATCATCAGCTTGGCATGCGCCAGAGAATATTCGTGGAAAGAATCGCGTCCCTGCAGGCGCATCCATGCCGCGCGCGCCAGCGCAGGCGGGTCAACTGGCACCTCAAAGGGTGCGCGCACGATGATCACACAAGAGAGCGTCTCCCCCGGTGCGTCGAATCCGGTCCAGAACGACCGCACCCCGAGCAGCGAGGCGTGGATGTTGCGCCGAAAACGATCGCCAACGGAAGCGGCGTTGGACCCCCGCTGGACTAACACGGGGAGGTCGTCCGGCACGCTGAGGCGCTGGTTGACCTCTTCAAGCTCGCGTCGACTGTGGAACAGCGCCAAGGTCCGGCCGCCCATGAGTTCGATGATCTCAGAGACCTCCTTCGCGACTGCGGCAAAGTACGCCTCCTCCGAGCCCTCGCGGCGCGCCAGGCTGGGGTCGGGGATGATCCCGACAGCAGGAAGGTACATGGCCGCATGAGAGCCATAGTCGAATGGCGACGGCAGCACCTCGGTGAACACTGGCTCTGCCCCGGAGCCGCGACAGAAGAACTCGAAGCTATGATCCAAGGCAAGTGTGGCCGAAAGGCAGGCATAGGGTGTCTTGGTCCAGAGCAGGTGCCGAAGCGGCTCGGCCACGTCCACGACGTCGTAGCGAACGGCGCCGCCCTGGCGTCGCGTCGAGGCGTGGGTGACGGCTGTGCCCCTTGGCTCAAAGAGGGCGTCACAGCCCCGTGAAAACTCTTGAAGATAGACCAGGTAGGCCTGAAGCGTCGCCCGCGCCTCTTTGCTTCGCGGTGCATCGTCTTCCCACGCACTCATCAGCCGAGCGATGTCGACGACGAACCGCAACACGGCTTCGGCGGCTTGGTCGGCACACTTTTCCGCGGCGGTTCGGGTTTCCGGCGCCAATCGCTGCCGTACGGCCTCGTCGTGCAGCACGGGATCGGGACCGGCGGTCAAAATGGCGCCTTCGTGCAGGGACATGCCGAGGTGCGTCAATCCGGCCCGCGCCACGGCCAATGCCTGTTGCGCCTCTTGAGCCAGACCAGCGGCAATCTCGGCGCCGGTCGGATTCGGAGACGCTTCTTGGGCCAAAAACCCCGTGCGCAGAATAAGCCCCGAAACCCGATCGATCGCGGAAGGGTCCAGTTCGAACTCCAACCCGGCCATCGCCGCGGCTACGATGTCGTGGGCCTCATCGACGACCAAGAAGTCATAAGCGCCCAAGAGTTCGATGTCCCCATCCGAGGCATCACGCATGAGGGCGTCTTGGAGAACGACGCTGTGGTTGGTCACCACCACGTTCGCCTTCTCGGCCATCCGCCGGGCGCGGTAGTAGTAGCATTCGTTGTAGAACGGACACTGGCGGGCCGGACATACGGGCGGCACGGCAATCTGACTCCAGAGTTGACTGGCTTCGCGGGGCGGACGACGCACCCATCGCCGAAACTCGGATTCCAGTCCCAACTCCGCCCCAGACTCAAACACCGATCGCTCCTCGGTGCTGAGCCCGAGCGTCACGTTCGCCACGTCGATGGGCAGCGGGGGCTCTCCCGCGAGCGCCGCTTTGCAGGCATAACGCGCTCGACCAATCAGAAACGAAGCGCGGACGTTTTCGGCTCCATCAATGAGGCTCCGAGCCAATGGCAGATCTTCGCGCCAGTACTGCTCGGCCAGCACGTTGGTATAGGTGGAGATCACGATGCGCTTTCCTTCAAGCCCATACGCAAACGCAGGAATCAGCGCGGCGAGCGACTTCCCAAGCCCGGTAGGAGCCTCGATCGCCCCGGTAGAGCCCCCTTCGATGAGGTCGGCCAGAAGCAGCGCCAGCTGCACCTGAGCGGGGCGCTCGGCGAAACCCTCGCGACGCGCCAGCCTTCGAAACGCTTCCTCCACTCGGGCGCGCGCCAGATTCACGGCTCGCCGTCGCTCCATCCACCATTCATGGCCGCTTGCAGCGCAGGAAGCGGTCGGTCGATCACGTCCCCCCAAATGCGGGTCATCAATCGCCCGCATTCACCGGCAAATTTGATCCGCGGGGGCGGCTCGCTCCATTCGTGAAGGCGTCCCAAGGCATACAGCACTTCGACACGCACTTGCAGGCGGTCGTGAGTCGCCTCCAGCGCCGAGGCGTGCAAGTAGCCACCCATCGAAGGTGAGTACCACGCCAGTGCCTCCGCAACCGGCAAGTTCGTCACGACGCATTGCCGAAAGCTGGGCAAGAAGCCAGCGGCTTCGAGCAGCTTCACTTGTGCCCAGAGGAACGCTGCCGGCGGCGTTGGATGCGATTCGAGATAACCCAGGGACTCGGAGAGGAGCTCGTGGAGTCCGGAATCGGTCTCTTCGTACTGCCCGACATGCGCGTAAAGCTCGGCGAGCGCCAGGGCAAAGGTGAGCCGGTCAAAGTCCTGTCGCAGCCCCGGAAACGAGCGGCGAGGCTCGGCTCGCGTGACGAATCGGCGCGCGCGCCCCTCGGCAAAGGTGAAGTACGCAACGGCGAGCGGCTCGGATGAAGAAGCCAAGCGGGACGCCGACTTTCGCGCGCCTTTGGCGACCGCATCGATCTTGCCGAACTCAGAAGTCAGGATGGTCAGCACGCGGTCCGACTCGCCGCTGTCTCGGCGGCGCACCACGATACCCAGCGCGGATCGCTCCGCCAAAGTCGCCTACCCTCCGCCGCGGAAGAGACCGTTGATGACCGCGTCGCGAAGCCACTCGATCCACACGAAGTACATGCGGTCGATCAACAGCGCAAAGCGAGTCATAACGGTGGAACCGAAAATAGCGCCGAAGCCCACCATCATCGCCACGCGACCCGTGTTCGTCATGCCCTTGAGCAGCTTGCTTTTGATCTCGAAGCTGAACAGGAAGTACGACATGACGCAGAGCAGGGTAATGACAAAGATCAAGTTGCTGATCGCCTGCGAAGGATAGACCTCATTGGCAATCTGGGCGACCTGGGCATTGGTCAGTTCCCCACCTTTCGGCACAAAGAAGCTCTCGGTCGTCGTGGGGTAGATCGGCTTCATCGAGTCGCGAATCTGCGAGCCGTAACGCTGCCACCACACCTGGACCTGCTGCCCGGACCAAAGACCGAGGATGATCCCAATCGGAACCCGAGACATCCAGGAGTGCTTCTTGTTGAAGACCATGTAGCCCATCAGGCCGATGGGAAGCAGGATAGCGTAGGCCCAAAATCCGGGAGTGCCGGGCTGGCCATTCGACGGGCCGGTGCCGACCATCTTGTCCCACCACACCCCTTTGAGCGTTTCCGTCCAGAACGCGACCGCTGCCCAGCCAACGGCAAGGCCGACGAAGATGTGCTCCATCAAGCGATAGAACTTGTTCTCACGGTAGAGGATGCTGTACAGCCCGACGGTCGCGATGACCCCGACGGTCAGCTTGATGAGCAGGTAGGTCTGCTCGGTCATCGCCGTCTCCTCCGATTCGCGATGTTCTGCTTGACCACCGGGATGTTGCCGACAACGACGGCGCCGATCAGCAGCAACAAGGCGGTGTGCAGCGACAGGAAGTACTGCATGCCGCGACCAAAGTTCTTCTTGCCTTCAAACCCCGGCGTTTCCGGTCGGCCCGGCTGATCGACGGCGATGCGGCCGTCAGCCCCGCGGACGTTGACGCCGTTCTGCATCATCGTCTCCATCTCGACCACGCCGCGCAGCCCGACACTGACACCGACCAACTGACCGGAGGCGTAGTAGACCAGCACTTCGGGACCCATGACACCGGTGCACATCGACGCCAGTCGGATGCGGCCGTAAAGCCGTTCGATCAGGACGTTCTGGGTGCCGGAAGCGTGCACGTTGATGAGCATCGCGGCATCGCCCACCGAGCGGATATCTTTCAGGACGGGCGATTGAAAGACGTCGGTCTGGACGCCGTTCGGCGACAAATCGGTGCGACCCGCAAAGGCCACCCGAATATTTGCCGCCATAGCCTGACCGGTACCTTCCGCGTTCGGGAAGTAGCCGAGATTGACCCAGTCGTTCCACCGTTCATATTCGCGTTCACCGTTGGCCTTCCGTTCTTGGTTGACGCTGCGGATAACGTTGCGCGCGACGAGCGGCGCCTGCGGGTCGGCCACCGAATAGACCACGAACTTGATGTTGCGGCGCATGAGGATGCGGAGCAACGCTTCCAGTTGGCCTTGGCTTTCGCCGCGGGTGGAGTTGGTCCAGTCCGATTGGATGAGGACAGTGCTCCCCTCGGGGATGGTCATCAGCGCCTGGTACAGGCTTACCGTCTGCGGGTTGCATTTGGTCGGAATCGCGACCTGAAAAATGAACGGCAGCGACGTGACGGCGATCAGCAACAGATAGAGCCGCTGGTTGCCAGTCAGTTTGGCCCACAGGCCTTTCTTCGTCGGGGTTTCGGGTGTCGCCATGGCCTTTACGTCGAGACGCCTCCTCGTTCCAAGCCGAGCCACAGACGCAGGCCCATCGCGAGGGCGCCGATACCGACGCCAAACTCAAGGGCGCGAATCGAGGGAGTCTGAAGGTTGTTGCGGATCCAGCCGTAAATCTCGGTGAGTTTCAAGTTGTTCAGCAGGCTGCCTGGGTTTTCGCCGGTGATCTGATCCACCAAGTACGACGACCCATACTCCACCGCTCCCATCAGGCTCAACATGACCACCAGGGCGGTTGAAAGCAAGATGGTCGCCTCCAGCGAGCGCACGCGGAATGCGCGGTAGGCGG
Source organism: Fimbriimonadaceae bacterium (assembly GCA_046292875.1). Lineage (GTDB taxonomy): Bacteria > Armatimonadota > Fimbriimonadia > Fimbriimonadales > Fimbriimonadaceae > JBKBQD01. The sequence continues at coordinate 321,910 of JBKBQD010000002.1, forward strand.
CCGAAAGGATGAAAAACGCGATCAGTGAGAACATGGCCGCGTCCATCTGCTGGAGCATGCCGTCGAAGAGCATGTCGCGGCCGATCCACGAAGGGTCGGGAAAGTTGGTGTCCTGGCCGCGCTGCTGGAGGATGAAGTCCCAGTAGCCGAAGAAGATCATCGCCAGCATGCTCACCAGCAGGGCAAGGCTGAACTGCCAGTCCTTTTGCTTTTTCGTCAGCCGCGACAGATGGATGCGAAGCACCGAGTAGATCCCCAGACCGAGCAGAAACTGGGTGAGGATGTTCGCGATGGTGCCGACGATGGGGATCGCGTCGGCGAGCCAGAAGCCCACGGATTCCACAGTTCCGCTGGGCAGGTCCCCCGCTGAGCGGGCATCCGGTCGAGGCCAGAAGTAGACGAGCACCCAGAACAGGCCGGCCAGGAACGTGAAGGTTGCAACGATGGGTCGTCGGGCCCGCGTCGGCGCAAAAAGAAAGCCGATGAAGAGCGCAATGCCCACGGCCGTCGTGAGCAGGATCATCATTGTGAGACGACCCGACCCAGCTGGCGCGTTGAAGAAGCTTGGCGCGATCACCGTCGAGAGGAAGTTCATTCGCCCGCCTCCTCAATCGGCGGCTTCTGCTCGCGGCGATCAATCTTTGGCGGCGGCGGATCCGGCACGAACAGCTTGATGGTCCAAAGTTCGCTCGCGTTCGGCGTTCGCGGTTCGATCTGCGTCCAAACGTCGTTGGACTTGACGCTCGTCGTCAGCGTGAATGCTTTTTGGTAGCTGTTGAGCAGGATTCCGGTGAGAATCGTGCCCATGATGAGAATCTTGTTCCAGTCTTGACCGACCAGGCTGCCCACCAAGACGGGCTCGCGACTGAGGTACGCGCTGGCCGCATAGAACTCGTCGGCGATGAGGACGTAGTCGCAGGCCGCGATGAAGAACGGCGTCTGGGTGTTCTGGGTCGAGCCGGCGACCTGGATCGCGCCAATCGAGTTTGCCGTCTCGGCGAAGATCAACGCTTCGGCATAGAACTCACCGAGGAAGAAGGTGGCTGCCGTCTGCTCGCGCAAGATCGTGCCGGAAACGCTGGCCGCGAACGCAAACTGGCGGTCGCTGACAAACCGCACCGAGTCGGGATCGAAACGCTCGATCAACCCCTCGGACTGGTACACGTCTCGGATCATCTCTTGTGCGACCGTGTAGACCGCGGCGTTGGCGCAAAGAATGCGAATCGGGTTGGCGAAGCGGGCAGCGGTGCGAGTCACGTAGGCAAAGATCGTCAGAGCCTGGACCGAAATCGCGCTCAGCTCGCCGATGCCCGGCACCATGAGAACCGGTCGGCCCATTTCGGTGGAGCGCCCGACCGCCTCGTCAATGGCATTCAATCCGGCAATCCGGCGGATGAAGAGTCCTTTTGCGCCACGCGCGCGGCGGATGTTGACAAGGACGAACACGATCAGAATGACCGTGAACAGTTGGCTCATCCATCCCGTGGCGTAGTACTGCATCCTATGCCTTCTCCCCGACCGAAGCCGGCGCGCGGTCCTCTAACAGACGAATGAGACGCTCGACATTTTCCCGGTCCTTGAACAAGATCGAGTAGTCATTCACCGAGTCGAAACCGAAAAACGGCACCAGGAACGGGGCAAACATGATGGCCGATGTGCCGAAGAAGAACGTGAGCGGCTTGCTGGATTCCAGAAGCAGGATCGCGGGGATCTCCAGCTTGCGCCGACGAATCTCGGCGGCCGCCTTTTCCAAGAGCGCATCGCGCTCGGCATCGGTGAGCTCCTTACTCCAGAAGTCCACCCTCATCCCCCCGGTACGCCTCGATGATCCTCAAGAGTTCCTCCCTGTTCCCTTCGAAGCGCAAATAGACCCCTCGGAATGGCTCGCGCCAATCCGGCTCCTCTAACGGGGATAGTTTAACACCTTCTTTATCCGCTTGCACCCTTCGGACCTCGCTCCAGGGGATCGAAGTGACGCTCAGAAAGCATCGAGACTCGGCCCGCTCGCGATCGACTGTCACTCTGATCGGAAATACGTACTCTGCCACGCCACCCACCACGAGCAGCATGCCGATCAAAGCGACCAGCGGACTTTTCGTCCACATCAGTCCCAATCCGCCCGCAAAGAAAATGGCTGCCCAAACGACGAATCGCCGCGAGGGGTCACGCCGATAGAGGCGCACCTCATACCGATAGGGCGTGTCCAGGACCTCGGTAGGGACGTCCGACATGCGGGTGCAAAGATTAACGCCAGTCGTGGAAAAGCTCGCTGACCGACTCATTCAGATGAATCCGCCGAATCGCCTCACCTAGCAGCTGCGCCGATGGGAGCACGGTCAGTTTCGGAAACAGCTTTTCCGAAGAGATGGGAATCGTGTCGAGGACAAAGACGGACGAAATCACACTGTCCTGAAGCCGCTGGCTGGCGTTTCCGGAAAACACCGCGTGGGTGGCGCTGCAAACCACCTCGGTCGCGCCCCGCTTGAGCAGCGCCTCTGCGCCCGTAATGATCGAACCTCCCGTGTCGATCATGTCGTCGATCATGACGCATTTTTTGCCCTCGACATCGCCGATGATTTCGACGATATCGACCTTGTTCGGCTCGGGGCGGCGCTTGGCAATGATCGCGATCGGCGCCTTCAGCATTTCAGCCAGGGACCGCGCTCGGCCGACACCCGCGACATCGGGACTGACCACGACGATGTCCTGCTCGACAAAACCCAGTTCCACCATATGTCGGCCCAAAATCGGGCCGCCATACAGGTGGTCCACCGGCACGTTGAAGAATCCCTGCAGCTGCTCGGCATGCAGGTCGACAGCAACCACCCGATTTGCGCCGGAGGCCCCAATGAGATCCGCCACCAGTCGGGCTGTGATCGGCTCGCGGGGCTTGATCTTCTTGTCTTGCCGGGCATAGCCGTAGTAGGGCATCACCACGGTGATCTTGGCCGCCGAAGCCCGCCGGAACGCATCAAGCATGATCAGCAGCTCCATGAGCGTGTCGTTCACCGGCGCACAGGTGGGCTGGATGATAAAAATGTCGTTGCCGCGGGCGCTTTCATCCACCATCACGCGAATCTCGCCATCGCTGAATTTGGTGGACGTCAAGCGGCCCAGTTCAACGCCAAGGTAGTCCGCGACTTGCAGGGCAAGCTCGCGGTTGGCGTTCCCCGCAAAGATCTTCATTCCGTGCGGCCCGTCGGCTCGTGCTCCATTGCCTGCCCGCGTTTTCTGGCTCGCCAGCGTTGCGCCCATTCTTCTTTATTCTCCTGTGTAGCCCGGGTAATGCCGAGTGCATCGTCGGGCACATTCTTGGTGACCACGCTGCCCGCCGCAATCACGGCGCCGTCGCCGACTCGGATTGGGGCCACCAATGTCGTGTTGGAACCGACAAACGCATTATTGCCGATGGTGGTCCGGTGTTTGGCGAATCCGTCGTAGTTGCAGAAAATCGTGCCGGCCCCAATATTGGTGTCGGCGCCTACCGTCGCGTCACCAAGGTAGGACAGGTGCGAGGCTTTCACTCCCGGCGCAAGCTGGGCGTTCTTGAGCTCCACGAAGTTGCCAACGCGCACACCTTTCTGGCACACCGTCGCCGGGCGGAGGTTCGCAAACGGGCCGACGCGCACGTCGTCGCCAAGCTCGGCGCGCTCCAACTGGCTCATGAGGATGCGGCAATCCTGGCCAATCAGGGAATTGTCGATTCGGACGCCCGGGCCGATCTCGCTGCCCTGGCCAATGCGCGTGCGACCCACAATCATGGACATGGGCTGGATCACCACGTCCGGGTCGATCTGAACGTCCGCGCCGATGTAGGTGCTGTCCGGGTCGACGATGGTAACTCCCGCCATTGCATGCCGCTTGAGGATGCGCATCCGCAACTCTTTGGCCGTCTGGGCCAGCTGCCAGCGGTCGTTGACGCCCTGAAGTTCTGACCAATGAGGCGCGATGAAGAGGGCCGCTCTTCGCCCGCGGGCCAGGATTGCCGGAACGATATCGGGCAGGTAGTACTCGTTCTGATCGTTCTCGTTGCGAAGTTCGGGCAGGACCTCGAAAAGCAGCTTGGCGTCCACGCAATAGTGCAATGTCGAGATCAAATCAACGGCTCGCTCCTCCTCAGTGGCGTCGCGGTGCTCGACGACCCGCGCCACGTCGCCCTGGTCATCGAGGATGATGCGGCCATAGCCATGCGGGTCCGGCACGTGGACGGCCAGCACGGTAACTCCGGCTTGCGTCTCCTCGTGCCGAGCGATCAGCCGTCGGAAGACGTCTCCCGTGACGAGAGGCGTATCGCCAGCCGAAATCACGACATTGCCTTCGAAACCCTCCAAGGCCGGCGCGGCCATCATCGTGGCGTGGCCGGTGCCCAGTTGCTCGGTTTGCTCGGCAAACTCATAGTCATGACCCAGTAGTCCGCGCAGCACCTCGCCGCGATGGCCGATCACGACGACGACCCGTTCGACGCCGCCTTCGCGCATCGCTCGGCCGACCAACTCGGCCATCGGGATCCCGCACACTTCGAAGGCGCACTTCGGCAAGTCCGACTTCATCCGGGTCCCTTTCCCGGCGGCAAGAATGATTCCGGCAGTTTGAACGTGGCTCATGGGCAGCGTGCGCGACGGCGACTCTATTATGCCCCGGCACTCTCCCTGCGCCTTCGGAATGAAAATCCCTGATTTTCGATAGGTCGCAAGAGGGTCTAGACCGCGTCGACACCCCGCTCCAGCGTGCGAATGCGAATCGCGTCCTCGATCGGCTCCAAGAAGATCTTGCCGTCGCCCGGCTCGCCCGTGCGGGCGTGCTCCACGATCGCCTGCACGACCGGCTCGGCCAAATCGGCGGGAACGATCATTTCCAGACGAGACTTGATCGGCATGGCCACGACCGTTTCCTGCCCGGCAAACCAAGTGGCCGGCTCCTCGGAAGCGCCCGTCCCGCGCACGTCCGCCACTGACATGCCCGAGATACCGAGCGAAGTCACGGCCGCTTTGACGCCCTCCAGTTTGTGGGGCCGCAGGTAGGCAATGACGCGCACCATCACGACGGCCGCCGGGTCCACTCCCACACCGGAAAACGACGCCAATGGCGGTAAACACGAATGCTGTAGGTCAGGATATTCAGCACATCGCGATAGAGATCCAGCACGGCCGCCCAGACCTCATAGCGCCTTCGTCGCGTCAACAACATCGCAAAGTCATACACAAAATAGAACCCAAACCCAACGGCCGCGACCACGGACCAGCCCACGAACGCACCCGGCCAGCCAAGCCGCCCGGCCAAGCCGAATGCCGTGACTACCGTCGCGCCGACTGCAACAAGGTAGAGCCCCAAGAACGAAAAGTCCCGGCCGGCGAGTGCCACGTACAACAGCGCATATGCGGCAAAGGCGCCGATGACCCAGATTGGAGCCCCATGCGCGATCGCGTCCCGTGCGACCAAGCCGCCGAAGTAAACCAGCGCCGGAGTCAGCACGGCGGACAGCACCTGCTCCACCGGCTTGAGGCGCGTCGCGATGCGGATCATGCTGAGCGCGAGGAGCGTGGCGGCCAGGCCGGTGATAGCGACGGGCCCTGGGCGGCCGGGGATGGACGATAGGGCGACCGCCACCACCGCTCCCACGCTGAGCACGTAACCCACGATGACCAAGCGGATGAATCTCAGGCGCGCATCATACGGCGCGTCCGCCACATTCTGCGGCACCGTCAGCGGCTCTGGGAAATAGGGAGGGACGTTCAGAATGCTCTCCAAACGAGGTCGCCGTTGCGCCTTCCACCTAACATATAGCCGCCGTCATCCTCACCATCGGGCCCGACGCTCCAAACGATGCGACGCTCACGGTCGTAGCGCAGCGAGCCGCGGCCGAACGGATCGACAAAGGGCGCCGAGGTCAAGTCTTCCAGGGCGGCCGGCGCGGAGCCATCGCGAAGACTGGCGACCTTGAGGGCCATGATCGCCCTCGTCGTCTCGCGGGTCGCCAGCAAGAACCGGTGGGACCGCACATGGTCACCCAGTCGAGGCGTCATCACGCGGGCCATCAGCTTGCCATAGGGATTGTCGATCATCCGAAGGGATTCCCGTGTCTCGGCGATCTGCGCATCCGTGAATTTCAGGGCCGCTCCACTCTGCTCGACCAGTTCGATGGGCCAGGCGTCTACTTCAACATCCAGCACATCCTGTCGATCGCCTCGGGGGCTCCACGGGCTGGTGGCCCGATCATAAGCATCGTGGAAGTACGTCACGAGCAGCCTTGACGTGGCGTCATGGTCAAAGGCATCGGGATGACCCTCGACGCACTGCAGGGTCAACTGACTAATCTTCTGAGCACGGCTGCCGAATGCGTCGACCCATTTGCCGACCATTTGCATGGCCAAATCTTTATTGCCGGATTTGCTGGGAATCTTGTCGACGCTGGGCATCACCCGCGATGAAAACTCGCGCCGCAGGGCATGGACGAAGTCGGCCTCGGGTGGCCCTTCTGCGGTGATCGTTGCGAGGGCGCGCTCAGCCACGACCGCTGGGCAAGCCGGATCCAGCGCCATTCGTCGCAGGAACCAAAGCGCGGACGACTCGATGGACGCTCCGGCATAGTAATGACTGAGCCCCCCATCTGCTTTTTGCAGCGCCCGACCCAGCCGCAGCCCGGCCGCCAATTCCGCTTCCGCAGCGTGGAAGTCCTTCCTTTGAATGGCGAGGACGTGTCGCAAAATGCGCAGCCGACCGAAGGCTTGGAATTCGCTTAGCTCGGGGAAGAACTGACCGACTCCGAAGATCTCCGGTGCCTGGATCGGCCCCTCGAGCAGCAGCTGGTCGATCTCCACGAGCGCCGGCTCATGCTCGCTCGCCAAAGCAACGTACTCCGCGAATTCAGGTTGGTCAGGCCGAATCGCGTCTTGTCGCAACGCCAGCCGGAGCGAGCGGATCTTCTCGCTGTCGGGCCGCGAACCCAGAGCGGATTCAGCGACACGGTCATAGCGAATCCTCGCCGCTGCGTTCTCCCGCCAACCGACGATCAGGGGTTGCGCCTCTTCCATTTCACGGACCGAGGCCGGCAACCCCACTGCGGGCGCGCCCCCGTCGCAGCCGCTCGCCGCCATCACGACGAGCGCTGCGACAAGGCTTGGGAAAATTGCCTTAGCGCTTGATCTTGCCCAAAAGCACCTCGATGGCCCTTTGCAGCTGCGGGTCACGGTTCGCAAAATAGTCCTCGTTGGTCCACTCAATTTCGATATCCGGTTTCTGGCCCATGTTCTCCAGCGGCGAACCATCCATGCGATAAACCCCGCCGCTCGGCATTCGAGCGCTTGTTCCGTCTACCAATGGGAATCCATACGTCCAGATCACGTATCCCGGCGTCGGCTTTCCGATCGTTGTCGCCAATCGTCGCTGTTGCATGGCATACGGAAACATCTCGGCGTTCGAGAAGCTGGTCTCGGCATGGAGCACGACCGTCGGGAGGTCCCACGCATTGCCGGGACCATATCCGGGCATGCCATCGCGCGCGACGTAGTAGCTGTGCGGGATGCGCTCGATGATGTCGATGAGGCTGTCGCTGATGTTGCCGCCGCCATTGTTGCGGACGTCAATGATCACCGCCTTCTTGTCTCGCAGGAGTTCCCATGCCTCGCGGTTGAAGCGCTGGAAGTTGTTCCCACCCATCCCCGAGATGTGCAGGTAGCCAATCTCGCCGTTCGAAAGCTGTTCCACCAGTTGGCGGCGCGCTTCGATACGGTTCTCGTAGTTGAGGTTGTTCCATTCGCCCCCGCTCAGCGCACGGTACTTGACCTCGCGCGCGCCCTCTCGAACCGGGTTGCTGTTGACGAGAAGCGTAATGTCCCGTCCCGATTGACCGACCAGCACGTCGCGGTACAGGGCTTCGTCTGCGCGAACGTCCTTGCCATTGATTTGGAGCACGTACTCGCCGGGGCGAAGTTGGGTCGCCGGGAAGCTGCCGGGAGAACGCTTCGGCACGTCCTTGATCTTGATGCCCGGACCGCTGTAGCTGTAGTCGATGGTGAAGCCTGGATGCGCGGTCGACGTTCCGGACGGGTTGCCGGGCGCCGGTCCGACCTCGGAGTGCGAGGCTTCGAGCTCGCCCACCATCATGTTGAGCACCGTGGCGAACTCGTTGCGGTGTGCCACGCTCGAAAGCAGCGGGCGATATCGCTCGCGGATCGCCTCCCAATCGCGCCCATGAAAGTTCGGGTCATAGAAGCTGCGATTGAAGCCGCGCCAAAACTGGGCGAACGCCGCCTCACGCTCCTTGCGAAGATCGCGGGTCCAATCGGCCCGAAAAGCCACCTGGTTGACCGGGGTGTTGTTGGGCTTGAGGTCGATGATATAGATGCCGCCGTCACGCACAAACGTCGCCTTGCTAAAGTCATCGTTCATCTGATAGCTGCCAATGCCCGACGTCTGCGTCAGCTTGCGAATCTCTTCTCCCGCATAGTTCGAGCGCCACAGATCGCCGCCATCTAGGAAATAGATGTTGCCGTTGGCCGGATCGACCGAAATGCCGCCAGAGACGCTCTGCGAGATAAAGCGCCGCGACCGCTGCTCGATGTCATCGTAGTCAATCTCCACCTTGACCGGATCGGTCGGCTTCTCGTACTTCATTTCGATGTCGAACTGGCGCGCCTGCTCGCGGGTCAGCGGCAGGATGTAGAGGCCTTGACCGTCCACGTTCGACGTAAAGAAGAGATACTTGCCGTCCGGCGACCATGCCGGATTGCCGTGGAAGGCATTCAAGCGCGTCACCTGGCGCTCCGTGCGGGTCTCCTTGTCGAAGATCCACAGGTTGACCGGTGCGGCCATGTTCACCATCGTGCCGCTCACGTTCTTGGAGTAGGCGATGTACCGGCCATCCGGCGAATAGGCGTACCCGTAGTTCCCCTCGCTGCCGAGATTCGGGCGGCTGATGATGAGTTGAGGAACCAGCCCATCCACATCGATTTCGTACTGGCCGCTGTTGGGCGCGCTTTGGATGAACGCCAGCCGCTTCTTATCGGGCGTGAGCTGCAAGTTCGACACGTCAGCGCCGGGAGGCGTCAGCGCCACCGAGTTCTTCGTGGCGATCTCCATGCGATAGAGCCGCAGCGAGCCCTCACGGTCCGAAGTGAAGAAGAGGTGCTTGCCGTCGGGGCTGTAGAACACGTCGTTGTCGAGGCCCGCCCAGTCGGTGAGCTGCGTCGCATCGTCCTTGTTGGGGCCGCGGCCCTTCTTGACCGGGACGCTCCAGATCTCGCCGCGAAGCACAAAGGCGACCGTCTCCCCATCCGGGCTGGACTGCGCCTCGGAAGCTCCGCTGGTCAGGATCAGCCGCTCTTCGAACGTGGTCTTGTCGTCGACCGTCGCGATGATGTCGATCTTCTTCGGATCGCCGTTGGTCATCACGTACGTGTCGCCCTCGTACTCATAGGCGATCGCGCCGGACTTGCTGGCCACGGTCAGGTAGCGCACGCCACCGCCAACGTAGTTGGTGACCCGCTGGGCCCGACCGTCCAGACCGATGCGATACACATTCGGCGTGCGGTTCACGTTGTCCACGACCTTGGGAATCGGCTTGCCGAGATAGCTTGAGCTTGGCGTCGTCTCGTTGATCGTCACGGTGTAAACCGAACGTCCATCCGGCGCCCACTGGGGCCAGAGGTGCTGGCGATAGTTGTCCCGGACGGCGGTCCGCCGACCGGTCGCCGCATCCATCACCCAGAGCTGGGCCGCACCTGATCCCTCGTAGCGCGGGCGGACGAAGGGAAAGCCGTTTCGGTTGAAGAGCACCTGTCGGCCATCCGGGCTAAAGGTCGGGTTGCTGACGCTGCCCCGGTCGAGAGTGAGATTTTCAATGCGGCCGGTGCGCACGTCGAGCGTCCAGATGCCGCTGTGCACGTCGTCACGCGAGCCGGCGAAGATCAACTTGTCCCCGTTCGGCGACCAACCCGATGGCACGTTGCTACCGGGGTACCAGGTCATGCGCATGCTTTCGCCGCCGTCGGCGGGCACCACGTAGATATCGTTGTTGCCGTTGCGGTTGGTGGCAAAGGCGATCCAGTTGCCATCGGGCGACCAGACCGGATTTGATTCCAGCTCGATGTGGTTGGTGACCGGCACGGCGCGTCCGCCCGCGCTGGAGACCACCCAAACGTCGCCAAGATAGCTGAAAGCCAGCCGGTCGCCGTTCGGGCTCAGCGCGAGGTTTCGTGCACCGACAATCGGCTTGGGCTTCGGCGGATCGAGCTGCGCGAGCGCAACTGCCGGAGCAAGCGCGACGAGGAGGGGCGCAATGGCGTGCCCGGTCCAACGCAAGGACGTGACCATGGCGACAAGTTTAGCCCGGGAACCTGACTTCAGGTTGGATCCGGTCAACAACCTAGAGCAAGACTTACTTTAATCCAGTGACGGCGATGCCCTGGATGAACTGTCTCTGCGTAAAGAAGAACAGCACGATCACCGGCGCGATGACGATGGTCGACGCCGCCATCAGCAGGTTCCATTGGGTGCCGCCGTGCTGGCTTTGGTACTGCTGCAGCCCAAGCGAAAGCGTGAACATATCCTGCTGCAGCAGATAGATGAGCGGACCGAGAAAATCGTTCCATGTGCCCATAAAGCTGAAGAGCGCGACCACGGCGATGGCCGGCTTGGCCAGCGGCACGACGACCTTGGTGAAGATCCCCCATTCGCTGCAGCCGTCCAGTTTCGCCGCTTCGCTGAGTTCAAACGGAATGCGCCGGAAAAACTGCCGGAGCAGATAGATCGAAAAGGCACTGCCAAACCACGCCGGGACCCACAAGGGCCGGAACGTGCCGATCCACTCAAAGTCGCGAAAGAGCGCGAAGAGCGGCACCATCAGCACGGGAAAGGGCACCATCATGGTCGCCAGGGTCGCCGCAAATGCCACGTCTCTTCCCGGCCAGTTGAGCCGCGCAAAGGCATAGGCTACGAGGGAGTTCGAAACGACCGTTCCCGCTACCACCAAGACACAAAGGAGGAGCGTATTGCGCGCATAGACCAGGAAGGGGAGATAGCCCAGCTTGTCCGAGCCATAGGCGATGGCATCCCAGTAGTTGTTCCATTGAAAGACCGACGGAATCCATGTCGGCGGAATCGACATCGTCTCGTTGATCGGCTTGAGCGACGTCGAGATCATCCAAACGAGCGGCATCAAAAAGAGGACGGACAGTGCCAGAAGCGCGCCGTGGGTGAGCCACTTCGTCAGTCGATGCCGTTGTGTTTGCGATGCGGCCATATCTGCTTAGTTCGTCCCGTAGTGAATGCGCTTTTCGGATACCTTGATGCTGATGAGCGTGAGGGCAAAGATGATCAGGAACATGATCCAGCCCATGGCGCAGGCATAGCCCATCTTCTGGAATCGAAAGGCGTTGTCGTAGAGGTACATCGTGTAGAAGTAGGTGCTGCGGGCGGGCGGCCCCCCGACCCCGAACATGACGTAGGGCACCGTAAAGACTTGGAGCGTCCCGATAATGCCGAGGATCATGTTGAATTGGATCACGGGCGACAGCATCGGCAAGGTGACAGCCTTGACCTTCTGCCAAGGGCTCGCTCCATCGAGGTCCGCCGCTTCGTAAAGGTGCGTCGGAATGTCCTGCAGGCCCGCCAAGTAAATGACAATCGCATTGCCGACGCCCCAGACGCTGAGCATGATCAGCGCGGGCTTGGACCATTGCGGGTCGCCAAGCCAGTTCGGGCCCGCAACGCCGAAGCCACGGAGCGCCATGTTGATGAGTCCGTGCTCGCCGTTGAACATCCAGAGCCAAAGCACGGCCAGCGCCACCATGGGCACCAGGGAGGGGAGGAAGAAGATCGTGCGATAAAACGCCATGCCTCGCACTTTCGTATTGAGCAAAAGCGCAAGAGCGATGGCCACGACCATGCCCAGCGGCAGGGCGATGACAGCATACTGAAAGGTATTGATCAGCGTGATGTAGAAAACTTCATCGCGAAAGAGATCAATGTAATTGTTCAGCCCGACCCACACCGGCGGTTTGAGAACCGTATAGTCGCAGAAACTGTAATAGATCGACGCGCAGAGCGGATAGGCCAGAAAGACGGTAAACCCGACGAACCACGGCGAGGCAAAGAGCAATCCAGCGATAGTCTCTTTGCGTTTTTGCACTACTCGATCACCCCGCGGGCACGCAGGTTGCCCAGATAGCGGTCCAGCTTAGGCTGCATCCGGCCTTGCAGATAGTCCATCGCTTCTTGCGGCGTTTTCTGCATCAGGTTCACCTGATCATAGGCATTGCTGAGCTCCGCCTGAAACTCAGGCCAAATGCCGATCTGCGGCGGACGCACCGCGCTGGGACTCTTCGCCAGGTCCGTGAAAAGCTGAATATAGGGATTGGGGTGGTTCCGAATGAACTCGTCGCTCACTTTGGCCAAAGGCGAATGCTTGCGCTGCCCCATGCAAAGCAGTTCCATGCCCTCTTGGCTTTGGACAAACGCGATGAACTCAAAGGCCTCATTGGGATGCTTGGCGCCGCGGGGGATCACCAAGACGTCCATGTCGCAGAACGTCGAGTTGCGCAGGTCCGGGCGATCCGCCGGATAGGGGAAAGGTGCGGCAGCCCATTCGAGCTCGGGCGCGAACTTATCGATAAAGTTGTACATCCATACGCCCTGGAGCACCATCGCTACCTTCTCGCTCAAGAACGCATTCTGCGGCGACGAAAAGTTGCCGAATCCCTGTCGGAACTGCTGCTGCTCGGTCACCCCGTACTTCTTGCTATAGCTCTGCACCCAGTCATAGGCGCGGATCGCTTCCGGACTTGTCACGGTAATGCGATCCACGCCGTCCCAATGCTGTCCGCCAAAGACCATGAGCCAGCCCCAGTTCCACCAGCCCGGCTCGCTCGGTAGAAAACCTGAACGAATAAAGCGCCCGTTGGCGTCCCGGACCGTGATCTTCTCGGCCATAGCGTCGAGCTCTTCGATCGTTTCTGGCGGTTGATTGGGGTCGAAGCCCGCTTCGCGAAGCAGACGCTTGTTGTAGTGCAGCGCCGTACTGGCCGGAGTGCTCGGCAGCGCGTATATGTGATTGCGGTAGTAGCCGATATCCCAATAGATCGGGATATAGTGGTCCCTGGTAAGGCCATACTCCTCGCAATACTTGTCCAGGGGAATGATCGCGTTGTCGTCCACGTACTGCGCCACATTCGGGCCAAACAGGCCGGCTACATCGGGGGGCGTGCCGGCAGAGATGGCCATCAGTGTCTTGTCTTGGATGCCACTGACCGTCAGCAAGTCCACAAAGATGCGATCCTGCTTGGCGTTGAAGGCATCGACTACGGCGCGCATAGCTTCGCCCTCGAAGTCCGTCCACTTCTCCCAATAGGTGATGCGGATGCGCTCCGTCGAGGCTTTCGGGCGGGCAATCGCTTCCGACCAGGCAAAGGCGCCGATCACCCCAGCTGCCATGGCTACCCCGAAGACCGAGCCCCAATTCATGCGCACGCTCATTATGCTTCGCTTAAGATCCGCGATTTCCTTGATCGATCTGCAGGGTGGAGTCAAGCTCAGCCTCTGCAGCATGAAGCGCGCGAATCCTCTCCAGGGTCTCGTCGATCGCGGCATGCGAGTAGGACTCCAGGACGCGCTCGCCCGGTCGGCCCGCCTCGACCAGCGCCGCCAGTTTGTAAAGCTGGTTGGCGTTGGCATAGATGCCACGGAGGCTGGGCCGTAGTCGGAGCGTCCGGTCCACCGTATCGGCATGTCCGGCCGAAAGCTCCATCACCGCCTCGAGCGTCTCCATGTCTTCGCGCAGCAGGCTCTCCACTGCCAGACCGATACGCCGCTTCTCGTCGGGGGAAGCATGCGCCACGGCATAGTTCAGGGCGTCGTCCATGGCCAGTTTGGCGGAGTCCATGATCTCCTTTTGACGGGCAATCTCGGCTTCATTCATGCCTTGCTGTCGTGCGTGGAGCGCAGCTTCGACACGCTTCCACGCCGTGGCCGCCGAGTCCAGCAGGACGACCGCGGGAGGCTCGATCTCCTTGTGAAGGCGCCTCTTTCCAAGCCAGTCCTTAATCTTTCCCAGTGATGCGACGAACTTGGCGGACGCTTTGGGTTTCTTGAGAGAGAACAGAATCGTGGCGATCAGCCCAACCGCCACCCCTGAGCCGAGCGCGTAGGGCAGGGCGGATGGGATGGTTTCCACGAGTTTCAGCGCGAAGGCCAAGGGGATCGCCAGGCCAAAGGCGATGACGCCCAGGCAGCATGATGCCCCCTCATTCTTGTCTTTGGTTTCTTCGACACGGGCATTGACATATTCGGTCAATGCCTTTGGCGACCTGAGTCTTGCCTCGGGTTCCACGGACCCGGAGTTTACATGGCAGGGGGCAACCTAAATCAGGACAGACTGCCCGCTCAAGAAACAAAAAGGATCAGACGCCGTCGCAAGGCTTCCGGCGTCGTCATGCCGTGGCCGTTGCCTCGGCTCACGACGGTACCCTTCAATCCTCCGCGATATAGCCACGTTTTGTCTACTATGGGAGTACACTTCGGTGCAAGATGGCGCAGGACAAAATCGTCGTGGTCGGGGCACGGGAAAACAACCTCAAGAACCTCACCGTCGAGATCCCGCGCGATCGGCTCGTGGTCGTGACCGGGCTCAGCGGATCGGGGAAGTCCAGCCTTGCCTTCGACACGATCTACGCTGAGGGGCAGCGGCGCTACGTCGAGTCCCTTAGCGCTTACGCGCGGCAGTTCCTCGGCCAGATGGACAAGCCGGACGTCGACCACATCGACGGTCTTTCCCCAGCCATCTCCATCGATCAAAAGTCGGCGTCCCGCAACCCGCGCTCGACCGTCGGCACGGTCACGGAGATTTACGACTACCTTCGCCTCCTTTTTGCCCGCATCGGCACGCCGCACTGCCCCAACGACGGCACACCCATCGAGCGCCAATCTCCCGAGCAGGTCGTCGACGCGGCCAAGGCCTTGCCCGAAGGGACTCGCCTGCAGATCCTCGCGCCGATCGTCCGTGGCCGCAAAGGCGAGTACAAGAAGGAACTCCAAGAGATCAACCGCGCGGGCTTCGTGCGCGTGCGCGTCGACGGCGAGATGTACGAGGTCACCGACGACATCCCGATGGACCGCTACAAGCAGCACACCATCGAAGTGGTGATCGACCGGATCGTCATCAAAGAGGGCATCGAGCGGCGACTGGGCGATTCGGTCGAAACGGCGCTCAAAATGGGCAAGGGCCTTGCCACCCTCTCGTGGGAAACTCCCGATGGCGGCTCCGGCGAGCAGACCTTTTCCGAACTGTACTCCTGCCCCGTCTGCGGGTTCAGTCTGGCCGAACTTGAGCCGCGCATGTTTTCGTTCAACTCGCCCTATGGCGCATGTCCCGATTGCACCGGCCTGGGCACCAAGACCGAGTTTGACCCCGATCTGGTGATTCCCGACCCGCGGCTGCCCCTGCGCAGCGGCGCCATCGCACCCTTTGTCTATAAGTCTGGCGAAGTCAAGGACTGGTGGCCGCAACTGCTCGATGCCGTCGGTCGGGAGGCCGGTTTCGATGCCAAGCTGCCCGTCGCCGAACTGACCGAAGAGCAAATGAAGGCGGTCTGGCACGGCCTACCCGTGCCGGTGATGGTAGAGATCCGCTACGGCAAGAAGGACCGCCAGATCCAGGCGAACTGGGAGGGCGTTCTCGCCCACCTGCGCAAGAAATACGACCAAACCGAGAGCGAATGGGTGAAGCGCGACCTAGAGCAATATATGTCGACCAAGCCCTGCCCAACCTGTCAAGGGCGTCGGCTCAAGCCCGAATCGTTGGCGGTGAAACTCGGCGACCACGATGTGGCTCAAGTCAACGGCATGTCGGTCGAGCAAGCCCTAAACTTCTTCGAAGGGCTGCCCGATCAGCTCAACACCCGGCGGCTGACCATCGGCTCGCGGGTCATCAAGGAGATCGTCGAGCGGCTGAGGTTCCTGTTCGATGTTGGCCTGGGCTACCTGACCTTGGATCGCAATGCCCGAACGTTGGCGGGCGGCGAAGCCCAGCGCATTCGGCTCGCCACCCAAATCGGCTCGGGCCTGATGGGCTGCCTTTACATCCTCGATGAGCCGAGCATCGGTCTCCACCAGCGCGACAACCTGCGCCTGATCGAGACCCTGCGCCGCCTGCGTGATCTGGGCAACACGGTCCTGGTCGTGGAACACGACGAGGAGACCATGTTCGCTGCCGACTGGCTGATCGAGCTCGGGCCTGGCGCGGGAGAGCACGGCGGCCGGATCGTCGCACAAGGCGACATCAATACGTTCTTAAGTTCTGACTGTATGACGGCGGACTACCTCACCGGTCGGCGCAAGATTGACGTCCCCGCAGAGCGGCGCCAACCGAAGACGCCATGCCCGATCACGTAGCGAAGCCATCTTTAAATATGACATTAATATTTTTAGATGGCAATCTTATGAAAGGAAGGTGTACAATTTGAGGGATGGCGAGAGTGATCCATGCGATTGCCGCCATGGCTCTCGGACCATTTGCCTCCGCCGCGCTCAAGCCCTCTGGCTGCGCTGAAACCTTCTCCGAGCCAGGATAGGTCCGTGTGCGGCATCAGTTCCACACCAGGCTTGGATCGAACTCCTTTGTGAAAGGGACCGAAACCGCCACACGTCTTGCCGACGAGCAAATCACCGAAGATCTCTACAGCGTGTACTTTCCTTCGACAGCGCCAGGCGGGCCCGAAGACCCGCCGGAGACTGACTAGCCCGGCTCTCCACTCTTGATACGATCATGCTGATTGCCGTCCCTATCGTCGTCTTTGGGCTGACCACGATGGAGAACGTGCGCCATGGCGTTGCCGCCGTAACGACACCGTCTGCCCTGCAGCATCGCGATGACCCTACTGAAGCGGCCGTTGATCACCGGTTGATCTCGTTCCCATGGGGAACAGACCGAACCGTTTTGATCGACGTGTCCATCGGCGCCTGCAAGAAGAACGGGAATTGCTGCAAAGGATTCGAGCCCTGATCACTGCAACGGAGCAGGACCGAGTCTTTCGTCTGGGCGATTTGGCCCCTGAGCAGCGGGATGAACTGTGGAGCCTTGTCTCGCGATTCTCCCCGCGTGGCCGGTGCCGATCAACCGCTCGAAGCCCCAAACCAGGCGTCTTCGATCTGACGAAAGAGGGCGTTGACGTCGTGGCTTTCAAAGCTGGTGAGGACCGCGATCACGGTCTTGGCCTTGGGATAGACGATGAAAAGGGTTCTTGAGCCCTGCTGGGCGCCCGAGTGCCCCGGCGCCTGCTCGCCCTGGGTCTGATAGATCCCCCAGCCAAGCGAGCGAGTCAGCTCATCGCCGCTGGTCAGTCGTTGCTTGGTCCACATGGCGTCGCGGGTTTCCGGTCGCAAAATCCGGCCCGATAACAGCGCGCTTCCCAAGCGGCAGAGGTCGGTCGGCGTACTGACCATGCCCCCTCCGGCGAACTTGTAGCTGGTGTCGGCAAATTCGCTGTTCACCACGGTCTCGCCGATCTTGCGGTAGCCCCGAGCGCGGTTGGGGATGAGCATCGTCGCGTCATCCATGCGGGTGCGCTCCATCCCAGCGGGAGAAAACACCAGTTCCCGCATGCTTTCCGCGAACGTTTTTCCCGTCACCGTTTCGATGGCGACCGCCAAAAGCTCGTAGGCGTAGGTCGAGTAGAGGCTCTGGGTCCCCGGCTCGAACGACAGCGGATCGTCGGCAAACCGCCGCAGCGCCACCGTTCGCTGGGTGATGCGCGACGTGTTCTCCACTTCGCCGGCGCGATAGTGCCGCACGCCGCTGGTATGGGTCAGCAATTGGCGAATCGTGACGGGCCACGGTTTCTCGGGAAACTCGGGCACATACCGCCTGATGTCCTCGTCCAGCCCGAGCTTGCCCTCTTCCACCAACTTCATCACCGCGACGGCGGTCAGAGGCTTACTGATGCTGGCAAGGCGATAAACGGTTTCGGGCGTCGCCGACACGCGGTGCTCCAAATCCGCGAACCCGAACGCCTTGGTATAGGCCATCTGACCGTCCACGCTGATCGCGACGCTGACACTTGACGCCTTCGTCGCGGCAAGGTGGGCGTCAACGATGCGGTCGATCCGCTCCGCGCGGGCATCCTGACCTGCGACCCAAGCCGCAACAGCAAGCGTCATCGCCAGGCACGTGAGAGGTTTCAGGGGGCGGAACATCGTATGGGTTTACCTGACCGGGTGCGGGAATTTGCGCTGAGTGACGCGAATCCGATATAATCACGCCCTCATCCGCGAGGCATTTGAACTTGGTTTACGTAATCGTCCAATCCAGTGAGTCCATCGACTCCGCCCTGAAGCGATTCAACATGAAGCTTCAGTCCAGCGGCGTGTTGCGCGAGGTCAAAGAGCACGCCCACTACGAGAAACCGAGCGAAAAGCGCCGACGTCGCCGTCGACGCCGCACGACCCGCAACTGACATGTCTCTCCCTCCGTTAGCGGTTGACTTCGCCGCGCGGGGGCTTGCGCGCGTACGGTGCGCGGAAAAGAAGTCGACGCCCGCCGTTGCTTCGGCATGGGGCATTTCACCATGGGAGACCCGGACAGTCGATCCGTAGATTTCGTCGTCCATTCTGACCCTGGCGTTCCGCTGGAACTTGCCCGCCATGCCGCAACGATTGCCCTTGCCCGGCATCAGGCATATCGTCCCGTCGAGGTGGTCTTGCTCGATGATGATGAAATGCGCCGCCTGAACCGTGAGTGGCGCGGAATCGACGAGCCGACCGATGTCCTGAGCTTCCCTTCACCCGAGTTTCCTCATGCCCCGCTCGGCGCCATCGCCATTGCGGTAGGCGTCGCGACCCGACAAGCCGCGATACGCTCGCATGACTGGAGCCTGGAGAGTGAGCTTGCCCTGCTCACCGTTCATGGGCTCCTGCACCTGCTCGGCTACGACGACGAAACGCCCGAGACTCTCGCCGAAATGGACCGCGAAACGGAGGCCATTTGCGCAGACGCCGGGATCACGCTTGATCGCGCATGGCGCAGCTTGCCGCACGAGGTGGCCCCATGAAACGCGGATTCCGCGCCGACTTTTTCCAGCCCGTGACCGTGGCGATGAACGGCTTGGTCTACACGATCAAGAACCAGCGTCACATGCGCATCCACGTTGTGGTGGTGCTGCTCGTGATTCTGCTGGGCATCGTCTTCAAGATTCGACTGCGCGACATGCTCATCTTGCTGTTCACCATCGAGTTCGTGCTGGTGGCGGAAATGTTCAATAGCGCCATCGAGGCCACGGTAGACCTGGTGGAGCCCAAGTACCACCCCCTTGCCAAGTTCGCGAAAGACATCGCCGCGGGGGCAGTGCTCATCACCTCGACCATTGCGATCGTGGTGGGCGGACTCTTGCTGTTGGGTGACGTCCAGTTTGAGCAACTGCAGGTCCAATTGGGTCGGCCGACCGGAACCACGGTCCCGCTGATCCAGCGCCTGATCCTCGGGCTATTGGCGGTGACCTTTGTCGTGTTCTTCGCCAAAGGTCTGGGTTCTCGCGGACAAGTCTTCAAGGGCGGTCTCGTTTCGGGGCACGCCGCGATTGGGTTCTTTCTGGCCGTGACCCTCGTGTACGTGTCCCAAGACCCGCTGGTCGGCGGGATCGCGATCCTCCTGGCTGCGATCATTGCCCAGTCACGCTGGGAGGCCAAGATCCACACGGTCTATGAGCTGGCGCTCGGCGCCATCGTCGGCACGCTGATGGCGCTGATCCTTTTTGGCTGGCAGGGCTTCCGGTGAGAGCGATGAGAGACCAACCTCCCGAACGCTTGCGGCCCCGAGCATCCGCTTCGGGCCGCGTCACGATAGGCCCTCTTCTCGGGGTGGTGCTCCCCCTTGGCGCGTTTGGCGCCATCTCGTCGTGGGTGGCCTCGGTTCCCAGCACATGGCATGATGGCCCGGACCTTTCTGTGGTCGCGATGGTCGCTGCGGCGGGTCTCATCCTGCTCAACGCCGTAGCGGTTGCCGGTGAGACCGCAGTGAACCTGCTTCGACCGGCGCATTTGCGCATGTGGCGCGATCAGGAGCTTCCCGGTGCGGAGAAGATCGAGCGGCTGCTGGAGCAGCGGGAAAATTCGGTCGCCGCGCTTGCCTTTGCAGGTCTGTTCGCGCGGTTCGCCATGGCGGCGTGCTGCTTCGTTCCGGCGCCCCGGCTGGCCGCTGCCGTTTTTGGAGGGCCCCCCAACTACACGCAGGTGTTTCTTGCGGGGTGTGGGCTGGTCCTGATTGTCGGGCTGGTCAATTTGATCGTGGGCGAGGTGGTGCCCCGATCCTATGCCTCGGCCAACCCCGTTCGGGCCGCCGCCCGGCTTGCCACCGCCATTCGGGTCATCCGGTTCTGCTTTATCTTTCCGGCACGCATCGTTTCCGGACTGGCCGACCTCTTCACCGCCCGATTTGGCCTGCGTGCCTCGTTCGAGATCGAGAACCGCGCCGAAGAAGAGATCAAGGAAATCGTTGAAACCGCCACCGTAACGGGCGAACTGGAAGTGGATGAACGTGAGCTGTTCCACAACGTCATCGACTTTTCCGACACGGTCGTCCGCGAGGTCATGACGCCGCGCGCCGACCTGGACGCCTTGCCCGTGGATGCGTCAACCGACCAAGTGGTGAAGCTGATTCGCGAGACGGGCCACTCGCGAATCCCGTTGTACGAAGGTTCGGACGACCAGATCGTGGGCATCCTGCACGCCAAAGAGCTTCTGATGGCCGTGCAGTATGTCAACGGCGACGTGGACCTGCGCGCCATCATGCTGCCGCCGATCTTTGTCCCCGAAACGATGGACCTCCTGGACGTCCTCAAGGAAATGCGCGCCCACCGAGCCCAAATGGTGATCGTGCAGGACGAGTTCGGAGGCACGGCTGGCATTGCCACCGTCGAGGACGTTGTCGAGGAGCTTGTCGGCGATATCGTCGACGAATACGATGTCGAAGAGCCCGACATCGAGCCGGTGGCCGATGGGCTGCGTCTGGCGGGCCGCACGCATCTCGATGATGTCAATGAAGCCCTCGGCTCCGAATTTGAGTCCGAGGAGTTCGATACGATCGGCGGCTACGTTTTTGGTCTCTTTGGCTACCAGCCCAAGGCTGGCGAAAGCCTCGACCACGAAGGGTATCGCTTCACGATTCTTGAGACGGACGGCAAGCGCATCGGAGCGCTTCAAGTGACTCCCCTGGACCCTTCAACCGAACTCCCCGGTGAGACCATCGCCCATAATTCCGCCTAAATGAACGGCTCATCGCTCCTGCAGGCTTTGGCGGAACGCGTGCTCGTCTTTGACGGCGCGATGGGCACCCAGCTGCAAGCCGCAGGCCTCAGCGACGAGGACTTTACGCTGCGCACGCTCGATTGTGCGCCCATCGAGAACGAGCGGTCGCGCTCGAGACTGGACGCGGCCATCTCGCGGCTTGAAGGTCGACTGCTGGACGGATGTAACGAGATTCTCAACCTGACTCGTCCCGATGTGGTCCAGGCCATTCACCGCGCCTATCTCGACGCAGGCGCCGACCTGATCGAGACCAATACCTTCGGGGCAACCTCGATCGTGCTCGCCGAATACGACATCCCCGAACTCGTCGCGGAGATTTCCTATGCCGCCGCGTGCAACGCGCGCCAAGCCGCGGACCAGGTGATCGAAAGGGGACGTCCGTGCTGGGTGGTTGGCGCCGTTGGCCCCGGCACGAAGCTGGCAAGTCTCGAGCAGACCACGTGGGCCGAACTGGAATCGACCTATTGCGACGCCGCCCGTGCCCTGCTCCGAGGCGGGGTGGATGCACTGCTGCTCGAAACGCTGCAAGACCTGCTGATGGTCAAGGCATCCGTGGTTGGGTTTGTCCGGGCCATGCGCGAAGAGGGCCGGGAAGTCCCCCTTTTCGTCCAAGTGACCATCGAGCAGACCGGCACCATGCTGGTCGGGTCCGACATCGCCGCCGCGCTCAACAGCTTGGAATGCTTCCCGGAGGTCAGGGCCATCGGCATGAACTGCGCCACCGGCCCGGTGGAAATGGCGCCTCACCTGCGGTTCCTGAGCCAAAACTCCACGCGGCCCATCAGCGTCCAGCCCAACGCCGGACTGCCCGTGATGGAAGGCGGCCAGGCCGTTTACAAGCTGACGCCCCAGGAGCTGGCGGAGCACCAAACCCGCTTTGTCGAGGACTTTGGCGTCGCGATGGTGGGCGGATGCTGTGGCACCACACCGGAGCACATCCGCGCGGTGGCCATCGCCATTGGCGGGCGCAAGCACGCCGCGGACACGGCCCACTGGCAGCGGGTCGCTCCGGCCTTTCCCGGCTTCGATTTCACTATGCGCGGAGAGGAGCAGGACGCCGCGCTCGCCCTGGTGGGCTGTTCCAGTCTTTACCAGTTCGTTCCTTACGACCAATCGCCCAGCTACCTGATCATTGGCGAGAAAACCAACGCCAACGGCAGCAAGGCCTTTCGCGAAATGCTCGCTGCCGAGAACTGGGAGGGACTGACCGAATTGGCCCGCGAACTTGAAGGAGAAGGCTCGCACGTTCTCGATGTCTGCGCGGCCTATGTCGGTCGCAACGAAGAGCGCGACATGGCCCAGCTACTTCGACGCTATAACCGCCACATCGCCGCCCCAATCATGATCGACTCGACCGAGGCCAACGTCGTGGAGACGTCGCTGCAGCACCTGGCCGGGAAACCGATCGTGAACTCCATCAACTTTGAAGACGGCGAAGCGCGCACGGAGAAAGTGCTGGGACTCTGCCGCACTTATGGGGCCGCCGTCGTCGGGCTCACCATCGACGAGGACGGCATGGCCAAAGCCGCTGAACGCAAAGTCGCTATCGCTGATCGCATCCTCGGGCGAACACGTGCGCACGGGCTGCCCGATCACGACGTGTTTATCGACTGCCTGACCTTTACGCTTGGCTCGGGCGATGAGGAGTTTCGACGCTCGGCCATCGAAACCATCGAGGCGATCCGCGAGGTGAAGCGTCGTCACCCGCGGGTGAATCTCACACTCGGTGTGAGCAACGTTAGCTTTGGACTCAAGCCCGCGGCAAGGCAGATCGTCAACTCCGTCTTTCTGCACTACTGCCGGGAGGCGGGCCTCACCAGCGCAATTGTTCACTTCTCCAAGATCAAGCCGCAAAACCGCATCGACCCTTCCCTCTGGGAAGTCTGCGCGGACCTGGTCTACGACCGCCGCCGGTATGCCGAAGTCGCATAGGCGCCCGTTTTCAGTTCTTTCTGAACGCTGATGAACTGCGGGAAGCGTCTGCGAGTAGAATTCACTCGACATGGCCGTTGCGCCCCCGCGTGAGCCTCGCCACTCGATTGACGCCATCGCCGACAAGGTTTATGCCGGCGAGCGGCTGAGCATGGACGACGCCCGGGTGCTCTTTGACCACCCCAACATGATCGAGCTGGCAACTCTGGCGGATTTCCAGCGCCAGCGTCGCGTGCCAGGCCGGAACGTAACGTACATCATCGGCCGTATCCTCAACTACACCAATGTCTGCTGGGTACGCTGCAAGTTCTGCGCATTTTATCGCGTACCGGGCCACGACGAAGGGTATCTCCTCAGCGACGAGGAGATCCTCGCGAAGGTTGGAGATACCGTCGACAAAGGCGGCGTAGAAATCCTCTTTCAGGGCGGACTGAACCCTAAGCTGAAGATTGACTACTACGAGGGCATCTTCTCAAAGATCAAGGAGCGTTACCCTAACGTCATTCTCCATGCCCTCAGCCCGGCGGAAATCATCTACATTGCGCACATTTCGAAGCTCAAACTCGAGGACTGCCTGCGTCGCCTCCATGCGGCGGGACTGCACTCGATCCCTGGCGCAGGCGGCGAAATCTTGGTGGATCGCGTGCGCAAGATCATCGCGCCGTATAAAGACACGACCGACGAATGGCTCGCCTGCATGCGCACCGCCTCTGCCCTTGGCATCCGCAGCACGGCCAGCATGATGTTTGGTCATGTCGAGACCATTGACGACCGCATCGAACACCTCAACCGGATTCGGAATCTGCAAGACGAGTGCGCGCCGTTCCGCGCTTTTATCACGTGGAACTTCCAGCCCGAAGACACCATGCTGCCCATCCCGCACAAGGCATCGGGTCTTGACTACCTCCGCACGGTTGCCGTGTCCCGGCTTTTCCTCGATAACATCGACAACCTCCAGGTTTCGATCCTTACCCAAGGTCCCAAAATCGCCCAACTCGCACTCAGCTACGGTGCCAACGACTTCGGCTCCGTGATGATCGAAGAACAGGTGGTTTCGGCCAAAGGCAATAAGTTCATCCTCGATGCCCATGAGTTCGAGCGGCTGATTCGCGACGCGGGATATGAGCCCAAGCGGCGAAATACGCGCTACGAGATTCTCGATACCCCTGCTTGATGTTCATTTCGGCAGTGATGGATCATGCGGCACTCATTGCCGCCTTGGAGTCTCCGGGGAACGCGCCCTATGTTCGCTTCGCCGCAACCGACGACCAGGGCGCAACCTTAGATTGCCTCAAGGTCGTTGAGGACGCGCCCCAAAGATATCTCGGCGTCTCGCACGCCCTGCGCGACGGCGTCTTCGAACTCCGCCTCTCGGAGTCTACGGACCTGCTCCACTGGCAACACGTTGCGGTTCTCGACCGGCACGCCCACCAGGGAACGCTGCGCCGGGTGGGCGCGGCGTGGCTGGTCGCCTATGAAAAGGATGGCCCAGACGGCAACTGGATCGAGCTCGCGGCCTACCCCACAACCGCCGACCTCAGGGCCGCCAAGCCCGAGCGTCGCATCAGCCTGCCACGCACGCTGTCGCGCTTTGCCCAGGGCACGCCGGACATCCGGTCCGTCGCGATCCAGGGAACGTGGGACCGATCCGAAATCGCTCTCGGCTTCCATTACTATCGTGACGGAGACGTGGACCGCCAGTCGTTCGGGGTGCTCCGGAACTGGCGCGATTGGACCGAGCGGGAACTGCTCACCACAAACCGTGCGCTTGAGGACCAGTTCCGTGGCAACATCGGGGACCGAGACACCCTGCAATGGGGTCACGAGACCCTGATGCTCCTCGAGGCACAGCGTACCAAGAACGACTGGGCGTCTTGGACGATCCTTTTCGGACCGTCGAGCGCCCCTTTTCGCGAGCTCCACATCCGAACTCCGGATAATGCCCGTTCCATTGCGAATCCAAATTGGACGAAGGTCACGTTGCCCGACGGTCGCCCCGGCATCGTCGTCACGCTCTTCCTGCCCTCGCAGGGCGCATCGACCCGCGAGAGTGGCAGCCTGATCTATGCGTTCCCAATCACGGCCGAATCGCTGACTTCCAGCGGCAAGTCGATGCGCCGGCCCTGACGGCTCGACTCATACGAGGCAAAGATGAGCTCGGTAGCCATGAGGGCCTTGCGTGCCGAAAGCTCCGGTTCGTCGCCCTTTTCCAGGCAGCGCACCAAATCCGCAACCCCCAAGGTGATCGCGCCCTCAGGTCCATGGACCGACGGCTCGGTGATGTCCTCCCAGAACGTGCGACCTTTGTTCCAAATGTCGAGCGTCTCCCAGCCGCGCGCGCCCAGCTCGATAAACCCCTCGGAGCCAATGATGCGGTGCATGGCGCCCAGGCCGTGCTCGCCATGGCCCCGCTGCGTGCACATGATGGCCGTGATCCCGTTCTCGAACTTGACGCGGACGATGCCCTGACCCTCCATGGTCACGCCGAAGACAGTCGGGCCGCCTGTGGGCTCGACCTGCCCCAGCACCCATTCGGCCGGAGTCTGGTTGAGATAAAAGAACATCATGTCGAACCAGTGCGTCCCCCAGTCAAAGAGGTTGTCGGTCCCCATTTCCAGCCGGCGCAACTCGCCGATCGCACCCTCGGCAATCAGCCGCTTGACCTTCATATAGGGGCGGTCAAAGCGGCGCTGGTGATTGAACGTCAGCTGAACGCCTTTTTCGGCGGCGTGGGCCACCATCCGCTTGGCCGAAGCCCAGGTCGGCGCAATCGGCTTCTCGCAGTGGATGGCCTTGACCCCAGCGTCCACCGCGGCCAGGGTCATCTCTTCGTGAAGATGGGGCCATGTGCAGATGCTGACAAGGTCGGGCTGCGCCTCGGCCAACATCTCGCGGTAGTCGCCATAGGGCTTGCCGCCATAGGCGTCGGCAAAGTGACCGGCGTTCTCGAATTGGACGTCGGCACAGGCAATCACGGGAATGCCTAGATGCCGGAAGGCATCCCCGTGCTGGTATCCCATTCCCGTATGCACGTGGCCGTCGGGTGTTACCCGGCGACCACAACCGATGACTGCCGCGCGCAAACTCATGTGAACCCTCGACGCGGCAGAATACCGACCGACGGGGCCGGTTTACAATGCGTCGTTGATGAGGGCGGCGATTCGATCTTTCGGCATGGCGCCGACTGCCTGATTGACGACCTTTCCACCCTTGAAAACGAGCAGGGCTGGGATGCTCATGATCCCGTATTGGGCAGCGAGATTCCCGTCAGTGTCGACGTTGACTTTGACGACCTTGGCCTTGCCGTCGTACTCGGCGGCCAACTGCTCGATCGAGGGCCCAATCGCCTTGCACGGACCGCACCATTCGGCCCAAAAGTCAACCAGGACCGGGACGTCGGAGTTCAAAACCTTGTCCGTGAACTCGTCGGACGTGACATTAAGATGTTCTGCCATGAATGTTCTCTTTTTCGGCTTAGCAACCCATTTGGGCAATGCGGAATACTACGCGCTGTATACCAGTAAAGGCGCAATCCGATGGGTTGGTTTCAGCCTGTGACGTTCTGAGCGGGAGACGGCGTCTAAGGGTATCGATTGCGACTGCGCACAGCGTGCGCACTCGATAAGAGGACTGCGAACGTGATGAAGAC
Organism: Fimbriimonadaceae bacterium; assembly: GCA_046292875.1. Lineage (GTDB taxonomy): Bacteria > Armatimonadota > Fimbriimonadia > Fimbriimonadales > Fimbriimonadaceae > JBKBQD01. The sequence goes on from JBKBQD010000002.1 coordinate 348,779, forward strand.
ACGGATTCGAATGATTTCGGCGGCCTTGGCCGCAGTGATGGTGGTCGGCGCGGTGCAGGGGCTCCAGCAGCCTCCGGCCGTTGCCGGTCCGAAGGAAAACGGTTTGGCGGGGATCAAGCTGTATGACACCGGCGTCACCCTGATCAATCGGTTCGGCAACCCCGATTCGATTCAAGCGGTGGGCATCGGTGGCGCCGGCATGGCTGGCGGCGGCGGTGCAGGACCTGGTGCGGGCGGCCCTCCGGGCGGATTCGGTGGCCCTCCGGGCGCCGGCGGACGCGCAGGCGGCGGTGGCGGCATGGGCGGCTCGGCCGCAGAGGCCCAAATGAATCGTCCCTTCGCTTTTGGTGACGACTTCCTGCGCGAGCAGATGCAAGAGAACCTCCGACAGGGTCGTCCGATGATGCCCGGCGGCGACGACGAACAGGACGTTCGCGGTCGTGGCGGCATTGGCGGACCTCCTCCGGGTATCGGTGCTCCTCCGGGTGGTCCCGGCGGTGGCGGCGCTCCCGGCGGCTTCGGCGGCGGCAATCAGGGCGGCGAGCGCGTGACGTTCACCCGATGGGTCTATAACCGCGGCAACTCGCGATTCGGCTTCGTGCTCGACAAGTACAACCGCGTCATTCAGGTCGAGGCCATCAGCGTGGAGAACCGAAGCGTTCGCACGGCTCGCGGCATCACCTTCGGCGCGACCTTTGCCGACATCATCAAGAAGTACGGCGCTCCGGACGGCTATGAGATCAGCGGCGACCGCTTGATGGTGCGCTACCTGGTTCGAGACAAGGTCGCCTTCCAACTCGCTCGCCTCGAACAGAACAAGCCGCAGCGTGTGACCGGCATCGTGGTCGCCGCCGGCAAGACCTAAGCGAAAAGGAACCCATTGTCGGACGACGTCGACGCCGTACGCAGTCGCATCGATATCGTCGAACTCGTCCGACGTCAAGTCCCGCTGAAACAAGCGGGCAAAAACTGGAAGGGTCTCTGTCCATTTCATGAGGACAGAAACCCTTCTTTTCATGTGAACCCCACACTCGGCGTGTATCGCTGCTGGGCCTGCGGCGAAAAAGGCGACATCTTTACCTGGGTCATGAAGACCCAGCGGGTCGAGTTTCCAGAGGCGCTGCGGATCCTGGCCCAGGAAGCGGGCGTCGAACTCAAACGCCAAAACGCGGAAGCCCCTCAAGAACGGAAGAAGCGTGCTTCGGCGATGGAGGATGCCCTCGCATTCTTCCGCACTGAGTTCGAGCGTTCGGAACTTGCCAAAGGCTATGTCGCCAGCCGCGACCTCGATGACGAGACTGTCGCAGCGTGGGAGCTCGGCTACGCCCCGGAAATCGGCGAGGCACTGGCCATTCACCTCCAACGGCAAGGATATGCGCTCACCGAGTGCCGCGACCTGTACCTGGTGCACGAAGACGCGACAGGCGCCTATTACGACGTTTTCCGGGGTCGGCTCATGTTTCCCATCCGCGACGAGCGCGGCGCCCTGGTCGCCTTCGGAGGCCGCATCATCGGCGCCGGGCAGCCCAAGTACGTCAACTCGGGCGATACTCCCCTGTTCCGCAAAAGCCGTTTGCTTTACGGGATGCACCGCGCCAAGGACGCGATTGCGCGTGATGACCAAGCGGTGCTCGTCGAAGGCTATCTCGACGTCATCGCCTGTCACCGCGGCGGAGTGGAGGCCGCCGTCGCATCGCTCGGCACATCGCTGACCCCTGACCAAGCCAAACTGATTCGACGCTGGACCGCAAACGCCGTGATCCTTTATGATGCGGATGACGCGGGCTACAAGGCCGCAGACCGAGCGATCGAAGTGCTCCAGGCGGAAGGCATCCACGTCCGCATCGCCGCAATGCCGCCGGGAGACGACCCTGATACGCTGCTGGCCAAGGGCGGTGCCGTCGCTTTGCGCGAAGTCATCGACACCGCCGTCACTCCCCTTGACTATCGCTTGCGGCGCATTGAAGAGACCATTGACTCGACGAGCCGCGAGTTCTGGGCCGAGGTGATCGACTTGCTGGCTGCGGCGCCGTCCCAGGTCGACGTGGAACGCCATATGCTCCGTTTGGCCCGGCAGGTTCCGGGCGTCCCTGACTTGGATGCCGCGGTGCGCAGCCTGCGCATGGACATTCGGCAGCGTCGTCAAAGCCGAGCCCGAAGCGAAACACCGAGCCAACAGGCGACGACGCCCACGCACCTTGAGCGCGCCCGGCAACTTGACCCGGCCGAATCGGCAATCTTTGGCGGTCTGCTGCTCGAGAGCACGCGACGAGAGGCGCTCGACGCCGTGGGGGACTTGGACCTCTTTGTCACCGAACTGGGTCGGCGCGCGGCGGCGGAGGTTTCTGCCATCGGGCGGGGTGTCTTGGAAGTCCCCTGCGCTGTTTGGCTGGGACGTATCGAGGACGCAGAAGTGCGCGAAGCCATCATCGCCGCGGAGTACCCCGAGAACTCAAATGAGGCAAATCGGCGCTTTTTTCACGATTCCTTGACGAAACTGCGCAAACATCATGCAGCGAGGAACGTCTCACAGATGAAGACACAAGAACCCAAGGATGAGGTTCTTGTCGAAATCTTGGCGAGGCTTCGGGACCTTAAGTCATAGGCCCTAACTCGCCAGAGATTCCGAAAAACCGGAAGGGAGAACATGGATGGGATCGGCCGCTAGACCGACAAGCTACGGATTGGCAATGGAGGCGATGGCGATGACACCGGTGGTTTTGACCGCCGAGGTCGACGCCGTCGACGAACCGACGAGCGAGGAAATTGAACTGCTGGAGCGCGACCCAGAGGTCCGTACCGAGATAAGCGCATCCAGCGATGAGGCTTGCCTCGACGACTCGGTGCGCAGCTGGCTCAAGCGCATCGGCAAGATACCGCTTCTGACCGCCGAGCGAGAGGTGGACTTGGCACTCAAGGCCCAAGCGGGCTGTGAGGAGAGTAAACGGCTGCTCATCGAGGCCAACTTGCGCCTGGTTGTCAGCATTGCCAAGCGGTTTGCCTCGCGAGGTCTCTCGATGCAAGACCTGATCCAAGAGGGCAACGTTGGCCTGATGCGGGGGGTCGAAAAGTTCGATCCGACGCGAGGTTTCCGCTTTAGCACCTATGCCACGTGGTGGATCCGTCAGTCCATCTCTCGCGCCATCAGCGACCACGGACGCACCATTCGCGTGCCGGTCCACACGCTGGAGGCGGTCAACAAGGTGATGAAAACGGCCGGTCAGCTCCAACAGCGGTATTGTCGCGACGCCACGGCGGCAGAGATCGGCCAGGTGCTCCGCCTGGACCCTGACCGCGTGCGCGAGTTCCTGCGCGCCATCAACGAGCCGCTGTCGCTGGAAATGACGGTCGGCGAGGCGGACGAAGCGAGTCTCGGCGAGTTTTTGGTGGACCATTGCGAGGTCAGCGCCACCGATGAGGCGGCTCGCAGCATCCTGCGCAAGCGGATTGCGCTGGTGCTGGGGGTGCTTCAGGAGAAAGAGCGCGAGGTCATCGTCATGCGCTACGGACTGGCAGACGGCGTCATGCGCACCCTGGAGGAAGTTGCGCGGGCCTTTGGTGTCACGCGCGAGCGAATTCGTCAGATCGAGCAGAAGAGCCTGGCCAAGCTGCGCTGTCCCGACACAGCCGCCGCCCTGCTCGAGGTCATCGACTGAGCACCGGGGGAGAGCCCAGCGTTAGCGGTTCATCGCGTCGGTGAAGGAGAAAGGCGGAACGTCGCCAGTCGGGCCGGGGATTTGGAGGCGCCGAGCGGATTCGAACCGCTGAATAAGGGTTTTGCAGACCCTCCCCTTAGCCACTTGGGTACGGCGCCGTTCTGCTTCGTTATACCTTCGCGGCCGGTTCCTTCGACTCCGCGGAGTCAAGATTCGGCCGCTGGATGGGACAGGCGCGCGTCCCAAACCACGCTTTGCGATACCTTGCGACGACTCCATAGCCGAGGCGCACGAAGGGCCGGATCATCGGGCTGCCTAATAGCGGCGACAGCCACGGCGCTGACGACAGCGACAGCAATCGAATCCAGGCATCCGCCCCCACATAGGTCCTCTCGGCCTCGAGCACCATCGCGTCACCGTATCCCTTCCCGACGGCATCGGGATGCTGGAGCGGCACAATCTCAAGGAGCTGGCCCCGTCGGTCGGCCCAGCGGGCGGCACGAAGCTGAGAGCGGTGGCACAGGTTGCAGAACCCGTCGTAATACAGCCGCCATGTCATTCACGCACCACCTTCAATTATGACGAAGCGTCGGGGCGGCTCCGCGGTTCCCGCCCGCCCCTAGGCGCTCTCAGCTTTCGGCATGGTCACGATCACCGGCTGCCGGTCTTCCAGCCCATCGAGGTGCGCCTGCAGATTCGCCCGCAATTCGCGGATGAAGCGGGACTTTTCGGCGCGCAGTCGCTCCAGCTCGCGCATGACGTCCTCACACTCGGCTTCAGCGTCGCGGCGAATCACCTCGGCGCGGCGCCGCGCCTCATCCACGATCGCCTCGGCGTCGCGATGAGCCAGTGATCGCGTTTCATCCGCCGTCCGCTGAGCCAAGACGAGCGCTTCGGTCAGGGCAGATTCCTGCAGCCGGTAGCCCTCGACTTCGCGTCGCAACAGCTCAAGGTCGGTGCGTGTCTCGCCGAGCTCATGCAAGAGCAGCGCAATTTCGTTGGCCGCCTGCCCGATGAGGTGCTGAACCTGGTCGCGGTCGTACCCGCGAAAGCGACGACGCAATTGCGTCCGCTCGAGATCGATCGGCTTTAGTCTTTCCATAGAAGCCTCCCGGCAACATCCTGTCGCCGTGCTTTGTCCTACTCTATTCGGACGCCGGGTTGAAAGTCAAGATTCCACGATCGCGTGCAGAAATTGGACGATCAATGCATAAAAGGTGACGGGTTGAACCTTTGCTTGCGTGATGCGTCGGGCCCTGTGGCGCAGCGTCGCGCACGGAATTTAACGGTTCGGCTCATCAGCCGGGGCACGCAATCAGCATCTATGTCAAAATCCCCTTGCGCAACCCCACCCGCGCACGACGCCGTAGGGACCACCGACGCGCGCCCGTCGCGCGGAACCGGATGGCCTATGACACCTTCTCGAACTCTCGCACTGGTCGCTTGTGCAGCCCTGGGCTGCGCCGTTGTCGCTGCTCCAACCGCAAGTGACCCGCTCACACTGCAACAGGCCATCGCGATGGCCCAGGAAAACAATGGCACGCTGCGCTCAGCGGAGCTGTCGACATCCATCGCCACGGCCAATGTGCGGCGAAGTTTCGCAAACTTTCTGCCGACGGTGACGCCGCGCTATTCCTACACCACCAGCCGCACAGAAACGGACGGACGGACCTTTGGGGGCAGCCAGGACGGCAGCAGTGCGTTTGTGAGCGCCAACTGGCAGCTTCTCGACGCGGGCCAGCGCATGAACAACTACGCCGCCACGCGCAGCAGCGCCGAGTCCACGCGGCTGCTGGCCGTCGATCGCGAGCGGAGCGTGCTCTTTACGGTGCACCAGCAGTATTTCCAGGCGCTGTTGCAGCAAGAGCTTGTCCGCAACTCCGAGGCGCAAGTCGAGCGCGCCAACAAGATTTTGGAGCAGACCATCTTTCAGGTCGAGATTGGCCAGTCGGCCGGCAAAGACGTGTTGCAGGCTCGCGCCGATGCGCTCAACGCCAAGGTCACTCTGATCGAAGCCCAAAACAGTGCCCGCAACGCTGTCGCCGCGCTTCAAGCGACGATTGGCTGGCCCGAGGGCCAACCCTTCCCGGGCCTTGCCACCTACGCCGGGTCGCCCAACCCTGATCCGATTGATGACATCGACCTCACGATTCGGCGCGCGCTGGACCGTCGGTATGACCTCCGCGCTGCGCGACAGCAGGTTGACGCCGATCGATACCAGGCGCGATCGCAGCGCATCGATGCCGGACTGACGTGGAGCCTCGACGCCACGTATCAGCGGCAGGTTGAGCCGACCAACAGCGACTTTCGCCAAATCGGGTTCTTTGTCTCGTACCCACTGTTCGACGGGGCGCAACGACGCGAGTCAGCACGCATTGCCCAACTTCAGTACGAGCAGCGTCGCGCCGAGCTTTCCCAGCAAGAACTGAACGCGCGTGCGGAAATTGAGCAGGTGCTCAACGATTACAATCTCGGTGAGCAGCAACTGGAGGCCGCGAAATTGGCGCTGGAGGCCGCACGCTTGAACTACGAGGCCGTCATCGAGGGACAGCGCGAAGGCGCGTCAGACCTGATCGACGTCTTGACCGCGCAAACCACGCTGGTCGCGGCGGAGAACAACTACAGCCGCGCCGTATATAGCTTTTACACAACCGAAGTACGCATGCGGCTGGTGACCGGCGAGCCGCTTCTCGGACAACGCCAATGATCAAAAAAATCCTTCTCATCGGCATACCGCTTACCGCCCTCGTGGTGTGGTGGTTCGGCTTCCGCACGGCCGGTCCGGCGGCGGAAATCGAATATCGGTATGCGCCGGTGGAGAGGGGCGAACTGGTCCGGTCCATCAGTTCTCCGGGTCAATTGGTGGCGCTGACCAAAGTCGACGTCAAATCCAAAGCGGGCGGCATCATCACGCGCTTGGCGGTCGAAGAAGGTGACGTGGTCCGTGCCGGGGACCTGATCGCGATTATCGACCCGTCCGACACCCAGGCTGCCTATGACCGCGCCGAGGCTCAACGCACCGCCGACGAGGCGCGGGCCGCCCAGGCTCAGGTGAACTACCAACTGCAGCGCGCGAACGCCCAGACTTCGGTGCAGGACGCCGAGGCGGCGCTGGCTTCGGCCAAGATTCGCCTGCAGCGCGCCGAACTTGAGGCCAAAGTTCAGCCCGAATTGACGCAAAGCAACGTCGCCTCCGCCAAGGCGCAGCTCGACAGCGCCGAGCAGGCCCTGGCCCGGTTCAAGAGCGTCTCGGCGCCGGCATCGCGCCGCGAGGCCCAAGGCCAGCTTGACCGCAGCAAGAGCGAATATGACGCGGCGAAGGCCGAATACGAACGCCAGCTTCGGCTCTTTGAGCGCCAGTTCACCTCTCAATCCCAGGTGGACCGAGCCCGAGCGAACATGGAGGCCGCGCAGGCCACCTATAACAATGCTCGGCAGCGCATGGAGACCCTCGACGCCGAGCTGGCCGCCGACCAGCGGTCCCTTGAACTGGCGGTGGATCGCGCCCGGTCGGCCTATCGCGAAGCGGAGTCCAACTCAGTCCAGGTCGATTTTCGCCAGAAGGCGCTTGAAGAAGCCCGCAAGACCGTGACGCAGGCGGAAATCGCGTTGCAGCGTGCGAAGGACAACTTGCTCAATATCGATGCGCGGCGACTAGACGTCCAGGTCGCGCGATCCAATGTCGTCGGCTCGGCCGTGAATGCCCGCAACGCCAAGGTGCAGCTGGACAGTGCGACCGTGTATGCCCCGCGCGATGGCGTGGTTACCGTTAAGTATTTGGAGGAAGGCACGATTATCCCTGGCGCGACCTCGGCATTCGCCCAGGGGGTGAGCCTCGTGGAACTCAGCGACACAACGAAGATGTTCGTTGAATGCGCGGTCGATGAAGCGGACTTCGCCCAAGTGAAGGAAGGTCAAGAGGTGCGGATCATCGTTGAAGCGTTCCCTGGCCGCCCGGTGAAGGGCGTGGTTTCGCGCGTCAACCCTGCGGCTCAAACGAACCAGAACATCACTGCCGTCAAGGTCCGAGTGGAGATCCTTCCTGGTGCGGAAATCCCGCTTCTCCCGGGCATGACCGCCACCTGCGAGTTCATCACCTTGAACAAGTCGGACGTCCTGATCGTGCCGGCACCGGCGGTCAAACGAGAAGAGGGCAAGACGTACGTCCTTGTGAAGGACCCGGCGGGCGGCGCTCCCATCCGAAAGGACGTTGAGGTTGGCGAGACCGGCAACGACGGGGTGGAAATCTTGAGCGGACTTGCTGAAGGTGAGGAAGTCGTGGTCGCCGAGATCGACCTTGTCCAGCTTCGCGAAACGCAGCGGCGAATGCTTGAGGCGCAGCAGGGAGGCGCCAGCTTGGCTGGCGGACAGCAGCGACCTCAGCCGCGACCGGCAACGGGCGGCGCACGACCAGCCACCGGAGGCGGGGCGAGATGACGCTTCGCGACAGCTTTGAAACGGCCGTCCGCGCCCTCACCGCGAACAAGCTCCGCTCGGCGCTGACCATGCTCGGCGTGGTCATCGGCGTTGGTTCGGTGATCGCGATGATTGGCATCGGCGAGGGCACCAAGCGCAAGTCGCTTGAGAACATCGAGATCATGGGCTCGAACATGCTCATGATCTTCCCGAACTGGCGGCGAGGCGGCATGAGCATGGGCGGGGACAACATGTCGCTCAAAGACGAGGACGTCCAAGACATCAAGCGGTATGTCGAGACCGTCGACCTCATCACCGGGGGCGTGAACGGCGGGGTCACCGCCAAATATGGCAGCAACGTGAGCCGCACGCGAGCGGTCGGCGCCGAGCCGCAGTACGCCATCATTCGCAACTCGACCAAGATGCATGCCGGCAAGTGGTTCACTCACGAGGACGACGCCGAAGCCGAGCGCGTGGCGGTTCTGGGGTATCAGGTCTACGAGGACCTCTTTGGCTCGGACAACCCCATTGGGGCCACGCTCAAGCTGAACGGCCAGAACTTCGAGGTCATCGGCGTGATCAACTACAAGGGTGGCTCCGGCATGATGAACCAGGACGACCAGGTCTTCGTCCCGCTCAAGACCGCGCGCACACGCTTGCTCGGAAAAACCAACCTCGACTTTATCAACCTGAACACCAAGAGCAGCGAGTTCTTGCCCTACACCCAAATGAAGGTGGAAGAGGTGCTGGGCCGGAAACGGCGCTCGGCAGCCGGTGACCAGCTGTTCCGCGTGATGAACCAGGGCGAATGGATCGAGCAGATCGAAGCGCAGTCTCGGCTGCTCAGCCTGCTGCTGGCGGGCATCGCGTCGGTCTCTCTATTGGTTGGCGGAATCGGCATCATGAATATCATGCTGGTGAGCGTCACCGAGCGAACGCGCGAAATCGGCCTTCGAAAAGCGATTGGAGCGAAACGCGAGACGGTACTCAGTCAGTTCTTACTAGAGAGCATTGTGCTGTGCACGTTGGGTGGAGTCGTGGGCATTATCTTGGGAAGCGTGGGCGTGAAGTATGTCGCGGAAGCGATGCAGGTTCCCCCTGCCGCCGACAGCCGCGCCATCCTTTTGGCTTTCGGATTCTCGGCGATGGTGGGGCTCTTCTTCGGGTTCTATCCGGCGCTGCGGGCCAGCCGTCTCCAGCCGATTGAGGCTCTCAGGTACGAATGAAAGAGATTATCCGCGTCGAAGGGCTTTGCAAAGATTACGTGATGGGCGATGTCGTGGTCCACGCTCTCCGTGGCGTCGACTTGACCATCGAAGAAGGCGAGTTCGTCGCCATCATGGGTCCGTCCGGTTCGGGCAAATCCACGTTCATGAACCTCATCGGGTGCTTGGACCGACCTACCAAGGGCGAATACTGGCTGAATGGCACCCCAGTCGCGACTCTGGACGACAACCAGCTCGCAGAGATCCGCAACAAGTACATCGGGTTCGTCTTTCAGACCTTTAACTTGCTGCCCCGCACCTCGGCGCTGAAGAACGTCGAACTGCCACTCGTCTATGCCGGCGCCAAGAACCGTGCCGAAAAGGCGATGCAGGCGCTGGAGCGCGTCGGGTTGGGCCAACGATCCCACCACAAACCCAACGAGCTTTCCGGCGGCCAGCAGCAGCGTGTGGCCATCGCGCGGGCCATCGTGAACGACCCTGTGGTCATCTTTGGCGACGAGCCAACCGGCAACCTGGACTCCCGTACGGCGGAAGAGATCATGGCGCTGTTTCAGGACTTCAATCGCCAGGGCCGCACAGTGGTCATCGTCACCCACGAAGAAGACATCGCGCGGCACTGCAAGCGCATTCTTCGCTTCAAGGACGGACGGCTGCTGACCGACGAGCGGGTTGAAGATCCGGTGGATGCACGCGAGGTCCTGAAGACGATGCCGGATCCTGACGCGATCTACAATACGCCCGAACCCGCGTTCCAGACCTAAGAACCGGCGGCCTCGGTCGGCTGCGGAGTCCAGACATTCGAAAGCACGGCGCTGACCCATGCTTCAGGGTCGTTCTCGTACTGGGCGCGCCACTCGTCCCCTGCCGTTCGCATCACATCCTCGCGGCGCACGTCGGCGATGAACACGATCCGCCCCGCTTCCAGGCAGCGCACTGTGACGACGCGAATGTCTGGCAGCGTTTCCAGCGCCTGCACTCCCAGCCGCGCCGCGACCAATCGCGGTGACTCGCCTTCTGGCGTCGAGACCGTAAGCCCCAGCGTGCCAAAACGCGGGTCGACGTTGGCTTCGGTCACGAGCCGTCCGTCTGCCGCGCGATTGGCCAATGCGCCCAAGATCGCTCGGTCCTCTTCCGCATCCGTCGACACCGGGGTCGGGGGCGAGGCGACCGTCGGCGACGGTTCCTCCGTCGGCGCCTTGGGCGTTTCCAGGACGATGTCTTCGACGACCTCCGGCGGACCTCCGATGAGCGTCCCCCGGACGCCAAGCACGTAGGCCAATCCGCTGCTCAGCAGGATGAAGGCCACCAGCGTTGCGATATAGAGGCCCACCTTGGGGCGCGTGTTGGGAAGGCCCAGGCTCTTGGCCGCAGCCGCGGCTTCCATGTCGGCCAGCCGGCGGCGCACGCTGTCCAGCTTTTGTCGATGCGCGTCGTTCGAGGGGTCCAAGTCCACCGCGACTTCGTAGCACTGCGCTGCCTGCTCCAGTTGGCCCTGGTCGGCATGAACATCGCCCAGCAACATGTGGGTGGAAACGTTCTGCGCGTGGTCGCGCAGGATGGCGCGACAGATCTCGATCGCCTGGGCATAGTCGCCCCGCATGCGCGAGACGTTGGCGCGCGAAAGGTCTGCGTAAACGCTCTCGTCTGGGTCGTAGCCGTTGCGTGGGTCGTCCATGGTTACCGTGTGCCCGTACTGCCGAAGCCTCCTTCGCCACGCGCTGACTCCGCCAACTCAATGGTCGGCACAACGTCAGCTCGTGCAATGGGGCAGAGCACCATTTGGGCGATGCGCTCGCCTGCATCAAGTTCGACGTCTTCCTGGCCCAAATTGATCAGGATCACGCCGATCTCGCCCCGGTAGTCGCTGTCAATGGTGCCCGGCGTGTTGACCATGGAGATCCCACGCTTGAGCGCAAGGCCGGAGCGCGGACGCACCTGTAGCTCGTAACCCGCCGGGAACTCCACGCGCAGCCCGGTCCGGACCAGCTTGCGCTCCAGCGGCGCGAGGCGCACCGGCTCGATGGAGCGCAAGTCCATGCCTGCCGATCCCTCGGTGGCGTATCCCGGGGCTTCGGCGCCGTCGCTCAGCAAGACTCGCAGCGTCACGCGGTCCATCCGACAAACTGTACCGCCCGAAGCGCCCATACTGACACCGTGCGATGGTCGAAGATGGGTGATGCGGCGGTATTGATCCGGGACATCGAGCCGTGGTCTGCTGTGCAAGTCGCTGAAGCGATCGCTGTGCTGGACCTCCCCGGTGTGGTGGAAACCAGCGCGGCCTACCGCACGGTCGGTGTGTATGGCCGGCCAGGGAGCGACTTGCTTCGCACCGTGTCGGAGCGATGGCCCGAGATCGAAGCGCACCTTCGCGATGCTCCCGTTCGCGAGCCTGTCCTCCATGTGATCCCGACGTGCTACGCGATGGGTGAAGACCTCGTCGGGGCGGCAAGGGAGCTGGCGATGACCCCCGCGGAGCTGGTTGACGCCCACACCTCAACTGTCTATGATTGCGCGGCGATCGGATTCTGTCCCGGGTTTCCCTATCTGGGTCCCTTGCCGAGCCGGATTGCCGGATTGCCGCGCCGCGACTCGCCGCGCCTCAGGGTGCCGGCTGGATCCGTGGCCATCGCGCTCGACCAAACCGGAATCTATCCCTTGGAGCGGCCGGGAGGCTGGCATCTGATTGGGCGGACGCCGCTCACGATCGTCGACCCTGACGACGACTTCTTTCCGATCACGGCGGGCGACCAAGTGCGCTTCGTCCCCGTGGATGAATTGGAGTACGACCGCCTGAAGGGTCAGCGGCTATGAGGCGCATCGACCTCAATGTGGACATCGGCGAGGGCTTTCCTCATGACACCGAGCTCTTGCGATACGCCACCTCGGCGAACGTGTGCTGCGGTCAGCATGCCGGGTCTTGGGAGCTGACGGCCGCGACCGTGGCGGCGTGCGAGGCAGCGGGAGTGCGGGTCGGCATGCATCCCGGCTATCCCGACCGTGAGTCGATGGGCCGCGACCCGATGGAGCCCGAGGACTTTGCCCGTTACCGCGAGAGCCTCCTTGATCAATGCCGCCGTTTCTTTGCCGAGTTCGACGTTGAGTACCTCAAGCCCCATGGCGCGTTCTACAACGAGGCGCAGGTCGAAGCGAGTGTCGCCGAGATCGCGATCGAAATGGTCGCCGAGACGGGACTGCCGATCATGGGCATTCCCGGGACCTTGCTCGAGATGGTGGGACAAGGGATTGGCGCGGGCTTCATCCGCGAGGGTTTTGCCGACCGCCGATACGACGCGGAGGGTCTGTTGGTCCCTCGAAGTGAGCCGCATGCGGTCCTTACCGACCCCGATGAGATCCGCACCCAAGTGTTGCGGCTCGCTCGCACCGTCGATTCCATTTGTCTTCACGGCGACGGCGCGTCGGCGGTGGAGTTCGCGGTTCTGGTGCGCCGGACCCTGACGGACGCCGGCTATGAAATCGGGCCATGAGCGCGGAGGTGGTGCGGGTTGCGGCTGGAACGACGTTGCAGGGCTTGCCCCGGCCGGGCCGACGCCGCTTCGGCGTGCCCATCGGCGGCGCATTCGACCGCTTTGCCTTTCACGTGCTTCGAGCCATCCTCGGCGACAGCATCACGGTCGCCCTGGAAGTTCCGCCTCCGGGTATCGCGCTCCGGTTCGACGAGCCGACGACGGTGGGGATTTCCGGTGCCGACGCCGAAGTGGGTCTCGACGGCGAGCCATTGGGGGTGCTGCATCGAGTCACGGTCCCCGCCGAGTCGACCGTCACGCTGGGACCGTATCGCCAAGGGTGCCGGGCACTGGTCGCCTGGAGCGGACTCGAAGGGGTCGCCGGGCAAGCCACGGTGGCGGGAGACGAGTTCGCCGCCCGAGCGGCACGCCCCGCCGTCCTTAACCTGCGCCTCTCGCAAGCCTGGTGGGTGGACGAGGTTCGTGTCCTGCCCGGCCCAGACGAGGCCGACTTGGCATTTCTCGGCCGGGCGCCCTTTCGAGTCTCGCCCCATTCCAACCGCGTCGGTCTCCGGCTCGTGGGCGAGCCCGGCCCCGTGCTTGCCGAGCAATCCAGCGAGCCCACCACGTTCGGGGTGCTGCAACTCGCCCGCGACCGGCAGCTCCTCGCCATCGGTCCCGACGGGCCAACTGTGGGCGGCTATCCCAAGATCGCCACCGTGATCAGTGCCGACCTTGACCGGCTCGCCCGGTTGCGGCCAGGAGACACGTTTCGCTTTCGCGTCGTCGATCCTGAGCACGCAGCGGAAGCAGCCCGCGACCAGGCCCGACAGGAAGATTTGGCCTTGGCGCGGCTGCGGATCGCCATGGAAAATGGGGCACCGTGACGGCACATCCATCCGTCTTGAACCTTCGCAAATGACCCGTCTCGCGGTTGCGCTGATGACCCTGAGCCTGTGCGCGTGGCTCGGCGCTCAGTCCCGGCCCCAGGTCGCCTTTCGAGCAATCAGCGGCGGCAAGCCTGGGCAGTACACGGTGCGCGGCTCGGTTCCGATCCTCTCAGGCTCAGGAACGTTTTTCCAGGCGGCGACGGCTCAGGTGGCCGAAGAGGCCGCCAGCGTCATGCGGCGTTTGGAATCCAGTGGACGAGGTGCCTACCGATTGCACCCCACCGTGTCGATCGCTGAAGCCAACTTGATCGCCGTGCAGTTCGAAATGTTCCAGGGCGAAGGCGAGGCGGAAAAGCTGGTCGACGTCGGCGCCATCCAACTGGTTCCGCAGCCCGGGGGGGCCAAGAGGCTGGAACTGGCCGATCTGTTTCTTGAGGGTATCGACCCCGACGCGGTGCTGACGCCGGTCGTCGCCACGAGTCTCCTGAGGCGGGATCCGGACCGGCCGCCGTTTGACCAGCCGCGCCTCGCATGGCTGATCACCCGAAGCGGCCTCGCCCTCTATGCGCGCAGCCCGTCAAGCTCAACACCCGAGTTGATCAAGGTTGAGGGACGATGGCTGCTCGCGGGACTGCGGCGCGGGCCGGTTGAGGCGCTCTGGCGCAACGCCGCCGACAACATCGAGTACGAGGTCACGGTCAAGCGCGCCAGTCCAAACGACCGAACCCGGGTGACCTTGCTGCAGGTCGTCGTCTTGGGCACTGGGGTTTCTGGCGGGCTTCCGACCGTCGTCAGTCAAACGGAGATCGCGTCCGGCGAACTGCCCGCCACGATCCGTGTCTCCGCGCCAAAGGGAGCCAAGACCCTCATCGCCGTCGGCTTGGCAGGCTCCGACGGTCGCTGGTCTCTGATCGGGCGCATCGACCCTGACCGGTCGAAAGTCATGGAACTCCGCCCCATCGAAGGCGGCTAAGCTCGCTTCCAGATCAGCGGCACGATCTCGGGATCGTCGAGCACATCGCCGACCTGCAAGCGAGCGACATACTCTGGCGGGAGCACATTCCGCTCGCCGTTGAAGGTCGCTCCGTCGGGCATATAGGCGCACGTCATGGCGCGTCGGGGCCGATGCGTCATGTTAGCGCCCGCGCCGTGCGCGGTCAGTCCATTGTGAAACACCGCCGATCCCGCCCGACAGGGGGTGGCCACCGGCGCGATCTCGCGCCACTCGGGGTAGTGCCGAAAGAGGTCGGCCATGTTTTGGCCGATGTTCACGTTGTCGTAGCGCGAATTTATGTGGGTCCCCGGCAAATAGTACAGGCAGCCATTTTGAAGAGTCGCATCGTCCAAGGCGACCCAAATGGAAAGCGCGTTTGGCGAGTGAAAGCTCCAATACGGATTGTCCAGGTGCCACGCCGTCGGGTTGCCAAAGGGCTGCTTGATAAGCGCCTGGTCGTGCCAGATGCGGATGCCGTCGACACCTGCGAGCATTCCTGCCCACTCCCCCAGGCGCGTGTCGCGCATGAGCGCCTTCATGCCGTCGTGGGTGTCGGCAAGCTTTACGCACTGGATGAACACCTGAGCGTAGTAGTTGTTCGGGTCGTCCGAGCGGTTGGTCAGGTCCCAGCGGTCCGACTTGGCCGCATGCAGGCGCTGATGGACCGCTTCGTCCGTGACCTGCCGCCAGGTCTCCAACTCTTCGGGTGAGAGAAAGTCTTCGACGACGACAAAGCCGTTTTGCTGGTAGGCGTCGATTTCCACTTGGGTCGGAGGTTTGCGCATGGCCTTTCGCGTTATCTTAACCCGCCGAAGACGCGAACGGGGTAGGGTTAACTATGCCGACGACCCTTTTCGCGCTCCTCCCGGTCTTGGGCTTGTCCACCTGGGCCGCCCCGCTTGAGTTCGAGTTGGCGCAATCGGCTCGGGCGACCGGGTTCGTGTACGAGGACCTGAATCGCAACGGGCGTCGCGATCCCGGCGAGCCCGGCATTCCCGACGCGCGCGTCTCGAACATGCGTGACATCGTGCGCACCGACCGCAACGGGCGCTGGTCGCTTCCCTACGACGACAACACGATCTTTTTCGTCGTCAAGCCCCGCGGCTACATGACTCCGGTCAACGCCGACCAACTGCCGAAGTTCTATTACATCCATCGACCTCGTGGGGCGCCGGATGTGCGCTTTGGCGGAGTGAAGCCGACCGGCCCCTTGCCCGCCTCGATCGACTTCGCTCTCTACAAGCGCAACGAGCCCAACCGCTTTCGGGCGCTCTTTTTCGGCGATACCCAACCCCGAAACCTGCGCGAGGTGGATTACATCACCCGCAACATTGTCGAGCCCATCATTGGCCGCACCGATGCGGCTTTCGGCGTCACGCTGGGCGACATCGTCTTTGACGACCTCTCCGTGTTTGAGCCACTTGTCAAAGCCATTGCCCTGATCGGCATCCCTTGGTACAACGTCTTGGGGAACCACGACATCAACTTCGATGCCAGGGACGATAAGGGCTCGGTGGAGACGTGGCGGCGCGTCTTCGGTCCCGAGTACTACTCCTTCGACCACGGTCCGACCCACTTCGTCGTGCTGGACAACGTCGTCTGGTACCGGGAAGGCGACGCTCCGGACGGGCGCGGCCGCTACAAGGCGGGCCTGGGCAAAGAACAGATGGACTGGCTGCGCAAAGACCTCGACATGACCCCGAAGAACCAGTTGGTCGTGCTGCTCATGCACATCCCGATGAACGACATGGAGGACAAAGCCGAGCTCTTCAAACTGATCGAGCAGCGGCCCTATTGCCTGTCCGTTGCGGCGCACACCCACTATCAAGAGCACCGTTTTTTGGGCAAAGAGGAGGGGTATCAGGGCAAGGAGCCGCATCATCACGTCGTCAACGTGACCACGAGCGGCAGCTGGTGGTCCGGCGCCCCCGACGCCCTCGGGGTGCCGCACACGACGATGCGCGACGGCGCGCCGAACGGCTACTCGATCTTTACCTTCGACGGCAATCAGTACTCGATCGAATACCGTGCCGCCGGCCGATCGGCCTCGTACCAGATGAACATCTATGCGCCGGAGGCCGTGAAAGTCAGCGACGTGACCTCGACCACGGTCTACGTCAACGTCTTTGGCGGATCGGAGAAGTCGAAGGTCGAAATGCGCTTCGGCGGTGCCGGTGAATGGCTGCCGATGACCAAGACGCTGGAACAAGATCCCAACTACGTCAAGCTGTTTGAGCGCGACCGTCAGCTCCAGGCGCCGTACCGCGCCCTGCCCCAGCCGATCAACTCTCCGCACCTGTGGAAGCTGAATCTTCCGCGGCGAGTCCCGCGCGGCGTTCACCCGATCCACGTGCGGACGACCGACATGTTCGGTCAGGTCTATGTGGCCACACGGGGGATCCGCGTGGAATAGCGCGGATCCTCCCAGAGTAAACGATTCTCAATGCGCCGACCTAGTGCGCTAAAATGGTTCTTGTCACGATGCCTTCGCTTCACAGATCCCTGGTGGCCCTCGTTGCCGTCTTGGCCGTTAGTGCAACGTCGCTGGCCCAAAGCGATCTGACCTCGCGTGTCTTTCTCTACGATAATTCTGTGGCAAGCAATGGGACCGCGAACTGGTCCGTTTCGGGCAGCTCCTTTTCCTCCAGCGCCACGGCAGGCGCGCACGCCGCCAATGCGATTGTTGCCGCTTCGGCAACAGGGTTAACTGTAGAAGTTAACACAACAATTTATGTACGAACTTACTTTTATGTGAACGGCACGTTCTCGGCAAGCTTATTTGTCCGCGGCCCTGGAGGTGCGACGAGCGCCATCTTTTCGACGGACATCGAGGTCCGCGTTGGGCACCCATTCACGATCACGGCATCCGGGTTTGGGCCAATCAAGGACTCGTCCCTTGCCGTCGTCTCGCCTTCGGTGGGAACGGCCGAGCACCGAATGCGGCTCCACCGCAACTTTCCGGGCGCCGCTGGCATTGGCACGGAGGCGATTGGCATCGATGGGGCTTTCAACGGTGCGACGGTGTCCTGCACGATGGATGACCTGCCGGCAAGCGGCGTGATGTCGCTGCGGCTGAGACGGCGATTGGTGCTGAACCGCCTGGCCCTGGGAAACGAAACGTACTATTCGACCGGTGCCCTAACTTTGTCGATTAGTTGAATCGGGGCACGGTCGCCTGCTTTCAAAATACTGGTGCGCGATACCCCCCTGGAGTATATCTTGAAACCATAATTGTGCATGTTAAATTGAATTGTGGCACATGTCTTGCATTTGGCCTATAATGCACCTGGCCTAACGGCCAAATCTCTGCAACGAGAGCTTGCTTATGCTGAAAAAACTGCTTCTCCCCCTTGCGGTCGCGGCGGTTGCCGGTTCCGCCTATGCGCAGTCGGCACTCACGACGCGCGTGTTCACCTATGACGGCACCGTCGCCACGAACGGAACCTCAATCTTTGAGATTGACCAAGTCCCCGCAAACACCGGCACCTTGGCGGTCACCTTCAACAACGGCGGCACGATCGATAACTCGATCACGGCGGCATCGGTGACGGGCGCGACCTTCGGCGTCAAGACCACGATCAACGTCCGCACCTACGTTTACGTTGAAGGCAACTTCAGCGGCACGTTCTTTGTGCGAGGTCCTGGCACGAACACCTCGTCGAACGAGAACAACGACATCGTCGTGCGCACGAATCGCCCGATGACGTTCACCGCCGCCAACTTCACAGAGCTCGACGACAACACCGTCGGCAGCATTGACTACACGATGCGGCTCGGCACGGGCTCGCCGTTTGGCACACAGTTCGCGATTGCTGGACCCGAAACGGACACCGACTTTAACGGCGAAGCTGTTTCGAGCACGATGGCCGACTTGTCGACTGCCGGCGTGATGACCCTTCGACTTCAGCGACAGTTGACGCTGAATCAACTCGCGATGGGCGCGACGCAATATACGGCGACGGGCGAAATCGTGATGACGGTCAACTAAAGCAAAGCTCCGGATTCCCGTGCTGCGCCGCAGGCTTGCCGACGCGGCACGGGATCTGCATTGCCCATGTCTGCACTCATTGGCGCCCTGGCCGCTTCGGCCGTGACTGCTCAGGCGCCGGTCGATAGTCCGTTCGCTTACGTGCCGCGACAGATTGTCGATTGGTACCGTTACCACGGCGTGGACCCGTTCCTCGAACGGTCGCGAGCGCTTGCTTTGCGCGAGGAGTTGCCGCCACGGCTGGACCCGCCAGCAACCGACGGGAACTGGGCACTTGGCAACGTCACGATGACGGGCACCTATGCCGCGACCTTCTTTGTGCGAGGCATCGGAACCCTGCAGGACGACTTTCAATACAACTACGTGGACTTCACCACCGACCGGTCGCTCACTGTCTCAACCAACAACTTTACCGGCCTGCTCCTGGCCGGAGATCCGGTGCCGACGTATGGGTTGATTCAATACCGGATCCAGTTCTATCGCGGCACCTCGTCGTCGATCGGTCCCGCCATCCCCGGATTTATCCAGGGAAACGACTCGGCCATCAACGGAGATTCGATGACGCTCACGACGGCACAGGTCACCGCCGCCAGCGGGGTCGTGACTTTGATGGTCCGCCGGCGCCTGACCATTGACCGAACGTGCCCCGGCGGCATCACCCTAACGGCCACAGGCCATTTGACCATTACGATCAACTGATGACCACTCTCTTGGCGGCAACGCTTATCGGATTCACCGCCACGCCCCAGATGGGCGGCGGAATCGCGGTGTCGCCGCTCATGTTCCGGGTTGCGGTCCCTGGCGCGCAGCTGGTGCGGCTGCCCGTAGACGTCACCAATCTCGGTTCCGCCAATCTGGAAACGTCGATTCGTGTCCGCTCCGTGAGCTATACCAGCGGCAACTACCGTGCGAACGTCGAGGCCCGAAACCCGGCGGACTGCTCAACCTGGTTTCGACAGCGCGACCTGTTACGAACCGTGCGGCCAGGAACGACCGAGACCTTCCAGCTTGAAGTTCAGGTGCCTCGGGTCGGACCGGGCTGCTACTACTGCGTGGCAACCGTCACCCCGCGCGTCGCAGGGCGAACCGACTTGATTGTCACGTCCTATCAGATCCCGGTCATTCTGCTCGTCGGCCGCCAGGGACGCGTGGACATTAAGCTGGGGAGCCCGGAGGTTGGAGGTGGGGCATCTCCGACGCTGCGCATTCCATTCGAGAATGTCGGCACCGGTTTTACGACCATCGGGACCTCGGTAACCGTTCGCACCAAGTCGACCGGTCGTATCGAACGCACCTTCTTGGACACCGACCGTAACCTCTTTCCTGGCACCCAGCGTAATCTGACCTTCAGCCTGGACGGCCTTGACCGCGGCGTCTACGTCGTCCAGGCGCGAAGCCAAGCGGGCACCAGGGTGTTTCCCACCTTGACGCGGGAAATCGAAATCACCGGCAACGGAGCTCGAGCGGCGGACAAGGGGCAAACGTTCGAACTCGCGCCGGTCACCATCGAGCCGTCCTTCATCACGCAACAGATGCCGGCGGGCGCCAGTCGCAGCGTGGCCGTTCGCATCAAGAACAACTCGAACGCTGCCGCCACCTTCCAGGTCACGACCGGCAAGCTCGTCCAATCCGCCACCGGCGGATTCATCGTCGACCCGACCGCGAAAAGCGATGTCAAAGTCGAGCCGACCAATCCGGTCGTGACGATTCGACCCGGCGCCGTGGCGTCCGTCGCGCTTCGCGTTTCTTCCGACAAAGCGGTCACCGGCGAGCATTGGTTCGGGGTCGCCATTCGCAGCCGTGACGGAACCCAGCTGCCCGAGGAGGTCTATGGCCGCGTCGTGACGCCACGCGGAACGCCAAAGCTTGAAGTGGCGAGCGCAACGGTTGAACGTCCTGATGGCATCCCTAACGGCGTCCGGTTCGAAGTTAGGAACACCGGAACGCAAGCGCTCAAGCCGATCCCGAGCGCCACACTCTATGACAAGGCCAATAACGCACTCGCCACGTTGCAGGCTCCTGTGCTCGGCGACGGCGGGATTCTCCCCGGAGCAACGCTCCGCAATTACGTCCAGATTCCGCCAGGACTGCCGCCCGGAGACTACGTCGTCGGCATTCAGTATCAGTACGGCGAAGAATTGTTCGCCCAACGGTCCGTCAACGTCACCGTCCCTGCCCGAAGATAACCGCCCATGAAGAACCCCCTTCGCCTTCGTCCACGCAACGCCGCTTTCCTCATGGCGATGGCGGTCCTCGCGGCCCTGCCTGCCGTCGCTGAGCCCAGGGCCGACCTCTTGCTGAGCATGGCGCGGTACCTCTCGGCCAAGAACGCACGTGTCGAGATCACGCCAAGGACGGATCAGATGCGCGGCGACTCGGCTCGCATCACGAACGTCTACCTTGGCTCCGACATTCGCGAAGTCTTTGCCGACATTGCCGGTGCGGCCAAAGTGGCCATTGTGGTCGACGACAGCATCAAGCCCACCCCCGTGTTTATCGAGTTTGAAAACGAGCCCCTGGAATCGGCGATCGCCAAGACCTCGCTTCTTGCCGGCGCTTTTTGGAAGAAGCGAGGAAGCGGCGTCTATCTCGTCTCGCTGGGAACTCCCGAAGCCCCCCTCTTCCGGGAATTCGCCAAGGTGCAGACCTATCGACCGCGCTCCATGCCCGCCGAATCGATTGCCGCGCTGATCTCCCCTGCCTATCGCGCGTTCGTCGCGACCGACAAGATCGGAAACGTCATCTCGGTCACGGCGCCCGACGAGATGGCCGCCGTCATCCTGGCCGACATCAAGGCGATCGACATGCCCTCGCGTCAGTTCGTTGTCGAAGCCCTGGTGACCGAAGTGACCAGCGGCGAAGGCGAGGATTTCGGCTTTAGCTGGAGCTGGAAGAACTTTGCGGTCGGCGACAATCTCACCTTGAACTACTCAAAGGCCAACTTTGCCGACATCGCCAAGCTGAAGATGCTGATCGAAACGCGCAAGGCGTCGCTGCGGGCCAACCCGAAGATGACCGCGTTCGAAGGCAAGGAATCGATTCTCACCGTCGGACAAGACACGTACTTTTCGATTTTGAGTGGCAACGTGAACTTTCCCACCGCCCAGATTCAGCTTATCAAGACGGGCGTCACGCTCAAGTTCACCGGGTTCATTGATGACGATGGCACCATTACGCTGGACTTGGAGCCCGAGGTAAGCGACGCTGTAGTCACCGTGGCCGGAAACCCGACAACCAACGTTCGCCGCGTTTCGACGAGCGTGCGGGTGAAGAGCGGCGAGACGATTGCGATCGGAGGCTTGGTTCAGGAGTCGAAATCGACGCGGATCATCGGCGTTCCTATTCTGAGCCAGATCCCGCTGATCGGCGAACTGTTCAAACAGCGGGTTCGCGACGACAAAAAGACCGAAGTCATCATTCTGATCACGCCTCGGATCACTGAGCAGGGTGTTTCGCGCGACGAAGGCGGCTAATCCGCCGCCCGGTATCCTCGCAGCGTGAGCACTCATCGCGTGGTCCTGGGGGTCAGCGGCAGTGTCGCGGCCTACCGTGCAGCCGACCTCGCCCGCGACCTGATGCGTGCCGGGTGCGCCGTCCGTGCCTGCCTCACCCCAGCCGCCGCAAAGTTTGTCACGCCCGCTCTCTTTGAGGCCTTGACCGGCGAGCCCTGCCTCGTGGATACATTCGACGAGCCCACGGCCGGCCGCATGGCCCACATCGACTGGGCTCGCGACGCCGATTTGCTCCTCATTGCCCCGGCCTCGGCCAACACGATGGCACGCATTGCCAACGGCATCGCCGAGGACATGCTCTCGACCATCGCGCTCGTCTACGACGGGCCACTGGTGATCGCTCCTGCCATGAACCCGACGATGTACGCAGCCGAACCCATTCAAAGTGCCGCGGCGCGACTGCGGGAGCGGGCGGCGGTGTTTGTCGATCCGGACGACGGCATCGCGGTTTGTGGTGAGACCGGACAGGGCAAACTGGCGCCCAACGACACGATTGTGGCCGCCGCCCTCACGGTTCTCCACCGTTCGAAACGGTTGGCGGGACTCCACGTGCTGATCACCAGCGGGCCAACCCAAGAACCGCTGGACGATGTGCGCTACCTCACCAACCGCTCAACGGGCAAGATGGGCGCCGCGCTGGCCCGCGCTGCGCTGCTCATGGGGGCCAAGGTCACCGTCATCGCCGGTCCCAGTTCAGCGGCGTACCCCTTGGCGGCCCAGACCATTCGGGTGCGGACGGCGGACGAAATGCTTCAGGCGTCACGCCGTTTTGCCGACAGTGCCGACTGGATCATCGGCGCGGCGGCGGTTGCCGACTACCGGCCCAAGGAGCGGCGATCTGGCAAGCTGAGGCGCACCGCTGATGAGATGACGGTGGAACTGGTGGCCAACCCTGATGTGCTAGCCCACCTGGCTGCTGCGGCCAAGCCGGAGGCCATCGTCGTCGGCTTCGCCGCCGAGCCCGGCCCGAACCTCGAGTACGCAAGGGAAAAGATGGTGCGCAAGGGTCTTCATGCCATCGCCGCCAACGACGTCGGTCGCGCTGACATTGGCTTCGAGTCGGATGCCAACGAGCTGTCGCTGATCTTTCGCGAGGGCGACCGGGTCGAGAGCGCGCATCGATCAAAGCTCGCCTGTGCGCTTTGGCTCTTTGAGACGGTACTTGACCGGCGGGAAAGGTAGCCTCTGCCGGTGCCGCGCTACCTGGACCAGCTTCCGCAGGACCTGCCAGCGCTTCTTCTGTTGGTGCTCGTGGGAGCCATTGCGGCAGGCATCAACGCCGTTGCCGGAGGCGGATCGCTCATCTCATATCCGATTCTGGTCGGCATGGGTATCCCCAAGATCATCGCCAACGCCACGAACTCCGTCGCGCTTTGGCCAGGGTCGCTGGCCGGCGCGATCGGGTTCCTGAACCAGCTTGCAAACACGAAGCGCTACCTGAAGCTGCTGCTCTTGCCGACCATTCTTGGCTCGGCCCTTGGTGCATGGCTGCTTGTCCTATCCACCGAACGGATCTTTGCCATTTTGGTGCCGATTCTTATCCTTTTCGCGTCACTGCTCTTGGCAGGTCAGCGGCACATTCGGGCGTGGTGTGCGAAACATCAGCGCGAGATGGGCCCCGTCGGGGCGGTGCTGATCCAGTTCCTGGTCGCCGTGTACGGCGGGTACTTTGGCGCCGGGATGGGCATCATGATGCTCGCTGCCTTTGTGCTGTATATGGACGGCACGATTCATGAACTGAACGCGGTGAAGAACTGGCTGGGGCTCGTCATCAACTTCGCGGCGTCCGTGCTCTTTCTGGCACAGGGGCTGGTTTCGCCCGCGCCGGCAGCTGCGCTCATGGTGGGCTGCATCATCGGCGGCTATGCGTCGTCAAAGATCTCCCAGCGCGTCAATCCCGACAAGCTTCGGGTGGCAATCGCGGGCTATGGTTTTCTGATGGCAGCCTACTTCGCTTGGAATGCCTTTGCAAGCTCATGAAGATATCTGAACTGACCAAGCCGGTGCGAATGGTCCTGGACACCGACACGGCAAACGAGATCGACGACCAGTTTGCCCTTGCCTATGCGCTGCTGTCCCCGGAGGCCATGACGGTCGAGGCTGTGTATGCCGCGCCATTCGGCCGGCCCCGAGCCGCAGGGCCCGAGGAAGGCATGCTCGCGAGCTACGACGAGATCCTTCGCGTGCTTGATTTGCTGCCAGTACGGCCTTTCGGAGGCGTCTTCAAGGGGTCGCGCCGCTATCTTGATGTCGATCGCGCACCGCTGGAGAGCGAGGCGCGGGACGAGCTGATTGAGCGCGCCCGCTCAGGAACCGAGCCACTGGTCGTTGCCGCCATCGGAGCCGCCACCAACGTTGCGTCCGCACTGCTCGCCGCGCCGGACATTGCCGAGCGCGTGATCGTGGTTTGGCTCGGTGCGAATGCGCCTTGGATGCCGTCGCCGCGCGAGTTCAACTTCTCGAACGACCCCGTGGCCGGACAAATCTTGTTCGAGTCACCGGCGACGCTGGTCTGGATCCCGGCGCTCGGCGTGGCGTCGCATCTCCTCATCACGGCAGCGGCGCTGGACGCAGACCTCGGATCAGTAAATCCCTTGGGCGCCTATCTTGCAAAAATCGTGCGCGCACACGACCCCGACCACTTCGGCTTTGCGAAGGAGATATGGGACATCTCCGCCATCGCCCATATCATCGAGCCGAAGTGGGTTCCCACCAAACTGGTTCCTGCGCCTACCGTGAACGCTAACCAGGAATGGGGCGAGCCCGACCCCAGCCACCAGGTGGAACTGGCCTATTGGGTCGCTCGCAACGCCGTTTTTGGAGACATGTGCCGAAAGTTCGCGGCTATCAAGGCGTGTTGATGCGAAAAACCTCGATTTCGTCGACAAAGATCCACGCGGCTTCGCCCGCTCCCACGTGCCAACTTGGCAGCGGCGGTGGCTGCTTGGCCCGAAGGCGCACATAGCGTGCGCGCTTCCCGCCGGGCTTGAACTCGACCTCGACCCGATTGGCCGGGCGATTGCCGTCCGGTAGCGGCAGCGACCGGGTCGCCACCGACTCGAAGGTAACGCCATCGCGCGAGATCATCAGTTCCACGTTGCTCGGCGCCAGGATCCACGAAGCCGTGCTTTCCAGGAAGCCGACGACCACGCGATCGAGCGGCACTTCTTCCTGCATGTCAATCACCGCGTCCAGGTCCACACGGAGGTACCCCTGCCATGCTCGCTCCGTGAACTCGAGAGTTCCCACTATGCCGTCGGTGAGGGCCCCCTCGCCCGAAGCGGGATAGCGATCGCTCCAGCGCTCTTTGACAAAAACGGGCTTGCGGTAGGCATCGTGCCGATGGATTCCAGCCTTGAGCAGACGTTCGATGGCCGCGGCGTAGTCATCCACAGTAAGCGATCCCTCGCGAAGCGTGGTCACCCCATTCTCTTTGGCCACGGCAACAAAGCGATCAAGCCGCTCGCGGAAGGCCGGGTTAACGGTCGGGGGGTCGGTGTCGCGAAACATCGCGCCCAGCCCTGTTCCTTTCGCCCGCGCCCTTTCGAGCCAGGCATAGTCCACGCTGAGCCGTGCGGCCCTGACGCGAGAGAGAACGGCAGGTTCGTTGGTGGTGGCCGCTTCCGCTCGGTCAAAGTTGCGCATGGCAGAAGCCATCAGCTCGTCCGTCAAATGAGGACTGAGCGGCCCGACCCAGATGTTCATGTGAATGTTTTCTTTTTCTACGTAATCATGAAGCGCATCAAGATAACGCTTGATATGTGGCGCCCCATGACCATAGACAGCATCCAGAAACTCTTCGATAATCTTCTCAGGATCAGCTTCGCTATTCCATAGCAGTTTTGCGTTAAGGTAGCCACTTAGCTCGTTGAATTCACCGATGGGTGTCTGGTAGTTGTCCTGCTCGAAGATGCCCCGCACGCCATTGGCCAAGAACGTTTGAATGTTTGGCTTTCGCACACGAAGGTTGGGAAAGGGCACAAAGTAGTGTGAGAAGCTGGTGACGTAGTCCCAGATCCATAGCCGCGCTCCCAGGCGCCCCCATTCGCGCAAGTCTTGAACGAATGCCTTGTTCTGCTCACTGTCGCACCCGTCCAAAGGGTGCGAGAAGCAGCACTCAATGCTGCAGAGGCGCACGATCACATTGGGCAGCGGTCGCAGCGTCTTTGGCGCTTTGCGAGTCCATTGGTACGCCAGCGTCTCGATGGATTTCTCGGGGTATTTCTCGGCTACAGCCGCTGCGACGTGGTTCACCAGTTGGAGCACCGGCCCCATTTGCGACTCCTCTTCCCGGGCCACGGCCTGGCACGAATCGCATTCGCAATGGTTGTCCCAGTCGTTTTGCGAGACGCTGAATACCGTTGCCTCGGGGTCTTCTTCGATGGCCTTGAGGATGCGCTCGGCGGCGATCCGCCGGACGTCCGGGTTGGTGCAGCAGAGCTGGCTTCCCGACCCAACTCTCTTGCCGCCGACGAGCGAAAAGTATTCAGGATGCGTCTCAAAGTATTCCGATGGGGGCACCAGCTTGTCGAACGTATGCACAAACCACCCAGCGCCGAAGCGAATTTTGCCGCCATGCTTTTCTTCCAGCCGGGCCGTCGAGCTATTCATTCGATTCCGGGCTGCCCAATCGCCGTCAAAACAATCATAGGTAAACGGCTCCCGGTATTCCAATCTCGGCTCAACCACCTCGTCGAGGCGTTCCAGAATAAGAGGCTGTCGCTTAGGAATCTTTGAGACGGCCGGGGTGAACCATCGACACCCAAGATGGTCCTCTAGCAGACCATAAACACCATAGAGAGACCCCCGTGGCTCGGTCCCATAGATCACCAGCGTGTCACCGTCGACGCGGAGCAGATAGCCGTCTGGCCTCAGCGCCGCCATGGTGCCTGCGGCACGCTGGGATGCCGGTCGGCTCGTGGGCCCGATGGCAATCTCTGGACCGGCCTTTGGCTCGTCGTCCGTGCCTATGATCAACTCGACTTCGGCTATTTGCCGCACATGGTCGCGGAGTTCTTCCGCGGCATACCGCACTGCCGGCGTTGCCTTGGCCGAAATCACAATGCGTGCCGCCGGCTGGCCAGCATCCACAATGAAAGGTCTCGCTTCGCCCAACGAGAAAACCGCCGCGAGGCACGCAAGCATCGACGCGCCCATGGTTGCCTATTCGACAAATCACCTGCTGTCCCTTCCGGGGCGCAACAGGGGGCAAAGGTACACTCGCACGTTCGGATGGACCTGCGCGCCACGCTTAACTTGCCCGATCAGAACTTCACGATCCCGATGAAGGCGAACCTGCCCGAACGGGAACCGCAGTTATTGCAAAAGTGGGAGGAGATGGATATTTACCATCGCATCCTGGAGTCACGCACTGGTGCCGAGACATTTACGCTGCATGATGGCCCACCCTACACCAATAGTCCCATTCACATTGGCACGGCCATGCAGAAGGTGCTGAAAGACTTTGTCGTCAAGAGCCGCACGATGATGGGGTACCGATGCCCCTATGTCCCCGGCTATGACAACCACGGACTCCCCATCGAATTGGCGGTCTCTCGCAAGTTCCAGGAAGAGGGAGTAACGCCCGACCCTGATACTTTTCGCAAGGCATGCCGTGCTCATGCACAGCGCTACATCGACATTCAATCGCGGCAGTTCAAGCGCTTCGGCATCTTTGGGCTATGGGATAAGCCGTATACGACGATGGCCCCGCGCTTTGAAGCAGAAATCGTGCGCGTATTCAAACGATTGGTCGAACATGGCTACATCTATCGCGGGCTGCGCTCAACGCTCTGGAGCCCCAGCAGCCAAACGGCATTGGCGGACACGGAGATCATTTACAAGGACCATGTTTCGCGCTCGATCTATGTGCGGTTTCCCCTCCTGCATGACCATAACGGCTTTTCCGAAGGGCTGCCGAACTTTTACACGATTATCTGGACGACGACCCCATGGACGATTCCTGCAAACCTGGCAGTTGCCTTCCATCCGGCCCTCGTTTATGCGATTGTGAAGGTCGGAGAAAACCATTACCTGATCGCTGAGGAGCTGGTCGAGAAAGTCGCGGCTAAGCTGGGATGGGACGCCTACGAGATCGTAGTCCGCGAGCTGGGCGCCAGTTTTGAGGGCTCGTCGTTTCAGCATCCGATCTATGATCGCCCGTCCATCGTGGTTATGGCTGACTACGTGACCACCGATGAGGGTACCGGGGTTGTCCACACTGCGCCATCGCACGGTCGCGACGACTTTATGACGGGCCAGAAGTACGGCCTTCCGGCACCCAACACCGTGGACGAGCGCGGCTACCTCACTGCCGAAACGGGCGAATTTCAGGGCGTCTTCTACAAGGATTGCGATACGGTTGTGGTGGATCGGCTCATCGAATTAGGTGCGCTGCTCCTTGTCGAGGACTACCACCACAGCTACCCCTACGCTGAGCGCGACGAAATGCCCGTGATTTTTCGCGCCACGGAGCAGTGGTTCCTGGGTATCGATCACCACCATCTGCGCGACCGGATGCTCAAAGAGATTCATCCCATCGAACTGCGCGACTTCATCAAGCATAACGAGCAGGGCAAAGGAGTTTGCTGGGTCCCCTCTAACGGCTATAACCGGATCCACGCCATGGTCAGCAATCGTCCGGATTGGTGCATTTCGCGGCAGCGACCGTGGGGCGTTGGCATCCCCATCTTCTATGGCAAGGAATCGGGCGTTCCCGTCATGGACCCGGAAGCCATTGAAGCCGTGGCCCGGGTCGTCGAGGAACATGGCTCCGACGGTTGGTTCGCGCTTCCTCCCGAGCAGATCCTGCCGGCCGGATACACCCACCCGGAAACGGGCGAGACAGAGTTCCGCAAGGAGACCGATGTCCTCGACGTTTGGTTTGACAGTGGCTGCACCTCGCTGTGCGTCTTCGAAGGCAACGTCGAGCCAGAGTGGCTGGAGCCATGGCCCGCCGATCTCTACCTGGAGGGCTCGGATCAGCACCGGGGATGGTTCAACTCGTCGCTGGTCATCGGGACCGCCGTCCGCAACGCCGCCCCCTACCGCCAGGTGGTGACGCATGGGTTTGTTGTCGACGAAAATGGTTACAAGCTTTCCAAGCGCCTTGGAAACTCCATCGACCCCGAAGAGGCTGCCGCGACCTATGGCTGTGATGTCCTTCGCTATTGGGTCGCCAGCGTGGAATACACCAACGACGTGCCGTGCTACGACAAGCTGTTCCAGCAGTTTGGCGAGCACTACCGCCGCGTTCGCAACACGCTCCGGTTCCTGCTCTCGAACCTCTACGATTATCGTCCGGGCGCGGAGGTCCCGCCGCTGGAGCTCGATCGGTGGGTGCTTGAACAGAGCGATCTGCTCACCGCGGAGTGCCTCGAGGCCTATCGCGAGTACGACTTCAATCGCGTCATGACCAGCGTCCACAACTTCTGCGTCAACGAGCTGTCGGGCTTCTATCTCGACACGATCAAAGATCGGCTTTACTGCGACGGGCAGTTCTGGGACTCGCGCCGTGCCGCGCAACAGACGTCGTATACGCTGCTTCGGCGCCTCACCACGCTTCTGGCCCCGCTTCTACCCTTTACAACGGAAGAGGTTTACGAGCGTCTGCCGAGCGAGAACCGCCTGGAGAGCGTGCATATGGAGACGTTCGACGTGCCCACGCCGGAGCAGCTGGAGTCCATCGAAGGGAGCGAGTTCCAGGCCCGTTTCGCGGCGCTGCTGGAGTTCCGAAGCGCCGCCTTTGCCGCCTTCGAGGTTTGGAAATCGCAATCGGGCATCAAGGATTCCCAGGATGCGATTCTCAAGATCACGACCGACCCCGAAAACGCCGCGGTCCTGAGAGGCTTTGGCGACGACTTGGCCCTCTACTTCAAGATGAGCTGGGTGGAAATCGCGGAAGGAGAGACCGCTTTCGCATTTGCCCAGAGCCCCTATCAGAAGTGCGAGCGCAGCCGTCTCCGAAGACCCGACGTGCTGGAGGTTAATGGCCACTTCCTGACGGCGCGCGACCGGAGGGCCCTCGGGCTCTAGCTTCCGTGCGATTTCGCGCAGCCTACTGGATCACCCTGCTTGGGATGATCGTGCTGGACCAGGCGACCAAACTTTGGGCGCGCGAGACGTTTCGCATTGGCGAAGCGCCAGGATACCCATGGCCAGGCGTGTTCGAGTTCACCTTGACGTACAACACCGGCATCGCGTTCGGCATGCTGCAAGGAGGCGGCCTGTTCGTCGCGCCGATTGCGGTCGGGATCGCGGGCTACGTCTCGTACCTGTCCCTCTACACAAAATCTGAGCCGAACTGGCGGCACGTGGTGTGGGGATTGCTGGCCGCCGGGGCACTGGGCAACCTCTATGACCGCATCGTGGACGGCAAGGTGACCGATATGTTTTGGTTCCGGCTGATCGACTTCCCTGTGTTCAACGTAGCCGACGCCTGCATTACGGTCTCGGCGACAGCGCTTGTCGTGAGCACGCTCTTTGGCCATCGCAAGGAGTCCGAGACTGCAGATGCTAAGGCTGCCGAAGGTCCCACCCCCGCCGTGAATGAAACCGGATCGGCGAGCCGGGAGTAATCGTCTCTAATGAATCGACAGGAAAACGCGCAAAGAGGTGTGATGTAATGGCCAGCGGAGCAAAACTCGGATTGTTCGTCGCCGTGGCGGCAGCCATGACCGTGGCCAAGCCGCTGGCCAAAGCCGTGGCCAAGGGGCTGGTTCGCCTGGGCGAAGACCTGAAGAAACTAGCGGAAGAGCCCGATGAACCGGTGAAGGCTGAGGCGGAGAGGACGGAAAACGCAACGCAAGCAGAGGCAAAGGCGCCCGAGCCTCCCAAGGCCGCCGAACCCCCCAAAGCCGAGTCCGCTCCGAAAGCTGCCCCAAAGACCGCCCGCAAGGCCGGTCCGGCCAAGGAGACGCTCAAGAAGGAGGCTCAGACGACTCGCGAGCAGGTCGAAGCGTCCATTCGCGCGGCCAAGCAGAAGTCCGCGAAAAAGGCCGAAGCTCCGAAGGAAGAAACGCCTGCTGAAGAGCCCAAGGCGAAGCGGGCGCGCCGCCGAGCTCCGGACGACGTTGACACGGCATAGCCGTTCGCGTCTCGCCGCGGTGGGCATCCCTTAATCGAACGACTATAATCGCAACATGAATCTCCGCGTCGGGATTGCCGCCGTGGTGGTCGCCGTTTTGGCGATCGCATTGTCCTTCCGTTTGCCGCAGGAATCTGGGCTGTATGAGGCAGCGCGCGACGGCGAACTGGAAATGGTCGAGCAGTTGCTCGTTGCCGGAGCCAACCCGAATCAGCGTGGCTATGGCGGTTGGACGCCGCTCCATGCCGCGGCCTTCACGGGACGTCTCGACGTCGTCCAGGCTCTGGTTGCCAACAATGCCGAGGTGAACATCAACGGGCAGGACGGCGTCTCGCCGCTGCACCTCGCCGCCCAAGAGGGCCATGCGGACATCGTCGAGTTTCTGCTGGATCACGACGCGGATCCCAATGACGCCACCACCGATGGCATGCGTCCGCTGCACCTCGCCGCCTTCCGCAATCGTGCCGCCGTCGTGCCGTTGCTGCTAGCGAAAAAGGCCGACCCCAACGCCAAGACCGCCAACGGTGAGACCGCGCTCTACCTAGCCGTATGGTCGCATCCGGCACGCACCGATGCTCTGACCGCGCTTCTCGAAGGCGGCGCCGACACCGAGGTCGCCTCGACGAACTTTGAAGAGACCCCTCTGCTTCTTGCCGCCCGATTGGGTCGTGCGGCAGCGGCTAGGGCGCTCGCGGATCACGGTGCGAGCACCGCCGCGCTGAATCGTTACAAATACTCGCCGCTCGGAGTTGCGCTGATGGAAGGTCACGCGTTCCTCGCCCTTGACCTCGTGAACCGGGGCGCGCATGCCGTTGCGCCTAAGACCGATGCGGTCGTGCCGCTGCTCGATGCGGCGATGCGCGGCGATCTGGCTCAAATCAGCGCTATCGGCAAAGGCGGCAAGGGCTTTTGGCCGACGGCACGCAACGGGCTCGGCGTGATGCATGCTGCGGCGGCGGCCACTCGAATTGAGGTGATTCGGGCTGTTGCCAACGACGTGGCGAGCGCCCCAGGCGCTACGGCAGCCGACGCCACGGCGATGCTTAATGGTCCGACCGGATCAGGCCAAACCCCAACCCACTTTGCCGTGCTTGCTGCCAGCGGCGCGACGATCAGCGAGATCTATGATCTCTGGCAAAAGTTCGGCCCAGCGGCGCTTGAAGAGCAGTTCGCCGCCGAAGACGCCGACAAGGCGACGCCCGAAGAACAGCGCGCGGCCATGCGCCAAGACGTCATCCACGAAACCGTGAACACGCCGGACGGCGACGGGAACACTCCCCTTCATCTCGCGGCCGAGCGCGACAATCTCGAGTTGAGCACCCTCCTCATCGACCTCGGCGCCAGCGTTGAGGCCAAGGCCAAGTTTGGCGACACGCCCCTCTTCAGCGCCGCCGCAGCGGGTTCCATGGGGGTTGCCGAGTTGCTCCTGCGCAACGGCGCCAAGCTTGACGACGTCACGACGGACGGCCAAACGGCCCTCCACTACGCAGCGCGCAATGGCCAAGCGCTGATGGCCGAGTTCCTCATCGGTCAGGGCATCCCCGTTGATGCCGTTACCCTGAGCGACCAAACGCCGCTTCACCTGGTCTCGTCGGCGCGTTCCGGCGACGTGGAAACCGCCACCGTGCTCTTGAACGCTGGCGCTTCGATCAGCGCCGCGACCTCGTCGGGCGAGCAGCCCATCCATACGGCGGCGGCCAACGGAAAGCCGGCGCTGATCGAACTGCTTCTGAGTCGCGGAGCCGACATCAACGCTGTCACGAAAATTAACGAAACTGCGGTGTTCAAGGCCGCCTTCAACGGGGACCCAACGACCACCGAGACCTTGGCGAATGCCGGGGCCGATCTGGGGATTGCCGACGTCCAGAAGCGCACGCCGCTCTATGTGGCCATTGCGGGGCGCGAAGCGCCTGCTGCCAACGGCGCCGCGGCCTCTGGATACATCGCAACGGTCATCGTGCTGGAAACGAAAAATGCCCCGATGAACGCGAACTGACAGGACGGCCGAGACAGGTAAGGTAGCGGGGTGCAACCTGAGTTCTTCGACCTCCCCGTGTTGCGCTTCGTTGGCTTGCGCGTCCGGGGTCAAGAAGACGAGTTGCCTGATCTGTTGGACATGGCGCGGTCCGAGCTGGCTCGGCGTCTCTCCGAAATCGGCGGCGTTGCAGACGCAAGGGTCATTTATGGCCTTACGCGCCCCAACGAGCCCAGCGTCGCTCCCGAAGAAGTGGTCTCGCACGTGGGATACGAGGTAGCCTCGCTGGCATCAGCGCCGGACGATATGGTGGCTATCGCCGTCCCGGCCGGGCCCTATGCCCGCTTCCGGTGGGTCGGCTCGCTTGAATCCGAGGGCTTCGAGGCCTTCTATCCGGCTATCTTTGGCGCCTTGAAAGAGGCCCGTCGCGTGCCAAGCGCCGAGCGGCCCTGGCTAGAAGTGTACGATGAGCGGGTCCATGATTGGGACGATCGGGGCGCCTCAACCAACCAAATCACCGTCTTGATTCCGCTCGAGGCGGCGGCATGATCGACACCATCCTCTTTCTCGGCGACGTGGTGGGCCGCCCTGGGCGCAAGATCCTCGAAGAGGGCCTTGGCGCCTTGCAAGATGTCCACAAACCGCTTTTCACCGTGGTCAATGGAGAGAACGCCGCCGCCGGACATGGCATTTCGCCCTCCATTGCGGACGAGATGTTTGCGCAAGGGGTGGACATCATCACGCTCGGCAACCATGCGTTCAACCGTCGCGAAATCTATCCCTACTTGGGTACCGGGAAGCCGATTGTCCGTCCGGCAAACCTTCCCGCCGCCGCCCCGGGCCGCGGTTTGGCGACCGTCGAGCGCGATGGGGTGAGCCTGACGGCCATCAATTTATGCGGTCGCGTGTTTCTTGACGGCTACGACGATCCGTTTCGCGTGGCGGACGAGCTGCTGTCGACGGTCGACTCCCGTTACATCCTCGTGGACTTCCACGCGGAGGCGACCAGCGAAAAGATCGCCATGGGCCTGCACCTGGACGGTCGCGCGACCGCCGTCGTCGGCACCCACACACACGTCCCAACCGCGGACGAGCAGATTCTCGACGGCGGCACCGCCTATATCACTGATGTCGGCATGACTGGCCCGCGGCGCAGCGTGATTGGCATGGATCGCGAGGCGGTTTTGCGCCGATTTCGCACCTCGATGCCCGAACGATTTGAAGTCGCGAACGAGCCGGGTGTAATCTCTGGGGTGGTGATCGGCGTCCAAAGAGATAGCGGTCGCGCCGTTTCGATTGAGCGCGTCCGGTTTGGCGACGATTTGTAGCGTATCCTCGAGGGCAATATGATCAGACGAACTTCTATCGGCCTCCTGCTTGCGGCCATGGCGACTGGCGCTTCGGCGCAGGTTAGCCTATCGCTTTACAACCCCACGCGAACCATTGCCGATCAGGGCATCGCATTGAAGTCATGGGGCAGCGGCACCATCGCCCAGAGCGACGAAACGTCGTTCGAAGGGACGAACTCGATCCGAGTCTCCACCCGAAACTTCTTTATGGGCGGTCGGATGATTCTCAACAACCCGATCGATCTCTCGAAAGCCTTTGACGATCCGAATGAGTTGATGGTCTTTGCCTTTCAGGTGCCCGGCACCGGGCCTGGCGGTGGCGCTTCAGGCCCGGCGGGGGGCCCTCCGGGACGTGCCGGCGCGGGCGGAGGCCTTGCCGGTGGACCTGGCTTGGGCGGCGGCGGCTTGGCGGGTGCCGGCGGCGGCATCGGCGGGCCTCCGCCGGGCGCCGGGGGTCAGATGGGTATGGCGATGGCACTGGCCGACCTTGAGGTCGTCCGCATGGTGGTGACCACCACCGACGGACGTCGGTCGGAAGCCTACGTGCCCGTGAAGGGCGCCGGAACGGCAAAGGACAACTGGCGCGTCGTGGGTATCCCGCTGCGCGGCATCTCGGGCTTCGAGCGCACGAACAAAATTGTTAAGGAGATTGCGTTCTCGGGCGACACACAGACGACGTTCTACATCGGCGAAATCAAGATCGTCAGTGACCCGACACCCATCCATGGCGAGCCCCGCATCCGTGAATTCAACTTGGCCCTCGGCGACGAGGTGGACTTTGTCGCCTCTGGATTTGGCGGCTCCACCCTGCTGCGCTACACTTGGGACTTTGACTCAAGCGATGGCGTTCAAGTCGAGGCGGAAGGTCAAGTGGTCCGGCGCAAGTTCCGCAAGCCGGGAACGTATACGGTCACGCTCACGATTAGCGACGTGTTTGGGCTCAAGCAGCCGTACTCCACGACGATCAAGGTCGTCGTCAACCCTTAATCTGCCCGTTTAGGGACAAAGTTACGGGGTCGAGTTGATTTCGACCCCGTTTTTTGTTGCAATCCGCACAATCCTTTTGTAGAATCCTTAACCGATGGCAGTTTGATCTGTCGTCGTGTCACACCCGCAAACAACGGGGTAACGTGGGATAAGGCACATGAGCGCAACCGGCTGGAGTGGAGAGGCGGAAGCGGTCCAAGCCCGAGACTGGCCGGTCGATGCGGTCGGCGCAGGGGCTGAGGCCGAGGGTCCGCGTGGGGCGCCCAATAAGTTTCTTCTCATGCAGGATGAAGAAGTCGTGGGCTTAGCCAAAGACGGCAATCGCGTGGCTACCGAGTTTCTGATCGAGCGATACCGGTCACTTGTCGAGAACAAAGCCAAAGCCTACTTCGTGATGGGCGCGGACCATGAAGACGTGGTGCAGGAAGGCATGATCGGACTCTACAAGGCGATCCGCGATTTCCGCAGCGACCGGCTCAGCAAGTTCCGCCCTTTCGC
The DNA here is from genome assembly GCA_046292875.1 of Fimbriimonadaceae bacterium. Lineage (GTDB taxonomy): Bacteria > Armatimonadota > Fimbriimonadia > Fimbriimonadales > Fimbriimonadaceae > JBKBQD01. Next base: position 384,819 of record JBKBQD010000002.1, read on the forward strand.
CGAACTGTGTGTGACACGCCAGATCATCACCGCCGTCAAGACGGCGACGCGGCAAAAGCATGTGCCGATGAATGGCTACGTTTCGCTCAATCGCTCGATGTCCGGTGAAACGACGGACGGCTCTCTTCTTGACGTGCTGCCCGACCAAGCCAGCGAGGACCCCGAAGCCGCCGCCCTATCGCCCAAGCTGCCCAAAAACCTCCACGATTTGGTGAAGCATGCCCTGAGTGATCTGGAACGATGCGTGCTGCGATGCTATCTCGATGGCATGTCATACCGGGAAATGAGCCAAGAGCTTCGATGTCACACCAAGTCCATCGACAACGCGCTGCAGCGGGTCAAACGCAAGATTGGAGTGTTGCTTCGAGATTAGCGGCGATGTTGTGTTACGATAGTATTGTTGGTCTTAGCAATGGTTAGGAGGAAATGATGACGGAAGGGACTTTTCGGCGGGAAGTCGCCGTGTGCTGCGGCAACGCGCTCACGCGAGACGGATTGATTTGCTTACTTTCGACGCGTGGCGGCTTCGAGATCATGGTGTCGGGAGCCTCGCTCTCCGAGGTCATGCCCTATCTTCGGGAACATCCGGGGATGGCCGTCGTAGTCGAAGCGGAAGGCTTGTTTGGCGACGACTGGGCGCGCTTGCTGGAGCTCCAGTCGGAAAACAAGGCCAAGATTCTCCTTTTCGGCACGGGGCGGGCAATCACTGAGCGGGTGGCGCCCTATGGCAGCGTTTCTGTGAATAGCGAAGCAGGTGGCAAGGTTTTCCTGCGCGCGCTCATGCGGCTCGTCGAGGCGCATAGCGAGATCTTCGGGGTGTCTCGCCAGGTCGCCCAGGAGCGGCGCATGGTGTACGGTGGGCCGCGGCCCCTCACTCCTCGCGAAGCCGAAGTGGCCAGCCTCATTGCCAAGGGTTTGTCCAACCGCCAAATCGCCCAGCGGCTTGAGCTCCAAGAGCAGAGCGTGAAGAACTTGGCCAGCGTCATCTTAGCCAAGCTCGGCTGCGAGAATCGGGTGCAAGTCGCGCTGCGATTGACGACTGAGCCCGGCGAACCGGTTCGGAGCTAAACGCCCTGAAGCAACGTACGGTGACGGCGCTGGTGGCCATGGCCCTGGCGCTGTTCACCGTTTTCTTTGTGCCAGCATGGCCGGCGGCAGCGGCCGGGATTCTGGTCGCCTGGGGCTGCGGGGTCGAGCATGCCTCGTTCTATGGCCGCGACTGGCGTAATGCGCCGCTTCTCGGCGCGGCCACCGTCGGTCTTGCCTTTGCGTTGGTCATGACGCGGCCCGAGTCATCGCTGCTGATTGCCGGGCTTGGCGTGGCGACCGCCGTGGGGGCCTGGATGGCCGCCCGCCTCGATCGCGACAATGTGGCGCGATGGAAGATGGAACTTGCCTCCCTGTGGTACGGGGCGCCGATTGCCGCGCTGCTCTATTTGCGTGAGATCTCGATCCCCGACACGGCAAAGTGGTTCTTCTTTGTCAGCCCACTCTTGCTTGCCCTTGTTCCGGTCTGGGCCGGTGACACCGCGGCCATCGTGGTGGGCAAGGCGCTGGGGCGGCGTCCGCTTGCTCCCGAAATCTCGCCCAAAAAGACTCTGGAGGGCGCAGCGGGCAACCTGGTCGCCGCGGCACTTATCGGCATCCCCATCGCCATGTGGGTGGGGGTTCCCCCGTCACTGGGACTGGTCTGCGGCGCGCTGTGCGGCGTGCTCGGCCAAGCCGGCGACCTCTTCGAAAGCTGGATCAAACGTCGTGCCGGAGTCAAGGACAGTGGGTCCATCCTTCCCGGGCACGGCGGACTATTGGACCGCATCGACTCGATGCTGTTTTCGACGCCGCCAGTGGTGTTGGCCATTCTTTTATGGCCGGGCCATATTTCTAGCTGAACTGCCTGCGAAAGGTAAGATGCGCCGATGCCTGCGGTTGAAACCCAGAACCTGACCAAGGTCTATACGACCCATAAGAAGGCGCCCGGAATGGCTGGCGCGGTCAAGGGGCTGTTCACCCGCGAAAAGGTCGTCATCGAAGCCGTTCGCAACGTGTCGCTCTCCATCGAACAAGGCGAGCTGATCGGGTTCCTGGGTCCCAACGGCGCCGGCAAAACGACTACGCTCAAGATACTGTCGGGCATTTTGTTTCCGACCTCTGGCGTGGCAAAGGTGCTTGGCTATACCCCCTCCGAGCGGCGCGGCGAGATGCTGCGGCAGATTGCCTTGGTGATGGGCAACAAGCAGCAGCTTTGGTGGGACTTGCCCGCTTGGGAGTCCTTCCTTGTCCTGAAGGAGCTCTACGAGGTTCCCGATGCGGCTTTCAAGCGGCGGGTCGACGCGCTGGTCACGGCCCTGCAGCTCCAAGACAAGATCAACACGCAAGTCCGCCGGCTGAGTTTGGGCGAGCGCATGAAATGTGAGCTGGTGGCAGCCCTGCTCCATGCGCCGAAGGTCGTGTTTCTTGACGAGCCGACGATTGGCTTGGATGTCGTCAGCCAGAAGCGCATCCGCGAGTTCTTGCTGGAACTGCACAAAGAGGATGGCAACACGATCCTCTTGACCAGCCATTACATGCAAGACGTCCAAGAGGTCTGTCGACGCGTCATCGTGATCGACCATGGATCCATCGTCTTCGATGGCTCGCTTGATGCCCTCGCGAGAAAGTTCGAAGACGTCCGGCAGCTTCGATTTACGTTCGACCAGCCGATCGACGTGGCCGACGTTGCGCGATATGGGCGGGTCGTTCGCCACGATGAAACCAGCGCCGTTATTGAAGCCCCCTCCGCCGACACCGCCAAGGTGGCCTCGCAAGTGTTGGCCAGCTTCCCCGTCAATGACCTCGCCATTGAAGAAGTCGATGTCGAGGAGGTCATTCGTCGGATGTTCACGACGGATCGGCAGCCTCTGAGCCAATAGCCATTGTTTCACGTGAAACAATGGCGTATCATACAACGGCCTTCACGACAGGAAGGCGGAGTCGCACATGGAAGAGTCTTTGCTTTCGACGCGCTATGACGCGTCCCTCGTCGAATCTCGTTGGTATCAGGCCTGGGAGGAAGCAGGTCTCTTTCAGCCCGATCCTGATCCCACAAAGCCCCGATTTACAATCACCATCCCGCCTCCGAACATCACGGGCTCCCTCCACATGGGGCACGCCTTGTGCTATCCGCTTCAAGACGTCTTTGGCCGCTACCGTCGACTGCGAGGAGACTCCGTGCTCGTTCTTCCTGGGCAAGATCATGCGGGCATCGCTACCCAAAGCGTGGTGGACAAGCTGCTCAAAAAGCAAGGATCCAGCGCGGCCAAGATCGGACGCGAGGCCTTTATCAAGCGCGTCTGGGAATGGCGTCGCGAGAGCGGCGACACGATCCTGCGCCAGCTCCGAAGCCTCGGCTGCGCCTTCGACTGGTCACGGCAGCGATTCACCCTTGACGACGACTACGCCACGGCCGTCCTGCGCGTCTTCATCGACTGGTTCGAGCGGGGCATTATCTTCCGTGGCAAACGCGTCGTCAACTGGGATCCCGTGCTCCAAACCAGCGTGTCGGACATCGAAACCGAGCGACGACTCGTAAACGGCAGTCTCTATTACGTTCGCTATCCGTTCACCGATGGCTCCGGCGACGTCGTGATCGCCACCACGCGTCCTGAAACGATGCTCGCCGACGTCGCCGTTGCCGTCCATCCGAGCGATCAGAGATACCAGGGACTGGTCGGCAAGATGCTTCGGCTGCCCCTCGTCGGCCGCGAAATCCCTCTGATTGCCGACATCTACCCGGACCCTGAGTTCGGGAGCGGCGCGGTCAAAATCACGCCGGCCCACGATCCAAACGATTTCGAGGTGGGGCGACGGCATGGGCTGCCTATGCCGGTACTGCTCGACGCGCGGGCGAGGGTGACCGAAGAAGGCGGTCCCTACGCCGGGATGGACCGCCTTGAAGCGCGCAGGGCCATCGTGCAGGACCTCGAAGCGCAAGGCTATTTGGTCGAAGTCAAACCCCACGAGATTCCGATTCTCGTGTCCGAGCGCAGCGGTGAGCCGATCGAGCCGCTCCTGTCCGAGCAGTGGTTCGCGGATCAGAAGGCCCTTGCCGCGCCGGGGATTGAGGCCGTTCGCAACGGACGCATTCGCCTTTCGCCGGAGCGCTACAACCGCATCTTTCTTGATTGGATGGAGAACATACGGGAGTGGTGCGTCAGCCGACAGCTGTGGTGGGGTCACCGCATTCCGGTCTACTACACCGAGTCGGGTCGGGCCGTGGCTGCCCTATCCTGGGACGAGGCCGAATCGAAGGCCGGAAACGAAAAGATCGTGCGCCAAGACGACGACGTGCTTGATACGTGGTTTAGCAGCGGCCTTTGGCCGTTTGCGACGCTCGGCTGGCCGGCAGAGACCCACGACCTCAAGGAGAGGTATCCCACGCAGCTGCTGATTACCGACCGCAATATTATCAACTTGTGGGTCGCCCGCATGATCATGATGGGCATGGACCAGGTCGGCGACATCCCCTATCCCGAAGTCTTCGTCTATGCCACCGTCCTCACCGAGGACGGCCGCCGCATGAGCAAGAGCCTTGGCACCGGAGTCGATCCCATGACCGTCATCGAGACCAAGGGCGCCGACGCGCTCCGATGGACCCTCATGTCACAAACCGGCGAGAACCAGGATATCCGCTATAGCGAGAAGCGTACCGAGGAAGCACGCAACTTCGCGAATAAGATTTGGAACGCTAGTCGATTTATCCTGATGAATTTAGAGGGTTATGATCCAAATGCTAAGTGGGTGCCTACCGACCAGGCAGACCTTTGGATTCTCAGCAGGCTTGCCAATACCGAAAAAGCCGTGCGGGAAGGGTATGAGCACTACCACCTGCAGTCGGTATGCGCGGTTCTCCACCGCTTCTTCTGGTCCGAACTGTGCGATTGGTACATTGAAATCAGCAAGCCCCGACTGGCCAATCCGACCCAGCGGGCTGTGCCCCAGGCAATCTTGCTCGCTTGTCTTGAGGCATTCCTGGCCATGCTTCACCCCATCATGCCCCACGTCACCGAGGAGATCTATCAGCGACTGCCGCTGTCGGACAAGGCACCCTTCCTGATGGCGGCGCCGTGGCCGTCAATTGCGAAGAATTGGAATTACCCTCAAGCCGAGGAAGCAATGGAACATTCCATCGAGGTCACGCGTGCCCTTCGGGCCTTGCGGGCAGAGCTCAATATCGACCCGATGAAGCCTGTCGAGCGCGCCTTCGTTGCCGGAGGGCCATCGGTGGCACTCGACGTTGTCCAGTCTCAAGGGTGGTTTAACCAAGTGGTGAATGAGCGCCCTGGCCCGGAGACGCCGGCTCTCTCGACGACGGTCGGCGCGACCGAAGTCTATGTTCCCATCGAAGGCGAAGTTGACCTGCCCCAAATCTTTGCCCGCATTGCCAAGGAGGAGGCATCGCTCAGACAGGAGTTGGATCGCGTAAAACAGAAACTTAGCAATCCAAACTTTACGGAACGCGCCAAGCCTGAGGTCGTTGCGAAAGAGCGGGAAGCCGAGTCTCACGCATTAGCCTCAATCCAGGCGTTGGAAGAGCGACGCGCGCTCTTGGTTAGGGCCATGGATCAGCGCGATACCACGACTTCGTAACCTCTTGCCGAGGGTCGGACCGTGATGGTCCCATGGCGGTCCGTGCGAAGTAATCGGATACCTCGCTCTTCGAGCGCGTTGACTACGGACGCATGCGGATGGCCGTATCGGTTGTCGCGTCCGGCGCTGGCCACGGCCAGTTCGGGCTTCACTGCGGAGAGCCACGCGGCTCCGGTGGAGGTGCGGGATCCGTGGTGGCCCAACTGAAGGATTTCCGCGTTCCAGGCGCCCCGTCGGGCCATGGCGTTCTCGACGGGAATGGTCGCATCGCCGCTGAGAACCACCGCGTAGCCGGGAGCTTGCACGCGGACAAAGAGCGAGCCGTCATTGGTCGAGGTCGTCGGATCGGCGTCCGGCGACGCCAAACGCAGCCGAAACGGTCCAAAGGATACCAACGATTCCTTTTCGAGCCAATCCACCCGGTCCGCGTCAACGCCGGCCTCACGAAGGGCGGTGACGAAGTTCGGATTGGCGCGAAAATGAGCCGGGGTCGCCACACGCGCACGGGGATACGCGCGCATCATCGCCTTGATTCCGCCGATATGATCACTGTCGGGGTGCGTCAGCAGGATCAGCGGAACGGATGTCACGCCCATCCGCCGCAACTCGGGCGCGACGATACGCTCGCCCGCGTCGGTGTAGGGGTTCCGCGGCCCGACGTCCACCAGGATCGCCGAATTCCCAAAGCGGATGACAGTGCAATCCCCTTGTCCGACCGCCAAAAACGCGACTTCGGGTTCGGGCCGCCAGGTCGACCGCTCGATCCAGACGCCGCTGACCCCGGCGCATAACACGATGATCGCCAGCCCGAGCCTAAGCATGTCTCACCTTGGGGCGGAAGAGAAGAATAAGGCCGAGATAGTACGGCACCATCCACCAAGGACTGAAACCGGGCGACCCGATGAGCGCGCCAGGCAATCGCGAAAACCACTCGATGATCGACCCCATCGTCCCCGCCAAAAGCCCGGCAAGGCCGACGAGTCCCACCCCAGCCGCAGGCCAAAGCGCATGCACCGCGAGCCCGGACATGGCGAGCACGATCGTCGGCGGCACCAAAAAGAGCACGCCCAAGTTCGCGGCGACACCGACCACGGAAACCTGGCCGAACTGGTAGGCCACCAGTGGCGCTGCCACGAACGTGCAAATCATCGTCGCTCGCGCTCCATCCCAGATTCGGCTTAGGATCCAGCGATACCATAAGGGGCGACCCTCCTCGTCGCGGACGGCAAACGCCGCCAAAGCCGCGACGCAGAGGTAGCTCAATTGAAATCCGACGTCGAACACGCCCCAAGGCTGCCATAGCAGGTAGAGCAGCGAGGAAAACCCCAAGGCGCTCAGCCAATCCGGCTCGCGGCGGACCAAGTACGCGCTGTAGTAGGTGGCCGCCATGATCGTGGCTCGCACAACCGGCGCATTGAGTCCCGTTGCCATGGCGTACATGGCCAGGACGGCGAAGAGTAACCCTAGCTGCCATGTCCGGCCGATCGGCACCAGGGCCAACACGACGTTGAGCGCCGAGGCAAAAAGGACCACCTGCAAGCCCGAAGCTGCGATGATGTGGGTCGTTCCCGTCGCGCGAAGCTCATCCGCCGTCTCCATCGAGAGACGACCGTCGAGGTTGAAGCAGAGCGCCTCCACCAACGAGGCGGACTCGGCAGGAAGTACCGAAGACGTGAGGGCAATCATGGCGCGGCGCCATTCGTCTGCCCACCGAAAGACGGTTGGTCCCGACCGAACGCGCGTCGCCGAGGCGATCTGCAGGCGTGCCGTCACGCCTCGATAGGGCCAAAATCGATCCTGGGTTTCGCTGAGCGGTCGGAGTCTTCCGCCGACCTGCCATACGTCACCAAGCGACGGTTGCTGCTCCAAGGAGAAGTACGCCACAGCCAGACGTTTGTCCACTCGGACCAGGCACTGTACCGAGTCGTTGAAAAGCTTCGGCATCCTCACTACCTGCGCGTCTCCGTCAAATGGGACCGCTTCTGACAATGAGGGCTCAATGCGCGGCGCAAGGACCCACCCCACCAGCATCGGGCCCAGTACCCATGCCGCGGCTGGAACGCGAGCCGGGAGGTCCTTTGGGGAAGGGATGATAAGCGCCACCAGGACAGCCAGCACCCCGATTAGCGCCGCGGGAAAAGTGGCGGAGGCCAAACCGCATGCCAGCCCGATCGAAGCGAGCAGGAACGGACGCTCAGTCAGCTCCCGATTCATCGTTCATCCGGCGACGACGCTCAGCGATTTCACGAATGGTCATCGCGCCGTAGTCGCAGGGCGGCTCACTGTCGGTAATTGCCGCTACTGGTGGCTTGACGACCTTGCGGACCCCGAAACGCACCTCTTGAAACAAGTCCTTTTCCTGGGCTGCGGCATTGAGTCGAGCGCAGATCAGGTCTCGTTTCATCCGCAACTCATTCGCCCAGGCTGACCCTTCGACGGCCACGAAGAGCGTTCCACGGTCGTAGCGATCCGGGTGGGACCGAGCCGCCAGTAGCGGACCGACGACGTCGTCCCAGTGAGCCAGCGCCATCTTGGCCCGAGCGGCCCGCAGGACTTCGGGAATGTCGATGGCCGCGTTCAGGACCTTATCGGCCCGTTTCATCGCCGCGTCACCTCTCCTTGGCGAACCTCAAAGACCGTGGCTCGCTCGATTCCCGCAACCGCCGCGCTTTCGATGTCCGGGCAGGTGAGAAAGACCTGTCCATGCTCGGCCAGAGCATGTTCAAATAGCCTTCCGCGTCGCCCGGCATCGAGGTCGGAAAAGACGTCATCCAAGAGCAGTATAGGCCTCGCGCCCAAGACCTGCCGACCGTGCTCCCACGCTCCCAGCTTGATCGCCAGAGCCGCGGACCGCTGCTGGCCCTGCGAGCCAAAAAGGCGAACGGATCTGCCCTCGATCTCAAGGTTCAAGTCGTCGCGATGGGGTCCAACGCTGGTCGAGCCGCGCGCCGTGTCCGTTTCGCGTGACTGGGCCAGCGCATCAAACAGTTCGTCCTCCGTATTGCCCGCCGTTCGCATTTCATATCCCACGCCGAGGTCTTCGTGGCCTGAGATGGCACGATAGGCTCGTCCCGCTTCGATGGCCAACACCCGGCTGAACTCTTGTCGAAATCGGCGCAGTGTGGCCCCGTGCTTGGCCATGGGCGCCTCCCACACCTCGAAGACCTCTGGCTGGACCCATTCGCGCTCAGCGGCGCGGAGCAAGGCGTTGCGCTGTTCAAGCGCCCGTCGATATTGGGCCAGGCTTTGGAAGTACGCGGGATAGATTTGGCTCAGCTCAAGGTCAAGAAACAGGCGCCGATCGGCTGGCTCACCTTGGACAATGGCAAGATCGGACGCCGAAACACAGACCAGCGGCAACCGGCCGAGGGCATCGCTGGCCCGCTTGAAGGCCATGCCGTTCAGATACGTTTTCTTCGAAACGCCTCTCGAGCCGCGCTCAATCAAGATGGAAAGTTCAGTTTCGGACTCTCCATAGGTCGCGGTGACCCGCGCCGACTCTGCCCCTTCGCGAATGACCTCCCCGTCTCGGCTTCCGCGCAGCACTCGGGTCGTCGCCACCGTGGAAATCGCTTCGATCAAATTCGTTTTGCCCTGCGCATTCGGGCCGACGATCAGGTTCAGCCCGGGACTCGGTTCCAGGTTCAGACACCGGTAGTTCCGATAGTCGTTCAGATCGAGTCGCATGACCGTCATCGCCCGAAGTTTCCTAAGGGACTCTGAATGAATAGAGGGAATTGATAAGAATTGTTGTCTTTATTAGAGGGTGCCGGGCCTGTGGATAACTGAAACGATGCGTCTAAGTTTTCGACAAAATCTGTCCAACACAGGTTCAATGTACGGCGGCCCGGGACGTTAGGCCTTGTGGAAATCGGAGTGGAAAACCATGGGGCCGTCTGTTTGACCTTAACCCGCTTTTCCCGCGACCCGATCATCGCGACTTTTCCCCCAGCCTTCTCCACAACACCTCTACAGGAGACCGTGGATACGTCCGAATTTCATCACGACGGCTTCCATCACCAGAATCTCCGGAATCCCCGCCGGAATCGGCACGCCAAGCCGATGCGCCAGCGGTCTCCAAACCTCGCGCACCAATCGCGCCTGCGTTGCCGCGTCGAACTCCGGATAGCGATCACAAATCCGGCGGAGGACCATGTACTCGGCGGTCGTCATTCCTGTAAGCGGACCCACGACGCGCTCATAAGGGTGTACCCCGACCGTGTGGGGCGAGAGGAACACTTGGGGCAACTCGGTGGGCCGACCGACGACGATGGTGCCCGCCACCATGTCGCCCAATCGCTGGCTGCTCGGGCTCGTGAAGGTCGCAAGCAAGCCAGCGAAGTAGCCAAAAGGGAGGAAGTCGGCAATGCGCAAAAAGTTTCGGCCCATTGCGGCACGCATATCGATTGGGGTGCCGTCCACTTTGCACACACGTATGCCCGCCATGCGCTTGCCCGGCGTGAGTCCGTTCCACAACCCTTCAAAGAAGATGAAGTAGGCGAAGAAACCGAACGACACAATGATCACAGCCAGGAGTTCGGCAAACGCGGCCCACGCAGGGGCAAGCAGGGGAATCTGTGCGACCAGCAACATCAACGCCATCGAAATCACGACGACAAGAAACAGATCGAAAAGCTGTGCCGTCACCCTGGACCCGATGGTCGCAAGGCGCAGCGTGATGACCGCCTTTTCAGGGGTGAGCAAGGCGATCTCGCGCGTCATCTCGGCGGGAAGAGTACCATCGGTGGCGAATGGTTCCGACCAAACGGCTGATCGGCCTTTACGCGGCGGGGTTGCTTCTGGCGCCGCTGGCGGGACTGGGCAGTATCGGCTGGTGGACGCTCGTCGCCTACAACGCCGGCTTGACGCTACTCGCCTACGTGGCTTGGCGCTTCGCGCCTACGGCGGCCGACGTCTCCATTCGGCGAAAGACGGACAAGGTGCTCTCGGTGCGAGTGCCGAATCGCGTTGAGCTGATCGTCGAGAACGTCGGCCCCATGCCGATCACTGGCCGCCTTCGTGATGAGCCGCCACCAGATTTTGAGCGTTCGCAGAATGAGTTTCGCCTTCACCTTGCGCCGGGCCGCTCCGTCGAGTTGGCGTACCAAGTGACGCCGCAGGAGCGGGGGCTGGATTACTTTCGCGGCACGTTCTTGCGCGTTGACGGCGCTCTCGGGCTGGCCCAGCGCGACCTCCTGATCGCGACCCATGCTCCCATCCGCGTCTATCCCAACGTGCTGGCGCTGCGAGAGTTCGACCTTTTGCGACAGCGTGGCCGGCTGCAGACTCTGGGCGTCAGGCAGAATCGCGCCCGCGGGCTTGGCACCGAGTTTGAGTCCCTGCGCGAATACACCGACGGCGACGACTATCGCAAGATCGACTGGAAGGCCACGGCGCGACAAGGCAAGCTGATGACGCGACTCTATGAGCAAGAGCGCAATCAAGCCGTGATCGTTGTGATCGACATCGGGCGCAAGATGCTCGCCGAGGTCGACGGAGTCACGAAGCTTGACCTGGTACTTGACTCCAGTCTCATGCTCATTCATGCCGCGATGCATGCCGGCGACCAGGTCGGGCTGCTCGTCTATTCCGATACGGTGCGCCGTTACCTTCCTCCGAAGAAAGGCAAGAACCAAATCGCTGCCATCATCGATGCCTTGCACGACCTCGTCGCCGAGCCTGTCGAATCCGAACCCGAGCGCGCCTTCTCGTACCTGGATTCACGCTGGAAGCGGCGCTCGCTCCTCATCGGGTTCACGGACGTGGAGAATGAGACCGAAGCAAAACGACTGGTCGCCGCGATGGGAGGCATCCCACGCCGACACATCACCGTCATGGCTCGCGTGATGGACCCTCGCCTGCGCGAGGCGCTCAGCACGCCGGTTCACGACCGAGATTCGCTCTATTTTCGAGCCGCGGGCTCGCTGCTGATGCGAGACCGAGAAGACGTCGCCAGCGCCCTGAGCACGGCCCGCGTCCACTCGCTGGAATCGGAGCCCGAAGAACTGGCCGGCGAACTGGTCAGCTTTTATGTGGAGGTCAAGGAGCGCGCACTCCTTTGACCATGGGAAAGAGACCGCGCTTCCAGCTGGCGCTCATTGACCCGCCCTGGTTCTATTACGGGGACCCGAACAAGAACGCGGCTGCGGGCAAGCACTACCCGCTCATGTCACAGGAGGAGCTGGCCGCCCTGCCTGTGCGCCAAATCCTGACGCGCCGCGCCGCTGTGTTTCTTTGGGCCACGGGACCCCGGCTCGACATGGCCATCGACCTGCTTCGTGCCTGGGGTCTGCACTATCGCGGCGTTGCCTATGTGTGGGTCAAAACGAACGCGAAGGGCGAGCCCATCCGCGGCCAGGGCATCCCGCCAACCTTTACCAAGCCGACAACCGAGTTCTTGCTGGCGGCGACGACGATCGTGCGCGGACGGCCGCTCCCGGTTCACGACATGGCCCAGGGCCAAGTGGTGCTGCACGCACGCGGTCGGCACTCCGAGAAACCGGCCGTGTTTCATGGATTGCTGGAGGAGCTTCTGGGCGATGTCTCGCGGGTGGAACTGTTCGCACGCCACCAGCGCCCGGGCTGGACTTGCCTGGGAGAGGAGATCGACGGCCGCTCGATCCAGGACACCCTTGCCGAGATCGCGGGCAAGCCTCGGGTCAGGAAACTTTAGGGTTCGCCTCCTGGAGCATCTCGGCCAAGTCGACGAGCCGGATCTCCTCCTCCGGCGCCACGCTCTTGATCCCGGCGTCCAGCATGATTCGGCAAAAGGGGCACCCCACGGCTACCGTCTTCGCTCCGGTTGCCAAAAGCTCGCGCGAGCGGCGGTCGCTGGGCCGCTGGTCGGGTGTCTCATCCATCCACATGCGGCCGCCGCCCGCCCCGCAGCAGAGCGTTTTGCGGCCATGGTGCTCCGGCTCGGCGAGGGTTTTCGGTCCGGCAGTCAAGTTCTCGAGGCCAGCCACGCTCGGAATCGCGTCGCTATTCAGCCGGGTGTGGTCGCCGACCAGCGCACGCGGCGCGTCGCTCTCGTTGTTCACCCGCGCCAGATAGCACGGGTCGTGGTAAGTGATCTCGCCCGCCGCTGGAGAGGCCGCCTTGAGCTTCCCATCCCGGACTAACGACTGCAGAAACTGGGTGTGGTGGCTGACCTCATAGTTCCCGTCGAACTGGGGGTATTCGTTCTTCAGAGTATTGAGGCAGTGCGGGCATGGAGTGACGATCTTCTTGACGCCGTATTTTTCAAACGTCGCGACGTTGCTTTGAGCCATCTCTTGGTAGAGGAACTCATCACCCACCCGCCGGGCCGCGTCCCCGGTGCAGCGCTCCTCCTTGCCAAGGCAGGCATACTTGACCCCGGCCTTGTCGAGCAGTTCGGCCACCGCGCGTGTGGTCTTGATCGCGCCGGGGTCGGTCGCGCCGGCGCAGCCCACCCAGAGCAGCACGTCGAACTCGGCGCCGTCTCGGGCCAGCGGTACGTTCAGGTCTTTCATCCAATCCTCGCGCTGCGAAGCCGGCGCGCCCCAGGCATTTCCGGTGCTGCCGGTCTGGCGCAGCATCGTGGCTGCCGAGCCCGTCAGCCTCCCTTCCGCGACCAGCCAGCGCCGGGCATCGACGATGGTGTCCACATGGCGAATCAGGACGGGACACGCCTCGACACAGGCGTTGCACGTGGTGCAGGCCCATAAGGACTCTTCTCCCAGAGTGTCGGCCAGAGGCAGCCCGCCGATGTTGGCCCGAATGGAGTCCTGGACAATCTGTTTCGGATTCAGAATCTTGCCGACGCCGTTTGCCGGACAGACCTCGGTACAGCGCCCGCATTCCATACAGGCGTCGAAGCTCATCAGCCGCCACCGGTCCAAGTCCGACGCCTCGGCGGCGCCGATTTTGCCGGTCTCTTCGACCTCTTCCATGGAGATCGGCTTGAGCTCGCCCATGGGCTGCTCGGACTTGCCGCCCGCGCTGAGGACTGCGACCACCATGTGCTTGAGCCGCATCCGGGGCAGCAACGCAAAAAAGAGCGCCACCCACACCATATGGAACCACCAGATCGCCGCGTAGCCCTGGTTCGAGACGGCGCCCAGCATGGGGGCCATCGCGTAGCCGATCGGCGACCAGTGGTCCCAGGGCTTCGGGTCGTTGGCGATGCGGGCCGCCTCGAGCACATAGCCGGTCACACCCAAGACCCACAGCAGCGCCAGGGCCCACAGGTCTTGCGCGGCCTGGGTCAGGCTCGCGGGCTTGGCCAACAGTCGTCGGCCGATCGCCCACGACACCCCGATGACAAACAGGAAACCCAGCGTATCGACCAGGAACTCATACCAAAGGTAGTAGTTTCCCTGGTGAAACTTGAACGGACTGTAGGTGTTGATCGCGAGCAGCGTCGTCGCGAGAAAGAGGACGCAGAAGCCGTAGAAGATCGAAAGGTGCATCGGCGCGCCGCTGCGCTTGCGGCTGGTGCGCACTTTTTTTTGGCCCAGGATGTAGGTCAGGATGTTGTGGACCGGACGGGGCTTCCAGCCGATGGGTCGCCCGCGCATCCAAAGTCGGCTTCGCTGCCAGATTTGCGCCAGCATGACGGCAATCGACCCGAAGATCAGGACATAGAACAGCACCTTGCCCAGCGGCGAGATGTGCATGAACTCGTGCCGAGTGGGGATTTCGGTCTCGGCGACGAGGAAGAGAAAGCGATCCATACGGCGACCCTGACGCGGACGTGCAGACATTGTGACTCAACGCTCTCGCCAAAGAGAGGGCACGTCCGTTCTCCGCCTATCGCCTCGGTTTGGTCCTCGGCCCGCCAGGAGACCTCAGGCGGCAGAGGTTAGGGCTTACCCAAAGGGAGCATGCGCACGTGGCCGTCGGCGAAGACAATGACCCCGCGATCTCCATGCGCCGACATCCATCGGCTCTCTCCGTCGCTGCTCTCTTGCGTCCACATGACGTCCATCAACAGGCTTTGATGCGGGCTTTGTGCAACATCCGACAGTCGCACCACGGAACGCTTTTCGGCTTGGGCGATGGCCACCTCCAACCAATAGCCTGGAGCATAAAAGTATGACGATGCGTGAAGGTCTCCCCCAAACAAATGCTTGCTGGAATGGAACCTGGGCGGCACTGGATTGGCCAACTCCTGGGGGCAGTAGAAGAGCGACTCGTGTCCGCCATAAGGCGCGAGCGCACGTTTGAAGCCAGGGTAGTCAGCTGGGCTCGTCCAGTTTGGCTGTAGCCGCGAAGCTGGCAATCCGTCGTCGTGATCGGATGAATAGGCGATCAGCGCCATGCCAAGCTGCCTGAGGTGGTTTGTGCAAGCGCGGTCCCGTGCCGAGGCAATTGCCTTGGGGACGATCGAGAAGCCGGCAGCGATCAGAATCGTGACGATTCCCGCGACCACGAGGTCTTCAACCAAAGTTAATCCGCGACGCATCACAGTGGCCCACATTTTCTTACGGCGGATCGATGACTGAAGGGTTGCATGACTTGCCCGGAACTCCCGCTTCGTCGATAAAGCAGCTGAGCAGGCCCAAAATCAGTGCCAATCGATGAATCATTGTATCGCGTAGTTTAGCCCCCCCCTAAGTTTGTAATAGCGCTAGGCCAAAAGTCCTATTTGCACCATCGAAGCCAGTCGGCAGCGGCGAGGTACAAGCTGCCCTCGCCAGGTTGCATCAGCAGGACTCAATACCCGTGCGATAGGCACGGTTTTTGTGCACAATGCGAAAACATGCACGGTTTCATGCCTTAAGTCGTGTATATGGGATGGCGCCCCGGCTCGATCAGGGGTCGATTCTCGACGCCCAGATCATGTCGCAGCAGGTTCCACTGATCTCCGTGAGACGTGGTCCGCTGGAATTCGCCGGTCTCGGGGGCCCGGAAGCGGACGTCGCGTCGTTTAATCCCAACGTCCGGTCATGCGCGAGTGCATTAACGCGAGAACCGCGCTTTTGCATCGATGCGATGTTGTTGGCGCAGGCTACGGCTGGTCAACGGGCAAATTGGCGACACTGAGATCGTGCCGCAAGACGTTCCAGCGATCACCGTGTGCGGTCCTCCGAATGTACCCTCCGGCTTCAGTGTTCTCGAAGACCCTTGAATTGTCAGCCAAGAGCGTTAAGTCGGGAATTCCGTCAGGCAACTCAGGGTAGAGGGCCGGGTTCGTCAACCGGACTACCTGGCCCCTTTTCGAGGCGATCACGATCAAGAGCCAGAGGCTACCGTAACCATAGCTTGAGTGCTCGTAGACTCCGAACTCTGCGAATTGAGACGTTCGGGCATCCGGGTCACGTGGGCAATAGAAGATTTCGTCTGCGACTCCGTACTCTCCTAGGGCACGCTTAAACGACGGTGCTTGCTCTGGAAGGGATAGCAGCGCGGAGGGAAAGGCGTCGTCGTGGTCGGCGGCATAAAGCGCGATGCCCTTGCCGACCTGGCGCAGGTTGCTCGCACAGGAGCGATCTTTGGCTGCCGCAATCGCTCGTGGACCAAGGGTGAATGTGAGGGCCAGCACCACTACCGCGATAGCGATTGCGACCAAGACCTCAATCAGAGTAAGTGCGGCTCGATGCTTCATTCAACTTAGGGTGGGTCAACCAAGGATGGGTTGCACGACTTGGTGAGCGCAGTGCCTTCGTCAATATAACAACTGAGGAGACAGTTGTGACAACTATACATCTTTAGCCTACACGTGTCGTTCGTGCATGCGGGATGATTTGTCTGCGCGCACTGGCGCTTGTTGTTCGCTGGCTGCAGGTACGAGCCAGGTCCAGAGTTCCAGCAAGGCTTCATGCAGGAGTCCGAGTTGCCTCCGACACAGGGATTGGACTCCAAAAACCCGGCCGCTGCGCAGGGCGCAACAGGGGGGTTACCTGACGACGGTGGCCCAACAAACGCCATCACAGTCAGCCCAAGCGTGACGAAACTCAGCGTCAATGCCAAGCGATGGATGAACATGAATCCTACGATAGCCCCCCCTAATTTTGCAATAGCGCTAGGCCAAAAGTCCTATTTGCGACGTCGAAGCCAGTCGGCAGCGGCGAGGTACAAGCTGCCCTCGCCAGGTTGCATCAGCAGGACTCAATACCCGTGCGATAGGCACGGTTTTTGTGCACATTGCGAAAACATGCACGATTTCATGCCTTAAGTCGTGCATATGGGATGGTGCTCCGGCTCGATCAGGGGTCGAACCTCGACGCCCAGATCATGTCGCAGCAGGTTCCACTGATCTCCGCGAGACGTGGTCCGCTGGTATTCGCCGGTTTCGGGGGCCCTGAAGCGGACGTCGCGTCGTCTAATCCCAACGCCCGGTCATGCGCGGGTGCCTTAACGCGAGAAACGCGCTTTTGGATCGATGCGATGTTATTGGCGCAGGCTACGGCTGGTCGACGGGCAAGTTGGCGACACTGAGATCGTGCCGCAAGACGTTCCAGCGATCACCATGCGCCGTACGGCGGACTCGCCCCCCTGTTTCGGGGTCTTCAAGGGTCCAATGTTGGTCGGTCAACAGCGTCAATCCAGGTAATCCGTCTGGCATTTCAGGAGGAAGGACCGGTTCCGACATTCGAATCACTTGGCGCCGTTGCGCAGCGATTTCGATCAAGATCCACAACGTTCCGTAAGCGTAGCTGGAGTGCTCATGTGTCCCCCACGTTGCCTTCTTCGGCGTACGGGCATCGCCATCACGTGGGCAGTAGAAGAGTTCGTCTGCGACTCCGTACTCTCCCAGGGCACGCTTGAAGGACGGTGCTTGCTCTGGCTGGGAAAGGAGCGCGGAGGGAAAAGCGTCGTCGTGGTCGGCGGCATAAAGCGCGATGCCCTTCCCGATCTGGCGCAGGTTGCTCGCACAGGAGCGATCTTTGGCTGCCGAAATCGCTCGTGGACCGAGGGCAATTGCCAACCCGAGGATGGCAATCGCGATGGCGATCACCACCAAAAGCTCAACAAGAGTGAACGCCGATGATCGCCTCATTTGATTCTAGGGCGGGTCGATTGCAGGAGGATTGCAGGACACGGTGTTTTGCGGTACGTCTCCGATGAAACAACTCAGGAGACAGTTGCGACAGTTGTAGGCTCGCCGAGTACAAGTGTCGTTGTAGCAAGCCTTGTTCCCAGGCGTGACGCACTGGCGCTTGTTGTTGGCAGGCTGCAGAAACGAGGTTGAGCCATGATTCTCGCAAGGATGCATGCAGGAGTCCGAGTTGCCTCCGACACAGGGATTGGACTCCAAGAACCCGGCCGCAGCGCAGGGCGCTTGAGAGGAGTTGCCTGGCGACGGTGGCGCCACAAACGCCATCACAGCCAGTCCAAGCGTGACGAAACTCAGCGCCAATGCCAAGCGATGGATGAACATAAATCCTACGATAGCATCTCCCCTAATTTTGCAATAGCGCTAGGCCAAAAGTCCTATTTGCGACGCCGTAGCCAGGCGACAGTCGCAGTTGTCTCGGCCGGACGGCGAAAAGAATGCCATCTACCCAGCGTTCGGGACACGTCGGAAGACCAGTGAAACAGTCAAGGGATTGCTCGATAGCGTAAGGCCAGCTCATCAGATCGCCATCAAAAACCATTGCACTCACCCATCAAATTGTCTATACTTAATCCTAATGCCCCAGTGAATCATGTTTCCCTTGATGCTTTGCCTATCCTATACTGGCATTGCTCTGTCCATATCTCCTGTGCCGGACTTCGTTGTGCCCCCCTCAGTCCCGGCAAGGCATGCCAGCTTTAGCCAAGGACCGTCGCCGACGCCCGCCTGCATGTCTTGCGTCGAAGACTACAGTGATCGGTACTTTCACATCGGCTACACGTTACAAAATAACTGGCCCTGCATCCTCATGGTAGGTCATCCGTTTCGCGAATACGCGAAGATCGTTGAAAAATACGAATGCGTTTCGCCGAATCATCCAGAGTATGTTTTTGCATACAAATGCTTCGTCGAGTTTGGCTGGCAATGCCGAATGACGGAGCAAAGTACACCGGCTTGTCCATCAACACCATGCACGCCTCCTTAACTGTGAAAAACAAAGGGGTCACCTTGACCGAGGTCGTCGTCGTTGTTGCCGTCATGGCAGTAGGCCTGTCGCTTATTCTTCCAGGGATCGTCCAAGTCAAGCGACGAGCGATCGGGACTGTAGACATTTCCAATCTAAGGCAGATTGGCGTTGCGAGCAGCCTTTACCGAGAAGAATTCGGCCAGTTTCCCGGCAGCACACGATTTCTTGAGATGACTCAACTCGTGCCAAAGCAAATCTTATATAGTCCAATCGATCCTGAACCGCAGGGAATAGCCAACTACTTGGTGAAGCAGGTGACCGGAGGTGAAGAGGACACGAAGTCGCGGATCACCCCGTATCGACGGACCTACGCGGGTCCCGTTGACTTCAACACACAGGGCTTCTACGCGAGGCACTCCGAACGAGGATCCAATCAAGGGTTGTTTGTCGACTTAACCATGAGCGATTGCCACGAAAAATGGTATTACTGCGTTGGCACCTATCGGCGACTTCTCCAAGATACTTCGGTCGTAGTGCGTCGCCACCTTGACCCGCTTGGCCCGGGGCAATATTGGTTTGTTCCGGCTGGGCTTTTTGCCGATTTTGATCAAGCATGGTACGACGAGAGAAGGCCATAGGTGTTGCGGCTTCCACCGTGGTGTCGTTGGCGGCAGCGCTTGCTATCGTTGCATTGCTGCGAACGATAGTCGCTGGGTCGCCGCGTGGAATGGGTTTGCCAGAATTCGGAATGGGCATCCTCTATGGTCTCGCCTCAAGTCTTGCTGTCGTGATTCCGACAACTCCGGCTTGGCGTCGCGGCGTCATTGGCGGTTTGACGACAGCCTTGGTTGCGCTTCTCATTGGTAGCGCCCACGCGGCCCGCTTTAGCGCCTGGGAAGGATGGGTTATGCGCATGGGAGTTGGTTGCGGAATCGCCCTGATCGCAGGCTTTGTGGGGGCGCTCGTCGGCGCGAAGGCGGAGGCGGCCACCCACGCATGCTCGCGTCGGTCAATGTCCAATCCGCCATAATCCAGCGCAAACCGCACCGGCGTTTCGCAGCGCCCGCTCAAGGCGACGCTCGACCGCTCGACGGACCTCTGGCAAGCAGGTTCACCCGTAAGCTTCGTCAAAAAAGTCCGAGTCGATGCGCTTGACGTCGTAGCGCGACTCCAAGGTCACGCCGAGATCGACGTCGATCATCAGCCGTGCCAGCTGGTGGCCGTCGATCAGGCTGACGCGCATGCCGGGCAGGCTCTCCGCATACGTCCGTGCCTCTTTGGAGTACGAGGCGGTGGTGATGAACACGCCCTTGGCCGCCTGCATGCCCGTCAAAGCGCCGATAAAGCTCTGAACGTCCGGTCGTCCCACGGTGCCCTTGCTCCACCGCTTCGCCTGCAGATAGACGTTGTCCAGGCCGAGCTTGTCTTGCTTGATGACGCCGTCGACCCCTCCATCGCCGCTTCGGCCGAGCGTCTCGCCGGCATCGGACAATGCGCCGCCATAACCCAGACGCAGCATGAGCTCGACGATCAGTCGCTCAAAAGCGCCTGGGGACATCTCTTTCAGGCGCTCCAGCAGGTCTTCGACGAGCTGCTCCGTCAACTCCTGGTGGGCCGTTTCGATCTGTTCGGCAGGGGTGCCCGGTGGAGCGTGAGGCGGCTGTGCTGGTGCGTAGGCACCTCCTTCTATTACGCGCCCACCCGGCGTGCGACACCGCTGTCGAAACGCCAAAAATTCCGGAAATTGGTCAAGGTCATGCAATGTTAGCTGTGCAGGGATCGCCCGCAGAACTTCGCGGCCTCGCGAGGTGATGGTGTACGTGCCGCGACGCTGGCGTTCCAGCAAGCCTGCCTGGTTCAAGTAGATGGCCGACCACGTTACACGATAGAAGACTGTAGTCCATTCTTTTCGGTCAAGGTCGTGCTCCGCGACGCCCAGAATATCGAAGACTTTCGACCGGGCCTCTTTGAGCGCTAATGGTCCTTCATGCGCTGCCACCATTTCAAGTACCGGGCGCAAGAAGGAATCTAGGCTAGGTACCAACACTACCGAAGTTTACTATGTTACTCCTGCCTAGCAACGCCTTATGGCGATACCATCAGGCTCGCGTCAGCGTCCATAACACCGAGGATGCCCCAGCCCACTCCGAGATGGCAAAGCGCGGTGCTGGGCAGCATGTGGGTGCTGCCTGTGCTGTTTGTCGTCGCGGCGGCCCTCGCCTCCGAGTGGATCTTCGGGCTCGATCGCCATCTCCGGATCACGGAAGAGCAGTCGGGCCTCTTCTTTACCGACCCCGACAGCGCGCGCGCCCTGCTCTCGACCATCACCGCATCTCTGATTGCCTTCGTCGGCACGGTCTTTTCGATCACGATGGTCGTGCTCCAGCTGGCCGGGTCGCAGTACTCGCCGCGGGTGCTCCGCGAGTTCTTGCGGGACGTGCGCAGCAAGCTCGCCCTCGGCTTCTTTATGGCGACGTTCACGTTTGCGATCCTCACGCTGCAGAAGATTCCTGGCGCCGAGCTCGGCCCGAACGATGTGCTCCCTGTGGTCAGCATCTGGACCGCTCTGGCACTGATGCTCGGCTCGCTGGTGGTGTTCGTGATCTACCTCGGCGGCATGGCGGGCGCGATCCGCATCGAGAACCTGCTGCACTGGATCGTCAATGAGACAAGGGATAGCCTTGCCCAAATGTATCCAGAGGGCATCGGCGGCGAGGGCGATCCGGCATTTCGACCCTCGGGCACGTCCACCCATGTCTCGCTTGAGCGGGCAGGGGTGATCACGGCCATTCATGGGCCAACCCTCCTTCGCCTGGCGCAGCGCGAAGACGTCGTGATCGAGCTCCTCATCCACGTCGGCGACTATGCGCCTGCGGGCTATCCGGTGGCGCGCATTTGGCGCAGCCAGCGCGACCTTGGCCGCGAGGTGGGGGACGCGGTCGCGACCGGTATCTTTCGCACCACGGAGCAAGACCCCTTGGCGGGGTTCCGCTATTTGGTGGATATCGCTTCCAAGGCGCTCTCGCCTGCGGTGAACGACCCAACCACCTCGGTTCAGGCCGTCGACAACTTGCACGATCTCTTAAGGAGAGTGGCGCTGCGCGCATGGCCCAGCCCCGTGCGGACGGATGCCGGCGGGACGCCGCGCCTGATCTTGCCTCGGCCGGGTTGGGAGGATTACGTCCGCCTGGCGGTCACGGAAGTGCGCCTTTTTGGCGCGCATTCCGTATCCGTGAATCGCCGCCTCCTGGCCATGCTCGATGACCTTCTTCGGGCAGCGCCAGCGGACCTGTGGCCGTGCCTGGAACGAGAGCGCCGACTGCTTTTGGAGGCAAACGAGGCATTTGGCGACCGGGACGACGAGCGATTGGCACGCACGCCCAGCCTGCAGAGCAACGGTCCTGCCTCCCTTTAGTGGCGGCCTGGGAACCTTTTCGGCGGCGCTTCGGTTCACTCTCTTGGCATCGCGTTTAGGGGCCAATTGTGCGAAATCGCAGCCTCGGCCCTTGACAAACCAAAAACGACGTGCCTATAATAGCGATTGCGTCTGTCAACCAGACCGCAGCACGTTGAAAGCCGAATACGCGACGAGACGTTTGTGACGGAGCGAGCGCCTATGGGCGCCGCCCCAAAAATTGAGTCTCCGGCTACCAGCGCCGGAGCGCAGCATGGTTTCTTCCGAGCTTGACTCGATAGGACCAGGCTGGTTCAACGAGAATGATCCTCAAGCCCGCTTCGGCGGGAATGGGAAAACACTTTCTTCGGAGAGTTTGATCATGGCTCAGGACGAACGCTGGCGGCGTGCTTTAGACATGCAAGTCGAACGGCCCAAGCAATTGGGCAGTGGCGAACGGCGGAGTAATACATGAGCAACGTGCCCCAAAGTCTGGGATATACGGTCGAAAGACCGGGCAATACCGGATGTGGTCGTTGAAGGGCATCCTTCAACGATTAAAGGCTTTTCGCTTTGGGAGCGGCTCATGGCCTATCAGGTAGTTGGCGGGGTAACGGCCCACCAAGCCTTCGACGGGTAGCGGGTCTGAGAGGATGATCCGCTCGAGTGGGACTGAGACACGGCCCACACACCTACGGGTGGCAGCAGTTTGGAATATTGCACAATGGGGGAAACCCTGATGCAGCGACGCCGCGTGGAGGACGAAGGATCTAGGTCTGTAAACTCCTTTTGTCGGGAAAGACTTAGGACGGTACCCGACGAATAAGCACCGGCTAACTACGTGCCAGCAGCCGCGGTGATACGTAGGGTGCAAGCGTTGTCCGGATTTACTGGGCGTAAAGGACGCGTAGGCGGCCTGTTAAGTGTGAAGTGAAATCTCCATCGCTCAACGAGGAAATTGCTTCGCATACTGGCAGGCTGGAGGGACGCAGAGGTAAGCGGAATTCCTGGTGTAGCGGTGAAATGCGTTGATATCAGGAGGAACACCGATGGCGAAGGCAGCTTACTGGGCGTTACCTGACGCTGAGGCGTGAAAGCGTGGGGAGCAAACAGGATTAGATACCCTGGTAGTCCACGCCCTAAACGATGGATACTAGGCGTGAGAGGTATCAACCCCTCTCGTGCCGCAGCTAACGCATTAAGTATCCCGCCTGGGGAGTACGGCCGCAAGGTTGAAACTCAAATGAATTGACGGGGACCCGCACAAGCGGTGGAGCATGTGGATTAATTCGATAATAACCGAAGAACCTTACCCAGGTTTGACATCGATCGCAATCCCTAGAGATAGGGACCTCTCCCTCAAGGAGACGTGAAGACACTTGTTGCATGGCTGTCGTCAGCTCGTGCCGTGAGGTGTACGGTTAAGTCCGCTAACGAGCGCAACCCTCGTCCTGTGTTGCCAGCACTAAAGGTGGGAACTCGCAGGAGACCGCCGGTGTCGAACCGGAGGAAGGTGGGGATGATGTCAAGTCAGCATGGCAGTTACGCCTGGGGCTTCACACATGCTACAATGGGCGAAACAAAGGGCCGCAAAGCCGCGAGGTGGAGCCAATCCCAAAAATACGCCCCCAGTTCAGATTGCAGTCTGCAACTCGACTGCATGAAGTCGGAATCGCTAGTAAACGCAGGTCAGCTATACTGCGTTGAATACGTTCCCGGGTCTTGTACACACCGCCCGTCAAGTGATCCGAGTCGTCTTCACCCGAAGTCCGTGGCCTAACCGCAAGGAAGGAGCGGCCGAAGGTGAGGGGGGTAAGGAGCACTAAGTCGTAACAAGGTACCCGTACCGGAAGGTGCGGGTGGATCACCTCCTTAAAGGATAAGCACTCTCGACCGCAAGTCGGTTGAGACATATCCAGGTTGATCGTCCGTCGCGTGGCTTTCTTCGAATGCAGGCTCTGAATCGGTTTTCCGGTTCGGAGCCTGTTTGCTTTTTAGCCCTCAGTTTTTGTGCGAAAAGAAAACGGGCGACTCGTGGCCGCCCGTTCATCGGGAACGTTAAGGGGTAGCGCGGCTACCCGGTGACCAGGCCCGGACCTTCGATGGCGGCCAGAATGTTCTCCAGTTCCTGGTTGCCCGGCACCGCTTCGCGAATCTGGCGCGCCACGGCCCGCGCCTCGTCCTCGTGCCCCGCGCTTTTCGCTGCCGAGGCGAACGTCAGCGCGATCGGCAGCGAGTTTGGCATGTTCTGGATGGCCGCGCGCATCAGGTTGTAGGCGTCCTCGTTCTTGCCCTGTCCGGTGAGCGCCGTCACCAGCTCGCCGTAGCCCGGCTCGAAACCGGGGAACATCACCAGCAGTCGGTGCGCTGCCTCTTCGGCCTCGGCGAACTGCCGCAACCGGTTGTGGCTGGCCGCCAGCAGCGCCCAAAGCCGCCAGTAGTCGTCCATCCATGACTTCATGGGCGTCAGATCGCGCAAAGCACCCTCGAAATCGTTGTTTTCGAACTTTTGCTGTGCCGCCGTAATCTGCTCGACCCGCTTGGGCTGCTCCAGTTCGATCAGCCAGGCCCGCGTCTGCGCCACGGTATTGGGATCCGGATTGGTGGCCAGAACGTCGTTGAGCACCTTTGGAATCTCGAAATCGCGTCCCGCCTTGGCGAGGGCCTGCGCGTATTCCAGCAGCAGGGCGACGTCGTTGGGCGCCATGTCAAGGCAGTCCTCATAGAAGTCGAGGGCGCGGTCCACTTCGTCCCCCGCGGCCAGCACCGGTGCATAGGCTCGCTTCACCCAGATGGGATCTTCCAGCCGTTCCAGCCCTTCTTCAAAGGCTCGCGTCGCCTGCTCCTGGTTGCCGGCCTGCGCCAGCGATATCGCATACTTCACCCACGCCTGCGCATTCTGCGGATTGGCGTCAATCATCGCCTTGTAAAGCGCAGGTATCTCGTGCTGCCGGTTGGTGGCTTGCAGCACTCCGGCCAGCATATCGGCGCTCGGTTTGTCGTCGCCCTCCATGTCCATCGCCTTGCGGAAGTTTCGCTCGGCGTTGACCGGCATGTTGAGCAGCATCTGGATTTGGCCCAGCGTATTGTAGAGGGCGGGCTCGCTCGGCTCGATCTGGATGGCCTTTTCAAAGAGGTTCGCGGCCTTGTTCAGATCGCCGGTCACTTGGGCCAGCATGCCCAACGCATAAGTGGGCCGGAAGTCGCCCGGCAAACCTTCGACTGCTCGCTGAAGGGCTGCCTCAAGGGCGTCCGCCTTGCCGATCTGATAGACGATGCAAGCCTGGAGCAATTGCAGCCGCACATCCACGGCGCCGCGGAATTCCGGATCGAGTTCGGACGCTCGCTCCAGGGCCGCCACTGCGACATTGGGATCGAATTCCAGCGCAACCATGCCGTTGGCTTGATTGATATAGGCCAGGCCATCGAATCCTTCGAGAAAGCTCAGAAAAGCCTCCGGGTTCTCCGTGCCGAACTCCTCCTTGATGGGCGGTGGAGGGGGCATCGTGTGGCCGGTGTGCTCGGCCAGTGCGGCCATCAGCTTTTGCAGGACGTCGAAAACGTCGGCGACCACAAATTTGAACTCAAGCTTCTCGGCCTGGTCGATCTCGTTTCGCTTGACGAACCGCACCACGAGGTCGAAGGCGCCTCCGTCCTCTTCGCGAAGCAGGCCGTCGATTACCATGTCCAAGTCCGTCTGGCCGAAAAACTGTTCCAGCCACGCGTCCTCCATCAGGGTGTCGGCAAGGTTGATCATGGCCGCGCGCGTCTGGCCGTTCTCTTGGATTTGGGCGAGGTAGCCCACGGTCGGAAGCTCCTGGTCGGTGGCGATGCGGACCTTCTCCGTGACGAAATTGGCAAGTTGGCGAGCCAGCGCAGGGCGGGCGCCCATGGCGGCATTGAACGGCAGAACAGCGGCCTTCATTATTGGGGCGAGTGTACCTGTGGGACCCCTGGCGACCGGCTTCCGGCGTCGGGACCCGCACCCCCTGGAATGCTATAATCCGGACGTACGATGACCCAACGTCTCCCCGAGTGGCTGACGATCCGGATGCCTCGCCCGGACACCATCAAAGAGGTGGAGGCGATGATGCGCGGCAAGAGCCTGCACACCGTCTGCGAGAGCGCCCGATGCCCCAACCTTCCCGAATGCTGGAGCAAGAAAACCGCGACGTTCATGATCTTGGGCAACACTTGCACGCGCTCGTGCGGCTTTTGCGCGATCAAAGTCGGCAAGGGCGAGACCGTCAACGCCGATGAGCCGGAAGACGTGGCCAAGGTGGCCCAGGATCTGGGGCTGAAACACGTGGTGGTGACCAGCGTCGCGCGTGACGATCTGCCCGATGAGGGCGCGGGCCAGTTCGCTGAGACCATCCGTGCCCTGCACCAGCGGATG
The DNA here is from genome assembly GCA_046292875.1 of Fimbriimonadaceae bacterium. Taxonomy (GTDB): domain Bacteria; phylum Armatimonadota; class Fimbriimonadia; order Fimbriimonadales; family Fimbriimonadaceae; genus JBKBQD01. Next base: position 411,223 of record JBKBQD010000002.1, read on the forward strand.
CCCTATGCCATCGTCGAGGTCCTGACCCCCGATTTCAAAGGCAAGGAGTGGTGTCTTCGTCTGGTCACCGACGCGAAGCCCGAGATATTCAACCACAACATCGAGACCATCGAGCGACTCTCGACGGTCGTGCGGCCCCAGGCCAAGTACCGACGGTCGCTGGCGGTGCTCGGCAAGGTGAAGGAGATCGACCCAACCATCTACACCAAGTCCGGCATCATGCTGGGGCTGGGCGAGACAAAAGACGAAGTGATTCGCACGCTGGCGGACTTGCGCGAGGTGGGCGTCGACGCCGTGACCATCGGTCAATACTTGCGGCCCACCATGCGCCACTTGCCTGTCAACGCCTTTATCCACCCCCGCGAGTTTGCGGAATATGAGAAGATCGGCGAGGAGATGGGCTTTGCGTTTGTGGCAAGCGGTCCGTTCATCCGTAGTTCCTACAATGCCATCGAGTTCAGCAAGAAGGTCATGGCAGAGCGCCTGCAAAAGGCCGAGGCGGCGTAAGCCCTCCGCCGGGAGGCCGCTGTTCGCGTTGCCTTAGCGCTGGTCCGGTTTGTCACCGGATGGTTTGCCATTGCCTGCCTGTGCGTGTGGGCCGCGGCCTACTTGGGCTCCCTCAGGACCTTCCTTTTTGCGCCAGGAATGGCGGCCACGTTCACCCTGCAAACGGAAGGAGGACCGCTCACCTTCGCTGTCGAGTCCTACACGCTCGACCTTGATCAGCAATTTCTAGATGTGCGGGGAGCAAGGGTCAAGGACGCTGACGGACGCCTGTTGTTCCAGGCCGCCAGCGCTCAGGCGTCGTTTCGCACCGAAGGATTCCAGCTTGCCGGGGCCAAGGTCAAACTGCGCGATGGCAGCATGCTGATCGAGCGCCTGGCCGACGGACAGCTCGCCGTGCAGCGCTACCTTCCGCCGCCGACGGATGAGCCCGCACCACAGCAAGGGTTTACTGTCGATGCGTTCAACTTTGAGCTTCATTACTTAGATCAAACCGGAACCGATGAGGTGCGGCAGCTGATCTTTGTCGAGTCGCTTGCTGTCGATGCCTTCGGCGATTACCTGGCGGCAACGGTTCGCGCACGTCCCGATCAAGGAGGAGTGATCGCGGGCCACCTGACACGAGCCGAAAGCGGTGACATCACGTTTGCGGGACGCCTTGAAACCATCGACCCGATGGCCCTCTTGGACCGACTTCGCCCGATTCGCGAAGTAGCCGAGGTGGCTGAACTGCGCCGCGTTACCGGGCAGGGCTGGGACATGACCGGCGCTGTGGAGCTCAGCATCCCTGTCGATCGCCCGGTGACATTCCGGTTTGATGGCGCGGCGAATGCCCGCGAAGCAGGCTACGAAGCGTATCGCTTCCGCGATGTTGCGTTCGAGGGGCGGGTCACCGAAGGGGGGCTCGTCGGTCGCATGCGGGGGAGCGCGCCCAGCCTGTCCGCCCGGTTCGACGGCGGCTTCCATTGGAGTAACGGCGTGACGGGCCAAGGCGACCTCGACGCCGTTCTCAATGACACGTCGACCGCTCCAGGGTGGCTGTCCGCGCTTCTTCCCGCCGATGTCGCCGCGTCTCAAGCCAGCTTTCGCGGCTGGGTCGGCGTTCGCCCGGCCGGCGTGTCGGCGAGCGGTCCGGTGGCTGCAGCGGAGCTTCAAGTTCAGGACTACGCGCTGAGCGACGTTTCGGCTGAACTGGCTCTGAGCCCGCAAGCCGCTCGCCTGGACGATCTCCGACTCACGTATCGGGACGAAACCATAAACGGAACGGGCGCGATCGATCTCGTTGACCAGAGCCTGAGCGGCGTTTTCCGCGGCCAGAGTGTTGATTTCGTGCGCTTTCTTGACGACCCGAGACTGAAAGGTGCGGACCTTCGTGGAGACATTACGGTGGCGCTTACCGGGACGGTTGCCGAGCCGGACGTCGCCCTGCGCGCTCGTGGTGACGCCAGGGTTCCGATCCGGGAGGACCTCGTTATTCCCGTCACCTGGGACGCCGACGCTCGCTACCGGGATGATCGACTCACCGTCAATAGTCTCCTCATCGAGGGCGCCGAAGGGGCGGCGGTTGCTTCGGGCTGGTGGAACACCCAGTCGAACGAAGTCTTGGGTGAAGTCGTCGCCAAGGGGCTTGATCTTGAGACCCTTGACACCCAGGTGGCCGGGACCATCTACGTGACCGCAGCAGTGACGGGAACCTTGAGCGACCCTAAGTACGAGGGCCGGGCCGAAGCCTATGCCGTCAAGGTGCCTGAATTTGAGTTTCCGATCGCCGCATCGAACTTTTCAGGGGACCTTGTGTCGGTGACGCTCACCGACGCTCTGGTCGCCAAGGGCGCCTCGAAACTAACGGGCGAAGGCAGCTACCGTTTCGACGACGAGGCCATCGAAGGCGCATTCGCCGTCTCGACAATCCAGCTCTCTGACTGGCTGCAAAATGGCCCAACCGGCATTCTCGACCTGATGGACGGCACGTTCTCCGGCACGTTGACCCAACCCATCGCACGCGCACGGTTCGAGTCGTCGCGCTTGATTTACGGCGACTACGCCGTCGACGCGGTCGTCGGTGACATCGCCCTGAACGGTAAGACCCTTTCGGCAACGAGTGTGGAAATTCTTGACAACCGCGGAGTGGTCCGCCTTGAAGGCGAATACGACCTTGACCGGCGCACGGGCTACGTGGAGGGTGCTGTTGAGAACGTCTCGGTGACGGACCTGGTGCCGGAGTCGTTTACCGATGTCTTGCTGTTTGGCTCTGTCGGCGGTCTTTTCAACGTCGGCATCAACGCTGACAATGAGGTTTCGGGCGTGCTGGAACTCGCGATTTGGAAGTTCGGGGTAAATGAAGCGGTGGTCGGCGCGGGGACGATGACCGTCTTCTTGGCCAAGAACACGGTCGACGCGGAAGGCCGAATCGGATCTGAGGACCGGTACCTGGCCTTGGAAAGTTTCCGCTATGGAGTCGACGATGGCTATTTTGATGCCTCGATCGTTGCCGAGAAGCTGCCGATTCCTGAACTTACGCCGGCCCTTCGTCGCTACCTGAACCCCGAAGACCTTGATACACGCTCGCGCCTTGCTGCCCTGGAAGGTGCTCTGGACCTGGATATCCGCGTGGTGGGGACGGCTGATGACTTCGTGGCGCGACTCGAGGGAGCGACGATTGAAGAAGTGCGATTCGAAGGCGTGGACCTGGGGCGCCTCAGCGTGTCGGGAGCGTATGCCGGAAAGACATTCGAGCTTGAAGACTTCGACTGGGCAAGCGAGCGCGGCTCAATGCGCGTCAAGCGCCGCCGGATGGATGCCGGCGATGTGCTGGACGGCGAAATTACGGATTTTGATGCGTCCAACTTTGGATTGGTCAACCGTGACTTATCCGGATGGAAAGGGAGGTTCGACGCCTCCTTCCTGGTCGCGGACCCGGAGACCTCGCCCGTCATTCGCGCTTCGATCACCTCGACGTCGGTCGAAGTCAATAGCGATGCGACCGTCTCGGACCTGAACCTTTACGACATCTTGATTCGCGAGGGAGAAGCCAGGATTGACGGGGGCTTCGTCTATCGCGGGTTCCGGGGCACGGTGTCGGCCCAGGCTCCGTTCCGCTACCCCTTTGCCATCCCCGAGGATGAGCCGCTGTCCGCCGTCATTCGCTTGCCCGAGCGACCTCTCGCCGAATTGGTGGAATTGCTGCCAACGCTGGATCCACAGACGACGGTGGGACAGGTTTCCGGAGAGTTTCGCGTTTCTGGCCCCCTCAACAACCTGGTGGCGGGAGGGCAAGCACGTATTGTCGGCGATGTCGTCAGGCTGAAGTCGCAGCGCGACGGCTACCGGAACGTCCGACTTAGTGCCAACTACGCGGACGATGCCGTGGTGATCTCGGGTGGCGCCGAGAACGAAGTCGGCGGCTCCGCCGCGCTCTCGGGCCGCGCGACCCTGCCGACGCTCCGCACGATTCTGGAGGAGGGGCCTGACCGCCTCCTGGCGTCGATGCTGAACGCTTCGTTAAATTTTGACCGCTTTAGCCTTAACGAATCGTTTGGAATTGGGGGTGAGTTCCGGGGAGTGCTGTCGGGACGGGTCGACGCGACCGGCGTCGCCCGCGCGCCTTCGGTGACGGGCCGCCTGAGCGTGGATGAGGGCTTCGTCACGGTTCCCCAGCCGGAAGAGGCGGGCGGACCTCGCGAGCCGTCTGATTTCAACCCGAGCCTGGACATCCGCATCGAAACCGCGAACCCGATGCGGGTCGGCGCGGCGATCGCCACCATCGACCTGCGCGGCGTCGCGGCGCTCGGCGGAACCTTCAATGTTCCGGTGGTGACGGCGAACTTGGAGACCGCCGGCGGGACTATCCGCTTGCCGCTGGCACGGGTGCAGGTCACACCCGGAGGGACGGTTCGCTTTGTCTATCAGGGCGAGGCCGACGGCTTTGCGTCGCAGCGCCTCGACGTGGATATCGACGGCACGACGCGCATCACCGCCGTACCGTACGCTGGTCTGGTCCAGCGCTATACGGTATTTGTCAACTTGCGCGGCAGCCTCCTCGAAGAAGGCGGCCTGATCATCCGTGCCTACAGCGACCCGCCCGACCTCAGCCAAGCCCGAATTCTCAGTTTGATCGGGTACGGAGACCTCTTCGGGGACACCGGCAACGCCGAAGCCACCGGATTGGAGGCCCGCCTGCGCCAGGCGGCGACGAGCATCGCGATCCCGGCGCTCTTCGACCCCGTAGCCGAGCAGATCGCCAAGGGTCTCGGCTTGGACTTCGTTGGCGCTGACTACAACGCCATTGACGGAGCCTCGATCATTGTTGCCAAGTCGTTTGGCGCGGGTTTTTCGCTTCAGGCGTCACGCCAGTTGTTTGAACCGGCGTTTGGCCCCACCAAGTACGACTTGAGGCTTCAATACCGCATTCCGGTCAAGGGTATTCCGGGCGCGCTCTCCTTTTCGTTCGGTACCGACCAGGAGCGACCTTGGAAGATTTCCGTCGATTATTCGTTCCGATTCTGAACGGGGAACCTTTTCCGGCGGTTTTCACGTTTTGGCCTCAAGGTAACATGCAAGTTCGCTTCGTTGGAGCGGATTGGGCCATGGAGGATTGGGTTTGCATCGGCTAAGGTTGGCCATCGCGTTCTGTCTGCTGACGCTCTTGGGGGGTTCGTCGTCGGCTCTGGCGCAGGAAATCACCACGATTCGCGAGATTGAGGTCACCGGCAATCAAGCCATCAACAAGGATCTGATCCTCGACATCATGCGGACGAAGCCGGGACAGCCGTACGTCCAGTCCCAAATCGACCTGGATCGCCGCACCCTTACGGACCTGGGCTTTTTCAAAGCCGTGGACATCCTGGTGAAGCCGGTCGACAACAACCAATATGACTTGCTGGTCACGGTCTCTGAGTTTGGGCCGGTTCGCGAGGTGCGCGTCATCGGCAATACCGTGGTCGACTACGAAGACATCTTGCGCGCGGCCAACATCAAGGCCGGAGATCCCTTCAATGTCAAGGTCATCGCGCCAGGCCGCCGCGCGATCCAGCAGCTTTACCAAGAGAAGGGCTTCTTCGCGAATGTCGACGAGTTCGACATGCCTGACGAAACGCCTGGCGTGGTGGTGATCTCCATCATCGAACTTCAGGTCAACTCGGTGGGCTGGTCGGGCAATGAGCGCACCAAGGACTGGGTCATGCGCCGACTGATCAAGACCCGTCCCGGCGAGGCCTTTGCCTTCAAAAGATGGGAGAACGACATCAAGCGCCTGTGGGGAACAGGATGGTTCGAAGTCAACCCCGTCATGCGCGACGCGGAAGAGATCGGGAAAGTCGATCTTATCGCCGAAGTGAAAGAAATCCGCACCGGCGTGTTCAATGCCGGTGTCGTGCTTGACCCGCGCAGCGGCTTTGCGGGCACGATCCGTGTCGCCGAATCCAACTTCCGCGGCACGGGGCAGTCCGTCGGGCTCGATTTCCTTCAATCCACGCGGGGAGGCGGCCCCAGTGTCTCGCTCGACTGGGCCAATCCCTTCTGGGACGACAAGGACACGGCGATCAACGTGCAGCTCTACAGCCGCGTGATCTTCCGCTTCGTCGGCGACTCGTTCGGTGGAGGATCGGTTCTCGACACCAACGAGCAATACAACGAGCGCCGCACGGGTATCGCAGTGGGGCTTGGCCGACCCGTCAACGATCACCTCACGACGGGCTACGGACTGCGGGTTGAAACGATTCGCACTCAGGGCCTCTCGCCCGCCACTGCGGCGAACTCGGTCCAGCAGGATGGAACCATCATCATGGGGTCCCTGTCGGTCACGATGAACTACCGCGATGTCGATATCGACCCTTCGCGCGGCTATTGGACGAGGGTTCAGCTGGAGCCGGCCGTCAGCAACATCACCAAGGTGGGCGGACTCATCGCCGACCCCGCCGTGCTGGGGACGAACGTGTTCACCCGACTGACGGTGGACTATCGCTACTACTGGACCTGGGAGCCGCCTCGCGGCCTCCAGCTCGACGCCCCCCGCCGGGTCATCGCGCTCCGCGCCAAAGCTGGCACGATTGCGGGCAATGTGCCGTTCTTCGAACAGTTTTTTGTCGGCGGCTCCGAAACGTTGCGCGGCTACCGTGAGGACGAGTTCTGGGGACGAAACATGTTCCTTGCCTCCGCTGAGTTCCGCTACCCGATTCAAAAGGCGTTCAACGCCGTGCTCTTCGTGGACTACGGCGGCGCCTGGGGCGGATTTGGCTCCATCCTCAACCTTCCGCAATCATCCAAGCCAAACTTCAAGCTTGGCTATGGATTCGGCTTCAGCTTCAAGACGCCCGTGGGACCCATCCGACTTGATGTCGGTTTTAACCAAAACGGCAAAGCGCGGACGCACTTTATGATCGGCTATACGTTCTAAAGGTAGAGGTTTCAATGAAAAAGTTATCAATAAGCAACCTGGGATGGCTCGTCGCTGGCGCGATGGCCGTCACGATGGCCACCGGCGCGTTTCAGGGCCAAGCCGAGAAAACGGCGGTGGTCGATATCGCCAAAGTGGTCGAGGACAGCGACTACGGTCGCCAGAATCAAGACACCTTTCGTCAGATGAAAGCCAGCCGCGAGTCGATCCTTGAGTTCATGGACGTGAATCGCGTCATGACCATCGAGCAAGCCGACCGATTCCGCGAGCTTTCGCTCAAGCCCAATCTCAACGCTGAGGAAAAGGCGAGCCTTGAGACGCTCAAGCGCGAGATCCAGGCCTCCGACGCCAAGTACAAAGAGTTGATCACCAAGACCAACCTTTCGCCCGAAGAGCGCAACCTGATGCAGGAGTACGTTCGCCGTGGCCAGGCCACCGAGGATTTGGCCGGCCGCTGGTTCCGCGAGTTCACGAACGAGCTGCAGGCGTGGGCCGACCAGCAAAAGGCCGAAAGCTTGAAGCGCGCGCGCACCGCGATCGAAGCGACGGGCAAAGCCGGCGGCTACACCATCGTGTTCGAGGTTGGCGTTGCTCCCTATGGCGCAAACGACATCACGGCCGAGGCGCTCAAGGCCATGAATGCGGCGCGCTAACCCGAGCTATCTGGCTCTGATCACGCTTCTGATGGCGGCGGGCTGTGGCCCGACGCCATCCTTCGTTTTCGTGGACGAGAGGGTCGCGGCCCGGGCCCTTGCAGGAGAAGACGACGAACCCGCCCTGCCGCGCACACCGCCAGCGCCGCCCCCGGTGCTCTCCGAGGCCATTGACCTGCCGGGCAGCCCGCCGCGCTCCATCGGCTTCAAGGACTTTGCCGAGCGCAACGCCCTGGTCCGCAATACCATCGAAGCCAATCGGCGCGAAGCGATTGCCGCGCTTGCGGCGCGTTTGCGCGATGCGTACTACCTGGAGATCAAACGCGCCGAAGCGGAAGCGCGACTGGCTCTGCGTGGGGAGCGCTCTCTGGAATACGACCTGGCTATAGTCCGCGTGCTCTCGGCATTCGAGCGATGGGCTGATCGGCGAGCACCACTCATTTGCGGCATCGCGCTGACCGCCGGTTTTCCCGATCCCGACGTTTCTTCGTCGCGATCGCTGGACCCCGATGCCACACGGCGGCAGCGGCTGGACTTTGAGCGCGCACGGCAGTATCGCGAGTTATTGCGCGCCGTGGATCAGGAGTATTTCGGGCAGCGCGACGAAATCCTGGCCACCGTAGAGGACCGATTCGCCCAAAAACTGCTGGCGCTGACCGCCCAGACCATCGAAGCGTTCCAACAAGCGGATGAGCGTGCGGCTCAAGAAGCCAGGGACCAGATCCTTTCCGGGGCTGCCGACGCGGAGATCCAGCTGGTTTCGGCGACGGTTGATCGTCCGGCCGAAGAGCCGATCGCGGTCGATGTGCCTTCCGTGGCCTATCCCCGCTCATGGGAGCCCCTCCCCGCCGAGACGCCATCGGCCCGAGATGACCTTGGCGCACTCCTGAAAGTCTGGGCCGCGACAAACGGGTACAAACCGACCACCGATCCGAAAAAAGGCCGCGACGCGACCGAAGAGTTCATTGCATGGGTGAAGCAGCGCCAGTCTGGACGTTAGGCCACATTGCCGCGTTTGTGGGTGGAGACCTCGAAGGCCCCGCGGACTTCGTCGTTTCGCGCCCGGTGTTGCTCACCAGCAGCGAGCCGCAGGGCATCGCTTTTGTGGAGTCCGCAGACTTCGCCGATAAACTGAAGGCGACCCCAATCGGCGCAGTCATCGCGCCGCCGGGGCTCGACGTGCACCCCAAGCATGCGATTCGCGTCCCCAAGCCTCGCTTCGCCTTTGCGCGCTTGCTCGCGGCTTTTGCGCGCCCCCTTTCCCTAGAGCCCGGTATCCATCCGTCCGCGCTGATCCACCCTTCGGCTCAAATCGACCCCTCGGCATGCATCGGGGCGTATGTTGTGGTGGACGCCGACGCCGTGATCGAAAAGGGTGCGCACCTCTTCCCCCATGTCTTTGTCGGGGCCCGCAGCCGCATCGGCGCCGATTCGATGATCTATCCCCTGGTTGCGATCTACCACGACGTGTCGATCGGCGCCCGGTGCCTCGTTCATTCGGGCTGCGTGATCGGAGCGGATGGGTTTGGGTTCGTTTTCGATGGCTCCATCCATCACAAGGTTCCCCACGCTGGAGGCGTCCAAATCGGCGACGATGTCGAGCTCGGCTCGAATACTGCCATTGACCGCGCGATGGCTGGGGACACGGTGATTGGCGACGGCACGAAACTGGACAACCTGGTTCAGGTCGGCCACAACGTCCAGATCGGCAGCCACACGGTGGTGGCCGGTCTGACCGGGTTCAGTGGCAGCGCCCAAGTCGGCAGCCGGGTCCAGATCGGCGGTCAAGTGGGCATCCCCCCGCACAAGCGCGTGGGTGACGACGTGGCCATCGGCGCGAAGTCCGGGGTAGCGGACGATCTGCTCGAACCCGGCGAATACTTTGGCACTCCAGCCCGACCTGCCTCGAGGGCCAAAAGGGCATTCCTCCTTTCAGCCAAGCTCCCGGAAATGCTCGAACGGATCCGCGCGCTGGAACGCGAGGTAGCTGAGCTGACGAGAAGGTTGGATGACGATTAGTCGTTGCACGGTAAGCCAGGCAGTGGGATTTACCGGCCGTGGCCTTCATTCGGGCGAGCCGACCCGCGTCATCGTGCGTCCGGGTGAAAACGGACTGGTGTTCCGGCGCGGGGAGAAGACCTGGCGCGCCACCCCGAACGCCGTAACCGACACGCGGCGGCGCACTCGACTCGGCGAGATCGAAACCGTCGAACACCTTCTCAGTGCGCTGGCGGGGATTGAAGTCACCGATGCCGAAGTCGAAGTCGAGGGCCCCGAGCTGCCCGGCTTGGACGGAAGCGCGCGCCAGTTTGCCGCCGCGATGCTTGCCGCGGGATTGGTCGCACTCCCGTCGACCACCATGCCTCGGCTGTATAAGCGGGTATTCCTTCAAGACGGAGACGCCAAGATCGCCATTTCGGCGGGGAACGGTACCTTTCGCTACGAATTCTTGACACAAGCTGAATGGCTTCCACGTGTCTTCGAAACGCGCAATGTGATCGCCGACTACGCGGTGGCCATTGCTCCGGCCCGGACGCCAGCCTTTGAAGCCGAGATCGCCCACGCCCACGCGATGGGGTTGGGCCGCGGATTGGACGAGACGTCTGTCGTCGGCTTAGGCGCACTTGGTTATTTGAACGAGCCACGATTTCCGGACGAGCCGGTGCGCCACAAACTGCTCGACCTCATCGGCGACTTGGCGCTTGCCGGCGTACCGATGCGCCATTTGAACGTCACCGCCACTGGGAGCGGACACACCATGCATGTCGAAGCCGCGCGTCGGCTGCGCTTGGCCGTTTTCGGCAAGGAGGCCACGTGACGTCGTTCGACGACGCGTTTGCGGAAGCGGAGCGGCTCATGGCCCAATTTCGGGCAGACTCCGCTGCCCAAAGGGCGCTCGTCCAAGCAGCGCAGCGGCTCACGGAGACCCTGCGCTCCGGTGGGAAGGCCCTGGTCTGCGGCAATGGCGGCAGCATGGCCGACGCGATGCACTTTGCCGAGGAGTGGACCGGGCGCTTCATGGCCGACCGGCGACCCTATCCCGTCATGGCGCTGTCCGATCCGACTCACCTGACTTGCGTCGGCAACGACTACGGGTTCGAGCAGGTCTTTGCTCGCATGGTGACGGCCTTTGGCAAACCCGGTGACTTGCTGTTTGTGCTCTCCACGACCGGCCGTTCCCGGAACTTGGTTCTCGCCGCCGAAGCGGCCAAAGTGGCAGGGCTCGGCGTCATCGGATTCCTCGGACGGGATGGGGGCGCTGTCGCCGCGCTGTGCGATGTTGTGATCATAGCTCCCGGTGATCGATCGGACCGCATCCAGGAGATCCACATGTGCGCCCTGCACGCCCTGATCGAAGTGGTGGAGCGTGAGCTCGGCCACGCCTGAGCAGGCGCCACGCCCGTGGTGGTTCTGGGCTTGGGCGATCGCCGTCCTCCCGCTGGTGGGGTTTTGGACCACGGGCCTGTTTGACCTTGACGAAGGCTTCTACGGCGCGGTCACCGCTGAAATGAACCGGCGCGGGGAGTGGATCGTGCCGTTCTACAACGGTGCCCCTTGGTTCGAGAAGCCCATCTTGCTGTATTGGGTCGCCAAAGTCACCGCCTCGCTCTTCGGAAGCGAATTGGGGATGCGCCTTCCCTCCGTGCTGGCCGCCCTGGGGACACTTGCCTGGGTGGCGTCCTTCGTCCGTCGTCGGGCGGGTGACTGGGCGGGCATCTTATCCATGGTGGTCTTAGGGACGTCACTCCTCTTCGCCGCCCTCGGCCGGATGATGATGACCGACATGCTGCTCACCTTTGCGCTCACTGGGTGCTATCTGCTCTTCTATGATTCATTGGAAGGGCGACCGCGGCTTCGATGGGGCGCAGGTGCTATGCTCGGCGTCGCGGTCCTTGCCAAAGGTCCGGTCGGTGGCGCGATTTTTCTGATCCTCGCCGCGTGGACCTATTGGCGCGAGCCCACGCTTCGCGGCGGCTTCCGCGGCGGCTGGCTTGGGGCCATCATTGCGTTCTTGATCGTCACCGCAAGCTGGTATGTACCCGCGTATCTGCGTACCGGCGACGTGTTTGTTCAACAGTCCTTGATCGAGCAAAACGTGGGTCGATTCACGGGCGGAGACGTCGCCCACACGCTGACCAACCCGCTGGCCTATCTGCTTTACTTACCGATCCTTTTGCTGGGAATGTTGCCGTGGTCGCTTTGGATCCCAGTTGCCGCCAAGCGGGGCTGGGCATCTGGGCCGACGGCTCGCTATCTCGGCGCATGGGCAACCGCTGTCGTGGTTTTGTTCAGCTTATCTGGTGCAAAGTTACCCAATTACATTCTTCCTGCTTTGCCGCCACTGGCCATGCTGGTCGGCATGTATTACGCTTCGACGGTGAAGGCAGCGCGCGTTCCGAGAGCTGTCTTTATGATGTCGTCCTGGGGTGTATTGGTCGCGATACTGCTTAATGTCGGCGTGTGGTGGTATTACGAGCGCGCTCCGAAACCCCACAAAGCCGTACATGATTTAGCCCGTATTGCGCGCGACTCAGGCGAAACAGTGACCGTGTTTCGCATGTCCCGCCAGGAAGAAGATCGGGGTACCGGCACCACGGACTTGCGTGATACCCACCACCCATCCGTGGTGATGATCGTCGACCGCGTGCTCGTGCAGTCCGACCGCTTGGACGACATCCTTGATCAGCCGATGCCGATCCAAGTGTTGACCCGTGAGGGACGCTTCAGAGACGATGACTTGGCCGAGCTTGATCGCCGCGGGCTCTCGCTGCAGGATGTCACTCCGCCGGGGACGGTTCACTATCGTCTGTATCGCATCGCTCCAAAGGTTTCCGGGCAATGACATGAAAGACGTGCCACCGCTTGGGTCGTCCCGTAACGTCCTTGCCCTCGCGCATCACCTCATCGCAAAAGAGAACATCCCACCCTGCCAGCAGGGTGTTCACCGATTCCGCGTCTTGCGTGCTGCGGTGGGGAGCGGCCCAATCGTCATTCGGGCCGAGGAACTGGCCGGCAAACTGCCCACCAGGTTTGACCGCCTCCGACACTCGCGCCCAAGCCGCGCCAAACTCTGACGGCGGCACAAAGAACAGGCTGAAGAAAGCCAGCACCAGGTCGGCTTCGGGCAGATCCACCGATCGCAAATCGCCGACTTCCCACTGAATTCGCTCGTGGTCGTTGACCTGCTGAGCGCATTGGATCGCCTCCGGCGCGGCGTCAATGGCCAAAACCTGCCAGCCTCGTTCGGCCAAGAATCGCGCGTTTGCGCCCGCACCGCATCCCAAGTCCAGCGCAAAGCCTGGCTTGGGCAGCAGTGGTTCCAGCCTGGTCATCAACGGGTGGGCGGGCTTGGTCGCCGAAGCGGCCAAAAATTCATCAAGGGGCGGTGGATCGGTCAAGGCGTTACGTAGGGCCGGACCTCGGCCAGCTTCTTCGGACCGATGCCGCTCACATTCAGCAGTTCCTCGACGGATTTGATCCTCCCGCGGCTCGACCGGTACTCCAGAATGCGGACCGCCAGCGCGGGTCCGATCCCGGGGAGCGTTTCAAGGTCACTCTGCGTCGCCGAGTTCAAACTGATGGAAGCCAGCCCCGGCCTGTTGGCCACGCCTCGCACCGGAGGTGAGGGCGCCCCGCCAATGGAATCGACGACTCCGGACCCCGACCGCGCGACGCCTTTGCGGGGCACCAAGATCAGCCCGCCGTCCACGGCATGCTCGGCCAAGTTGATGCGTTCAAGGTCGGCGTCGTTGGTCGCCCCTCCCGCCATGGCGATGGCATCGGCAACACGCTGCCCCGGTTTCAGCTTGACGACGGACGGTCGCTTGACCTCGCCCTTGACATCCACGATGATCTCGGCGCTCGCGGCGTCTGTCGGTGTCGATGCGGTCGGGCCGACCGACGAGCCCGCCTCAAACACCACTGGCGTCGTCGGGCGCGTCAGACGCGAGCCATAGAATCCCGCGAATCCGAAGACGCTGGCCGCGACAATGGTCGCGCCGACCTTCTGCGTTGTCGTCCAATCGCTGAGCAAGACCCCTACCCCTTGCGCATTATGACTTTAGGTTCGGGGCGAGTGTCAACGCGGTGCGTTTGCCGGTGGTGCTCCGTCTGTTCGGATGATGGCGCAGATCGCGGGAGACCTCTGGGCATACAACCTGGCTCGGGTCATCGTCGTGGACGTATCGGACGACTACCGGCTCATGCTTGAACCGATGCCCTCAGACTTCTATCCCGTACTGACCGAGGTCTGGCTTCCGCGATACAAGCTCAACTCGCGCATTCCCCAGCTTTCCTTGGTCCAGGGCTTTCTCTACGATTGGCACGAAGCGGGAGAAGGCTCCAACGGCGACTGGTACGTCGGCGTTGTCGACTCCGCGGTCTCGGACGAACTCATCGCACGCTACCCACTCCCCGACCAGGAAGCATAAGCCTCAAATCAGTCCGACTTGCGTCAGGACTTCGCGGATGCGCGCTTCAGTCTCGGGTCGGGGCATCACGATCGGCAGCCGTGCGACTGGCTCGCAGACGCCCATCATGCCCAGTGCTGCCTTGACCGGGCCTGGGCTGGATTCCACGAAGTTCACGTTCATCAGGTCAAACCACCGGCGATGCAGCGACCGCGCCCTCTCCCAATCACCAGCCAGGGCAAGATGCACCATTTCGGCGATCGGCCCCGGCGCCTCGTTTCCAGCTACCGAAATCAGCCCATGCCCCCCCAAGGCCAGCAGTGGCAGCGTGATGGCATCGTCTCCCGAGAGCACCAGAAAGTCGTCGGGGACCTGGTTGAGGATGGTCGCGATCTGACCGATGTCGCCCGAGGCTTCTTTGATCGCCACAATGTTCGAGACCTGGGCGAGACGCAGCACCGTGGCAGGTTCGATGTTCACGCCGGTCCGCTTCTGGACACTGTACAGAACGATCGGCAGCGACGTCGATTCGGCGATGGCCACATAGTGGCGATAAAGCCCCTCTTGGGTCGGCCGGTTATAGTAGGGCGTTACCGAAAGCAGACCGTCGACCCCCAATGCCTCCAGTTCTTTGGCCAGGGTACAAATCGCCGCCGTGTCGTACCCGCCACACCCCGCCAAAACGGGCACTTTGCCCCGGCACTCTTCGACGGCAATCTCGCACACCCGAAGGTGCTCGGCGTGCGTCAGTGTTGGGCTCTCGCCCGTGGTGCCGCAGGGGACGACGAAGTCCATGCCGCCGTCAATTTGCCGACTGATGACGCGCCGCAACGCGTCTTCGTCCAGCGAGAGGTCGGCGCGAAACGGGGTGACGATGGCGCTGGCGCATCCGCGAAAAGTGGCCCTACTCATGTCTTGGCTCCAAAGAGTACTTCCTCAAAGCTAAAGAACCCTTTGCGTCCGACTACCCACTCTGCCGCCAGCAGCGCCCCTTCCGCAAATCCGGTGCGGTTTCGCGCGGTATGCGTTAGCGTGATCGTGTCCGCAGGCGAATCGAAACCGACCGTGTGGGTGCCGGGTATCGACCCGGCACGGCTTGCTGCCGTGTCAATGGCCGCCGTCCACCCCGCGGCGCGCATCCGATCGGCGAGCATCAGCAGGGTGCCGGACGGCGCGTCGAGCTTCTTGGAATGGTGGATTTCGTGGGCCCAGGCCTCATAGCCTCCAATTGATGCCAGCGCGCTTGCCGCTTCCGCCACCAGCCGTGCAAAAACGTTCACCCCGACGGAAAAGTTCGGGCTCCAAACCACGCCGACCCCGGCCTGTTCTGCGATGTGCCGTGCCTCCGGGAGATGATCGGCCCAGCCGGTGACCCCGATGACCATCGGGGTGCCTGTCGCGACAACCGCGCGCAAGTTCGGCAACGCCTCGCTCGGCACGGAAAAGTCGATGGCGACGTCGATCCCCGCAAAGGACGCCGGATGAATGCCGCGCTGGCCTTGGTTGTCATCCGCATCGAGTCGCAGGGCGACCTCGTGACCGCGGTCCGGGCAGAGCGATTCGATCATGCGGCCCATCCGGCCATAGCCGATCAGTGCGATCTTCATCGCCTTTCCCCCAGGTCATGGATGAGCTGACGGTAAACCTCGACCGCCTCAATTAGCTCGTGCTTGGCGATGTGCTCGTACTCGGTATGCGCAACGTGGATGGTGCCAGGGCCAACCAGGAACGGCGTCCCCCAGTTCGGGCCAAAGGCGGGAATGTCGGTGGTGTAGGCCACGATACAGGTTTCGTACCCCGGGAGCGATCCCAAGTGCACGGCAGGAATATGCAGCACTTCGACAGCTTCGGCTTCCGGCTCGACCGCGCGGCAGATGATGTCGCGGACGGGCTCTGCGTCATCCACCAGTCGGGTAAGGACTTCGGCCATCGCATGGTCGGCGATCACGTTGGGGGCCCTTCCGCCCTGGATCGTCCCAATGTTGAGGGTCGAAGGCCCCAAGATGTCGTGAGAGGGGAGCGGCGCATCGAGCAAGCGGTCCAGCGCCCGGATCAGCTTTGCCGTGGCCGAGTCGCCCAGTTCCGGATAGGCCGAGTGGGCCATTTTCCCCGCGGCCGAGATTTCATGCCGCAACACGCCTTTCGAGCCGAGGGCGAGGCGGTTCGAGGTCGGCTCACCGTTGATCAAATAGCGGCAGCCACGATCGACGCCCGCCATGCGCTTGGCGCCGGCGCTATTGCGCTCTTCTCCGACCACGAACATCAAACCAAGGTCGGTCGCGCCGTCCGCTAGGGCGGCTTCAACGGCTTTCACCATACAGGCGGCGATCCCCTTGGCGTCGCATGACCCTCGACCCCAAAGGTTATCGGCGTCCTCCCGAAAGGGCACAAACGGGGGGACAGTGTCCAAGTGGGTGGTCAGCGTGATGCGAGGGGTGTCACCGAAGGTCGCCAACAGGTTGTCGCGTTCCGGCTCAACGGGGATGCGCTCGACGGTGCCGGCGTGCCGCTTTGCGAGGTCCACGAGTACGTGCTCCATGAAGTCGATTGCCGGCGCTTCGGCAAACGTGATGGATTCGATTTCAACCAACCCGCGAACTAGGTCGAACAGCGCACGCTCATCGGCCATTCAGGCTTGATTATGGGCGACGTCGGGACGTTCGCAAGCGAGACGGGTTAAAGGATCGGTGCCTGATCAGAGCTGCGGCTTCGAGAGGCCGAGAGACAGGACGTCGCCTTCGACCCGTGCGTACAGCCTCGAA
This sequence comes from Fimbriimonadaceae bacterium, assembly GCA_046292875.1. Taxonomy (GTDB): domain Bacteria; phylum Armatimonadota; class Fimbriimonadia; order Fimbriimonadales; family Fimbriimonadaceae; genus JBKBQD01. Next base: position 427,946 of record JBKBQD010000002.1, read on the forward strand.
CCCATAACTGCCGGGCATACCACCCATGTCATGAGAAAAGGGACTCATCGCTATAGCAAAAAAACGGTGTGTTATCCTAAATTTGCTATGCTTGTCTCAAAGTCCGCTGGCATGCTCTGTGCTATCACCCTCTTCGGAGTTACCTTCCCCTACTTACCCGATCCGACTCTGGCCAGCTACCTGGCCGCACACTTCGTGATCCATCCTGCGCGACGATTGCCTTTGGCCGCTCCTTGCGCCCTCTTCGCGACGCTCGCAGAGAGGGTGCGGTTTCTTGGTCTGCGTTACCATGCTTTTTAGGCCATGGAGCACGCGGCATGGCTCAGTGCTCTTTGCGAGCTCTTGAGTTGGTCTTCAGCGGCGAATCGAGATTTTCTATTGAGCAAGATGAATCGTATGCAAGTCACTGCTGCAGAAAGCAACTCTCGCTGATATTGACCGAAGCGACCCTGCATCGCGGATACGTGACGAAGTCTTGACGCCGCAATTCCTGCGCTGTGCAACCCATCGCATCCCCCGCGCTGTGCATACTGAACAAAGGACCGATCATGCGCTCGCTGGCCATCTATCCCGGCAGTTTCGACCCGCCCACCTTAGGGCATCTCGACGTCATCGAGCGGGCCGCATCGCTTTTCCCTCGGCTCATCGTGGCCGTGGGCTCGAACAGTGCCAAAAAGCCACTCCTCAGCGTTGATCAACGCCTCGAAGCGCTGCGCAAGTCGAGCGCCCATCTGGACAACGTCGGGGTGGACGTTTTCGACGGGCTGCTCGTGGACTTCGTCCGCGAGGTGGGGGCTGATGCCGTGGTGCGCGGACTGCGCGCCACCACCGACTTTGAATACGAGTTTCAGATGGCGATGGTCAACCGTCGCCTCGCCCCGGAGCTCGAAATGGTGTTCCTGCTAACCAAGTGGGAGTATTCCTACCTCAGCAGCAGTATTGTCAAGGAGGTCGCGCTGTTGGGTGGCGACTTTCGCGAGATGGTGCCAAGCGCAGTTGCCGAGATTCTTGCGGCGGAATTAGCAAGACGACGCCACTGACGCTTTCCGAAGCCTCCAAACGTCGGTAGTCTTAGAGAACATGGACACGATTCGATTGCTGCAAGACGTCGAGGACGCCGTCATCAGCCCCAAACAGTTCTTTGGGGTGACCTTCGGCTATAACCCCGACCACATTCAGCAGCTGCTGTCCAAGGTCAAGGCATCGCTGCCGACAGAAGTCAAGCAGGCCGCCCAAACCATTCGCGAATCAGAGCGCATCGTCGATGACGCTCGGGAAGACGCCGAAAAGTTGCTCGAGGGTGCGCGACGTGAAGCGCAGCGGATCATCGCCGAAGCCAAAGCCGAATCCGAACGTATCGTCGAACAGGGACGGCTCCAACAGCAGAGCCTCATCGCCGATCACGAGATCCTCAAGCTGGCCAAGGCGCAAAGCGAAGAGATTCGCAACGCTGCCGACCGCGAGGCGATTCAAATGCGGCGCGGCGCCGAGACCTATGCGATGGACATGCTCGGCAAGCTGGAAACGGTCGTGGACCGGGTGATGCGGGCCGTGGAAACCGGCAAGACCGAACTGCAACGCGAGATGACTCCCGCTCCGAGGGAAACCAAGGAGCGCGTCAAGGGCTGACATGAATCCCGGCGACCCAGGCAGCGGACACTACTATCGCGGCGGCCAGCCGTCCGGACCATGGGTCCCAGCAGGGCGACCGGAGTTCGCGCGGATCACCGACGGGTTCAAGTACGTCAAGCAAGCACTCGGACCCTGGATTCTTGGGCTAATCATCTACTTTGTGATCTCGCAAGTCATGGGCCTCATCGCGCAGCAGGTCGCGGTGACGGTAATGGGCCGTTCTCCGCAAACGCTCCAGTCCGAGGACTTGCCCCAGTTCTTCGCCCTGATTTGGCTCCAGTTTGTACTCGGCATGGCGGGGGCCGTCGTGGTTGCACCGATCTTTGCCGGACTCTACGCGATCGCGCTGCAGCTGCTGCGGGGACAGGAAGCCCAGATCGATACCCTCTTTAAAGGCTACTCGCGATTTGCCGATATCGCCATCGTGTACCTGGCCAGCACGTTCCTGATGTGGATCGGGTTTCTCCTTTGCATCATTCCTGGCCTCGTCATTGGCGCATGTTTGGCTCCGGCTTACTTGTTTGTCATGGACCGCGGCATGACCGGGATGGAGGCCATCCGGGCCTCGTGGCGCATGACCTCGCCGCATTTGCTCTCCGCCACGGCCTATTTCTTCTTTGCTGGACTCCTTGCCGTGGCGGGTTTTCTGCTCTGTGGCGTGGGAATTCTCTTCACCTTTCCGATCCTCTTCCTCTCGATCACGGCGCTCTATCTGGACTTGAACGGTCCGGAAGCGAAAGCGGCGTAGGTTTCCGCGCACAATAGGCCACCAAGCGTGAGCGATTCCGCGTTCGGCCCGGTGGCGCGTCACTATGACGACCTGATGGCATCCATCCCCTATGCCATGTGGCTGGACTACGTCCGGCTGCTTTTTGCCTACCAGGGGGTGCGCCCGGTGACCGTGCTGGACGTGTGCTGTGGGACCGGGACGATCTGCGAGATGATGCGGGAAGTCGGCTATCGACCGACCGGGATCGATCTTTCGCCCGGCATGATTGCGCAGGCGCAATCGAAGGCGGCGGAAAAGGGGTTCGCCATCGACTATCACGTGGCCGACGCCACGTGTTTTGACCTTGGCCAGACGTTTGATGCCGCGATTTCTCTCTTTGATAGCCTGAACTACATCACGACGGCCGAAGGTCTTCGCTGTGCGCTGACTCAGGTCGCCAAGCACCTTCGGCCCGGCGGCTCGCTCGTCTTTGACCTGAACACGGCCTATGCCTTCGAACAAGAGATGTTCACCCAAGAAGACATGCGCAAGCGGGCCAAGGTGCGCTATCGGTGGACCAGCGATTGGGACCCTGCCACGAGGCTTATTCGAGTGCACATGAAGTTCTGGGTGGGTGAGGAGTCCTTCGAAGAGACCCACACCCAGCGCGCTCACCCGCTCGAGGAAGTCGAGGCCCTTTTGCGCGAGACGGGATTCGAGCAGATTCGATCCTATCACAGCTACACACTCGATCCGGTCCGTGCCCGCAGTGATCGGGTTCACTTTGCGGCCATACGTCGATGAAGGTTGCAGTCGTGGGTGCAGGGATTGTGGGGGCGAGCGCGGCTCGCCATTTGGCCGAGGCGGGGCATGAAGTCACCGTCTTCGAACCTTTCGAACCGGCGCACGGCTACGGCAGCTCGCACGGTGCGTCCCGCATCGTGCGCAAAGCGTATCCCGACCCCTTTTACACGGCCGTGATGAAAGAGGCCTATCCGCTTTGGGCCGACCTGGAGCGGGCCTCGGGCAAGGAGCTGGTGACCGAGTGTGGGCTCGCCTATTTCGGGTCGGAGGCGTCGCCTCTGGTGCAGTCGATGATCGCCGGGCTCCGTGAGAACAACGTCCCTTTCGACATTCTGGGGCCGAAAGAAGCCTTGGGACCCTTTCCCGCGATGAGACTTGCCGACGACGAGGTGATGGTCTACACCGCGGAGGCGGGCTGGGTGGCCGCGGCCCGAGCCGTGCGAGCCACGATCGGTTGCGCCGTTCAGTCAGGCGCGACGATCGTCAACGCTCGGGTGAACCGACTCGACGCCCTCGAGCAAAGCTTCGACGCGGTAGCGATTGCCGCAGGTGGCTGGATCCAGCGATTTGTGAGCCTGCCCGCCAAAGTCACGGTGCAAACGTACGCGCACTTGGGAGCAAGACTCTCCGGTCCGGTCTGGATCGAAGACGACTTCCATAACGACCATCTGTATGGATTCCCTTCTGCGCCTGGCGACGATTGGGTAAAGATCGGCGTGCATGGCCCCGGTCCCGAAGTGGACCCCGACGGCGAGCGGCCCGGCCCCGACGAAGCCGTTCTGGCCCGATTGCGCCAGGTCATGGAGCGGCGCTTTGGTGTCCCGGACGCCCCGGTCCTCGAAGCGGTGACGTGCCTCTACACCACGCTGCCCGGCGACGACTTCAAGTTCGGGCGAATCTCGGAAAAGTCGGTGTTTGCGTCGGCATGCAGTGGCCACGGGTTCAAGGCGGGCCCGTGGACGGGCCAGATGCTGGCGCGGCTGGCGACAGGAGAGCCGTTCCCGGAGTGGCTCCGGGAACGGATGTGGTTTGACGCTTAAAGGTCTTTGCCGACTTCTTCCTGGAGTCCGCGACGGACGACCAGGAACTTGACTCGCGTCGGCTTGAACCGTTCGCGCAGGACCTCGACCGCGCGATGGACCAGCACGGTGCCACCGCAATAGAACAGGTCCACGGCCGCATAGCCATGCTCCGGCCAAGTATGAATCGTGTAGTGCGATTCCTGGATGATGACCGCACCGCTTACGCCATAAGGCTGGAACTCGTGGAACGACTCCGCGACAACCGTCGCTTTGCTGGCTTGGGCGGCCTCCCGCATCGCCGTACCGACCGATCGCTCGTCCTCCAGAGACGCTTGATCGCAGCCATACAGCTCGACGAGCAAGTGTGAGCCAAGGGAGGGCGCCTCATCCTCAAGGAACGGCAAGCCGCGCTCATCCGCGTCAAGCCACTTGCCGAACGAATCGGGGTCGTCGCAGCGGATGAAGGTCCAGCCGTCGTCCTGTCGGAGTTCGGGCGTCGCGACGGCATGACTGCCGAAGAGACGCGCCCGCATACGGCTCCAAAAGGAAACACGGTCGCGACGCGTGGACGACGAAAGAGCAAGCGATGCGCACACGAGGGCGCTACATAAAAGCATACTGATGGCCAATCAAGATCTCCTCCTGGAAAGAAAAGGCGCAATTGGCCACCCGACCTCTGCGCGACGTGGAACCGACGAGTGGGGAGCAAACAAGCTCGAATGTGTCAACGCGTCCGACCGTTGGTCGGTTCAAGGTCCCCTCAGTCCATGGACCGAGGCAAGCCCCGAAGGTACACGCGCTTTTCATTCTGTTTCGAGAAAGTTTTTTTGCTCCCTGATGGCGAAAACGCCATGCTTTGCGGCTTGCGAGTTATACCAGACCCCCTTGCCGCTGTCAACGTTATAACGACAATTGCTCCGAATTGGTTCGGAATTCGACTTGGGGACTTTCTTCGACGATCGCGCCGTCTTCCAGGGTGAGGATGCGGTCGGCGTCTTCGAGCATGGTGCGGTCATGAGTGACGACGACCAGCGCTCCGGCTCCCCGATGCTCGTTGAGCAGGCGCATCACGTACAAGCCATTGGTATGGTCGAGGGCGGCGGTCGGTTCGTCGGCAAAAATGACTTTTGGCCCGCCAAGGAGGGCGCGGGCAACGCAGACGCGCTGGCGCTCGCCGCCGCTCAGCTCGTGCGGTCGCCGCATGGCCTTCTCGCCGAGGCCTAGCCGTTCAAGCAGGTTCATGGCCTCTCCAGCGTCACTGCGGCGGTCTTGAGCGGCAAGGACGTTCTCGAGGGCGGTGAGGTAGCCGATGAGGTACGGCTGTTGGAACACAAACCCAAACTCGTGGAGCCGGATCCGGCTGCGCTCATCGTCCGAACATGCGGAGATCGGCTTGCCGAGGTACTCGACTCGGCCCGATGTGGGGTTCTTCAGCCCGCTCAGCAGATAAAGCAGAGAGGACTTGCCCGAACCGCTGGGGCCGAGGATGCCGACGAACGAGCCTGGCTCGATCGATAGCGTCACCTCGCGCACGGCATGAACGCGACGGCCGTGGTCGTCGTAGACCAGCGACGCCGCGATCGCCGCGATCATACGAGCCTCCGCTCGACAATGGCGACGGGATCAAAGCGTCGGAACCGTCCGATGACCGTGACCGTGGCGACCAGCAAGATGGCCAAGGGCACGGGAAGAGTGTACAGGTATGCACCGAGGTCCGTCGGATCGAGCATGAACGCGCGCGGATAGAACAGGCGCTTCTCGACGAAGTTCAGCAACCCGAAGGCAATGGCGGCACCGAGGACCCAGCTGCCGATGAGGATCAGCGCCGTTTCGGTGAGCGCACGTGCGACCAGCCGCTTCTTGGTGTAGCCGATGGCCTGCAAGAGCCCATATTCCACAGTCCGCTGATTTTGATAGATGTTGATCAGCAAGCCCATCATGAGCGAGACCAGTATCACCAAGGAAGCAATCACTAAGTTCAAGATTTGGTAGAGGATCTTGAACATGTCATTGGTTTCTTCTTCGAGCTTGCTCCAGGCGAGGATCTCGGCGCGCTGCCCTTTGAACGCTTCCAGCGCCCATGATTCGAGTTGCCGCTGCTCGCTCTCGGTTCTGGCGAACACGAGGAGGCTGTCGATAGGCGGAAAGTGGTTCTCGGCCAAGTACTCGTAGCTGGTGACGGCGAACCATCGGTGGGCGTCCGCAATGCCCACGACTTTCACCTCGAAGGGCGAGTAGTTCTCGGAGTCCTCGGGACTAAGGAGCGCATCGCCGATCTGCAGACGCAGATTGCGGGCGATGTTCTCGCTGACGACGACCTCCGGCTTTCCCGGCTCAGGGAGTCGTCCGCGCAAGTTTTGGGCGCCCATGCGGTCCAGAAAATACGTGATGTCGCCCTCATGCAGGCCGAGGACGGCAAAGCGCCACTTGCCCACGATGCTGATCACCGAAATCGGTGCGCCTCGACATTCGATCAACCGTTCGACCGGGACCGGCGCCTGCGACTCGATCTGCGAGCGAAGCTGCGGTGTAAGCGCGGCATCTCCACGGCTCAGGGCCCCCATGAACTCCTTGGAGTAGCTGTAGATCGTTCGTATCGACAGCGGGATCGAGTTCATCATGGTGACGATCCCGGAGATCAGCAGCACGGCAAGAACAATCACAAGGAACAGCGGCGCGATGCGCCCCGCATTCCGCTTCAAATAGACCGTCGGGGCCAAGGGCTTTCCGAACGGCGAACCAGACACGGCCAATTCTAACGGCTCGACGGGCCTTGATGTTCGCGTGGGCCATTGCAGGTACCCTCGGCAACGCCGTGACGCCGGGCAATGTGGCCAGGGCCGCGCCGCAACTGCGATGCGCCTTTCCGATCGACTTCAACATCCAAAGCCCGTTTTCTCCTTCGAGTTCTTTCCGCCGAAGACCGAGGCAGGGATTCGCCGTTTGTTTGCCACGGTCGAACACTTGGCCGAACTGGAGCCGGACTTTGTGTCGGTGACGTATGGCGCAGGTGGGGGTACCCGCAATGTCGGGGTCGAGATGGCAGCGCGGATTCAGCGCGAGATCGGCGTGCAAGTCGTGGCCCATCTGACCTGCGTTGGGCAGTCGCGGGAGGAGATAGGGCGCTTTCTGGATGAGCTTGACGAGGCTCACGTGCCGAACGTGCTGGCCCTGCGGGGCGACCCCCCTCGCGGCGAATCAAGCTTCACGCCCCATCCGGACGGTTTTTCGCATGCCTCGGAACTGGTGGCCTTTATCCGGCAGCGGCAAGGCTTTTGCATTGGCGCCGCCTGTTATCCGGAGGGGCACATTGAAAATCCATCGCCCGACGACGATTTGCGGTGGCTCAAAGTGAAGGTCGATGCGGGGGTCGACTTCCTGATCACACAGCTCTTCTTCGAGCCGGCGGTTTACTTGCGGTTTATCGAGCGCGCTCGCGCGGCCGGGATCGCCGTTCCGATTATTCCGGGGGTGATGCCGATCACGAACGTCGCGCAGATCGAGCGGTTCACCCAGATGTGCGGCGCGTCGCTTCCCGCCAAGTTGGTCGGACGACTCCACAAGGTGCGCGACGACGAGCAGGCCGTCATGGCAACGGGGATCGAATGGGCCATCGACCAGTGCCGGGCGCTGCTCGCGCTCGGGGCGCCGGGTATTCACTTCTATACGCTGAACAAGTCGCTCGCCACTCGGGTGGTTTGCCGCAGCCTGCGTGGGTAAAGCCGCCCTCTCGCACGGATGGACACCCAATTTAGAGTTTCCGCCGGACTCCGTTGCCGTTATGCCCCGATGCTGGTGCGGACGTCCCAGAGTTCGGGGAACAGGCGAATGGCGAGGCGGCGCTGCAAGAACGGCGCACCGGAGCTGCCGCCCGTTCCCTTCTTGAAGCCGATGATCCGCTCGACCGTCTTCACGTGGCGGAATCGCCAAAGCGCAAAGTACTCCTCGACATCGACCAGCTTCTCGCACATTTCGTACGCATTCCAGTACTTGTCGGGCGCGCCATAAACCTGTTGAAAGACTTCGATGACCGACGGATGCTCGACATAAGGCTCGGACCAATCCCGCTCAATCGCCTCCGCAGGCAAGTCGAATCCAGAGCGGTGGAGGAACCTCAAGAACTCGTCGTAGAGGCTCGGAGCGTGCAACAGGCGCGACAGTTCCGCATGAACGTCGGGCAGGTGTTCGAAGAGCTTCAACAGCGCACGGTCTTTGTTGCCAAGCAGGAACTCGATCATGCGGTTTTGGTAGGACTGCAGTCCGCTGGCGTGGCCCAAGACGCCCCGGAATTGGGCGTACTCGCTCGGGGTCAGGGTTTCGAGGACTGCCCACTGTTCGAACAGCATCCGCTGAATCTGCTTGACGCGCGAAAGAATCTTGAAGCAGGGCGGCAGCTCGTCTTCGCGCACGTGCGCCACCGCGGCTTTGAGCTCGTGGACCGCCAGCTTCATCCAGAGTTCGGAGGTTTGATGCTGGATGATAAAGAGCATCTCGTCGTGGTGCTCCGGCCGCGACAGTGGGTGCTGGGCGTCCAGCAGCTTGTCCAAGTCGAGATATCCGGCGTAGTCGAGTTGACGCCGAAAGTCGGTCTCAATGGTGGTTTCCAGGCGAGCGTCTTCGGTCACAGTGGTTCGGACGATACCTTTGCCGAGGTCTGAGCCAGATAAACTCTGCGGTCATGAACGAAGGCCTTCAGTCGTGGCTTGGCGGCCAAATCGACGCGCTTCGCGCCCAGAACCTCTACAAGGTTCCCCGCATTCTGGATTCAGCGGCGGGCGGCCGCGTCGTGATGGACGGCAAAGAGGTCGTCAACTTGGCCAGCAACAACTATCTGGGGTTGGCGAATCACCCCAAGGTTCGGCAGGCGGCGCTGGAGGCGATCGAGCGGTGGGGCGTGGGCGCCGGCGCCGTGCGCTGGATCGGTGGGACGATGGAAGTTCACGACGCGCTGGAACGACGCCTGGCCGAGTTCAAGCATGTGGAGGCGGTGCTCGTTTTCACGAGTGGGTTTACCGCGAATTCGGGCTGTATCCCCGCTGTATTGACCGACAAAGACGTCGTGATCAGCGACGAGCTCAACCACGCCAGCATCATAGATGGCGTGCGTTTAAGTCCGGCTGCCTATAAGAAAAGCGAAGGCTGGGTCTATCGTCACAAGGACATGGAGCATCTCGAAGATATCTTGAAAAGAGCGCAAGGCTTCGAGAAAAGAATGATCATTACGGATGGCGTCTTCAGCATGGACGGCGACATTGCGCCGCTCCCGGACATCGTCGAACTTGCCGAGCAGTATGATGCGTTCGTCATGGTGGATGACGCCCACGCGAGCGGCGTACTTGGCAAGAATGGGGCGGGCTCGACTTCGCACTTCAACTTGTATGGGCGTGTCGACATCCAATTGGGGACACTTTCCAAGGCACTGGGAGTAGTTGGGGGCTATATCGCGGGTTCGGCGCTGCTCAAGGACTGGCTGATCAATCGAGGACGGCCCTATCTCTTTAGTACGGCGCATCCACCGATGGTGGCGGCGGCGCTCATTGCCGCGCTCGATGTGATGGAAAACGACCCGGAGCCCATGCGGCGATTGTGGGCCAATACTGAACGATGGAAGGCGATGCTGGCTGCGGAAGGTTTTGACACGATGGGCAGCGAGACGCCGATTACTCCCGTCTTCATCGGCGATGAGGGTAAGGCGCAAGCCTTCGAACGTGCCCTATGGGACGAAGGGGTCTACGCGCTGTCGATTGTCTATCCGACGGTTGCCCGAGGAAAGGCGCGTATCCGAACGATGCCTTCGGCTGCGCACACCGACGACGATTTCGAGCTCGCGATCCGCGCCTTTCGGGCGGCGCGGGGCAGCGTTGGCGTGTAGCCTTGCTGGAGGCGCTGGAACGGTGCGCCGCGCGTTGGGGCGTTGATCTAGAAGCACCGCTGAATGGCGCGACGTGCTCACTGGTGTGGCGGGGTCGTCATGGGACGTATGGCGACGTCGTTTTGAAAACTCCAGATCCCGATCGATGCGACTTTCGCGCCGCGCAAAGCGCGATGGCGCTGGCGGACTTTGGGGGCGTGACCATCCTCGGTCACGACCCTGAATCGGGAAGCACGCTCATGCCCTGCCTTGATCCGGGGACCCACTTGGCCGAGAGCGGCCTCAGCGACGATGAAGCCGTCCTGGTGGTGGCCAAGTTGCTGGCGCGGATTCACCAGGCCCCGCGGTATGACGCCATCACCTTGGAGGACCGGATGCGCGAGCTTTGGCTGGCAGAGAGCGCATCACCCATGTTTCACCGGGCAGCCGAAGTCTCGAAAAAGCTCCTTGCGACTTCGCCGGCGCCGGTCCTGCTCCACGGCGATCTGCACCACTTCAATGTGTTGCGACACCGTGACAACTGGCTAGCGATCGATCCGGAAAGCCTTTGCGGCGACCCCGCGTACGACATCTCTGCCTTCATGCGGAATCCGCTGGGTTCGCTGGAAAAGGGACCCGCTTTGAAGGCGCGAAGCCAGCGTCGCCTTGAAGGCTTCGCCCGCTCCACCGGACATGCGATCGAGCGGCTATGGGGATGGTCGTTTGCCCAGACGGCTTTGGCCGCGCTTTGGGCGAAGGACGACCCATCCACCCACGAAGAATGGACGCGGGTCGCTCAGTGTCTGGATGACTTGCGCCACGATATGGGTCAAGCTATTTCCTGACCGTGATGAGGCCCGGCTTGCCGATCTCGCCCCGGATCGACAAGCGAATCGGCAAAAACTGTTTGATCACCCACGCCATGGTTTGCAGCCGCAGCGTGACCGTTTGCGCGCGGTAGACGACGTCCTCTTCGGCCAAGCACGCCGGAACGAGCAACTGATCAGCGAGGTAGGGATCCACGCTCATTCCCGACTCCAGCCAAGCACGCAATCCTTCGAAAGCGCGCTGGGCCACCGCTTCGATCCGCATCCCTTTGGCGCCCATGCACGTGGCGCCGCCCAAACCGTTCTCACACTCGGCCCACACCGTCACGTAAGCGCCCGGCGTGCGCGAGGGGGTTTCAACGGCCTGTGCTTCCAGGCTGAGCCCATAGTTGCGAGCGAGGTTTTCAAGGTGGGAAACGCCGCGGGCGCCGACGCTTGGCTGGACGCCGGAGTAGGCCACGATGCCGCGAGATTCGCGAACGTCGCCGCGCGTCGACCAATCGACGCCCGACAATACGCTGGGCTCCACCTCTACGTCGACCTCGCCCCGAGCGCCCCATCCATAGCCCGCGGAAGCCATTTGCGCTGTCGCGTAAAGTCCCATGCGTCGCAGGGCGGGCAACGTGACCGCGCTGTAGTAGTCAAAGCTGAGGACGTTGTGGCCGTACGTTTCGCCAGTTACGGTGAAGGCGCTGTACGCGCCGCTTCGTGCGAGGCACGGGATCAAGCCGTGGGCGACAACCAGGGCGCCAGCGTTTCCCGGCTCGCCGTCACCCTCGGCAATCCGAACCGATTCGTTGATGGAGCGAATCCGGCGTGTCGGGGTGAAGGTGAGGGAGTGGGCGCCAAACTCGGCGTCGACCGTCTCTGCCTGGCACGCACGAGCCAGAGCGCGGATGAACGTGAGGTCCTCTGAGTTTAATCCGGGTTTTTGAGTGGCAGACCGGATATTGACGAGTTTGACCGGCTGCTGGGTGAGCGCCGCCATTTGCAGCGCGGTTCTCAACAGCGCCCCGGAGCCTTCGCCATGCGCGCCGTCAAGGACGATCGGAGTGGAAAAGGACGGCACCTTAGATTTTGAGGCGAAAGATCAAGAACTCGGTGAGCTTGATCGCGTAGGAGAAGCCGATGAGAAAAATGGCGAGGACGAGTACTTCGCGAAACGCGACCGGCACCGCCTGTTCGACGCGCCGCGCCGTTTGTGTTTGGGATGGAGTCTGATTTGCGACCGGCTCTTGCGGCGTTTGGCCCTGTCCGGGATTCACAAGGGTGTCGTACCGGCTGTTCATGGATCGGATCAGGGCGTCGGCTCCTTCGACTGCCGGGCCGCGACTGAGCGCATAGAGACCAATAAACAGAAAGACCACCATGGGCAGGACGAGCTTGTACTTCTGCTTTTGGTGCTCGTTATAAATCACGCATTGACGGCAGCGCTCGCGCTTTACCGCCATAGGCAATTGGCGGTTATATGGAATGAACGTCGCAGCAGCCACGGCGTCTTTGGGGATGACCTTGTTGGCGAGCGCGTCGCGGATGACCTTCTCTTCGCACATGCAGCCCACTCGCTCGCGCCAGCAGGTCCGCTTGGAGTGGAAGATGGGGCACTTCTCACGGATGTACGTTCGGCAGAAGGGCAACTGCCAACACTTGCCCATAAAGACGTTTTGCTGGTCCCGCTCCACGCGCACGCCGCGGCCGTACTTAATTTGGTCGGCCCGGGAGCCTGAAACGATCCTTTCGCGCATTTGTAGGCCCATATTGACGAGCAAGCCAATGAGGACCGGGGCTCCTAGCGACAATCCACCATATTGAATGGACTGCAGCGCGCGCGAGCCGACATCCCCGATGCCGGCGACGTTGAACATCATCGGCGCCACGATTGGGGCAAGAAACAATCCTGCGCCGAGAATTGCGAAGAGCCCGAGAAATCCCGATTCATCCCAAAGGATCACGACGGTGCCGATGCCTGCCAGAAGACCACCGATAATGGCCGCCTTCGTCAGCAGGTCGACGTTGCCCATCGTGTCCTGGGCTGCCTGGGTATCGCCGGTAGAGAACCTCTGGAAGGTGATAAAGAGGAACGCGATCGTGGGAATCAGCACGATCAAGCCAAAGAAAAAGGCAAACTTGGCGGCCCCCTCCAAGAATCCAAGGATTCCGTCGGAGGGTTTTGCGTCAATATCGACGTGCCGGGGTTTTCCCATTCACTGCTTAACGGGCTATTTCTTCACCCGCTCCAAGTAGGCATCGGTGCGCGTATCGACTTTTACGACATCCCCTTCGTTAATATGAAAAGGTACTTGAATCGTTGCACCGGACTCAAGCTTCGCGGGCTTGGTGCTCCCGCCGCTCACCGTATCACCGCGGAAACCTGGGTCGGTCTCCACGACTTCCAGCTCGACAAAGTTGGGAATCTCGTAGCCGAGAATCTCGCCCGAGGCGTCCAAGCAAACGACTTCCATATCTTCCTTGAGGTATTTCGCTTGATCGCCAAGATCCTTCTCTAGGACAGGGATCTGCTCGTAGCTGTCCAAATCCATCAGGACCATCTCGTCGCCTTGGCGATAGAGATACTGCATCTTGCGCTTTTCCACGTAGGCCTGCTCCACGCGCTCGCCCGCTCGGAACGTCTTTTCGAGGGTCGCCCCCGTTTTGACTTTCCGCATCCGGGTTCGAACGAACGCTCCGCCCTTGCCTGGCTTGACGTGCTGGAACTCGACGATGGTGTACACGTCGCCGTCCAGATAGATGTGCATGCCGTTTTTGAAGTCGCTGGTATCGATCGCCAAAGCCCCGGGGAACCTCCTGAGTGAGCCTTTATGGTAGCACCTGAGGGCCAGCCCCATGTTTAGAGGGCTGTAACGTTAAGACGTTTCTTCAAAGAGGTTCGGCTCGGAAGGTTTGCGGGGAGGCGGATTGAGGCCAAGGTGCGTGTAGGCGAGGTCTGTCGCGGTTCGTCCTCGTGGCGTTCGTTGAATGAGGCCTTGCTGCAGGAGGTACGGCTCGTACACGTCCTCGATGGTGCCGGAATCTTCTCCTGCGCTCGCGGCCAAGGTTTCCAGTCCCACAGGCCCGCCGTTGTACTTTTGAATGATCGCCAGAAGCACGTTGCGATCCACGCGGTCCAAGCCGAGCGGGTCGACCTCGAGGGCATTGAGCGCGTATTCGACCATCGGCAGGTCAATGGACTCTCGCCCGTCGACCTGGGCAAAGTCGCGAACTCGGCGCAGCAGTCGGTTGGCGATACGCGGTGTGCCTCGGCTCCGTCGCGCGATCTCCCTCGCGCCGTGCTCATCAATGCGGTAGCCGAGAATCCGGGCTGAGCGGCCGATGATCTCGAACAAGGCGTCGTGATCATAAAACGCAAAGTGAGTGACAATGCCAAACCGATCACGCAAGGGACCGGTGAGCAGTCCCTGGCGCGTGGTCGCGCCAACCACCGTAAACGGAGGCAGGTCCAGTCGGATGGAGCGTGCTGCTGGACCTTTGCCGATGAGGATATCGACCTTGCGGTCCTCCATCGCGGGATACAGAATCTCTTCGACCGGGCGGCTCAGGCGGTGGATTTCGTCGATGAAGAGGACCGCGCCATGCTCCAGGTTGGTCAAGATGCCGACCAGGTCGCCCGGGCGCTCGACCGCAGGACCGCTCGTGACATGGATCGTCGTCTCCATCTCCGTGGCGACAATGTGGGCCAGCGTGGTTTTTCCCAGGCCCGGTGGGCCGTAGAGCAAGAGGTGGTCCAGCGGCTCGGATCGCTCGCGCGCAGCGCGGAGGAAGACGGCCAGGTTGCGGCGCAACGCCTCCTGGCCGATGAACTCGTCTAGCCGTCGGGGACGCAGGGAAAGCTCCAGCGGCGTGTCCTCTCGCCCCAATTGGGGACTCAGCTCGCCTTCGCGATTCATCGCTGCAGCCTCCGCAGGGCCAAGCGGAGGCGATCTTCCAGGGTCCCCTCGCTTGCCGGGAACTCTTGGGCGGCTGCTTCCGCTTCGGCCCGACGATAGCCCAGAGCCTGCAGGGCTTCAACAAGCTCATCTCCCGGGGCTGCCGGCGTCGCCGAAACTTTGCGCGTGATGATCTCCACGTCGACTTTGTCCTTCAGCTCAAGGATGATGCGTTCGGCTAGGCGGGCGCCGACCCCCGTCGCACGAGTCAGCGGCTTGGGGTCCTGGGTTTGGACGGCACGGAGGATCGTTTCTTCCCCCACTTGCCCGAGGAGCGCCAGCGAATGCTTTGGTCCACAGCCGTTGACCCCGGTGAGGAGATCGAAGAGGCGACGCTCGTCGCGAGACCCAAAGCCGTAGAGCGAGATATCGTCTTCGCGAACGACGGTACGAATCCAGAGCGTCGCGAGGCTGCCCGGATCGGGGAGCAGCGCTTGGACGGAAAGCGGGGCGCGGACTTCGTAACCCACGCCATGAACGTCAATCAGCACGACTCCCTCGCTCGCTTCGACGACTTCGCCGACCAATCTGCCGATCACGAGTCGAGGTTACCGCCTATCCGGCTGGGCGCTTGGCAGGAATCATGTGGCCGTATGACGAAACCTTGACGCTGGGATGGCAGCGGGGCCGGCAGTCGAAAACGCTCCCCTCGAACCTGCGCCCGAGCCTCAGTTTCGCGACGGCTTTACGATCAAGTCCGTCATTGGCGCGATTTTCATCGCCATTTTCATGATCCCGGGGGGGATGTACCTCGGCCTCATGGCGGGTCACGGCATGGGTGAAGCGGCGGAATGGGTGACCATTGTGCTCTTTGCCGAAGTGGCGCGCCGCAGCTTCCAGCCGCTGCGCAAACAGGAGATTTACGTCCTTTTCTACATCGCCGCGGCGCTGACCACGGTGCTGGCAGCAGACAAGGGGCTGAGCGGTGGGCCGTTCGCATGGATGATTTGGAATGCGTATTTCATCGGCTCCCCGCCCGCGCAGCCTTTCGCCCACATGATCCCGGACTGGGCCATTCCAAGGCCCGATAGTCCCGCGATCGTTCAGCGAGAGCTGTGGCATATGGATTGGTGGAAACCCATCGGCCTCCTGTTGCTCACCGAGGTCTGTGGTCGAGCGAGCTGGATGGGTCTGGGTTATGCCCTGTTTCGCGCGACGGCCGATGTCGAGCGGCTTCCGTTTCCGTACGCGCCGGTGGCTGCCTCTGGCGCCACGGCCTTGGCCGAAGCAGGGACCGAAAGTTGGCGCTGGAGCATCTTTTCGACCGGCGCGGTCATCGGCATGGTCTTCGGGATCGTGTACATCGGTCTGCCGGTGCTGACGGGCGTGGCATTCGGGAGTGCGGTGACGATCTTCCCGATACCCTTTGCCGATTACACAGTATCCATGGAGAACTTCATGCCCGGGGCGATCGTGGGTCTCTCCTTCGGACTCGGGAACGTGCTTGTCGGCTTTGTGCTTCCATATCAAATCGTATTGGGTTCCTGTGTGGCCTCTGTGGTCGGCATGATCTTGGTGAACCCGATCCTCTTTCACAACGGCTTATTGCCCAACTATCGGCTGGGATCCGGCGCCTTAACTGCCAAGATCGCGGTCGATATGGACTTCTGGCTATCCATCGGTATCGGGCTTAACCTTGCCATCGCCTTTATCGGCATTGCGATGGTCAGTAAGGCGTTTATGGTGGCGCGCAAGAATACAGTCGAGCGGTCGATTGCCCTGGCGCCGCCGCCGGGGCGCGGGGATGTGCCCATCGCTTTGGCGCTGATGATCTGGGCTGGCTCGACGCTGGTGCTGGTGATCGCGTGCCGCATCCTGCTGCCGTCGTTTCCGATTTGGCTGCTGCTCTTTTTCGGGTTCGTGTGGAGTCCCATCAACAGCTACATCTCGGCGCGAATGATCGGCATCACCGGGCGCGGCGTCTCGTTTCCCTACATGAAGGAGATGAGTATCGTGGCAAGCGGGTACCAGCGCGTGGATGTGTGGTTTGCCCCCATACCCCTGGCCGATCACGGCGGCGTGGCTCAGCGATTTCGCGAGGTCGAACTCACGGGCACCAAATTCGTGAGTATCGTGAAAGCCGAAGTCCTGATGCTCTTCTTGATCTTGCCAGCCAGTTTTGGCTTTTGGTCCTTCTTCTGGAACACTAACGCCTTGCCGAATCCGCAGTTCCCCTATGCGCAAAACTTCTGGCCCGTCCAAGCGCAGATGCAGGCAGTCATCCAGCAAATCAACTTGCCACGAGAGGAGGGGACGAACTGGTTCCAAAGGGCGATTCGTCCGGATTACATTGGCTATGGTACGGCAGGAGGATTGGTGGCCTACGCCGTTTGCTCGGCACTCAAAGTGCCTCTCTTATTCTTCTATGGCTTTATCGGAGGCTTGGGTCTCTTTCCTGCCTACACGATTCCTCAGCTGGCGGGCGCGATCCTGGGCCGCCGGGTGTTGGCCAAGCGCTACGGTGCCGAGAACTGGGCCCGCTACGCGCCCGTTCTGCTTGCTGGCTTCAGTTGCGGAACGGGTCTCATGGCGATGGCCTGCATCGCGCTGGCCCTCATTGCCAAAGCCGTTGCCAAGCTGCCTTATTGACATTGCGAACTCGCGGGGTTTCGAGGCCAGCGCTTCCTCAACAGGGTTCGAGCAAGTCCCGAGTGAGATGCGGCTCGAAGGGGCGCGAATCAAGGATGGCCGCAAGACGTAGTACTCTGTTGTCATGATCGCCATTCTTTCTTGCGCCGCCGTGATGGCCTTTGGCAGCCCGGCCACTGCACTCTATGACTTCACGATGAAGAACATCGACGGGAAGGAAAAGCCTCTTGCTGAATACAAGGGCAAAGTCGTGATGGTGGTCAATGTCGCCAGCAAGTGCGGGCTGACGCCGCAGTACAAGGAGTTGGAGGCGCTCTACAAGGAGAAGAAAGACGCTGGCTTCGTGATCCTGGGTTTTCCGGCCAATGAGTTCGGCAACCAGGAACCCGGCACGAACGCCGAGATCAAGGAGTTCTGCGAGGAGAAGTATGGCGTGACGTTCCCGATGTTCGAAAAAATTGTGGTGAAGGGTCCGCAGATCCATCCGCTGTATACGTGGCTCATCGCAGAGACGGGCGGCCAAGAGATCGGCTGGAACTTCACAAAATTTCTCATCGGGCGCGATGGCAAAGTGATTCGCCGCTTCCCGCCGCAGATGACCCCGCAAACGAAGGATATTCGGGACGCGGTGGAAGCGGCACTGGCAGCAAAGTAAGCAGCAACATTTACGGGTGAACTTGTACCGATCGAAAGGATGTCGATCGACGCAGGTCACCCGGTGTGACGAACTTCGGGACGACGGACGCGGCAAACTTGCTAACTGAGGCAGAGCGTTGCCGGCTCGGCTCCAGGAGAGCCTCCGCGGTGACGTTGGGAGCATCTGGCGGGAATGGTCCGCTCCAAAACGACACCATGAGGGATGCATAGGTGGCCAGAGAAAGGGCCGTGTCGGGTTGGAAGACGACCTCATCCAGAGGCATCCGCTCCGTCACCTCTTCCTCGAGCTCGGCGAGATAGCGCTCGGCGAGCGTTTCAAATTCGGGTTCGACTTCTTCAGCGAACGGCATCGACTCGATCCCCGCTGACAGGGCTTGGTCGAACGCGTCGACCCGCGTCATCGCTAGGCTCACTGGGCTGATCTGAGGTACTGCGGCGATGACTGGCTGGGCGCCAGGAATCGGACGGATGGCATATCCAGGGTGGGTCGGCACGCAGTCGAGAAAGCACCGGTAAACGAGTTCGGAACAGATCATCGCCTTTCGATTTCTGGGCACCAGTCCCGCGAGAAGCTTCGCCGCACGGTCGAGGGTCGCCCGCAAAAAGCGCTGAAATGTTGGCGTGCACGGAAGGCGTCGAGTCGCCGTCAAAAACGCCAGCAAGACAATTTGCTCGTAGGCATACCGATGTCCTTGGCTTACATAGAAGTTGGCGCGGTCCACAATGGGCTGCGGATCGAGCCCCGCCGCATGCGTCCCCAGCCAGACTTGTCGACTGCCGATCAGGGTGGAGGCAAGGGGGTTCGTGGCGATCCCCGAATGCACGGCTTCGACGACCGTGGTGCGGGTATTGGCGATGGCCACATGGTGCACGTCCGAGCGGTCGGCGAACATGATCAATCGCGGGATGGTGCCGGTGCCCTGATAAAAGGCAACATCGGCAGGTTTGGCGGTAGCCATGATGCAATAAGGACGTGAATCCGACCGCAAATAGGTCGCACAAAGGCGTGCGGCGTCGGGTGAAACGCCGGGACGCAAGGGTGCGTCCCGGACTGCGGTTTAGAGAGACTTTGCGGTTTCGGCCAACGGTCCGGCCGGCCCTTCGCTTGTTGAGGGCGGCTTTGCGGACCGAACCTCAAACATATCGAGGCGATAGCGCGCCGCACTTCCGCGGAACCGGAAGGTGAATGTGCCGAGCACTCCGGTCCCATCACGCTGGAGGCTGCCCGTTGCCGTGGCTATTTCGCCTCCCGCCGAGGCACTCGTCGTGAAATTGCCGCGATGATCAACGGATCCCTGCATCGGGAGTGCCCCGGCGGACGTCGACAGGCTGAGCGACATGTCACCACGGGAAGTCACCACGATGGTCGCATCCCCCCTCTCACTCGTATCGAGGCCGAGATAGGTTCCCGTGAACTGGCCTTCAAATGGGTGGCCCGAGCTTGAGGACCCGCCGCACCCGTACAAGCCGACCATGACGAGAATGAACATGAGCACGTGTCGTAAATTCATGACAACGTGAACTTGGCACGGTCGCAGGTACCAATCCCCTACAAAGGCCGTGTAGTCTTTTCAGCGATTAGTCTTTCGAAGCAGCCGCAACGATGGCATCGAGCCACCGCGAGGCATGCGTAACATCCTCGCGGGTGAGTTGGTGACCTGCAGGAAGGCTGACAAGGTCCACCTCGGCTCCGGCGGACCGGAGGAGCCCGGCAAGGTCGCGACCGCCGTCCGGCGGGGTGATGTTGTCGAACGATCCGACCAGCGCGAGCGCGCACTTGCCACTGAGATCGGGCAACGTTGAAGGTCGAATCGGGACCATCGGGCGAATCAGCACCCCACCCGCCAGCAGGCGTGGGTGCAAGAGCATCAGCGCCGCCGCCATGTTCGCGCCGTTGGAATAACCAAGCGCCACCAACTTACTCAGGTCCACCTCGCTGGACTCAACGAAAGCGGCGAGCTCCGCGGCCCGCTGCACCAGATCCTCTTCATCGAAGACGCCTTCGGCAAAGCGGCGGAAGAATCGCAAAGCACCGTTCTCGGAGACCTGACCACGAGGACTGAGCACGCCCCACGCTGGGGCGACCGCTTCTGCCAGCGGCAGAAGGCTCTGCTCAGAGCCACCAGTGCCATGGAGAACCAGCAAGGTCCACCCCGCTGGATCGACCGGCGGCCGATAGATGTGCTCAATCACTTGGGGTTTCCTTTTCAGGCGGTGACTTCGCGGCGCGGATCGATTCGGAGTAAAGCCGGATGCCACGGTTGGCGAGGGCAGAGCCAATCGCACACATCACCAGGAGCAGGAGAATGCGACCGATCAGCGCATAGCCGGCGCCGGCCACCGCATTGAGATCCAGTCCCTCGGTGGCGCTGTTGGCACCGAGCGCCCGCTGCGGGTCGGTCGTGAAGAGATCAAAGGCCAGCTTGAACGTGACGCCAAGCAGAAGCGCGCCACCGACAAACATCAAGACGCCAAAGATCGGGCCGAGGCCCTCGCCTTGGACCTTCTTACCGGGCATCGCTCCTGCTCATTCTGTGGTCCCGAATGGGCGCGTGGAACTCCGCGCCGAGCGATTAGGATACCGCCCCAGCGGGTCCGTCCGACGCGTCGTCCTTTGGTCCAAGGGGAATCCGAAACGCGGCAATGGCGGGAACCAGCATGATGACGGCCGCCAGCGCATAGGGAGCCCAGTAGCGCACATCGAAGAGTGCGTTTCCAGCGAGCGGTCCCAGGATGCGCGCCATCGCGCCGAGCGCTTGAGTTACCCCGAAGATCCCGCCTTGCATGTCGGGCGGCGCGGTCTTTGAAATGAGGCTTCCCAGGCTGGGCTGCGCCAGACCGGAGGCGATGCCCAGCAAAGTCGCTCCAATCAGCTGTGGGATCCAGGGTCGGGCAAACGGGACACACATGAGGATGGGCGCCTGGGCCAGAAACGCCACTCGAAGCAGACTGAGCTCACGAAACCGCTTCGAGACAATCCGAATCATGTAGCCTTGCATAAACGCCCCCACCACACCAACCCACGCCAGGATGCGGGCGGCTTCGCTTTGGCTCAGGGCGAACTCTCCGGTCGCCAGCAAAAAATAGGTGCTCTCGAGGTTCGAGAACGAGAGGTTGTAGGCAAAGAACAAGAGCAACAATATCGCTAAGCCGGGCGTACGCAGGGCGCGCAGCAGCGTGGCGAGCGGCTTGTTGAGCGTCGCCCGCCGATCGCTTGAGTCTTTGGTCAAACTCTCCGGCACCGCGACCAACACGTAGAGGAAGTTGAGAAACGCCAGGGTGGCCGCGGTGTAGCCGAGCACGACCGGGGTGCCGCCCCCGATGCGGACCAGTTCCGCGCCGGTGACCGGGCCGAGAATGAAGCCCAACCCAAAAGCCGCTCCGATAAGCCCCATCCCTTTCGGCCGGTCGGCGGGGGTGGTGACGTCGGCGACATAGGCGTAGGCGACGCCGATGTTCGCGCCAGCAATTCCCGCCAGGATGCGCGAGACGAACATGATCCACAGCTCGTGACTGTTCGCGTAGGCGATGAAAGACAGCGTGGCGAGCAGTGTGGTGACCAGGAGTACCGGTCGTCGTCCTTTGGCGTCGGATAGCCGTCCAACCAACGGCGCGGTGGCCAGTTGGGCGATGCTGAAAACCGCGATGACAAGCCCCCGAACAAAGCCTTCGGCCCCGAGCGCCGCGCCGCGCAGCTGGATGTCGGGGATGACCATGCCAAAGCTGAGCAGGTCCAAGAAGACTGTGATGAAAATCGCGCCAAGAGGAGGGAGCGCGCGTCGCATCGCCGTCATGATATCCGCCGAGCGGCGTCTGCGTCCGCTAGTCTTCCTTGCGGCGGGACCGAAACTCGGCGGCGCGCGACTGAAGGCCAGCAAAGTAATCGGTGGAGGTGATGGCTTGCACCTCTTTCTTCCGCTTGCCTTCGTCGATTTCGATGCGCAGCTGCTCGACCTGGCTGCGCAAGCGCGCTTCGCGGGCCTGGATTTCGCGGGCCATACGGCTAAAGACACGCGCCAACGCGCCCAACGCGTCGTCCCGGTCCTGCAGATGATTGATTTGGGCGGTCTCGAAGTGACCCGATTCGATGGCGGCAGCCGCATCGGTGACTTGATCCACGGCATTCAGGTAGTCGATCTCTTGGTCGCGCAGGCGCTTTTTTTCCAAACAGGCGTCAAGGCGCGCACGGAGCAGCACGGGGTCGAACGGCTTGGCCAGGTAGTCCACCGCGCCGCGCTCGATGCACTTGACGACGCTGTCAATCTGGTCCAGCGCCGAGATCATGATCACGGGGATTTCGCGCAGGTGCTCGTCGCTCTGCATCCGTTCGAGCACGGCATAGCCATCCATGCCGGGCATCATCACGTCGAGGAGCATGGCATCAAAGTGGCCGTTTGCCGCCAGGTCCAGCGCCTCGTCGCCGGTGGCGGCATCAACGACCGTGTGCCCCAATCGCTCGAGGTAGCGGCGAAGAATGTCGCGGTTCTCGGCGACGTCATCCACGATCAGCACGCGTCCGATAATCGCCGATCGGGCGGGCTTGGCCGTGGTGAGGGGCGATGTTTCAACGGTCGTCGCTTCCGGCAGGGCGTGGCCAGGCGAGCCGTCGCCGAGATAGGCGTCGATCATGCCAAGCAGCCGCTCGGCGGCATCGCGCACCTTGGCAAGATCCTTGATCAGGCCCTCTTCGCCAAGGTCTGCCAGCTCTTCCGCCACGATTTCGGAGTAACCGACGATTGCGTTGATCGGGGTCCGGAGTTCATGGCGGATGTGGGAGAGTTCCGTTCCCGACAGAGATCGCCCGGCGTCGCTCATGAAGGGTCACCAGGCGGCTGGATGAGAATCCGGCGATCTGCCAGCGCTGGGAACTTGGCGCGATAGGCCGACAGCCCGTCCCGGTCCAACTGCGCGATGGCGACGCCGGACCGCGGTCCCATTTCAACGAGGGTCCGCCCCAGAAAGTCGATGACGGCGCTGCGACCGGGGTACCTCACAAACGGGTCGTCGCCGACGCGATTCACACCCACAACGAAGGCCTGATTTTCAATGGCCCGTGCGCGCAAGAGGAGCGACCAGTGGTCGACGCGAGGAGTCGGCCAGTTGGCAATGACGACAAAGAGATTCGCACCGTGGTCCACCCCCAACCGAAACAACTCCGGGAAACGCAGGTCATAGCAGACGATCGGGCAAACGGTCAGCCCTTCCCAGGCAAAGGTTGTGACCTGACCGCCGCCATCATAGTGGTCGTGCTCACCGGCGAACCGAAAGGGGTGAACCTTGGCAAAATCGGCGACCGGGTGGCCATTGGGGCCGACACAGTAGGCGACATTGTGGCCACGGCCGCTTGGGGAGCGCCGAACCACCCCGGCGACCACGGTGCAGCGCGTTTCGGCGGCGATGCGCCGAACCCAGGTGTGGGTCGGGCCGTTCTCGTCTTCCGCGATCGTTGCGACGTTCATCGAAAAGCCCGTCGAGAACATCTCGGGCAAGACGATCAAGGCACCAGGCGGGGCCGGATCGGCGGAAAGAAGGTCTTCGACGGCGGCGCAATTTCGGGCTGGGTCTTCCCAGGCCACGTCCCACTGTGCCAGCCAAACCGTCGGATGTGTCACGGCTACAGGATGAGGCCGCCGTCCACAACCAGTGTTTGGCCGGTGATGTACGCGGCCTCTTTCGAGGCGAGGAAAAGGACGGCGGCCGCGATGTCATCCCCGGTGCCGAGCCGTCCCGCCGGCGCGGTCTCGACCACCTTTTGCTTCATCTCTTCGCTCAGATTCGCGGTCATGTCGGTCTCAATGAAGCCCGGCGCGACAGCATTGACGGTGATGCCGCGGCTGCCGAGTTCTTTCGCCAGCGCTTTGGTAAAGCCCACGACTCCGGCCTTGCTGGCGGCATAGTTGGCCTGACCCGCCGCGCCGCTGAGCCCCACCACGCTGGACATGCCGACGATGCGGCCGTAGCGTGCCTTCATCATCGATCGCGAAACGGCTTTCACGCAGTGGAAGGCTCCCTTGAGATTCACGGCAAACACCGCGTCCCAGTCGTCTTCGCTCATGCGCATGAGGAGGGTGTCGCGGGTGACTCCGGCGTTGTTGACGAGCACGCTCGGCACGCCCAGTTCGGACTCCATCCGCGCAAACGTGGTCGATACCGACGCTGCGTCCGAGACGTCGCACGCGAAGCCCTGGGCCCGTCCACCCTGGCTGCCGATCAGTTCGGCGGTCGCGGAAGCCCCCGTTTCGGTCGTGGCCAGGCAGGCGACCACCGCGCCTTCCCGTCCAAAGGCGGCGGCAATCGCGCGACCGATGCCGCGGCTCGCGCCGGTGACGATGACGACTTGATCTTGGAATCTCATGTGGGGCGTCCTTCGGTGATGATGCGGGCAGCGTGATGCACACTGCTTGCGTCGTGGGCGGCGGCGGAGCTGATCGCGGGGGCGCCGCGCTTGAAGAGACCGCAGAGCACTTCACCCGATCCGCATTCCACGGCGAAGTGAACGCCGTGGTGGGCCAGATAGGCCATGGTCTGGGTCCATTGAACGGGCGATGCCAGTTGACGAACCAACTGGTCCGGCCACTCCGTAGGGTCGTCGATCGGGGCAGCGGTGACGTTGGCCACGACCTGAATGCCAAACGGCGAGCCTTGGAAGGTGACATGGCGGAGCGGCTCGCGAAACCCTTCGGCTGGCTCATTCATCAGCGGGCTGTGAAACGCACCGCTGACGTTGAGCGGCAACACTCGCTTCGCACCGATCTCCTTTGCGAATTCGCTTGCAGCCTGCACCGCTTCCGGTGTGCCGCTGATCACGACTTGACCGGGAGCGTTGTCATTGGCCACGGCGACGACCCCGACGGATTGCGCCCGTTCGACAGCCCACTCAACCGTGGGAAGTTCCAAGCCGAGCACAGCAGCCATTGCTCCGGGCTGCTTCGCGCCGGCTTCCGCCATCAGTCGGCCCCGTTCTCGAACCAGGCGCGCACCGTCGGGCAAGCTGAGCACCCCGGCTGCGACCAACGCGGCATACTCGCCCACTGAGTGCCCTGCCATGAAGTGCGGAATCGCTGCGCCGATGTGGGGCTTGAGCGATTCCCAGGCCGCGACGCCACAGGTGAACAAGGCCAGTTGCGCGTGCTGGGTTTGGCGCAAGGTGGCTTCATCCAGCTCAAAGCAGATATGCCGCAAATCTTCACCTGTCGCGATCGACGCCTCGTCGAAGACCTGTCGAGCCTCGGGAAACTGAGCTTCAAGGTCACGGCCCATGCCCGGCTTCTGCGAACCTTGGCCGGGAAAGACGACGGCAAACATCGGACCGAATGTACCCGCGCCTATCCGCCGCCGCCGCGCCGAGTGGGAACGGGCTGAAGCACCAAACGGAACTCGACGAGCACCTCGTAGGCGCGCGGCCAGGGAAGCCGGACCTGCGGATCCTCGATCGCGACGACATCGAACTCCTGATCGACGACACGGACGCGCAGGCCGCGGAACTGGTCGTCGAAGAGCTGGATGATCCGGCGGGACAGATCGCGTCGGACGACTTCGCTGACCACCATGAGTTCCTCGCCGTAAACCTCTTCGCGGGCGGCGGTCGGGCTGTCATCCACCAACATGTACGCGAGCGGGCGGCTCCAGCGATGGTAGCCATAGTCGTTCACGATCCGGTTGAGCAAGAACTCCAGGCGCGCCCGTTCCAGTTCGATGCCGGTACGCTCGGCAGCGCGGTTCCAAGCGACGAAGTTGGCCGCCGGTACCGCCGCCCCAAACGTGTTCCCCGCCGTGTTCCATGCGCCGTAGGTCTTGAGAAACGGGATCTGCTTGCGCGAGCGCAGGAAGTCAAACAGGACTGCATCCGCCATGCCGCGCGAATCGATGTTGACGTCGGCCAGGGCCACGGGATCGCCATTGGCCAGGGCATCGCTCAGTTTGGCCATGAACTTTGCCCGCTCCGTGGGAAGCGGCTCAGGCACGTTGACAAATAGGCGATAGTCGGGTGTCTCGTCGGGCCGCGCTTGGCGCGCCCCACAGGCAATCAGTTGCTCGCGAAAACTTTCGCGCATCGATTTGGTCTCGAACTTTGCGGCCCTGTCGGCCTTTGATTCATCGGAGAAAACGATTTCGACCTTGGGAACAAAGCCAACCTGGCGCATGACGGCTTTTGAAACGAGGGCCGACGCATGCTGATCGATGCCTTCGCAGATCAGGACCTTACCGCTCACGTTCAGTCGCGCGGCAAGTTGTTGGAGCTCGGCTCGCTCGCGAATATGGGGGCCGGTTTCGGCGGCGTCGTCTTGACCGAGCAACAAGTAGTCGATGACGCCCCGCTCCACGAGGCGAATCAGTTCCTTCTGGATGGCCAGGTTGCGGCGGCGCACTTTGTCGTAGTCCTCGAGAACGCCCACGGGCAGGCTCTTGCGCAGGTGTTCGAGCCGAGCCGGACCGTCTTTCGTGGGGACCGCGCGCTGCTCTTCGCGCAAACGCACGTAGCGGACCAGCGTGTCGCGCCACTTGGCGTTGGCGACCACGGCCGTCGGCGCAAGACGGGTGATCGCGGAGAAGACATAGAGCGGTGCGGCGTCGGACTCCTTCCGGATTCCGGCCAGGCGCCGGACCCGCTCAATCGCGCGCTCTTCGGAAGTGGCTGAGGTTCGCGAGGCAACGAGGCCCCCATAGGCGATCATATCCGCGCTGACAATCGTCGGTGTCAGCGCCGCGCGCGACTCGGCTTCCAGCCAGACCAACACGTGATCGGGGTTGCCAGGGCGCTCGAAACGGCCCAGCACGGATTCAGGCGGGGTCTGGACCTCGACACCGGCAATTGCCCCGATCATTTGCGGGTATTGCAGGGACGCCGGGCGGTTGTCCAGCGGCGCCAACCGGACGACCGGCGGGGCCATTGCAGGAAAAACCAGAGCCAGAGCGGCAAGCGTCATGCGCGTTTTTTGCGGGCCAGCTCCTCGGCAAGGGCCACGCCAGTATTGATAAAGTTTTGCAGAATCCTCGTGCCGCCCATGTAGCGCGGCGGGAGCATCGACTTGTTCAGCAGATAGAAGTTTTCCAGTCGCGTATATGTCACCGAAGTGCGGCACATCCAATATGGCTGGCCGGGGCTCTGCCAGAACAAGGTCTCAAACTGCTCCCACTCGCGAGCATTTCGCGGCGCGATATCGCGATAGTCCATGGGATAGGTCATCCAATACGGCCCACTGACTTGGCTCCGCGAGACAAAATCGCTGCGCGTATAAGGGTGTGGGGTCTCAAAGACCGCATTGGCTTTGCGAACGTAAAACTGGGTCGGCAGACGGAGCTTTAGCCTGTTGTTGCCGGTCACCCAACGCAGATAGGACTCAAGCTCTGGGCCGTCGACCTCCGTGATCGGTCGGAGTCGGGAGCGCGCCAGCGTGTGATCGTGCTGCATCAGGTTGAAGTCAAAGGTGTAGCTGATGCTGTTGAAGTTGTAAACGCCTCCAGCCCATGAGATGTTGAAGCCGCTCGTGCGGCGGGCACGGTTCAGGAAGGCCAGGTCCTTGCTGGGATTGTTGAGGGCCAAGCAGTGCATATAGAAACCGAAGCCGCCAGCGACAGCACGGTAGCCATAAGAGTGGGTGGCGTGGCTCTTTGTCCAGCTTCGGCTGATGTCACGGCGGAACTTTTCCAGCGCCTTGCTGGCGACGGGATCGGCTGCGACTTGCGCGGCCGTGACGCCCGCCCGCTGCATGATCCGATCGGGCGTGAATCTTGAGTGCTCAGCGAGTCGCTGCAGGTCCGCCTTGGTGATGCCGGTCAGGTCGAAAACCATGCCGTAGGAGAGGTTTGGGGTGACCGTTGAATAGTCCAAGCCCACTTTCTCGGCGCTGCGCGCCTCCGGCTCGGCGTCGATAAACCAGCGGGCTTCGTAGGTGAGACCGTCGGGCAGAGTCACCGCGCGGACGCGCTGGGCGTCGACAGTGAACTTCAGCAGGTCGTAACTTTCGATCGGGTGGACCGCGATTTTGCCCGTGTATTTGGCGCGGAGGTGCTTCGCGAGCTTCGCCGACACGCCGGTGGGCACCGCGACAAAGTCCGACATCCCGAGCGCGGTGCGAAAAAGCTCGCGCTGTTCGGCCGGGCGTGGCGTGCCGTCATACCCATCGAAATAGCGCAAGTTTCCGCCGGTGTCTGAGATTAATCCTCCGAGCGGTCCCGCGTAGATCACGGCCACGCTCAGTCCGCGTTTTTGAGCGGCAAGGGCCGTGGTGAGCGATTCGATCTCGCCGCCCACGATCACGAGGTCGACGGTCTTGACGTTTGAGGTTTCGGGCAGCTCTACGTCCGGGACAATCCGCACTCCCGGACCATTGGCGACGACGCTGAACCGTGTGACCTGGCCGGAGCGGGCGATGGTGTCTTGCAGGAGGGCAATCGTCGCCGTGAGCCGTGGATCGCTCAGGTCCGGTCGCAGGGCATTGTTCCGCTCGTAGTCCAGGTTGTCAAGCCGAAATCTCAGGTCGCGTCGCGTGAGTCGGTTCCCGGCGAAAAGAAAGTTGGAGTCCGTGATGACCGCAACGGCGGGCGGGTCGCTGGGTGCCGATGCCTCAGCCTCGGGCGCGTAGCTTTGGCAACCCGCAAGCGCGGCGAGGAGCAACGCCGAGGGGACGGCAAACCGAACCGACATGCTCCCTATTATTCGCCTTTCTCGCTCTGCAATGCGAAGTACAGTGAAAGCAGTGCCATTTGGGCGGCTCGTGCGCGGATGTCCTCCCGCTGACCGCGAAACCGATGTTCGCTCACGGAAGCGCGTCCGGTCGGGGAGGCCAGCCCAATGTAGACCAAGCCCACCGGCTTCTCCGGCGTACCGCCGTCTGGCCCGGCAATGCCAGTCACGCTCAGGGACCAGTCCACTCCAAATCGCGCCTGGACCCCGAGCGCCATTTCGCGCGCACAAGATTCGGAGTAGGCAGACTCGCGAACCAGCGTTTCGGGCGACACGCCCAGCATCGCGATCTTGGCTTCGTTGGTGTAGCTCACAACGCCGCCCTTGAACACGCTTGACGCCCCAGGGATTGCCGTCAGTCGCGCGGCGAGGACGCCGCCCGTACAGCTTTCGGCCACCGCGAGGGATTGGCCGCTCGCTCGCAGAAAATCAAGGCTGGCGGACTCCAGGGTGACCTCGTCGAGTCCATACACATGGCGGCCAAGGAGGCTGCGGATCTGGCTGATCACCGGCTGGATCAATGCCTCGGCGTCGCTTCGGCTGCTGGCCTTGGCGGTGACGCGCAAATGGACCTCGCCGGTCCTGGCGTAGGGCGCCACGCTG